>NZ_BAAHXQ010000001.1:820000-1440000 GCF_054656675.1 Hydrogenophilus hirschii
TAAGTGGGAAACGAAGTGGGAAGGCTAAGACAGCTAGGAGGTTGGCTTAGAAGCAGCCACCCTTTAAAGAAAGCGTAATAGCTCACTAGTCGAGTCGTCCTGCGCGGAAGATGTAACGGGGCTCAAGCCACGAGCCGAAGCTGCGGATGCACACAGCAATGTGTGCGTGGTAGGGGAGCGTTCGGTAAGCCTGCGAAGGTGTGTCGAGAGGCACGCTGGAGGTATCCGAAGTGCGAATGCTGACATGAGTAGCGATAAAAGGGGTGAAAAGCCCCTTCGCCGAAAGCCCAAGGTTTCCGACGCAACGTTCATCGGCGTCGGGTTAGTCGGCCCCTAAGGCGAGGCCGAAAGGCGTAGTCGATGGGAAACGGGTCAATATTCCCGTACCACCTTGCAATGCGATGGGGGGACGAAGAAGGGTAGCGCCGCCAGGTGTTGGACGCCCTGGTCTAAGCCGGTAGTCAGGCTGGGTAGGCAAATCCGCCCGGCAACGACGAGAGGTGACGGGGCGAAGAGCTTCGGTTCTTCGCTAGGCGCGATCCCAAGCTTCCAGGAAAAGCCTCTAAGCTTCAGTTGCAAGGTGACCGTACCGCAAACCGACACAGGTGGGCTGGTGTCAAAGCACCAAGGCGCTTGAGAGAACCCAGCAGAAGGAACTCGGCAAATTGACACCGTAACTTCGGGAGAAGGTGTGCCCCTGAGCGTGTAAGGGCTTGCCCCTGAAGCGCTTGGGGGTCGCAGAGAATCGGGGGCTGCGACTGTTTAATAAAAACACAGCACTCTGCAAACACGGAAGTGGACGTATAGGGTGTGACGCCTGCCCGGTGCCGGAAGGTTAAGTGATGGGGTGCAAGCTCCTGATCGAAGCCCCGGTAAACGGCGGCCGTAACTATAACGGTCCTAAGGTAGCGAAATTCCTTGTCGGGTAAGTTCCGACCTGCACGAATGGCGTAACGGTGGCCCCACTGTCTCCTGCTGGGACTCAGCGAAATTGAAGTGGTTGTGAAGATGCAATCTACCCGCGGCTAGACGGAAAGACCCCATGAACCTTTACTGCAGCTTTGCATTGGACTTTGATGTGGCCTGTGTAGGATAGGTGGGAGGCAAAGAAGCCGAGGCGCCAGCTTCGGTGGAGCCGTCCTTGAAATACCACCCTGGCCCCATCGAGGTTCTAACCGCGGTGGGTGCATCCCCACCCGGGACCGTGCATGGCAGGCAGTTTGACTGGGGCGGTCTCCTCCCAAAAGGTAACGGAGGAGCACGAAGGTACGCTTAGCGCGGTCGGAAATCGCGCTGTACGTGCAAGGGCATAAGCGTGCTTGACTGCAAGGCCCACAAGCCAAGCAGGTGCGAAAGCAGGTCCTAGTGATCCGGTGGTCCCGCATGGAAGGGCCATCGCTCAACGGATAAAAGGTACTCTGGGGATAACAGGCTGATACCGCCCAAGAGTTCACATCGACGGCGGTGTTTGGCACCTCGATGTCGGCTCATCTCATCCTGGGGCTGTAGTCGGTCCCAAGGGTATGGCTGTTCGCCATTTAAAGAGGTACGTGAGCTGGGTTTAAAACGTCGTGAGACAGTTTGGTCCCTATCTGCCGTGGGCGTAGGAAGTTTGAGGGGAGCTGCTCCTAGTACGAGAGGACCGGAGTGGACGCACCTCTGGTGTACCGGTTGTCACGCCAGTGGCACCGCCGGGTAGCTAAGTGCGGAAGAGATAAGCGCTGAAAGCATCTAAGCGCGAAACTCACCCCAAGATGAGACTTCCCGATCAGGGCCGTGGAAGACCACCACGTTGATAGGCGGCATGTGTAAGCGCTGCAAGGCGTTGAGCTGAGCCGTACTAATTGCCCGACCGGCTTGATCCTATGGCCGTAACGCCACATAAACCCACACACACATCACCCAAAACGCACCCCCTACCTAAAACCCACACGCCGTTCCAAAGCGTCACACCAGCTTCGAGTCTGACGACCATAGCGCCTTGGCACCACGCCTTCCCATCCCGAACAGGACCGTGAAACAAGGCAGCGCCGATGATACTGAGGAACACTCCTCGGGAAAGTAGGTCATCGTCAGACTCAACCCAACAACCCAAACCAGTCAAACCCAAACACCAAACGCCCATCCCAAAAGATGGGCGTTTGACGTTTACGCTTCGTGGGCCGGAAAGCCTTCACGTATAATTCATCGCGGTTTTCTTTTTGTTGTGAGGGGCTCGTGCACTACCTATCGACACGTGGTCAAGCACCACAACGACGATTTACCGATATTCTTCTCGAAGGGCTTGCCAGCGACGGTGGCCTTTACGTTCCGGAGTACTATCCGCAATTTTCCCTTGCGGCGCTCGAGCAGATGGCTGTAATGCCGTATGCGGAGTTGGCCTATACCATCCTATCGGCATTTGCGCCCGAAATTCCTTCCGATGATTTGGCGAAACTCGTTTTGGAAACCTATCACGCAGCGCGCTATCCCTATGCGCGGGAATCGGTGCGTGCTGCCCGTGTTGCGCCGCTGACTTGGTTGGAGCCCGGGCGCTTCGGGATTCTCGAGCTTTCGAATGGCCCGACCCTTGCGTTCAAGGATATGGCGATGCAGCTGTTGGGCGCGCTGTTCGAATATGTTCTGACCCAACGCGACACCTATCTCAATATTTTGGGTGCAACCTCCGGTGATACTGGTTCCGCCGCGGAACATGCAATGCGAGGGCGTGCACGCATCCGCGTCTTCATGCTTTCGCCGGCGGGGCGGATGAGCCCGTTTCAACGGGCACAGATGTATAGCCTCCAGGATGAAAACATCCACAACATTGCGATTCGCGGCGCGTTCGACGATGCGCAGGATGTGGTCAAGGCGCTGGGTGCGGATCAGGCATTCAAGTCCCAATACCGTTTGGGCGCGGTCAATTCGATCAACTGGGCACGTATTGCGGCACAGGTGGTCTATTATTTTGCCGGTTACTTCCAGGCTGTCGGTCGCGTCGGCGATCCCATGAGTTTTGCCGTTCCCAGCGGCAATTTTGGCAATATTCTGGCCGGTCATATCGCCCGGATGATGGGGTTGCCGATTGCACAACTCATTTTGGCGACAAACGAAAACAACGTTCTGGACGAATTTTTCCGCACTGGCGTTTATCGCCCCCGCCGATCGGACGAGACTTTTGTCACTTCGAGCCCGTCGATGGACATTTCGAAAGCGTCCAATTTCGAACGGTTCGTTTTCGATCTGGTCGGGCGCGATTCCCAAGCACTCACAACATTGTGGCGTCAATTGGCGGAAAAAGGGGCGTTCGATCTTAAAACGACCCCGTATTGGGCGACGATCGGCCGCTTCGGATTTGTCTCTGGTGCCAACAGCCACGAAGGGCGTGTGGCAACGATCCGCTCGATCTGGAAGCGCTACCGTGTATTGATCGATCCGCACACAGCAGATGGGGTTCGCGTCGCGCAGCAGGTGGCCGATTCCCGCTATCCCGTCGTCGTTCTCGAAACCGCACAACCGGCGAAGTTTGCCGATACGATTCAAGAGGCGGTGGGTTTTGCGCCGCCACGGCCAGCGCCGTTCGAAGGGATCGAAGCGGCGCCGCAGCGAGTGACCGAGTTGCCTGCCGACGCGCAGGCGGTGCGGCGCTATATCGAAGCGCATGCACTGAGGGGACGCGACTAAATTTCGACGTGACGCAATGAGAAATCGATCGCGCGGATGTCTTTGGTCAGACGGCCGATCGAGATGCGATGGACACCGGTTGCGGCAATCTGACGGACGCGTTCGAGATCGACGCCGCCCGACGCTTCGAGCTCCGCGCGGTCTTGCGTGATACGGACCGCTTCTGCCATCTCTTCGAGCGACATGTTGTCGAGCAAAATCATTTTCGCGCCGCAGGCAAGCGCCTCATGAAGTTGCGCGAGCGTTTCTACTTCGATCTGAATGAAGACGTTCGACGGGGCGATTCTCTGAGCCGCTTCCAACGCTTGACGAATACCGCCTGCTGCGATGATGTGGTTTTCTTTGATGAGGATGCCATCATAGAGGCCAATGCGGTGGTTGGTGCCGCCACCTACCTGCACGGCATATTTTTGTGCAAGCCGTAACCCTGGTATGGTTTTGCGCGTATCGACGATTTTTGCCGCGGTGCCTTCCACAGCGCGGCAATAGCGGTGGACTTGCGTGGCGACGCCAGAGAGGAGTTGTAAAAAGTTGAGTGCGGTCCGTTCGGCGGTCAGCAGTGTGCGGGCCCGCGATTCGATTTCGCACACAGGCTGGTTGGGTTCGACACTTTCCCCTTCGCGAACGAACCATAGGATCATCGCTTCGGGTTCGAGCAGCCGAAAGGCGGTTTCGAACCACGCTTGGCCGCAGAGGATCGCGGGTTCCCGGCTGATCAACCGCCCGCGCGCCTCTTTCTCCGGATCGATCAATTTTGCGGTCAGGTCGCCCGATCCGATGTCTTCGGTGAGTGCGGCAGCCACGTTGCGCGCGATTTCGGCCTTGAGGGTATCGGGGTCGATCATTGCGATTCGCTTCCTTTCGTCGATTTGTCGTTGGATTCGGAAGTGGGTGGAACGGGGACGCCAAAGCGGGGCCAGACTTCGTAAGGGGCTTCGAGGCGGCGCAAGAGCAACTCACGGTTCAGGTGCACCAATTGTTCGATCGCTTCGATATCGGCTTCCAGTTTGGGGTGTTGCCAACCTTTTCGGCTGAGGTGCCGCGCCAGGCGCGTCGCCAGCAATACGGTCCGGGTGCGTGGGTTTTCCGCGTTTTGGGGGTTCATCAGTTCTTTCAGTATGGTGGGCAGGTTGAAGCGAGCGATGGCCGCGTCGCGAAGTTCGAGATCGGTAGTGTTGAACACTTTGCGTTGCAGCACCTCGATCGGGTGGTCGGCAAAGCGCTTGCGTAGCGACAGCATCAAGAACATCAATTTGGGGGCAAAGAGCCAGAGGAGAATCTCGTTGATTTCATAAAGAAGCGCTGCAACGGTTACCTCTTCGGCATTGATGTCGCGGCGGAGTACGGCCCAATCGTGCGCATAATGCGCGGCTTTTCGCGCTCGAGCGACGCGGGAGAGTAGCCATTTGAGCGCGACCGGTTGATCGGCAAGGGCGGATTCTACTGTAGGAAGCGCGTGAATTTGGTGCAAAAAGGGTTGGATCCCGAGCATCATCAGCGCGCTGGTGATCGATGTGAGTTCTCGCGTTTCCCCTTTTTTGCTTTGTTGGAGCTGGACCAACGTGCGCAAGGTGAGGAGGGGATCACCGATGACGACCTCGGCCAATTGGTGTAAGTTGATTTCGGTGGCGTGAGTCGCTTCCTCGTCGATCTTGCGTTTCGACTGGCGCAAAAGGGGCAACGTCGGGATTTGACCGCGGAACCAATCTGCCCAGCTTGCCGCGTCGGCAAGCGGTTCTTCGATGCGGGGCGTCATCACGGTTCTCCATCACTTGGATAGCGACCATTATCGCAAAAATTCTGATGAGGATGGGATTCCGGGTAAAATGCGTTGAGCAGAGGTTCACCTAAGGGGCGATGATGGTGCTTTCTGAGTGGCAGAACGATGTGGCGCTGTTGGAACATGCGATTGCCGCCAAATTGATCGCGTTAGGGGTCAACTGGGAGGATGGCGCGGCACTTCACCGCTTGGCACGGGAGATTTTTCATTGTCAGGATCGCGAAACGTTGCACCGTTGTCTCTATTCCACCAAACTGCAGGAACGGGTTTTGGCCGAGTTGGTTGGGCTGAGTCAGTTGATGTTGCACCTCATGGCGCATAGTGCCCAAGAGGGGGTTGAGCTGCACGCTGGCCCCATTTGGAAGGCGTTCGCCCGGGCGTTGTATCAGGAAGGGGAGGCAATGGGGGTATTGTCGGTTTCCCCTCGCAGTTAGTGTTCTATGATGGAGCCGACTTTCGAACGCGCCTTTTGGGCACTGGCTGCAGCGGATCTGGCGCTTTGGCAGCTCGACTTTCCTACCGAACGCGCCATGCTCGACGAGCGCTGGGCGCAATGGGTGGGTTTACCTGCGCAAAAGGGGGAGGGCATCACCCTGACTTTTGCGGCGTGGCGGGTGCGCGTCCATCCTATCGATTGGCCTCGAGTGCGCAAGAGCTTGATCGCGCTCGTCAAAGGGACGAGTGACTATTACTGCGAACGTTATCGAATTCGCACCGAACGCGGCGGGTGGTGTTGGTTGGAGGACCGCGGACGCATCACGCAGCGTGACGAACAAACGGGTCGCGCGCGCATCGGGATCGGCGTTTGTCGCAATGTCACCGATGAGATGGAGCAAGCCGCGTGGAAGGAGCTTCTTTCCGAGGCGGTGATTCGTTCTCCAGTGGCTACGGTGATTTGTGATGCCGAAGATCGGATCATTTGGGTGAATCCGGCTGCCGAGCAGTTGTTTGCACGCCAAGCTGCAGATTTGTTTGGGCAATTTATTCATCGCTTCCTCGAAACTGGTGCCGCAACTACAGGGGAGAAACGTGGGGCGCTGGTTGCGGTTCACACGCAAGACGGTACGACGAGATGGGTGGAGCGCATCGTGACCCCGTTTACGTCGTCGTTGTCGCACGAGCGTTTTTCCGTCTATGTGCTGCATGACATTACGGAGCGCATTGCGCTCGAGCAGCAGTTGCGTCAGTTGGCTTTGACCGACGTGCTCACAGGACTTCCGAACCGCCGTGCGTTCATGGAGCGGGCAGAGGCGCTGTTTGCGCGAATCGTGCGCAGCGCTTTTCACGAGCGTGCGGCGGTGGCGCTGATCGATCTCGACCATTTCAAACGGATCAACGACACCTTCGGCCACAGCGCTGGCGATGCGGTGTTGCGCGATTTCGCCGATCTGTTACGGGCCAATTTTCGCACGATGGATGAGGTGGGACGTTTGGGAGGAGAGGAGTTCGGTGTCGTGATGCCCTTGGTCGTTCTGCACGATCGCCCGACAAACGCGTTCGAGCGGCTGTTGCGCGAGGTTCGTCTGCGTCGCGTGACGTTTTCTGGTCATCACATTCAGTACACCTGTAGCATTGGTGTCACAGAGGTGGGTCCGTCGGATCGTGCGTTCGACGACGTATTGGCCCGGGCCGATCGGGCGCTCTATCAGGCAAAAGCGGAAGGGCGTAACCGTTTGATTTGGCTGGCAGCGGACGAATGACGAAGATCCACTACCACGTTTCCTTTCCCAACCCAGACGATCATCTGATCCATGTGTCGCTCACTTTTTCTGTACCACGCAGTGGCACGGTTTCGCTGTCGTTGCCGGTCTGGATTCCTGGCTCCTACCTGGTCCGTGAGTTTGCCCGTCATCTGAGGGCCCTTTCTGTGACGGTGACGTCGAAAACAGGTAGCGTACGCCATGGATTCGCTGAAAAGGTAGCCAAAAACCGCTGGTCGATCACCCGTTTGGCTGCGGGCGATCTCGCTACCGTCCGCTATACCGTATGGGCGTACGATCTTTCGGTGCGTGAGGCGTTTTTGAGCGGTGACCGTGCGTTGCTCAACGGTACCAGTCTTTTCGTCGTTCCTGAGTGGGCTTTGGACGAACCGTGCCGCCTCACACTCACAGCGGTCGCTTCGCACCCCGAATGGACGGTGGCGACAACCTTGCAACCAGAGGCGGTCGATGCGCGGGGTTTCGGTACGTACACAGCGCGAAATTACCACGAATTGGTCGATACGCCGGTGACTATCGGGCCTATGCACCGAATCGGCTTCACGGTAGCGGGCGTCGCGCATGAAGTGGTCTGCACCGGCGCGTCGTTGCGCTTCGACGCAGCTCGACTCCTTGCCGATCTGAAGCGAATTTGTCAAGCGCAGGCCGATTTTTTCGGTACCGTCCCTTTTTCGCGTTACCTTTTCCACCTCCACCTCACCGACGACGGCTACGGTGGACTGGAACACCGCTCCAGTTCGGTTTTGCTGGCCGCGCGCACTGATTTGCCCTGGCCGGGCATGACGGAACCGCATTCGGATTACCTCAAGCTCCTTGGGTTGTTCAGCCATGAGTATTTCCATGCATGGGTGGTGAAGCGGTTGCGGCCGCGCACCTACCAGACGTATGACTATTTCCGCGAACAGCCGACGCACTTGCTCTGGCTTTTCGAGGGATGGACCGCCTATTACGACAACCTCTTTTTGCGCCGTGCCGGTGTCATCGACGAAACGGCTTACCTGCGTCTGTTGTCGGACGATCTGACGCGTGTGCTAAACAATCCGGGTAACCAGGTACAGCCGCTTGCTGAGGCGTCGTTCGACGCTTGGATCAAGCTCTATCGCCCCCATGCGCACAGCGCAAGCCTTTTTGCGAATTACTATACGTTGGGTGCGATCGTAGCTTGTGCGCTCGATTGGCAATTGCGCCTTCGCGGGAGTTCGCTCGACGCGGTGCTGCTTGAGTTGTGGCACCGATACGGTCTGAATGAGCAGGGCGTTTCCGAGAGCTATGCTCGAAACTGGTGTACGGAGTGATTGAAAAGGGCGGCGTACTCTGCTGAAATCGGTTTTACCGAACTGATGAACAGCAAAGGAGCACGCCACCATGAGTAAAGATAACATCGTTTCTTTGTTGATGCCAGGGGGTATCGAGGACTCGTTGACGGAGTTGCTGCGCAATGGCGCCAGGCGACTGATTCAGCAAGCGATCGAGGCGGAGCTGGCCGAGATGCTGGCAAAGTATGAGGGGCAGACAGACGAACAGGGGCGCCGTGCGGTGGTTCGCAATGGTTATCTGCCGGAGCGGGAAATTCTGACCGGCGTAGGACCGGTAACGGTGAAGGTGCCGAAGGTGCGCAGCCGTGGGAAGGAATCGGTGGTATTTCGCTCCTCACTGGTGCCGCCGTATGTGCGCAAAGCCCGTCGGGTGGAGGCCGCTCTGCCGTGGCTCTACCTGAAGGGCATCTCGACCGGCCAGATGAAAGAGGCCCTGGAGGTGCTCGTCGGCCCCGAGGCAAAAGGGCTGTCTGCTTCGGTGATTGGCCGCCTGAAACGGGAGTGGGAAGCGGAATATACCGAATGGTGCCAGCGGGACATGAGAGGGGTGCGCTGGGTTTATTGGTGGGCAGACGCCATCTACAGCGGCCTGAGGGCCGAGGGCCAGAAGCTGTGCGCCCTGGTGATCATCGGCGTCAACGAATGGGGCGAGAAACATTTTCTGACCATCGAGGATGGCATTCGGGAATCGACCCAGAGCTGGCGGGAGGTGCTGCTGGGGCTGAAGCAGCGCGGCCTTGATGTGCCGCCGAAACTGGCAGTAGGCGACGGCGCCTTGGGCTTCTGGGCGGCGCTCGAGGAAGTGTATCCCGAAACCCGTCACCAGCGCTGCTGGGTGCACAAGACGGCCAACGTACTGAACTACCTGCCCAAAGCCGTTCAGCCCAAGGTCAAGAAAGCCTTGCAGGAGATCTGGATGGCCGAAGACCGGGCATCAGCCCACAAGGCCTTCGACCATTTCGTTGCGACATACCAAGCCAAATACGCGAAGGCGGTGACCTGCCTGGAAAAGGACCGGGAGGCCCTTCTGGCCTTCTACGACTTTCCGGCCGAACACTGGGTGCATATTCGCACGACCAATCCCATTGAGTCGGCCTTTGCCACGATTCGCCACCGGAGTGACCAGGCCAAAGGCTGCGTGAGCCGAAACACCCTGCTGGCAACGTTGTACAAACTGGGAATGAGCGCACAGAAACGCTGGCGGCGGATACGAGGGTTCAACTACCTTGCCAAGGTTGTCGAAGGAGTAAAGTTCAGGGACGGAGTGGAAGTCAATGACAAACGCGAAACCGACGAAAGCAGGAACGCCGCCTGATCAGGTCATACACCAGATTTGACTATAGCTCCGTTTCCGAACGTGAGATCTTTGCTGCGGTAGCGCACCATGGCGGTCCGCGGTTAGCGCGCTGGCTTGCGCAGCAGGTTGCAACCGCACAGTCCGAGCCCCTCACGGAGCTTATCCATCGCATGGGGCTTGACGTCGAGATCGAACGCGATACGCTGCCGGACCTGGGGGTGCGCTGGGACGAGCGCGAGCGCAACGCGGGGCGTCTGCTGGTCGCGCAGGTCCTAGCGGGGGGTGCTGGCGAACGGGCTGGTTTGGCGCCGCGCGATGAGGTGATCGCGCTGGAGCGGATCCGGGTAACCCCCAGTAACTGGGAGACGCAGTTGCGTCGTTACCGCCCAAGGGATTCGGTGCTATTCCATTTTTTCCGAGAAGGTGTGTTGCGCGAATGCCGCGTCACATTGGACGAACCTGCGGTCAAGGCGGTTCGGTTGACGATGAAGCGCCGTATTACCCACTCGGTTGCCGCGCGCCGCTGTGCCTGGTTGTGTACGACACTAGAAAGGAACGACGCGCTTGAAACGGGAACTCAGGAAAGCGACGGCCGAATGACGCCGACCACGACCCCTTCAAGCGCGAATTGATGGCGCGTCGGGTCGATGCGGATCGGGGCGTAATCGGGATTTTCTGGGTGCAGTTCGATCGTTTCGGGAGCGCGGCGAACCAGACGTTTGACGGTAACCTCGTCGTCGATACGCGCGACGACGATCGCCCCTGACGGCGCTTCCGGGGTTTGCCGGACGGCGACGAGGTCGCCGGGGAGGATCCCCGCATGGATCATACTGTCACCGACCACGCGCAACAGGTAGTCGGCGCGGGGACGAAACGCGGTAGGTGCGATGGGGTGGTACGCTTCGATATGGGGTGTCGCGAGGATCGGGGCGCCCGCAGCGACCTTGCCGATTACGGGCAACCCGGTTTCACCGTGGGTGTTCGCTGCTTCGCACGCTGCGGGTGAAGCAGTACCCCCGCGTTCGGAGTTCAGCACCGCGTCTGCGGCAACCAGAAGACGAATCCCGCGGGCGCGACCACGGTCGATTGCAATCAACCCTTTTTCAGCGAGGGCTTGCAAATGGCACTGCGCCGCGTTGGGCGAGCGAAAGCCGAATGCTGCACACAGTTCCTGCCGTGTGGGCGGTCGACCGTGTTCGCTGTGAAAGCGGGTGAGGAAGCGTAGGATCGCCTCTTGCCGCGGAGTGAGAAACGCTCGGCTCATGTTGGTAATTGTAGCAGAGCTGATACAATCGTTCGAATGGTTTGGGAGAAAAGCGATGCGGGTAACGAAAGATACGGTGGTCACCCTCAAATATCGGGTGCTCGATACCGACGGGAATGTGATCGACGACGGAAAGGAGCCGTTGGTCTATTTGCACGGTGGTTATGACGGCATCTTTCCCCGGCTTGAGGAGTTGATCCACGACAAAGCCGTTGGCGAGAAATTCACCGTGAAATTGCAACCCGAAGAGGCGTTCGGCGATTACGACGAAAACCTGGTCTTGGTGGAAGATGCTTCGCTTTTCCCAGAAAACATCGAAGTGGGGATGGCATTCGAGCGGGTCACCGAAGCGGGTGAAGAAGATGTGATCTATCGGATTACCGATATCGCCGAAGGCAAGGTGGTGATCGACGGTAACCATCCCCTTGCCGGGCAGGCGCTGGTCTTCGAAGTCGAGATTGCGGCGGTGCGCCCCGCCACTGCAGAAGAGCGCGCGCACGGCCATCCGCACGAAGGCTAAGGACGCCCGCCAGAGGGGGAGGAGATGAAGGTTCTGGTGGTGGAGGATACGGCAACGACCGCAGCGGTGCTGGTCCGTCATCTCGAGGCGCTCGGTTTTGACGCGATCGTTGCCAAAAACGGGGAAGACGGGGTGGATGCGTTCGTCCGCGAGCGCCCCGATATCGTGCTCCTCGATATCCTGTTGCCGGGAATCGACGGGATCGAGGTGGTGCGCCGGATTCGCGCGCAGGAGCGCGACGGGGAGTGGACCCCGGTGATCTATCTGTCGGCGAAAAACGACGACGCTGCGATCGAAGCGGGGCTCTCTGCAGGCGGCGACGACTACCTGACGAAACCGATCTCTCCGGTTGTGCTCACCGCGAAATTACGTGCGATGCAGCGCTTGGCGCAAGCGCAAAAAAGCCTGCTGCTTTTGACGCAGCGGCTCGACGAGGCGAATCGCCGTTTGCAAGAAATGGTTCATGTCGATGGGCTCACCGGGGTGGCGAACCGGCGCGCGTTCGACGCGCGGCTTTCCGAGGAGTGGCGACGCTGCGCGCGGCTCGAAAAACCGCTGACATTGCTGCTTTTCGATATCGATTACTTCAAACGGTACAACGATTCACGGGGTCATTTGGGCGGCGACGATGCGTTGAAACGGGTCGCACAGGCGCTCTCGGGTGCGTTGCAGCGTCCTGGGGACCTTTTGGCACGGTATGGCGGGGAGGAGTTCGCAGCGGTGTTACCCGAGGTCGACGACGAAGGGGGCAAAATCGTAGCCGAGCGGATGCGGGCTGCGGTGGCCGCGCTTCGTATTCCGCACCCCGATTCCCCGATTGGGCGGTCGATCACGGTATCGGTCGGCGGCGCGAGCGCGTTGCCCGGGAAAACCGCTAGAGTCGATTCACCTGCGTTGCTGCTCGACCTTGCCGATCGCGCACTCTACCGTGCCAAGGCAGCGGGACGCAACCGCGCCGTGGTGTTACCCGCCGCAATGCTTACCGGGTCAGAAGTGGTCGCGCCAGGCGCGTAGGAGCCGAAAGCGTTCAAGCGGCGTCGTCGCTATCGTGCCGAAGTGTTCGGACAACCGCTCGCCAATCGTTTTGCGCTCGACTCGGAAGAACGGATTGACCGCTTTTTCCCGTCCGATCGTCGAAGGGAGCGTCGGTTTGTTTGCTGCGCGCCGCGATTCGCACCACGCGCGATAGTCGCGAATCGCATCGTTGTCGGGTTCGACGCATTCGGCAAAAGCCAAGTTTTTCAAGGTATATTCGTGGGCGCTACAGACTGCGGTGTCATCCGGCAGGGCTTTGAGGCGTTCGAGCGACGCGAAAAGTTGCTCGGCCGTGCCTTCGAAGAGGCGACCGCACCCCGCGGAAAAGAGGGTGTCGCCGCAAAAGAGCCATCCGTTGCCATAATAGGCGATGTGCCCGCGGGTGTGCCCAGGCACCGCGATCACGGTGAATGCGATCGGCAAATCGCCCGGCGAATCGATGACTTCGTCACCGTGTAGCGGCATGTCGCAGCGTGGTAAAGGTTCGTTTGCCGGGCCGAAAATCGTCGCTCCCGTCTCCTTGGCCAATTCGACTGCGCCGCCAGTGTGGTCGGCGTGGTGGTGGGTGATCAATATCGCTTTCAGCGTCACGTTTCGTTCCGCCAACCAGCGGCGTACCGGTTGCGCGTCGCCCGGGGCGACCGCGAGTGCGCTTCGACCGTCATGTACAATCCAGACATAGTTGTCGGTAAATGCCGGAATGGGGACCAGTTGCAGATCGTGTGCCATGGATGAATCTCCTCAAGCGCAATTGGCGCAGTGGTTTGCGTCGCCGCCTGGCGTACGGGTCTGTGAATGGCTCCAGGCTCAGTTGCCTACGTTTTTGACCGATGCAGTGGGATTTTACGCGATTCAGCTGGGGCCGTTGCCGTTCGACGCGCTGGCGTTGTGCCGCGTGCGTTGGGGGTGGTGTGTCGCACCAGCGGGGGCGGCGGTATGCGCCGAGTACGAACAACTGCCGTTTGCCAGCGATTCGCTCGATTGTGTCCTGGCACCGTTCGTCTGGTCGGTGGCGCACGATCCTTTCGCGGTTTTGCGTGAGATCGATCGCGTGTTGGTTCCCGAAGGGCGGCTCTATTGGGTAGCGTTCAATCCCTGGTCCCCGTGGCGCTTGAGTGGGTGGTTGCCGCGGTTGCCGACGGTTTCGGTGCACCGCTTGCGCGACCACCTGCGGGTGTTGGGTTTCGAAACGCGGTTGGGGCGCTTCGGTGTCTATCTCCCACGGGCGCGGCACGCGCGTTGGGCGCAGCGCTGGGAATGGGCCGGGGATCGCTGGTTTCCTGCGCTGGGTTCGGTCTATCTCGTCGAAGCGATCAAGCGGGTGGCCGGTGTGCGTCTGATCGAACCCAATTGGCGGCAAAAGCTGCAGCTACGCGCGACACGCCTGGCGGCTCGGCGCCCCGTTTCGACCGTCAACCAGACGGGAGCACGTGATGGATGATTCCGTGATCATCTATACCGATGGTGCCTGCTCCGGTAACCCGGGGCCGGGTGGGTGGGGTGCAGTGTTGCGTTGGCGCGGGGTCGAGCGGCAACTCTCAGGGAGCGAGGCGCATACCACCAACAACCGAATGGAGTTGCAGGCGGTGATCGCCGCGCTCGAAGCGCTCAAACGCCCCGTTCCGGTGACGCTCTATACCGATAGCCAGTACGTGCAGAAAGGGGTCACCGAATGGTTACCGCGCTGGAAAGCGCGGCAGTGGTGTACTGCTTCGGGAAATGTCGTGGCCAATCGCGATCTTTGGGAGCGGCTCGATCACTTGGCTACGCAACTGCCGATTACCTGGTGCTGGGTGAAGGGGCACGACGGCAACGAGGGAAACGAGTTGGCGGATCGGTTGGCGCGCCAAGCGATCGCGGCAATGCAAAAAAGCAAGGACGATAGAGGGTGAGGCTATGCAGCGGATCGTGACGTTGGACACGGAAACGACCGGGCTCGATTGGAAGCGCGGTGACCGGGTGATCGAGATCGGCGCGGTCGAGATCGTTGGTCGCCAGCTCACGGGGCGCCATTTCCACGAATTCCTCAATCCGGAGCGGGAGATCGACGCCGGTGCGATTGCGGTCCATGGGATTACCGCCGAGTTCCTCGCGGACAAACCGAAGTTTGCGGAAGTTGCGCCCGCTTTACTCGACTTTTTGCGCGATGCGGTGGTGGTGATTCACAACGCATCGTTCGATTTGGGTTTCCTCAACGCCGAACTGCGGCGTGTGGGGTTGGAGATCACGGTCGAGACGGTTGCCGCCGAGATCGTCGATACCCTCAAGCTGGCGAAGACGAACGACCCGACGAAGCGTGCGTCACTCGACGCGTTGTGCGAACGCTACGGAATCGACAATCAGCACCGGACGCTACACGGCGCGCTCTTGGACGCAGAGCTCTTGGCCGAAGTCTATCTGGCGATGACACGGGGCCAAGAGTCGCTGCTGATCGACGCGATCGGTGATGCACAGGGGGCGCCCAGCATTGCGACGCAGTGGCAACGACCCGCCACTTTGGTTCTTGCCAAAGTGACCGTTGCTCCGGACGAATTGGCAGCGCATGAAGCGATCCTCGATGAGATCGACAAAGCCAGTAACGGTCAAACCGTGTGGCGTGCCCAATTGACACCCGTCGTCCCCGCTTCCTAACGTCAGAAATGGGGCTGTTGGGTATGGGATAGGAGCTCGTGCAGACGCTCGAGTAGGTCCACGGCTTCGGCAAGCGGAAGCGTTTTCGGGTCTTTTTCGGCCAACGGTACGAGCCACTCTGGCCATTCCGGGGGCTGCTGCGGTGCAGAGGCGGAGTTGGGTTCCGGTACGATCGCGTCGCTCGCGTCAAAGAGGGAAAGTTGCCCCGGTGGCGCATGGTGACGTTGCCGCTCCAACGCTGCGAGCACGCGTCGCGCTGTGGTAAGGGCCTCACGAGGAAGACCGGCCAGTGCCGCTACGTGCAGTCCGTAGCTTTGGCTGGTAGGACCTTCGCGCACTTCGTGCAAAAACACGATCCGCCCGCCATATTCGGCAGCGGCGACATGGACGTTGGCACATGCCGAGAGGGTTTCGGCCAACTCCGTCAGTTCGAAGTAGTGGGTGGAAAAGAGCGTGAGGGAACGGTTCTTTTCGTGCAGGTGCCAAGCGATTGCGTGCGCGAGCGCCATACCGTCGAACGTCGACGTGCCACGCCCCACTTCGTCCATCAAAACCAAGCTATGGGGTCCGGCATGGCGCAAGATGTACGCCGCTTCACTCATTTCGACCATGAAGGTGGAGCGTCCGGAAGCGAGGTCGTCCGAGGCGCCGATGCGGGTGTAGATCGCGTCGATGGGACCGATCGTCGCCGCTTTCGCCGGGACGAAACTGCCGACGTGCGCAAGGAGCGTTGCGAGCGCCACGGCTCGCATATAGGTCGATTTTCCCCCCATATTGGGGCCGGTGATGAGGAGCAAACGCCGCGCCTCACCGTCCAGCTGGAGGTCGTTGGGGATGAAGCGGTCGACTTGCCGTTCCACCACCGGATGGCGTAGGGCTTGAAACGAGAGCGTGGGTGTGTCGACGAAGGTCGGCGGATGCCAATCGAAGGTTTCCGCAGCGTGGGCAAGCGAAAGCAGCGCGTCGAGCTCGGCGAGTGCCGCAGCGGCTTTTTGCAGCGCGGGCACGAACGGTTTGAGCCAGTCGATCAAAGCCGCGTAGAGTGAGCGTTCGCGTGCGAGCGCCTGTTCTTGGGCGGCGAGTGCGCGTTCTTCGAACGCTTTCAACTCCGGGGTGATGAAGCGTTCGGCGTTTTTGAGCGTCTGTCGCCGCCGGTACGATGCCGGGACTTTGTCGAGGTGGCTTTTGCTGACCTCGATGTAGTAGCCATGGACTTGGTTGAATTCCACTTTCAGGTTGGGAATACCGGTGCGTTCCCGTTCCTGGGCTTCCAACGCCAGCAGAAAGGCTCCACTGTCGGCACGCAACGCGCGCAGTTCGTCGAGTTCTGCGTCGTACCCCGGTGCAAAGATGCCGCCATCGCGCGCAAGGAGCGGCGGGTCGGCAACGAGCGCGGCATTCAGTTTCGCGACGAGTTCGTTGGGTAGTGGCAGCGCTTCGAGGGTGCGCGCAAAGATCGGGTCGGCTTCCGCAGTGGGGAGAAGCGCAACGAGGTGCGCGACTGGCTCAGCTGCGTCCCGCACCGCGGCGAGTTCTTTCGGCCGAACGGATCCCAGCGCGATGCGGGTGGCTATCCGCTCCAGGTCGGCAATCCGCCGCAGGCATTCGTTCGCCCTTTGCCGCAGTGGTGCGTCGTTACGCCAAAACGCGATCAGTGTCTGTCGCCGTAAGATCTCAGAGCGGTTTCGTAGTGGGTGGTGCAGCGCGTGCCGCAGCCAACGGCTCCCCATCGCGGTTTGGGTGAAATCCAACGTCGACAGCAGGGTGGGGGACGCTTCCCCCCGCAACGTTTCGGTCAATTCCAAATTGCGGCGCGTGGTGGGGTCGAGCGCGAGGTACTGCTCCGTGGTTTCCCGCGCCAAGGTCGTGATGTGCAGCAACGCTGTTTTCTGGGTTTCCGCGACAAAAGCGAGCGCCACCCCCGCCGCGGTGATCGCAAGCGGCGTTTCTTCGGGTGAGAAACCAAACGCAGCAAGGTCGGCAACGCCAAAATGTTCCGTCAAAGTAGCGAACGCGCGCGTGACGTGGAATCGCCACGGGGGAAGGGGGCGAACGGCAGTCGCCGGGGTGACGGGTAGTGTGCAATCGTCGGGGAACAACAATTCGGCGGGTTGCAGGCGTTCGAGGTGCGATTCCAGGGTCGCTTCCAAACATTCGAACGCGGCGAACCGACCGGAAGAGAGGGTGAGCACGGCAATCCCCCAACGGGATCGGTTGCGTCCTTTTCCTGGCGCGAGCGCGACGACCGGGGCGTCGCGCCGTTCGTCGAGCAAACCGGCCTCGGTTAAGGTTCCTGCAGTGACGATCCGAGTGACTGCACGGGTCATCGGCCCTTTGGCGTTTGGGTCGCCGAACTGTTCGGCGATTGCGACGACGTAACCGGCGCGAACCAGCCGCGCCAGGTAGTTTTCGAGCGCATGGTAGGGGATGCCGGCCATCGGGATCGGTTCCCCAGCCGACTGGCCTCGCGTCGTCAAAGTGAGATCGAGCACACGGGCTGCAGTTGCGGCGTCCTCGTAGAAGAGCTCGTAAAAGTCCCCCATACGAAAGAGCAACAGCGCATCCGGATGCTGCGCCTTGAGTTCGAGGTACTGCCGCATCATCGGCGTGTGTGCTGCCAATGGGGCGTCAGGACGCTTTGGCGCGGTGTTCATGGGTGAAAAAATCCCCAGTTGGCAACTTGGGTGCTTGTGCGGTGCCCGCCATGCGAACTAGCGGCCTGATCCCATGCGACTTTTTCTAAGTTATTGATTTTTATATATTTCATAATGTGGTCAAAATTGATGCGATCTGTTCGTTGCCGCTTGCTTTCGCCTTTTGTTCGCGTTTTCGGCAAATGTTCCACAAAATTATCCACAGTTTTTGTGGACAGCGAAACCTTCCTCAGGAGCGGTGGGCAAGTTGTTTCTGGATCTCCGCAACAAGCGCTGCGAAAACCTTGGGGTTGCCGGCAACAACCGCCCCAGTTTCCAGAAAATGTTCGGTGCCTTGCCAATCGGTCACAAAACCTCCGGCCTCCTGAACGATCAGCGCTCCAGCCGCGATGTCCCACGGGCTGAGCCCGGATTCGAAGAAACCGTCGTAACGGCCGCACGCCACGTAGCAAAGATCGAGCGACGCTGCGCCCGGTCGGCGCAATCCTGCAGTTTTGCGCATCAAAGCTTTAAAGATGGCCAAATAGGTGTCGAGATCCTGTCCTTGTCGAAACGGGAAACCGGTGCCGATCAGCGCGTCGCTCAAGCGGTCAAGCCGGCTGACCCGGATGCGCCGTTCGTTGAGGTAAGCGCCGCTCCCGCGCGAGGCGCAGAAGAGTTCGTTGCGGCTCGGATCGAACACGACCGCGTGTTCGAGCACGCCATGGCGACGCACCGCGATCGAGATCGCGAACTGCGGCAAGCCGTGGATGAAATTGGTAGTCCCGTCCAGCGGATCGATGATCCATTCGTTGCCTTTCGATTCCGCTCCGGAAGCGCCCGACTCCTCCGCCAAGATGCGGTCGTCCGGGAAAACTTCGCGGATCGTTTCGATGATCGCGGTTTCGGCAGCGCGATCGATCTCGGTGACGAAGTCGTTCTGTGCTTTGCGTTCGATGGTCAACCGCTCCAGTTGCAAAGCGGCACGGTTGATGATTTGTGCCGCGCGGCGCGCGGCTTTGATCGCGATGTTGAGCGTCGGGTGAACGATCATGAGTGTGGCGTCCTTCTCGAAAAGCGTGAGACAATCACGGTGCAGAAACAAAAGGGGATTTTAGCAGGTGCGCGATCGCGTCGATTTCGTTCTGGTTCGACCCCAACACCCTGGCAATATCGGCGCCGCGGCGCGTGCGCTCAAAACGATGGGTTTCTCCCGATTGGTTTTGGTGGCGCCGCTCGCGGATCCGTGCGATCCCACGGCCATTGCGCGGGCAAGTGGCGCAACTGACCTTTTGGCTCAGGCACGGGTAGTCGATACGTTGGACGCAGCGCTTGCCGATACGGTGTTTGCGGCGGCATTCACGGCGCGTTCGCGCGAATACGTGGTCGATTTTCGGACGCCAGAGACACTCTCCCAAGAGGTGCGCGCCCTCTTGGAGGACAACCCAGCGGTGCGCGTCGCACTGGTTTTCGGCAACGAAGCCCATGGACTGCGCAACGACGAAGTCTGGCGCTGTTCCGTACCGGTGGCGATTCCGGCAAATCCCGAATATTCCTCGCTCAATCTCGCAGCGGCGGTGCAAATTGCCGCCTATGTGCTGGCGCAAAGGCTATCGGATGCTGACGGCGCGCGTTCACTCCCGGTTGCCGTAGTGCCCGATCCCGATACGGTACCGTGCACCCTGGCCGAAATCGAGGGGGTTGTTGCCCATTTTTTGGAAGTTGCCGCCGCGATCGATTTTTATGATCCGAAAACACCCAAAAGACTCGAAGCGCGGCTGCGGCGCTGGTTGCAGCGTTCGCGCCTGGAGCGCGCCGAAGCCAACATCCTGCGTGGTTTTTTGAAAGCGTGTGCGCGCAGGCTGAACGAAAATCAGACGGTATAATTGACTGTTTTGGTCAACATTTGAGTGTGTGATGAGCTGGATCGAACGGATTCGCGAAGACATCGAAGCGATTTTGCAACGGGACCCTGCTGCCCGAACGCGTTGGGAGGTGCTTACCTGTTATCCCGGTTTGCATGCGGTGTGGATCCATCGGCTGGCGCATGCACTGTGGCAACGCAACTGGCGCTGGCTGGCGCGTTTTCTCAGCCACCTTTCGCGTTGGCTCACGGGGATCGAAATCCACCCAGGCGCGAAGATCGGCCGACGCGTCTTCATCGATCACGGGATGGGGGTAGTGATCGGCGAAACCGCGGAAGTGGGCGACGATTGTACGATCTACCAGGGCGCTACACTCGGGGGGACGAGTCTCTACCGCGGAACGAAACGCCATCCGACGCTCGAGCGCGGTGTGGTGGTCGGTGCTGGCGCAAAGGTCTTGGGCGGGTTCACCGTCGGGGAAGGTGCAAAAATCGGCTCGAACGCCGTGGTGGTCAAACCGGTACCGGCAGGAGCGACCGCGGTGGGCAACCCGGCGCGGATCATTATGCCCAACGGTCGGGACGAGCGCTCTTGCGAACAAGAGGAGGCGCGGCGCCGAAAAGCCGAGGAGATCGGCTTTACCGCATACGGTGTGACGCGCGACCTCGACGATCCCTTGGTAAAAGCTTTGCACGCGATGCTCGATCATATGATCGAGTCAGACCGCCGGTTCGAACGGTTGCTGAACCACCTGGCTGAAGCCGGCATCCGCTTGGATGAAAAAGCGTTCGTTGCCGATCGCGACTTCGATCCGCAACAAGTCAGTCGATGGATGGGGTAAGGAACAATTCTTGACTTTTTTAGTCAATTATTGTACGGTATCCCCATTGAGCAAACAGGGATTGACCCATCATGAAACTAACGACCAAAGGGCGTTTTGCTGTGAGTGCGATGGTCGATCTGGCGCAACAGCAAGGGGAAGGGCCCGTGCCGCTTGCAACGATCGCGGAACGGCAGGAAATTTCGCTCTCTTATCTGGAGCAACTCTTTGCGCGGTTGCGCCGCGCCGGGCTGGTGACGAGTGCGCGGGGGCCAGGCGGCGGCTATCGATTGGCGCGTTCGATGGACGAAATTTCGATCGCGGAAATCGTCGATGCGGTCGACGAGGGGATCGATACCACCCGTTGCGGTGGGAAAGCAAACTGTCTGAACGATCACATCTGTTCCACCCACCACCTGTGGGAAAACCTCAACGTCAAGATCGCGGAATATCTTTCTTCGGTGTCGTTGGGCCAGGTGGTGCGTGGCGAGATCAAACCGATCCGACGTGTAGGGAAATGAGCGTTACCTATCTCGACTGGAACGCATCGGCGCCGTTACACCCTGCTGCCGAGGCGGTTATTGCCGAATGGTTCGCAGAAAAGCGGTATGGTAACGCTTCGAGTCGGCACCGCTTTGGGGAAGCGATTCGCGCAGCGATCGAAGCAGCGCGCCACCGCGTCGCCGAAACGCTTGGTGTGATGCCCAATCAGGTGGTGTTCACAAGTGGCGGTTCGGAAGCCAACAACGCGTTTCTCAAAGGGGTGGCTTGGGCGCGACCGGAACCCGGGCTGATTGCGGTGAGCGCGGTCGAACACCCGTGCGTGCGTGAACCGGCGAAGCAATTGCAGCGGTTGGGTTGGTGCGTAGCGACGATTCCCGTCGACGCCGAAGGCCGAATCGACGAAAAGGGTTGGCAATCGATTTTGGCGCAACGGCCTGCGTTGGTTTCGGTGATGTTGGCGAACAACGAAAGCGGCGTGATCCAACCGGTTGCAGAACTGGCACAAGAAGCGCGTGCCGCAGGGGCGATCGTCCATTGCGATGCCGTGCAGGCATGGGGCAAACTGCCGGTGGACTTCGCGGCGCTTGGGGTCGATGCCCTCACGCTCTCCGGCCACAAGATCGGTGCGCCGATTGGCGTCGGGGTGCTCGTTTTCGACCGCCGCATCGAATGGGCTCCGCTTATTGCCGGTGGGGGACAGGAATCGGGTTGGCGCTCGGGCACGGAAAATGGACTGGCGATCGCCGCGTTGGGCGCGGTGGCTCCTGTGGTTGTTTCCGCGCAGCGCGTGTGGGCGGCACATGCACGGGCGTTGCAACAGCAACTCGAAACCGGCTTACTGGCGCGCGGTGCCACCATCTTTTCCGCAGGGGCCGAGCGGTTACCGAATACCACCTTCTTTGCGTTCCCAGGAGAGGTGGGCGAAAGTTGGGTGATCGAGCTTGACCGTGAAGGGTTTGCGGTCGCAAGCGGCTCCGCTTGCTCCAGTGCGCATCCAGGTGCTTCGCATACGCTACGCGCGATGGGTGTTGCAGAGGCAATTGCGCGCGCGGCGGTGCGGGTGAGCACCGGTCCTACCACGCAAGCAGAGGACATTGCACGTTTGCTTGCGGCGATTGACCGCATTCAAGAGCGCCATCGCCAGGCTGTTGCCGCGGTGGCGTGGTAATACCAGAAGGAGTGTGCGATGACGAGCACAAATGACGTAGCGGCGTTGGTCGCTCGTGAGTACAAATACGGGTTCGAAACGGCGATCGAAGAAGAGGTTTTCCCGCCCGGGCTCGACGAAGCGGTGATTCGGCGGCTTTCGGCGCGCAAAGGTGAACCCGAGTTTCTGCTCGAATGGCGGCTCAACGCGTTTCGCCTCTGGCAAGAGATGGAAGAGCCGCACCATTGGGCCCAGGTCGAATACCCACCGATTGATTACCAAGCGATCTCATACTTCGCGGCCCCCAAACTGGGAAAAGATCGGCCCAAGAGCCTCGACGAAGTCGACCCGAAATTGCTGGAAACGTACGAAAAATTGGGCGTGCCTCTGCACGAACGGGCGCGTCTGGCTGGCGTCGCCGTAGACGCGGTGTTCGACAGCGTTTCGGTCGCAACGACCTACCGCGAAAAGCTTGCAGAACTCGGCATCATCTTTTGCTCGTTTTCGGAAGCGGTTCGGGAACATCCGGAACTGGTGCAGAAGTACTTGGGTTCGGTCGTCCCGCCCGGTGACAACTTCTTTGCGGCACTCAATTCCGCGGTCTTTTCCGACGGTTCGTTCGTCTATATCCCGAAAGGGGTGCGGTGCCCGATGGAGCTTTCCACCTATTTTCGGATCAACGCGAGCGACACGGGGCAATTCGAGCGCACATTGATCATCGCCGACGAGGGGAGCTATGTCAGCTACCTCGAAGGGTGTACGGCGCCGATGCGCGACGAAAATCAATTGCACGCTGCGGTGGTCGAATTGATCGCGCTCGAAGGGGCAGAGATCAAATATTCGACGGTACAGAACTGGTACCCTGGCGACGAAGAGGGGCGCGGGGGCATCTACAACTTCGTCACCAAACGGGGCGAATGCCGCGGCGCACGCAGCAAAATTTCGTGGATCCAGGTCGAAGCCGGTTCGGCGATCACGTGGAAATACCCAAGCTGCATCTTGCGCGGCGACGATTCGGTCGGCGAGTTCTATTCGGTGGCGGTGGGTAACCACCGGCAGCAGATCGACAGCGGTACGAAGATGATCCACATCGGCAAACGCACCCGCAGTACCATCATCTCCAAAGGGATCAGCGCGGGCAAGGCTCAAAACTCCTACCGTGGACTCGTCAAGGTGTTGCCCACTGCCGAAGGGGCGCGCAACTACACGCAATGCGATTCGCTGTTGATCGGCGGCGAATGCGGTGCCCATACCTACCCGTACATCGAGGTGGCGAACCCTTCCGCACAGGTCGAGCATGAAGCCACGACGTCGAAAATCGCCGAAGATCAGATCTTCTACCTGCAGCAGCGGGGGCTTTCAGAAGAAGACGCGGTCAACCTCGTGGTGAATGGGTTTTGTAAAGAGGTGTTCAACAATCTGCCGATGGAATTTGCGGTCGAGGCCGAAGCGCTGATGCAGGTCAGCCTGGAAGGCGCGGTCGGCTGAACGGAACGGATGGGAGTGATACCGATGTTGGAAGTCAAAGGGTTGACCGCTGCGGTCGATGGGAAAACGATTTTGAACGGTTTGGACCTGACAGTCCGTGCCGGCGAAGTCCATGCGATTATGGGACCGAACGGTTCGGGGAAGAGTACGCTCTGTCAGGTGCTCGCCGGGCGTGACGGGTACGAAGTCACCGCGGGGTCGGTGCGCTATTTGGGGCAAGACCTGCTCGAAATGGCGCCCGAGATTCGCGCGCGCGAAGGGTTACTGCTCAGTTTCCAGTACCCTGTCGAAATTCCGGGCGTGAAGAACGTCTACCTCCTCAAAGCGGCGTACAACGCGATGCGCAAACACCGCGGCGAACCGGAAGCCGACGCGTTCGAATTCATGGCGTTGGTGCGGGAAAAAATGCGCCTGATGAAGATGGACGAATCGTTCCTGCACCGCTCGGTTAACTCCGGGTTTTCGGGTGGAGAAAAGAAACGCAACGAAATTTTGCAGATGCTCGTGCTCGAGCCGAAATTGGCGCTCTTGGACGAGATCGACTCCGGGCTCGATATCGATGCGTTGAAGATCGTCGCCGACGGGATCAACCGATTGCGCGACCCGAACCGCGCAATCGTGATGGTAACCCATTACCAGCGGTTGCTCGACTATGTCGAACCCGACGTGATCCATGTCCTCTACCAAGGGCGGATCATCCGTTCGGGCGACAAAACCCTGGCGCATGAGCTGGAGGCGAAAGGGTATCAATGGTTGATCGACGAGGTAGCAGCATGAATGCGTCGACGGTGATCGCCCAACCGCTCGTGGCCCAACTCGAAACCTACCGACCGACGCTCCCCGAAAGCGTGGCCGAACGGCAACGCGCCGCGTGCGCGCGTTTTTTGTCGCGTGGTTTTCCGGTGCGCCGCGACGAGGAGTGGAAGTACACATCGGTTCAGGGAATCGCCAATCGCGCGTTCACGCTGCCCGATGTGGGGGAAGCGCTGCCGCAGACGACGCCGACGGAGCTCGAATGGCCGCACGGTGAAACGCGCCAATGGCGTTTCGTCGATGGTCGCTTGGTTGCCGCGCCCGACGAGCCACCCGAAGGGGTAACCGCGCTGCCATTGGCGGTGGCGTTGACCGACCCGTTTTGGCAGGAACGGTTTGCTGCATTCGCCACCAGCGAACATTCGTCGTTCGTCGATCTCAATACCGCGTTGGCAAGCGGCGGACTTTGCCTGCGGATTACCGCGCCCGTGGCGACGCCGCTCGAAATCGTTTGGCAAGTGAGCGCTGGCGTTGCCGGTGAAGGAGCGTCGATTCCCTTGGCGGTACACCCTCGGCTGCTCGTCGTCGTTGAAGCGGGCGCGTCGGCAACCCTCATCGAGCACGCGATCGGCGACGCCGCCAGTAGCCATTTTGTCAACGCCGTATCGGAGATTACCCTGGCGCGCAACGCACAACTGACCCATTACGTCGTTCAGGAACTCCCTGCCGCGGTGCAGCAGATAGCGACCCATGCCGTTGCGGTGGATGCGAACGCCTGTTACCGCTCGTTCAATATCCAACTGGGGGGGCGCCTTGCCCGTCACGATTTCAACGTCCATCTTCACGCACCGGAAGCAGTAGCGGAGTTGGAAGGGCTCTATTTGGTGGGTGCGCGTCAGCACATCGACACCCATACGCGCCTCTTTCACGAAGCGGCGGCCACGACCAGTCGCGAACGGTATCGCCTGATCGGTTTGGAGCGGGGTCGTGGGGTCTTCAAAGGAAAAGTGCGTGTCGCACCTGGCGCCGCGAAAAGCGACGCGCAGCAATCGGTGAAGAGTCTGCTGTTGCATCCTGGTGCTGAGATCGACGCGAAACCAGAGCTCGAAATCTATACCGACGACGTGACGTGTAGCCACGGCGCGACAGTGGGCCAGCTCGATCGCGACGCCCGCTTCTATCTCCTGAGCCGCGGGCTATCGCCTCAGGAAGCAGACGCGCTCTTGATCTTTGCCTTTGCCGAAGCGGTGGTCGAAGCGGTGACGCTTCCTGCGCTCAAAACCTATCTCACGGAGCGGCTGGTCGGCAGACTCCCGGACCGCGATATTCTGGAGGAGCAGCTATGAATGCACCGCAGTGCGTAACCACGTGGGATGTCGAAGCCGTTCGCGCCGATTTCCCGATCTTGGCGCAAACCGTGCATGGCAAACCGCTTGCCTATCTCGACAATGCCGCAACCACCCAAAAACCGAACGCGGTGATCGACGCGATCGCCCATTTCTACCGCCACGACAACGCCAACATCCACCGCGGTGTCCATGCGCTCGCGGAGCGGGCAACGATCGCGTACGAAGCGGCGCGGGAAGCAGCACGGCGGTTTCTCAACGCGCGCTCTGCGAACGAAATCGTCTTCGTGCGCGGCACCACCGAAGCGATCAACCTCGTCGCGGCCAGTTTTGGCGCGCGTTTTCAGCCTGGCGACGAAGTGATCGTTACCGCGATGGAGCACCACGCCAATATCGTGCCGTGGCAACTCGTGCAAGCCCGCACTGGGATCGTCCTCAAGGTGATCCCGATGGACGAAAGCGGTGCGTTGCAAACGGAACAGCTCGCTGCGTTGATCACGCCGCGCACCCGCTTGGTTGCGGTGACCCATGTCTCGAACGCGCTCGGCACGATCAATCCGGTGGCCGAGCTCATTGCGATCGCGCACCAGCACGGTGTCCCGGTACTGGTCGACGGCGCCCAGGCCGTACCCCATATGCCGGTGGACGTGCAGGCGCTCGACGCCGATTTCTACTGCTTTTCCGGGCACAAACTCTTCGGTCCGACCGGTATCGGCGTGCTCTACTGCAAAGCCGAGCTGCTGGAATCGATGCCGCCCTATCAAGGGGGCGGCGACATGATCCGTACGGTTTCGTTCGAAAAAAGCACCTTTGCACCGCCGCCGCAGCGCTTCGAAGCCGGAACGCCCCACATCGCGGGTGCGATTGGACTCAAAGCAGCGATCGAATACCTCGAAAGGTTGGACCGCCTCGCGGCGCTGCGCTACGAACAGGAGTTGCTCGCCTACGCAACGGAGCGACTGCAAACGGTACCCGGACTCAAGATCGTCGGAACTGCACCCGAAAAGGCTGCGGTGGTCTCGTTCACCATCGACGGCATCCACCCCCACGATTTGGGAACGATCGTCGACCGCTACGGCGTGGCGATTCGGGTCGGGCACCATTGTGCAATGCCGGTGATGACCTTTTTCGGGGTTCCGGCCACCGCGCGGGCCTCGTTCGCGTTCTACAACACCTTTGCGGAAATCGACCAGTTGACCGACGCATTGCACCGAGCGCGTGATTTGCTGGTGTGAAAAGGAGTGGGCATGGAACAAGAGCTGCGCGACCTCTACCAGGAATTGATCCTGGATCACGTACGGCATCCGCGCAATTTTCACGAAATGGCCGATGCAACGCGCACCGTCGAAGGGCACAACCCGCTCTGCGGGGATCACCTGCGTCTTTTCGTCAAACTGGAAGCAGGGCGTATCGCGGACGTGAGCTTCGTCGGTGAAGGCTGTGCGATTTCGACCGCGTCGGCGTCGCTGCTGACCGAAGCGCTCAAAGGCAAAACGGTCGAAGAGGCCGAAACGCTGCTTTCCAAGATGGTGGAACTGCTCACGGCGTCCGAGGCGCCGACAGACCCGATGGCGTTGGGGAAACTTGGCGTGTTGGCAGGCGTGCGTGACTATCCCAGTCGCGTCAAGTGTGCGATGCTGCCGTGGCGTACGCTGGAAGCGGCGCTTTCTGATGACGCCCCTGCTGCAATTTCCACGGAGTGAGCGCGATGTTCGGCAATCAAAGCGAAACCGTGGTGCTGACCCGCGACTGTCCCGTGATTGCGGTTCCGTCGGGAGAGCCAGCGATGTTGCCCGCGGGAACCGAGGTCGAAATCGTGCAAGCATTGGGTGGCTCCTATACCATTCAGCTCGGTTGGCGCCTCTTTCGGGTCGATGGAACCGACGCCGATGCGTTGGGTAAAACGCCGCGCCCCAAACCGCAACTGCCCGAAGGGGCGGACGACAGGGCGGTCGAGGCACTCGTTTGGGAGCAGCTCAAGACCTGCTACGACCCGGAAATTCCGGTCAATATCGTCGACCTGGGGTTGATTTACGACTGCCAGGTGATCCCGCAGAGCAACGGCAGCCGCCATGTCCAGATCAAAATGACGCTTACCGCTCCGGCTTGCGGCATGGGGCCTGTTCTTGCCGAAGAGGTGCGGCGACGCGTGCTCGACGTTCCGACCGTCGAATCGTGTGACGTCGAACTGGTTTTCGACCCGCCGTGGGATCGCAGTCGGATGAGCGAAGCGGCACGACTCGCTACGGGAACTTACTGAACGAAACGGGGAGGTGCAATGAGCGATTGGGTAACAGTGGCAGCGGAAGACGATTTTGCGGTGGGTTCGTACCGTGTCGTGCCACTCGACGATGTCGAGGTGGTCGTGGTGCGGACCGAAACGGGGTTTTATGCCGTCGAAAATCGGTGCACCCACGCGGACGTTCCTCTGGCAGATGGCGCGCTGCGGGACGAGACGATCACCTGTCCCAAACATGGCGCGCAGTTCTGTTTGAAAACGGGTGCGGCGCTCACGCCCCCCGCGGTTGAAGCAGTCACCACTTTTCCCGTTCGCGTCGCCAACGGGTTGGTTCAAGTGCGTGACGCACGATGGGATTGAGGGAGCACGTGAATGAACGGATCCACAGCAGAAAAAACGGTCACTGCGCCGATCGCGGAAGCGCTGGCGCGGGGTGAACGCTATCCTGACCACGAACGAATCACCGTCACCCCGGCAGCTGCCACCCATATCCGGAAAATGGTCGACAAAGCGCAAGCGCTGGGGCTTCGCATCGGAACGAAAAAGAGTGGTTGTTCCGGCTGGATGTACCACGTGGCATTGGCGGAATCGATCGGTGCGGACGATTTGGCCTTTTCGGTGCCCAACGAGAGGTGGTGGGTGGTCGTCGATGCCGCGAGCTTTCCCTACCTCAAAGGGCTTACGATCGATTACCAAGGGGAGGGGTTGTCGCGTCGCTTGACCTACCACAACCCCAACGTCAGCGAATCGTGTGGGTGTGGGGAGAGCTTTGCGCTTCCCGCTACCGGAGCGTGATCACCACGGTGCGGTGAGCGCGAAGACCGCTTCGGGGTGCCCCGCGGTAGCCAGCCACGTGAGCGGTAGCGACGGTTTGCCGGGGACAGCGAGCGCTGCCTCTGCCTCACGACGGTTGTGCCCCACTTCCACGAGGAGTCTCCCGCCCAGTGTGAGGTAGCGCGGCGCGTCGGCAACGATGCGCCGCACCAGCGTCATCCCATCATCCCCTGCGGCCAGCGCCAGTTGCGGCTCGTAGCGGAATTCGTCGGGAAGATTGGCCATCGCCTCAGTAGTCACATACGGCGGGTTGGCCAGAATCAGGTCGAACGGTTCGATCGGATCGTTCAGCGCCGCAAAAAGATCACCTTGCGCAAGCGTGATGCGCTCCGCGAGTCCATAACTTTCCACGTTGATTTGCGCGACAGCCAACGCGTCCGGTGACAGGTCGGTTGCAACGATTTGCGCGTTGGGAAACGCTTCGGCAGCCAGAATCGCCAAACAGCCGCTTCCCGTGCACAGTTCGAGCACGCGCGTGACTGCCGTAGGGGGTTTCTCGAGCCAGCGCGCCAGTGCTTCCGGTGCAAGGAGTTCGGCCAGGAACGAACGCGGAATGATCACCCGCTCGTCGACATAGAACGGTTTTCCCTGTAGCCACGCCTCGTTGAGGAGGTAGGCGGTGGGCACGCGTGCTTCGGTACGCGCGGCTAGGAGTTCCGCCAGGTGGCTCCGTTCGTCGGGCAGCAATCGGGCGTCGAGCAGCATATCGAGTGTGTCGAGCGGGAGGTGGAGCGCTCGTGCAACCAGCCACCGCGCTTCGCAAATCGCATCGAGACACCCTTGACCATAGGCGCATTCGGCGGATTCCATCGCGGTGACGGCAAAACGGATCCAATCACGCACCGTTGTCAGGTTTTCTATGGCTGTTTCCCATTCGGTGCCCAGCGTGAGCGAAAAAGTTTCGTCGCTGTTCATACGCCCTCCTCTCTGGCGAGCAGTTTGTGGAGCGTGCTTTCATAGATGCGCGCCAAGGGTTCGAGATCGGCGACGGCAATGCGCTCGTCGACCTGATGGATCGTTGCGTTCACGGGTCCAAATTCGACCACTTGGGGACAGATTTGGGCAATGAAGCGGCCATCCGAAGTTCCGCCGCTTGTCGAGCAGGTGGGCGTCACGCCCGTTACGGCAGTGATCGCATGGTGTAATGCCGTGACCAGCTCCGCCCGTGGGGTCAAAAACGGGCGCCCCGAAAGGGACCAGTCCAACGTGTAGCGGAGGTGGTGCCGGTTCAAAATCGCTTCGGTGCGCGCAATCAACTGCTCCGGGGTCTGTTCGGTACTGAAACGGAAATTGAAATCGACCGTGCAGGTGCCAGGAATGACATTGGTCGCCCCCGTTCCGGCATGGATATGGGCCACTTGAAACGTGGTGGGCGGAAAATCGTCGTTGCCGTGATCCCAGACCGTGCTGCACAGTTCCGCAAGCGCTGGCGCCAAACGGTGAACCGGATTGTCGGCGAGGTGGGGATAGGCGACGTGCCCCTGTTTCCCCAGCACGGTGAGGTGGCCGGTGAGGGAACCGCGCCGACCGTTTTTGAGGGTATCGCCCAAGCGTTGGCTGCACGTTGGTTCGCCGACGATCGTGTAGTCGAGCGTTTCCCCCCGTTGCGCAAGGAGATCGACGACGTGGCGTGTACCATACTGGGCAGGTCCTTCTTCGTCGGAAGTGAGGAGAAACGCGATCGAGCCCCGGTGGTTGGGGTGCGACGCAACGAAGCGGCTTGCGGCGACGACCATCGCTGCGAGCGAACTTTTCATGTCAGCCGCACCGCGGCCGTAGAGATAGACTACGCCGTCATCCCCTTCGGCGACCGTCGGCGTGAAAGGGGGAAAGCGCCAGCGTGCCGAATCGCCTGGCGGAACGACGTCGGTGTGGCCAGCAAAGACGACGCAGGGTTGCGCTGTGCCGCGCCGCGCCCAGAGATTAGCGACCCCTGCGCAATCGAACCGTTCGCAGGAAAAACCGAGCGAAGTGAGCCGATTTGCGATGAGGTCAAGGCAACCCGCGTCGTCGGGCGTGACCGACGGGCGGGCAATCAGTGCTTTCGCGAGTTCCAACACCGGGCTCATCATGACCGAATCGCCGTTTTGCGCGTCCAACATGGTTCATTCGATCCGAAAGTGAGAGAAATCCACGGAAGTTTCGTCCGAAGCAGCAGGAGTGCGCAGAGGATTGGGCGCTGATCGCTGCGAACCCGGTACCGGTTCCTGCTCCGACACTTCGTCTTTGACCCGGTTGCTGGGGCCGTTGTCGAGCCGCCAAGCCAGATTGCTGGGGGAATCGGCGTATTGCATCGCGACTTCGCGAGTGATCGCGCCGCTTTCCACCAGCTGCGCAAGCGCCTCTTCGAAACTTTTCATCTCGGCGGTGAGCGAGCGTTCGAGCGCTTCCCGAACGGCAAAGAGGTTTCCCTTTTCGATCGCTTCAGCGATGAGCGCAGTGTTGAGCAGGATCTCAACGGCCGGATAGCGGCGACCCCTTAGTCCAGGAACCAACCGTTGCGCAACGATCGCGCGTAACGCAACCGCCAGGTCTCCGTAGAGGAGCGCGCGGCTCTCCAACGGAAAAAAGTTCACGATGCGGTTGAGCGCGTGATAGCTGGTGTTGGCATGCAGCGACGCGAGCACCAGATGTCCCGTGAGCGCGTATTGCAGCGCCGCTTCCATCGTTTCGCGCGTGCGGATCTCGCCGATCAAAATACAATCCGGTGCCTGCCGCATCGCGTTCTTGAGGGAATCGGCCCAAGAGTGGGTATCGGTACCGACGTCGCGCTGATTAACGATCGATTTCTTATGTTGAAAGAGGAACTCGATCGGGTCTTCGACCGTAAGAATATGGCCGCTGCGCTGGGCCGCGCGGGTGTCGACCATCGACGCCAACGTGGTCGATTTGCCGCTGCCCGTGGCCCCGACCACCAACACCAAACCGCGCTGCGCCATCGCCAGGTCGCGCAAAATCGGCGGCAGATGAAGCGACTCGAGCGACGGGATCGTCAATGGAATGTAGCGAAACACCGCAGCCGGGGTGCCGCGCTGCCAAAAGAGGTTGCAGCGGAAATTGCCAATACCGGGCAGTGGCAGCGAAAAGTTGAGCTCCCGTTCGCGGACGAACTGCGCCCAACGCGCTTCCTCAGCGACGAACGCCTGCAGCCACTCGGTGAGTTGGGGTGCGGTCAGTGGCTGGGCGTTCAAGGGTTGGGCGTTGCCTTCGATCCGAATCGTCACCGGCGCACCCGCACTCAAATAGACGTCGGACGCTCGTTTCGCCGCCATCAGGCGGAAGATCTTCTCGAAGGTAGGGGTGAGTTGTGCCATCGGAACTGCTCAGTCCGGTATGGGTTCAAGTGCCGCGCAAGAGTTCGTTGATCGCGGTTTTGGCGCGAGTTTGCGCATCCACCCGCTTGACGATCACCGCGCAGTAGAGGCTATAGCGTCCATCGGCGCTCGGCAACGACCCGGGGACGACGACCGAACCCGAAGGAACGCGTCCGTAATGGATTTCCCCCGTCTCGCGATCGAAAATTCGGGTGCTTTGTCCAATATAGACCCCCATCGAGATCACGCTGTTTTCTTCGACCACCACCCCCTCGACGATCTCCGAGCGTGCGCCGATGAACACGTTGTCTTCGATGATCACCGGGCCAGCTTGAACCGGCTCCAACACGCCGCCAATCCCGACACCACCCGAAAGGTGCACGTTTTTACCGATTTGCGCGCACGAGCCGACGGTTGCCCAGGTGTCGACCATCGTGCCTTCGTCGACGTACGCACCGATATTGACGTAGCTGGGCATCAAGACCACGTTTTTGGCGATGTAACTCCCACGGCGTACCATCGCCTGGGGAACGACGCGACACCCAGCGGCGCGAAACGCCGCTTCGTCGTACGACGCGAATTTGGGGGCGACTTTGTCGAAATAGCGCGAAACTCCGTCATCCATCACCCAGTTTTCGTAGAGGCGGAAGGAGAGGAGCACCGCTTTCTTGACCCACTGATTGACCACCCAATCACCGACGCCCCGCCGCTCCGCAACCCGAAGCTCGCCACGGTCCAACCCGGCAATCACCGCATCCACCGCGTCGCGTACGTCTTGCGGAGCATTGGTCGGGGAAAAGCGGGTACGCTCTTCGAATGCCGCGTCGATGAGTGCTTGCGTCTCCTGCCAGTTCATTCCGCTTCCTTTCTTCCACCAGTGAATTCAAACGGCAAATGGTATCATGCGCGCCCAATGGTTGCATGAGGTGACGATGCGACTTTCCCGAATCCGACTCGCTGGCTTCAAAACCTTCGTCGAACCCACCGTGATTGCGGTCGATGCGCCGTTTGTCGCGATCGTTGGCCCCAATGGCTGCGGCAAGTCGAACGTGATCGACGCCGTGCGCTGGGTGCTTGGTGAAACGCGCGCCTCCAGTATGCGCGCGCAGACGATGAGCGACGTGATCTTCAACGGCAGCGCCGAACGCAAACCCGCAGCTCGCGCCAGCGTCGAGCTGATCTTCGACAACCTCAACGAAGCGCGAGTGGGGGCATGGGCGCGGTTTGAAACACTCTCGGTCAAAAGGATTCTGACCCGAGACGGGGAATCGAGTTACTGGCTCAACGGTCAACGGGTGCGGAGGCGAGATGTGCTCGACCTCTTTTTGGGCACCGGTCTGGGACCGCGCGCGTACGCGATCATCGAGCAGGGGATGGTGAACCGACTGATCGAAGCCAAACCGGAAGAGTTGCGCCATCTGCTCGAAGAGGCCGCAGGAGTGACCCGATATCGGGAACGCCGCAAAGAGACGGAAGCGAAGCTCCAGGAAGCCGAAGCGCACCTCGCACGTCTCCGGGATCAGTTGGCGACGTTGCGCAGCAACAAAGCCCGACTCCAAGCCGAAGCGGAAACTGCCAAAACCTGGCGCAAATGGACCGCGCAAAAAACGCGAACGGAGCGTCTTTTGTGGGCGTTGCGTCGGGTGCGTGCAGAGCGCGCCTTGGCCGAAGCTGAGTGTGCCGAAAGGGAAGCTGAGAAGCAACTGGCCGAATGGCGCGAACAGCAAACCGCGCTGTCACAGGAAAGAGCCGCGGCGCAAACCGCTTTTCAGGACGCTTCGCACGCGTTGGAAGCAGCGCAGCAGCATTACTATCAGATTCAGGCGCAGGTGGTGGAACTGCGCCACCAAGCGCAGAACGCTGCGATGCGACAAACGGCGTTGGCGCAGGAACGCGAAACGATCCTTGCTGAGCGCGCCCGCTGGGCAGCAGAACACAAGCGGCTTGCTGAAGCGTTGAACGCAGCGCAGGAAGAGGTCGCGGTCTGTGAAGCGCGCTGGGAGGAGCTGCTCGAAGCCTGGGATGCCGCTCAGGAGGCGTTGCAAGCTGCCGAACGCGTTGCGCAACAAAAACACGCCGTCGAGAAACGTTTGCAGCACGAAAGGGATCAGCTCGACAGGCGCCTTGCGCAGGTGCGACTCCATCGGCAAACTGCTGAGCGGCAGCAGCAAAAGATTTTTACGCAGCGCGCGCACTTGCGCCAAGAGCTGGAATCCCACGACGACGCGCCTGCGGATTTGGCGCCGCTCCTTGCGGAACAGACGGCGGTTCAGGAACAACGCGCTAGACTGGAACGTGCGTTGGCGCAAAGCGACGTCGAATGTACAGCGCTCGACACCGAAACGCGCCAAGCGGATGAGGCCCTTCGGTCCTGGCGCGAACAACGGGCGGAAGTGGCGGGTCGCGTGCGTAGCTTGGAAAAAGCATTGTCGCGGCATCGAAACGCTGCGGCCAAAGCGCACGCTGCGGAAAAGCCAGAACTCTGGCAGCAGATCGATGTGGCCCCTGAGTATGCTAATGCAGTTGCGGCCGCGCTCACACCGTGGATGCAGAGCATAGCCGCTACGCCGGATGGCGTATTGCCGAAGGGTGTAGGCTCGTGCGCCGTGCGGCGCGACGCGGTTCCCGAACGCACACCGAACGATCCGCTAAAGCCACTGCAAGGCGTCGTTGCCCTCCATTCGGTGATCACGACGTCCGATCCCGCGCTCGCATCGTGGCTGCGCGCAAAACTCGACAACGTCTGGCTGACCGAAACCCTTACTGCGGCAATCGACGCGTGGGTGGTCGCCCGTCACGCCATCGTCGTGACCCGTGACGGTGGGCAACTCACCCCTTGGGGCTGGATTCCTCGGAACGAATCCGATTCGGCGGCACAGGAAGCGACCCTGCTCGAACAGCGTGCCGAGCTCGCCGAATGGCAACAACGGTTGGTCGCCATCGAAAAAGAGATCGAGTCTGCCGAGCAGCATGCGGCGCTGTGTGCGGAACGATACCAAATTGCCCGGGAAAAGGGTGAAGCGCTGCGCGCTGAGCAGCGCCAAATCACACAGCACGAGCAGAAACTTGCATTGCAATTGGCGCAACGCAAAGAGCAGTTGGCGTGGGCAAAGCGCTGGCGCGCCGAACGTTTGGCGCGCCTGGCTGAGCTCGATGCCGAATGGGCGCGATTGCATGACGAGATCGCAGAGCGAAACGACGAAGAGGAAGCGCTGCTCGAGCAGCTCGCACTGCTGGACGAAGCGTTGGAGCGAGCGCGCACCGAGGCGCGCGTTGCGCAAAGTGCCTGGCAAGAGGCGCAACAAAACGCGCGCACACTCGAGCACGAGAAGCAGGCGCTCGCAGCGCAACAGCAACAGATGACCCGGCATTGCACGCTCCTAGCAGAAAGCCTTACGCGAACGGAAACGGAACGGCAACGGCTCGAGAGCCGACTTGCGGAGCTCGACCGTGAAGCCGCTGCGCTCGATACCGGACCCGCACCAGAAACCGTGCGCGCCTTGGAGGCGCAACTCGACCAGGCCGAACAAGCCGTCCGGGGAGCGCGTGAAGCCGTGAAAGCCGCGGAAGCGCACTTTCGCGCCGCAGAGCAGCAGGCGCAGGCCCACGAACAGGCACGGAACGCGCTCGAAACGGCGTGGCAACAGGCGCACGATGCACGCGTTACCGCGGAAATGGAAGTGGCGCGGTGGCAAGAGGCCTTGGCGGCGGCGGAGGTCGACTGGGACGCGTTGCGGGTTCAGGTCCCTCATCTCGACGAACAGCAGCTCGCCAACGAATTGGAACGACTCACCCAAGCGATCGACGCGCTCGGGCCAGTGAACCACGCGGCGTTCGCTGCACTCGAAGCGCTCACCCAGGAGATCGACGCATTGCAACGCCAAGTCGATGATATCGCTGCTGCCGAACAGACCTTGCGGGAAGCGATCCGTACCATCGACAAAGAGACGCGGGAAGCGTTGCAACAGACCCACCGCGCGGTCAATCGCGCCTTTTCCGAACGCTTCTCGCAACTTTTTGGTGGCGGGCAAGCGCAATTGGCGCTGACGGGAGACGAAATCCTCGACGCCGGCGCACAGATCATCGCACAGCCACCCGGCAAAAAGAACGGCACGATCCAGCTCCTCTCTGGCGGCGAGAAAGCTTTGACTGCGATTGCGCTGGTTTTCGCCTTTTTCGACCTCAATCCCGCGCCGTTTTGCATTCTCGACGAGGTCGACGCGCCGCTGGACGACGCCAATACCCAGCGCTATGCGGCGCTGATTCGCACGATGGCAGAACGAACCCAGTTCCTCGTGATCACCCACAACAAACTGACGATGGCCGCAGCGGATCGTTTGGTCGGGGTGACGATGCGCGAGCAAGGGGTTTCCCGCACAGTGGACGTCGACGTGGAACGTGCCGTACAATTGGCGCAACCGGCCGTATAACCTTCGGCGTTAGGAACCGATTCGATGGATACCCAACTGTTGCTTGCCTTGGGGGGGGTCGCTGCACTGGCCGGCGTAGGTTTTTGGGCCTACACCGCGTGGCAGACCCACCAACACCGCAAAAAGATCGAACAGAGCTTTGCGCGTCCCGACGAGGCGCGTTCGCTGGAAGTGGAACCGGAAGGGCGGCTCAACCCGTTTGGCCCAGTGAAACGAAGCCGCGTGGTGCGCGAAAACGAACCGGAGCTGCCGGTCGAACCCCGTCCCGAACACCCGCCAGAACACCCGCGCCACCTCCACCGGCGGGTGGACCTGATGGTGGAATTCACCGCGAGCGAACCGATCGATCTCGCGCGGCTGCGTGAAGTCCTGATCGCCGAATTCCGCGACGCCGACAATTTGCCGATGCGCTGGTACTTTTTCGACGACGCCAACAACGACTGGGAACTCGTCACGCTCGAAAGCAATGGCACGCCGCACAAAATCCTAGCGGCACTCCAACTCTGTGATCGTTCCGGCCCGATCGGCGAGCGGGAATACCTGCGCTTTATCGGGGGTGCCGAGCGGGTTGCCGACCAATTGGGTCTGGCGCTCGGTCGCATCGATTCGCGTACGCAGGTATTGCGCTTGGCGCAAGAACTGGATCGTTTCTGCCACGACGTCGATCTGCAAATCGCGATCAACCTCAAACCCCGTGAAGGGATGATGCGTGGCACCAAAGTTCGCGCCGCCGCCGAGGCGTACGGCATGCGGCTCGACGCCGATGGCGTTTATCGCCTCTACGACGACAATGGCGCGGTCCTCTTCGCACTCATGGACGCGACGGGAGAGCCGTTCATCGCTGCCGAAATGCGCGTCCGCCAAGTCCCCGCACTGACGCTCGTTCTCGAAACCGCGCTCATCCCGTCGGCTGCCGTCTTCGACCGGATGATCGCGTTCGCGGAAAAATTGACGAAAACGCTCGAAGCCGAAATCGTCACCGACGACGGGGCTCCGCTTTCCCCCGAAGCGCTCAAATGGCTCCGGGGACAAGTGGAGTCGAGCCACGAACGGATGCGGCAATTCGAAGTGCCACCGGGTGGCACGGTTGCGCAACGCCTCTTTGCCTAAGGAGAAGCGGCATTGTCGTTACAGCGCACCCGAACGATTCCCGGCGCGGTTCGTGAACGCGTTGCAACCCTGCGCGAAACGATCCGGCGCTTGGATTACGCCTATTATGTGCGCAACGAACCCTTGGTCCCGGACGCCGAATACGATCGGCTTTTTCGGGAACTCGAAGCGCTGGAAGCGCAGTATCCGGAATTGATCACCCCCGATTCGCCCACGCAGCGCGTGGGGGGGACGCCGGCACCCGAATTTCGCGAAGTGACCCATGAGATCCCCATGTTGTCACTCACCAATGCGTTCACCCCGGAAGAGGTGTTGGCGTTCGATCGCCGCTGCCGCGAAGGGTTGGGCGTCACCGCGGTGCGGTACGCCTGTGAACCCAAATTCGACGGTGTTGCGATTTCGCTCCTCTACGAAAACCGCGTGCTGACCCGCGCGGCAACCCGCGGCGATGGGTTCAAAGGGGAAGAGGTCACCGCTAACGCCCGGACCATTCGCACGATCCCGTTGCGTTTGCCCGACGAAGCGCCAAAGCTTCTCGAAGTACGCGGCGAAGTGGTGATGACTCATACCGATTTTGCCGCACTCAACGCACGCCAGCTTGCTGCGGGCGAAAAGACCTTCGCGAACCCACGAAACGCCGCATCGGGAAGCTTGCGCCAGCTCGACCCCAAAGTCACTGCGAAACGGCCGCTGCGCTTTTACGCTTACCAATGGGTTCGCGCCGAAGGGGTCGATGCGGCCCCGGAAACCCATTCCGAGGCGCTCGAACGTCTAGAGCGGTTCGGCTTCCCGGTTTCCGAATGGCGCCAGACCGTGGTCGGTGCCGAAGCGCTGCTCGACTACTACCAGAAGATGCTGGCGCGCCGAGACCAACTCCCTTTCGATATCGACGGCGTTGTCTATAAAGTCGATGCGTTTGCTGAGCAAGATCGCCTGGGGTTCGTCGCGCGCGCTCCGCGTTGGGCGATCGCGCACAAATTCCCCACGCAAGAGGCAGTGACGCAACTTCTGGCAATCGATGTCCAAGTGGGGCGCACCGGTGCGCTGACTCCGGTGGCGCGCCTTGCCCCGGTTGCGGTTGGCGGCGTTACCGTTGCGAACGCGACGCTCCACAACGAAACGTTCATCCGGCAGCAAGACATTCGCATCGGCGACTGGGTCGTCGTGCGCCGTGCCGGTGACGTGATTCCCGAAATCGTCCGCTCCCTGCCCGAGCGGCGACGTGGCACGGAGCAGGTGTTCACGCTGCCATCGCACTGTCCCGTTTGTGGCTCGCACGTCGAACGGGATCCCGAAAAAGCGATCGCCTACTGTACCGGCGGACTCTACTGTCCCGCGCAACGCAAACGGGCAATCGAACATTTCGCGAGCCGCCGAGCGATGAACATCGAAGGGTGGGGCGAAAAACTGATTGCCGAACTCGTCGATCGGGAATGGGTGCGCAACCCAGCCGATCTCTACGACCCTGAGCGGATCTCCGTCGATCGGTTGGCCACTTTACCCCGGATGGGACCGAAGTCGGCCGCAAACCTCATCGCCGCGATCGAGCGCAGCCGCCATACCACGTTGCCCCGTTTCCTCTACGCCCTGGGGATTCGTAACGTGGGCGAAGCCACGGCAAAAGATCTGGCGCGCCATTTCGGTTCGCTCGATGCCCTCATCGCAGCGACCGAAGCCGATCTGATGGCGGTGCCGGAAATCGGTCCGATCGTGGCGGCGTCGATTCATCAATTTTTCCGCGAACCTCATAACCTCGAAGTGATCGCCGCGCTCAAGCGCCATGGGGTTACCTGGTTGGAAGGGGAACCCCTTGCGGCGACATCGGTTTCGTCTCAAGACGCAATGCCCGCACCAGCCGACCCGAGCGAAGCGAACCGATCCCACGCGTTGGCAGGTCTGACGTTCGTGCTCACGGGCACCTTGCCCACGCTCACGCGCGAAGCGGCCACTGCGCTCATCGAAGCGCACGGAGGCAGGGTAAGCGGATCGGTATCGAAAAAGACGAGTTACGTCGTCGCGGGCGAAGCTGCTGGGAGCAAATTGGCGAAAGCGGAAGCGCTGGGGATTCCCATCCTCGACGAAGCAGGACTCAGGCGCCTCATCGCGGAAAAAAGTAATTCAACTTCATCTATTTGACTGAATGTGGAGAAAACTATGGCCCGACCCTTGGTACGCAAAGCGGTTTTTCCCGTCGCGGGGATGGGAACGCGTTTTCTGCCCGCGACCAAGGCAAGTCCCAAAGAGATGTTGCCGATCGTCGACAAGCCGCTGATTCAATATGCAGTGGAAGAGGCGGTCGCAGCGGGGATCACCGAGCTCATTTTCATCACCGGGCGGACCAAGCGCTCGATCGAAGATCACTTCGACAAAGCTTATGAGCTGGAATCGGAACTCGAACAGCGTGGCAAACACGCGTTGTTGGAGGTGGTGCGCAAGACCGTCCCCCAAGGGGTGACCTGCATCTATATTCGGCAACCCGAGGCGTTGGGCTTGGGGCACGCGGTCCTGTGCGCGCAACCAGTGGTCGGCAACGAACCCTTTGCGGTGCTCCTTGCCGACGACCTCTGCGACAACAACGATGGCAAACCGGTGCTCCAGCAAATGGTCGAGGTCTTCGCGTACCACCGTTGTTCGGTGTTGGGGACGATGACCGTACCGCGTGAGCAGACCAAGCAGTACGGAATCGTCAGCACCGATCCGTGTGAGCAGGGCAATACCCGGCGCATCCGCGCGATCGTCGAAAAACCCGAACCCGAAAAGGCCCCTTCGACACAAGCGGTGGTTGGCCGCTACATCCTCACCGCCGCGATCTTCGATCACCTCAAGCGCATCCAACCGGGGGCAGGGGGAGAGATCCAGCTCACCGACGCGATCAGCTCGCTTCTCAAAGAGGAGGCGGTACTCTCCTACGCATTCGAAGGGGTGCGTTACGACTGTGGGTCGAAAGCCGGATACCTGCAAGCCACCGTCGAATTTGCACTGCGCCATCCCGAGGTGGCCGAAGCGTTCCGCGCCTATCTCAAAGAGCGGATCACGGCGCTTTAGTCGGTGTCGCTCCTTGCTGCTTTGCGCCGTTCGTGCTCTTTGAGGAGCCGTTTGCGCAGCCGGATGCTCGTCGGCGTGATCTCGACCAGTTCGTCGTCGTCGATGAATTCGACCGCGCGTTCCAGCGTCAGTTCGATGGGCGGTGTGAGGCGCACCGCCTCGTCGGAACCCGAAGCGCGAATGTTGGTGAGCTGTTTGGTCCGCACCGGATTGACGACCAGGTCGTTTTCTCGGCTGTGAATGCCGATGATCATCCCTTCGTAGACCGGATCACCTGGTTTCACGAACATCCGCCCGCGTTCTTGCAGCTTCCAAAGCGCGTACGCGACACATTCGCCGTCTTCTTGAGAGACGAGGACGCCGTTGCGCCGACCGGGGATCGGTCCGGCGTACGGCGCATAGTCGTCGAAGATGTGACTCATGAGCCCCGTGCCGCGGGTCAGCGTCAGGAACTCGCCTTGGAAACCGATCAGCCCTCGAGCCGGAATGCGGTATTCCATCCGCACCCGCCCTTTGCCGTCGATCTGCATATCGAGGAGTTCGGCGCGCCGGCGCCCCAGCTCTTCCATCACCGCGCCTTGGTGTCCCTCTTCGATATCGACGGTGAGGCGTTCGTACGGCTCACACCGCACGCCGTCGATCTCTTTGAAGACGACTCGGGGCCGGCCGACTGCCAATTCGAACCCTTCCCGTCGCATGTTTTCGAGCAAAATGGTCAAATGGAGCTCGCCGCGCCCCGAGACCTCGAACTGTTCTGCCGATTCGCCGCCGAAGTCGACTCGCAGTGCGACGTTGCGCAAAAGCTCTTTTTCCAGCCGTTCGCGAATCTGGCGGCTGGTGACAAATTTTCCTTCACGCCCGGCAAGAGGTGAGGTATTGACCATGAAGGTCATCGTCAGCGTCGGTTCGTCGACGGCGATGGGCGGTAACGGCTGCGGATCGTCCGGATCACAGAGGGTGACCCCAATCCCTATGGCGTCGATCCCGCTCACCATCACGATGTCGCCTGCGGTGGCTTCAGGAACCGGGATCCGCTCCAAGCCGCGAAAACCGAGGATTTGCCCAACCTTGCCCTTGCCTAGGAACGTTTCACCGCGATAGACCGCAACCTCTTGATTGGGGCGCAACACCCCTTGTTTGATGCGACCGATCCCCATCTGCCCCAGATAGTTGGAGTGGTCGAGCGACGCGATCAAGAGTTGGAGGGGCGCGTCACGGTCTACGGCGGGGGGCGGGACATGGGTGAGAATCGCCTCGAAAAGGGGGCGCATGTCGCTCGAAGGGGTCTTGAGGTCGAGCGTCGCGTAACCGTTGAGCGCAGAGGCATAGACGACGGGGAAATCGAGTTGTTCGTCACTGGCGTCGAGTTCGGCGAAGAGGTCGAACGTGGCGTTGATCACCCAATCGGGGCGCGCTCCCGGGCGGTCGATTTTGTTGATCACGACGATCGGTTTCAACCCCAGAGCGAGCGCCTTCTGCGTAACGAAACGCGTTTGCGGCATCGGCCCTTCGACCGCGTCGACCAAGAGCAAGACGCCATCGACCATCGAAAGCACCCGTTCGACCTCACCACCGAAATCGGCGTGACCGGGGGTGTCGATGATGTTGATCAGCGTTCCTTCATAGGTGATCGCGCAGTTTTTCGCCAAAATGGTGATGCCACGCTCACGCTCCAGTTCGTTGCTGTCGAGGATCCGTTCTCCGACGGTCTGATGGTTGGCAAAGGTTCCTGACTGTTTCAACAGTTGGTCGACCAATGTCGTTTTGCCATGGTCGACGTGGGCGATGATCGCGATGTTGCGAATCGCAGGGTGGGTTTGGGTCGTCATAAACAAACGCTTTCGTACGATTCGTTGCCAAAGGTGCGCATTATACGGGGAAGGGCACCGTTCCCCCACGGCACCGTCGTATTGAACACATATGACTTGCAGGTTCGCTACAAGCCGGTCCAGTTGGCACGGGTCTTTGCCCATTCCGGCGCGTTGCCGTTGTCGCAGCGGCCAAAATGCCGTCTCGACTGATTGGCCGAGGAAGCAGGGCGATGATCGAACTCTACTATTGGCCAACTCCGAACGGCCACAAAATCACGATCTTTCTGGAAGAGGCGGCGCTTCCGTACCGCATCGTGCCGGTCGACATCAGCGCAGGCGACCAGTTCAAACCCGAATTCCTGGCGATTTCCCCGAACAACCGGATGCCTGCGATCATCGACCATGCGCCTGCCGATGGCGGTGCGCCGATCTCCGTTTTCGAATCGGGCGCGATTCTGGTCTATTTGGCAGAAAAGATCGGACGCTTTCTGCCTACGGCGCTACGGTCGCGCAAAACGGTATTCGAATGGTTGTTTTGGCAAGTGGGCGGGCTTGGCCCGATGGCGGGACAAAACCACCATTTCGTCCAATACGCCCCCGAATCGATCCCGTACGCGATCGACCGCTATGTGCGCGAAACGAGCCGCCTCTACGCCGTGCTCGACCGTCGTCTTGCCGAAGTCGAGTGGGTCGCCGGGGACTACTCCATCGCGGATATGGCGATCTATCCGTGGATCGTTCCGCACGAACGGCAACGGCAAAACCTCGACGATTTCCCCAACCTCAAGCGTTGGTTCCAACAGATGCAGGCACGACCGGCGGTCGCCCGTGCCTACGCCCGCGGAGAACCGTGGGCGAAACGGGGCGCGGTGACCGAGGAAGGGAAAGCGATCCTTTTCGGTCAGTCTGCGGAACAGCTGAAAGCGGTCACCCCCCCGAAGCGCTCCGAGACCGGGTAAAATCGCAGCTTTCGGACATCAGGGGGTAGGCCCATGCTGGCAGTGATTGGCGGTAGTGGTCTTTCGAATCTGACGAATCTCGAACGGCTTGGGCAGCGGGTCGTACGAACCCCCTACGGCGAACCGTCCGGCGTCCTCACCTTCGGCCGTCTGGGCTGTGAAGAGATCGTTTTCATTGCCCGCCACGGCTACGGCCATACGATCGCCCCCCACCAGATCAACTACCGCGCCAACCTGTGGGCGTTGAAACACGTTGGGGTGACGCGCGTGATCGCAGTGGCGTCCGTGGGGGGCATCGCACCACATCTGCCCCCAGGAACGCTGGTCGTGCCGCATCAGATCATCGACTATACGTGGGGGCGGGTGTGCACCTTTTACGACGGCCCCGACGACCCCGTGGTCCATATCGACTTCACCCAACCCTTTACGCCGTCACTTCGCACGGCGCTCTTACAAGCGGCAACCGAATGTCAAGAGCCGGTTGTCGATGGCGCCGTCTATGCCTGTACGCAAGGGCCACGGCTGGAAACCGCAGCGGAAATCGAGCGGTTGGCGCGGGATGGTGCCGAGCTCGTTGGAATGACCCTGATGCCAGAGGCGGTGCTTGCCCGTGAAATCGGACTCGAATACGCGGCGTTGAACGTCGTCGCCAATTGGGCAGCCGGGCGGGGCGACGCGAAAGAACGGATCGCGTTCGACGCGTTGGAGCGCGAACTCGAACGAGCGATTGGTCGCGCGAAACGCATTCTCGAAGCGTTTTGTCATCTGTGCTCCACACCAAACGGTTAGCATTTGCGAACTGAGCGCCTGCGGTTTAGAGCAAAACATCGTATCCGGAATAAACCCGTCGCTTTAGCGCAAGCTCGCGCGGAATCGCTTGAGTGCTATCGTGAAAAAGAACGCGCCCAGCAGCAGTGTCATCGCAAGGTCCAGCCAAACACTGCTTAGCGGCACGTTCCGATAAAGCAACCCTTGCGCCAAGCGGACGAAGTAGGTGTTGGGCGCGGCGAGCATGATCTGCTGCACCAATTCCGGCATGCTTTCGCGCGGCGTGACCGCACCGGAAAGCAGTTGTAACGGAATCACCACCAAGATCACTAAGAGTCCGAACTGCGGCATCGAACGGGCAATGGTTGCCAACAAAACCCCCAGAGAAGCGGCGGCAAACTGGAAAAGCGCAGCGGCGACGAGAAAGCGCAACACACTCGCTGCGGTGATGGGGACCCCCAGCACCCCCTGAACGACCAGCCACAGCGAAATCGAAACACCGATCAGCACCACGATGCCGTTTGCGACGATCTTCGCCACCAGGATCTGCCACGGGTGGAGCGGCAGCACCAAGAGGTGTTCGATCGTACCGTGTTCCCGTTCGCGGATCAGCGCCGCCCCCACCAGGACCACGGTGAGGATCGTCACCATGTTGATGATCTCCATCACACCGCCGAACCACAGGCCGGTCAGATTGGGGTTGAAACGAACCCGCACCACCAAGTCGACCGGTTGCGGCGGCAGCAGCGCCTGTCCCTCGGCCCACTGGCGAATCGTCTCGCTGACGATTTGCGTGAGATAGGTCTGCCCCAGAAATGCTTGGGTCATCACCGTCGCGTCGATCCACAGGGCGATTTCGGTGGTACGACGCGCAACGAGGTCGGCTTGAAAGTCGGGGGGGATAACCAGCACGAAACTGACCTCACCGCGATCGAGGAGGGAATCGACCTCGTCCCAGGTGACAAAGCGCGGAGGAAGAAACTGGGGTGGGCGTATCGCTGCAGCGATGCGCGCCGAGAGCGCAGAGTGGTCGTGGTCGACGATTGCGATCGGCGCGTTGTGCAACTCTTTGGAAACGCCAGTAGCGGCAGCGTAGATTGCGCCGGTGAAGGCCCAAACGATGAGCACGAGCAGTACGCGGTCTCGCCCCAGACTTTGCAGCTCTTTGGCGATCAGCGCAAGGACCGGTCGGAGGAGGGAAACCGTTTCGTCGTTCGGCATCGTTTACGCTTCCTGCTTGGGCAGGCGCCAGATCGCCACAGCACTGGTGACGAGCGTAAAGAGCGCCAACCAGATGAGTTCGTGGGCCAATGTCTCGCCGTCGAGCGCTTTGGTGATCACCCCACGACTGATCGTCAAATAGTGGCTGACCGGAAAGCCTTCTCCGATCCACCGCGCAATTCCTTCACTTGCCGAAACTGGCGTGGTTAGGCCGGAAAACTCGATGCTGGGGAGCATCGTCAAGATGGCGGTGCCAAAGAGCGCGGCCACCTGCGTGCGCGTCACTGTCGAGATCAGCAGGCCAAAGCTGGTCGTCGCCAGAAGGTACAGGAGCGTCGCTACCGCAAGGAAAAAGAGGTCACCTTTGAGGGGAACCCCATACCCCCAACGGGTCTGCACCAGGAGCAGCAAAAAGGCGACGAACGAGACAGCTATGTACGGCAGCTGTTTGCCCAAAAGAAACTCGGCGCGACGCAGTGGAGTGACGTAGAGATTCACGATACTGCCCAATTCCTTTTCGCGGACGACGGCCAGCGCGGTGAGGATCGCCGGAATGAAGATGAGCAGCAAGGGGATCACTGCCGGCGCCATCGCATTCACCGAACGCAGTTCGGGGTTGTAGCGATAGCGTACGGCTAGCTGAATCGGAAGTGTGGCATCGACACCGCGGCTCAGTTTTTGCCATTGCGCGAGGATGGCCTGATGAACCGCAAGGGCATACCCTCGTGCGGTCTCGCCCCGAAAAGGCATCGAACCGTCGATCCACACACCCAGTTCGACGCGCCTGCCGCGATGAAGGTCTGCGCCGAACCCTGGGGGAAATGCGTACCCCACCGCGGCGCTACCGTTCTGAAGCGCGGTTTGGAGCGCGTCGAGAGTGGGCACGGCACCGATCACTTCGAATTCCCGTGTCGCGTCGAGTTGCGCGATGTAATCGTGGCTTTCTGTACTCTGATCGGCGTCATAGACCACGACGGGTAGGCGATCGACATCGAGGGAAATGCCGCTGGCCAAAACGAACATCAAGACGACCGCACCCAAAAGGGCAAAGAGCAGCCGGATGGGGTCCCGCATCAGTTCCCGTGATTCTCGTTTGGCCACGCTTGCCAGTCGCCGGTAGGAAAAACGTGGCTGGTGACGACGCATAGAGTCCGAATCGGTCGATTGCCGCTGCGGTTCGATCCGGTTTGGGGCGTGTTCCGCCGACTGCGCCCGGGATTGGTTCTCGTTTGTTTCCCGAGTTGTAGGGGGAGCCGCTTCGCCCCGTTGCGTCTCTTCTGCTTCGAGCGCTCGAACGAACGCCGTTTCCAACGAATGCGCGTGATAGTGCGCGATGATCCGATCTGGCCTATCCTGAATCAAAACCTTGCCGGCGTGCATCAAGGAGATGCGATCGCATCGCATCGCTTCGTTCATGAAGTGGGTGGAGAGAAAGATCGTTACCCGTTCGCGGCGCGAAAGGGTGTAGAGCAACGCCCAAAATTGGTCCCGCGCAACGGGGTCGACGCCCGAGGTCGGTTCGTCGAGGATCAGGACTTTGGGCCGGTGGAGCACCGCGACGGCGAGCGAGAGGCGCTGTTTGACGCCCAAAGGGAGCGACTCAGCCGTGTGATTCCGATAGCGGGTCAGGTCGAATTGACTGAGGAGGGCTGCGATCCGTTCGTGCGCCTCATGTTCCGGCATTTGGAAAATGCGCGCGTGCAGCCACAGGTTGGCCTCGACGCTCAATTCCTGATAGAGGGAAAATTGTTGCGTCATGTAGCCGACCAGGCGCCGCGTGGCCAAATCATTGGGTGCGAGCGGCTTGCCAAAAAGGCGAGACTCCCCCTCGGTGGGCGGCAAGAGCCCAGTGAGCATCTTCATCGTGGTGGTCTTGCCGCAGCCGTTCGAACCCAGAAAACCAAAGATTTCGCCTTCGCGAATGGCGAATGAGACGTGATCGACTGCGGTGAAGTCGCCGAACCGTTGGGTGAGCCCTTCGGCGGCGATGACGATGGGGCGTTCGTCTGCGGGGGTTGGGGGCTCTTCGTGCGCTTCACGCGGTGTGACGGATGCCGTTTCGGTCGAAGGGGTGCGCGACAGCGTGCGCTCATCGTGCGCATGGGTCATCAACCGGGCAAACGCGGCTTCGAGCGTTGCGGTGTTTGTCGCCTGTTTGAGCACTTCTGCGCTCCCTTGACCGATGATCCGACCGCCATAGAGCGCCAGCAGATGGGCAAACCGTTCTGCTTCTTCCATGTATGCGGTGGCGACGATCACGCGCAGTTGCGGTCGTTCCGCTTGAAACTGCGCGATCAAGTTCCAGAAACGGCGGCGGGAAAGGGGGTCGACCCCGGTGGTGGGTTCGTCGAGGATCAGCCAATCGGGATCGTTGATGAGCGCACAACAGAGCGAGAGTTTCTGCTTCATTCCGCCGGAGAGTTTTCCCGCGGGGCGATCGCGAAAGCGCCAGAGATCGGTGGCGGTGAGCAGGCGTTCGATCGTTTGTGAGCGGTACGGCTCCGTGAGCGCGAAGAGATCGGCAAAATGGGTGACGTTTTCCCAGACGGAGAGGGTGGGGTAGAGATTTTTGCCGAGCCCTTGAGGCATGTACGCGATGCGTTCCTGAAGACGCTGCCGATCGTGACGCACGTGCAGATTGCAACCGTCGAAGCGAATGGTCCCGTGTTGCAGCCGCTTTGCCGTTGCCAAAAGTCCCAACAGGGTCGATTTGCCCACCCCGTCGGGTCCGATCACGCCATAGGTGCGTGCAGGAGGGAGCGTCAGCTCGGGAACGGACAGCGCGACCGTCTCACCATAGCGGTGCGTGACGTTGCGCAGAACGATGAGAGGTTGGTCGGTAGCTGCCTCAGCGTGCATCGTCGTCGTGTCGCGGTTTCGCCGTTCCTTCGGTGACCAGAATGCGGGCGACCGCCGGAAGCCCCCCGAAAAGGGCATCCCGATGCTGCGCAAGCCACTGCGCGTCGGCCGCTACCCGCACGCGGAAGCTCAGTTTGGCGCGTTCGTCTGCGGTTTCGACAAATTTGGGGGTGAATTGCGCTTCGGGAGAGACGAACACGACACGCGCGGGGATGACGCGATCGGCTGGCCAACCTTCGGGTGCGATCTCTGCGGGCTGCCCCAGCGCGACATCGCGCATTTGGGCGGGGGTCAAAAAGATGTCGATGTAGAGATCGAGCGGGTCTACGAGGGAAATCAGGGTAGCACCGGCGGGAACCACCTCACCAGGGAGCACGTAGCGCTTGAGCACCCGCCCCGCGATCGGGCTCAACACTTGGGTGTCGGCCAGCTTGCTGTCGATGACGTTGAGCTGCGCTTTGGCCGCGTCGACCTGCGCGGCAGCAAGTGCCACCCGTTTCTCTGCGAGGTCGAGCGCGGTTTGGGCGTTGATCCACGCGGTACGGGCACGGTCGAGCTGATCTGCCGAGGCGAATTTCTGTTGCCGTAACTCTTGTGTACGTTGGTAGCTTGCGCGCGCCAGTTCCAAATCGGCTGCTGCTTTGCGGCGTGCCGCTTGGGCTTCGGCGTAGGCGCGTTCGGCAACGGTCACTTGCGCTTCCAGAGCTTCGCGTTGCGCTTTCAGTTCGTTGCTATCGAGCGTGACCAGAAGTTGATCTTTCTCGACCCAGTCGCCTTCGCGTACGGTCACCGAAATAACTTTTCCGGGAATTTTGCTCGCCAGGTCATACTGGCGCAGTTCGAGCCGGCCGTTTCCTATGGGTACATGCTCAGCGGTTTGACCGCGCAGCCAGCCGCGTTCGATCAGTCGCGCTTTGAGCCGTTGCCATGGGGTCGGAGTCTCAGTGGTATCGGCGGCTACGGAAGAACCGATCCAAGAAGCACAGAACACCGCCGCGACCAGCGCGGCACGGAACCGGATGCGCGGGCCGGTTTGATGTTGCGCCAAGAGGGGTTGACCGAACATGAAGTGCTGGACTCGATTATGAACTTGCGGTCATTATAGCGCTGTTGGTGGCAGATGAAAAGCGGCTCGATCGCTGGGGATTGTTTTGCTTGTAAAGTGATAATATGTATTATGTAAAATCAGAACAGTAGGAAAGCACGGAGCAGTCCGGCATGGGTATAAGGATTGCACGGCCCGATTACGCGGTTCGGTACATCGTTGGCTCTCCGCATCACCGGAGCGCCCCTACATCCCCCACACGCCGATCGTTTGCTCCGGTTTTCCGGGCCACGGGTACTCGCGCTGCCAGATGCGCGCTTCCCACGGGATTGCGTCGCGGCGGTCGAATACCACCAGATAGGCTTCCTTGGCCCCCGAACGGTCGGCGTAGTCGGCTACTTGGGCAATTCCTTCGGTCACGACCGCCTCCGGGTTTTTGCCGTTGCGCACGAGTTTGCATTCGATCACCCCTTTTTGTTTCGGCCCCAACAACCCTTGCTCGGGATCGAGCGGCCATTCGATCAAGAGGTCGGTGCGTTTGCGTCCCAGCCCGTATTCGCGGTTGATGCGCCCGCCGCCATTGACGATGCGTTGCAAGAAGGCTTGCAACAGGAGTTGCGGGCCTGCTTCGCGATAGGAGAAGCCTTGCAGCCACGCGTCGGAGTGTTCGCGGAAAAACTCTTGGAACGCGGTGAGGAGTTTCGGGATCTGCAGGCGGTGGGTGGCTGGGTCGACGTACCACGCCGTTTCGTGGGTGATATAGACCTGTTTGGTCCAGGTGAGTTCGCGCGGGATCACTTCGCGGTAGATGCGGTTGCTGATGCGCACCATCGGCCGCACCGCAATCAGCCCCAGGTCATAGACGTATTGCAGATCGTCCGGGGCGATCTCTTCCGAGAGCGCCGCCGGGTCGGCTTCGCTTTCGAGGATCGCCGCGATCACCCGATGAACCCGCGGCTCGGAGAGTTTATCGGCGAGCTGGTCGAGGTGGGTCGCGCGCGATTGGATGAGCCGTTCGCGTGCCAGTTGGTAGCGTTCGAGCGTCACCGGCGCCGTCCGGTCGGCGCGTAGCGTTTTGTCTTTCCAGGTGCATTCGTGCCCGAGCGCATTGACGAGCCACGGCTGCCCTTCGGTGTCGAGCCAGAGGGGCTCCCAGATCGCGTCGTCGAACCGTTGCCCGGTGGCCTCGGTGTGTTGCAACCACAGCGCTTTGGTTTCGTCGAAGGTGAAGTTTCCCAAACGCAGCGATTCGGCTTTGATGTTGAACGCCGAACCCCCGGTGATCACCTCTTGGCCGGGGGTGTGGATGCGGTAGTCGCGCACGTCGCGCACGCCGCACAGGATCACCGATTGCGGAAACGCCCGTGGGCGCTGGGTGTAACCGGCACGCAGTTGCCTGAGGAGCGAAACCAGGGTGTCGCCAACGAGGGCGTCGACTTCGTCCAACAAGAGTACGGCCGGCCGCTCTGGCTCTTGCACACTCCAGTAAGTGAGCAGACGAGTCACCAGTTCTTCGGGTGCGACGCCCTGCCCTTCTCCGTGCAGCAGCCATTGGTCGAGGGTGGCGTTGCCCAAAGCGATCGACGCTGAGCGGGCGATGGCGCTTGCCACCGCGGTGATGCCGCGCGCCACATCGTTGCGTGCCGCTTGCGCGGTTTCGATGTTGGCGTAGAGCGCGCGATAGCGTCCTGTGCGGTTGAGATGATCCGTAAGCGCCAAAAGGCAGGTGGTCTTGCCGGTTTGCCGCGGCGCGTGCAGCACAAAGTAGCGCTCCTGCGCGATCAGCATCTCCACCTCAGGGAGGTCAATCCGCTTGAGGGGGTCGATCATGTAGTGCAGGTGCGGCTTCGACGGGCCAGCGGTGTTGAACTGTTTTTCCATTTTGTGATGGCGTTGCGTTTTCGTATGGATTCCTTCATTATGCCGTAAAGCACGCTTGTGGTGATCACACCACCGGCAACGCACGCCAATCGGTGGTGTAATTGGGCGAGCGTCGGGTTTGCCGCATCTGCCAGCCACGCTGGTGCGCTGCGGCAAGGGTCACGGTGTTGCGGCCGAAGCGGCGGTTGATCGCATCAAGCGCTGCCATCGTTTGTTGCCGCTCAGCCCAACGCGGAAGGAGTTCAGCGGTGAAGAGGTCGGGTTGCCACGTTCCGTTGGGGATGAGTTCGAACAGGACCACGCCTGCTTTTTTGTAGCGGTAACCGGGGCGAAAAAGGCGCGCCGCAAGCCGGTTGGCGGTTTTGGCGAGCGTGATCGCATCGTTACACGGCAGCGGCAACGGTTCGCTCGAGAACGGATGGTAATAGTGCCCGGGATCGAACGGATTGGTCTCGAGGAAACACCCCACTTCCCGAGCCAACCAGCCGTGGGCGCGGAGCTTTTCACTGGCTGCGGTCGCGAACGCGGTCAGCGCGGATCCTAGCGTTTCGAGTGAGGTCACGCGCGTACCGAACGAGCGGGAAACGACCAGTTGCTTCTGGACGATCGGGGCCTCTGCCCATTCGAGCGCCGGTTCACCGCGTAGTTCCTGGGCGGTGCGCGCCAGGACCACGGAAAAGCGGCGCCGCACCCAAGTTGGGTCCGCAGCGGCGAGCGCGCCGGCTGTGGTGATTCCCACTGCAGCCAATTGCCGGGCCTGACGCTTGCCAACGCCCCAGACTTCGTCGACCGGGATCGTGTTGAGAAGCGCATCGCGGGCGGCGTTTCCCCACGTGCTCAGGTCACAAACACCGCCCTCGCCTGCCCAGCCCTTTTTCGCACAGGCGTTGGCGAGTTTCGCAAGGGTCTTCGTTGGGCCGATGCCGACGCAAACCGGTAGCCCAAGCTGACGGCGGATTTCGCGTCGGATCCGTTTCCCGTGCGCGGCCCGCGTTTCGGGGGGGAACAGGGAAAAGTCGAGAAAGCATTCGTCGATCGAATAGACCTCTTGCCGTGGCGCGAGCGTCGCAAGAAGCGCCATCACGCGATTCGACAGGTCGCCATAGAGGGTGTAATTCGACGACAGCGCTACGATGCCCAGCTGCGCCGCGCTGGGTTCCAATTCGAACCACGGCTGCCCCATGTGAACGCCGAGCGCTTTGGCTTCGTTGCTGCGGGCGACCACGCAGCCGTCGTTGTTCGACAATACCACGACTGGCCGCCCTTCGAGTTTCGGGTTGAAGAGGCGTTCACAGGAGACGTAGAAGTTGTTGCAATCGACGAGCGCCCAGATGGTTGGTTGCGTCATCAATGCCTCCCTGTGCCTCACACTACGCTTGTAGTTGCGCCGCTAGCGAAGCTTGCGTGCGATGCCGACCACCACGCCCCAGACCATGAGGGGTTGTCCCCGTTCGACACAGCGTACGGCGAACGACCCCGCTTCCACTGCGATCACCCAATCGCCGACCTTGGGCGTCACGGCGCGATCGACGATCAAGATGTCGCCTGGGTGGATTCCGTGCGCGATCAGGGAATCTCCCCCGACACGCATGAAAAAGGTTGCCAGCGGATGCGCGATCAGGTAACGATCGAGACTGAGGGGTTTTTCCCACTCGTGCTCCGCAGGCGATGGAAAACCGGTACTGTACATAATTACAGTATTGTACGCCGAAAAAAGCGGACTGTGTGCATACCAGCCCGTTTCTATGCCGCTTGCTGCGTGGGCAGTCGCTACAGCGAAGCGGCACAGGGAGGGAAATTACGTTTTCTTACCGTCAATTTTCTCCAGCTGATCGAGTTCGCGATCCAAGTCGGCCTCCGTTGGTGCTTGGTAGGTTGGAACCGGGAGGCCCTCTTCCGTTTCGCTTTCTTGTTGGCGTTTCGCGGTGAAACGCACGTAGAGGAGCCCCAGTTCGTAGAGCAAAATGATGGGCACGGCGAGCATGAGTTGCGAGATCACGTCGGGTGGCGTGACGATCGCGGCGATCACGAACGCGCCGACGATCACGTAGGGTCGTGCGGCAACCAGTTGCTCATGCTCGACGACGCCCATGCGCGCCAGAAGTGCGACGGCAACCGGCACTTCGAACGCGACGCCGAACGCGACGAACATCGTCATCACAAAGCTCAGGTACTGTTCGATGTCCGGCGCGAGCTGGACGCTTTGCGGTGCGAAATCGGCGATGAAGCGAAAAACCGTTTTGAAGACGAAGAAGTAACAAAACGCCATGCCCAAAAGGAAGAGCAGCGACGAGGTTACGATAAGCGGTAGGATCAACCGCTTTTCGTGCGCGTAGAGCCCTGGCGCGACGAACGCCCAGATCTGATAGAGCACATAAGGCAACGAAACGAGGAACGCCAACAAGAGCGTGACTTTTACGGGGACGAAGAACGGCGTGACAACACCGGTTGCGATCATCGTCGTTCCCTGCGGCAGCGTTTGGATCATCGGCAATGCCAACAGGTCGTACCAGAAATTCGCCCATGGCAACAGCACGACAGCCGTAAGGATCACAGCGAGCGCAGCGCGCAGCAGCCGGTCGCGCAACTCGACGAGATGCGAAATGAAAGTTTCTTGTTGCTCGTTCATCGACGCAACCCGTTATTGAGTAACGTCGTCGCGGATTCGACAGACGGGGGTTCGAGGGAAGTGGGCGAAGCCTCGACTTCGGCAGACGAGTCGTTGGGAGGCGATGTTGACGCTTTCGGCGTGGGTGCTGCTGTGTTTCGGTTGAGGGCTTCTGCCGGGGGGATGGGCACCTCGGTTGCGGCCGTTACGGGTGGCGGCTCCGGCAAGGAACCGGTTGCGGTGATCTGGGTAGCAGCAAGAGCGGAAGCCGGTGCGCTTTTTGCGGTCGTAGCGTCCGACTTCACAGTGGAGACGTCCGGTTCCCCGGCAAGCGCTGCCATCTCTGCTTCGTCGAGCGTTTTTTTGGCGTCCTGCACGCTCGACTGCACTTCCGCAAGCTGTTGTTGCATTTCGCTTTCGAAAGCGCGCGCTTGTGCTTGGATTTGCGTTTCCAGTTTTTTGAGTTCTTCGAGTTGGATTTCGCGTTCGATGTCCGCTTTGACGCTGGATGCATAGCGCTGCATCCGCCCCAACAGGTGGCCGACGGTGCGCGCCACCTTGGGCAGACGCTCTGGTCCCAGCACGATCAGCGCGACCAGCGCAATGAGAACGAGCTCGGAGAAGCCGATATCGAACATCGGGTGTTAGCCCATTCCGTCAGGAAGAGCTTTTTTCGCGAATCTGGCCTTCGATGACCGTTGCGTCTTTCTCAGCAGCAGAACTGCCTGCCGCGTTCGCGGTGCTTGAGGGGTGCGCGGAAGACGCAGTTGCAGAGGGTTGCGCCTCTGTTTTCGCGACGACGGTGCCACCTTTTTCTTCGGCTTCGGCTTCGCCGCTCTTCATTCCCTCTTTGAAACCGCGAATCGCGCTACCCAAATCGTGGCCGATATTGCGCAACTTCTTGGTGCCAAACACCAAGATGACGATGAGCAGAACGACCAGCCAGTGCCAAATGCTGAAGGAACCCATTGTGTGTCTCCGCAAAAAAGGGTGTTCCGTGGATTATCCCACAAGCGTTACCATTTGACCATCGCTGGCAATACCTTGCTGCCGCCCAAAATATGGACGTGCAGGTGCATCACCTCTTGCCGCCCGATGCGACCCGTATTGATGATCGTACGCCAACCGTCGTCGAGTCCCAACGCGAGCGCCGCTTTGGTGGCGGCCACCATCACGCGACCGATCGTTTCGGTGTCGGCGTCGGTGAGTTCTTTGGTCGAGACGATGTGGCGTTTCGGAATCGCCAAGAGGTGCACTTCGGCTTGCGGGTTGATGTCGTGAAAAACGACGGCGTAGTCGTCTTCATAGACCTTTTTCGCGGGAATTTCCCCTTTGACGATCTTACAGAAGATGCAATTGGCGTCGAACTGCGTATCGCTCATCACGGAAGTCCTCCTTGGTTGCGCTCATTCTTTGGATGGGACCACGCTTTCCGCCGCCTGGGCTTGGGCAAGGCGTGCCCGTTTTTCGTCGATGCCGGAAACCCCTTCCCGGCGGCGGAATTCGGCCAGAATGTCCTCGACCGAAAGCCCCATGTGGGCAAGGAGCACCATCGTATGAAACCAGAGATCGGTCACCTCCCAAACCAGATGGAGGCGGTCGCCATCTTTCGCCGCCATGATGACTTCGGCAGCCTCTTCGGCGACTTTTTTGAGAATCGCGTCCGTGCCCTTTTGGTAGAGCTGGGAGACGTACGATTGAGTAGGTGGCGCTGCTTTGCGTTCCGCAAGGGTCTGGGAAACGCGCAGCAGCACTTCGTGATCGATCATCGGTAGATCTCCTTGGGATCTTTCAAAACCGGTAGTGTCGCACACCATCCGTGTTGTGGTGACCATTCGCGGTAAAAACAGCTTTTGCGCCCGGTGTGGCATGCGATGCCGCCTTGTTGGCGCACGCGCAAAAGCACGGCGTCGCCGTCGCAATCGAGGTGGACCGAGACGACCTGCTGTTCATGGCCCGACGATTCCCCTTTGCGCCACAGTTGCTGCCGCGAACGGGACCAATAGACCGCGCGCCCCGAATGCAGGGTTTCGGCAAGCGCTTCGCGGTTCATCCAGGCAACCATGAGCACCGTGCCGTCGTCTGCGTCCTGGGCGATCGCTGCGATCAGGCCATCTGCGCCCCATCGGACCGCGGCAAGTGCCGCTTCGATTGCCGCACTGTCGGCTTTTGCGGCGGGATTCGTGCCAACGGTTCCTTGGCGGTCGTTTGCTTCTGCCGCTACCATCGTACGGTCACCCCTGCTTCGGCCATCGCGGCTTTCGCTTGCTGAATCGTGTATTCGCCGAAATGGAAGATCGACGCGGCAAGGACCGCATCGGCGTGCCCTTCGGTTACCCCTTCCACCAGGTGGTGCAGCGTGCCGACGCCACCCGACGCGATCACCGGAACCGGTACTGCGTCCGAAACGGTTCGCGTGAGTTCGAGGTCGAAGCCCTGTTTGGTGCCGTCACGATCCATGCTGGTCAGCAGAATTTCGCCTGCGCCGAGTTCGCAAACGCGCACGGCCCATTCGACCGCGTCGAGTCCCGTGTCGCGGCGACCACCGTGGGTAAATACGTTCCAGCGCCCAGGGGCGACCGCTTTGGCGTCGATCGCGACGACGATCGCTTGCGAACCGACGCGATCGGCAGCGCGGGCAACGAGCGTGGGATCTTGCACCGCAGCGGTATTGATGCTGACCTTGTCGGCGCCAGCAAGGAGCAACCGTCGTACGTCTTCGACGCTGCGCACGCCGCCGCCTACGGTGAAGGGGATGAAGACCCGTTCGGCAACCCGGGCGACGATGTCGAGCATGATCGCGCGCTCATCGCTCGATGCGGTGATGTCGAGGAAAGTGAGTTCGTCGGCGCCTTCCGCGTCGTAGCGCTGCGCGATCGCAACCGGGTCGCCCGCGTCACGCAGCCCAACGAAATTGACCCCTTTGACGACACGCCCAGCATGCACGTCCAGGCAAGGAATCACGCGTTTGGCAAGCGTCACCGTGGCTGCTCCGCGTTCCCGTTCTTGCGTGCCTCGCACAGCAGATCGGCCCGTTTTTGCGCGGCGGCGAAATCGAGCGTCCCTTCGTAGATCGCGCGTCCGGTGATCGCGCCTAGAATCCCTTCGTCGGCAACCGCGCACAAGGCTTCGACGTCAGCGAGCGACGCCACGCCCCCAGAGGCGATGATCCACGTTTTTTCCAGCGCTTGTGCCAGTCGAATCGTGGCGTCCACATTGACGCCGGTCAGCATCCCGTCGCGACCGATATCGGTATAGACGATCGCCTCGACGCCATAATCTTCGAATTTGCGCGCCAGATCGACGACGTCGTGCCCTGTGACCTTCGACCATCCGTCGGTGGCGACTTTTCCGGCTTTCGCGTCCAATCCAACCAGGATGTGTCCGGGAAACGCGACGCAAGCGTCTTGCACCAAGCCAGGATTTTTGACCGCAGCGGTGCCAATGATGACGTAGTCGACCCCCATGTCGAGATAGCGTTCGATGGTGTCGAGATCGCGAATGCCGCCGCCCAACTGAACCGGGACTTCGTCGTCGGCGAGCTCTTCGAGAATGGCTTCGATCGCCTCAAGGTTTTTCGGGCGCCCTGCAAACGCGCCGTCGAGGTCGACCAAGTGAAGGCGCCGCGCGCCTTGGTCGACCCAATGGCGTGCCATCGCAGCAGGATCGTCGCTATAGACGGTGGCGTCACTCATGCGCCCTTGTTTCAGACGCACACATTGTCCATTTTTGAGGTCGATCGCCGGAATCAACAACATGGCGTGTAGTCCTACTGGGTGGATGAAACGGAAAAGGTTTGGGCCCAAGTCACGAATCGAGAAAGGAGTGCCAGCCCGGTTTCACCGCTTTTTTCCGGATGAAATTGCGTCGCGATCAGATTGCCGGTTGCCACCGCGCAGGTAAAGGGAATCCCGTATTCACAGGTAGCGAGGGTGACCGCGTCGTCCTCCGGAACGACGACGTAGCTGTGGACGAAATAGTAGCGTTTCCCAGTTTCGCTGGCGGGTAAAACGGGGTGGTCGCGGGTCACGGTGATGGTGTTCCAGCCCATGTGCGGCACCTTGAGGTGCGCATGCCCTGTTGCGAACATCTCGTTTTTGGGAAAGCGCACCACTTTCCCCGGTAAAATACCAAGTCCCGCAACGTCTCCTTCTTCCGAATGGGCAAAGAGGAGTTGCAGACCGACGCAGATGCCCAAGAAAGGACGGTTTGCGGCGGCCCATCGGACCGCGTCGGTAAGTTGCTGCGCGGTCAGAGCCGCAATGCAGTCGGCAAAAGAGCCCTGCCCAGGAAAGACCACCGCGTCGCTTTCATAGAACGCGTCAGCCGTGTGGGCGAGCGTCACTTGCGCATGCGGGGCCACATGTTCGAGCGCTTTTTGCACCGAACGCAAGTTCCCCATCCCATAATCGATCACGGCGATGCGCATCGCAATGGTTCCTCAGCCGGAAAGTGACCCTTTGGTCGAAGGAACCGACCCGGAGCGCCGCTCGTCGATGGCTACCGCAACGCGCAGCGCGCGACCGAACGCTTTGAAGAGCGTCTCTGCCTGGTGGTGGGCGTTGACGCCGTAGAGATTTTCGACATGGAGCGTTATCGCGGCGTGGTTGACGAAGCCTTGGAAGAATTCACGAACGAGCTGCGTGTCGAACCGGCCGATTTTTTCCGCGGTGAACCCGCAATGGAACGTGAGCATCGGTCGCCCGGAGAGGTCGACCACGACGCGGGAGAGCGCTTCGTCGAGCGGGACGTAGGCGTGGCCATAGCGGACGATTCCCCGTTTGTCGCCCAGCGCGCGGGCAAACGCTTGCCCCATCGTGATGCCGACATCTTCGACCGTGTGGTGGTCGTCGACGTGGGTGTCTCCACGCGCTTCGACGCGGAGATCGAACGCGCCATGACGGGCAATCTGGTCGATCATGTGATCCAAGAAGGGCACGCCGGTGGCGATGTGCGCTTTGCCGGAGCCGTCGAGATCGAGATGAACGGTGACGCTCGTCTCAAGGGTGGTGCGCGTCACTTCAGAGGTTCGGGCAGTCATCACGTCCTGTATCGGCAAAAAATCTTCGAGTCGCCATGATACCATTTTCCCGTTTGTCTCTATCCGTGCGCTGAGTATCATGCTCCAACCAAACGCTTCCTCTCCTTACTGGAACCCCCGCATTGCCGCACTTTCCCCTTACACGCCGGGTGAGCAGCCGCGCATTGCCAATCTGATCAAGCTCAATACCAACGAACTCCCCTATCCCCCATCGCCCCGTGTCATCGCTGCGATTCAACAGGAGCTGGGTGAGCCGCTCCGTCGTTACCCCGACCCTGAGGCAACAGCGCTGCGTGAAGTACTGGCCCGACGCTATCGTGTCGAACCGTCATGGGTGTTCGTCGGTAATGGCTCCGATGAAGTGCTTGCGTTCGCCTTTCAAGGTTTGTTGGGCCACAGCGGCCCCGTGCGCTTTCCCGAAATCACCTACAGTTTCTATCCCGTCTATTGCGGGCTCTACGCGCTGCCGTTCGAGACAACCCCGCTCGACGAGGATTTCACGCTCGATTGCGCCGCGCTGAGGGCGGCTGGGCGTGGCGGCGTCGTTTTTCCCAACCCCAACGCGCCAACGGGCATTGCGCTACCCCTTGCCGAAGTGGAACGGATCGTAGCGGCGCATCAGGGAAAAGCGGTCGTGCTCGTCGACGAGGCGTACGTCGATTTCGGTGCGGAGAGCGCCGTGCCACTTACCCACCGCTACGACAATCTTTTGGTGGTCCAAACCTTTTCGAAAAGTCGTGCGCTGGCGGGGTTGCGTGTCGGTTTTGCGATCGGCCAACCGCCGCTCATCGAAGCGCTCATCCGGATCAAAGACAGTTTCAACTCCTACCCGCTCGACCGGTTGGCGCAAGCCGGCGCGATCGCGGCGCTCGAAGACGAAGCCTATTTCGAACAGACCCGGCAGGCTGTGATTGCGGAGCGTGAGCGCCTTGCTACCGCGCTCGCTGCGATGGGTTTCGTGGTGCTTCCCTCGAAAGCCAACTTCCTCTTTGCGCGCCATCCGTCGATCGGTGGCGCAGCGTTGGCGCAATCGCTTCGTGCCCGAGCGATTCTGGTGCGCCATTTCGCAAAACCGGAACGCATCGCGCCGTTTGTACGCATCACTGTGGGGGCGCCCGAACAGAACGACGCGTTGCTTGCTGCGCTCAGAGCGATCGGATAATTCACCGGCGCGTCCGTTTCTGCAGCGCAACGCCAGATTCTGGTGCCGAAGCCCTGGCGCGGATCTTATGTTTGAGGTACCACAAAAATCCCACATCAATGAGCGTCAGCACCGCGACGATTTGCCCGATGAGCGAACCGAGCCCAAAAAACGTAACGATTCCGCTTGCAACCAGCAACCACGCCACGATCACTATCGTGATGATGCGCTCCTTCTGGCGTACCGCATCACGCTGACGTTCTTGTTCCTCTGGTCGCGAAATGGTGACGCGCGGTACTGGCTCGGACGGTGTTTGGGCGCTTTTTGCAAAGGCTTTCGCAAACAGCCAGGCAAAGAGTGGTCCGATCAACGGAACGCCCAATAGTCCTAGAGCCGCGCGCCCTTGCAAAGCCTCCCACGCGACAGGGCTACTCAGCAAAACCCACAACGCGGTGAAAACCAAAAAGAAACGCCGCGTTGCTTCGCGATTGAGCGTCCACGAATCGGCACTCTGTAGCGATAACGAACACGAGGGAAATAGCTGGCCGAATTGCGGCTCCGATGATAGTCAACCGATGACGCGATGACGGTCCCCACTGTCTGAGGCCATGACTCCGCTTGGTAAGCGATCCAGAGTTGCTGCCCACCATAGGCGATCAATACCGAGCCCACGATAACGAAAAGTAGGAGGAAAAAATCGAGGATTTTCGATTTCGTTCGGCGCAACCCTGGTTGGATCATGAGACTTTCCTTCACGCCAATCTCGAAGGCATCGCTTACCGTTACGTTATACTTTCTTTTCGTCGCGAAATCCAAATCTCCACGTTTGTCACCACCGTGCATTTCATCCTCCACGTCAGCAACCGCACCGAAATTCTTCTGGCGCATCTGGTCGATCTGCTCGAGCATGCGCCGCCGCAACCCTTCGAACGCCTGCCCTTCTTGATCGCAGGCCGTGGGATGGAGCGGTGGCTCGAACACCAACTGGCGCGCCACTTCGGGATTTGGGGGAACGGTGAATTCCTTTTTCCCCACCATTTCTTCGACCGGTTGGCCGAAACGTTTGGCGTGACGCTCGATGCCGCGCCGTTGGCTCGGGAACGGACGCGCTGGCGCATCGAGGCAGCGTTGCGCGATCCTGCGTTTGCCGCGACGCTGCCATTCCCCGGGATCGCAGAACCGGACGCCGCGCGGCAGCGTTTTCAGTTGGCCGAGCAGCTCGCCAACCTCTACGACCAGTACCAATTGTTGCGCTCCGATTGGCTCGACGCTTGGTCGCAGGGGCAGAACCCGCTCGCGAACGACCCTCACGCGTCTTGGCAGATGGCGCTGTGGCAAAAGCTTGCGATTGCACCCCACCGCGGGACCTTGTGGCGGCAATTGATCGAACGGCTCGCAGCGCTTTCGGAAGCGGAGGTGGCGCAGCTTCCGCCGCAGATCTTCGTCTTCGGAGTGAGTTATCTTCCTCCGCTCATGCTCGAAGTCTTGCTCGCGCTAAGCGCCCATGTTCCGGTGCACCTGTTCACCCTTTCGCCGTCCGAAACGTACTGGGGCGACATTCCCAAACGGGAAGCGCGGTTTGCTTACCTGAGCGATCCCAACGGCTTACCTGAAGGTACGCACCACCCGTTGCTGATCGCCTACGGGCGGCATGGCGCGCACTTTCAGCGCCTGTTGCTGGAAGCGCAAGCCATGGCCGAACTCACCCATTTCGAACGGCACCAACCCACCGATCGCCCGGTGACCCTGCTCGAGCATCTGCAAAACGACCTCTGCGACAACACGTTATCCCCGCTGCCGCCTGATGTCGAGCGAAACATCCTCTTTCACCGTTGCCATACGCGGCTCAGAGAGGTCGAAGTCCTGCGGGATCGGATCCGAGCCCTGTTGGCGGAGACGCCCGATCTGGTGCTTGACGAAATCGTGGTGATGTCGCCGCAAATCGACCAGTACCGCCCCTTCATCACGCCGCTTTTTGCCGACATTCCGCACACCATCGCCGACCGGACGGTGGTCCATGACGCGCCCGCGCTGCAATGTCTTCTTGATTGGTTCGCGCTGATCCAAGGGGATTTTGCCTGGGACGAGGTATGGGATTTCCTCCACCAACCGTGGGTGATGGCTCGGTTCGACCTCACCGCCGCCGAGCTGGATCTCCTTTCTGAGATGGTCGTCGAGATCGGCGCGGTGCGTTGTGACCTCACGAGCGAGACCCATCGCAACGACTGGCTTTCCGGGCTGCGCCGATTGCTGTTGGGCGCCGTCTGTGATGCACCCGATACCGTTTGGCACGCATTCGCTCCAGTCGGCGCGTGCGAAGGCCAGCGGATGGCGCTCCTTGCTCCGCTTTTCGCGCTGTGGGAACGGATGCGCGAATGGCGCGATCTTGCGCACCACCCAGACGGGTTTTCGCTACCGTTCTGGCAAAAGGAGCTGCGGCGCTTGGCGCAATTTTTCTTTCCTGATGACCCGCAGCGCCTACCGCTCGACGAGGCGATCGAAACATTGGGTGAAGAGGCAGCACCGCTCACCGAAACCGGCACGCCCATCGGGTTTGCCACGATTGCCGCCTGGGTGGAATCTTTGGGGGCGGAACGGCGCAACAGCCGGGGTTTCTTGCAGCGGGGCATTACCTTTTGTGATCTGCTGCCGATGCGTTCGATTCCGGTCCGTGTTCTTTTTCTCATCGGCATGGACGATCAAGCCTACCCCAGGCAACAGCGGGCGCCCGCGTACGATCTGCTGCGGCGCCATTTCCGTATCGGCGACCGCGACCTACGCAGCGAAGACCGCTATACCTTTCTCGAACTGTTGCTGTGCGTGCGCGAACGGCTGGAAATTCTGTGGCAAGGGCTGACCCCGGACACCAACGCCAAGCGGCCGCCTGCGCAGGTGGTGACCGAATTGCGGGAAGTGCTGGAATACGGGTATGGGCTGCCGGTTGAGCGCGACGACGCGCTACCTCCGCATACGCTCACCATCAGCCACCGTGCCTTTCCGTTCCACAGCCGTTACTTCGCCGCGGACACCCCGAACGTGCTGCGCGGTCGCGACAGGGACCATTACGCGATCTGCGTCGCGCTGCGTCACGCAGCAGATGCCTCGTTGGCGCCCGCGGTGGGCGATTCCAGACTGCCGCCGTTGCCGTGGCCAACCCAAGCGCTGGCCCTCGAGACGCTCGCCGCTGCGCTCTCCGCACCGATTGCCTGGCGTTTGGCCCAACATGGCGTCGCGACCGATCCCCTTGTGGAACCGCCGATGCCGCGCGCCAAATTGGTGGTGGATGGCCTCGACGAATGGCGTTTGCGCGAACGCCTCAACGAAGGTGCCCAAGCCCGTTCGGCTTCATGCATGGCATGGGACGAAACCCTGCCCAATGCTACCCTACAACGCGCGCAGGCCGAAGGAGTCTGGCCGCTGCACCCAAGTGGCGCGCGCCGCGCACAGGAAGCATTCGCTCACTTTTCGACCCTTTGGCAGGCGTATCGGCACGCCTGTCCGACTTCGCCCACACCACAGACCTATTCGGTGACGATCGACGGCTGGACGCTCACCGACACCCTCCCCGTTGCAGGGAATCGGACGTTCGTCGCCTTTCACCCCCACCGAGTCACCAAAAAGAACCGACTTCAGCTCTGGTTGCGCCATCTCCTGCTCTGCGCAAGCGACAGAGGCGGTTGGCACACGCACCTCTACGCGTTCGACCGAACCCCGAAAGCAGACACAGCGGCGATCGTTTTACAACACCCGCCGGTCAGCGCAGCGGAGGCGGCGGCAGAGCTCGCGCAGTGGCTCGCGCTGTTTTCCCGAACGCTTAGCGCCCCCTTACCGTGGCACGCCACGTGGTGGGACACGTGGTGGGAAAAATGGCGGTCTTCGTCGCCCGAAAACAACGAACGCGATGCGAAGCGGGAAGCAAATTGCCGCGCCGCGTGGTTCGAATCGGCAGAGCGCGCAATGGGCATGCGCCAAGGGCACGATGGGGGAGGCCACACCGATCCCTCGCTGCTCTGGGCCTTTGGCAACCGTTCCGAAAGCGCGCTCTATGCGCTATTGGAAGAGAGCTACGCGTTATTGCTACCACGGCTCGAATTTTGGGCACAGAAAAGCCAAGTCATCCCGCTCTCCGGTAGCGCCGAAGCCAACTCGGTTCCAAGCGAAACGGGACGAATGGGGGTGAAACCGTGATGCAGGCTGCGCCGTTCGATCTGTACAACGACCCGCTCCTACCGGGTATCCACGCGATCGAAGCGAGCGCCGGAACCGGCAAAACCTACACGTTGGCTCAACTGCTCGTCCGCCTGGTCGTCGAGAAGGCGATTCCAATCGACCAAATCTTGGTGGTCACCTTTACCCGCGCTGCAGCGGCCGAACTGCGCGAACGGATCCACCGCCGTTTGACCGAGGTGGAACTGGCGTTGCACACACCACTCGACGATCCCTCTATTGTTCCTGATGATCCCTTTTCTCTGTGGCTGGCGCGACTCGATCCCAACGCGGCGCGCGACCGTCTGCGTCGCGCGAAAGGGTTGCTCGATCTGGCGCCGATCACAACGATCGACGCGTTTGCGATGCAGGTAGCGCAAGAGGAAGGGTTCGCGTTGGGCATATCGCCCGCGGCAACGCTGCTCGAGGACGAAGCGCGGTTCGACCGACCGCTCATCGACGCGCTATGGCAAAGGAGCGCCGTGTTGCCGCAACTCCTACAAGACGCGGTGATTGCGCGTTATCCCACACCGGACAAACTCGCGTCCGATTTTCACCGCCTGGGCCCGAACGCGCGGTTCTCTTCCCCTACCGATTGGCAAACCCTTTGGCAAGCGCATGAGGTGCTCTATGCCGAGTGGCCGCCAGCGCGTTTGCGTGCGCTTGGAGAAATTTCAGAAGAATTGTTATGTAAAATAAATGCCGACAACCGACGGGGAAAAGTCAAACGGGATCTCATTGCGCCCCTTCTTGCTGGCGAATTGCCAACTTTTCGCGATGCCGCAGGCGGGGTACTGACGTACCTGGAAGGAACTGCGCTACCCAAAAAGGTCCCGTTCGAGACGGCTTTTTCCCCAGAAAATCGGGCGCATGCCGTTGCCGAATGGCGTGCGCTCGACGCGGCGCTACGCGCCACCCCTCCGCTCGACGCAGTGGTCGAAGCCTGGTTCGCCGCACAATTTCACCGATGGCAGGAGTGGCGTGCCGAAGAGCTGGTCCGAAACGACCGCTTCACGTTCGATTCCCTCAAACGCCGCTTGGCGGATCGACTCACCCAAACACCGACCCCGCCCATCTGCACCCGATTGCAGGAGCGGTTTGCCGCGTGTCTCATCGACGAATTTCAAGACACCGATCCTGATCAGTGGCGGGTTTTTCGCACGATCTTCACGCAGTCCCACCATCGGCTCTTTCTCATTGGGGACCCCAAACAAGCGATCTATGGCTTTCGCGGGGCCAATCTGGAGACCTATTTCACGGCGATCGACACCGCGCACCATCGCCACACGCTCACGACCAACTATCGCTCGCACCCTACCCTGATCTCGGGCTTCAACCAACTCTTCGCAAACGACGCGAACCCGTTCCTCGATTCGCGGTGCGTCGCGCACGAAATCGCCGCTGGGCGTTCGCCCGATGCGCTCGGGTTTCGGCTGGGCGCTACGGAGATGACGCGGATTCGGGTAGTAGCCGTAGAAAACGGCGGCGATAGCAGCGCCGAGGCGCTCCGTCGTGCCGAACTGTGGTGCCTTGCGGCCGATATCGTCACCACGCTCGAAACCGGTTGGTTGTGGGAAACGGAGAACGGCGCCCGGCGTGAACGCCCTGTGCGCCCGGGTGATATCGCGGTGCTCACGCCAACGAACGACAACGCCCTTGCGGTTCAAGAGGCGCTGCGGGCAGCGGGGGTGCCGAGCGTGCTCACCAGCCGCACGTCCGTTTGGCTGAGCGACACCGCCGCGGAACTGATCCGCTTGTTGGAAGTGATCCGCAACCCGGCGCGGTTACCCCAACTCAGAGCGCTGCTCCTGGGGCCGTTTTTCCAGTGGTCGGTAGCGCAGCTCGAAGCCGACGAGGCGGTTGCGACCATTGTCCAAGCGCTGGAAGCAGCGCAGCGCACCTGGCAACGCGAAGGGGTGCTTGCAGCGCTCCTAGCGCTTTTTTCGCAGTGCGGTATTTGGGGGACGCTCGCGCGCTTACCCGATGGCGAACGGCGGGTGGCCGACGCGCGCCACCTCATCGAACTCCTCCAAGAAGAGGCGAGCAGCCGCGGACGAACGCCCGAAGCGCTCCTTAGCTGGGCGCGAGCGCGCCACCATGGGGGTGGGGGAAAGGATGACGCGCAACTGCGCTTGGAGCGCGACGACGACGCGGTGACGATCGTCACGATGCACAGCGCGAAAGGACTCGAATACCCGATCGTCTTCCTCTACAACGCCTGGCGGAAGCAGCGATCAGCAAGTACGCCGCTTGCCCTCCCCTTGCCTGATGGCACGCGCGCAAGTTTCACGGAAGCCGACAAAGCGCGCTACAAGACCCTAGCCGAGCAAGAGGCCCGCCGCCTCTTTTACGTTGCGTGTACCCGGGCGCAGCGTCACCTCACGCTCTATTGGCCCCAGCGGTCGAGAGCGGACAACAATCCGTTGGATCAACTGGTCGGCAACCGCCGCTCCCAGCTAGAAGCCTCCTCGGCTTTTTACTTCGAAACGCGGGTTCCCCCCACGCACCTGGCGCGTTGGCAGCACTCCGAAGATCCGGTTACCTTGCAACCGCCAGCGGAACCCCCGCACGAACGCATCACACAAGGCGCGCGGCAACGCACCAGTTTCACTGCGCTTGCGCGCGCGGTCACCCCAGACGAGCGCGAAACCCCGTGGAGCCGCTGGCTGGATGAAGCAACCGACCCGTTTGCGGCAAGTAACGTGGAAAGCGATTCCAGCGGGATTTGTGACCCGCTGCCGGCTGGCACTGCGTTTGGGATCTTTGTCCATGAATGGTTGGAGACCATCGACTTTACCGACCCCGACTGGTCGTGCCTCGAACCTTTGTGGCTGCGCCGCGGCCTCTCTGGCCCCATTCCCGAAGCGGCGCTGCGCACCCGGCTCGCCGCCACTCTCGCTGCCGATTTGGGTGAGTTCACGCTACAGGAGGTGCCGCGTCACGCCACGTTTCGCGAACACCCTTTTCTCTTCGCGGTTGACGCGATCGATCTCGACGCGCTCAACGCTCTGCTTTCGCGCCTCGATCCCGGTTGGCGGCCGTTGCCGACGCGCGACGCGCTGCGCGGGTACGTTACGGGGGTGATCGACCTGATCGTCCATCACAAGGACCGCTACTCGATCATCGACTACAAAACCAACCGCTTGGCGCGGTACGACGCCCAAACCCTGGCGCAGGCGGTGGCGCACCACCGCTATACCCTGCAGGCGCTCCTCTACACGGTGGCCGTGGATCGGTTGCTCGCGCGCTTTCAGCCCGGGTACGATCCCCACCGTCATCTGGGGCCTGTTCACTACCTCTTCATTCGCGGAACCGTAGCCGGAACGTCGCACGGAATCCATACGTTCGCGTTCCCACCGCCATTGCTCGACGAAGCGCGGCGGATCCTGGGCATGGCCGCTGCCGCGTACCGCTAGCGAAAGGAACCCCGATGGAACCGCAAAGCGAAACGACCCAATCGGAACGGGAACGCGAAGAGACGGCAACCACGATTTTGGCGCGCCACCTCGCCCAAACCTTCCAGGCTGTTTCCTCTCCTCCCGCTGGTGCGGATCGAAACGTGGTCGATGAAGCGGAGCGCGCGGGCAAGGCGGTGGAACGCTTCGTGGAGGCGCTTTTGGAAGCCCTTGCCGAGGGCAATACCGCTCTCCAGTTGACTGCCGAAACGGCCGCTTGGTTGCGGCAACAACCGTGGGTTTCGGACGGCTCGCGATTTGCCCCTGTGATCCTTACGGGGACGCTTGCGCAGTTTCACCGCTACTGGCTAGCGGAACAGACCCTGGCCGCTTTTTTCGACGCGCGCGTCGGCATTGGCGCCAATTCCCAAGGGTTACGAAAAGCGGATATCGACCCTGCCGAGACCGCGCCGCTCGATCCCGAATTTCGTGCAGCCGCCGATGCGTTCGCGCTCGAAGCGGAAAAGCGCACGGTGATCGCGCGCGCGCTCACACTGCCGGTGGCCCTCTTGACCGGAGGGCCGGGCACCGGCAAGACGACGACGCTCGCCTGGTTCTTGGCCGCAGCGCTTCGGCGTCATCCTGAGATGCGGATCGCGCTCGCTGCGCCCACTGGGAAAGCGGCGCAACGGATGGGGGAAGCATTGACGCACGTGTTACCCGAATTGCCGCTTTCGGACGCTGCGAAAGCATGTCTTTGTGCGCTCACCCCACTCACGCTGCACCGTCTCTTGGGCATCGGACGCAGACCCGAACCGAGCTACCACGCGCAACGGCCACTGCCTTACGACCTGGTCGTGGTCGATGAGGCATCGATGGTCGATGTGCTGCTTCTTGCCAAACTGGTGCGCGCGCTTCCAGCCACCGCCCAGCTTTTGCTCATCGGCGACCCCAACCAACTCGCCTCCGTGGAAGCCGGCAACGTCTTGGCCGATCTCGTCGCGCGCTACCCGAATTGCCACCTGCCTCTTTCCCGCAGCCACCGCTTCACCGCCGCGATTGGGGCGTTTGCGGATGCGGTGATCGCGGGCAACGGTGACGCGGCGTGGCAGATGCTGTCCCCTGCGGACGAAGCGGTGTTGCGCTCTCTTTTCGCGTCGCATGAGTTCCCCAAAGATCTTCCTCCATTGCGGCTCCAACCGACCGCAGCGGAACTGTTCGCGGCGATCGATCGCGGATTTCAAAGCGTGTTGGCCCACCTTGCCGTTGCGCCCAACGGAAGCGACTTTTCGAGCGTTGCCGCGTACGTGCGCACCCTCTTTGCGCGCTACCGTGTCTTTCGGCTGCTCAGTCCCTTACGCCACGATCGCCGCTATGGCGTGCGTGCCCTCAACGCCCGAATTGCCGAACATTGGCACCGCGCGCACCGCATCCCGTTCGTCGGTACGGGCGCGGGAAGACCGATCCTGCTTGGGCAGCCGATCACGATCGAAAGCAACGACTACAGTCTTTCCCTCTTCAATGGCGACCAAGGGGTGGTCTTTCCGTGGCTAGGGACGCTTTTTGCCTGGTTTCTCGACGCCGACGCGCCGCACGGGGTGCGCCCCGTGCCGCTTGCGCAATTGCCCCATTGGGAGAGCGCGTGGGCGCTGACCGTACACAAAGCGCAAGGGTCGGAATTCGACGCCGTGTTGCTCGTCTTACCTGCCGAGACCGTCACCGTAGCGACGCGCGAACTGCTCTATACCGCGATCACCCGAGCGAAACGCGGGTTCGTTTTCTGGGGTACCGAGGACGCTTTTCGCGCCGCAGTCGCGAATCGGACGGTTCGAGTCAGTGGTTTGGGTGGCGCGGTGGTTGGATCTGGTGCTTCTGCACGTTGATTCTTATGGGCCTTTGGCGGGATTTATTCGTCAAGGCCATGACGGCCAGAGTCACTCGCAGAAGGCGGTCAAAAGCATTGCCGTATCCGGGAAGCAGGTTACCCAATTTGCGATCCATGGTCACAAGCTTGATGTCAAGCGCTTTTGCGAGCGCCACAAATTCACAATCATAGGCTGAGCACCCGCTGTGGTGTGTCAGTGAAAGAACGTCCAGCGAGGTTACGTCGTACTCCTTACCCTGAAACAGCGTTTCCATTTCAGCTTGGATTGCCAGCGCCTGGTCGAAACGGATCAACCCTTTGCGCAGGTAGAGCGAAAGCACATTGCGGAATTCGCTGCGCCAGAGAAAAGGAACCACCCAATCCGGGTCTCGAATCAGAAGCCGCTCCGCTGCTTCCGTATAAGGGGACGGCATCACCAGATAGACGATGAGATTGGTATCAGCAACGATCACGGCCGGCCTTCCTCGATCGCCTGTTGGATCTCCTCAGGTGATACGGCAGAATGCGGAATGTCTGGACGAATCTTGCGAAGACGTTCCAACCGTTCCTCAGGTGGTACCTGATGCGGTCTCAGAGCAATCTCAAGACAGTGGATCAACTCGCTGTTGATGGAACGGTGGTTGGCCTTGGCGACGATTTTAAGCCGTTCGTAGAGATCCTCAGGGATATTCTTCAGCGTGATGGTAGCCACAGCAAAAATCTCATCGTCTTATTTGCACAACCATTATGGTTCCACTTCGATGGAAAATCAAGTCTCTTCTGTGCGATCCGATCCCTTTTTCAACAACCCCTCTAACCCCGCTTCCGCGGCGGCGACGATCTCCCGCGGCATGGTGATCGGTCTGCCCCATTCGCGTGTGGTTTCGCCTGGCCATTTGTTGGTGGCGTCGATCCCCATCTTGCTGCCCAAGCCAGCGACGGGGGAGGCGAAATCGAGGTAATCGATCGGGGTGTTTTCGACCACCATCGTGTCGCGCGCGGCGTCGACACGGGTGGTGAGCGCCCAGATCACCTCCGGCCAGGAACGGATGTCGACGTCGTCATCGACGACGATGATGAATTTGGTGTACATGAATTGGCGCAGGAAACCCCAGACACCGAACATCACACGCCGGGCGTGGCCGGGGTAGGCTTTTTTGATCGCAACGAGCGCCAGCCGATACGAACAACCCTCTGGCGGCAGGTAGAAGTCGACGATCTCCGGGTATTGCCGCTGCAAAAGCGGTACGAAGACTTCGTTCAATGCCATGCCGAGCACTGCCGGTTCGTCCGGTGGCTTTCCGGTATAGGTGGTGTGGTAGATCGCGTCGCGGCGCATCGTGACCCGTGTGACGGTGAGCACCGGGAATTCGGCCCGTTCGTTGTAGTAACCGGTATGGTCGCCGTAGGGGCCTTCCTGCGCGGTGTCGCCGGGGTGGATGAACCCTTCCAGGACGATTTCGGCGCGCGCGGGAACTTCCAGGTCGCCAACGCCCGCGGCGGTGAGTTCGGTCTTTTCGCCGCGCAGTAGGCCTGCGAACTGATATTCGGAGAGGGTGTCGGGAATGGGGGTGACCGCGGCAAGGATCGTTGCCGGGTCGCAACCGAGCACCACTGCAACGGGAAAAGGTTCGCCCGGGTGGACTTTTTGGTGTTCGGCAAAATTGAGCGCACCGCCTCGGTGCGAGAGCCAGCGCATGATCACTCGGTTGCGGTCGATGAGCTGTTGGCGGTAGATACCCAGGTTCTGCCGCTTTTTGTGGGGGCCACGGGTGACGACGAGCCCCCAAGTGATGAGTGGCGCTACGTCCTCTGGCCAGCAGCGCTGGATAGGCAGTTGCGTAAGATCCACCGCGTCGCCTTCCCAGACGACTTCATGCACAGGGGCGCGGCCGACCCGTTTCGGCCCCATGTCGAGCGCGCGGCGCAGAAGCGGCAGTTTTTCCCAGGCGTCGCGCCAACCGCGCGGCGGTTCCGGTTCTTTGAGGTAGGCAAGCAGCCGCCCAAGGTCGCGCAGCGGCTCGCGCCAATCGCCCGATTCGGGGAGCTCTTGCCCCATGCCCCAGACGATGCGTTGTGGCGTGCCGAAGAGGTTGGTGAGTGCCGGAAAGTCGTACGCAGTTCCGTCGCTGCGCGCCGGCTGGGTGAAGAGCAACGCCGGCCCTTCCCGTTTGAGCGTTGCGTCGCTCCACGCGGTCATTTCCAGGTCGGGACTGACCGGTTGCGTGACGCGCAACAGTTCTCCGCGCGACTCGAGAAAGGTCAAGAACGCCCTTAGGTCGGGAAAACGGAGTTCATTGGCCATAGCGCTGTTTCGCTTTCGGAACATAGATTTCGATCGGCACGAACCCGATGTTGAGGCCCAGCCGTGTCTGCTGAAGGTTCGCGAACCGGCGGTCGACGAACGCGAGGGTCTTGCGGCGAACCAAGAAGGTGTAGGGCTGTTCTTCGACAAGGATCCGTTCGGCTTGCCGCCACAGTTGCATCCGTTTCGTCTCGTCGATTTCGCTGCGCGCCGCTTCGATGAGGCGATCGAACTCGGGGTTTTGGAACGAGACGAAGTTGTCTCCCCCCGGCCCGGCCTGTGACGAGTGAAAGATTTGATAGAGGTCAACCTCGACGCCAGAGGTCCACCCTAGCGTAATCGCGTCGAACGCCTTCTGGTTGAGGCGTTCGAGCATCACCGACCATTCTGTGGGGTCCGGTTCGAGAAGGATTCCGGCGCGCGCATAGAGATCTTTCAAGAGAAGCACCATGCGGCGCGTATCGTCGTTGTCTTGGAAGAACGTGAGCTTGAAGCGAAAGGGTTCGCCAGCGGCGTTCACCAGGACGCCGTCATTGGCGCGGCGATGCCAACCAGCTTCGGCAAGAAGCGCAAGCGCCCGTTCGAGGTTCGGGGGTTCGGGGCGCAACGACGGGTCGTGTTGCGGACTGCGCGGGTTGAAGGGGCTGACTGCCGGTTCGGCGTACCCGAGGAAGATTTCGCGGATGATGCGATCGCGGTCGGTCAAAAGCGTGAGCGCTTGCCGCACCCGTTTGTCGGCGAAAAACGTCGGTTTGCCGTCGCGAAGTGGGTTCCATGCGATGAAGCTGTAGCCGGCGGTTGGGGCGAGGTATTCGAACCGTGTCGCGCGCGCGGACAAACGCGTGTCGGCTTTCAGGCGTTCGTATTCGACTGGGCGCGCGCCGTAGAGATCGATTTCGCCATTGCGAAACGCGGTAAGCCGCGCCGTTTCGTTGGTGATCACTTTCCAGACGAGGCGCTCGAAAGGTGGCGCCACCGGTCCCCAATAGCGGGGGTTGCGCTCAAGCTCTACGATTCCCAGATCGGGCCGCCACGATTCCGGGTTACGCAAGCGATAGGGGCCGGTGCCGAAGAGCAACGCCCGCGAGCGGTTGAAGGTTTCGGGCTCGGAAAGGTAGCGTTCGTAGTAGTGGCGTGCCAGGATCTCCATCCCGCCTGCGAGCGCGAGTGCGTCGTAATAGGGTTCGCGAAAGCGAAAGCGGACCGTTCGGGGGTCGAGCGCTTCCACCGCTTCGATCTTTTGCAGGTAGGCCCGTGCGCGCGGCGCGGCGATCCGTTCGTCCATCACGAAGCGGAATGTGAAGACGACATCGTCCGCGGTAAGTGGGGTGCCGTCCGAGAAGCGCACGCCCGGACGCAAGCGGAAGGTGAGTGTTGTCCCCGTTTCGTCGAACGACCACGATTCGGCGAGTAACCCCTGCCACGCCAAGGTTTCGGGGTCGCGCACCAAGAGTGACTCCATCACGTAGGATTGCACTTCGGCGGCATAGGCGTCCGACGAAACGTACGGCGTAAGCGTTGCGATTCCCGTTGGTAGCGCCCGGACGAACCAATCCCCTTCGGCAAAATCGGGACGGGTGCGTGCGTGCGCGGCGCGCGCAAATGCGCCGAGCGCCGGCGGAGTTGCTGCGAAATCGTGCGCCGAATCCTGCGCAGAATCCCGCGCATCTGGTGGTGGCGACCCACCGCCCGTTGCCATTGCGCTGACGCTCAACCGGGCAAGCTGTTGGTTGGCGTAGCGCAAGTCCTGTTGCAGCTCGCGTAACTGCCCTTCCAACCGCCCGACCCGTTCCCATAGGCGGTCGTTTTGCCACATCGCAAGGAGCAAAAGGAGCGCGAGCGTCACCCATTCGAGCAGCCGACCCCAGCCGTTCATCGCGCTGGCTCCAAAGTGGCAGTGAGCGGGGTCGTTGTGCGGAGGCGTTGCAGCTGCGGGATGACCCGCAGTGCGTTTTCGGTAGTCGCCGAGGCGATCGCATCAAAGTCCGCTCCGCGCTGTTCGGCCAAAAAGGCCGCGTAGCGCACGAGATCGGCCGGTTCAGTCCGGCGCGTCGGGCGCGTTTCGGCCCACACGGGTGGGATATCAGGGGCATCGGTCTCGAGCACGATCCCTTCCAGAGGCAGTGTGCCCGCAAGCCGTTGCAGGTGTTTGGCTCGGGGGTGGGTCATCGCGCCGCCAAACCCCAGACAGAACCCGTGCGTGATCAAGTCTTCGGCCTGCGCACGCGAACCGTTGAAGGCGTGAATGATGCCACCGGAAAGGTTGGCTTTGCGGACGCGGATGCGCACCGCTTCGACAGCGCGGCGCGCATGACAGAGCACAGGAAGGTGCAGCCGTTCGGCAAGCGCCAGTTGCGCTTCGAACCAGACGACCTGCCGTGACCATGCAGGAGTGGTAACGAAGCGGTCAAGCCCGATCTCTCCGATCGCGACAGCGCCGTGCTCAGTAATCCACGCTTCGAGCGCCGCGCACGCGAACGCGGCTGCCGCTGTATCGTCGAGCGGCCGCCCCGCCTCGGCTTCGGCCCAGGCGTGGGCGTGGTCGACGAAACAGGGGTGGATGCCCCAGGCATGCGCGAGCGCCGGAAAATGGGCAAGCCGCGCCCGTTGGCTCGGCCACTGGCGCGGCTCGACCGCAGGGATGACCGCAGCCGCAACGCCCGCGCGCAGTGCGCCTTCCCAGACCGCTGCGCGATCGGTGTCGAACTCGGCGGCGTCGAGGTGCAGATGGGTATCGATGAGGGAAATCGGTGGTGGCATCCGTTACCGCAGCCCCTATGGGTCACACTACGTTTTCGGGTGCAGGCGTGTGCTGGTAGCGCGGGGTCCGTTTTTCGATGAACGCGTCGATCCCTTCTTGGGCATCCGGGTGCATCATGTTGCACGCCATCACTTCGGATGCGAGCTGATACGCCGCGTCGATCCCCATTTCGAGTTGACGATAGAAGAGCGATTTACCCATCGCGATCGAGGCACGCGGTTTGGCTTTGATCGAATCGGTGAGCTTATTGATCTCGTCGTCGAGCGCGTCAACCGCGACGACGCGGTTCACCAACCCGAGCGTCTGCGCCCGCTCCGCGGAGATGAATTCGCCGGTGAGCAGCATTTCCATTGCCGGTTTGCGGCCGATGTTGCGGGAAAGCGCCACTGCCGGAGTCGAACAGAAGAGTCCGACCGTGATGCCCGAGACTGCGAAGCGCGCGACATCGGCGGCAACAGCCAAGTCGCAGGTGGCGACGAGTTGGCAACCCGCCGCGGTGGCAATCCCGTGGACACGCGCGATCACCGGCACCGGTAACGTCATGATCGTTCGCATCACTTTGGTGCAGAGTGCAAAGAGGTCGCGTTGGAATTCCAAGGTGCAGTTCGCGCGCATCTCTTTGAGGTCGTGGCCGGCACAGAAGGCTTTGCCTGCGCCAGCAAGGACCACCGCGCGCACCGCTTCGTCCGTTTTGGCGCGTTCGAGTGCAGCGAGCAATGCTTCGAGCATCGCGCGGGAAAGCGCGTTGAACTGGGCGGGACGGTTGAGGGTGAGCGTCAAGACGCCATCGTCGAGCGTCTCTAACACGAAGGGTGCGTCGTTCATTGGGGCTCCTCCTTGTGGGTTATTCGATCGCTTCTTGCGAACGCGCCTGCTCGCGCAAGATGAATTTCTGAATCTTACCCGTCGAGGTCTTCGGCAGCGGCCCAAAAGTGAATTTCTTGGGAATTTTGTAGCCGGCGAGGAATTGGCGGCAGTGTTGCTGCAACTCCTCAGGGGTGACGGAAGCGCCTTCCCGCAATTCGATGAACGCGTGCGGTACCTCACCCCACTTCGGATCGGGGGAAGCGACGACCGCAACCGCCATCACCGCCGGGTGTTTGTAGAGCGCATCTTCGACTTCGATCGACGAGATGTTTTCCCCGCCGGAGATGATGATGTCTTTGGCGCGGTCTTTGATCTTGACGTAGCCGTCGGGTTCGAGCACGCCCAGGTCACCGGTATGGAACCACCCACCGCGGAACGCCTCTTCCGTTGCGGCCGGGTTCTTGAGGTACCCTTTCATCACCAGGTTGCCGCGGAACATCACCTCACCCATCGTCTGGCCGTCACGCGGCACCGGTTGCATCGTATCGGGGTCGAGCACCGAAATCGCCTCTTGGGCGTGGTACGGCACCCCTTGGCGACCGTTCAAGCGCACCTGCTCGGCAAGGGAAAGCGTCGCCCATTCGTCGTGCTTGGCGCACACTGCGGCCGGTCCGTAGGTTTCGGTGAGGCCATAGACGTGGGTGATTTCGAACCCGATTTCGGCCATCGCTTGAAGGACGGCAGCAGGCGGCGGCGCAGCGGCGATCAGCCCTTTCACGGTTCGGCCCGCTTTGCCGCTCTTCCACGCTGGCGGCGCGGCATTGGCGATCATGCTGTGGACGATCGGTGCGCCGCAGTAGTGGGTCACCCCGTGCGTTTCGATCGCCTCCCAAATCCATTTCGGGTCGACGCGCCGCAAGCAGACATTGACACCAGCGTTCGCAGCGACCGTCCACGGGAAGCACCAGCCGTTGCAGTGGAACATCGGTAAGGTCCAGAGGTAGACCGAATGGTGCGACATCCCCCATGAGACGATATTCGAAAGCGCGTTCAGGTAGGCGCCCCGATGGTGGTAAACCACCCCTTTCGGGTTGCCGGTGGTCCCTGAGGTGTAGTTGAGCGAGATCGCATCCCATTCGTCGTCGGGATAACGGAATGCGAAGTTGGGGTCACCGCCACTCAAGAGCCCTTCGTAATCGAGTGTGCCCAGAAGTTCCCCCGGTCCGGAATATTCGGGGTCGTCGACGTCGATCACCAAAATCTTTCGGTCGATACGCGCGAGCGCGGCTTTGACGGTATGTGCATATTCGCGGTCGGTGATGAGGACCTTCGCTTCCCCGTGTTCCAGGATGAACGCGACCGTTTCGGGGTCGAGTCGGGTGTTGATGGTATTGAGCACCGCCCCCGCCCCCGGGACGCCGAAATGGCATTCGAGCATTTCGGGGGTGTTGTTGAGCACCACCGCGACCGTGTCGTTCTTCCCGACCCCAAGATGGTGCAGCGCGGAAGCCAATCGTCGCGCCCGTTCGGCAAACTGGGCCCAGGTGTAACGGCGGTTGCCGTGGATCACTGCCAGCCGATCGGGGTACACGGCAGCGGTGCGTTGCAGGAAGCTGAGTGGCGTGAGCGGCACGTAATTGGCTTCACACCGCTCGAGCCCGACTTCATACGCTTTGGTCATGCGGAGACCTCCTCTGGGTGGGTTAGGCGCAACGAAAAGAGACGGCAGGCATTTTCCGTAGTACGTTCGGCAAAGGTGGCGAAGTCGATTCCGAGAAATTCCGCTAAAAATTCTGCGGTGTGGCGCACAAAGGCGGGTTCGCATCGTTTGCCACGGTGCGGGACGGGCGCCAGATAGGGGGCGTCGGTCTCGACCAGGATCCGGTCGAGCGGAACGTAACGGGCTACCTCCCGGACCGACGCCGCGTTCTTGAACGTGGCGATGCCCGAAAAAGAGATGTAGAAGCCGAGATCCAATGCGGCTTTCGCCGTTTCGCGGCTTTCGGTGAAGCAGTGCATCACGCCGCCAACCGCTTCGGCTCCCTCTTCACGAAGGATTGCGATCGTGTCGTGCGCGGCGGCGCGAGTGTGGATCACGAGCGGCAACTTCAAGGTGCGGGCCGCCTGGATATGGGTACGAAAGCGGGTGCGCTGCCACTCAGGCGCGTCGGTGAGTCGATAATAGTCGAGCCCGGTTTCCCCGATCGCGACGACTTTGGCGTGGTTCGCGAGCGCAACCAAGCGATCCACGGTCGGCTCCTCGACGCCTTCGTTATCTGGGTGGACGCCGACGGTGGCCCAGATATTGGGGTGGGCTTCGGCAATTTCCAGTACCTCTCGCGCGCGTTCCAGCGTGGTGCCGATCGAAACCGCTGCGACGACGCGGTTTGCTGCCATATTGGCCAGAACTTCGTTCAGTCGTTCTTTGAGTCCGGGGAATTCGAGATGGCAATGGGTGTCGATCAGTTGGGTCATGGTCGTTTCTTCGCTTCCGTTGGGGTCATAACGTGTGGGTGGTTTTGCCGGAGCCGATGAGTGCCCCAAGTTTTTGTTCGATCAGCGCTTTGACCTTGGGCGTGAGTTCGCCATCGTCGAAATGCACGCCCACGCCCTGGACGCGCCCGCCGGCGACGTTCGGCGGGTTGATCCACGCAACGGTACCCGAAAGGAGAATCGGTTCCGATTCGTCGGGGAGTTGCACGCGAAGAAAAAGGGGATCGCCCAAACCGAATTTCCGGTTGGTCGGGACGAAGAGACCGCCCCGCTTCAGCCAGGGCATATAGGCGGCGTAGAGCGCAGAGACAGCTTCGATGTGCACGGCGAGCACGGTGGCGCGGGTGCTTGCCTTTTCGCCCATTGCGTTGCTGTTCGCTTCACTAGCCGCGTCTGGGGAAACCATCACGAAACTCCGTCGCAGTAATTCAGCCACAGGGTTTCGCAGAGCGACGCCGTGTTGAGGGGATGATCGACCCACGGCGCGATTGCCGTGGCAAGGCGGGCGATGCGAAACCATTCGATGGGCGAGCGCCGTTTGGCCACGGCTGTGATCTGCGCTGCAGCATCGGGAAAGTGTAAGCGTTCCGGACGATTCGCGCAAGCATCTCCCAAGGTGGCGATGGTGAGCAGATCAGCGAGCCAGTACTGGTACCAACGAAAAAGCTCGGCGAAGCGCAGCCCGTTGGGATCCCCCTCTTGCGCTTTGAGGCGCTGCGTCCATTCGCTGGCCACCGCGATCGGTTGCCGCCATGCGCATTCGGCGGCGTCGCGGACGAACGCATCGCGCAGCGCATTTTTTCCGGACGACAAGAAGCGCCATGCCGCAAGCGGCGCACCCCGATGCAGCGCCAAAGCCGCAGCGATCGCCTGTTGGGGGTCCTTGGCGGGTTCTGCCTGCGCGCCGGCCTGCTGCCACGCCGCGCGCAACCACGCTTCGGCTTGCGCGATCGGGGGGGGAAGGATGCGCCACTGTTGGGTCCGACTGAGAATCGTGGGTAACAACCGTCCAGGCGCGTCACTCACCAAGACGAACAGCACCGCCTGCGGCGGCTCTTCCAGAATTTTGAGTAACGCGTTCGCGGTGTAGCGATTCATCGCTTCGGCCGGTTGGATCACCACTGCACGGCGAACCCCGTGCGCAGAAAGCGCAAGGTCCGCTTGCAACGCGCGCACAGCGTCGATCGGTATGCCCTGCGTACCCGATTGCGGGGTCAATTCGAAACGATCGGGATGCGCGGTTTCGTCGTCGAGCGTACAGGCTGGGCATTGGCCACACGGTTCGATTCCGGCTTCGGGGGGGGCAGCGCAGGTCCAGCGACGCGCCAATAAAGCGGCTAGGTGGTGTTTGCCGACCCCTTCGGGGCCTGCCAGCAAAAGCGCTTGCGGCGCCCGCCCCTGACGCCATGCCTGGAAGAAGCGTTCGATCCAGGGCATCAGCCACGGGTAAGCAAAAGCGGCGTCACCCATCGTGCGCCACTCCCTGCGACGGTGATTGTCGGGTCTTGGGTGCAAACCACCGTTGGGCAACGGTCGCCAATACGATTTCGGTGAGCCGCTCGGGTGGTAACTGCGCGTCCAACACACAATAGCGTTCGGGGTCTTGCGCAGCGCGCGCCAGGTACGCAGCGCGCACTGCGGCAAAGAATGCTTCCGACTCGCGCTCGAAGCGGTCGCACGCGCTGGGACCGTCAGAGAGATCTCGGTTGGCCCGCCGTTTGGCCGCCGCGGCTACCGGTAGGTCGAACAAGAAGACCAGGTCGGGTTGCCGGCCAGAACGGGTCCATTCGTCGAGTTGGCGAAAACGTTCGCGATCGACCCCTCGTCCGCCAACCTGGTACGCGAACGAGGCATCGGCAAAGCGGTCACACACCACCCATCGTCCCGCTGCCAACGCGGGATCGATCACCGTGAGGAGGTGTTCGCGCCGTGCGGCACAGATCAGCATCAATTCGGTCTCCGCGTGCATCTCGTGCGTCAAGACCAACGTTCGGATCGCTTCGCCAACGGGGGTGCCGCCCGGTTCACGCGTGGTGACGGTGGCTACCCCCTGCGCTTGCAGCCACTCCGAGAGCGCCGCGATCTGCGTGCTTTTGCCGGCACCGTCGATTCCTTCGAAAACCAAGAAACGGCCGCGCGTGCTCATTGGGTGGACTCCGCATTCCGCATCGCTTGACGATACGCGCGAACCGCGCGATTGTGTTCGGTTAGGGTTCGGGAAAAGATGCTGGTCGCGTCGGTGCCGCTTGCGACGAAGTAGAGATAGTCGGTCTTTTCGGGGTGAGCAACCGCCTGAAGCGACGCCAAACTGGGCAGTGCAATCGGTGAGGGCGGCAACCCCTGCCGGGTATAGGTGTTGTGGGCGGAGTCGTGGCGCAGATCCCGCTTACTGAGCGAACCGTCGTAGCGTTCGCCCAGCCCGTAGATCACCGTTGGATCGGACTGCAATGGCATCCCTTTGCGCAGGCGGTTGAGGAAAACGGATGCGACTTTGCCGCGATCTTCCGGGTGGGCGGTCTCTTTTTCGACGATCGACGCCAAAATCAACAGGGCTTCCGGGGACTCCAGCGGAAGGTCGGGGTCACGTCCTGCCCAAACTTCTGCCAATACGCGACGCATCCGTTCGTGTGCCTGCCGGTAGATCGTCTGGTCTGGCGTCATCCGGTCGAAGAGGTAGGTATCGGGAAAAAACCACCCTTCGGCATACGGAACTTGGGCGCCGATCGCAGAGAGGATCGTCTGTTCGTCCGCGCCTTGCAGGGTATGGGTCAGATAGGGATGCGCGTCGATTGCCGCCTGCATCTGGCGAAAGGTCCACCCCTCGACGATGGTGAGGCGGTCGCGGATCACCTCGCCACGAACGACCATCGCGAGCGCCTCTTGCGGCGAGACCGACGGTGGAAATTGGTAATATCCAGCGATCACCCGCTCAGGCCGCTCCCGCCAGACCAGCCAGCGCCACAAAAGCGTTTCGCCGCCAAGCGTTTGCGCCAAGCGCTCCGCGGCGCCGATCACACCGGTTCCGCGGGGAATCTGCACCGAGACCGTTTCGGTGACCGGAAGTGGCGTTGTGCGCCACCGTTCCAGCAGCGTCCAGACGCCACCCAGCGCAACGAGCACAAGAAGGAGCAGTGCAAAACCCAACCGAATGCCACCACGCATCGCAACAGGGGGTGGCGCAACGCACGGTTGGATTTCCAGGTGCGGGCAAAAGCGGGTCGTCATGGGGTCGATTCTAGCGAATTTTGCGATAATACCGTCCCATGGAAAGCGCACACGTTGATTCGACCCAGCCCTTCGCGACGTTGCTGGTCAATGGGCCAGACGCACAACGCTTCTTGCAGAGTTTGACGTGCAATGACGTCACGTCATTGACGACAGATGCGCGGCAGTGGAATGGGCTATGCACCCCCAAAGGGCGGTTGTTGGCCATTTTCTGGTTGGAGCGTGTCGAGGAGACCACTTTTCGGATCCTCATCGATCCCGAAAGTGCGCCGTTTCTCCAAAGCACACTCCTCAAATATCGTTTCCGCAGCAAGGTAACGATCGACCTTGGCGCCGAAACGAGCGGCCTGACGTGGGCAACGTTCGTTGCCGAGGGTTGGCCGTGGATTTTGCCGCCAAACCGGGAGATGTTCTTGCCACAATGGGTGAATCTCGACCTCATCGGTGGCGTCAGTTTCAAAAAAGGGTGTTACCCTGGGCAAGAGATCATTGCCCGTACCCGCTATTTGGGAGAAGTCAAACGACGAATGGTCAAAGTGGTGGGCGCGGGTGACCCACCCGCTGCGGGTACGCCTTGCTTTAGTGCGGCGATGGGCGAACAGACTGCCGGGCGCGTGGTGCTTTCCGTGCCGCACCCGGACGGTTATGCGGCGCTTGTATCGGTCCCGAAATCGGTGATCCCGGAAGGCACCGTGGCGATCGGCGCGCCCGACGGCGCGAAAGCGACCCTCACGCCGCTTCCTTACGCGCTCGACGAGGTCAAAGGATGAACTGGAAGCGCCACGCCAGCCTCATCGGCAACCTGCTCCTTTTTATCGCATTCGTGATGCTCTTTTACTTCGGCGCGCTGTGGGAGCGGTTGGGGGTTGGGGCGTTCCTGCTTTGGATGGCGGTTGCTGCGGCGGGCGTCTTCGCGATCCTCAACGCCGAAACGCCGCACGACCCCAACCTCTGACGCAGTCATGGTCATTGTGGTGACGCTGCGCGCAACACCGTGAGGGGCGGCTGCGCGAGGAGCCCTTTGGCGCGCCACCACCCTAGGATGCCGACCAGCACGGCCACGATCAGCGCAGCAGCCGCAAGCGGCCCCCAGCGTACGGGGAGCAGCAGATCGAAGAGGCGATACGCCAACCACGATCCCAGCAGACTGGCGGCGAGCACCGAAAAGAGCGCGGCAAGCGCGCCAACGGTAGCGGCTTCGCCGAGCAGGAACGGATGGGCAACGCGTTCCTGCAGCCCCAACGCTCTGAGGAGCGCCACTTGCTGCGCGCGCCGCTCGTCTCCAGCAGCCCAACCCAAAAGCAGGACCAGACCGCCTGCTGCCAACGCGAACGCGAAGACGGCTTCGAGTAAGCGGGTGACGTCGTTACTCAACCGTTCGAACTCTGCGCGCAATTGCTCGACGTCGATCACCGTGACGTTCGGAAATTGCGCAACCAGCGTGCGTTCGAATGCTCGCTCATGCGGTGGCAACCGAATCGCAGCCATAAAGATTGCAGGGAAATGTTCCAACGCGGCTGGCGTGGTGATGAAAAAGAAATTGGGGCGCATCGACTCCCACCGCAGCGCACGAATCGAAGTGATCGATACCGTCACCGTTTCGCCTGCGATCCCGAACGTCACCGTATCGCCCACTTTGATGTCGAACAGTTTCGCCAATCCCGCCTCTACCGAGGCTTCGCGCGCCGTGCTGTCACCGTGCCACCGCCCGGCGACGATTCGGTTGTCCTCAGGCAAAGCGGTGGACCAGGTGAGGTTGAACTCCCGATTCGCCAAACGCTCGGCGCGCGGGTTGGCGTCCAAAAGCGCTTGTGGGATCGGTGCGCCGTTGATCGACTGCAATCGACCGCGCACCATCGGCCAAAAGCGCGGCGGAGCGATGCCCGCTTTTTCGAACTGTGCCGTGAGCGGCGCAACCTGATCGGGCATCACGTTGATCACGAAACGGTTCGGCGCATCAGGCGGAGTTTGGTAGCGCCACGCCGCCAGGAGGTCGCTGCGCACGAAGAGCAACAGCCAAATCGCGGTCAATCCCACAGCGAGCGCTGCGACCTGAATCGCCACCGTCAGGGGCTGGCGCACGAGAAAGAGCAAAATGAGGCGAACTGGCGTGGGCGTCCGCTGCGGCAGAAAACGGTAGGCGAAGCGAAGGAGGACAATCGCCAACACACCGAAGCCGCACGTGATCGCAGCAATCACCGCAAGCGCGGTCACTGCGAGCTGCCATTCGCCCGCCAATGCTACCGTGACGCCGGCAAGAGCCCCACTGGTGACAAGCACCCATCCGAGCCACCCCAAGGGATGGCTGGGCGGCGCGACGTGGCGCAACACAGCGATCGGCGGCAGACGGACCAGCCAGACGAGCCACGGTGTGACAAATGCAGCGACCAGTACGAAACCAAGCAGCGCAGCCGGCCATCCGGCAACGAACGCAGCGGGCGCAAGTCCCGTGTGCGCGACGAGCGTTTGCAGCAATTCGGCAAAGAGCGATTGTGCGCCCCACCCGATCACCAACCCGGCTCCGACTCCCAGTGCCGCGAGAACCAAAAAGCGCAACCCCAAGAGCATGAGGAGGCGCAAGCGGCTGATTCCCAGCGCGCGAACCACCGCAACGCGACGGGTCAATTGCAGTGCGACGCGCCGCGCTGCCAGCGCCACCGCGACTGCGGCAAGTACCACAGCAGCGATGGTGCCCAAGCGCAGGAACCGCTGCACCTGCTCGAGGAGCGTCTTGACCGACGGTTGGGCTTCGTCGACTGCAACAAGCCGTTCCCCTGGTTGCAGCAAGGCTTCGATCTCCGCTTTGATCTGGGGTAGCGCTGCTTGCGGCGCGACGATGTGCCAGCGCCAAGTGGCCCGGCTCCCCGGGGCGATCAGCCCCGAAGCGTCGAGCGTTTCGGTCGAAACGATGACTTCGGGCAGAAAACTCAAAAAATCGGCCCCTTGTTCGGGAGTCGATTCGAGGATCCCAGCCACCACCACCTCACTGCGCCCCAGGGCGAACGTCATCCCCTCGCGCAATCCCAAGAGCGCTGACAGACGGGCGTCGATCCACGCTTGGTTGCTTGTCAGATTGGCTGCATCGACGATCACGAGTCGAGGATTCTCTTCGGTCGCCGCTTCATCGGTAGATCCCGCTGCACGGAGTCGGATGGTGCCGCGCAGCGGGTACCCTGGTCCAATCGCACGCAGCGCGACGAGTTGTCGATCACCTTGCGGCGTTCGTACCATCGACGTCGTGGTGACCGATTCGGCTACCCGAATTTCCGGATGCTGCGCGCGCCGCCCGTGCCAGCGCGCAGCAAAGGGGCGTGACGATGCGATTTGCAAGTCTCCAGCAAGCCACGCTCCGGCCTCGGTCACCAGTGTCGACGTCAAGCGGTCGTTTAGCCACGCAACGGATGCAACGCAGGAGACTGCAACGGCGAGCGCTGCAACGAGCGCCCAGAGTCCACCCGCGCCATCAAGGAGCGCGCGCGACAGCCGCCAATGGTGCCAACCCCGTTGCCACGAACGCATCACCCCTCCGAAGCCAAGCGATCGCGCACCAACCGCCACCAGAACGCTGCGCCCAGGGGCAGGATCGCATCGTTGAAATCGTACCGGCTATTGTGAAGCACGCACCCGCCCTCCCCTGGCCCGTTTCCGATCCAGAGATACGCGCCGGGGCGTTTTTGCAAGAAATAGGCGAAATCTTCCGCCCCCATCGATGGGGGTTGGTCGCGCAGCACACGTTCGGCACCGACGACGGTCGCGGCGGTACGTGCCGCGTTTTCGGCAGCGGTTGCGTCGTTCACGGTCGGCGGATAACCGTCGTGCCAGCGCCATTCGGTTTCGGCGCCGACGCTCGCTGCGATCGCCGTGGCCAAGTGCGTTGCGGTTTCGATGATATGGAGCATCGTCGCGTCGGAAAAGGCACGGACCGTTCCGGCAAGGGTGACGCGATCGGGCAGGACGTTGTACGCGGTTCCCCCGTGGAACTGCGTCACGGAAAAGACCGCGGCTTCTGTTGGCGGGATCCTACGGCTGATCGCACTTTGTACGTACGTGACGAACTGACTGGCGGCAACAATGAGATCGGCACCCAAATGGGGCATCGCTGCGTGGGTGCCCGATGCTCGGAAAGTCAGGTCGAAACTCTTGGTGCCTGCCATCACCGGGCCGGTATGAACCGCAAAGGTGCCAACCGGCAAACCCGGCCAGTTGTGCAGTGCGTAGATCTCGTCGATCGCAAAGGCATCGAGCACCCCTTCTTCGACCATGACGCGCGCACCCCCGCCCCCCTCTTCCGCGGGTTGGAAGAGGAAAACGACCGTCCCCGCGAAATCGGGTTCTGCAGCGATCGCTTCTGCTGCAGCAAGCAGCATCGCGGTATGACCGTCATGACCGCACGCGTGCATACGGCCGGGATGGCGCGAACGGTGGTCGAAGGTATTGGCCTCTTCGAGCGGCAGGGCGTCCATGTCGGCACGAAGCGCGATCGTAGGCCCTGCACCCATGGTGCCGGTGATCGATGCGACCACGCCCGTTTTCGCCCACCCCGTCTGCGGGGTCAGTCCGATCGCGCGCAACCGTTCCGCGACGAAGGTCGCGGTTGCCTCCTCTTGGAAGGCCAACTCAGGGTGGCGGTGGAGATGCCGCCGCCACGTTTGCCATTCGGAAAACCGGTGGTGCCAGCGATCTTGCCACCGCTGCCATACCGGGCTCTCCAACGTCAAGGGTTCCATCGTCTCCTCCGACTCCGTTCATTCGATCGAGAGGTTGAGTTGCGTCGGTGGCAAACCTTTTTGCCGGCGAACCGCCTCGATCTGTTGCGCAATCGCGGTTTCCCCTTTGCTGAGCGCAAGCGTCACCGCAGTGTATCCGCGGTCAGAACGCGCTTCGGTATCGGCGCCGTGGGTAAGCAGCCGCGCAACGACCGCGGCGTGACCGTTTCGGGCCGCCCACATCAGGGGGGTCATTCCGTTCTCCGAAGCCCGGTTGGGGTTCGCGCCGGCTTTGAGCAACAAGTCGACGATCGCGGTATGGCCTTGCATCGCGGCGTAGATCAGAGGGTTCCAGCCGTCGTGATCGAAGATGGCCCCAGATTCGATCAGCTGAGCGGCAATCTGGGTATATCCGCCATAAGCCGCCGCCATCAACGCGGTTTCGCCGACGAGGTTGCGTTGATTGACCGAAGCGCCGTGACGAAGGAGCGTAGTCACCAGTTCGGTTTTCCCATGACGCGCCGCCCAGACCAGCAAGGGATTGCCTTCACGGTCGCTGACGTTGGGGTCGAGCCCCCGCGCGACGAGCGACGCGACGGTTTCGACATCTTCCTGCGCCAATGCGCGTTGCAGCTGTGCATAGATCGCTGCGCCATTTTCCGCCGTCGCACCGACTGGTGCGAAGAATGGCGCGAGGCACGCCATCCAGGTTACGATGATGCGTTTTCCCTCCCAGCGTCTCACGGGGCCTCCTCGTTTTCCTGACCGACGAAAGTAAGCGGTTTGTTCACTTTTTCCCATTGTTCGCGCTCTGTCAGCAACAAGGCATGGGTGAGCGGATGGTTTCTTGCGAAATCGATAGGCAAGCCAATACGATACCCTTTTCCTGCCCGTGCTACTTCGAGTTGTGGAAGCGGCTTTTGGTTTCGCGCCCGCGCAAGGATCACCGCCAACCGGAGCGCCAAGATCGCGTCCCACTCCGGGTCGTACTCGGCCAACTCTTTGAGCCGCGCGAGTTTGCCGCGATGCGCAAGGATCCATCGCGCCAGTCGCGCTTGATCCGATTGCGAAAAACCGGGGAGATCCGCGTTCGCAAGCAAATAGGCACCGTGTTTGTGGTAACCACTGTGCGCGACGAAAAGTCCTACTTCGTGCAGCCGCGCTGCCCACGACAGGAATTGGCGCATGGGGTGGTAGGGATCCTGCCATGCGGGTTGTAACTGTCCAGCCAGTCGCAACGCTTCGGCTTCGACCCGCAACGCATGCGGGCGGTCGACCTGGCACCGTTCCATCAACCGTTCGACGCTCGCCTCCCGGATATCGTGATGGTGCGTGCGCCCCAACAGATCGTAGAGCACCCCAAGCCGCATCGCGCCGTTGGCATACCGCGCCTCAGCAATCGCCAACGCTTCAAAAGCCGCTTTCATGATGGCCAAACCTGCAGCGAAGAGATCGGCGCGCTCCGAACGCATACCGGGTAATCGAGCGATGCTCTCGACCGCTTTGGCGTCGAGTATGACGCGTTCGATCTCCTGCAATACCGGCAGCGTGATCGCCTCGTCGGTCAGTTCCATCGCAACCGCAACGTCACGGATCGCGCGGGCCGAACCGCTCGAAACGAAGACCTGCTCCCAGCCGATCGTGCGGTAGGTTTGCGCGATCGCCTCGAGTTCCATGCGCGCAGCGGTGGTCGCTTGAGCGAAACGCCGCGGCGTCACTTCCCCATCGGGAAAAAAGCGAGTGGTGAAACTGACACAACCCATGTAGAGGCTTTCGAGCCATTCGGGCGCAAACCCACGACCGATGATGAATTCAGTGGAACCGCCACCAATATCGAAAATCAAATTCTGCCGATGAGGGTTGGCGATCGAATGGGCAACGCCCAGATAGATGAGGCGCGCCTCTTCGCGACCAGAGATCACCTCGATGGGAAAGCCCAAGAGTTCCTGACCTTCGGCGATGAAATGCGCCGCATTTTTTGCGACACGGAGCGTATTGGTCGCCACGGCACGGAGCGCATCCGGCGGAAAATCGGCAAGCCGCTCCGAAAATTGCGCCAGCGCTTGCCAACCGCGGCTCATCGCTTCCGGCGTCAACCACTTCTCGGCGGTCAGGCCTGCCGCAAGACGGACCGGAACTTTGTATTCGTCACGAGGAAAGACAAGCTCCCCGTCCACGGCCGCGATCGTGAGGCGAAACGTATTGGACCCTAGGTCTACGGCTGCAAGCTTCATCCCGCCATTGTACGCATATCACGGTACAATTGGTCAGAACGCACAGGAGGAGAAGATGCCCACCCCCGTTCCACCACCGGCGAACTACCCAGCCGACCATTTTTTCAACCGCGAATTGTCGTTGTTGCAATTCCAAAGGCGGGTATTGGCGATGGCGGAAAACCCAGCTACGCCGCTCATCGAACGGGTGCGCTATCTCTGCATCGTCTCCAGCAACCTCGACGAATTTTTCGAAATCCGCGTCGCTGGGCTCAAAGAGCAGCAGCACCAAGGACTCACGCGCGCCGGCATCGACGGCATCGCGATCGACGAACTCTTGGAGCGGATCGGCAAAGAGGTCCATTCCCTGGTTTCGCGGCAATATGCGCTGTGGAACGATACCTTGATCCCGGCGCTGGCGCGGGAAGGGGTCGTCTTCGTCCGCCGCAACCACTGGACCGACGCGCAACGGGAGTGGCTCGAGCGCTATTTCGTCGACCAGATCGAACCGCTCCTTACCCCGATCGCGCTCGATCCCGCCCATCCTTTTCCGCGCATCCTCAACAAGAGCCTCAACTTCGCGATCGAACTCGAAGGGAAAGACGCGTTCGGGCGTACCTCGGGCCGGGCCATTTTGCAAGCGCCACGGGCTTTGCCCAGAGTTTTGCGGCTCCCCAAAGGGCTTTCCGAACACCCGTACGCGTTCGTCTTCCTCTCTTCGATCATTCACGCCAACGTGCACCGCCTCTTTCCGGGCATGACGGTAAAGGGGTGTTACCAATTTCGCGTCACGCGCAATTCCGACCTCTTCCTGGACGAAGAGGAGATCAAAGACTTACGGGATGCGCTCTCCGGCGAACTGCGGCAACGCCACTTCGGTGACGCCGTGCGTCTGGAAGTGGCCGACAACTGCTCCGAGCAGATGGCCCGGTTTCTGCTCGAGCAGTTCGGCCTGACCGAGCAGGCGCTCTACCGCGTTCCGGGGATCGTCAATTTGGTGCGGTTGATGGCGATCTGCGACGAAGTCGATCGGCCCGACCTCAAATTCCCCCCCTTCACTCCTCGGGTTCCGAAAGCGTTGGCGCGCCCTCAGGACACCTTTGCCACGCTCCGTCGCCAGGATCTGCTGTTGCATCACCCGTACGAAAGTTTCGAGCCGGTGATCAACTTCCTGCGGATCGCGGCCGACGATCCGAACGTCGTCGCGATCAAAATGACCGTCTATCGCACCGGTATGGATTCGATCCTGATGGAACAGCTGATCCGCGCCGCACAGTTGGGGAAAGAGGTCACCGTGGTGATGGAGTTGATGGCGCGGTTCGACGAAGAGGCGAACATCCGCTGGGCAAGAAGGCTGCATGAAGCGGGCGCCCATGTGGTTTATGGCGTTTTCGGCTTCAAAACCCATGCAAAGCTCTTGTTGGTAATCCGGCGCGAAGGGGGGCAACTGCGTCGCTACTGCCATATCGGTACAGGCAACTACCACCCAAAAACCGCTCGTCTGTATACCGATTTCGGATTGCTCACCGCCAACCCGGAAATCGGCAGCGACGTCGATGCCATTTTCCGATCGATCACGGGCATGGGCGATGCACCGCAATTGCGCCATCTTTGGCAGTCGCCCTTTACGTTGCATGCCAACTTGCTGGCGCACATCCGCGCCGAAGCCGACGCAGCGCAGGCTGGACGTCGCGGGCGAATCATCGCCAAGATGAACGCACTACTCGAACCCCACCTGATCGAAGCGCTCTACGCCGCGTCGCAAGCGGGTGTGGAGATCGACCTCATCGTTCGTGGCCCATGCGCCCTCAAACCGGGCATAGCAGGCCTTTCGGAAAACATTCGCGTGCGCTCGATCGTTGGACGCTTCTTGGAGCATCACCGCGTCATCTATTTTTATGCGGACGGGGCGCGCAAAGTCTATCTTTCCAGTGCCGACTGGATGGATCGCAACTGTTTCCGCCGCGTCGAAGTCGCGTGCCCGGTGTTGGACCCGGCGCTCAAACGGCGGGTGATCAAAGAGGGTTTGCGCATCTATTTGCTGGACAATGCGCAAGCGTGGGAGTTGGGACCGGACGGGCGCTACCGGCTCAAGCACGCCCGGACGATGCGGCGTGCCGCACAAGAGCTGCTCCTTAGAGAACTCGCGAAAAGCAACTGAGTCAAGACGACTCCCACGTCGCCGGTAATACCCGTTCGGGGTGGACGTGCCGCAGGCGTGCGATCTCCGGACACGCTTGGTGGTGAATGGTGAGCCCGCGGCTGCGGCTCAAAAATGCGACGATCGCATCACCTAGTTGGGGTAAACAACATTTCGCTGGTTGTGCGTAAAAGCCACGCTCCCCGCCGATCACCACAGACGCGACGGCATTCGGGCCCACGTGATCCTGCGGTGCGCGACGGCGCGCTGCGGAAGCCGATTCACTGGCGTCCGGCTTTCCTTCGACCGCTTCGAGCAGCGCTTTGGGCCCTACCTCGCCCCGGGCGAACGCGCGGTAGAGCGCAGCCGGTTCTTTGAATCCCAGTCGTGCCGCCAAATCATCGACTTTGGTCTTCGTTTTCCCAGCACGGGCGAGCGTCTGCTCCACGAGCGTTTTGCCGCGCGCTTCGAGTTGCGCTTGCTCGGCCTGCGCGAACCAGAGTCGAATCTTGCTGCGCGCGTGGCGCGTCACGACAAACCCAGGTTGTAACCAGTCACGCGACGGCCCACCCGTTTTCGCGGTGAGGATCTCGACCGTTTGTCCGGTCGTCAACGGTGTGTTGAGCGGGACGATCTGGCCATCGACCTTCACCCCCCGGCAGCGATGCCCCACGTCGGTGTGGATGCGATAGGCGAAATCGATCGGCGTTGCGCCATACGGCAGGTCGATCACGCGACCTGCCGGTGTGGTCACGTAAATCACCTCCTCTTTGATTGCGCGCTTGACCCGATCGGCCCAAACATTGGCGTCGGCGACCTCGTCGCGCCACGCCAACAACGAACGGAGCAGCGCGATCTTTTCGTCGTACGAAGAGGGTTTGGGCGCCCCCTCTTTGTACCGCCAATGGGCCGCAACGCCGAATTCGGCAGCACGGTGCATTTCGAAGGTGCGAATCTGCACCTCGAGCGGACGTCCGTCTGCTGCGACCACCGCCGTATGGAGCGATTGATAGCCGTTTGCTTTCGGGCGGGCGATATAGTCGTCGAACTCCCCTTCGATCGGCTGGTAACGGGCGTGCACCTCGGCAAGCACGGCGTAACAGTCGGCAACCGTGGGAACCAAGATGCGCACGGCGCGCAGATCGTAAATTTCGCGTAGGTCCAACCGTTTGCGCTGCATCTTGAGAAAGATGCTGTACAGATGCTTGGGGCGCCCTGTCACCTCGAACGGCGCAATTTTCATCTGCTGCAACAGCGCGGTAAATTCCGCAATCCGTTCCGTGATGAACGCTTCTCGTTCCACCCGTCGCTCTTCGAGGCGTTTCGCCAACGACTTGTAGGTTTCGGGATCGAGCAGACGGAACGCAAGGTCCTCGATCTCCCACTTGAGCCGCCAGATTCCCAACCGGTTCGCAAGCGGCGCGTAAAGCGTCTGCGATTCGGCCGCAAAAGAACGAGCGATTTCGTGCTCCGGGTGTTTCGCAAACCAGCGAAGGGTCATCACGCGGGAGCTCAGCCGCAACAGCACCACGCGTACGTCTTCGACCATCGCGAGCACCATCTTGCGAACCGCCTCGATGGTGTCGCGCTCCGGTGCGCTTTCGCCACCATACAACCGCACGCCATGGAGCCGCTGCAACCCTTTGATGAGCCTCAGGACGTCAGGAGATAAAGATTCTTGAATCGCATCCCACTGTTCCGGTACGCGCGTGGGAACCGGATAGAGCAACGCTGCCAAGCGGCTGGCTAAATCAAGCTTCAGTTCCGCAGCCAATAACGCCATCCCAAGGGCATGGGACCAGACCGGTTCGCCCGTTTCCAGCGTCAAACCCTCCAGCCAGCTCTGGGCATCGCGAGCTACCGTTTCCAACTGTAGGCGCTCTGGCTCGCTCAGCTCGATGCCGAGCGCCGCTTGAGCGGTCTCCCAAGAGGCTACGGCTACGGATGAGGTGGTTGCAACCATGACGATTTGTGCGAAACTTCGATCATGCGATTATCCCATTGCGCTGCAGCTCTGCGTCACGCTTACGCACTCTTGTTTTATACCGTTTCCTTTTGGTCGGGAAACATGGTGTTGGCACGCGCGTTTCGCGACGATTTACCCCCGATCCAGCTCGCGATGGCCCGGTGGGTGATCGCGTTTTTCCTCTGCCTTCCGTTTGCGCTCCCCCTTTGGCGTACGCACTGGCCACAGATAAAAACGCACTGGCGGTTGCTGACCCTTTTGGGCGTGTTGGGGGTCGGTTGCTACAACACTTTTGCGTACATGGCACTGCAATACACGACCGCGATCAACGCCACCTTGCTCAACACGCTGATTCCGATCGTGACGATGCTGCTTGCCGCAGTGCTGGTCCATGAGCCAATCAGCGGGCGCAAAGGGATGGGCATCGCGCTTGCGTTGCTGGGGGTGGCTACCGTGATCACTCATGGTGACTGGACGTTGCTCGCGCAACTCGAATTCAACCGGGGTGACCTATGGATGCTCGCCGCGGTGTTTTCTTGGGCGCTCTACACGGTATTGTTGCGTCGCCGTCCCGCTGGGATCGACCCCCTCGTGCAGCTGCTCTTTTACATCGCGGTTGGTATCGTGGTTTTGATCCCGTTCACGCTGTGGGAACACTACGGGTTGGGCAAGGTCCCCACTCTTTCCCTGACGACGCTTCTGGTGATGGCTTATACCGGTCTCTTTCCCGGTTTTCTCGGCTACATTTTCTACAATGCTGCGGTTGCGGTGGTCGGCGCGAGCACAGGCAGTCTATTCCTCTACGCGATGCCGGTACTGGCGGCGCTGCTTTCGATCCTCTTTTTGGGCGAAAGTCCGCAGTGGTACCACGCCATGGGGTTTGTCTTGGTCTTTGCAGGGATTCTCATCACCCTTCCTAGGACATCTCCTTCCCGGATAGGGCATTCCCGATGATCCGCTTTTGGCGCGCAACGTTCGGCGCGGTGCGTCGGGCGCTCTTTCCCAGCCGGCAGCAAACAGACGACGGGCGCATGCCTTATGCAGAGAACGCCACTTTTTGGCGCACGATCGCAGCGTCCTTGCCGTTTGCGGTCACCACGAGTGAATTTGATCGCTTACAACGGCTTGCCGAGGCTTTCCTGCACGAAAAGCGTTTTTGGGGGGCACATGGCTTCGCGATCACAGCGGAAATCGCTGGCACCGTCGCCTGGGGGGCTGCGCTTTTGGCGTATCGTCACGGACTTGCGCTCTATCGCGATTTCGTGGGGGTGATCCTCTACCCGGCCCCGTTCCGAGTCCGCCGCCAGCTCCACACGGAGGCGGGGATCGAAAGCGAATGGGACGATACGCTGGACGGCGAAACCTGGGAACAAGGACCAGTCCTCGTCACCTGGCAGCCTGACCCCACCGAACGCTGGGCGGTGATCCTTCACGAGTTGGCGCACCGCGTCGATTTCGCTTGCGACGGACTCTGGAATCGGCACTGGGAAGCGGCTTGGGATACCGCGCACCGCGCGGTGCGTCAAGGCGGTACGCTGCCGTTCGACGACTACGCGCTCACCGATCCTGCCGAATTCGTCGCGGTAACCGCGGAAGCCTTCTTTTTGACACCCACAAACTTGAAGTATTGGGATGAGCGACTATATTTAGAATGGAGCCGGGTAACCGGGCTCGACCCGGCTCGCAATGGCTCAGAGCCTGTCGTTCCAACGGAAAGGAGTAAGGCATCATGAAAAAAACCTGGGTGGTCGTTGCCAACGCAAGTACGGCGAAAATCTACCAAGCACTGAATGCGAAAGGAGAATTGGCGTTGATCACAACCCTTAGCCACCCGGAAAGCCGATTACGGATTCAAGACCTGGTCACGGACAAACAAAAAGAACACCACAATGGCGGTGCGGCAACGCCGCACGACGGTGAACGGATCTCGCCGAAAGCCGTCGAAGCCCAGCGTTTTGCGCACGAGATCGCCGCGTACCTGAAAGAGGGGCGCGTACAACAACAATTCGAACGGTTGATCGTTGCGGCAGCCCCCCAATTCAAGGGAGTGTTGATCGCAACGCTCGATGCTGCTACCGCTAAACTCGTCGAAAAGAGCATCGACAAAGACTATACGCAGGAGGATGAGCGCACGCTCGGCGAACGGTTGGCCGAGTCGATCCGGTACGCTGCGTGAACCCTCACCCGAGTACTTCGTAGCGCGCCCCAGCGCGGCCCAGATGCGAACGGTAAAGGAGCGGCCGGATGGGGCGTTGCCAGCGACACGGTGGCAACTCAGGTAACGCGGGGCATGCGCGTACCCCGCGCAACAACGTCAAATGCGGGCGCCAAGGGCGCCCCTTTTCGTCTACGACGCCAAGCGGCTGGAACGCCGCGATGAGCGCCTGGTGATAATCGCGCCAAGCCGCTGGCAACCGATCGGTGGTGAGGACCACGACACGAGCGTTTGACCAAAACGCGATACGATCGAGGACGAGCGGCGTTCGTGGAGTCGCAGGTAGTGTTTGTACGGTCTGTTGCAACAGAGGGACTTGTGTTGAGGTTACGTCACCGAAAAAGAGGAGCGTCAGGTGCCAGTTGCGTGCGGGAACCAAGCGAAACGTATGTAGAATCGTTTGCGCACGAAGCGTCTCGCCCAAGAGACGTGCCGTATCGCGTCGCCACGCCTCCGGTGGGGGGAGTGCCAGGAAAAGGCGCATCTTTGCTGAAGCGTATGGGATCTCCTGTGACGTCACGACGAAGCCCCCCGTTACGGCGTTCGCCATAGCAGCACTACCGCCTGCGCCGCGATCCCTTCACCCCGCCCCATTGGCCCCAGTTTTTCGTGCGTTTTCCCTTTGATCTGGATCTGTTCGGTATCGCAGTCGAGCGCGGCAGCCAGTCGCGCCTTCATCGTTGCGACGTACGGCAGGATTTTCGGGCGTTCACAGATCACCACCGCGTCGAGATTCGCGAGCTGCCAACCCAACGCAGCGACACGGCGCCACGCCTGCGTCAGCAGCACAAGGCTGTCTGCGCCTTGCCAGCGCGGATCGTCGTCGGGAAAAAGCGCGCCGATATCGCCCAACGCCGCGGCGCCCAAAACCGCATCGGTGATCGCATGCGCGAGCACGTCGGCGTCCGAATGACCCTTGAGACCGAACGACGCGGGAATCACGACCCCGCCGATCACGCACTGCCGCCCCGGCACCAATGCGTGGACGTCGTATCCGATTCCCACTCGAAAAGGAGGAGCGTGTACCGGTCGCGCTTCGCGATTCGTTTTGGGATTATCCGACATCAGAAAGCGAATCCTCTTGTAACGACCAAATCGCTTGCGCCAGTTCTAAGTCGCCAGGAAGCGTCACCTTGAGGTTGCTCCAATGCCCTTTCACCAAGATGGGTTGCAACCCAAGGCGTTCGACCGCGCTGGCTTCATCCGTGGCATCGGGAAAACGGTCGAGCGCTTGGCGCAAAACGGCCAGACGAAAGAGCTGCGGGGTCTGCGCAAGCCAGATGCGCTCGCGGGGCACGGTCCGTTCGACGACGGGGAAACTGTTAGGCGACGTGTGTGGGGTCGCGACCTTGACCGTATCGGTTGCAGGAATCGCGATCAAGCCACCCACATTGCTGTTGCCGACCGATCCGTGGAGATGTTCGATCGTCTCTGTGGTGAGACACGGGCGCGCTGCATCGTGAACGAGCGCCCAATCGTCGTCGCCAAAGCCTTCGGCATGCGCCACGCGCAGGCCTGCACGAACCGAATGGGCGCGCGTTGTACCGCCCAGCCGCACGACGCGGAGCCGTTCGGCGACAGCGAACGCTGGGGGTAGTTGGGCCAAGTGGGGGGTAACGAGCGTATCCCAGTATCGATCATCGGGCGCCAAGACGACGTAACAACGTTCGATCCAGCCCACGCGCAAGATACGTGACAATGTGCGAACGAGGAGCGGTGCTCCGGCAAAAGGGAGGTATTGTTTGGGAAGCGCTGCGCTCATCCGCGCGCCAATGCCCGCGGCGGGGATCACAGCGAACGTTCGGGTATGCGTCGTCACGACGATTGGGCACAGGTCAAGCGGTGCGGGTGGTGGGTGCTGACGGACTCGAACCGCCGACATTCGCCTTGTAAGGGCGACGCTCTACCAACTGAGCTAAGCACCCGCCGAAAGCCCGCTATTATACCTTAGTGTTTCAAATTTTTGCGTGCACCTCGCTTGCCTTCGTTCCCGCTGGTCAAGACCGCGGAAGACTCTGCCACTTTGGCTGTCAGAGGCTCTTCGACTTTGAGCAGCGGCTCCGGTTTGCGTTCGAGCGCCGCCTCCAAGACCTGCTCGATCCAGCGCACCGGTTGGATTTCCAGCGCATTCTTCACGTTGTCCGGAATTTCCGCCAAGTCCTTGACGTTCTCTTCTGGGATCAGGACCTTGCGGATACCTCCGCGGACTGCCGCGAGCAGTTTCTCTTTGAGACCACCGATTGCCAAGACCTCACCGCGCAGCGTGATTTCACCGGTCATTGCGACATCGCACCGCACTGGAATTCCCGTGAGCGATGAGACGAGCGCCGTCGTGATCGCAATCCCGGCCGACGGGCCGTCTTTGGGGATCGCCCCTTCCGGCATGTGGACGTGCACGTCGGTTTTTTCGTAGAAATCCGGCGCAATGCCCCACGCTTCGGCCCGTTTGCGGACGACGGTGAGCGCCGCTTTGATCGACTCCTGCATCACCTCGCCCAGTTTGCCGGTGGTGATCACTTTGCCTTTGCCCGGAAGCGTCACCGCCTCTACCGTCAGGAGTTCGCCACCGACTTCGGTCCAGGCCAACCCGGTCACTTGGCCCACCTGATTCTCTTTTTCGGCGACGCCAAAGGTGTAGCGACGCACCCCCAAGTATTTCTCGAGGTCTTCCGGCGTCACGGTAACCGGTGCTTTGAGCGCTTTGGTGAGGATCCCTTTCACCACTTTCCGGCAAATCTTCGAGATTTCACGCTCGAGATTGCGCACGCCGGCTTCGCGGGTGTAATAGCGAACGATGTCGCGAATCGCTTCCATGGTGACGCTCAATTCGCGCTTTTTCAAGCCGTTTGCTTTCATCTGCTTCGGCAGTAGGTAGCGTTCGGCGATCGCGATCTTCTCGTCTTCGGTGTAGCCCGAAAGCCGGATCACCTCCATTCGGTCGAGGAGCGGTGCCGGAATGTTCAAGGTGTTCGCGGTGGCGACGAACATCACCTCCGAAAGGTCGAAGTCGAGCTCGACGTAATGGTCCTGGAACGCGTGGTTCTGTTCGGGGTCGAGGACTTCGAGGAGCGCCGAGCTGGGATCACCGCGAAAATCCATCCCGATCTTGTCGACTTCATCCAAAAGGAAGAGCGGGTTTTTCACGCCGACTTTGATCAGGTTTTGGATGATGCGCCCCGGCAGCGCACCGATGTAGGTGCGGCGGTGACCGCGGATCTCGGCCTCATCGCGCACACCACCCAGTGCCATCCGCACGAATTTTCGCCCCGTGGCCCGCGCGATCGACTGCCCAAGCGAGGTCTTCCCGACACCGGGAGGGCCAACCAGGCAGAGGATCGGCGACTTGACGACGTCGACCCGCTTTTGCACCGCCAGGTACTCGAGGATCCGTTCTTTGACCTTCTCCAGCCCGTAGTGGTCTTCGTCGAGGACTTTTTCCGCTTTCTTGAGGTCGAGCGCCACTTTGGTGCGCTTCGCCCACGGCAATTGCACCAGGGTATCGAGGTAGTTGCGCACCACGGTCGCTTCTGCCGACATCGGCTGCATCAGGCGCAGTTTCTTGAGCTCAGAAAGCGCCTTCTCTTCGGCCTCTTTTGGCATGCCTGCGGCTTTGATTTTCTTTTCGAGTTCGTCGAGTTCTGCCTGTTCGTCGGCTTCGCCCAGCTCTTTCTGGATCGCTTTGACCTGTTCGTTGAGGTAGAAGTCGCGCTGGTTCTTTTCCAACTGCCGCTTCACCCGTTGGCGAATCCGCCGCTCGGTCTCCAGGATGTCGAGTTCGCCTTCGACCAACGCGAGCAGTCGCTCAAGCCGCTGTGCCAAGTCGTCGATCTCGAGGATCTCTTGTTTCTTTTCCAGCTTGACGCCAAGGTGCGCTGCAATCGCGAAGGTGAGCGCTTCAGTCTCTTCGATCTGGCTCACCGAATTGATCAGCTCTTGCGGCAGTTTGTTGTTGAGTTTCGCATATTCGGTGAAAGCGGAGAGCAGCGCGCGGCGCAGCGCGGGGATCTCACTGTGGGTTTCGTTGGTGGTCACGAGCGGCTCGATCCGTGCCAACAATACTGCTTCGCTGTCTTCGAGATGAACGAGACGCACGCGCGATTTGCCTTCGATCAGCACCTTCACCGTACCGTCGGGCAATTTCATCATTTGCATGATCTGGCCCAGACAGCCCACACGGTAGAGGTCGTCGAGCGAGGGATTTTCATGTTCTGGCTCTTTCTGAGCGACGAGCACGATTTGCCCGCCTTCCTCCATCGCCAGCTCGAGCGCTTTGATCGATTTGGGTCGGCCGACGATGAGCGGGATCACCATCTCCGGATAGACGACTACGTCGCGTAGCGCCAACACCGGATAGTGCTCGATCTGTTCGATCATCGTTTGTTCGCTCATCGTGGATTCCTTCTCATCTGTGGGTTCGTTACCCGTTATCATGGGGGTCTGGTTCTCTGAATTCAAGTCGCCCGAAAAGGTTCCGTCGAGGCGTAAAAAGCCCGGGAGCGGCAAGACGCTCTCGGGCTGCGAAAACGCATATTACCCACGGTGGAAAGGGGTGCCGTTCAACTCGCTTGCCGGTTGGAGGGTGCCGCAGCCGCTTCGGCCTCTGATGCCGCGTCACGGGGAATCCGTTTTGGCGGAGCGCCTTCTCGCACCACCGCTTCGTCGATCACGATCTTCGCAATGCCCGTGCGCGACGGCAATTCGTACATTTCGTCCAACAGCAACGCTTCGAGAATGGAGCGCAGACCGCGCGCGCCGGTCTTGCGTTCGATCGCCCGTTGCGCGATCGCGCGAATCGCCCCTTCGGTGAATTCGAGCTCGACCCCTTCCATCGCGAAAAGCGCTTGGAACTGCTTCACCAGCGCATTTTTGGGTTCGACCAAAATGCGCATCAGCGCCGATTCGTCGAGTTCTTGCAGCGGGACGATCACTGGCAGGCGCCCGATCAGTTCTGGGATCAAACCAAAACGCACCAGGTCTTCGGGTTCGACCATGCGCAGGAGTTCATCGCGTTTGCGTTGCTGGCGACTTTTCACCGTAGCCCCGAAACCGATGCCGCCTGCTTCGGCACGTTGTTCGACGATCTTTTCCAACCCCTCGAACGCGCCGCCACAGATGAAGAGGATGTTCGAAGTGTCGACCTGGATCATCTCACCGTGGGGGTTTTTCCGCCCCCCTTGCGGCGGGACGTTCGCAATCGTTCCTTCGATGATCTTGAGGAGCGCTTGCTGCACCCCTTCACCCGAAACGTCGCGGGTGATCGAGGGATTCTCCGATTTGCGGGCGATTTTGTCGATCTCGTCGATGAAGATGATGCCGCGCTGCGCGCGTTCGACATCCATGTCACACGTTTGCAGCAGACGCAACAGGATATTTTCGACGTCTTCACCGACATAGCCAGCCTCGGTGAGTGTGGTCGCATCGGCAATCGCGAAGGGAACGTCGAGTTTGCGCGCGAGCGTCTGCGCGAGCAGCGTCTTGCCGGATCCGGTTGGGCCGATCAGCAGAATGTTGCTTTTTTGGATCTCGACCTCGCTGCCTTGACTTTGGCTACGAAGCCGTTTGTAGTGGTTGTAGACGGCCACCGACAAGACTTTTTTGGCGTAATCCTGGCCGATCACGTATTGATCGAGGTACGCAACCAGTTCGGCAGGAGTCGGCAGCTTTTGTTGCTCGAACGGCGCCGTTGCTGCGCCGCCGTCCAGTTCGCCTTGGCCCAAATCGTCGTCCAAAATCGCCTGATAGGCGTCTTGAACACAGTAGTTGCAAATGTAAAGGCCGCTTGGCCCCGCCAAAAGGTGATCGACTTCGTCTTGGGTGCGGCCGCAGAACGAACATTTGAGGTCGCGGTTTCGAGATCGCGCCATCGCTTACTCCTCGCCGCGGCGGGTGAGCACTTTGTCCGCAAGACCGTACTGCACCGCTTCTTCGGCCGACATGAAGTTGTCCCGCTCGGTGTCGCGTTCGATCTTTTTGATGCTCTGCCCAGTGTGGTGCGCAAGCAGTTCGTTCAACCGTGCCTTGAGTTTGAGGATTTCTCGGGCGTGGATTTCGATGTCGGTGGCCTGCCCCTGAACACCGCCCAACGGTTGGTGGATCATCACGCGGGCGTTGGGCAGCACGAAACGCTTCCCTTTGGCGCCCGCAGCAAGAAGGAATGCCCCCATACTCGCGGCTTGGCCGATGCAGAGCGTGGAGACGTCGGGTTTGATGAACTGCATCGTGTCATAGATCGCCATCCCAGCCGTCACCGAACCTCCGGGGGAGTTGATGTAGAAGTGGATATCCTTGTCGGGGTTTTCGGACTCCAGGAAAAGCAGCTGCGCAACAACCAGGTTCGCAACCGCATCGTTTACGGGCCCCACCAGGAACACCACCCGCTCTTTGAGAAGCCGCGAGTAGATGTCGTAGGCCCGTTCGCCCCGACCACTTTGTTCGATCACCATGGGCACCAGGCCCAGGTTATAGAGATCCAATCCCAGAGGTTCGCTCATACCGGTTCACTTTCCTTTCGTTGTTCAAGCGGCGACGTTGGGGTTCATGAACGATTCGAAATCGCGCGGTTCCTCTTTCACCGTCATCCGCTCGAGCGCCCACCCGACGACGTTGTTTTCGATCACCACCGCTTCGGCGTTACCCAGGCGCTGCGGATTTTCATAGTACCACTTCACGAGCGCCTGTGGGTCGTCGTAGTTTTGCGCCATCTCTTCGATGAGCGCGCGCACCTGCTCCGGTTTCGCAACGAGTTCGAACTGTTTGACGATCTCCGCAATCAGTAGGCCAAGACGCACACGTCGCTGCGCTTCTTCTTCGAACCACTTGGGATCGACGGGGAGGTTATCCACCTTCATCCCGCGCATTTGAAGGGCGCGCTTCGCGTTTTCGGCCAACGTTTGGGCTTCGCTTGCCACCAAACTTTGCGGGACGGGGAAATCGTGTTTCGCCAACAGGTGGTCGAACACTTGACGCTTGACCTCGCTGTCGATACGCGCTTTGACCTCCCGCTCGAGGCTCGCGCGAATCTCGTCGCGCATTTTTGCGACGTCACCGTCTTCGATTCCGAGCGATTTCGCGAACTCGGCGTCCACTTCGGGCAACTGCGGCGCTTCGACTTTCTTCACGGTCAGTTCGAATTGCGCCGTCTTGCCAGCCAAGTGTTCGGCGCCATAATTTTCTGGGAAGGTGACGTCGAACGTCTTTTTCTCACCCGCTTTGAGACCGACTGGTGCGGTATCGAATTCGGGCAGCAGGCGGCTTTCGCCGATGACGTAAACGTAGTCGGTTGCGCTGCCCCCTTCGAAGGGTTCCCCGTCGAGCGTACCGACGAAATCGACGGTGACGCGATCCCCTTTTTCGGCGGGCCGATCCACTTCGACAAACGTCGCGCGTTGTTTGCGCAGCACCTCGATCGTGCGCTCGACCGCGGCATCATCGACTGTGACCACCGGCTTGACGACTTCGACCTCTTTGAGATCGACAATCTCGATTTCGGGGTAGATTTCGAACGCGGCTTCGACGACGAATTCCCCTTCCGCAGCGGGTTCATCACCCACTGGATCGATTCGATAGCCACCCGCTACCCGGTATTCGCCTTGCTGGATCGCTTCGGTGAGCGCCTTTTCGATCGCTTTGGAGAGCGCCTCCGAACGGGCTTCGCTGCCATACATCCGCTCGACGAGTTTGAGCGGCACCTTCCCGGGGCGAAAACCCGGCATTTTCACACTGCGCGCATACTGTTTGATGAGCCGCTGCGTTTCGTTCGCGATCCGTTCAGCCGGAATGCGAAGCGTCACTTTCCGTTCCAACGGGTTCGCTGCCGCTTCCGCCGCAGGGGCCGCTTCCGTGTTCGGTTCCAAGTTCTGAACGTTTTGGTCTTCCATCCGTTTTTCCTTGCTTTGCGGTATGCTAAGCGAATAATTTTAGCATAAGGAAAATGGCGAAAGTGACGGTGAAACGAGAAGCACGGTGGTTGCTGACGGTGAACGCGATTCGGGCGCTCGAAGCGCGTTTTCTGCCGCACATTCCATTGATGCAACGGGCTGGCGCGGCGCTCGCGAACCACTTGCGCCGGTGGGCCGAACAGGGTCATCGCATCGTCTTGCTTTGCGGCCCGGGCAATAATGGCGGTGACGGACTCGTTGCCGCTACGCGCTTGCACGAGCTAGGGTTTTCCGTGACGGTCGTGGCCCTTGAACCATCCGAACGCATCTCCCCGGAAGCGAGAACTGCCTGGCAGGATTGGCGTGCTTGCGGCGGGGAGACGCGCAACACGCCGCCACAAGTCGGAGCCGACCACCCAGCGGTAATCGTCGATGCGCTCTTTGGTATTGGCCTTACCCGACCGATCGCAAGCCCATACCGGGAGTGGATTCATTGGGCACTGAGCCAAGCGGCGATTCGGGTTGCAGTCGACGTGCCGAGCGGGCTAGACGCCGACACGGGCATGCGGGTCGGTGATGCCGTTTTTGAAGCCCACGAGACCGTGACCTTTCTTGCCGACAAACCGGGGCTCCATACCCACGACGGGCCGGACGTCGCCGGAGTGGTTACCGTTTACCATTTGGGTCTGAATGACGAGATCGCCGCACAATGCAGCCAACAACAGTATGCCTTGTTTGCGAATGAGGAATCGTGGGACGAAACCGCTTCGTCCGCGCCAGCCAGTGCAGGAATCCTTCTTGACCGCGCGCTTTTTTCTCTGTGGCTGACTCCGCGGAAACGCAATGTCCATAAAGGCTGCTTTGGCCACGCCGTGATCATCGGTGGCGCATCCGGTATGCGCGGTGCGCTCCACCTGGCGGCACGCAGCGCCCTTTACCTGGGTTCGGGTAAAGTCTCCGCGATCACTCTGGCAAAAGAGGCTCCGCGTTTCGACCCGACCCTACCCGAGGTGATGTGGCCCACGGCACTTCCCCAAACGGTTTCCGCAATCGCGATCGGACCCGGACTGGGGCAGACGAGCGATGCGGTGCGCTGGCTTGAGGAGGCGCTAGCTGTATCCGTCCCATTGGTAATCGACGCCGACGGGTTGAACCTTCTTGCACAGCACGCGACCCTGCAACGCGCCGTGACCGAAAGACGCGCTCCCACGGTGCTCACGCCGCATCCCGGCGAAGCGGCACGGCTTTTGCAGACGCCGCCGCGTGAGGTTCAGAAAAACCGAATCGCCGCCGCGGTGGCGATCGCGCGCCGCTACCGATGTGTCGTGATCCTCAAAGGGTGTGGGAGCGTGATCGCGACCCCGCACGGTCACTGGGCGATCAACCCCACAGGGCACGGCGGGATGGCAAGCGGCGGGATGGGAGACACCCTCACCGGAATCCTCGTGACGCTGCTTGCGCAAGGCTGGCCGTGCGTCGCTGCGGCGGCGTTTGCTGCGTACTTACATGGCAGAGCGGCTGAGGATGCTGCGCAAATGGAGGTCGGCCCCGTTGGTCTTACTGCGAGCGAAACGGCGGCGGCCGCCAGACGGCTCTTCAACCGCTGGATTGCTGATGGTGCGCCCAGAGCGCAACCAGTTCGGCCACTTTCCTACACCCCATCTTTTCCATGACGCGCGCTCGATAGACCTCGACCGTTTTGATCGAAATTGCGAGTTCGTCTGCGATCTGTTTGTTGAGATAACCCGAAACGACGCGATCGAACACTTCCCGTTCGCGTGGCGTCAGTTTGGCAAGCCGCGCGGCGAACGCCTCTTTGGCGGCACGCTCCGAACATTCGGCAGCAAGACGCGCCAACGCCTCCTCGATACGGGCCAGCAGCACCATTTCATCGACCGGTTTTTCGAGAAAATCAATCGCACCGGCACGAAGCGCACCGGTAGCCATGGGTACGTCGCCATGACCGGTGAGGAAGATGACGGGGAACGGCACGTCGCGCGCCTTGAGCGCATCGAAAAGTTGCAGACCGCTCAATCCCGGCATACGGATGTCACTGACGATACAACCGGGTTCGATCACGGAAAGGGCGTCGAGAAACGATTCGGCGTCCGGGTAGGCGTTCACCGCGTAGCCAGCCCCTTCGATCAGCCAAACCAGCGAATCCCGTAGAGCATCGTCGTCATCGACGACATGCACCGTGCGATAGCAGCACTCATCCTTGCGCGTCATGGCTCGCTCCTCCTTGCGCACGCGGCAACCATACCTCGGCAACCGTACCACCGCCCGGTCTGGCCAACAGTGCCAAGCGTCCTTTATGGGCTTCCAAGATGGCGCGGCAAATGCGCAACCCCAACCCCAAACCGTCCGGTTTGGTCGTAAAAAACGGCGTATCCAGGCGGCTTCGAACCTCTTCGCTGATGCCAACCCCACGGTCGGCAATGCGATAACAGACCTCCTCATCCGTTTCTGAAACCATCAAGGTCAATTCCCGTTGTTTCGGCGGAACGGATTGCATCGCGTCGAACGCGTTGCGAATGAGATTGACCAGCACCTGCTCGAGCAAAATTTTGTCCGCGGAAATCATCACCCTATTCTGAGGCAATTGCGTCCGCACGGTAATCCCACGCCGTTGCGCGTCGACACGCAGCAGTTCGATCGCTTCACGCGCGATCGTCACCGCGTCGACCCACTGTTGTTGTGGTGCCGATTGCCGGGCAAAAGCCCGAATGCGGCGGACGATGGTACCTGCCCGTTCCGCCTGTTCCGCCGCTTTTTGCAACACCTCACCCACCACCTCCGAATCGAGGCGGCCTTGCCGCCACCGTAACAGCGCACCACGACAGTAGTTGGCGATCGCTGCGATCGGCTGGTTCAACTCGTGCGCCAGCATCGAGGCCATCTCACCGAGCGTGATGAGACGCGCCGTCTGGTGGAGTTGCTGCATTTGCTGCAGTTCCGCTTCGATCGCCTCCCGTTGCGCTGTGATGTCGGTAGCGACGACCATCCGCACCACACGACCATCGACCCATGCCGTCAATTGTTCGCGCACATGGTACCAACGTCCGCTCGTGGGGTGCTGCCAGTCTCCTTGCCAAACACCTTCTGGAACATGCTCCGCAGTATTCATCGGTTTCGGCGGATCGCTCTCCGGAGGCGGGATGGCGGGTGCCCCCAGATCTCGCGCGCGTGTCCCTAACGCATCGAAACCGAAGACCCGTTTGAACGCACGGTTGACAAAGAGGAGCTCATCGGTGTGCCAATCGGCAGCGAAAACCAGTGCGTCGACACCATCGAGCACCGTTTCGAACCGCTGTTGGGCCGCTTCCAGTGCCAAACGGGTTCGCTTCTGTTCGGTGATGTCGAGAATTGCCGCCATCCATCCGCTCTGTTTGCCACTCTCGTCGATCAGCGGGGAAACGTAAAAGCGGGCGATACGCCGCTCACCGTTTTTGTGTTTGATACGCATCTCGTACCCTTCGGGTGGCGTTTGCCCCGCCAACACCATCTGCAGGGTACGTTGGCACAAATCCCAATCCTCTTCAGGCCAGTAGGGAAACGGTGGCATTTTGCCTCCGAGCTCATCGCGGTCGAAGCCCACCATGCGACAAAAGGCTGGGTTGGCAAACGTGATGCGCCCTTCGAGGTCGGTCGCGCGCAGTCCAAGGCTCACCGACGATTCCATGGCTCGGCGAAACGCCATTTCGGAGCGCAACGCAGCTTCTACCTCTTTTTGTTGGGTGACATCGTGGGCAGCGGCAAACCAAACCCCATCGTCTGGCGCCGGGTTGATGTGCCAAGAGAGCCAGCGATGCGCGCCGTTGAGGGTCTTCATGCGAACCGTGAAGGAAGCCGGTTCGCCTTGCCGCAGAAAAGCCATTGCTTCGTCGACGTGCGGCCAATCGTCACGCACCGTGAGATCGAAGAGCGATTTCCCCAGCAGCAACCGCTCGGTATAACCCAACACCCGGGTAAATGCAGCGTTACATTGCTGGAACTCCCCTTTAGGGGTCAAGAGCGCCAACAAATCCAAAGAAAAGTGGAAGAGCCGATCGCGCTCCCGAAGCAGCCGTTGCAGCCGAAGGTGTTGCCGGCGCTGGAGCCAACTCAACCAAACCACGGCCGCCGTCAACAGCGCAATCGCGACCATCGCGAAGGTATCGGGCTGATTCATGCCCATTCCTTGTTACGTCTCATTGCATCATCGAATGGTTTTTGCTTTCTGGTGCCGCGAATCCTATCATGGGGGACATGGAAACTGCGGCAACGCGATTGCTGCACTGCAGTATTGCATATCGTGGAATTTTGTTTTAGCATACGGAATGACCACCAGTAAGACCTAGGAGGGACCACCATGGCTGAACGTCATCGTCAAATCATTCTGCAAAACGATCCCGATCCTGAAGAGACCCAAGAATGGTTGGAAGCGCTCGATGGCGTGATCGAGCACGAAGGGCCGGAGCGCGCGCACGATCTGATCGAATCGCTGATCAGTGAAGCGCGCGAACACGGTGCCGACATCCCCTATTCCGCCAATACGGCATACGTCAACACGATCCCTGCCGATAAACAACCCCCGTACCCGGGTGACCTGGATCTCGAAATCAAAATCCATTCCTACATCCGATGGAATGCGATGGCGATGGTTGTTCGCGCCAATCGCGACAGCAACGTGGGTGGCCACATCGCCTCGTTTGCTTCGGCAGCGGTGCTCTACGACGTTGGCTTCAACCACTTCTTCCACGCGCCAACCGAAGACCACGGCGGCGACCTCGTCTACTTCCAAGGGCACTCGGCCCCGGGAATCTATGCACGTGCTTTTCTGCTTGGGCGATTGACCGAAGAGCAGATGATCCACTTTCGTCGCGAAGTCGACGGAAAAGGACTCTCTTCCTATCCCCACCCATGGCTGATGCCTCAGTTCTGGCAGTTTCCCACGGTATCGATGGGGCTGGGCCCGATCCAAGCGATCTACCAAGCCCGTTTCATCAAATATCTGATCACCCGCGGCCTGGTCGATCCGGCGAAACACGAAAAACGCAAAGTGTGGTGCTTCATCGGGGATGGGGAAACCGACGAAGTCGAAACCCTCGGTGCGATCGGGATGGCAGCCCGAGAAAAGCTCGACAACTTGATTTTCGTGATCAATTGCAATTTGCAACGGCTCGATGGCCCCGTGCGCGGCAACGGGAAGATCATCCAAGAGCTCGAAGCGGAATTCCGGGGTGCGGGCTGGAACGTGATCAAAGTGATCTGGGGTACCCATTGGGACGCGCTCTTTGCGCGCGACAAAACCGGTGCCCTCAAACGGCGGATGATGGAGCTCTGTGACGGCGACTACCAGACCTTCAAAGCGAAAGACGGCGCATACGTCCGGGAGCACTTCTTCAATACCCCCGAACTGAAAGCGTTGGTCGCCGACTGGACCGACGAAGAGATCTGGCAGCTCAACCGCGGCGGTCATGACATTTTCAAGGTCTATGCCGCATACAAAGCCGCTGTCGCGCACAAAGGGCAACCCACCGTGATCCTTGCGAAGACGATCAAAGGATACGGAATGGGACAAGCGGGCGAAGCGATGAACATCGCCCACCAAGCGAAGAAGATGGATCACGACGCGATCCGCCGCTTCCGCGACCGTTTCCAACTGCCTGTGCCCGACGACAAACTCGACGAACTGCCGTTCCTGACTTTCGCACCCGACTCGCCCGAATACCGCTATATGCAGGAGCGGCGGCAAGCGCTTGGGGGTTATCTCCCGCAGCGTCGAACGAAATCCGAAATCACCTTGCCGGTTCCCCCGCTCGATGCATTCAAAAGTTTCTTTGCCGGAACGGGACCGGGGCGGGAAATCTCCACGACGATGGCGCTTGTACGCATCATGATCCAACTGATGCGCGACAAACAGCTCGGCAAACACATTGTCCCCATCGTACCCGACGAATCGCGGACGTTCGGGATGGAAGGGATGTTCCGTCAGTTCGGGATCTGGAGCCAAGAGGGGCAAAAATACGTTCCCGAAGACCACGACCAGTTGATGTTCTACAAAGAGTCACGCGACGGCCAAATCCTTCAAGAAGGGATCAACGAAGCGGGAGCCGTCTGCGACTTCATCGCCGCTGGAACGAGCTACAGCGTCCATGGCGTGCCGATGATCCCGTTCTACATCTTCTATTCGATGTTCGGCTTCCAGCGCACCATGGACCTCATTTGGGCCGCAGCGGATCAGCGCACCCGCGGGTTCCTGATCGGCGGCACCTCGGGTCGAACCACGTTGAACGGTGAAGGGCTGCAGCACGAAGACGGCCACAGCCATCTGCTCTCTGCCGCTGTCCCCAATTGTGTAAGCTACGACCCCACCTTCCAATACGAAGTCGCCGTGATCGTTCAAGAAGGGTTGCGGCGCATGGTCGCAGAACAAGAGGATGTTTTCTATTACATCACGGTGCTCAACGAAAACTACGAACATCCGCCGATGCCGGAAAGCGAGACGGTCCGTGAGGATATCCTCAAAGGGATGTATCTCTTCCAGGCCGCACCGGAAAACCTCGACGGTCCGCGTGTCCAGCTCATGGGGTCGGGGGCGATCCTACGCGAAGCGATCGCTGCCGCAGAGTTGCTCGCGCGTGACTGGAACGTAGCCGCAGACGTCTGGAGCTGCCCAAGTTTCACCGAATTGGCGCGCGATGGCCACGACTGTGTCCGCTGGAACCTCCTCCACGCGTTGGAAGCGCCCCGCAAGTCCCACGTCGAGCAGAAGCTCGAGAACCATCCGGGGCCGGTCGTAGCGGCAACCGACTACGTCCGTCTCTTTGCCGAACAGATTCGGCCTTTCGTCAAACGAACGTATCTCACACTGGGCACCGACGGGTTCGGGCGTTCCGATACCCGCGAGAAGTTGCGCCACTTCTTCGAAGTGGATCGGCACTGGATCACGATCGCCGCATTGAAAGCGCTTGCCGACGATGGGGAGATCGATCGCAAGCTGGTAGCCGCAGCACTCGTCAAATACGGCATCGATCCTGAAAAACCCAACCCCCGCCTGGTGTAAGGAGGAGCGGCGATGAGCAAATTGGTAACCGTTACCGTCCCCGATATTGGTGACTTTCACGACGTTCCCGTCATCGAGGTTTGGGTCACGCCCGGACAACGCGTCGCTGTGGATGACCCCCTCTGTACGCTGGAATCCGAAAAAGCGACGATGGACGTCCCGTCCACCGTTGCCGGTATCGTCAAAGAGGTGAAGGTGCAGGTCGGCGACAAAGTCAATGAAGGCACGCCGGTGGTCGTGATCGAAACCGAGGCTTCCGGGGACGCCGAATCTTCGGCACCGGTCACAACGACAGCATCTCAAGCCAGCGATGCGGCACCAAGCAGCGCAACCGAACCCAGCGCAGTCTCTGCACCCGCCGCATCTGCCCCAGCGTCGGCCGAATCGCCTGCAGCCGCAGGCGCAACCGTACCCCCCTCGACCCAACCGCAAGAAGTGGCGCTCTTGATTCCCGATATCGGAGACTTCCACGACGTACCGGTGATCGAAGTGATGATTGCCCCGGGGCAAAGGGTCGCGGTCGATGATCCGATCTGTACGTTGGAATCCGAAAAGGCCACGATGGATGTCCCAGCTACGGTCGCGGGGGTCGTGAAAGCAGTGCGCGTCAAAGTGGGCGACAAGGTCAACGAAGGGGACGTGGTTGCGATCGTCGTCCCGGACGAAAGCCACGTTGCGCCCCCAGAGGCTTCCCCAAGTACCTCCGCACAACCCAAAACAGAATCTTCGCCAACGCCAGCCACGTCAGCTACGCCAGCGCCCACGCCCGCGCAAACGGTGTCGGCTTCGTCTTCAGTGGGCACAGCCGCCGCACCCGCGTCGCGAGCGCCGGCCGCGCCGTCACTGGCCGAGCCGCTACCCGGCGTTGCGTTGGGTGCGAAGGTCCATGCGAGTCCCGCGGTTCGCGCTTATGCCCGAGAGCTGGGGGTAGACCTGCGCTTCGTCACCCCAACCGGTCCGAACGGCCGGATCCGCAAAGAGGATGTCCGCAATTTCGTCAAAGCGGCGATGACGAGCGGCGTGGTCCCAGGCAAAACCCCCGCGGTAACCAGTGGCGGTTTTGCGCTCGACTTGCCGCCGTGGCCGAAGGTCGACTTCGCCAAATTCGGTCCGATCGAAATCAAAGAACTGCCGCGAATCCGCAAGATCTCCGCAGCGAATTTGGCGCGCAACTGGGTTGCGATTCCCGCGGTCACCTACCATGACGAAGCGGATATCACCGAACTCGAGGCGTTCCGCAAACAACTGAACCGCGAATACGAACGCGAAGGCGTGAAGTTCACGCTCCTTGCGTTCCTCATCAAGGCCTGCGTTGCGGCGTTGAAGCGGTTCCCGGAGATGAACGCGAGCCTCGATGGGCACAACATCGTGCTCAAGCACTATTGGAATATCGGCTTTGCGGCGGATACTCCGCACGGGCTTGTCGTGCCGGTGCTCAAGAACGCCGACCAAAAGAGCTTGGTCGAGATCGCACGCGAAACCGCGGAGTTGGCTGCGAAAGCGCGCGCCGGCAAGCTCGCGCCCGCTGAGATGCAAGGGGCAACCTTTACCGTCTCGAGCCTGGGCGGCATCGGTGGAACGGGGTTCTCCCCGATCGTCAATGCCCCAGAAGTGGCGATCCTGGGCGTCAATAAAGCGGTGATGAAACCAGTCTGGAACGGCGAAACGTTCGTTCCTCGCCTGATCGTGCCGCTTTCGCTTACCGCGGATCACCGGGTGATCGACGGCGCGTACGCCACCCGCTTCACGACATTGCTCACGCAACTCCTTGCCGATTTCCGGCGGGTGCTCCTCTAACCGAGACGGGAGAAGACGATGAGCATGAAAACCCAATTGCTGGTGCTTGGTGGCGGTCCAGGCGGATACTCTGCCGCATTTCGCGCAGCGGATCTTGGTCTTGAGGTAACGATCGTCGAACGTTACCCCGTCCTTGGGGGCGTTTGCCTCAATGTGGGCTGTATCCCATCGAAAGCACTGCTGCACGTCGCTGCGGTGATCGACGAAGCGCGACATCTCGACCGAGCCGGCATCACCTTCGGCGCGCCGCAAATCGATCTCGACCGCCTGCGTAACTACAAAGCCCAAGTGGTGCGAAAACTCAACCAAGGCCTGGCGGGAATGGCCAAAGCGCGCAAGGTCAATCACATCCAGGGCATCGGGAAACTCACGGGGCCCAGCACGTTGGCGATCGAACGGACCGACGAGGGTCCGAACGGCCGACCGACGGGTGAAACGCTCACGCTCACCTTCGAGCAAGCGATTCTCGCTGCCGGGTCGGAGCCGATTCGTCTCCCCTTCCAACCCCAAGACCCCCGTGTGGTGGATTCCACCGGTGCGCTTGCGCTTCCCTTCTTACCCAAGCGGATGCTGGTCGTCGGCGGTGGCATCATCGGTCTGGAAATGGGTACCGTGTATGCGACGCTCGGGGCGCAGGTCGATGTCGTCGAAGCCAGCAGCGATCTCATACCGGGGGCCGATCGTGACCTAGTGCGGGTGTGGGAAAAGGTCAACGGCAAGCGCTTCGCCGGGCTCTACCGCAACACCCGCACAACGGCACTCGAAGCCAAAGACGACGGCATCTGGGCAAGTTTCGAAGGAGCCAACGCACCCGAAGGAGCCCAACGCTACGATCTGGTGTTGGTTGCGGTCGGTCGGCGCCCGAATGGGCGAGCGATCGGTGCGGAAGCGGCCGGTATCACCATCGACGAACGGGGATTCATCCCGGTAGATGCCCAGCGCCGTACCAACGTGCCGCACATCTTCGCGATCGGGGATTTGGCAGAAGCGCCGATGCTCGCGCACAAAGCCGTGCATGAAGGGCACGTTGCGGCCGAGGCTGCGGCCGGACACAAGCGGGCGTTCGACGTATTGCAGATCCCGTCGGTCGCCTACACCGACCCAGAGATCGCCTGGGCCGGTTTGACCGAAACCGAGGCGAAAGCGCAGGGGTGCGCGGTCGAAGTGGCCACTTTCCCGTGGGCCGCATCGGGGCGGGCGATCGCCAACGGCCGCGACGAAGGGTTCACCAAGCTCATTTTCGATGCCGAAACGAAGCGGATCGTCGGCGGTGCCGTCGTTGGGGTGAATGCTGGGGAATTGATCGGCGAAATCTGTTTGGCGATCGAAATGGGCGCAGAGGTCGCCGATATCGCGCACACGATCCATCCCCACCCCACCCTCTGTGAGTCGGTGGGGATGGCGGCAGAGGTAGCCGAAGGGAGTTGTACCGACCTACCGCCCAAACGCAAACGCTAACGAGCCGCTATTGCCACCGTTGCCAGACGGGAACGAGGTCGTCTGGCAACGTGTGGCCCAGAGCGCCCAAATCCCACGGTGATTCCTCTGGCGCGTGGAAGTCGCTCCCTTGGGACGCAGCGAGACCATAGCGGCGGCAGATATGCACCCAATGGTTGGTGGCGTTTGGATCGTGCGCCGAGGTAATCACCTCGATCGCGTCACCCCCCAGATCGACGAATTCGGCAAGAAGTGCGTTCCATTCGCGTTCGCTCAAGCGGTACCGTCCGGGATGCGCCACCACCGCCACCCCTCCTGCGGCATGAATCCACGAAACCGCTTCTTGGAGTGTTGCCCATTGGTGGTCCACGTACCCCGGTTTTCCTTTCGCCAAGTAATGGGCGAAAACCGCGTTCATCGAAGAAAAATGGCCCGCATGCACGAGGTAGCGCGCAAAATGGGCGCGGCTGATCAAATCGGGGTTGCGCACGAAACGCAAAGCCCCTTCCCAGACATCGGCAAAGCCACACGCTTCGAGTGCAGCCGCCATCTTGCGCGCGCGCGCCGTGCGGCCCCGCCGAACTTGCTTGAGCCCCGCAGTCAATGCTGGCGCCGTTTCGTCGATTCCCAATCCAACGACATGGATGGTCTCCCCGGCGAACGAAACGGAAATCTCCACGCCCGCGACAAATGGAACCCCAAACTGCCCAGCGGCTTCCCGAGCTTCCGCCAAACCGGCCACCGTATCGTGATCGGTAAGCGCAAAAAGGGCCACCCGGTTCTGGGCAGCCCTTTTGACGAGCTCGGACGGAGTCAAAACCCCGTCCGACGCGGTCGAGTGGCTGTGCAGGTCGACGCGCTGCGCCTTCCACATCGGCCACCCGTCCCGATTTATGCGGCGCGATCAGCCGCCACCAACTCGATTTCGAACGTCAGGTCGTGGCCCGCAAGCGGATGGTTCGCGTCGATCGTCACGTGCGTTTCGGTCACCTCGGCAACCACGACCGGAATTTGCTGGCCGTCTGCGCGCTGCATCACCAGTTGCAGCCCAACCTCCGGCTCGATTTCGGGTGGCAGTTGTTCACGCGGCACTTGCAGCATCGCGCGCTCCGAACGCTGCCCGTAGGCTTCGTCGGCAGGAATCGTAATGGTCTTGCGCTCCCCTACCTGCATCCCTTCGACCGCCTTCTCGAAGCCGGGGATCACCTGTCCAGCCCCCAGTGTGAACTGGAGGGGATCGCGACCTTCGGAGCTATCGAAGACGCTGCCGTCGGCCAGTGTCCCTTTGTAATGCACCTGGACGGTATCGCCCGCTTGGGCGGCTTGTTGCGTGGTCATACTCACTTTCCTTTCAAACAGTCAGATCAACGTGGCGAGCCGCACGTGCGTTTTTTGCCCACCACTTCGCTACAATACTCCTTTCGTTTCTTTTTCACAACCCTTTGAGGCAAAAAAGTGCAGACGACCAACGCCATCGCGGATGACCGAATCTATTTGCCCACGCACCAATGGTTGCAACCCGAAGGCGAAGGGCTGTGGCGCATGGGGATCACCCCTTTTGCGGCTGAACAGCTCGGTGACGTTGTCTTCGTCGAACTTCCGGATCGTGAAGTTCGGGTAAACGAAGGCGAAACCCTCTTCGTCGTCGAATCGGTCAAAACCGCGTCCGACGTCGCGGCACCGGTTGACCTCGAAGTCCTCGACGTCAACCGCGCGTTGCACGACCACCCCGAGTGGCTCAACGAAGCGCCGTTGGACCATTGGATCGTCCTCTTCCGCGCCGAAAAGCCGATCGATCCGGAAAAATGCCTCGCTGCGGAAACGTATGCGCAGCAAATCGCGGCAGAACGATGAAGCGCCCGCTTCCGTTCCCGCGCGCTCTGGTAGCGCTCTGGTTGCTGGTGGTCGCGTTCTTCGTGGTCTGGTACCACGGCGAAACGGTTCCACAACCCCTACCCGACGCGCCTACGCGTCCCAACGCTGACGCACGCCTTCCCTGTGTCTCGTACAGTCCCTACTTCCGTGCGGGCGTCACACCACTTGACCCCAATACCCAGATCCCACCGGAATGGATCGACCTGGACCTCCAAGCGTTGGCCAAAATCACCCGCTGTGTGCGCACCTATTCGGTCGACCAGGGGCTCGATCGAGTGCCCGAGTTCGCGGCGCGCCATGGCCTCACCGTTTGGCTGGGTGCGTGGATCGGACGGGACGACAAGAAAAACGCGCAGGAACTCGCGCGCGCGATCGCGTTGGCCAATCAATATCGCGGCGTCGTAACACGCCTGATCGTCGGCAACGAAGTCTTGCTACGGCGCGAACAGACACCAGAAAATTTGGCGCGCTACCTGGAACAAGCAAAAACACAAGCGCAGGTTCCCATCACCTACGCCGACGTCTGGGAATTCTGGTTGCGTTACCGCAATGCGCTACTTCCGCACGTCGACCTTGCAACGATTCATATCCTTCCGTACTGGGAAGATCGACCGCAGCCAATCGACTCGGCTGCAGAACATCTCTTCCGCATCCGAACGATGGCCCGCCAAGTGCTCGGTGCCATTCCGATCGCGATCGGCGAGACCGGCTGGCCCAGTGCTGGCAAACAACGCGAAGGCGCCGTTCCCTCCCGGGTGAATCAGGCGAAATACGTTCGCGATGTTCTCTCACTGGCGGCTACGTTCAACTGGGACGTCAATTTCATCGAATCCCACGACCAACCGTGGAAACGCGCTTTGGAAGGGACCGTGGGTGGGTATTGGGGGGTTTTGAATACCGCTCAGGAACCGAAATTTCCCCTCACTGGGCCGGTTGCGGAGCGGGACACCCTCTGGCCCCCTTTGACTGCGGCGCTCATGGGCGCGGTGCTGCTGCCGCTCATCGCGTCGCTGCGACGCTGGCCGGTGACGCTTCTTGGGGCAGCGCTGGGATTCACGGCCTTTTGGCAATGGGAACATGCGGTGGTCGCCTATCGCAACGCGTGGGAATGGGGAGCATTGGGCGCTACCGGGGTCGTTGCGCTTGTCGTCGCGGTCGCGTTGGCGGCACGACCCACGTACCGCGCGACTCCACCAGACTGGCTGACCGTTGCGACCAGCTATCTCCTCTTTGCCCTGGCCGTCGCCAACGTTTGGCTCGTCGTCGATGGCCGTTATCGCGACTATGCCACCTGTCTCTACCTACCGCTTGCGTTGGTGGCGCCACTGCGTCACTGGTCCGTTACCCTCACCGAACGGCTCTGGAGTGCGATCGCACTCCTTTGCGCCGCGTTCGTCTGGCTGAAAGAGGCGATGAACGGCCAAGCGCTCTTGTGGTTTCTCACCACCGCGGCGATCACGCTGTCGCTTCCGCGCGCCCGCGCTGCGTCCAGCCAAGCCACACGGGTAGCGCCAACAGCGCCGCAATGACCCCCGTCGTCGCACTATAGAAAACCGTGGCGAAGAGTCCCAACCAAAGCGCCCCAAACGCGATCTGTCGCCAGGAAAAGCGGAACGCAGCCATCGCGAGCGCAACGGCGACCCAACCCGCTCGTTCCTCGATGAACGCTTGCACGAGCAAGGTCTTTGCAACACACGCCCAACCCAGTTCCGGCTGCCATGTCGCACCACACGCAAAGGGGGCTACCCCACTTTCCAACCACAGAAAACGCAGCGCCAGAAAACCGGCAAGACTTACGAAGAGAACGAACCAACCACCTTTTTCCGCGACTACCAGCCTGTTAGAATCCTGCCTGCCTGTCGTATCCACAGCCGTTCTCCGCCCGTTTTCCCGTTGTGTCGTGATTCTACCGATTTTCCTTCACGCGATTTCGTAGGGACCACCATGCTCCGCTCTGTCACGCCCCTCCTGCCACTGCTGCGCCGAACGCTCACGGCGCTCCTCCTCACCGTGCTCGTCCTTACCGCTTTCTGGCAAGCCTGGGCCTGGCACGTGCGGCTGGGAACCGAACCTGGGGTTGCCGGAGAGATCAACGGGTTTGCCTACACACCGTTTCGCCGGGATCAATCGCCGCTCGAAAAGCGTTATCCGAGCCCGGAGCAAATTGCGCAAGATCTCGATCTACTCGCTCTCTATACGAAACGGATCCGCACCTACGGGGTCACCGACGCCCCCGCCATCTACCCTCTGGCCCACCAGCGCAAATTCGAAGTGGCTATGGGTCTCTGGGTCTCCGCGGATCAAGCGCTCTCGGAACGCGAAATCGCAGCAGGGCTCGAAATGGCGGAACGCTACGACAACATCACCCGCATCGTCGTGGGCAACGAAGCGCTCTTGCGCAAAGAGATGACCGTTGCCGAAATGGCTGCCTACCTCGATCGCGTCCGTGATGAACTGCGCCGCCGCTTTCCCGACAAAAATCGCCGCCCGCTCGTCTCGACAGCCGAACCGTGGCACGTTTGGCTGAAGAACCCCGAACTGGCGGACCACGTCGATTTCGTGATGATCCACCTGCTCCCCTACCACGAGGGGATCGACGTCGCCCGGGCGCTCGATTACGCCTTTGGACGCCTTGAAGAAGTGCAAAAGCGTTTCCCGAAACTGCCCGTCGTGATCGGTGAGATCGGCTGGCCCAGTCGCGGCGAAGTCATGCCCAACCTCTTGGGAGGGGATGAACGGGCTGAAGCTTCGATCGAAAACGCTGCCCATTTCGTCCGTGGCTTTCTCTCCGACCCTCGCTCGCTCTTTCTCGACTATTACATCATGGAGGCGTTCGATCAACCCTGGAAGGTGGCCGTCGAAGGGTGGGCAGGAGCCCATTGGGGGGTCTTTGACGCCGACCGGCAACCGAAATATTCGCTCGATGGCCTCATCGTCCGCGACGTCCGTTGGCAAGAGAAGGCCAAACTTGCAACCTTCATCGGCGCGCCGCTCCTCTTTGCGCTCGCCTTTGCGCTCGCCAGCTGGAACCTGCTCGGGCGTCTGTGGTTGATGGGGCTGACGCAGCTCTGTGTGATCGTGCTCCTCATCGGCGTCTATCTCCCCAAAGACTATTACCTTTCGCGCGGGGATCTCGTCGGCCTGATCTTCCTCATCCTGGCAACACTGATGACCGCCGCAGTGCTCCTCTCCCATGGGTTCGAATTCGGTGAAGTGCTCTTCAAACGGCAATGGCGGCGACGCTTCACCCCTCTGCCTCCAGTTCCTCCTGAAAAAGCCCCATTCGTTTCGGTCCACCTTGCTTGCTATAACGAACCGCCCGAAATGGTGATCGCCACCATCGATTCGCTCGTTGCGATGGACTACCCCCACTTCGAAGTGATCGTCGTCGACAACAACACTACCGACGAAGCGCTGTGGAAGCCGGTCGAAGCCCACTGTGCCCAATTGGGCGATCGGGTGAAGTTTTTCCACCTCCCCAAATGGCCCGGATTCAAAGCAGGGGCGCTCAATTTCGCGCTTCGGCAAACCGACCCACGTGCCGAGGTGGTTGGCGTCGTCGATGCCGATTACGTCGTCGAACGGGACTGGCTTGCGCGGCTCATCCCCCATTTCCTCGAGTCACCGCTGGTCGCGGTGGTTCAGGCGCCGCAAGCCCACCGGGAATATGAACACTCCTTTTTCCAACGGATGTGCAATTGGGAGTTCGAAGGTTTTTTCCGGATCGGGATGCACCACCGCAACGAACGCAACGCCCTCATCCAGCACGGGACGATGACGCTCATTCGCCGCTCGATGCTCGAAGCGGTTGGCGGGTGGTCCGAATGGTGCATCTGTGAAGACACCGAGCTGGGGTTGCGGCTCTTGGAGCGGGGCTATGAGATCCGCTACGTCGACCACATCTTCGGTCGCGGGCTGACCCCATCGGACTTCGCCGCGATCAAATCACAACGATTCCGCTGGGCGTTTGGGGCGATGCAGATCCTCAAAGCCCATATGCCGTATCTTCTGGGGAAAAAGCCATCCCAACTGACCTTTGCGCAACGCTACCATTTCCTCACCGGCTGGTTTGCCTGGTTTGGGGATGCGCTCCACCTCATCTTCGCGATGGGGTCGCTCTTCTGGACGCTGGGCATGATCTACGCACCCAAAACCTTCACTCTTCCCGTTGCAACGCTGGCAGCACCGGTGCTCGGCTTCATGGCGTTCAAGTCGGCGTTGGGGCCGATCCTCTATCGCCGCACCATGCAGACGAAATGGATCGACATTCTGGGCGCGTCGATCCTTTCGGTGGGACTGTCGCACACCATCGCGCGCGGCGTGTTGGCGGGGCTCACCCACAAAAAAGGGACGTTCGTGCGCACGCCCAAAGGGTGGCGCGCCAAGGGTACCTTCGCATTTTTTGGCCCCATCCGCGAAGAACTGGGTATGCTCATCGCGATCACCGCAAGCGGCGCGCTCCTCGTTGCACAACGGGGATGGCTCTCACTGGAAATCCAGCTCTGGGTTGCGATCCTGGCGCTGCAAACGATCCCTTACCTTGCGGCGGTGTTGTGCCAGATCTTTGCCTATCTGCCCGACAATACTCCACCCGAAACCGCTGCAAGCACCCCATCGCCAGCGCCACACTCCTGAAAACAGCGCATCGCTGGCGATACGGTTGACAAGCTATGATTATTAGAAAATAATTATATATACTATCACCAAAGGAGGCAGTGAAATGGCACACATCGTCATCCTCGGGTCGGGAATCGGCGGCATACCTGCGGCATACGAAGCTCGTGAACTCATCGGGCCGCCGCACAAAATCACCGTGATCAACGCCACCGACTATTTCCAATTCGTCCCGTCGAACCCCTGGGTTGCGGTGGGGTGGCGCAAAAGAGAAGAGATCGTCTTGCCTATCCGCCCCTATCTCGAACGCAAAGGGATCGACTTCATCGCGCAGCCCGCGACACGGATCGACGCGAACCACAACACCATCACGCTCGCCAACGGGGAAACGGTCGATTACGATTTTCTCATCATCACCACGGGTCCGAAGCTGGCGTTCGACGAAGTCCCAGGATCGGGGCCGAACGGGGGCTTTACCCAATCGGTCTGTACCGTAGACCATGCCGAGCAGTGTTACACCGATTTCGAAAAACTGTGTGCCGATCCGGGCCCCGTGATCGTCGGTGCGATGCCGGGAGCGAGCTGTTTCGGCCCCGCTTATGAATACGCGATGGTGCTCGACACTGCGCTGCGCAAACGCAAACTGCGCAGCAAAGTTCCGATCACTTTCGTCACTTCGGAACCCTACATCGGCCACCTGGGGTTGGATGGCGTCGGTGATTCCAAAGGGATCATGGAACACGAATTCCGCCAGCACGACATCCGTTGGATCACTAACGCCAAAACCACGCGGGTGGAAGACGGCAAGATGTTCGTCGACGAGCTCGACCGCAACGGCCAACTGGTCAAGCAACACGAACTCCCGTTCAAGCACGCGATGATGCTCCCGGCGTTCAAAGGAGTCGATGCCGTTGCAGCGGTCGAAGGGCTGTGCAATCCCCGCGGCTTCGTGATCGTGGATGAGTACCAGCGCAGCCCCAAATACCCGAACATCTACTCGGCTGGCGTTTGTATCGCCATTCCTCCGGTGGGTCCCACGCCCGTCCCCACCGGCGTTCCCAAAACCGGGTACATGATCGAGTCGATGGTGACTGCAATCGTCCATAACCTCAAAGAGGTGCTCGACGGCAAAGAACCCTCGCACAAGGGAAGCTGGCAGGCGCTCTGCCTGGCAGACTTCGGCGACCGTGGCGCTGCTTTTGCTGCAATCCCGCAACTGCCACCGCGTGACGTCAACTGGTTCGCGTCGGGCAAATGGGTCCATTGGGCGAAGATCGGGTTCGAGAAATACTTCCTCAACAAGATGAAAACGGGCAAGTCGGAGCCGTTCTACGAAAAAGCCTTGATGAAGATGATGGGTTTCTCCCGACTCAAAGAGTAACTCCACCTCTGACCCATTGTGCGCACCTCCGACCAGCGCGGCCGGAACCAAACGGTTCCCGCCGCGCTTCTTGCGTTTTCTGCGGCGCAAAACGCTCGAGCAACGCCGGTATATAATGAACCCTCATCAGCAAAACGAATGGATACACCGATGGCGCAGTACGTGATGTCGATGTTTCGGGTCAGCAAAACCGTCCCTCCGAAACGGCAAATCATCAAAGACATTTCGCTCTCTTTCTTCCCCGGAGCCAAGATCGGACTTCTGGGGCTCAACGGTGCCGGAAAATCGACCGTGCTCCGCATCATGGCGGGCGTCGATAAAGAGTACGAAGGCGAAGTCCAGTGGCAGCCGGGGATCAAGATCGGCTATCTGCCGCAAGAACCAGAACTCGACCCCAACAAAACGGTGCGCGAAGAGGTCGAATCGGGGTTGGGAGCGATCATCGAAGCGAAAAAACGGCTCGACGAAATCTACGCCGCGTACGCGGAACCCGACGCCGATTTCGACAAACTGGCCGAAGAACAAGCCAAATACGAAGCGATCCTGGCCAACGCTGGTGCGGACATCGAAAACCAGATGGAACAGGCAGCCGATGCGCTCCGCCTCCCCCCTTGGGACGCCAAAATCGCCAACCTTTCTGGCGGTGAAAAGCGTCGGGTGGCACTCGCGAAATTGCTCCTCTCCAAACCCGATATGCTGCTTTTGGATGAGCCGACCAACCACCTCGACGCCGAATCGGTCGAATGGTTGGAGCAGTACCTGGTGCGCTTCCCAGGAACGGTCGTCGCTGTGACCCACGACCGCTACTTCCTCGACAATGCCGCCGAATGGATTCTGGAGCTCGACCGCGGCGAAGGAATCCCTTGGAAAGGGAACTACAGCTCGTGGTTGGAGCAAAAAGAGAAGCGCCTGGAGCAAGAGGCGAAAGCCGAAGCAGCGCGCCTCAAAGCGATGAAACACGAATTGGAGTGGGTGCGCAGCAATCCCAAAGGACGGCAAGCCAAATCCAAAGCACGTCTAGCCCGCTTCGAAGAACTCGCCAGTATCGAGTATCAGCGCCGCAACGAAACGCAGGAGATCTTCATTCCGCCCGGAGAGCGTCTGGGGGACCAGGTGATCGAATTCCGCAACGTCAGCAAAGGGTTTGGCGATCGACTGCTGATCGACAATCTCTCGTTCATCGTCCCGAAAGGGGCGATCGTTGGGATCATCGGCCCCAACGGCGCCGGTAAATCGACCCTCTTTCGCATGATCCTGGGAAGAGAGCAGCCCGACAGCGGCGAAATCCTGATCGGCCCGACGGTAAAAATCGCGGCCGTCGACCAAACCCGCGAAGGGCTCGACCCCAACAAAACCGTCTGGGAAGAGGTCTCCAACGGTCAGGACATCCTCAAGATCGGCAATTTCGAAATCAACAGCCGCGCCTATCTTGGCCGCTTCAATTTCAAGGGGGCAGACCAACAGAAGATCGTCGGGAAGCTCTCCGGCGGCGAGCGGGGGCGTCTGCACCTGGCGAAAACCCTCCTGCAGGGGGGCAACGTGTTGCTCCTTGACGAGCCGTCGAACGACCTCGACGTCGAGACGCTTCGCGCCCTTGAAGAAGCGCTCCTCGAATTCCCCGGCTGCGCGCTGGTCGTCAGCCACGACCGCTGGTTCCTCGACCGGATCTGCACCCACATCCTAGCGGCCGAAGGGGATTCGCAATGGACCTTCTTCGAGGGCAACTACCGCGAATACGAAGAGGACAAGAAACGGCGTCTGGGTGAAGAAGCGGCAAGACCGAAACGGATCCGCTACAAACCGATCACCCGTTCCTAGTCCGGAATGAACTGGATCGCCACGCACTGGCAGGAAGCCGGCCATCGTTCAGGCCGGATCGCGGGGCTCGCTCTTTGCATATCCCATGACCACACCAAAGGATAAACTGGAGACACACAACCATGAGCGACGCGATCTTCCGCAAAACCGAAAAAGGGCAGGAAGAGATCAAAACGCGCAGCGCGGGACTCAATCCGCGACAACGGCGCATCCTGATCCTCATCGACGGTCAAAAGAGCGTTTCCCAATTGCGGGAGCTAGCCGCTACCGACGATTTGACCCATGTCCTCAGTACGATGGAAGAGCTTGGTCTGATCGAGCTGGTTGGGACGGTGGATGAAACAGGAGCAACGCAGTCGGTCGACCGCATCGAATCGATCACAGCGTTCCGCCCGCTCCCGGCCCCCCCCAACCCGAAAGAGCTCGAAATGGCGCGTAATTTCATGATCAATACGCTGCGCACCTTTTCCGCGACGCCGATCGACCACTTGTCTTTGATCGAAGACATTGCCGCCGCACCAGACCATGAAGTCTTGCGCGCCCTCTTCGGTCGCTGGTACCAAGCGATCGTCGAGACGACGCAAGGAAGAGCGCGGGCAGAACAACTGCGTCTCGACCTGTTGAAGGTCCTATGATCGTGCGAAAGATGCGTGCTTCGGGCGCAGCAGCTATTGACAGAGAGCGCGAAACACCGTATCATACGCGTCTCTCGCACGTTGCGGGTGGTTAGCTCAGCGGTAGAGCACTGCCTTCACACGGCAGGGGTCAGTGGTTCGATCCCACTACCACCCACCAGTGAAGTACGTACGGGCCGGTAGCTCAGTTGGTAGAGCGTCGCGTTCGCAATGCGAAGGTCGTGGGTTCGACTCCCATCCGGTCCACCAACCCATTTTTTTCCTGCTTTTGCTCCGATCTCCTCAGTACAGCTGTCGTACAGTGACTCGCTGTTTGTTTCCTATATCCCTGCCGCTTGCGCCCACCACTTGCTGACGATCCACACCTTGGTTCCGGGTTGGACCGCTGTAGCGAGTTCGACGATATCGAGGTTCCCCATCCGAATACATCCGTGCGAGCACGGTACCCCAAGCTTTTCCTCTTCTGCCGTGCCATGAAGGTAGATGAATCGCCGTTGCGTATCGACCTTCCCCAACCGATTCCAACCCACCTCTTCGCCACACAACCAAAGAATCCGCGTCAAAATCCAGTCGTGCGCGTCGGAACGCGCCAGACCGGCTCCGCTACCTTGCTTGCGCCCGTCCTGCCCCCATTGGGGAAGGAAGCCGCGAGCACCGGTCGGACGCCGCCCTTTGAAGACCGTCCCTAACGCCATTCCGGCACCGATCACCGCGCGGATGCGATGTCGCCCCAGCGGTGTCTGGCCACTGCCAAGCCGTTGCCCTACCCCGGCACGTGCTGTGGAAACGGGATAGATGCGTTGGCATACTCCGTCCCAATCGTAGAGAAAGAGGCGTTGGGTTGCGACGCAGATCACCACTTTTGCTGCGCTCATGATCGTTTTTTCCGTTGTGTGCGTCGAAGCTGAAAAAAATGGCGCAATTGCGCGATACACGCATCCCGCAGCACTCCGCCGCGAACCTCGGTATGCGGATTGAGCGCACGGTGGGCAAAAAGGTCGAGTTGTGAGCCCGCCACCCCGGTTTTGGGTTCCGGTGCGCCGAAAACCACGGCTGCGACCCGGGCTTGAAAAATGGCACCGGCGCACATCGCACAGGGTTCGACCGTCACATAGAGAATCGTCCCAGGCAACCGGTAGTTGCCCCGCTGTCGCGCCGCGGCGCGCAGTGCGACGATCTCGGCATGAGCGGTCGGATCGTCTGTGCCGATGGGCTGATTGCATCCCAACGCCACTAACGCACCTTCTGCTACCACCACCGCACCCACCGGCACTTCACCGCAACGCTCCGACAGTTTCGCCATAGCGATCGCCCAGCGCATCCACACCTGATCCCATAATGCCTGGGTCACCAGGGCATCCCGGCGATTGCGATGTGCCGAATGGGTCAAATTTGCTGCTCCGCAACAACCTTGACTCTATAATAGCAAAGTGCTGCGATCCCAAGGAATTCGACCTATGTCCCCCTCACAACAACACAACATTTTGTTCGATCCATTGGCGCGCTGGTGCACGCTAGGGCTCAAAACGTGTGCGGCAGACGATACCGCAATGGCTGTCGCACAGCAGATGGAAGCCCAAGGGGTCTCGAGTCTGATCGTCGAAAAAGCGGGAAAAGCCGTGGGTATCGTCACCGACCGCGACCTACGCAACAAAGTGGTTGCGCGTGGGCTTGCGCCGGAATCGGTTACCGCTGAGTCGATCATGGGGGCGCCGCTGGTGAGTTTACCCCGTCATGCGCCGCTTCACGCCGCTCTCTTGGAGATGGCGCGCCGCGGCATTCACCGCCTGGTGGTTTGTGATGAGGCAGACAACCCCATCGGAATCCTGTCGCAGAGCGATGTGCTCAAAACCCAACGCCATTCCCCCCATTTGATGGCGCTCGAAATCGAGAAAGCCACCGCTTTGGAGACGCTCAAGGAACTCCAACAGACGCTGCAAGAGTTGGTTGCGATCCTGGTTCGAACCCATACGCCCATTCAGGAGACCGTGGCGCTCATTGCCTATCTCAACGACGCGTTGGCGCGTCGGGTGGTGGAAATCACCGCGGAATCGGTAGGGTTGGGGTTGGACCGCTTTGCATTCGTCGTCCTGGGGAGTCAAGGGCGGGGCGAACAAACGTTGGCCACCGACCAGGACAATGCGCTCGTTTTGGCCGACGATCTCGACGAAACGGAAGTGGCGTTGGCTCAAACGCTCGGGGAACGCATTTCTGAAGGCTTACTCGCGATCGGTTTCCCGCCGTGCCCGGGAAACATCATGACCCGAAACCCCTTTTGGCGGCGCAGTGCGCAAGCGTGGCAAGAACAGATCGCTGCGTGGGTTGAGCGGCCCACACCCGAGCACGTGCTCAACGCGGCGATGTTTGCCGATATTCGGACGCTTGCGGGCAACGATACGCTCACACAGCAACTCGTGCAGAGGTTTTACACGGAAGCGGCGCGCGACAACCTCTTCTTTGCGCGGATGGCTCAGAACACGGTGCGCTTCGCGGTACCACTCGGCTGGTTGGGGCGGATCAAGACCAAACCCTCCGGTGCGATCAAGGCGGGGGTCGACCTCAAAAAAGCGGGGATTTTCGCGATCACCGATGGCATTCGGACACTTGCCCTGCGTCACCAAGCGTTAACGGGCAATACATTCGCGCGAATCGAAAAACTCAAAGAAAAAGGCGTATTGCCTGAACACGAGGGCAAGGAACTGCGCTCTGCCTTGGCCTTCCTGCTCGATCTACGGCTGCGTGCGCAGCTCGACGCGATCGACGCAGGCATGCCCCCCAGCAATGTGATCGATCTCAAAGCGCTTACGCGGTTGGAGCGGGCCGAACTCATCGCCGCGCTGCGTACGGTCGAGCGCTTTCAAGCGTTCATCCGCATGCACTTCAAATTGGACTTGTTGCGCAACTGAGCAACACGGGATCAAGCGACCGCGCCAGCCTGAACGGCGCGGATATAGGTCATGAGCGCGATCGTCTCTTCTGGTGTCAGATCGAGAAACTGAACGCCATAACCCTCCCCGCCGCGAAGATGGGCGGCATCCAGTTTCCGTTGGGAGCGCACCTGGGCACGCACACTCAGAATGAGTTCGCTGCCCGCCAAGTCGATTTTGAACTTCAACGTCACGGTCTCGCCGACCTGCAACGGGTGACGAGTCGCCAACAAGCCGCCACCCAACGAAAGATCCAACAACACGCCGCCATGGGGTGTCCCATCTTCGGTGAGAACCGCACAGACGAGGCGAACCGGCACACGGTCGCTGCGGCGCAGGCGTAACGCCTTGACTTCGCCCGGGTAGGTCAAGTGATGGTAGGGAAAAGGTTTCGAGACGTTCGCCAAAAGCGACCCGGAAAAAAGGAAGGCATAGGAGCCCGACGTCCCTTTGATTTGAAGCGTTGTCCCTTCCCTGATGAAGATGGGGACGTCATTGCGCGTCACCGCATCGATCAGCAACGATTTGTTGCGCAACATGCCGACGTAACGCGCCCAAAGGGGCTGCTCTTCACTGCCGATCTTGATTTGCAGCAACTCCCCAGGAACCAGATGGAGCTCATGGAACCCCAGAGAAACCGCCCTTTTTTCTTCGTCACTACCTTTGACTTCGACACGCTGCGCGCTTTCGAGTGCCGCGCGAAACCGTTCGTCGGTAGAAATGTCCCGCTCTGGACCCAATTTGAAGAGTTTTTGTTTTTCCTGATCGGTTTCGATCACATAACCGCGACGCAGCAGAAGCCGCCCGTCCCGGTCGTAGACGTCGAACGGCAACGGCTTCCCGACCAGGAGTTCGTGCAGTTTGACGGGGGCGCGCAACATCGGTCAAACCTCTTTTCGCGAAAAAGCAAGTCACTCCCACTCGATCGTTGCTGGCGGTTTGCCCGAAATATCATAAACGACGCGGTTGACACCGCGCACTTCGTTGATGATGCGGTTCGCGACGCGCCCCAACAAGGCGTGCGGCAGTTCGGCCCAATGCGCGGTCATGAAGTCCTGGGTCTGTACTGCGCGCAACGCGATCACGTATTCGTAGGTCCGCCCGTCTCCCATCACCCCGACGCTCTTGACCGGCAAAAAGACGGCAAAGGCCTGGCTCACCTTGTCGTACCAATCGGCCGCGCGGAGTTCGTCGATGAAGATCGCATCCGCCTGGCGCAAAATTTCGGCGTATTCGCGCTTGACTTCGCCCAGAATGCGCACCCCGAGCCCGGGACCGGGGAACGGATGGCGATAGACCATTTCATGCGGCAACCCAAGCGCAATCCCCAACTCCCGCACCTCATCTTTGAAAAGTTCCCGCAGCGGTTCCAGGAGTTTGAGGTTGAGCGTTTCCGGTAACCCGCCCACATTGTGGTGGCTCTTGATGGTGTGTGCTTTTTTGGTTTTGCTGCCAGCCGATTCGATCACGTCGGGATAGATCGTCCCTTGCGCGAGCCACCGGGCATTGGGGCGCTTCGTCGCCTCTTCCTGGAAGACCTCGACGAAGACGCGACCGATGATTTTCCGTTTTGCTTCCGGGTCCGTTACGCCGGCCAGCGCTTGGAGGAAACGCTCTGACGCGTCGACGTGGATCACCCGCATCCCCAAATGGCGGGCGAAGGTGGCCATCACCTGTTGCGCTTCGTTGAGGCGCAGGAGCCCGTTGTCGACAAAGACACAGGTGAGCTGATCGCCGATTGCCCGATGGATGAGCGCTGCGGCCACGCTGGAATCGACTCCGCCCGAAAGCCCCAAGATCACCTCTTCGTCACCAACCTGCTCGCGGATGCGCCCGACCGCCTCCGGGATGAACTCGGGCATCGTCCAATCCCAACCGCAGCCACAGATCTCATGGACGAAGCGCCCCAGTATCTCTTTGCCTTTGATCGTATGGGTCACTTCCGGGTGGAATTGCACACCGTAAAAGCCGCGCTCAGGATCGGCCATCGCAGCCACCGGCGTCGAATCGTTTTCTGCGATCACTTGAAACCCCGGGGGAAGCATGACCACGGCGTCGCCATGGCTCATCCACACCTCCAGGTAAGCGCGCCCCGATTCGTCGCGACGATCCTCGATGCCTTCGAAGAGCGGCGAGTGGTTGCGCAGCCGAACTTCGGCATAGCCGAACTCCCGTTTGCCACTGGGCGCGACCTTACCCCCCAATTGCTCAGCCATCGTCTGCATGCCGTAGCAGATCCCCAGTACCGGCACGCCCAGTTCGAAGACCGCTTGCGGCGCACGCCAGTCGACGGCGTCGTACGCAGAGTTGGGGCCACCAGAGAGGATCACCCCTTTGGCGCCGAACGAGCGGACGAAATCGTCGGAGACGTCGAACGGGTGGATTTCGCAATAGACCTGATGTTCGCGCACCCGCCTCGCGATCAATTGCGTGAGCTGCGACCCAAAGTCGAGGATCAAAATTTTGTCGTGTTGCGCCATGGTGCGCTCTTCCGCGGTCAGTCGAGGTGGTAGTTGGGCGCCTCTTTCGTGATCTGCACGTCGTGGACGTGCGACTCGCGAACGCCCGCCGAGGTGATTTGCACGAATTCGGCTTTCGCGTGCAACTCTTCGATGGTGCGGCAGCCCAGATACCCCATCGAGGAGCGAACGCCGCCAACCAACTGATGGATCACCGCAGCAACCGGCCCTTTGTACGGCACGCGTCCTTCGATCCCTTCGGGCACGAATTTGTCGACGTTTGCGGTGTTGTCCTGGAAGTAGCGGTCGGCAGCGCCCGCCTGCATCGCGCCCAACGACCCCATGCCTCGGTACGCTTTGTACGACCGGCCTTGATAGAGCACCGTCTCACCGGGCGCTTCTTCGGTACCAGCAAAAAGACCACCCAACATCACACAGTGGGCGCCGGCAGCGAGCGCTTTGGCAATGTCACCCGAGAATCGGATGCCGCCGTCGGCGATCAACGGGACATCGGTTCCCGCGAGCGCCTCCGCAACGTCAGATATCGCGGTGATTTGCGGCACCCCAACGCCAGCGACGATCCGAGTCGTACAGATCGAACCGGGCCCGATCCCAACTTTGACCGCGTCCGCGCCGGCGTCGACCAACGCTTTTGCCGCCTCAGCCGTTGCGATGTTGCCCCCGATCACTTGCACGTTCGGGAATTGGCGCTTGACCCAGCGCACCCGGTCGAGTACCCCTTGCGAATGGCCGTGTGCGGTATCGACGACGATCACATCGACACCCGCTTCGACCAGGCGTTCGGTGCGCTCTTCGGTACCCGCGCCGACGCCGATCGCAGCCCCCACCAGGAGCCGCCCGTCGCTGTCTTTCGCCGCGTTGGGGTGTTCGGTCGACTTCTGAATGTCTTTGACCGTGATCAACCCTTTGAGGGTATCGTCCGGACCCAGGATCAGCACCCGCTCCAAACGGTGTTCGTGCATCAACGCTTTGGCCTTCTCGACGCTCTCCCCTTCGCGAATGAAAACCAGCCGCTCGCGCGGGGTCATGATTTGCGCAATTGGCAGGTCCAGCCGGGTTTCGAATCGTAGGTCGCGATGGGTGACGATCCCCACCACGCGGCCTTCGTCGACGACCGGAAGCCCGGAAATTCCGAGTTGCTGTGTGAGCGAAAGCACCTCTCCTACGGTCAGCGTGGGCGGAATCGTCACGGGATCTTTGAGGATCCCGGATTCGAACCGCTTCACCTTCGCCACTTCGGCCGCTTGCTGTTTTGCGGAGAGGTTTTTGTGGATGATTCCAATCCCACCTGCCTGCGCGAGTGCGATCGCCAACCGCGCTTCGGTCACGGTATCCATCGCCGCCGACACCAAAGGGATGTTGAGGCGGATGGCGCGCGTCAGCTTCGTCGAGAGGTCAACGTCGCGCGGCAAGACTTGGGAATAGGCAGGGACCAAGAGAACATCATCGAACGTGAGTGCGATTTTTTTGAGACGCATTGCGACACTCCAGCCAAAACGGGATTATATCGCGATTACTTCTGAGCCGCTTTTTTCCGCCGCGCTGCCTTTGGGTCGGCGATAATCGGGCGATAGATTTCGATTCGGTCTCGGTCTTTCAGCGGCGTGGCCAGGGTCACGGGTTTGGCATAGATTCCGATCCGATTCTTCCCATCGAGGTCGATCTCAGGATGGCGGGATAGAATCCCGGAGCGTTCGAGCGCGTCGGCAACGGTGCTTTCGGGCGGCAACTGCACCGTGACCAGATCGACTTGGTGCGGGGCTGGCGCATAAACCACCTCGACCGTGATGGTCTCTGTCATCACTCACTCCTCTCGCTACGGTACCCTGGCAACCGGAACAAGTCAAGATAGTTGTCGCCTGATTCATGCAATCACCTGCCTTCTATTTCAGCTTGGGTAGAGTCCCGAACGACGCTGTCCCGTTCCGGGTTGAGCGTGACGGCCCCGATCGGTGTCCAGTCCCGTGTCTGCCCGGACCAGCGCGCCGGGTGACGTTCGCGGGCTTGAAGATAGGTCTGGTGCCGTGCCGCCAGGATCGCATGGTCTTCCCCGGCATGCCGTTGGGCGGGGGTGACGTAGCGCAGGCCGCTGTGGCGGTGCTCGACGTTGTACCAGTGCACGAAGTGCTGTCCCCACTGGCGGGCTTCGTCCAGGCTGGCAAAGCCGCGCGCCGGGAATTCGGGGCGGTACTTCGCCGTTTTGAAGAGCGATTCGACGAAGGCGTTGTCGTCGGACACCCTGGGGCGAGAGTATGAGGGCTTGATCCCCAGCCAGTGCAGCATCGCCAACACCGTGGTGGCCTTGAGCGTGCTGCCGTTGTCGCCGTGCAGCACGGGTTTTTCCGGCAGGGCGTGGAGGCCTTCGGCCAACGCGGTGCGCTTGAGCAGGCTCACCGCGTGTTCTGCCTCATCGGTGGCATGAATCTCCCAGCCGACGATCTTGCGGCTGTACAGATCCATGATCAGATACAGGTAGAACCACTGCCCCTTCACGTGGGTGGGCAGGTAGGTCATGTCCCAGCACCACACTTGTCCGGGGGCGCTGGCTACGTGCGTCGTCGGCGCTCGCGTGCGCTGCGGCGCACGGCTGCGCCCACGGTGACGGGTTTGTCCGTGGGCACGCAGCACGCGCTGAAAGCTCGATTCGCTGGCAAGATAGACGCCCTCGTCGGCCAGCGTGGGGACGATGCGCGCCGGGGGTTGGTCGGCGAAACGGGGCTCGTTGGCCAACGCCTGGATCCTCGCCCGTTCTTCGTCGCTGAGCGCATGCGCCGGCTGCGCACGCTTTGCCAGGGGCCTGCGGTCCCCCTGGCGCAGTCCTTCCTGCGCTTTCCAGCGCTGCAGGGTGCGCAGCGTCATGCCTGCGACCTCGCAGGCCGGGCGTAGGCGCGCGCCGGCTGCGTGTGCCTCATCGATGTGTCGGACCAGTGTTTGGCGATCTTCCAGGCCGATCATGCGTCCTCGTCCTTGGGGAAGATCGCTTCGAGCTTTTTTGATAGCACCAGCAACGCTGCCGCTTCGGCCAGCGCCTTTTCCTTGCGGCGCAGGTCGCGCTCGAGTTCCTTGATGCGACCCCGCTCGGCCTTCTTCTCCCGCAGAGCCTGCCGTGCGACTTCCTCGGGCTCATCGAGCGCCTGCAGGGCGGCGGTGCGCCATTGCTCGAGCGTCTGGGGATACACGCCATGCTCGCGGCACCAGGCCCCTTTGCTCGCCTCGTCCATCGCGGCGGTCGAGAGCACCGCTTCGAATCGGGCCCCCGCACTCCAGCCCCGCTCGCCAACGGGCTGGGAGAGCGCCTCGGCTCGCCAGCGCGCTAGCGTCGCAGCTGAAATGCTCAGCTCTCGCGCCAGCGTCTGCACCGCGACACTTTCTGGCGGCAACAGCCGTGCAACCGCCCTGTCCTTGAAGGACTGTCCGTATCTGGCCACTTCGTTCTTCCTTTGTCGCCCTCTGGTTTCAGGATCTATCGAGACGACAACTATTCTGACACAGAGGGCAACGCCGCCCAGACTTCTGGGGAAATCGCATGCGCGCGCGCGACGAACGCATCGACGAACGTTTGGGCGATTTTGTCGAAAACCGGCCCCAGTACCTTGTCCAACAATTTATTCGCAAACTCGTAATGGAGCTCGAACTCGATCTTGCAGCCGATCGCACCGAGCGGTTTGAATCGCCAGTGGCCGTGAAGGTGTTTGAACGGCCCCTCTTTGAGCGTGATCCGCATTTCCAACGGGGGCTGTTTCTGATTGACGGTGCGGAACTGGGTTTTCACCCCGTGGAAGTCGACCTTCAAGGTGGCGTCGGTCAGATGTTCCGTGCGCTGGTGGACCTCGGTGCCACCACACCACGGCAGAAACTCCGGGTAGTGTTCGCAGTAATCGACCAGCGCGAACATCGCCTCCGCAGGACGATCGATCAAAACTTGCTTGTGTACCGTCGCCATTGGCAAAAACCCAAGCCACTCCTCGGTATAATCGGGCGATTGTACCGCAACGCATGAACCTCTTTTATGGCCATCGTCGAAAATCGAAAAGCCCGACACGAATATTTCATCGAAGAGACCTTCGAAGCCGGACTCGTGCTCGAAGGTTGGGAGGTGAAAGCGATCCGTGCCGGACGGGTCAATCTGAAGGAAGCCTACGTCCTGGTTCGGCATGGCGAACTTTTTCTTTTGGGAATGCACGTCTCGCCGCTTGCCAGCGCATCGACCCATGTCCGACCCGACCCTACTCGGACGCGCAAACTTTTGCTTCATCGCCGCGAGATCGACCGTTTGATCGGCAAGGTTGAGCGCGCGGGTTACGCGCTCGTGCCGCTCGACCTCCATTACAAGAACGGTCGGATCAAAGCAACGATTGCGTTGGCGAAAGGCAAGAAACTTCACGACAAGCGGGAAAGCGCGAAGGAACGCGATTGGGCACGCGAAAAAGCTCGGTTGCTGCGTGCTGCGGTGCGCTGAAGCACTGAAACACCGCGGAACGCTCATGATAAGATATTCCCAATTGTGACGAAGGAGTTGTCGATGGGTTTTTTGGCGGGTAAAAAGATCCTGATCACCGGGCTACTCAGCAACCGCTCGATCGCTTATGGCATCGCGCAAGCGTGCGCGCGGGAAGGCGCACGTTTGGCGTTCACCTACCAAAACGAACGGTTCGAAGGGCGCATCGCCAAGTTCGCAACGGAATTCGGGGCCGATTTCATCGCGCCGCTCGACGTGACGCGCGACGAAGAGATCACCGGGCTTGCCGATCGCATCGCTCAAGAATGGGAAGGGTTAGACGGTTTCGTCCATTCCATTGCCTATGCCCCGAACGAAGCGCTCGAGGGCGATTTTCTCGACGGGTTCACGCGCGAAGCGTTTCGCATCGCCCATGAAGTGAGCGCAGCGAGTTTTCCCCTGATGGCGAAAGCGTTTCGGCCGTTGATGCAAAACCGAAAGTCGTCGATGTTGACGCTCTCGTATCTTGGCGCTGTGCGCACGATGCCCAATTACAACCTGATGGGAATGGCCAAGGCCAGTCTGGAAGCGGGTGTGCGCTACCTGGCGGCAAGCTTGGGACCTGAGGGGATCCGCGTAAACGGTGTCTCGGCAGGCCCGATCAAAACCGTTGCCGCGTCGGGCATTGGCAGTTTCAGCAGACTCCTTCGCTACAACGAACACCATGCGCCGCTGCGCCGCAACGTCACGATCGAAGAGGTGGGCAACGCCTCGGCGTTCCTCCTTTCGGATCTCGCAAGCGGCATCACCGGCGAGATTCTCTACGTTGATGGCGGTTTTCACAACGTCGCGCTCGGCAACCCCGAACCGCTCGTCTTGTAAGGAAAAGCAAAACGGGGCAACGAAAAAGGGCGCGTGCTGCGCCCTTTTCGTTTTGCCCTACAGGATTTCTCGCCCGTTATTCGGCGGTGAATTCCCGCAACGCCTCTTGACGGATCTGGATGGGATAGCGCGCTTCCACCGTGCGCAACCACGCACGGTAATGCACGTCACCATAGAGGCTGTGCAATTGTGTCGCAAGCGATTTGGCCCGTGCATCGTTATCCGTGACGACCGGCGTTTCCACCGCGACGAGTTCGAGCAGCCATACGGCGTCACCGCTTGTAACCACGTTGCGAACGCCCGGTTTCCGCGGCAGCGCAAACGCGGCTTCCACCACAGTGCGCGGCAAGGTCGTATCGTTGCGTTGTAACCGCTTTTCGCCGTCCCATTTCGTGATCGACGCGTTCGTTTCTACCTGTTGCGCGAGCGAAGCCACCAATTGCGACTGCGCGTGATCGCGACGCCACGCGGCAATTGCGTCCGCTTTGGCCTCGGCAAAGGTGCGCGGTCGTGCGGGCTCAAAACGGGCAACCCGCACCACCACCATACGCCCATCGGGCAACGTGACCGGATCCAGGTTTTCGCCGCGGCGGGCATTTTCGCTCCTCAATTGCGCCACCAGTGCAGCTGGCAAAGGCGTGCCATCGTTGAGCGTGAGCGCATCGAGCGGCATGAGTGGCGTTTTCTCGATGGGTGCCCCGACCTTTTCCGCAACCGGGTCAAGGCGGTCCACCGCGTCAAACGCCAGATTGGGCAATTCCGCGGCCAATTCCGTGAACCGCCGCTTGCGTGCCTCTTGCTGCAATGCCGCGCGAATTTGCGGGGCAACCGCGTCGAAAGTGGGTGTTTGAGCCGGCTGGATCGCAGACAACCAAACCAGATGCCAACCGAAATCGGTGCGAACGGGATCGAGTAGCCCCGGGGTTTTCGCAGCAAAAACCGCTTCAGCCAACGCTGGCGGCAGCTCTTCCTTCGTGACCCACCCCAAGTCACCCCCTTGGGCGCGGGTTGCCGCATCCTCCGACCGGTTTTTGGCGATTTCGGCGAATTGCACTTCGTCTTTGCCGCGCAGTTGCGCAAGAAGCTGCGTGACTTCCGCAGGTAGCGTTTTGCCGTCGTCAAAGTTCGAGGCAGTGATCAAGATGTGGCGAATACGCCGTTTTTCCGGTTGTGCGATCGCTGCTTTCCGGGCCTCAAAGGCCTTGCGAACGTCCTCCTCTGGTACGGGCGGCACCTGAAGTTGCTTTTCGTCGAGCACTACGTATTCGAGAGCCGCTTCATCCGGTTTCTGGAAGCGATCCTGATGTTGTTGGAAAAACGCTTCGACCGCTTGCTCGTCGACCGGCAGCGTCGCCGCAACGGCGTCGATCGAATGGCGTTGCCAGCGCACGCGCCGCACCTCTTCTTGCCACCGCAACAGCGTCAGGACATTTTGCGGAGGGACGACTGCAGCGCGAACCGAGCGCAGGAGTTTTTCGATCGCCAAATCTTCTTGGACCAGCGCTTCGAACCGCGCCGGCGTCATTCCCTGCGCCTGCAGCGCCGCTTCATACGTGGCAAAATCGAAACGGCCATCCTTCTGAAACACGGGAATCGCAGCCAGGGTTTTCTGCACCACCGTTTGCGGAACCTGCAGTCCGAGCCGCTGCGCTTCATTCAAAAGGATTTGGCGTTCCAGCAATTGCCGCAGTACCTCCTCAACGAACGCTTGGCTGCGCACGAGCTTTGGGTCAAACGCCTCCCCCATCTGGGTACGCAAGCGGTCGCTTTGCCGCTGCAGCGCGTCGCGCAGCGCCGCAACCGTTACCGCGGAATCCCCTACCGTTGCCACTTCGTTACGCGACGGACCTGTGGAAAAGTAACGCTCTACGCCAAAAAAGGCAAAGGGAATGATCAATATGAGCAAGATGATCTGAGCGATTCGCTTGCGGCGGCGAATGGCATCGAGCATTATCGTGACCTCGAACAAAATCGGAAGCCGTAATTATCGCATAAGCCGTTTCGTTGCTGCAGTGGCGTATAATTATCGTTCAGTTTTCTTGACATCGAAATTATGGAAAACGAAGTCAGTGACTTTCTGATTGTCGGACGGACGGTCGATGGACGCCGTTTCCGCCCCAGCGATTGGGCGGAACGCCTTTGCGGCATCATGGCAACGATGGGGGCGGACAACCGAATGCGCTACTCCCCCTATGTTCGCCCCGGCCCGATGATCGATGGGGCCAAGACCGTCGAAGTAGATGCCAAACTGTACCACGTTCAGCCGATGGCTTACCGTTTTCTTGTCAATTTCGCCAAGGACAACAACCTGGAAATTCGCTATCGCGACGTTTGTACGGTTGCCCCGCCCGAAAAAGAGGCCAGTTGAACGGCGCGGAGGGCGCAGCCGATACCGCAAGGAATAAAAAAGCGGCCTGTGGCCGCTTTTCCTATCAAAGACGAAAGAAACAAACCATCACGCCATGGCTTTGATCTTGGCAACCAGCCGGCTCTTGTAACGGGCAGCAGCATTCTTGTGAATAATGCCTTTGCCCGCAATCGAATCGATCACCGATTGCGCTGCTTGGTACGCCGCTTGGGCCTGTTCTTTGTTGCCCGAAGCGATCGCAAGCCGAACCGACTTGATCGCTGTGCGCAGACGTGAGCGAAGACTGCGGTTATGGGCACGGCGCTTCAAGTCCTGCCGTGCACGTTTGCGTGCTTGTGCCGTGTTGGCCATCTTATCCCCAATCGAAATTCATGCACCAGAAACTATAATTCTAACTTTTTCATCACCCCTTTGCAAGGCGGTTCTGGATGAATTTCCTCAAAACACTCGCGCAGGTGAGCAGCCTGACGCTCCTTTCTCGCCTCCTGGGGTTCGCCCGTGACGTTTTGATCGCCGCCCTTTTTGGGGCGCAAGCGGCTACCGACGCATTCGTGGTTGCGTTTCGACTTCCCAACCTCTTGCGTCGCCTCTTCGCCGAAGGCGCGTTCTCCCAGGCATTCGTTCCCGTCTTGGCCCAGACGCAGCGCACTGCGCCTCCCGAGCGCACCAAAGCGTTGATCGACCGGGTGTTCACGGTTCTTTTCGTCACCGTTGGCGTCGTGACGCTCGCAGGCGTGCTTGGTGCCGAAGGGTTGGTCCGCGCAGTGGCACCTGGGTTCGCTGCGGATCCGGAACGTTTCGCGCTTGCCGTCGCGATGACCCGCTTGACGTTTCCCTATATCTTGTTCATGTCGCTCGTGGCGTTTTCCTCGGCGCTTTTCAACACCTGGGGCCATTTTCGTCTGCCCGCGGCAACACCGATCGCGCTCAATACCGCGTTCCTCTTACTCCTTACCACCGCGTGGGCAATGGACGATCGCGACCCGTATTGGCTTGCCTATTCGGTGCTTTTGGGGGGAATCCTGCAGTGGCTCTGGCACTGGTGGCAATTGCCCCGTCTGGGCTTGACGCCACGCTGGGACTGGCACCCACGCGATCCTGGCGTGCGCCGGATCCTCACCCTGATGGGGCCAGCGGTCTTTGGGGTTTCCGCCGCGCAGATCTCGTTGCTGCTCAATACCCTCTTCGCTTCTCTACTCCCCACAGGAAGCGTCTCCTGGCTCTACTACGCCGATCGTCTGATGGAATTACCGGCAGGCCTTTTTGGTGCGACGCTCGGTGTGATCCTCTTGCCGCACCTCAGCCGCGCGGTCGCGGAACGCAATGAAGCGGGGTATCAGCGCTTGGTCGACTGGGGTTTGCGAATGACGCTCCTCTTGACTGCTCCGTGCGCGCTCGCGTTCGTGCTGATTGGGGAACCAATCACCCTCGCGCTCTTTGTGCGTGGAGCATTCACCGCAAGCGACGCGCACGCAACGGCATTGGCACTGACTGCGTATGCGTTGGGTCTGATTCCCCTCATCGGTGTCAAAATCTTGGCGCCCGGATTTTACGCGCGCGAAGACACACGAACCCCGGTCAAAGGGGCAATCCTTTCGCTGATCCTTACGCAACTTGGCAACGCCCTCTTTCTTTTCCTCTTCGATTGGGGCCACTGGGCCCTAGCGTTGTCGATTTCGCTCGCCGCCTGGGGCAACGCCGGGTTCTTGCTCTTTCACTTGCGCCGCCGCGGCCACTTCGCGTGGCAACCCAACTGGCTGCGTTTCCTGCTTTCCCTTACGGTTGCGCTACTTGTTCTTGCCCTCTTTCTCGCTACCACCGAGCCATGGGTGGCAGCGAAAACCGCATCCGGGCAATGGATCCGTTTGCTGGGCGTGGCGCTTTGGGTTACCGTTGGCATGGCCACCTATTTTTTGGCTCTTCGGCTCACTGGGTTTCGCTGGGCATCACTCAAACGGCCGTTGTGACGAGGCGGTTGTTTGCTCCTTTTGCCACAAATGGAAAAATTGGGCGGCAGAAAGCGGCCGAGCAAACCAATACCCTTGGAAAAAGTCGCAGCCCAGACGCAACAGATGGTCCCACTGCTGCGCGCACTCCACCCCCTCTGCCACCACCTGGAGTCCTAGCCGATGGGCCATCTGGATGGTCGCATCGACGATCGCGTCGTCGCGTTCGTCCGACGCCAGCGGCGTCACGAAGGAGCGGTCGATCTTCAGCTCCGACAGCGGAAAGGTATGCAGATACGCAAGCGAAGAGTATCCCGTGCCGAAATCATCAACGGCAAAACGCACCCCCAACGTCGCCAAACGTTGCACCTGCTCCTGCGCAAGTGCCGGGTCGTGCATCATCGCCGATTCGGTAATCTCCAATTTGAGCGCACTGGGCTCGACACCGCTTGCGGTAAGCGCGGCGCAAACCGTCTCATAGAGCATCGTGTCGTAGAGCTGATGCGCGGAGAGATTGACCGCAATGCTCGGAAGACGCAAACCGGCTTGACTCCACTGCACCCACTGGTGCAACGCGTGCCGCAATACCCAACGACCGATGGCCGGCATCAGCCCGACCTGTTCGGCAACCGGGACGAAGCGTGCTGGCGGAACCTCTCCCAGCTCTTCATCGCGCCAACGCAAGAGTACTTCTGCACTGACGATCGCGCCTGTCCGATCGCAAATCGGTTGAAATACGAGATGAAACGCATCATGGTGGATCGCAAGGCGCAGCCGTTGCTCCAAACGACTGCGTGACGTCGCCGCTTCGTGCAAACTCCGGGTAAAAAAGGCAAAACGGTTTCCCCCCTCCCCCTTTGCACGATACATCGCAAGACCCGCAGCGCGTAAGAGCGCGTTTGGATCACGCTCGTCGTCGGGATAGAGCGCGATCCCGATCGAAGGAGAGAGTTGCCATTGGTTTTCCCCCACTTCGAACGGCAAAGCGAACCGATCCAGCAAGCGCTGCGCCAATTGACTGGCTTGCGTCGCTTCGGTGACGAACGTCACCGCGACGAATTCGTCTCCGCCGACACGGGCAGCAAGATCACTGGCGCGCACCGTCGTGCGGAGCCGCTCAGCCGCAGCACGCAACACCGCATCGCCCACTACATGCCCGGCGGTGTCGTTCACCCATTTGAAGCGATCCAAATCGATGAACAACACCGCAAGGTACTCTTTGCGCCGCCTCGCCTCTTCGCACAAACGGGGCAGTTGGCTGAGCAACGCCGCTCGGTTGGTCAAACCGGTCAGTTCGTCGGTCAAAGCACGGCGACGCAATTCCGCTTCGATGCGGCGCTGCTCGGTCACATCTTGGTAGATCGAAACGAAGCCACCAGAGGGAACCGGTTGCCCGATGATATGGAGCACGCGACCGTCAGGGCGCGTCCGTTCGAGTTCGTGCGGCACAAAACTGCGCGCGGCGCGAAGCCGTTCCGCCAGATACGCTTCGGGGTCAGCGATTTCCCCGTACTCACCGCGCTCAAGGTTGAAGCGCAGCAACGTCGCGAAATCGACGCCTTTTTCAAGCAGTGACAACGGGAAATCGAGGAGTTCAGCAAACTTCTGGTTCCATGCAACCAATTTCAAGTCCGCGTCGAACAAGGTCACCCCACTGGGGAGATGATCGACCAGCGTTTGCAAGCGATCCCGCGTGACCTGTACCGCGGCTTCCGCCGCTTTGAGCGCAGTGACGTCGGTGAAGGTCGAAACGAAACCTGCCGGCCGCCCCTGCGCGTCGAAAAAGGGTTCTCCCTGCACCAGATGCCAGCGCCCGTCAGGGTGTTGGCGTTCGAGACGGTGCGGCTGGAATGTTTTGGCCAACGCAACCCGTTCCGCGACCAACCGTTCCGGGTCGCCCGGCCCATATTCGCCGCGGGATGCCGGAACCCGAATCAGATCGGCGAACGAAACCCCTTCGTAGGCCAACGAGCGGGGCAGATCGAGAATGGCGAACGCGCGGTCGTTCCAGTAGCGCAACCGCAGGTCGGCGTCGAAGACCATCAGACCAACCGGCAGCGCCGCGATCACTGCGTTGAGCGTACGCGCTTTTTCAGCGAGTGCGGCATCGAGCGCCAAATGGCGATCGTCGAAACGGTTGATTCCGTAGGCGAGCCGTTTCCCTTCCGGCGTCGTGAGGACCACCACCTGCACGATACACGAACGGATTTGGCCCGCTTCAAGAACCACCCGATACTGAACCACCCCTTGTCCGCTGCGATAAGCCGCTTCCACTTGGCGTACGAACGCGTCACGATCCTCGGGGAGAAGATGCGCCAAAAACACTTCCCGCGTCGGGGATTCGTCAGCAGCGATGCCGTGCTGACGGCGAAAGGTTTCGGACCAGACCATCGCACCGGTCGCCAGATCGCGAACCCAGTAGCCCCAGCCCAACGCATCGAGGACGCGGGCAAGCGCAGCGTTCAGGTCATGACGGGGCATCGCTTCGCTCGGTCAAAGTGGCGAACGGAAAAAAATCGGGAAGCCCGTGTGCCCCACAGGGAATCTGCGGACACCCTTCCAAGAGCGGCAAAAGATAGTCGAGAAATGCGCTATCGACCTGAAAAGGCGCCGCAATCCACGATGCGGGAAAGCGCCGTTCGCGATTCCCTACGGTCGCGGCATCGACCGCTTCCATCCGCCAACCGCTGGTTGCTGGGTCACGCACGACCCCAACCATCACGCCCGAACGCGTCCCTTCGTCGGCCCAAGCGACTGCGGTCTCGCCCACCTGCCAGGCGACGCGGTGGTCGACTGCACTCACCCAATGCGCCGCGGCGCGCTGAAGGTAATCCGGGACCGCCACATGGACCTTTGCGCCCAGGGCGTCACGCAACCAACCACCAATCACGCTCCCCGCCCCGCCTAGCTGCACGTACCGCCGTTTTTCCACCCCTTGATATGCAAGCTGTTCGCCATCCAGTGTCGCCCCTTCGGCGACGACCACGGTACAGTAGCCCGTGCGCGCGATCGCGGCATCCGCGGCAGCGAGCAACGCCGTTTTGTCCCAACGCATTTCCGGCAACACGATGAGATGGGGCCCCTCGTCGGCCAAAACCGCCGACGCTGCTTTCACCGCCGCGGCCAACCAACCGGCGTTGCGCCCCATCGTCTCCATCACAAACGCGCGCGCCCCTTTTGCCGGAAACGACGCGAGATCCAGTGACGCCTCCAGAAAGCTGGTGATCAAATAGCGTGCCGCCGAAGGGTAGCCAGGTGAGAAGTGGGTCCCTTCCAGATCGTTGTCGATCGTCTTGGGAATGCCGATCACGGTGAGCGGGATGCCCCGCCGTTTCGCTTCACGGTCGATCTGCGCGACCGTCGCGATCGACCCATTCCCACCGTTGTAGAGCAACGCGTCGATATCGTAGTGCGCTAGGACCTGAAACAACAGGTCATACGGAGTCGCATCGATTTCAGGATCCGGAAGATCACGCCGTGCCGTGCCAAAAATACCACCTGGCGTATGGCTGAGTCGCTGCAGTTGCTCGGCGGACAACGGCGGGACTGCGATCAGATCACCCGCGAGCAACCCGTGCATCCCGTAGCGCGCGGCAAAAAGGGTCAGCCCGCGGCGTTGCGCCTCGGCAATCACCCCGGCAGCGCTTGCATTGATCACCGCCGTCATTCCTCCAGACTGGGCATAGACGATACGGCGAATCGCACCCATCGGTGGCTCCTACACTGTACCACCGTTCAATATAGCACAAGGGTGATGTCGTGAAAAAACGCGCGACCAGAAACGGGCGCGCCGATTCGAATCGCTCACCCGCCAAGTAGATGAGGCCGAGCCAAGCAAAGCGCTGCCAAAGACTTTCCGTCACGCAATTGCCCACGCTCAGCACGGGCAATCAATTCTGCAACCGGTAACAAGAAGACCTCGAGAAACTCCCCCTCGTCAAGCCGAGCAGCACCCGGGACGATTTCGGTTGCCAGCACCACGTGGATCACTTCGTTGCTGTAGCCGACACACGGCCAAAAGCTGCCGAGTAAGCGCCACTGCTTTGCGGTATATCCCGTCTCCTCCTGCAATTCACGCTGCGCACAGGTGAGCGGATCTTCACCGGCGTCGAGCTTCCCGGCGGGCAACTCTTCGACCACCGCTCCCACCGGATGGCGGTATTGCCGCTCCATCACCACCCGGTTGTGAGCATCGAGCGCGATAATCACCACCGCACCGGGGTGGCGGATATACTCGCGGGTTGCCGAACGACCATCCGGCAAGCGGACCTTGTCGCGCCAGACATCGAGCAGTTTGCCCTGCCAGACCCGCGACGACGCGACAGCCACCTCGACGAGGTGGCTGTCACCATCCGTTTTTGTCGTTTCGTTCATCGAAAAGCCAAACGGTTACAGCGATGCGATCATCGCGTACGCCGCAAGGGACATCAACCCCTGTGGCATCAAGCCAAAGAGCGCAAGCGCCAACGCATTCCCGGAAAGCAGCACCCGGGTTTCGCTGGATGCGATCAACGGCTGACGCTCCGTCGGTTCGTCGAAATAGGCGAGTTTGACGACGCGGAGGTAGTAAAACGCGCCGATCAACGACATCACCACCGCAACCACCGCGACCCACAAGTAGCCCGCCGCAACCACCGCTTGCAACACAGCCAATTTGGCGAAAAACCCGACGAAGAACGGAACGCCCGCAAGGGAAAACATCGTAATCAACAGCATCGCGGCGAACCACGGACTTTTTTGGTTCAGCCCCTTGACGTCGTCCAGCCATTCCGCTTCAAAGCCCGCGCGCGCCATCAGCAGAATCAGACCAAAGCTTGCCATGCTCATCACCGCATAGACGATCGCGTAGAAAAGGGTCGCGCTGTAGGCGTTCAGGGCCAATTGATGGTTCCCTTCCACTACGCCGACCGCGAGTCCCAGCAGAATAAAGCCCACATGGGAGATCCCAGAGTATGCGAGCATCCGCTTGAGGTTTTTCTGCGCGATCGCCGCAAGATTACCCAAAACGATCGACGCCACCGCAACCACCATAATCATCGGTTGCCAATAGTGGGCGTATTCGAAAAAGCCAAAGACGAGCAGGCGAAACGCGAGCACAAACGCGGCCAGTTTCGGCGCCGAAGCAAGGAGCAGCGTCACCGGAGTGGGCGCGCCATGATAGACGTCGGCGACCCACATATGGAACGGTACCGCACCGAATTTGAACGCTATACCTGCAACCAAGAAGGCCAAGCCAAAGCCGAAAACGCGTTCGTCACCCGGTCGCAACGCGGCCACCGACGAAATTTCGGGAAGCGACAACGTGGCCGTGGCACCGTAGATCAGCGAGAGCCCATAGAGGATCAAACCAGACGCGAGCGCCCCAAGCACGAAATACTTCATCCCCGCTTCGGCACGCAACGCGTGGTTGCGGTCAAACGCGACGAGCGCATAGAGCGCGAGCGACATCAACTCCAAACCCAGATAGAATAGGAGCAGATGGTTGGCAATCGCGAGGATTTGCATCCCCAAAAGGGACAACAAGACCAGCGCGTAATACTCGGCCCGCTCCAGCCCCCGCTCGATCAGATAGAAACGGCCGTAGATCAATGCCGCAAAAACCGACAGGTAGATGAAGAGCTGCACCACCAACGTGATCCAATCGACCAGAAAGATCCCGCCGAACGTGGTCTGTACGCGCGGATCGCCGGAAGTGAACACCGTAAGCAGCGTCGCGACGATCACCGCCAGTTGCGCGACCACATAGTTCCACTGCCGCCACCGCTCACGCGCAAAGGCCCCAGCGGTCATCAAAACCAGCGCAGCGAGCGCGATCACGATCTGCGGGGCCAACAACGCAAAATTGGGAAGTTCCAATGCCATGGTGTCTCACCCTTCCTTAGAGTTTTCCGGCTGCCACATGGGCCAACAACGCATCGACCGAGGTATGCATCACCTCGAGCAGCGGCATGGGCCAGATCCCCAACAGCAGGACGAAGAACGCCATCGCTGCCAAGATCATGAATTCCCGCCGGTTGATATCCTGCAGCGCAGCAACCTGCGGGTTGGCTATGGCGCCAAAAACGACCCGCTTATACATCCACAACGAATAGGCGGCACCCAGAATCAACGTCGTCGCCGCTGCGGCTGCGATCCAGAAATTGACCTTCACCGCAGCCAACGTCACCATGAATTCGCCGACGAAACCGCTCGTGGCTGGAAGCCCCGAATTGGCCATCGCAAAAAGGAGGAAAAACGCGGCAAATTTGGGCATGGTATTGACCACACCGCCGTAATCGGCGATCCGGCGGGTGTGCAGGCGGTCATAGAGCACGCCGATGCACAAGAACATCGCACCCGAAACGAAGCCGTGCGACACCATCTGAACGATCGCCCCCTCCATCCCCAGTGCGTTGAAGAGGAAGAACCCCAACGTGACGAACCCCATGTGCGCCACGGACGAGTAGGCGACCAACTTCTTCATGTCCTCTTGAACGAGTGCCACCAAGCCAATATAGACGACCGCGATGAGCGAAAGCGCTACCATCAACCCTTGGAACGCCTGCGCCGCATCTGGCGCGATGGGCAACGAAAAGCGCAAAAAACCGTACGCACCCAGCTTCAGCGCGATCGCCGCCAGAACCACCGACCCGCCCGTAGGCGCTTCGACGTGCGCATCCGGCAACCAGGTATGTACCGGCCACATCGGCACCTTGACCGCGAAGGCGAGCAAGAAACCCAGGAAGAGCCATTTCTGTTCGGTGAGGGTAAGCGGCAACCTGTGCCACTCCAAGAGGTCGAAGCTGCCACCCGATGCGGCGAAGAGGTAGAGGATCGCCACCAACATGAGGAGCGAGCCCACCAACGTATAGAGGAAGAACTTGATCGCGGCATAGACGCGATTGGGGCCGCCCCAAATCCCGATGATCAAATAGAGCGGGATCAACGATGCTTCGAAAAAGACGTAGAACAAGACCGCGTCGAGCGCCGAAAAAACGCCGTTGATGATCCCGGACATGATCAGGAATGCCGCGAGATATTGCGCGACCTGCTTCTGGATCACCTCCCAACCGGCGATCACGACGATCAAGGTGATGAAGCTGTTCAACACCACGAATGGCATCGAGATCCCATCGACCCCCAAGTAATAGCGGATGTTGTAACGCGGGATCCATTCGCGCAATTCGACGAATTGCATCGCTGAGGTCGTGGGATCGAACTGGAACCACAACGGCAACGTTACCGCAAACCCGAGCGCAGCTGCAAACAGGCTGATCAAGCGCGCCTCGAACGCACGGCGGTCATTGCCTGCCGCTGCGAGAACCAGCACCCCGCCAATGATTGGGATCCAGATCGCGAGACTCAGTAAGGGCATTCCCGACATAACGGTCATCCACGTTCAAACGAGGTAAAGGAAAAGGAGCAAAACGGCAATTCCCAGAATCATCGAGAAAGCGTAATGGTAGAGACGCCCACTTTGCAGCGCCGCGCCAGCTTCCGCTACTTCACCGACGATTTGCGCCGAGCCGTTCACCATCGCGCCGTCGATCACCGTGCGATCACCGATTTGCCACAACCAACGACCCAAACGGCGGGCGCCACCGGCAAAGACGATCTCGTTGAAGCGGTCGAAATAGTAGTGATTGACGAGAATCGTGTAGAGCCAACGCACGCGCGCCGCGATTCGATCGGGCAGATCGGGCCGCACCAGGTAGAAAAAGGCAGCCAAAGCCACACCCGCAAGCGCGATGAAGAACGGCAGCGAGGTCAAGCCGTGCAACCCCATCGCCAGCGCACCGTGGAACTCTTCCCGGAGCGCTGCGATCGCGCCGTGGCGCGCTTCATCGACGAAAATGACATTCGCGAACCAACCGCCGAAGAGCATTGCGTCGATCGTGAAGGCACCGATCAACAGCGAAGGAATCGCAAGGAGCACGAGCGGCACGGTTACCACCTTGGGCGACTCGTGCGGTTTTTCCCCCGGCGCCAGACCATGGTGATGGTCATCCGAACCGTGCGCTGCGTGATCGTGATGCGCGTGCGCTTGACCGAAGCGCTCTTTGCCGTGGAACACCAAAAAGATCATGCGGAAGGTATAAAACGCAGTGACGAACACCCCAGCCATCACGCAGAAATAGGCATAGGTTGCGCCAGGAATCTGCGCGTGCGCCACTGCGATCAGAATCGAGTCTTTGGAATAGAACCCGGAAGTAAAGGGCGTTCCAATCAACGCCAACGCCCCGATGAGCGCGGTGAGCCAAGTCACGGGCAGGTACTTCCACAATCCCCCCATGTTGCGCATGTCTTGATCGTGGTGCATTGCGATGATCACGGAACCTGCGGAGAGGAAAAGGAGCGCTTTGAAAAATGCGTGCGTCATCAGGTGGAAGATCGCGACTGAATAGGCCGAAGCGCCCAAAGCCACCGTCATATACCCCAGCTGCGAAAGGGTTGAATAGGCAACCACTCGCTTGATGTCGCTCTGGACGATCCCAAGAAGGCCCATGAAAAACGCCGTGGTCGCACCGATCACCAGCACGAACGAAAGCGCGGTATCGGAAAGCTCGAAAAGCGGCGACATCCGGGCGACCATGAAGATCCCGGCAGTGACCATCGTCGCGGCGTGGATCAGCGCCGAAATCGGGGTCGGACCTTCCATCGAATCGGGAAGCCAAACATGGAGCGGCACCTGAGCCGATTTCCCCATTGCCCCGATGAACAAAGCGATGCAGATCGCAGTGATCAGCGGCCACCCTGTGACCGCCTCATTCATCGTGGCGAGTTTTTCCGCTTGCGCGAACGTCTCGGTATAGTCGAGCGTACCGGCGTACGCTGCGATCAACCCAATCCCCAGCAAAAACCCAAAGTCACCCACGCGGTTGACCAGAAAAGCCTTGAGGTTGGCGTAGATCGCGGTTGGCCGCGTGTACCAGAAACCGATCAACAGGTAGGAGACCAATCCCACCGCTTCCCAGCCGAAGAAGAGCTGCAAAAAGTTGTTGCTCATCACGAGCATCAACATCGAAAAGGTAAAGAGCGAGATATAGCTGAAGAAACGGCAATACCCGGGATCCTCGGCCATATAGCCGATGGTATAGATATGCACCATCAGCGAGACGAACGTGACGACGAGCATCATCGTCACCGTGAGCGAATCGATCAAAAAGCCGACCTCGAAGGTCAGACCGTCACTCGTTCCCCAGGTGTACAAGGGCCCATTGAAGGTATTGCCATTGTGCACGTCGAAAAAGATCGCGACCGACGCCAGGAACGCGATCAACACCCCCAAAATCGTGATGCGGTGTGTTGCGGTTCGCCCCAGGCGATTGCCCCACAATCCGGCAACGATCGCGCCAACGAGCGGCGCAAAAGGGACGACCGTATAGAGTAATTTCATGCTCCCTCCTTACCCACGCAGCTCGGTGAGATCATCGACGTGGATCGACTGCCGGTGCCGGAATAGAACCACCAGGATCGCCAAGCCGATCCCAGTTTCCGCGGCTGCCACGGTCAATATGAAGAAAACGAAGACCTGACCGTGGATGTCGCCCAGAAAATGGGAAAACGCGATGAAATTGGTATTGACCGCGAGGAGCATCAATTCGATACACATCAGCAAAACGATCAAATTCTTCCGGTTCAAGAAGATGCCCACGACGCTGATCACAAACAGCGCGCCTGCGAGCAACAGATAGTGCGTAAGGGTCATTGCGAATGCTCCTGTCACTCTTTTTCCGCAGGGAGCGAAACCACCTTGAGCCGCTCGCTCGCTTTCACCGCGATCTGCTCTTCCGGCTTCACGACACGAACATCGGTCCGCTTGCGATGGGTCAATGTCACCGCGGCGATCATCGCGACGACCAGAATCATCGCCGCGACTTCGAATGGATAGGCATAAACGGTGTAGAGCACTTCGCCGATCATCTTGGTATTGCTGCCCTCGACGGCGGGGGCTGCGGCCCGGTGAAACGCGGGGCTCGTCAACATCAGGTAGAGTTCGATCGCCAACGCGCCGCCGACGAGCAACGCCAGCGGTGCGTTGTGCCAGAACCCTTCCCGCAACTTGGCCAAATTGAGGTCCAACATCATCACGACGAAGAGGAAGAGCACCATCACTGCGCCGACATAGACCAGCACGAGCGTGAGCGCCAAAAACTCCGCTTGCAGCAACAGCCACACCCCACCTGCCGAAAAGAAGGTGAGTACCAACCACATCGCTGCAGCAACGGGGTTGCGGCTGAAGACGGTACCCAACGCGCCTAGGAGGAGGAAGAAGGCAAAAAGGGAAAAGACGAACGAGACCACATCCATGAGCGGAATCCTCAGCGGTATTTGATGTCTTTGGCGCGATCGGCGGCAATCTGCGCTTCGTAGCGGTCACCAACTGCCAACAACATCTCTTTGGTCATGTACAGATCGCCCCGCTTCTCGCCGTGATACTCGAAAATCCGCGTCTCCACGATCGCATCGACCGGGCAGGCCTCTTCGCAAAAGCCACAAAAGATGCATTTCGTGAGGTCGATGTCGTACCGGGTGGTTCGCCGAGACCCGTCCGCGCGCGGCTCGGCTTCGATCGTGATCGCCATCGCCGGGCAAATCGCCTCACACAGCTTACAGGCGATACACCGCTCTTCACCGTTGGGGTAGCGCCGCAATGCGTGCAACCCCCGGAAGCGCGGACTCAACGGAGTCTTCTCTTCGGGGTACTGCACCGTGATCTTCGGCTTGAAGAGGTGACGCCACGTCACCGCCATCCCTTGCCGCAGCTCGGTCAGGAAAAGGCTTTTCAGGAAATTCAGTGCGCTCATCGCAACGCTCCCATTAGCGCCAGATCGACAGCGGAGTCAACATCCAAACCGCCACCACCAGCAACCAGACGATGGTGATCGGCACGAACACCTTCCACCCCAACCGCATCACGTGGTCGTAGCGAAAGCGCGGGAAGGTGGCGCGGATCCACAGGTAGAGGAAAAGGAAGACGCTGGCTTTGATCAGCAACCAATGTAGCCCATCCGGAAGGAACGCCACTGGGCTCAACCACCCGCCGAAAAAGAGGATCGAGGTGAGGAACGAGACCAGGATCATGTTGGCGTATTCCGCCAAGAAAAAGAGTGCAAACGCCATACCGGAGTATTCGACCATATGTCCGGCGACGATCTCCGACTCCCCTTCCGGCAAGTCGAACGGGGCCCGGTTGGTCTCGGCAACCCCCGAAATGAAATAGACGACGGCGATCGGCAGCAACGGCAACCAGTTCCAGGAGAGGAACGATAAGCCGTGGTCGGCGAACCAGCCGGTTCCTTGTTGCCGCACGATCTCACTGAGGTTGAGCGTACCCGAAACGAGCAGCACACAGATCAAGCCGAACCCCATCGCCACTTCGTACGAGATCATCTGCGCCGAGGCACGCATCGCGCCCAGAAATGCGTATTTCGAGTTCGACGCCCAACCGGCGATGATCACCCCATAGACTTCGAGCGAAATCACCGCCATCACGAAGAGCAACCCGGCGTCGAGATCGGCGATCACCCAACCGTCGTTCACGGGAACTGCCGCCCAGACCAACAGCGACGGCGCAAGCGCCATCGCCGGACCGACGAAATAGAGGACCTTGTTGGCCTGGCTGGGGACGATCACCTCTTTGAAGAGCAGTTTGAGCGCGTCAGCGATCGGCTGCAACCACCCCTTAGGCCCAACACGGTTCGGCCCGATGCGCACCTGCATGTAGCCGATGATCTTACGTTCCGCGTAGGTCAGATAGGCAACCGCGAGTAGGAGCGGCACCAGCAGCACAATGATTTTGAGCACGTTCCAGACGACCGGCCACGCGGGTCCCAGCCAGCCTTGCGCCAACGAGAGCCATTCGTTCATGCTGCGGCCTCCTCACTCGGAATGGTTGCTCCCCGTTCCGCTTTCGCGTCGTCCGTGGCTTGCAGCGACGCAGAACGGCGAACGATCATATCGCCTTGATAGAGCGTGACGCGGTCGAACGCGGGAATGGCGCTCGCGTGCAGCGTTGGCGCGGGGGCGATTGCGGTGAGGCCATGTTGCGCCAGTTGGGTACGCCACCCTTGCGGCAGCGCGGCATCCCGAACGGCGTCGCTTGCCGTGTAGGCCACCGATCTCCCCGTGCGCATCGCGGTGAGCGCAGCCAAGACTTTCCAACCCGGTCGCGTCATTTCCAGCGGCCGCACAACTGCGGTAAAGGATTGCAACCGCCCCTCGATATTGACCAATGTGCCCGAGGTTTCGGTAAAGGGTGCAATTGGCAAAAGCACATCCGCAGCGGCTTTGAGCGATTCACTTGCGTATGGGGTCAGCGCAACGACGGTGCGTGCGCGCGCGAACGAATCGGCAACCGCATCAGGCGCAGCGAAATCTTCCGGTTCCAGATTGACGAGGAGATAGCCCGCTTTTCCGGCAGACGCCAACTGATGCGCGGTTTGCGTTGCTTGCGCGCCGACGACAGCTGCGCCCACAGCGTTCGCGCCATCGACCAGCCAACCCAGTTTTGCGCCCAGCGCACCGGCAATCGCTTCGGCCAGCCATTCGAATTCGGCGGCGTTGGGATGCGCGCGTAACGGGCGCCCCAGCCAAATCCGCCGCTTCTGAGCGCCCCGCAGCGCGGCGCTGAGCGCGTCGAATTCGGCTGCCGAAAGCGGCGAAGGCTGTTGCACCAGACCAACCGCCCAATCCGGAAGCGTCACCCCCAAGTGTTTCGCGAAATGGACCAACGCGACGAGCATTGCGGGTGCGGTCAGTTTGTGCGGATCCACACCAGGGATGCGCCAATCGTCGTCGCTGTCGTCCCAGCGGACGATACGGGCTCCGGCTTTCGCCGCAGCACGAAGACGTACCGCCATGAGGGGCAGTTCGCGACGTACGTCCGCACCCAGGAACCAGTGACCGTCACTCTCGACGATTTCGGTAATCGAACCGTTGAGCCACGCAACCTTGCCGCGTGCCAGGTCTGCGCGCGCGTCGCGCTGGCGAATCCGGGTGTCGACCGCTGCTCCGAAAGCGGCCCCGAGCGCTTTGAGCAGATAGAGCTCTTCGACGGTGCTCATCGGGTGGGCGAGGAAGGCAAGCGCGTCGCTCCCGTTCTCTTCGGCAACACTGGCCAGACGATTCGCAGCCACTTCGAGCGCGGTTTGCCACGCCACTTCGACCCAGCGGCCGTCGGTCTTCACCATCGGCCGCGTGAGGCGATCCGCCGCATTCAGCCCTTCATAAGCGAAGCGGTCACGGTCGGCAAGCCAACATTCGTTGATCGCTTCGAATTCGAGCGGCAGAACCCGTTTGACTGCGTCATGTTTGCTTTGCACGATCAGGTTCGAACCCCAGGCATCGTGGGGACTGATGGAGCGGCGCCGCGTCAATTCCCACGTACGCGCCTGATAGAGAAAAGGTTTGGAGGTCAGCGCCCCTACTGGGCAGAGGTCGATGACGTTGCCCGAGACCTCCGAATGAACGGTCTCCCCCAGAAACGGCAGGATCTCGGCATGCTCGCCGCGAAACGCTTGCCCCAGTTCTTGAAAGCCGCCGATTTCGGCCAAGAAACGCACGCACCGCGTACAGTTGATACAACGGGTCATGAAGGTATCGATGAGCGGCCCGAGGTTTTTGTCGGCGACCACGCGCTTCTCTTCAGCGAAGCGATGAGCGCTCTGACCGTAGCCGACCGCCAGATCCTGTAACTGGCATTCGCCGCCCTGATCACAAATGGGGCAGTCGAGCGGGTGGTTGATGAGCAGGAACTCCATCACCCCCTTTTGCGCCGTGATCGCTTTCCGGGAATGGGTCCACACCTTCATTCCGTTGGTCGCTGGCGTCGCACAAGCAGGTAGCGGCTTCGGAGCGCGCTCCACTTCGACCAGGCACATGCGGCAGTTGGCGGCGATCGACAGCTTTTTGTGGTAGCAGAAATGGGGAATGTAGATGCCGAGTTTGTTCGCGGCGTCCATCACGGTGGCGCCGTCTTCGACCTCGACCGGTTTGCCATCAATCTCGAGTGTCAGCATCACGCCTCCACGTAGATGTCGCTACCGGCCCACTGGACTTCCGGGGGCACCAAGCAGCGCTTGTGTTCGATGTGGTAGAGAAATTCGTCGCGGAAATGCTTGATGAAGCTTTGCACCGGCATCGACGCCGCGTCGCCGAGCGCGCAGATGGTGCGCCCCATGATGTTGCCGGTAGCAGACTCCAGGATTTCGAGATCCTCGACACGACCCTGGCCGTGTTCGATGCGGTGGACGATTCGGTAGAGCCAACCGGTCCCTTCGCGGCACGGCGTACATTGACCGCACGACTCCTCATAGTAAAAGTAAGAGAGTCGCTCCAGCGCTTTTACCATGCAGGTCGTTTCGTCCATCACGATCACCGCACCAGAACCCAGCATCGAGCCAGCCTGGGCGATGGAGTCGTAATCCATCGTGCACTGCATCATCACGTCGCCTGGGACGACCGGTGCAGAAGAACCCCCCGGGATCACCGCTTTGAGCTTGCGCCCGCCGCGGACACCACCGGCCAGTTCCAAGAGCTCCGCAAATGGCGTTCCCATGGGAATTTCGTAGTTTCCCGGGCGATTGACATGGCCCGAGACCGAAAAGATTTTCATCCCACCATTGTTGGGCTTGCCCAAATGCAGGAACTGCTCGCCCCCCATCGCAAGCAGAAAAGGAACCGAAGCAAACGTTTCGGTGTTGTTGATGGTGGTGGGTTTTCCGTAAAGGCCGTAACTGGCGGGAAATGGCGGCTTGAACCGTGGCTGCCCTTTTTTCCCTTCGATCGATTCCAAAAGCGCCGTCTCTTCGCCACAGATATAAGCCCCGTAGCCGTGGTGGGCATAGAGTTCGAAGTGGAAACCACTCCCCAAGATATTCTCACCCAAGTAGCCAGCGCGGCGCGCCTCTTCGAGCGCTTCTTCGAAACGCTCATAAACTTCGAAAATTTCACCGTGGATGTAGTTGTACCCGCAGCTCGCCCCCATCGCGTAACCGGCAATGATCATCCCTTCGATCACGCTGTGTGGGTTGTAGCGCAGAATGTCGCGATCCTTGAACGTTCCGGGTTCGCCTTCATCGGAGTTACACACGACATATTTTTCCCCAGGAAACTGCCGGGGCATGAAACTCCATTTGAGCCCGGTTGGGAAGCCAGCACCCCCACGCCCACGCAGCGCCGAGGTCTTCACCTCTTCGATCACCCGTTCTTGCGACCAGTTTTCCGTGAGGATACGCCGCAGAACTTGGTAGCCACCCCGCGCTTCGTAATCGGCCAACCGCCAGCGGGATTCATCGCAATCCTTGAGGATCATCTGACCCAGCTTGAGCGTACTCATTGGGTATTCTCCGTGGCTTGGCGCTTGAGGGTTTCCAAAAGGGCGTCGAGCCGTTCGCGTGTCATCCGGCAGCACATGCGGTGGTTATTGACGAGCAGCACCGGAGCATCTCCACAAGCGCCCATGCACTCACCCTCTTTCAGTGTGAAAAGGCCGTCCGGTGTGGTCTCGTTGAAATCGATGCCGAGGCGCTCCTTGAGGTGTTCTGCCGCGTGGTAGCCGCCAGAGAGCGCACAGGGCAGATTGGTGCACACCGTGAGTTTGTATTTGCCTACTGGTGCCAAATCGTACATGTTGTAGAAAGTGGCGACTTCATAGACCGCGACTGGCGGCATCTCGAGATAGTCCGCGACGAACGCGATCGTCTCTTCCGAAAGCCACCCTTTCTCTTCTTGCGCAATCCGTAGCGCCGCCATCACCGCCGACTGCTTCTGCCCCGCCGGGTATTTGGCGATTTCACGGTCGATGCGGGCCAACGCCTCTGGTGAGAGCATCGAAAACTCCTTTAGCGGTCGATTTCGCCGAAGACGATATCCATGGTGCCGATGATCGCAACGACGTCCGCAATCAAATGTCCGCGCGCCATCTTGTCCATCGCCGAAAGGTGCGCAAACCCCGGTGCGCGCAGTTTGACCCGGTAGGGTTTGTTGGCACCATCGGAGATCGCGTATACGCCGAACTCCCCTTTCGGATGTTCCACTGCGGCATAAACCTCACCTGGCGGCACGTGGATTCCTTCGGTCATCAACTTGAAATGGTGGATCAGCTCTTCCATCCCCGTTTTCATCTTCTCGCGGGGAGGCGGCGCCACTTTGTAATTGTCCGTGATCACCGGGCCGGGGTTTTTCCGCAACCAGTCGATGCACTGTTTGATGATGCGGTTCGATTGCCGCATCTCCTCCATGCGCACCAGGTAGCGGTCGTAACAGTCACCGTTGGTCCCCACCGGGATATCGAATTCGAGCTGATCGTAGACTTCATAGGGCTGCTTCTTGCGCAGGTCCCACGCCACGCCAGAGCCGCGCAGCATCGGCCCGGTGAATCCCCACGCCAGCGCCTCTTCCGGGGAGACCACGCCGATCCCGACGGTCCGCTGTTTCCAGATGCGGTTGTCGGTAAGGAGCGTATGGTAGTCGTCGAGATACCCTTCGAACCGCTCACAGAAATCTTCCAGGAAGTCGAGCAGCGACCCTTCACGAGCGCGATTGAGCTCCTTGACCCGTTTTTCGTCTTTGTATTTGCTGACGGTGTATTTGGGCATTTCGTCCGGCAGGTCGCGGTACACCCCGCCTGGGCGATAGTACGCTGCGTGCATCCGCGCACCGGAGACCGCCTCATACGCATCCATCAGATCTTCGCGCTCACGGAAGGTATAGAGCACCATCGTCATCGCGCCGATATCGAGCGCATGGGTACCGATATTGAGAAGGTGGTTGAGGATGCGCGTGATTTCATCGAACATCACGCGGATGTACTGCGCGCGAATCGGCACTTCGATCCCAAGCAGCCGCTCGATGGCCAGGCAGTAGGCGTGTTCGTTGCACATCATCGAGACGTAGTCCAACCGGTCCATATAGGGAACCGATTGCACCCAGGTGCGGGTTTCCGCCAATTTTTCTGTACCGCGATGCAACAACCCGATGTGCGGGTCGGCGCGCACCACCACCTCCCCGTCGAGTTCGAGGATCAGGCGCAAGACACCGTGGGCCGACGGGTGCTGCGGCCCGAAGTTGATCGTAAAGTTCTTGATTTCGGCCATCGTCACACGTCCCCGTAGTTCGCTTCACGGACGATTCGCGGCGTGTTTTCGCGCGGCTCGATCGTCACCGGTTGATAGACGACGCGCCCTTTCTCCGGGTCGTAACGCATTTCAACATGGCCGGTCACCGGGAAGTCTTTGCGCAGGGGGTGGCCGACGAATCCGTAATCGGTCAAAATGCGCCGCAAATCGGGGTGCCCTTCGAAGAGGATCCCAAAGAGGTCGAACGCTTCGCGTTCATACCAATCGACACTGGGCCAGATCTCGATCAACGAAGGAAGGGTCGGCCAGTCGTCGTCTACCGCAAAGGTCTTCAGCCGCAACCTTACGTTATGGGTGAGCGAAAGCAGATGGACGGCAACGGCGAAACGCGGTCCCACCCACGGACGGTTCGCGTAGGTGACATAGTCGATACCGGAAAGGTCGATCAACTGTTCGAACGCAAAATCGGGATCGTCGCGCAACGTTTGCGCGATCGCCAGATAGTTTTCCTTGTCGACGGTCATCGTCACTTCCCCGTGGTGCTCCTGCACCACGACTTGATCGCCGAACCGGTTCCGCAGTCGTTGCGCCAAAGCTTCGGTTCTTTTCATCGACGCCCCCTAGGCTACGTGCGCGCGATCGTGGACGTGCGCTTGATTTTGTTCTGAAGCTGAATGATGCCGTACAAAAGCGCTTCAGCCGTTGGCGGACAGCCGGGAACGTAGACATCGACCGGCACGATGCGGTCACAACCGCGCACCACGGAATAGGAATAGTGGTAATAGCCGCCCCCGTTGGCGCAGGATCCCATCGAGATCACCCACCGCGGCTCGGGCATTTGGTCATAGACTTTGCGCAATGCGGGTGCCATTTTGTTGCAGAGCGTCCCCGCAACGATCATGAGATCCGATTGTCGCGGGCTGGGGCGAAAAACGACACCGAAGCGGTCGAGATCGTAACGCGAACAGCCAGCATGAATCATCTCGACGGCGCAACACGCCAACCCGAAGGTCATCGGCCACAGCGACCCCGTCCGCGTCCAGTTGATGACCGTATCGAGCGACGTGGTCATGAACCCTTCGCGCATCACTCCTTCAATGCCCATCGCTCACTCCCAATCGAGCGCGCCGTTCTTCCATTCGACCGCATAGCCCAAGACCAACACGGCGAGGAAGATCAGCACGGTAGTAAAAGCGTACCAGGCGTTTGCGCCTGCAGCGATCATTTCATTGAACGTAACGCCCCACGGAAACAAGAGCGCGATTTCCAAGTCGAACAGAATGAACAGGATCGCAATCAGGTAATAGCGAACGTCAAATTTGATACGGGCGTCTTCGAACGGCTCGAAACCGCATTCGTAGGGCGAGTATTTTTCGGGATCAGGACGGCGTGGGCCAAGGATCCACCCAAACACCATCGGCAGTACGCCGATCGCCAGCGCGACTACCAGGAAAACCAGGACCGGAAAGTAGCTTTCCATTACGGCCGCTCCTCATCTTCGGGCGACCGATAGGATACACCTTTTTGGTTCTAAATGCAGCGCGAAGCAAAAAAACGAGCTATCAAAAAAATCTAAGTTATTTGAATTTTTTTTGATAAAAATTCTTTTTGCAACAAAAAAGCCGCTCATGAGCGGCTTTTTTTGTTTGGTGCCGACGGTGAGATTCGAACTCACACGGCTTTCGCCACCACCCCCTCAAGATGGCGTGTCTACCAATTCCACCACGTCGGCAGCAACGAAGCGAATTATACCGGAATTTTGCCGCAGCGCAATACCTCGCACCAGTCACTCAGGGATTTTCGACTCCGGTGCTGGCGATTGTTGTTGCGGTTGCGGTGCAGCAGCGCCAGCGTCCTGTTGCATCACGCTCGATGGCGCAGAAAGATGCGTTTTGCTCGCGAGGTAGGTCATCGCGAGACTGGTCAGGAAGAAAACCGTGGCGAGGATCGCGGTGGTTCGGCTCAAAAAGGTAGCTCCGCCGGAAGCCCCAAAAAGACTCGCCGAGCTTCCGCCCCCAAACGCGGCACCGGCATCGGCGCCCTTGCCGTGTTGCAACAGCACCAGAATGATCAATGCCACGGCAACGACTAGGTGAATCGTCAGAACGATCGAAAAAGCCAAACTACCCATTGTTACTCCTTCTCAGCAGCCGCGACGATCGCGGCAAATTCCGTAGCACTCAACGACGCGCCGCCGATCAGCCCACCATCACACCCTTCGACGGTAAACAGTTCCGCAGCGTTACCCCCTTTGACACTTCCCCCGTAGAGAATGGGAAGGTCTGAGTGCGCCCCAACCTCAGAAAGCACCGTGCGCAACCAACCATGCGCCGCAGCAACGTCTTCGGGCGTGGCATTGCGTCCGGTTCCAATTGCCCAAACCGGTTCGTACGCAATGAGGACGTTTTCGACCGCTGCGGCACCGACGATCTCGACCACCTCGACGATCTGCTGACGCAATACGTCTTGCCAGGCGCCGCGCTCCCGCTCTTCCAGCGTCTCACCAACACACCAGATCGGCGTAATCGCCACCGCATTGAGCCGCTGGATCTTTTCTGCGATCTGCGCATTGGTTTCGCCGAAATATTGCCGCCGTTCCGAATGACCGACGATGGTCAGCCGGCACCCAAAATCGCACAGCATTTCCGCGTGCACCTCACCGGTGTAGGCCCCGGGACCGAACGGGCTGACATTCTGTGCGCCCCAGAGAACTTTGCTCTCATGCAGAACGCTTCGCGCTTGCGCAAGATAGGGAAAAGGGACGCAAACCCCTACCTGGGTCTTCTCGAAAGCCAGCGCTTTGAGCGCGACGAGTAGCGCTTCGTTCTGCGACCATGCGCCGTTCGATTTCCAGTTACCGATAACCCATTTCATGGAAAAAACTCCTCACCCCAATCAAACCATCACCGACGCACCTGCTCGGCGATCCGTTCCGCGGTTTCCGCAAGCGCCGCTACGATAGCGTCGACCACCGCCGCCTCTTCCCCTTCGACCATGATGCGCAAAAGCGGCTCGGTGCCCGAAGGGCGGATCAGAATCCGTCCACGATCGGCCAGTTCGGATTGGGCACGCGCTACGGCGTCCCGAAGCGCCCCGTGGGCTTGCCAGTCCTCTCCCTTGGGCCAGACGACATTGCGCAACCTTTGGGGGTAGGTCTGTAACGGCGCGGTCCATTCCGCCAAGGTGGTCTCATGGCGCACCAACGCGGCCAGGACCTGCAACGCGCTGACGATCCCGTCGCCCGTGGTGTGTTTGTCCAAACAGAGGATATGCCCCGAATTCTCCCCACCGTAGCACCAACCCCGTTCGCGCAAACGCTCCGCGACGAAACGATCGCCCACCGCAGTCCGTTCAAGCGGCACACCGTAGGCAGCGAGCGCACGCTCCAACCCCAAATTGGTCATCACCGTTCCCACGACACCGGGCACGGCAACCCCCGCAGCCAAGCGGTCGCGGACGATCGCGAACAACAGGGCGTCACCATCGAACAACCGCCCGTCCCGGTCGACCATCACCACGCGATCCCCGTCACCGTCGAACGCGATCCCAAGGTCTGCCTGGTGCGCTTCGACCGCGCGTTGCAGGGTTTCGGGATGGGTCGCGCCTACCGCACGGTTGATGTTGAAGCCGTCCGGTTCTGCGCCGATCACCGTGGTCTTCGCGCCCAATTCGTGAAAAACGTGCGGCGCTACCTGGTACGTTGCGCCATGAGCGCAATCAAGCACCAGGTGCCAGCCATCGAGCGTAAGGTCCGCGGGAAAAGTATTCTTACAAAATTCGATGTAACGCCCTGAGGCGTCGTCGATTCGCTTCGCTTTGCCCAACGCGTCTGCTGTAACCGATTCGACGGGCGCTTCCAGCCACTCTTCGATCTGTACTTCCAGCGCGTCGTCGAGTTTCGTCCCCGCTGCGGAGAAAAATTTGATTCCGTTGTCGTAATAGGGGTTGTGCGACGCGCTGACGACGATTCCCGCATCGAGCCGCATCGCTCGGGTGAGGTAGGCGATCCCAGGCGTCGGCAAGGGGCCTGTCAGCAAGACGTCTACTCCGCTACTGGCCAGCCCCGCTTCGAGTGCCGATTCCAGCAGATAGCCAGAAACGCGCGTATCTTTGCCAATCACAACCGTCGGACGCCGCAAACCGGTATGAGCGCGTGCCAAAACCTTGCCTGCGGCAAAGCCCAGCCGAACGACGAAATCGGGTGCAAGGTGGGGATCCCCGATGCGCCCGCGGATGCCGTCGGTGCCAAACCACCGTGCCATAGGTTACCCAGTTCAAAAAAGTGCCATTGTACCAGGGGGATCGTACAAAGCCGCTGTTTCGCTACGCGTTCACGCCAGCGCACGCCAAACGCGCAGTGCATCGACCGTTGCCGCAACATCGTGAACGCGCACGATCGCAGCGCCCAACGCCACCGCTTTGAGCGCGGCGGCAACACTGCCGAAGACGCGCGCTTTGGGTTCGTCCCGACCGGTGATCGCCTGAATCATCCGTTTGCGCGAAACACCAACGAGGACGGGATACGATGCGACAAAACGCGGCAACGCGCGAAACAGCGCCACGTTGTGTTCCAACGTCTTCCCAAAACCAAAGCCGGGATCCCAGACGATGCGTGCAGGGGCCACCCCTGCCGCTTCAAGCGCGCGGGTCTGGGCATTGAGAAACGCATATACTTCACCGACCACATCGTCGTAGTGCGGTGCCGCTTGCATCGTTTGCGGCTCCCCTTTCATGTGCATCACACACAAGCCACACCCGCTCTGCGCAGCGACCCGAACCGCGTCAGCAGTGCGAAAGCCCGAAACATCGTTGAGGATGTCCGCACCGAGTTCGACGGCACGCGCCATGACCTCTGGTTTACGGGTATCGACCGAGATCGCGACTGGCCACTTCGTGACTGCCCGCAGCACCGGCTCCAACCGTTGCCATTCCACCTCTGCTGGGACAGGCTGCGCCCCCGGGCGGGTCGATTCGGCACCGAAATCGAGCACTGCGGCGCCCGCTTCGACCGCGGCCTCGGCCTGCTTGAGTGCCGCTGTAACGTCGGCGTCCACCCCATCGCCTGAGAACGAATCGGGCGTGAGGTTGACGATCGCCATCACGAGTGGCTCATGCAACGACAAACGGAAACGCCCCGCGCGCCAAACGCGGGGCTGAAGGGAATCGACCGTTTTGGGTTTCATCGACGGTTTTTCACCGCGTTCATCCAGCCGGTTCCGCTTCGGGCGGCTGCCCGCCAGGCGAAGCGGGGCGCGCCTCTTTTCCGTCTGGCGCCGGCGCGTCGGCAACTACCCCTTCGCCACTCGGTGGCGCCGCATTGCGCGGGTTCGTCTCCGGTTTTTTCGGCGGACGCGGCGGTTTTCCCGCCATGATGTCGTCGATCTGGTCGGCGTCGAGCGTCTCATATTCGAGCAGTGCTTCGGCAAGCGCGATGACCTTGTCCCGGTTCTCTTCGATCAAGCGGCGCGCGAGCGCGTATTGCTCGTCGATGATGCGGCGCACTTCGGCGTCGACCTTTTGCATCGTCGCTTCGGAGATGTTGCGGTGCGTCGTCACGGCGCGACCAAGGAAAATTTCCCCTTCCTCTTCGCCATAGACCATCGGCCCCAGGATATCGGACATTCCCCACTGGGTGACCATTTTGCGCGCGATATCGGTTGCCCGTTGAAAGTCGTTCGACGCCCCCGTTGTCATCTGGTTCATGAAGATCTCTTCGCAGATCCGTCCGCCGAACAGAACCGCGATCGTGTTCAGCAGCCGTTCTTTGTCCTGGCTGTAGCGGTCGCCCTCCGGGAGCTGCATCGTCACCCCCAGCGCACGGCCGCGCGGGATGATCGTCACCTTGTGCACCGGGTCGGTTTTGGGCAGGAGCTTCGCGACCACCACGTGACCCGCTTCGTGGTACGCGGTATTACGACGTTCCTCCTCGCTCATCACCATCGAGCGCCGCTCCGGCCCCATCAGGATCTTGTCTTTCGCGCGCTCGAAGTCCTCCATTTCCACATAGCGCTTGTTGGCGCGGGCGGCAAAAAGTGCCGCTTCATTGACCAGGTTGGCGAGATCGGCGCCCGAAAAGCCAGGCGTGCCCCGTGCGATGATCGCGGGGTCGACGTCTGGACCCAACGCAACTTTGCGCATGTGGACCTTGAGGATCTGTTCTCGACCCCGGACGTCGGGTAGTGACACCACCACTTGCCGATCGAATCGCCCCGGCCGCAAGAGCGCGGGGTCAAGCACGTCGGGACGGTTGGTCGCGGCAATCACGATGATCCCGCTGCTGCCTTCGAAGCCATCCATTTCGACCAGGAGTTGGTTGAGGGTCTGTTCGCGTTCGTCGTTGCCACCGCCCAACCCGGCCCCCCGCTGCCGTCCGACCGCGTCGATCTCATCGATAAAGATGATGCACGGGGCGTGCTTTTTCGCTTGTTCGAACATGTCGCGCACCCGCGCGGCACCGACACCGACGAACATTTCGACGAAGTCAGAACCGGAGATGCTGAAAAACGGTACTTTCGCTTCACCTGCGATCGCTTTGGCCAACAGTGTCTTCCCGGTTCCCGGAGGGCCGACCATCAACACCCCTTTCGGGATGCGTCCACCCAGTTGCTGGAATTTGCTGGGGTCTTTCAAAAAGTCGACGAGCTCTTGCACCTCCTCTTTGGCCTCATCGCAACCGGCGACATCGGCAAAGGTGACGGTATTGCTCGATTCATCGAGCAACCGCGCCCGCGATTTTCCGAACGAGAACGCGCCTCCTTTGCCGCCACCGCTCATCTGCCGCATGAAATAGACCCAGACTGCGATGAGCAAGAGCATCGGGAACCAAGAAACGAAAATATTGGTGAGCAGGGATTGCCCTTCGTCCGGCTTCGTCGCGGCAATCGAAACGCCGTATTTCATCAGGTCGGAAACCATCCACAGATCCATCGGCGGAGCATAGACGGTCACTTGACGACCATCGTTCATCAGGGCGCGTACCGTTCGCCCATCGATGATCGCCTTCGTTACCTTCCCCTCTTTCGCCGCTTCCATGAATTGGGAGTATTCCATGGTCGACGCCGGCGCGGTGCGGTCGTTGAATTGGTTGAACACCGTCATAAGCACCATGCCGATGACGAGCCAAATCGCTAGATTGCGAAAAAAACTGTTGCCGTTCAAAGGGGGACTCCTTCTACCTACCTACGCACGATTCGCATCTTCGAGTCGATTCTAACCGCTTGGGTTCCACACGGCAATAGAAAAATTCGATCGCCACGATAGGATCTATGCGCTGTCCATGACGAGATCAGCGCCTTTTGGGTCGTTTACCCAAGAAATAGAGCTCGCTGCTTTCCGAACGGGACGCTTTGGGTTTGCGCGAGAGCACCGTGTGGAACGCGCTTTGCAGCTGCTGCCGGTACGCGTCGATCCCTGGGCCCTGGAACACTTTGACGAGGAAGGCACCGTTTGGTGTCAGATGCTCGAGCGCAAACGCCAACGCCAATTCGGCAAGATGAAAACTTTTTGCCGCATCGGTGATCGCGATACCGGAGAGGTTGGGCGCCATATCGGAAAGCACGAGATCGACCGGTTGTCCCTCGAGCGCCTGTTCCAGGGCGTTCAGGACCGTTTCGTCGGTGAAATCTCCTTGGATCACCGTCACACCGGGAAGCGACACGATCGGCAAGCGATCAAGCGCAAAGACCTTGCCGGTTGGCGCGACCCGAGCGGCGGCAATCTGCGACCAGGCCCCAGGCGCTGCCCCCAGATCGACCACCCGCATCCCGGGTTGCAGTAAGCGATCTTTTTCGTCGATCTCGAGGAGCTTGTACGCAGCCCGCGAACGGTACCCTTCCTGTACAGCGCGCTGGACATAGGGGTCGTGCACATGCCGGTCGAGCCAAGCCTTTTTACTGCGGTGTTTTTTCATGCGGACTTCACGTTTTCTGCGATAATCGTGTGTTGGAAACACAGCGAAAGATCGATCCATCATGGCTGCACTGACAATCGATTCGGACCAGCAAAGAGCCTTGCGGGCGCAGGCCCACCATCTGAAACCGGTGGTGATGATCGCCAGCAAAGGGCTGACCCCTGCGGTATTGGCCGAAATCGACCGGGCGCTCACGGCGCACGAATTGATCAAAATCCGTGTTACGGGAGCCGAACGCGACATTCGCGCCCAATATCTGGAAACGATTTGCGACACGCTCGATTGCGCTCCGGTCCAGTTGTTGGGTAATCTGCTCCTTGTTTGGCGCCCCAACCCAGAAAAGCGCGCAGAAACGCCACGCGCATCTCGTGCGAAAACCGCTGATAACAACAACGCTGCCGCGTTCGTTCGGCGCGCACGTCGGCAAGCCCTGACGAAAAAACGGAATCACTCGTAACGGACGTCGAGAATTTCGTATTCGCGGGCGCCGCCGGGCGCCTGCACGACCACGACATCTCCTGCATATTTGCCGATCAAAGCGCGGGCGATCGGCGAAGTGACCGAAATTTTCCCTTCACGCACGTCGGCTTCGTCTTCGCCGACGATTTGATAGGTGACCTGCTCGCCCGATTCCGTTTCCTCCAAATCGACCGTGGCACCAAAAACCACCCGCCCATCGGCGTCGAGTGTTTTCGGGTCGATGATCTGGGCGTTCGCCAATTTCCCTTCGAGCTCCATGATCCGTCCTTCGATGAACGCCTGCCGTTCGCGCGCCGCGTCGTATTCGGCGTTCTCCGAAAGGTCTCCATGGCTACGCGCCTCGGCAATCGCCGCGATCACCGCGGGACGCTCCACCGTTTTCAGGCGATGGAGCTCTTCTTTGAGCTTTTGTGCGCCGCGCACCGTCATGGGATATTTCATCAACCGTTCCTCCGAGCTGCCAACGCTTCCCGATGGAGTTGTTGTAACGCATAGACGTCGAACCGTTCGGCCATTTCGATTCCCATCACCGCGGCCTCAGCCCCTTCGATCGTCGTATAGATGGGGGCCTTTGCTGCGAGCGCACTCACCCGAATCGAACGGGAATCGATCACCGCTTGACGGCGGGCCTCGACCGTATTGATCACCAGCGCGATCTCGCCGTTTTTGATCATGTCGACGACATGCGGCCGCCCTTCATTGACCTTATTGACGACCTGCACGGGAATACCTGCTGCTTCCAATGTGCGCGCCGTACCCCGTGTCGCTACGATCGTGAAGCCGAGATCATGCAGTCGGCGCCCAACTGCGACCGCAGCGGGGCGATCGCTCGGTTTCACACTCAAAAAGACCTTTCCGTTTCGGGGTAACACCACGCCTGCGGCCAACTGCGATTTGTAGAACGCTTCGGCGAAGGTCCGGCCGATCCCCATCACTTCGCCCGTCGATTTCATCTCGGGCCCCAAGATCGGGTCGACACCCGGGAACTTGTTGAACGGGAAAACTACCTCTTTGACCGAAAAATAGGGGGGAACGAGCTCTTCGGTCACGCCCTGTTCCGCGAGCTTTTTCCCAGCCATACAGCGCGCGGCCACTTTGGCGTAGGGCACCCCGCACGCTTTGGAGACGAACGGAACCGTGCGGGACGCACGGGGGTTCACCTCCAGCACATAAACGGTGGCATCGGGACCACTGCCCTGCACCGCGAACTGGGCGTTCATCAAGCCGACGACGTCGAGCGCCTTCGCGAGCGCGACCGTCTGGCGACGGATTTCGTCGAGCACCGCAGGATGCAAGGTATAGGGCGGGATCGAACATGCGGAATCGCCCGAATGGACCCCCGCCATCTCGATGTGTTCCATCAAGCCTGCGATCACGACGCGCTCACCGTCGCTCACCGCGTCGATATCGACTTCGGTCGCGTCGTCCAGGAACCGGTCGAGCAGCACGGGCGAATCGTTCGACACCTTGACCGCTTCGCGCATGTAGCGTTCGAGATCTTGCGGATCGTGAACGATCTCCATCGCCCGCCCCCCCAAGACGTAGCTGGGACGAACGACCAGCGGGTAACCGATCTCTGCAGCGAGACGCATCGCCTCATCTGGGGTACGTGCAGTGCGGTTTTCCGGCTGCCGCAGCCCCAGTTGCATCAACAATTTTTGGAAGCGTTCGCGATCCTCCGCGGCGTCGATCGCATCCGGCGACGTTCCGATGATCGGCACGCCATTCGCGGCGAGCGCTTTGGCGCGTTTGAGCGGAGTTTGACCGCCGAACTGCACGATCACCCCTTCCGGCTTTTCCACGTGACAGATTTCGAGGATGTCTTCGAGCGTGATCGGTTCGAAATAGAGGCGATCAGAGGTGTCGTAATCGGTCGAGACCGTCTCCGGGTTACAGTTGACCATGATCGTTTCGAAGCCGTCTTCGCGCAGCGCCAGTGCCGCATGGACGCAGCAGTAATCGAATTCGATCCCCTGGCCGATGCGGTTCGGCCCTCCGCCCAAAATCATGATTTTGCGACGATTGCTGGGCGCCGCTTCGCAAAAGGCTTCGTACGTCGAATAGAGGTAGGCAGTAGGTGTGGCGAATTCGGCCGCGCAGGTATCCACCCGTTTATAGACGGGCCGCACCCCAAGTGCGTGGCGATGCAACCGGACCGCCTCTTCGGTGGTATCGAGGAGCTTCGCCAACCGGCGATCCGAGAATCCTTTGCGCTTCAACGCGCGCATTTCGTCGGCGTCGATCCCTTTGAGCGAACGCCCTTTGAGCTTTTGCTCGATTTCGACGAGCGCTTCGATCTGACTCAAGAACCACGGATCGATCTTGGTCAGCTGGTGGATTTTTTCGAGCGACATCCCTTCGCGGAACGCTTGCGCCAAGTACAAAATGCGCTGCGCCCCGGGGTTCGCGAGCTCGTGTTCGAGCGATTCGGGGGTGCATTCGACCTCATCGAACCCGTAAACACCCACTTCCAAGCCGCGCAACGCTTTTTGCACCGACTCTTGGAAGGTGCGACCGATCGCCATCACCTCGCCGACCGACTTCATCTGGGTAGTCAAACGGTCGTTGGCGTGCGGAAACTTTTCGAATGCGAAACGGGGGATTTTGGTGACGACGTAGTCGATGGTCGGCTCGAACGACGCGGGGATCGCGCCACCGGTGATGTCGTTTTTGAGTTCGTCGAGGGTGTAGCCAACAGCGAGTTTCGCCGCGATCTTCGCGATCGGGAAGCCGGTTGCCTTCGACGCGAGCGCCGAAGAGCGCGATACCCGCGGGTTCATTTCGATCACGATCATTCGACCATCTTTCGGATTGATCGCGAATTGAACGTTCGACCCTCCGGTATCGACGCCGATTTCGCGCAGCACCGCGATCGACGCGTCCCGCATCCGTTGGTACTCTTTGTCGGTGAGCGTCTGTGCCGGTGCCACGGTGATCGAGTCGCCCGTGTGCACACCCATCGGGTCGAGGTTTTCGATCGAACAGACGATGATGCAGTTGTCGTTCTTGTCCCGCACCACCTCCATTTCGAACTCTTTCCAGCCGATGAGCGACTCTTCGATGAGGAGTTCATGCACCGGACTGAGATCTAACCCTCGCTTACAAATTTCGACGAACTCTTCCATGTTGTAGGCGATTCCACCCCCGGTTCCTCCCAACGTAAAAGAGGGACGGATAATGACCGGGAAACCGATCTCAGACTGAACCGCCAGCGCCTCTTCCAAACTGTGCGCGATGCCTGAGCGCGCCGATTCCAGTCCGATGCGGGTCATCGCCTCTTTGAAGAGCTGGCGGTCTTCGGCTTTGGCAATCGCGCTTTCGTTCGCGCCGATCAATTCGACGCCATAGCGTTCGAGCACGCCGGAACGGGCGAGATCGAGCGCGGTATTGAGCGCGGTTTGTCCCCCCATCGTGGGCAGGAGCGCATCGGGCCGCTCTTTCGCGATGATGCGCTCGACGACCTCAGGGGTGATGGGCTCGATATAGGTCACATCGGCCATTTCGGGGTCGGTCATGATGGTTGCCGGGTTGGAATTCACCAAAAGGACCCGGTACCCCTCTGCACGCAACGCTTTACACGCTTGCGCCCCCGAGTAGTCGAACTCACAGGCCTGACCGATGACGATCGGTCCAGCACCAATGATCAGAATCGATTCGATGTCCGTGCGTTTCGGCATGGTTTTTCCTTGCAATCTCGGGTTTATGCCTGACGCCGCGCGTCGATCAACGCAACGAAGCGGTCGAAGAGATCCGCAATGTCATGCGGTCCGGGACTCGCCTCTGGGTGGCCTTGAAAACCGAAGGCTGGCACGTCGGTGCGCTCGATCCCCTGAACGCTGCCGTCGAAGAGGGAAACGTGGGTGACGCGGCAATTGATGGGCAGCGAATCGGCGTCCACTGCAAAACCGTGGTTCTGGCTGGTGATATAGACACGACCGTTGGTGAGATCCTTGACCGGATGGTTCGCGCCGTGGTGACCGAATTTCATTTTGACGGTGCGCGCGCCGGATGCCAAACCCAGGATCTGGTGTCCCAAACAGATCCCAAAGAGGGGAATCCCGTCGGCCATCGCCGCCTGCGCCGCTGCGATCGCGTAGTGACACGGCTCCGGATCCCCAGGGCCATTCGAGAGCATGATGCCATCGGGATCGAGCGCTTTCACCTCGGCGTAAGGGGTCTGCGCCGGCACCACCGTCACTCGGCAACCGCGTGCCGCCAAGAGGCGCAAAATGTTGCGTTTCACACCAAAATCATAGACGACGACGTGTCGGGTCGTTTCCGTCACCGTGGGGTAACCGAGACCGAGTTGCCACGCGCCCTCACGCCATTCGCTCACCGTGCGCCGTGTCACCTCTTGTGCAAGATCCATTCCCGCCAACCCAGGGAATGCTCGGGCCGCAGCGAGCGCGTCGGTAACGTTCGGCATTTCACCGGGCGGAGCGGTGAGAATCGCGCCACTTTGCGCCCCCTGGTCGCGTAAACGACGCGTGAGTTCGCGGGTATCGATTTCCGCGATCGCCACCACATTGTGGCGCTTGAGGTAGTCAGGAAGCGATTCGGTGGCACGGAAATTACTCACCACGCGGGAGAGATCCCGAATCACCAACCCCGCCGCATGCACCGTCTCGCTCTCTTCGTCTTCTGGGTTCGTCCCCACATTTCCGATATGGGGGTAGGTGAGCGTCACGATTTGGCGACGGTAGCTGGGGTCGGTGAGGATCTCCTGATACCCTGTGATCGAGGTGTTGAACACCACTTCACCTACGGTCAGACCAACCGCTCCGATCCCCACCCCGTGGAAAACCGTTCCGTCGGCCAGAGCCAAAACTGCATTCGAGCGCACGATCGTTCCTCACGTAAAAAAACGGGACGCAACCGCATCCCGTTGTTTTCTAGGCAGTCCTTGCTGCCATTTTACCAGAATTCCCGTCGTCTCAGATGCCCAGGACGTCCTGCATCGAATAGAGCCCCGCAGGTTTGTCGGCGAGAAACCGCGCAGCCCGGATCGCACCGGCGGCGTACGGCATCCGACTTTGCGACCGGTGGGTGATCTCGATCCGCTCCCCTTGCGCAGCAAAAAGCACCGTATGGTCGCCAATGATTTCACCGGCCCGGATCGTCGAAAACCCGATCTGCTGTTTGGGCCGCTCACCCGTATTCCCTTCACGCCCAAAAATGGCCACCGCATCGAACGACCACCCCAACGTACGCGCGACGATCCGTCCCATTTCCAGCGCCGTACCCGAAGGGGCATCGACCTTGTGGCGATGGTGCGCTTCGATCACCTCGACGTCATACCCTTCCAAGAGCTTTGCCGCCACCTCCAAGAGTTTGAATACGGCGTTGACCCCTACCGCCATGTTGGGCGCAAAGACGATTGGGATGTCGCGGGCCGCCGCGCCGATCCGATCACGCCCTGCTTCGTCGAACCCCGTGGTGCCGATCACCATCGCCCGCTTGTGTCGCACGGCTTCGTCCAGGATTGCGAAGGTCCCTTCGGGGCGCGTGAAATCGATCACACAATCGGCAGCTACGACCGCTGCAGCGATGTCGTCGCCTATCGAAACGCCGGTTGTCCGGCCGAGCAGTTGCCCCACATCTTGACCGATCACGGGAGATCCTGGGCGGTCGAACGCTGCAGCAAGCGCCACTCCAGAATCGGGCGCCAGTGCCGCTTCGATCAACATTCGTCCCATCCGACCACCCGCTCCCGCAATCGCTACCTTGACCGCATGCATGGACCTGTTCTCCTTTTTCTAAACGATTGGCGGCTGCGAACGCGTTACTCTTTCTGTTCCGCGGGAATCTCGACCGTCTGCCAACGCGGTCGACTTTCTGACTGCGACCCCGCCGCGGCTTCGTTTGCCGGGACGACGTCACCCTCCACGCGCACCAGCACGCCGTTTTCGAAAAAGAGGGTCAAGCGGCGCATCTCAACATGCCCCCGCTTGTCGTCGTAACGGTAGAGGTAATCCCAGCGATCGTTGCGGAACGGGTCGACGAGCAGTGGCGCCCCGAGCAACAACCGGACCGTTTCTTGCGGCATCCCTTTGCGCAGTTGGCGCGCCGCTTCCGGCTCCACCCAGTTGCCTTGACGAACCGGTGCCGAATAGGGGGAAGCGATTGCGGCAACACGGTCGAACGCGCTTCCTTGCTCCAGCGCACACCCCGTAAGCGCGAAGACAACCCCAACCCCCGCAAGCTCCGCGGTGAGTAGGCGTTTCTTAGTGCGACGAAAAGGCGATTCGCGACGCATGTTTCCCTCGAAAACCCTTCACGATGCGAAACTATAGCATGCTCTGGTCGGTGCGTGATTCGCACTCAGAGCAACGATTGCGTATAATCGGAACGATTCTTTTTGTCGTCATCCTCTCTGATTGCCATGAACGCAAAAACCGACATCGACCTCCGGGAAAAAGGGCTCAAAGCCACCTACCCGCGAATCAAAATTCTCGAACTCTTCGCGCAGGAAGGCGCGCGCCATTTGAGTGCCGACGACGTCTATCGCGAACTGCTCGACCAGGGGGTCGAAATCGGTCTCGCGACGGTCTATCGCGTGCTCACGCAGTTCGAACAGGCCGGGGTGCTGCTCAAACACCACTTCGACGGCACGAAAGCAGTTTTCGAACTGGCAGAAAACCACCACCATGACCACCTCGTTTGCGTGGATTGCGGGCGGATCGTCGAATTCCACGACGAGGCGATCGAAGCGCGACAAAAAGCGATTGCCGAACAGTACGGATTTTCGCTCGAGGACCACGCCCTTGCACTCTACGGTCGTTGCGTGCAGGGAGCCGATTGCCCGTACCGTAAAACGCGTTCGAAAAGTTAGCCCTTCGCGTCTTGCGCCCCGCGCTGGCTCATCGCCAGCAGTGAGCAGGCGTGCGTTCGAGCCGCCTCATCGACTTGCGCACCCCCCACCATGCGCGCCAATTCGTCGATTCGCGCATCGATTGCGAGCGGTTCGACGACCGTCACGACACTTTGTTCCGAATCGGGCCGTTTACTGACCCGCCAGTGCCAATCGGCACACGCCGCCACCTGTGGCTGATGGGTCACCGCAAGCACTTGCCGCCATGTCCCGAGCTGCTGCATCAACCGACCCACGACTGCGGCAACCGCGCCCCCAATCCCAACATCCACTTCGTCGAAAATCACAGTGGGGATCGCCTCGGCACCAACCGAAGCCACCTGAATCGCCAGCCCAATGCGGGAAAGCTCCCCGCCCGACGCCACTTGGGCCAATGCTGCTGGTGGCTGCCCTGGGTTGGCCGCAAAACGGAACGCGATCCGTTCCATGCCGTGCACGCTCGGCTCGTTCGATTCGAGTGCCACTTCGAATCGGGCATGAGGCATTGCCAGTTCCGGCAACAAGCGCATCACCGCGTCGCGCAACCGCCGCGCACCCTTCTGACGCTTCGCGCTCAGGCGCGCCGCGGCGTCCCGATACGCTTGGTGCGCTGCGCGCTCTGCAGTCTGCAACCGTTCCAGATCGCTTGCCGCATCGAGCGCGGCCAGGCGTTTCTCCCATTCGGCGGCAAGCGCAGGCAGCGCTTCCGGAAGAACGCGATGTTTGCGCGCCAATTCATGGGCGGCGCTGATCCGTTCGTGCAAAAATGCCAACCGTTCGGGGTCTTCCTCGAAGCGCGCCAACTCCCGCTTAAGGCTCGCTGCCGCTTCGTCGAGCTCAGCTTCCGCCGCAGCCAACAGCGAAAGCGGCTCCGCGATCGCGGCATGGAACGTTTCCACTTCCCGTAGCGCGCGGATCGCGCGGCTGACAGCAACGAGCGCGCCATCTGGGTCCCGATCGAGAAGATCGAGCGCAACCGCGACCTGCTGCTGCAGTTCGGCTGCGTGGCTCAAGCGGCGATACTCCGCTTCCCACGCTTGCCACTCCTCTGCGGTAAAAGCGATCGGTTGCCACTCCCTCAACCACCAAGTGAGGCGCTCACGCTCCTCGGCGATCCGTCCCTGCGTCGCGATCGCTTCATCGAGTGCATTTTTCGCTTGTTGCCACGCTTGCCAGGCACGCGCGACCGCTTCCGCTTCTGGAACGGCTTCGGCGAAACGATCGACGAGCCACCGTTGCGTCTCTGGGGTCAGGAGCGCATGGTGCGCATGTTGCCCATGTACGTCGGCAAGCCACGCCCCCAATGCGCGCAATTGGCTTTGCGTCACCGCGACACCTTGAATCCAAGCGCGCGAACGCCCATTGGCGTCGAGGGTACGCCGAATGAGCAGCATCGCCTCGTCGTCTGGCGCGATCTCCCATTCGGCAAGAAGCGACGCGGCTTCAGGTTGTTCCGGCCAATCACAAGTGAGCACCACCTCGGCCCGTTGCGCGCCGGTGCGCACCCAGTTCGCATCGGCACGTGCGCCCAAAACGAACGTCACGGCGTCGAGCAGAATCGATTTCCCCGCCCCAGTCTCCCCGGTGAGCGCACCGAACCCGGCTTCGAACGCGAGGTCGAGGTGTTCGATCAGGACGAAATCGCGAATTTCCAGACGACGAATCATGATCCGTTACCGCGGTGACGCGCTCCAATGGAGCTTTTCCCGCAACATCGCAAAATAGTCGTAGCCAATCGGATGGAGGAAACGGGCTTGGTGGCCAGCGCGCCGCACCTGCAAGCGGTCCGAGGGCAGCATCTCCACCCGCCCTTGCCCATCGAAATGGACATCGGCAACATGGCCTGGCAGTAAGGCGAGTTCGATCTCCGCCCGGTCGGGAATCGTGATCGGCCGCGCCGTGAGTGCGTGTGGGCACAGGGGCACAAGAGCAATGCCCGCAACCTGAGGATGCAGAATGGGGCCGTTCGCCGAAAGCGCGTAGGCGGTGGAACCGGTGGGTGTAGCAATGATCATCCCGTCAGACCGTTGCGTATAGACGAAATGACCGTCGATGTGTAATTCGAATTCGATCATCCGCCCCAGATCCCCTTTGTTCATCACGATGTCGTTGAGTGCGTGGCTCGCGGCGATCACGGCGCCGTCCCGGACGATTCGACCGGAAAGGAGCAGTCGCCGCTCTTCTTGATATTCGCCGTGCAAGATCCGTTCGAGCTGTGGAATCGCCTCGGAACGCGCGATGTCGGTGAGAAATCCCACCCGACCCAGGTTGATCCCGACGAGTGGCACGTCGTGTTCGACCAATTGCCGCGCTGCATTGAGCATCGTCCCGTCACCGCCAAGGACCACGGCCAGGTCGACCATCTGCGCCATGCGGGAAAAAGGGGCCAATGTCCACCGGCACGATTCGGCAGCATCGTGCGCAAACGTCGACGACTCGATCACCACTTGGCAGCCCATCTGCGATAACCACTCGGCAAGCGTCTGCAGCGCTTCCAGCGCTGCTTCCGAGTGCACCTTCGCGGCAAGCCCAACGGATTGAAATTGCACACCCATGACCCCATTGTAACGAAAAGCCAGGCCAGTGGTAATATGGGCGCGGTAGCGACTACTCTGAACGCCATGTTGGACGAACGCAGCCGCATCCTGCTCAAAACGCTTGTCGAGCGTTATATCGCGGAAGGACAACCCGTCGGCTCGCGCACCCTGTCGCGCGCAAGCGGCTTGACGCTTTCGCCGGCCACCGTGCGCAACATCATGAGCGACCTGGAAGAGCTCGGGCTGGTGATGAGTCCCCATACGTCGGCAGGTCGCGCCCCCACCGCGGCAGGCTATCGTTTCTACCTCGACAAATTGATTGCGATCCAACCGCTCGACCAGAGACTGATCGCCGATCTGCGCGAAGAGCTCAAACCCGACCAGCCGCAGCAGTTGATCCGACGCGCCTCTCAGATTTTGTCGGAACTGACGCAATTTGCCGGCATCGTCATGGCACCGAAGCGCGACACCGAACGGTTGCGGCACATCGAATTCGTCCCGCTTTCGGGCAATCGTCTGTTGCTCATCCTGGTAACACAAAGTGGCGAGGTCCTCAACCGCCTGGTGAGCGCGCCTCGGGCGCTCTCTCCGTCCGAACTTGTCGAGGCCAGCAACTTTTTGACGACCCATTTCGCTGGGAAATCGCTCGAAGAGATGCGGGAAGCGTTGGCGCAAGAGTTGAGCCGGATGCGGGAAGACATCTCGGATCTGATGCGTGCCGCACTCACCGCGCCACTCCCCGAAGCCGATCCGTACGTCGTTTCTGGTGAAAACCGCTTACTGGAAGTGGGTGAATTCGCCAGCAACATGGAGCGGCTGCGCGAACTCTTCTCCCTGTTCGAGCAACGGACCGCGTTGATGCGTCTTTTGGAGCAGGCGACACAGGCAAACGGCGTGCAGATTTTCATCGGGAGCGAATCGGGTGTCGCGGAATTGGAAGAGTGTTCGCTGATTACCGCCAACTACTCGGTGCATGGCCGGATCGTCGGCTCGATCGGGGTGATCGGTCCCACCCGCATGGCCTACGATCGGGTGATTCCCATCGTCGATATCACCGCGAAACTCCTCACCCATGCGCTGAGTCAATATGAGAATACCCAAGGATGAGTACAACGATGCAGCCAACGGAACGATCCGATCCTGTCGAGTGTCGGGGGTTTCATGAGAGAATCACCCTCCACACCGCGGTTTTGCTCGTCAATTTGGGTTCCCCCGACGCCCCCACTCCTGCTGCGACTCGCCGTTATTTGCGTGAATTTCTCACCGACCCTCGCGTGATCGAACTGCCACGCTGGCTGTGGCGCCCCATTCTCGAACTGGCGATTCTGCCGCGCCGCCCGAAAGCGAGCGCTGCGAAATACGCCCAAATCTGGACCGAAGCGGGCTCCCCCCTCACGGTTGTCACGCGGCAACTGGCCGAAGGGCTTCAAGCCCTGTGGGGAGAATCCGGGCCGCTCGTTCGTTGGGCGATGCGCTACGGCAACCCGAATGTGCGTGACGAATTGGTTTCGCTGCGGCAAGCTGGCGTGCGTCGTCTGCTCGTCGTACCGCTCTATCCCCAGTATTGTGCAAGCACCACCGGTTCGGTCTTCGACGCCGTCACGCAGACGCTCCAACACTGGCGGGATCTCCCGGAAGTTCGCTTCGTGCGTCACTGGCACGACCACCCGGCCTGGGTCGAACGGGTAGCCGCCACGCTTCGTCGGGCGTTCGACCAAGATGGCGAACCGGAGCGACTCCTCTTCAGCTTTCACGGCATGCCGCTCAAAACCCTCTACGCCGGTGACCCGTACCATTGCGAATGCCAAAAAAGCGCGCGGTTGATCGCAGAGGCACTGCAACTGCCACGCGATCGCTGGATGGTTACCTTTCAATCCCGCTTCGGGCCAGCGAAATGGTTGCAACCGTACACGCAAGAAACGCTCGAGGAATTGGCACGCTCCGGGGTAAAACGGGTTGCGGTGGTCTGTCCCGGTTTCGTCGCCGATTGCCTCGAAACGTTGGAAGAGATCGCGATCGAATGCCGTGAGGCGTTCTTGGCCGCCGGCGGCGAACACTTCACCTATGTTCCTTGTCTCAACGCGGATCCCGAATGGATTCGTGATTTCGCCACCATCCTCACCCCGCATCTTTCCGGTTGGCCGATGCGCACCCGCGTGGAGTTCCCTTCGTCATGATGCTTCCTTCCTGGCTTCGCTTGCTGCTCCACTGGTTGCTCAATGCCGTCGCGCTCTTGGCGGTGGCCGAGATCGTCTCCGGGATTACCGTCACGGGCTACGGTGCCGCGCTCTTGACCGCTTTCGTGCTGGGGATCATCAACTGGTCGATCAAACCCATCCTGCTGTTACTGACCCTGCCAGCCACCCTTTTCACGCTCGGCATCTTCGCCCTCGTGATCAACGCACTGCTTTTTTGGGCGGCAACGGGAATCGTGCCCGGGGTAGTCGTCGCCGACTTTTGGTCGGCGTTTTGGGGCGCGCTGCTCTACAGCATTCTGACGGGGGTAGTTGCCATTGCGCTTTCCGACCCCAGATATGAAGTCAAGGTGCGCTGGCGCGTCGATCGACGCCGCTGGCGTGACCGTGACGACGATCCCTGGGTTTGAAGAGGAGCGAACGATGACCGAACCATTGATGATCCCTTGTCCGCAATGCCACGCTTTGAACCGCGTACCTGCTGAGCGTCTCGACGAGGGGCCCGTGTGTGGCAAATGCAAACAGACGCTACTACCCGGCGAACCGATCAACGTCGATTCGGCATGGTTTGGACGCCACGTCCTACAACCGACGATTCCCGTCGTGGTCGATTTCTGGGCCCCTTGGTGTGGCCCGTGCCGAATGATGGCCCCCCACTTCGCTCAAGCGGCACAAAAGGCACCCAAAATACATTTCGTCAAGGTCGATACCGAGGCGAACCCCGATATTGCCGCGCAGTACCACATTCGAAGCATCCCCACCATCGCACTTTTTGTCCGCGGACGGGAAATCGCGCGGCAAAGCGGCGCGATGGATGCCGGACGCCTCCTTTCTTGGCTACAAGTGCATTTGCGATGAACCCACCGATTACCCTAATACCGGGATGGCGGCTTGGACGCGGGCCGCTTGCCCCTTTGGCGAACGCGTTGGACGCAGAGTGGTATGACCTTCCCGGCTACCGGGAAACCCCCTTTACTGCGGACTTTGCTGACGCGGTTACCCGGCTGATCACTGCCGTTCCGCCCGGAACCGTCCTGGTTGGCTGGTCGTTGGGCGCCATGATTGCGCTTGCGGCTGCGGCGCGTGCACCGCACCACATCGGCGGCGTGGTCGTGATCGGCGGCACACCCTCGTTCGTGACACGCGACGGTTGGTCCCACGGGCTTACGCCTGAAGCGCTTGCCGAGTTTCGCGCCGCGATCGCCGAAGACGAACCGGCGATGCTGCCCCGTTTCGTCGGCGGCTTCAACCGCGGCGAACCGGAGAACAAAACCCTGACCGCCGAAATTCTGGCTACCGCCGATCCCGCCCCGTCGCTGGAGATCCTGCTTGCCGGGCTCGATTGGCTGGCTACGGTCGATCTGCGCGCAGAACTCCCCTCCATTACGACCCCTGTCCTCGTCATTCACGGGGAGAACGACCCCCTCATTCCGTGTGCTGCGGGGGAAGCCATCGCACAGACCGTGCCTCATGGGAAATGGCTACCCATCCCCAACGCCGCACATGCGCCCTTTCTGCGCCACCAAGCGGCGATCGTTGACAGCATCTCACGTTTTGCCGCGTGACGGTTTCTTTTGGTGATGCGACCGGCTATCCCTTGAAATTCCTTTTCCCTGCCCCCATTCCAGTACAATTGAACCATTGGCATGGGAGCAGAACCGTATGATCAATCCGCAAACACCACATCCGCAATCAGAAAACCAAGAAACTCAAACCAACCAGAACCCGACACCGGACGTCAATAGCGAAGCGCACCCGTCTGTGATCGCGAGTGACACCATTGCCAGCTCAGCGTTTGCTGCAGGCAAGGCTCCCGATGCTGCCGCTTCCGAATCGGGACAAAATGTGGAGCCTAACGCACAAAGCCATCCGCCCATCGATAGTATCCCCGACCTCCAAGAGATGGTGCGGATTGCAGAGCGCAAAGCGGCAGAGCACTACGACGCCTGGCTGCGGGCAAAAGCCGAAGCGGAAAACGTTCGACGCCGTGCCGAAGAAGAGATCGCCAAAGCGCGCCTCTACGCAATCGACAAATTCGCCGCGGCGCTCTTGCCGGTGAAGGATAGTCTGGAAGCGGCGCTCGCCACAGAGAATCAAACAGTCGAAAGCCTGCGTGAGGGGGTCGAACTCACGTTGAAACAACTCACCGCCGCGCTCGAACAGTTCGGCATCAAAGAGGAGAATCCAGCAGGCAACAAATTCGACCCCAACCGACACCAGGCAATCGGGATGATCGAGACCGACGGCGAACCCAACCACGTAGCGCAGGTATTGCAAAAAGGCTATCTGATCCATGAACGTGTGCTCCGTCCGGCGCTCGTGATGGTCTCGAAAGCCAAATCGGGCTCTTGAAATTCTCATCAACGCCCTCATACACCAAAACAGTTCCAACACAGAAACGGTAATAGGAGAAAACAATGGGCAAAATCATCGGTATCGACTTGGGAACCACCAACAGCTGCGTCGCGGTGATGGAGAACGGCAAACCGCGCGTGATCGAAAATTCGGAAGGAGCACGCACCACGCCGTCGGTCGTTGCCTACACCGCGGATGGCGAAATCCTGGTTGGCGCCCCGGCGAAACGGCAAGCGGTCACCAACGCGGCGAACACCTTCTACGCGATCAAGCGTCTCATCGGTCGCCGTTACGAAGACCCGGAGGTGCAAAAAGACATCAAACTGATGCCCTACAAGATCATTCGGGCAGAAAACGGCGACGCCTGGGTGGAAACCTCGACCGGCAAGAAACTTTCGCCGCAGCAAATTTCTGCGGAAGTCTTGCGCAAAATGAAGAAGACCGCAGAAGATTACCTGGGCGAAGAGGTCACCGAGGCGGTGATCACCGTACCGGCATACTTCAACGATGCGCAACGGCAAGCGACGAAAGACGCGGGGCGGATCGCCGGTCTCGAAGTCAAACGGATCATCAACGAGCCGACCGCAGCGGCGCTCGCCTACGGCCTGGACAAAAAACCCGGCGACAGCAAAATCGCGGTCTATGACTTGGGGGGTGGCACCTTCGACATCTCGATCATCGAAATCGCCGAAGTCGACGGTGAACACCAGTTCGAAGTGCTCGCCACGAACGGTGACACCTTCCTAGGCGGGGAAGACTTCGACAACCGCTTGATCGACTACATCGTCAGTGAATTCCAGAAAGAGCAAGGGGTAGACCTCAAGAAAGACCCGCTGGCGATGCAGCGCCTCAAAGAAGCGGCGGAAAAAGCGAAGATCGAGCTCTCATCGAGCCAGCAGACCGAAGTCAACCTCCCCTACATCACCGCGGATGCTTCTGGGCCGAAGCACCTGGCGATGAAGATCACCCGGGCGAAGTTCGAATCGCTCGTCGAAGACCTCATCGAGCGGACCATCGAGCCGTGCCGCATCGCGCTCAAAGACGCGGGTCTCACCGTCAAGGACATCGACGAGGTGATCCTGGTCGGCGGACAAACCCGGATGCCGAAGGTCCAGGAAAAGGTCAAAGAATTCTTCGGTAAAGAACCGCGCAAAGACGTCAACCCGGACGAAGCGGTGGCGATCGGTGCCGCGATCCAAGGGGGCGTGTTGCAAGGTGAGGTCAAGGACGTCCTGCTCCTCGACGTCACTCCGCTCTCACTCGGGATCGAAACGCTCGGTGGCGTGATGACCAAGCTCATCAACAAGAACACCACGATCCCGACGAAAGCGACGCAGATCTTCTCCACCGCCGACGACAACCAGACCGCGGTGACGATTCGCGTCTTCCAAGGCGAGCGCGAAATGGCGCGCGACAACAAGCTCTTGGGCGAATTCAATCTGGAAGGGATCCGGCCTGCGCCGCGTGGTGTGCCGCAGATCGAAGTCACCTTCGACATCGACGCGAATGGGATCCTCCACGTTTCGGCGCGTGACAAGGATACCGGTAAAGAGAACAAGATCACGATCAAAGCGAACTCCGGGTTGACCGAAGAGCAGATCCAACAGATGATTCGTGACGCCGAACTGCACGCTGCCGAAGACAAACGGATGCGCGAGCTCGTGGAAGCGCGCAACCAGTGCGATGCGCTCGTCCATTCGGTGAAGAAATCGCTCGAACAGGTTGGCGACAAGGTCGGCACTGCGGAAAAAGGCAAGGTTGAAGCGGCGATCGAAGAAGCCGAACGGGCAGCGAAAGGTGAAGACAAAGCGGCGATCGAAGCGGCGATGCAAAAACTGGCGCAAGTCAGTGCCGAAGTGATGCAAAAAGCGCAAAGCGCAGAGAGCGGCAGCACCACCAGTAGCAGCACGCAAGGAAGCGCCAGCGCGAACGATGCCGACGTGGTCGACGCCGAATTCACCGAAGTAAAGGACGACAAAAAGTCATCGTGACCGCGTCGTCCTATTGATCAGAAAGAAGCCGTTGCCTCATGGGCAGCGGCTTCTTTTGCTTGTTTTGGTACCTCATTGACGGATCGAACCCATGCGTGAAATCGACCTCTACGCGATTCTCGAGGTTTCCCGCGACGCTTCGGCGGCCGAAATCAAAAAAGCATACCGCAAGCTCGCAATGAAATACCACCCGGACCGCAACCCGGGCGACAAGGCCGCGGAAGAGAAATTCAAGGAGATCCAACGCGCCTACGATATCCTCTCCGACGAAGCCAAACGTGCTGCGTACGATCGCTACGGCATGGCGGGTGTCGACCCCAGCGCCGCCGCGGCCGCCGGTGCGGGCGCCCGCGGCTTCGACGATTTCGCGAGCGCCTTTGGCGATATTTTCGAAGATTTCTTTGGCGGCGGCAGCACCCGTCGCAGCCGCACGCAAGTCTATCGCGGCGCCGATCTGCGCTTCCACCTCGAGATCACGCTCGAAGAGGCGGCTCACGGCGCCACCAAGACGATCCGAGTACCCTCCTACGAAACCTGCAGTACCTGTGCTGGCAGCGGCGCCAAACCCGGAACCCAACCCCTCACCTGCCCGACCTGTGGCGGGATGGGCCAAGTGCGAATGCAACAGGGTTTCTTCTCCATTCAGCAAACCTGTCCCGACTGCCACGGCACCGGTACGATCATTGCCCACCCCTGTCCAGAGTGCCGTGGCGCGGGTCGGATTCGCCGACACAAAACGCTGGAGGTGAAAATTCCAGCAGGGATCGATTCCGGCATGCGCTTGCGGCAGAGCGGCTACGGCGAACCGGGGATCAATGGCGGACCGCCGGGCGACCTCTACGTGGAGATCCACGTCAAACCGCACCCGATCTTTCAACGGGATGGCGACGACCTGCATTGCGAAATGCCGATTTCGATCGTCACCGCGGCGCTGGGCGGCGAAATCGAAATTCCGACGCTCGACGGCGTCGCGCGCCTGAAAATCCCCCCGGAGACCCAAACCGGCCAGGTTTTCCGGCTGCGCGGCAAAGGAATCAAGAACGTCCGCCACCACGGGTACGGGGATCTCTACTGCCATGTCGTAGTCGAAACTCCTGTGAATCTTACCGACCGCCAGAAAGAACTCCTACGCGAATTCGAAGCGATTGGCCGCGAACACCACGAGCGGCAGCAACCGAAGAGCAAAAGCTGGCTCGACCGCGTGCGGGAATTCTTCTCGGCCGGCGACGACGACAACGGAGCGGACAAGGAATGAATCCGAACCGCCGCAAAATTTTTCACCTAGGAATCGCGCTCATGAGTCTCCTTACCCCGATGGCTTCGCACTCGGCAGACCAGACTGAAGGCGCATCGCGCGCACCCCGCGTTGCGCTGCACACCAATCTGGGAACGATCACCGTCGAACTCGACGCTGAGCGCGCACCCAAAACCGTCGCCAATTTTCTCGCGTATCTCGTGAAAGGACATTACGACGGCACCGTGTTTCATCGCGTCATCCCCGGCTTCATGATTCAAGGCGGCGGGTTCGATCGCGAGCTGCAGCTGCGCCCCACCAACACGCCCATTCCCAACGAAGCCGACAACGGACTCAAGAACGTCCGAGGAACGATCGCGATGGCGCGGACGCAAGACCCCCACTCGGCGCGCGCGCAATTTTTCATCAACCTGGTCGACAATCCCCACCTGGATCACCGTGACCCGTCCCCGCAGGGATGGGGTTACGCCGTCTTTGGCCGTGTCGTCGCAGGGATGGAGGTTGTCGATGCGATCGCGAAAGTTCCCACGACCCGCGTCGGTCCGCTGCGGGACGTGCCGGTCGAACCGGTGGTAATCGAACGGGCCGAACGCGTCGAATGACCCCGCCGCAGTTATACTGCCGCCTGTGGTTGCACTTACCCGTCCTGTGGCTGGTCTCGGACCTGCATCTCGATCCCATCACGCCCAGCGCGCGGCAACAGCAGTTCGTTCGATGGTTGCAGCAACTCCCGCCTGAAGAGCCGATCGCAATCCTCGGGGACTTTTTCGATTATTGGATTGGCGACGACTGGGATCCTCCGGCGTTCGCTGACCTCTTTACCCAGCTTGCCGCGGTTGCTGAGCGGCGGCTCATCCTCTTTCAGACCGGGAACCGCGATTTCCTGGTGGGACGCGATTTGGCGAAACGGTTGGGCTTTCGCCGCCTCCCCGACCTGGTCGGCGTCGATACCGGCACAGCACGTTATCTCCTTACCCATGGCGACGCGCTCTGCTGGGACGATGCGCCCTACCTGGCATGGCGCGCGCAAGCGCGCAACCCCGCGTGGCAACGCGCGTTCTTGGCGCGCCCCTTGGCGGAACGGCTGGCATTTGCACAACAAGCGCGCCAGCAAAGCGCGATGCGCCACGACATTCCCGATGATCTGAGCGAAACCGCCGTTATGGCACTGTTCCAACGCTATCCCGGCACCCACCTCATCCACGGTCACACCCACATTCCCCGCGACGTGCCGTACCCCGACCCCGTAACGGGTACCTTGCGCTATCGATGGGTGCTCGCCGAGTGGCGCGATCACCAACCCGCGCCGCTTGCGCGACTCGACCCAGCGGGTTTTCACCGCAGGGTGAGTGCCTGATCGAGATCGGCGATCAGATCTTCGGGATCTTCCAACCCGACCGACAAACGGATCAATCCTTCCCGTACCCCCATCGCCGCGCGGACCTCTGGCGCCAGACGTCCGTGGGTCGTGGACGCCGGATGGGTGATGGTGCTTTTGGCGTCCCCCAGATTCGCCGTGATCGAAAAGAGGCGGACACGGTCGATCACCTGCCAAGCGGCTTGCCGCTCGCCAGCGACCTCGAACGCGACGATTCCACCAAATCCACGCTGTTGCCGCTTGGCCAACGCGTGTTGCGGATGACTGGGGAGCCCGGGAAAATAGACGCGCGTCACGTTCGGATGCCCAGCCAGAAATTCCGCAACCGCTTGGGCATGTGCACAGTGCGCTTGCATCCGAAGTGGCAGCGTCTCCAGCCCCTTCAACAGCACCCATGCGTTAAACGGCGAAAGCGAAGGCCCGGCTGTGCGGAGGAACCGCACCACCTCGTCGACCAGCACCTGCGCCCCGACGACCGCTCCACCCAAGACGCGCCCTTGCCCGTCGAGATACTTGGTTGCCGAATGGACGACAAGGTCAGCACCGAACGCAAGCGGCTGTTGCAAGATGGGGGTACAGAAGCAGTTATCCACGACGAAAAGGGCCCCGACCTCATGTGCCACCTCGGCGACGAGCGCGAGATCGATCAGCTCGGTCAACGGGTTGGTTGGACTTTCGCAATAGACCAGACGTGGTCGAACCCGACGAATCGCCGTCGCTGCGGCGTCTGAGTCGCTCAATTCGACCCATTCGGTCGTCACCCCAAACCGCGTGAGAATCGTGGCGAAAAGCTGCTGCGTTGCACCAAAAAGACCGCGCCCCGCGACGATCCGATCCCCGGCTTGGCAAAACGTCATCACCACCGCAAGGATCGCCGCCATCCCACTGGCCGTCGCGACGCACCGTTCCCCTCCTTCGAGCGCCGCAAGGCGGGATTCGAACATCGCCACCGTGGGATTGGCGTAACGGGAATAGACGAATCCTTCCTCATCCCCAGCAAAGCGTGCCGCCGCTTGCGCAGCCGATTCGAAAACGAAGCTCGAAGTCAGATAGAGCGCTTCGGCGTGTTCTTGAAAGTGACTGCGCGTCTGCCCGGCGCGAACGGCAAGGGTTTTCACTTTCACGCGTCGCGCTCCTCGTCCCCACTGGCCAAGGTCAGATCGAGTTGGTTGTGCCCGCGCACAGGTTTGCGCTCACCACGGGTACGGCGTTCCTCGATTCCGTCGAGGTAATCTTGCGAGACGTCGCCGGTAATGTAGCAGCCATCGAAACAGGAGGCTTCGAAGTGGCTGATCTCCGGGTTGATCTCGCGAATGCACGCTTTGAGGTCGTCAAGGCTTTGATAAAGGATGCGGTCGGCACCAATCTCGGCGCAGATCTCCGCCTCATTCCGATACGCTGCGATCAGCTCGGCGCGCGTCGGCATGTCGATTCCATAGACATTGGCGTAGCGCACGGGCGGCGCGGCAGAGGCGAGGATCACGCGCTTTGCGCCCGCATCCCGCGCCATCTGGACGATTTCGCGCGACGTGGTGCCCCGCACGATCGAATCGTCGACAATGAGCACGTTTTTTCCGGCGAATTCCTGTTCGATCACGTTGAGCTTTTGTCGCACCGATTTTTTCCGTACCGCTTGCCCCGGCATGATGAAGGTGCGCCCAATGTAGCGATTCTTCACGAACCCTTCGCGGTAGGCTACCCCCAAGCGCTGCGCCATCTCCATCGCCGCGGGCCGCGAAGAGTCGGGAACCGGCACGACGACATCGACCCTTTCCTGCGGCATCAACGCGCGAAAACGCTCGGCCAGTTTCGCGCCCATCTTCACCCGCGCGTCATAGACCGAAACCCCGTCGATGAAGGAATCAGGCCGCGCCAAATAGACGAATTCGAAGAGACAGCTCGCCAGGATCGGCCGATCGGCACACTGCTCCGCGCGCATCCCCTGTTCGGCCGAAAAGAGGATCGCTTCACCCGGCGCGACGTCGCGCACGCGTTCGAACCCCAAGACATCGAGCGCAACCGATTCGGAAGCGACCATCCATTCGGTTCCGTTGGCACTTTCGCGTTTGCCAAAGACGAGCGGGCGAATGCCAAACGGATCCCGAAAAGCCAAAAGGCCATAACCGGCGATCATCGCGACCACCGCGTACGCGCCGCGGCAGCGACGGTGCACCCCGCGCACCGCGTCGAACACGGCGCGGTCGGTCAATTCCAACCCCGAAACCGAACGGTGCAATTCGTGTGCCAACACGTTGAGGATCACTTCGGAATCGGAATTGGTATTGATGTGTCGCCGATCGGTGCGAAAGAGCTCCGCTTTCAGGGTTTCGGTATTGGTAAGGTTGCCGTTGTGGGCGAGCAAAATCCCGAAAGGGGAATTGACATAGAAGGGTTGCGCTTCCGAGACGTCGCACGGATCCCCCGCGGTGGGATAGCGCACATGGCCGATCCCCCAATTGCCGATCAAGTTGCGCATATTGCGCGTACGAAAGACGTCGCGCACCAACCCAGGCCCTTTGTGGAGATAGAAACGCCCGTCGGCACCGGTAGCGATGCCCGCCGCATCTTGGCCACGATGTTGCAAGACGAGCAACCCGTCATAGAGCAATTGATTGACCGGTTCCTGCGCAACGACCCCAATGACTCCGCACATTTCAAGACCCCTTTTGCACCACGCGTTGTGTCACCGTATCCGGCAAGAGAAGGAGCGCTTCCGCCAACCCGGCTTCTACCCACGGGCGCGTCTTCGCAGCTTGCCACCATTGGGTCTTTTCCGCGCCCAACCACAACAGTACTTGCGCGACGAAAACCACGACCACCACGCCGCGCGCCAAACCGAACCATGCGCCCAAAAAGCGGTCGAACGCGGCCAAACCCGTCACTTTCAACACCTCGCCTAAGAGCGCGCGCAATATGGCGCTCAGTAAGAAAACCGCAAGGGCAAGGATCACCGCACCACCCAACCAGCGCAAGCGGGGATCGGAAAAGACCGTGGCCAGCACCCGCTCACCAAGCGCTTCTCCCCAAAACCATCCCGCAGCGATCGCGATCCCCCACGCGGCAAGCGACAGCAACTCGGCAACGATTCCACGCCAGATCCCCGCAACCACCGAGAGCGCAATCACCGCAACGACAGCGAGATCGAACGGATTCATTGCGCGATCCTCTGCGCGCCGACGCGCGGTTTGCCGCCGACGAGCGCCGCGATTTTGCCCGTTACCGCTTCCGCGTCCGCTTCGGTGACAAAAGGGGCGACCCGAACGCGGTACCACCCTGAGCGTTGCGGCATGAGAAACGCAGGAAGCCCCGCGTCCCGAAGCCGCTCGACCGCTGTGACCGCCTGGGCATCGTTCTGGAACGCTCCCGCCTGAACGTACCAGAACTGGGTAAGGGGCTGCTGCGGCGACGCCAACCCACGCAGCACGGCCTGCGCCTTAGCGGTATCGCTGAGTTTTGCTTCGGACCAGATCGGTACGTTCTTTTTGTCTTGAGTGGGCTTCGGGGTTGCGGATGGTGCGCTGGCTTCCGTTCGTTCGTGAGGGGCCTTCTGCCCGTTTTGGCTCAGTCGATCCTGAGCCATATTTTGTGGGTTCCGCGCCCTACTTTGCTGGGACGAGTGCCCCTCCTCTGGCGTTTTGGCGTTGCTACCGGCAGACGACTCGGCAGGTTCTGCAGCACCCGAGGAGGGTTCCGCAGCCGAACGCGGCACCGCACCCGCTGGCATCTCCCCTGTGGCGGAAGCGGCGGACTCAGATAGCGCCGCGGTATTCGCATCCGACTCCGAATGCGTAGCGGTTTCCGCCCCAGAACGAAGCGTGATCACCTCTTGCTTTTCCGTGATGAGCCGAACCGTTGGTGCAGGAAGCGATGCGGGGGGTTCCGAATCCATCACGAACGGAAGGATGAGCAAACTCAGAAGAAAGAGCGCGAGCGTTCCGAAGAAGCGGCGCCGCGCCCGTAAGAGTGCCTCACTGGGTGACGAAGCCACCGGATCGGTCACGGATTCGTGGTGCGCACGTTGTCGCGCCATGCCAAGGCCTGTCCGACGATCGAAAAGGAGCCGAATATGACGATTTTATCATCCGGCCCAGCTTCCTTCACCGCTTGCGCGAGCGCCGCCTCGACATCTTTCGCAACCGTGACGGCACGCGCCCCTGCCGCGGTAACGACCGGTTCCAGCGCCGCTGCATCCTGTCCGCGTTCTCCAGGGGTCGGCACCAGCCACCAGCGGTCGATCAAGGCAACGAGCGGTGCAACGAGCGCCTCGACCGGTTTGTCACGGTAGCAGCCGAAGATCGCGTACGTAGGCGTGGGCAAGCGGAGCGCGCGGAGGTTCTTCGCGAGCGCCGCAGTGGCCTGCGGATTGTGCGCAACGTCGAGGATCAAGAGGGGGCGTCCCGGCAACAGTTGAAAACGACCCGGCAGCGTCGCTGTGAGCAGCCCCTCTCGTACCGCTTGTTGGGGCACCGGCAACCGATCACGTAACAGCGAAACCGCCATCAACGCAGCCGACGCGTTGTGCCACTGCCCCTCGCCACGCAATGCGGGCGCGGGCAGACCCGCACGCTGCCCTGCTGCGGTCGACCACCACCGCCATTGGGATTCCTGCGGTTCGAACCCGAACTCGGCCCCGATGCGAAAAAGAGGCGCAGCCAGGGCATGTGCCGTATTGAGAAGACTTTGCGGGGGGTTGGGATCGGCGACGATCGCGGGACGTCCGGTGCGGAAGATCCCCGCTTTCTCGCGCCCGATCGCTTCACGGTCCGGCCCCAGCCACGCCTGGTGGTCGAGATCGACGGTCGTGACGATCGCAACGTCGGGATCGATCAGGTTTACGGCGTCGAGCCGTCCGCCCATCCCCACTTCCAAAATGACGAGATCGAGTGATGTCTGGGCAAAATGCCACAACGCTGCAAGGGTCACGAATTCGAAATAGGTCAGGGCGACGGTGTCACGCGCCGTTTCCACCGCGGTAAACGCCGCGATGAGCGCTGCGTCCTCGATCGGTACTCCGCCGACCCGAATCCGTTCGTGGAAACGCACGAGATGCGGAGAGGTATAGCAACCGACGCGGTAGCCAGCGGCGCGATAAATTGCCTCCAGGTAGGCGCAGGTCGAGCCCTTGCCGTTGGTACCGGCAACGGTGATCACCGGATGGGGAAAAGGGCGATCGCCCCACAACCGCTGCCAAACCGCCCGAACGCGCTCCAATCCCAGCACGATGCGCGCTTCACTGCCGCGCGCCTCGATCCGCGCCAACCACGCGTCGACGCTCTCAGGCAACGCGTGCTCAGACGGTGGCGAAAGGGGCGTCGTGGAAGGGATCATGGGTGTAAAAACGGGGCCATCAATAGGCTCAGGGCGCGCGCCGTCCACTGCTTGAGTTCGCGGCGATCGACCACGGCATCGATCGCACCTTTTTCAAGCAGGAATTCGGCACGTTGGAACCCGTTGGGCAGGGTTTGTCGTACGGTCTGTTCGATCACGCGCGGTCCGGCAAAACCGATCAACGCCCCCGGTTCGGCGACGACCAGATCGCCCATGAACGCGAAACTGGCAGAAACACCGCCCATCGTCGGATCGGTGAGGATCGAGAGATAAGGCAAGCGAGCGTCTGCCAGTTGCGCCAGTGCCGCGTTGGTCTTTGCCATCTGCATCAGGGAGAGAAGCCCCTCCTGCATGCGCGCGCCCCCGCTTGCCGCAATCGAAATGAATGCGGCGCGGCGCTCGACTGCGGCACGCACCCCACGAACGAAGCGCTCGCCCACCACCGAGCCCATCGATCCGCCCATGAACTCGAATTCGAACGCCGCGGCGACGACGGGGATTTGCGCCACGGTGCCCGCAACCACCACCAATGCGTCGTGCTCACCGGTGGCGCGCTGCGCCTCTTTGAGGCGCTCAGTATAGCGCTTGCTGTCCTTGAAGCGCAGCGGATCGACTGGCCGGATTTCGTCACCGATCGGTTCACGCCCTTCCGGGTCGAGTAGCGCGTCGAGTCGCGCGCGCGCGCCCAAACGGTGGTGGTGGCCACACTGGGGACAGACGCGCAGATTGGCTTCGAGGTCGGCGGAATAGAGTACCGCTTCGCACCCCTGGCATTTGGTCCACAACCCTTCGGGTACGCTTTTGCGCACCCCACTCGTGACCCGCCGAATACCCGGCGGAATGATCTTGTCCAACCAGTTCATCGTCATTCGTTTCCTTTCTCGCTACCGCGCGGTTCCGCCGTTGCCGCTACCGTATCGACTGCTGCACGCAGCGTGGTGAGCAATTCGGAGACTGCGGCAATGGCGTTGGCCGGATCGGCGTCGATCGCTTCGATCAAACGGCTACCGACGACCACAGCATCGGCTACTTTGGCAATCGCTTGCGCCGACTGAGCGTCTTTGACCCCAAACCCCACGGCAATGGGCAACGTGACCCACTGCCGCAACGCTTCTAGGCGCTCAGTCACCGCGGCAACGTCGAGGTGCCCTGCGCCTGTCACGCCGGTGAGCGACACATAGTAGACGTAGCCGCGACCGAGTTCGCCAACCACCCGTGCGCGCGTCTCTGGCGAGGTGGGTGCCAATAGAAAGATCGGTGCGATCCCAGCTGCTTGGAGCAACCGAGCCGGTTCGTGCGCCTCTTGGGGAGGCAGGTCGACGGTGAGCACCCCGTCGACCCCCACGCGTGCGGCTTCGGAGACGAAACGTGTCCACCCCATCGCTTCGATCGGATTGAGGTACCCCATCAGGACGACGGGAGTCTCACGGTCTTGCGCGCGAAACGCTTCGACCATCGCGAGCGTTTTCGCCAACGTCTGCCCGTTTGCGAGCGCCTGTTCACTGGCGCGCTGAATCGTCGGGCCGTCTGCCATCGGGTCGGAAAAAGGCACGCCCAATTCGATCAGGTCGGCCCCAGCCGCCACCATCGCGTGCATGAGCGGGACGGTTACTTCCGGAGTGGGGAAACCCGCGGTCACGAACGGAATCAGCGCTTTGCGCTGCTCGGAAGCAAGGCGTGCGAACCGGGTGTCGATGCGGTTGGAAGCAGCATTCATAGCGTGATCCCCGAACGCTGGGCAACGGTATGCATGTCTTTGTCGCCACGCCCTGAGAGGTTCACCAAAAGGATCCGATCTTTGGCCAATGTCGGCGCAATCTTGGCTGCGTACGCGAGCGCATGCGACGATTCGAGCGCAGGGATGATGCCTTCGTAGCGACACAGGTCGTGAAACGCAGCCAGCGCCTCGTCGTCGGTCACCGCAACGTATTCCGCACGGCCGATCTCTTTCAGCCACGCGTGCTCCGGCCCAACCCCCGGGTAGTCGAGGCCAGCCGAGATCGAATGGGTTTCGATGATCTGCCCATCTTCGTTTTGCAAGAGATAGGTTCGGTTGCCGTGGAGCACCCCTGGACGGCCAGCGGTGAGGCTCGCGGCATGTCGCCCGGTGGCGATCCCCTCGCCGGCGGCTTCGACCCCAATGAGCCGCACCGATTCGTACGGAAGGTAGGGATAGAAGATGCCGATCGCGTTCGATCCCCCGCCAACACACGCGACCACGTAGTCGGGCTGTCGCCCGACGAGCGCCGGCATCTGTTCGAGGCATTCGCGTCCGATCACCGCTTGGAAATCGCGAACCATCATCGGATAGGGGTGGGGACCGGCCACGGTTCCGATGATGTAGAAGGTGTCCGCAACATTGGTGACCCAGTCACGCAGCGCTTCGTTAAGCGCATCTTTGAGGGTTTTCGACCCTGAATGGACCGGCACGACCTCGGCACCCAAGAGCTTCATGCGATAGACGTTCGCTGCCTGCCGCTGGACATCCTCTGCCCCCATATAGACGACGCATTTGAGCCCGAATCGGGCTGCGACCGTTGCGGTCGCGACCCCATGTTGCCCGGCGCCCGTTTCGGCGATCACGCGCGGTTTGCCCATCCGGCGCGCCAAAAGCGCCTGCCCGATGCAGTTGTTGATCTTGTGCGCCCCGGTATGGTTGAGGTCTTCGCGTTTGAGGTAGATCTGCGCCCCACCCAACGCCTCCGACCAACGTTTCGCATGGTAGATCGGGCTCGGACGCCCGACGTAGTGTTTGAGATCGGCTTCGAATTCAGCACGAAACGCCGGATCGTCCTTCGCCGCTTCATACGCTTCGGTGAGCGCTTCGAGCGCAGGAATCAGCGTTTCGGCGACGAACACGCCTCCGTAAGGACCAAAATGGCCGTTTGCGTCGGGATAGGCGTAGGGTTGCACTGTTGCCTTGTGTTGGGGGGCGTTCATGCTCGTCTGGTCTCCATCAATGAGAAGCGGCAAAGTCGTTTTCGGCTTTGCGTACCGCTGAGAGGAACCGCACGATTTTACCGCGATCTTTGATCCCTTTCGCGCTTTCGACGCCGCTGCTGACGTCAACGGCCCATGGGCGCACGCGTGCGATCGCTTCGGCAACGTTTTCCGCGGTCAAACCACCGGCAAGTACAAGGGGTCGTGTCCGCGCTTCAGGGGGCGGCAATACCGTCCAGTCGAACGTTTTCCCACTACCGCCGTGTTGTACCGTCGGCGTATCGACGAGCCAGCCGCACGCATCGGGGTAGCGGACGAGCGCCTGGGCGAGCATCGCTTGCGATCGAGCCGGAAAGGCTTTGAGGTACGGCCGGTGGAACTGGCGACAAAATTCGGGCATTTCCTGCCCATGAAACTGTAGGAGCGCCATGGGGAGCGCGTCCAAGACCGCAGCGACCTCGGCGACCGATGGATCGACAAAGAGCGCGACGATACTCACGAACGGCGGCACGTCACGCGCAAGCGCGCGTGCCTGCGCCACCGTCACGGCACGGGGACTAGCGGGATAGAAGACGAACCCAAGCGCATCGGCACCAGCCTCGACCGCCGCGCACACATCGATCGCGCGCGTCAGGCCACAAATCTTGACTCGGATCCGCCGGTTACCTTCTGTGGTCACGTCGCTATCTCCCCGTCGATCGCCAAGTGCGGGACTTTGATGATTCGCCCGCCGCCAGGAAGTTCCGACACCGCGCCATAATCGGCGCCGCAGAAGTAGAGCCCGTCGGGCATGAAAGTGGGCGCTGCGCGCGTGCGATCACGGTGGGTAAGCAGCTCCGCTGCCCATTCCGGTGGCGCATACCCTTTGCCGATCGCGACCAGGGTGCCGACGAAATTGCGCACCATATGGTGCAAAAAGCCGTCGGCTTCGAAGTCGAACGCGAACCCGCCGGGAATTGCCGTGACCGTTGCTGCGGTGACGGTCCGAATCGGCGATCTCGCCTGACATTGTGCCGCACGAAAGGCGCTGAAATCGTGGGTACCCACCCAGTATTGCGCCGCCCGTTGCATCGCTTCGCCGTCGAGCGGGCGGTGAAACCATCCTACTTTTCCGCACCATTGTGCCGGTGGCGCCGCACCCACCAGAAGCAGGTAGCGGTAACGCCGCGCCCGCGCGCCAAAACGCGCGTGAAACCGTCGCGATACCGGCTGGGCGTGCCACACCGCGATTCCCGGCGGGAGGTGTGCGTTCACTCCCCGCTGCCACGCGCTTGCCAGGCGGTGCACGACGGTATCGAAATGGACCACCTGCGCGAGCGCATGGACACCGGCGTCGGTTCGCCCCGCGCAATGGACACGAACCGGGTGCTGGGCGATCGCAGCAATCGCACGTTCCAGATGGTCCTGAACCGTTTGTCCCGACGGTTGGCTTTGCCACCCGTGGAACCGATCCCCCGCGTATGCGACCAACAGCAACCACCGTTGCGGCTCGGTCATCGCAAACCCGCCTTCTGACGACACGACTCAGCTGCGTCGTCCTCCCCTTCGAGCCAGCGCGGCAGGTGGCGCCAGTCCCGAAGCCGGACCGGCGCTTTCGCCAGCGCATCGAGTCCGTCGAGGATGAGCGCCAGACGCACCGCGAAGCGTTCCAGCGGAACGCCGAACCAGACCAAGGGAAAAAACGCGCGATACAGCGCTGTCGGCTGTTCGGGGATGGGTAACCACGCGAACCAGAAAATCAACCATGCGACCAACGCCAATAGGCGCAGGCCATGCAGCACCGCCAATTCCAGCCCCTCAAAGGTTGGCATCAACGCAACCCAGAACGGCACGATCGCCGTTCCCGGCGTCATCCAACCAAAGAGGATCACGATGCTCAGCAACAACCAGCGGATCCGGCGCAGTAGCCGCACGAAACGGGCCCGGTCGATTGCAATCGCCGCCCCCACGACGACCAGTGTTGCGAGCGAAAGGAGCGACAGCGAGGTAACGGCCTGAAGCGCCACCGCGCCGGCAATCCAGAGCCAGACCCGAAAAGCATAAGGGATCCGCACCGACCCAGCGCGCCCCATCAACCCGAAAGCTGTGCCAACAGGGACTCGGCTTTGGCTTTCGCTTCGGGGCTGCCATCACGCACAACCTCTTCGAGCAACTCGCGAGCCCCTTCGAAATCCTCCATATCGAGATACGCTAGCGCAAGCTGAAGACGGCTGTCGTCGATTTCGGCTTCTGGCGCTTCCCCCTCTTCTTGCATCACCGTTTCGAGGTCGACCTCGGGAAGTACCGAAAGGTCTACAGAGGGCTCCGTTGCGGGTTCTTTGGCTTCTGAGGTGGGTTGCTCTGCCTGTTCTTCTTCAGCAGGCGACTGCGGTTCGTCAGGCACGGTGGCGTCCTCAGGCGCCGTCACCATGGATTCGTCCGTTGTGGATTCGGCAGAACTTTTCGCTTCCGATGTCGGTTCGCCTTCCGGTTGCATGGGTTGTTCGGTTTCGAGCTCGGCGTCGAGGTCGAGATCAGGAAGCGTGATCTCCTCTTCCGCTTCGAGCGACTTGGGAGGCTCAGCAGATTCGGGCTGGTTGGGCGGCACATCGGATGATGGCGTTTCGGTCTGCGGTTCGAGCGATTCGGCCATTTCGCCAAACGCGTCGCCCTCCGGGCGTTCCGGTGTGGGCTCGGATTCGGTTTGTGGTTTCCGTTCCGATTCGAGCTCGAGATCGAAATCGAGATCGTCGAGATCAAGATCGATATCGAGCTCGAGTTCCGGCTCCGATGCCGCTTCGGGTTGACGCGCTGTCTCAACGGCATCGACTTGGGTTTCTACGTCGGTATCGTTCTTCTCGTGGCTTTGCTCCGGGGTTTCGCCCCTACGTACCGCTTCCTTGCTCTGCGCCGTATCGAAGTCGAGCGCAAAATCGAGCGGCGCTTCTGTCGACGGCTCTGGTGACGATTCTGGGGCTCCTTCAACCCCCACATCGGACGCCCCTTCCAATGCGGCTTGCGGCTCAGTAGGCGTTTCCACGTCGTCGAAGCGCAGCGTCTCTTCGTCGGTTTGATCCGCGGCATCCGTTGCGGCAGCAAGTGGCGCGCTCTGCGCACCCGGCATCGGGCCAAAGAACCGTTCATGCAGGGATACTGCGCGATCCCACTCTTTGCCACTGCGCCCGGTCAGTGCTGCTACCATATCGAAATAGTGGTCGAACTGTTGCCGGTCACCCCGTTTGCCATAGACCTCGAGCAATTTCAACGGGATCTGCGGCCGATCCGGGGTCTCTTTGAGCGCATCGAGCAGAATCTCTTCGGCCTGCTGGTCGCGGTCGTAGGCAAGCAACACCTCAGCTTCCGCCACCGGGTCGATCCCCTCGTCCGCTTGCAGCGCGTTGAACGCGACCTGCGTGAAATCGGCCCCCAAAATACTGGCGGAGGTGTCAACCTCTTGCCCGGAAGCCGCCGAAAGCCGCGACGGCGTGGGTTCGGTGCTGAGGGTCTTGAGCTGAGTGGCTTGGGTGCCCTGCGCAGTCTGCGTTTCCGACTGCGTCGCAGGGCCAATCGCCTCAGCGGCTGGAGAATGGTCGTCACCTTCCCGTTGTTTGCGTTGCCGCATGATGAGGAGCGCGACCAACAGCAGTACGGCGCCACCCGCCCCTGCCAGCAGCGCCGGTTGCTCGAGAAGGAACTCGAGAAAACTGGGTTCGGTCGAGCGTGGCAGAGGAGCATCTGCCGGCGCTTTCGGAGGTGTTTTCGCTGCGTCAGATACTGCTGGCTTTTCCGTTTCCGTTTTCTGAGGCGGCGCCGACGCTTCCCCTTTCTCTTCGGGTTGAGCTGCGGCCATTTTTTCCGGCTCGCTTTGCCGCGGCGAAATCGCAGCCGGTTCCACACCTTGCGCTTCGGAATGCGCGGGTGGCGTTGCGGTCGCCTTCGTTCCTTGTTGCGCGATCGCCTGCTGCTGCAATTGGGCCAAAAGCCCATTTTGCACTTCCAGCAATTTCGTAATCTGCGCAAGCTGCTGCTCGAGCACCGCGATGCGATCGCGCGCTTCTTCCAGATCCCCTTTCAGCGCCAGCCAGTCTTCGAGAGGAACAGAGTCTGAGGGTGCCGCGTTCAGGGTTTCGCTCTCTCCCTTTTCGGTAGGCGGAACCAGCTGAATGGGTTTGACCTCGACCTGGTCGTGCGCTTGGGCGCTGGGCTCGGTTTCGGTGACCGACGCACGGGCAACGACCGAACCTTTCGCGGCGGCAGCGGGTTTTTCGGCGACGACCGCAGGCTTTTCGGCAACGCGCTGTTGATGGACAGCCAACGCACCTTTGAGCTGCGCTCCGACCGCGCTCCGCGCTTCGGCAACCGGTACCCGGGTCAGTTCGTCTGGTGTGGGGAGACGAAGCCGCACGCCTGCCTGAAGCCGATTGATGTCGTTGTTGAGGAATGCTTCCGGGTTTTTCTGCCAAAGCGCATAGAGGACGACCTCGAGCGGCACACCACGCGGCTGCGTTTCGCGAGCGATTTTCATCAACGTATCACCCGGACGCACCCACCGCGTTCCGGGTGTGTTCGGAACGAACGGATCCGCTGGTGTACGTGCCTTCGAATGCCCCTGGGTGTTCGGCTCGGCAACCGCGCGGGTTGCGGCAACTGCTTTGGGCAAAACGGGTTGCGTGGGCAGCGCGTATTCGGGCGGGTCGATCAAAATCGCGTATTCACGAAGGATCCGCCCTCCGTTCCAACGCAAATCGAGCAGGACATTGACGAACGGATCACGAACTGGCTCGCGCGTCTTGAGCTCGACCGCCCACCCCGCGCCGCGCGGAATCAGTCGGGCAGAGAGTTTCGGTAGGAGCGGAGACGGTGTGATTCCGGCGTCGCGATACGCCGCTTCGTCCGCAAGCCGCACCACCATCGAACGCAGTTCAGAAGCGTCGGCTTGCACCGTCACATACGCAGTCAAGGGCTCGCCCAGGCGGGAAGCAACCGTCAACTCGCCCAAACTTGCAGCAAAGGCTGGCGACAACGCCAAACCGCCTGTCACGGCAAGCAACCATTTTTTCATGCGATGTTGTGGTGCGGCCACGGTTGTCCCCCCTTTTCCTACGTTTCCGAGCCGTTCTCCGCCCGTCCTGTCAGGAACGCTGTTCCAACAAAATGCGCAACATGCGCCGTAACGGTTCCGCTGCCCCCCAAAGGAGCTGATCCCCTACGGTAAAGGCGCCGAGGTACTCAGGACCCATCGCCAATTTGTGCAGCCGCCCAACGGGAACGGTGAGTGTTCCGGAAACCGCCGCGGGCGTCAGCTCACGCTCCGTGATTTCCCGTTCGTTGGGCACCACTTTCACCCATTCGTTGGCATTGGCGATCAGCGCTTCGAGCTCCGTTAACGGTACATCGCGCTTTAACTTGATGGTCAGCCCTTGCGAATGACACCGCATCGCCCCAATCCGCACACAGATGCCGTCGATCGGGATCGAGCCGGGCGAACGGAAAGGGGGCAACCCCAGGATTTTGTTGCACTCCGCACCCCCTTTCCACTCCTCTTTCGACTGTCCGTGCTCGACCGGGACGTCGATCCAGGGAATGAGACTTCCCGCAAGCGGCGCACCGCGGAAATGCTGGGTGGGAAAATCGGGCGACCGCATCGTTTCGGTGACTTTCCGGTCGATCTCCAGAATCGCGCTCGCAGGATCGGCGAGTTCCTGTTCCACCGCCTGGTAGAGCCGCCCCATCTGCTGCAAGAGTTCGCGCATGTTTTGCGCCCCGGCGCCGGACGCGGCCTGGTAGGTCATCGCACTCACCCATTCGACCAAGCCGGCTTGAAACAAACCACCAATTGCCATGAGCATCAGGGAAACGGTACAGTTGCCGCCGATCCAATCGCGCCCACCGTTCGCCAATGCCGCGTCGATCACGGGTCGGTTCACCGGATCGAGCACGATCACGGTATGGGGTTGCATGCGCAACGCGCTCGCGGCGTCGATCCAGTGCCCTTGCCACCCGGCATCACGAAGTTTGCGGTAGACCGCTTTCGTGTAATCGCCCCCTTGACAGGTGACGATGATATCCATGGGTTTCAACGCGTCGATGTGGTATGCGTCTTGCAGCGGCAGTTCGGGTGTCACACCGCCAAAGGTCGGCGCGGGCTTCCCGGCCGCCGACGTGGAAAAATAGACCGGTTCGATATGCGCGAAATCGCCCGCTTCGGTCATCCGTTGCATGAGGACAGAGCCGACCATGCCACGCCAACCGATCAAACCCACGCGTGGTTTTGCCATCGTGTTCCACTCCCATTATCGAAAAGTCAAGCCAATGCCGCGACTACCGCGTCACCCATCGCCGCGGTTCCTACGACCGTATCTCCAGGCGCGGCGATATCGCGTGTGCGAAGCCCTAGCGCCAGGACCTTCTGCACTGCGCGCTCGATGGCCGTTGCCGGGTCTTCCCAACCGAAACTGTAACGCAACATCATCGCTGCCGAAAGGATCGTCGCAAGCGGGTTCGCAACCCCCTGCCCCGCGATATCGGGGGCGGAACCATGACACGGCTCGTAGAGCCCTTTGCCCGTTTCGTTGAGTGACGCCGAAGGAAGCATGCCGATCGACCCGGTGAGCATCGCCGCTTCGTCCGAAAGGATGTCGCCGAACATATTGCCGGTGACGATCACGTCGAACTGTTTCGGCGCGCGAACCAACTGCATCGCGGCATTGTCGACCAGCATGTGGGTGAGCGTCACGTCGGGGTATTCCGGCGCGAGTTCGTTCATCACGTCACGCCACAGCTGCGTCGTTTCGAGCACGTTCATCTTGTCGACCGAGCAGAGGTGCTTGCGCCGTTTGCGTGCCGCCTCGAACGCGATGCGACCAATCCGCCGGATCTCGGCTTCCGAATAGATCATCGTGTTGAACCCGACGCGCTCGCCGTTGCGCACCTCGATCCCACGCGGCTCACCAAAGTAGATGTCGCCTGTCAATTCGCGCACGATCAGAATGTCGAGCCCGGCAACCACCTCCGGCTTGAGGGTCGAAGTCGCGGCCAGTTCGTCATAGAGGATCGCCGGGCGCAGGTTGGCAAAGAGGTTCAAGTCTTTGCGGATCGCCAACAGGCCCAGTTCCGGCCGCTGCGGACGGGGAAGCGTATCCCACTTCGGGCCGCCAACAGCACCCAACAAAACCGCGTCGGCTTCGCGCGCGAGCGTCTGCGTTGCTTCGGGATAGGGTTCGCCCGTGGCATCGACTGCAGCACCGCCAAGGAGCGCGGTTTCGAATTCGAGCGGAAGCTGTAACGCTTTCAGCACTTTGACGGCTTCGGCAACGATCTCCGGTCCGATGCCATCACCCGGGAGCAGACAGACCTTTTTGGTAACCGACATGGTCATCCTTTCACGAAATAGAAGGGGTAGCGTTCACGGTACTGTGCTTCGAACGCACGAATTTCGTCGGCATGCCTGAGGGTCAGACCGATCTCATCCCACCCGTTCAGTAGACACTCCTTGCGGAATGGGTCGATCGAGAAACGCAATTGCGAACCATCCGGTTTGGTGACTGTCTGCTGCGCAAGGTCGATCTTCAAGCGATAGCCCGGGGTTGCCACGCACTCGGCAAAGAGTTGGTCGACCGTATCCGCAGGCAAGGTGATGAGCAACAGACCGTTCTTGAAACTGTTGTTATAGAAGATATCGGCAAAGCTCGGCGCAATGATCGCGCGAAAGCCGTAATCGACCAGCGCCCACGGCGCATGCTCGCGGGAACTGCCACAACCGAAATTTTCCCGCGCGAGCAGAATGGTGGCTCCGGCATACCGGGGCTGATTGAGGACGAAATCGGGATTTTTGGGCCGCTGACTGCAGTCCATCCCGGGTTCGCCACGGTCCAAATAGCGCCATTCGTCGAAGAGGTAGGGACCAAAACCGCTGCGGCGCACGGATTTCAGAAACTGCTTCGGTATGATCGCATCGGTATCGACGTTTGCGCGATCCAGCGGCGCGACGATTCCTTCATGAACGGTAAAAGGTTGCATGATTACTTAGCCTTTTGTTGAATGACCTCGCCCACTTTTTCGAGATCTTTACCCACTCCCTGCACCGTGTTGCAGCCCATCAAGAATGTCGAGACAAGCAAAAAGAGCAGAGTTGCACGCATCACAGGCTCCGAACATCGACGAAATGGCCGAAAATCGCCGCGGCAGCCGCCATCGCGGGGCTCACCAGATGGGTACGTCCGCCCGGCCCTTGACGCCCTTCGAAATTGCGGTTCGAGGTCGAGGCGCAGCGCTCACCAGGTCGTAACTGATCGGGATTCATTCCCAGACACATCGAACAGCCCGGCGCACGCCACTCGAAACCAGCTGCACGAAAGATCCGATCGAGGCCTTCGGCTTCGGCTTGGGCTTTCACCTGCCCAGACCCAGGCACGACGAGCACGCGTTTGACGTTTTCCGCTTTACCGCGGCCCAATTTCTGAACCACGCGTGCCGCTTCGCGCAGATCTTCGATGCGAGAATTGGTACACGACCCGATGAATACCTGATCGACGGAAATTTCGCTGATCTTCGTTCCGGGCGTGAGCCCCATGTATTCGAGCGCCCGTTTCGCCGCAGCGCACTTCACCGGGTCAGAAAACGATTCGGGGTCCGGAACGACGCCGTCTACCGTCGTCACCTGCTCCGGGTTGGTACCCCAGGTGACCATCGGTACCAGCGTTCTCCCATCGAGATGAATTTCCTGATCGAAATGGGCGTCGTCGTCGCTCGTAAGCGTCCGCCAATAAGCGACCGCTTGTTCCCACAACGCTCCTTTCGGCGCAAAGGGTTTGTCGGCAAAATAGTCGATGGTTTTGTCGTCCGCCGCGACCATCCCCACACGGGCACCGGCTTCGATCGCCATGTTGCAGACGGTCATCCGCCCTTCCATCGAGAGTGCAGCAACGGCAGGCCCCGCAAATTCGATCGCGTGCCCTGTTCCGCCTGCGGTACCGATCTTGCCGATGATCGCCAGAATCAGGTCCTTCGCCATGACGCCTTCCGGAAGCGCACCATCGACCCAGATGCGCATATTCTTCGATTTTTTCGCGACCAGACACTGCGTGGCCAGGACATGCTCGACTTCCGACGTGCCGATACCGTGCGCCAAGCAGGCAAACGCCCCGTGCGTCGAGGTATGGGAATCGCCACAAACCACAGTCAACCCGGGTAGGACAGCTCCAGTTTCCGGTCCGATCACATGGACGATCCCCTGTCGGGTGTCGCGATAGGGAAAATAGGCCAGTGCCCCGAACGCGCGGATATTGGCGTCGAGCGTCACCACCTGTTCACGCGAGACCGGGTCTTTGATTTCAGCCTCTTGCGGATCCGTCGGCACGTTGTGGTCAGCGGTGGCAACGACCGAATCGATTCGCCACGGTTTTCGCCCCGCCAAGCGCAGCCCTTCGAACGCCTGCGGGCTGGTCACCTCGTGAACCAGATGCCGATCGATGTAGATGAGCGCCGTTCCGTCCGGATCTTGCCGAACGAGATGGGCGTCCCAGAGTTTGTCGTAAAGCGTTTTGCCTGCCATCCCATCTTTCCTTTGTTGGATCGTGCAATTATTCCATAGGACCGTTTGCTCTGACAAATGGTGTCGCGGTGCGCACGCTCCGCCACGCGGCGACAAAACCCCCCAGCGCCGCGACGCTCGATGCGGTAAACGTCCACCCAGGGCCACCGTGTGTCCAGACAACGCCCGCCAAAGCCGAGCCGATCATCCCTCCCAAACCAAAAGAGAGGCTGCTGTAAAGGGCCTGCCCCAACGCCGGTGCCCGTGCCCCAAACCAACCGTTGACGAGTTGCACGGCGCAACCGTGGTAGAGCGCAAAGGTGACCGCGTGCATGAGCTGGGCGACCACCACCCAGACGAGCGACTCCGCCAACCAACCGATGAGCAGGAAGCGCAGCGTGGCCACGGCGAACGTTACGACAAACGGCCAGGCAACGCCCCATTGCTGGGTCAGACGGGGCAGAATCAAAAAAAGGGCGATTTCGGCAATCACCCCCAACGCCCACAAGATCCCGATCGTGACCTTGCTATAGCCGATGAGCGTAAGGTGCAACGAAAAAAAAGTGTAGAGCGCCCCGTGCGCTACCGACATCAGGCAGACCGCGCCCAAAAACCAGCGCACCGCCGGCGCGCGCCACCACCGCCAGTTTGCGCGCTGCGGCGTGGTTGACGCAGGAGGATCCGATGGTAGCGGCAGTGTCCACCCCAAGAGGGTGAGCAACACCAGGACCAGCAGAATCCAGTCACGAACCGTGGGCAACGGCATGATTTCGAGCCACACCCCCACACCCACCACGGCCACGATGAACCCCACCGACCCCCAGAGCCGGATCAATGGATAGCGCCGCACCGCCCGGCCCAGATGGGCCAACGTCAACGCTTCGACAAGCGGAAGCGCCCCACTCCAGAAAAACGCGACGATCCCAACCGCGACGAGCGCCGCTTGCACGTCGTCCGAAAAATAGAAGAGCGAAAACCCGCCGACCGCGGCAAGGGGCGCCCAGCGCACCACTTGGCGCATGCGTTCGTAACGATTTCCAGCCCAGAGCGACCAGAGCGTTGGCGCGACGATACGCGCCGCTTGCATCACGACCATCAACGCCGCGATCGCCCCGGCGCCCCACCCCACCGCGTCGAGGTAGAGCGGAAAGTAGGGAGAAAAGATACCGATGAAAGCAAAATAGAAAAACTGATAACCCGCAAGCGGCCAGAAGGGGAAACGCGCGGTACTCATCGCGCAGCAAACGGTGCGCTACGGCGCTTCAGGGGGAAGCGGAAACGGCAACTGACCCTGCGGTGCAACCCCAGGAACCGGGCGAAGGGGGGGCGTCACATCGCCACATTGCGCCCGGTGACGCAACGCCTGGTCGATCAATACCAGCGCAAGCATCGCTTCGGCGATCGGTGCCGCCCGAAGCGCGACGCACGGGTCGTGGCGGCCAGTGGTCACCACTTCGGTGGGCTCGCCTGTGATGGTGATCGATCGCTTCGCAATCCGAATACTCGAAGTGGGCTTGATCGCCAGATGGACGATGATCGGTTGCCCAGTGCTGATACCGCCGAGCATCCCCCCGGCGTGGTCGCTCACAAAACCTTCCGGCGTGATTTCGTCGCCATGTTCGCTACCGTGTTGCGCGGCAACCGCCATTCCGTCACCGATCTCGACCCCTTTGACCGCGTTGATGCCCATCATCGCGTAGGCGATTTCCGCGTCGATCTTGCCAAAGACCGGTTCCCCCCACCCCACTGGCACGTGGCTAGCGATGACCGTCACTTTGCCGCCGACCGAATCGCCCGCACGACGGACTTCATCGAGATAGGTTTCAAGTTCGGGAACGATTTCCGCGTTGGGCGCGAAAAAGGGATTGCGGTCGACCTCGTCCCACGAAACGAACGGAATCGCAATCGGCCCCATCTGCGCCAGGAACGCACGAATCACGATCCCGTAATGGGCGTGCAACCACTTCTTCGCGATCGCCCCGGCTGCAACACGCGCCGCGGTTTCGCGCGCCGAAGCGCGTCCCCCCCCTCGATAGTCGCGAATCCCGTATTTCATCAGATAGGGGTAGTCGGCATGCCCCGGACGGAACGTAGATGCGATCTTGCCGTAATCTTTCGAGCGCTGATCTTCGTTGCGAATAAGGAGCGCAATGGGCGTGCCCGTGGTCACCCCTTCGAAGACCCCCGAGAGGATCTCGACGCGGTCCGGCTCGCGCCGCTGCGTCACGAAACGGCTCGTGCCCGGTTTGCGCCGATCCAATTCCCGCTGAATTTCCGCAGCGTCGATCGCAAGCCCGGGAGGACACCCGTCGATCACGCACCCGAGCGCGGGTCCATGCGACTCGCCAAAGGTCGTCACGCGAAAAAGCTGCCCGAAGGTGTTACCACTCATCCGCCGTTCCTGAACGTCTGGAAAGGGCGATTATCGCACGCGTCAGCGGAAGAAGCGCTCTGCCTGAACAAAGACGTCGTGGTCCGCCCCATGCTGACGGACCGAACGGACGTCGACCAATTTTTCCAGCTGTTTGATGAGCTGTTCCAGCCGCTGGTCGGCAAAGACCAGGAGCCAAATGCGACTCACCGTCCCGTCAGGCAACGGCATACACAAAATCCCTTCGACGTTGAACGCCCGTCGTGCAAAGAGCCCGACGATATGGCTCATCACTCCCGGATGGTTATTTACTTCGAGCTCCAAAACCGTTTTCTCGAAACCGCTCGTCGGCAGCGGCTCTGCTACCTGTTCGATCATCGCTTGCTCCTTGTCGTTACGCCTCGATCATTTCGGTGTTCGCTGCCCCGGGAGGCACCATGGGATAGACGAACGCCTCGGCATCGATCGGACAACGGATGAAGACCGGGCCGGGTGTGGTCAGCGCCTCGGCAAGTGCTGCTTTCGGGTCCGCCACGCCATCGAGATCGAACGCGGGAACGCCAAACCCCCGCGCCACGGTGACGAAATCGACCCCATGATCATAGCGGGACGCAATCACCCGTTTGCCGTAGAAGAGGTTTTGTTGCTGATAGACAAGTCCCAAAGAGCGGTTGTCCATCAAGACGATCTTGACGTTGGCTTGCAGCTCGGCAAGGGTTGCCAACTCTTGGATGTTCATTTTGATACTGCCGTCGCCCGTAAACAGCACCACGGTCCGCTGCGGTTCGGCAAGCGCTGCGCCGATCGCAGCGGGCAAACCAAACCCCATCGTCCCCAATCCGCCCGAGGTGAGCCATTGCCGCGGTCGCCGCAACGGATAGGCCTGCGCGGCCCACATCTGGTGTTGGCCCACGTCGGTCACCACCACCGCTGAATCGTCGAGCGCTTCGGCAACTGCCGCGATGAGACCGTAGTGCTGGCGCACGTCGTCTCGCCCGGGCATCGCGAGCGGATAACGCGCCTTGAGCGCTGCGACGTGCGAAAGCCACCGCTTGCGCATCTGCGGCCGCACGCGTGGCAACAGCGCCGCAAGCGCCGCTTTCACGTCGGCATGAACCGCAAGGTACGGCGTTTTGATCTTGCCGAATTCGGCGCGGTCGATATCGACGTGAACGATCTTGGCGTTTGGAGCGAACGCGCTGGCCTTGCCAACCGCTCGGTCGTCGAGACGCGCGCCCACCACTACCAAGAGGTCGCTTTCTTGCACCGCGAAATTGGCGTAGCGCGCGCCGTGCATGCCGAGCATCCCCAATGAGAGCGGATGGTCGACCGGCATCGCGCCCAGCCCCATCAGCGTCATCACGGTGGGCATCGATGCCTGTTCGGCAAGTGCCACCGCAAGCGACGCAGCTTCGCTTGCAACAACCCCCCCGCCAAGATAGAGCACCGGTCGCTCCGCTTCGTTGATCAACGTGGCCGCCTGTTCGATCGCTTCCATGGGGATTTCTGGGCCTGGTTCGCGCGCTCCTGGATCCGGCCAGTGCTCAAAACTCACTTTCTGATTCTGGACGTCTTTCGGAACATCGACGAGTACCGGACCGGGCCGACCGCTTTGCGCCAGACGAAACGCTTGCGGAATCACCTCCAACAGTTCGGCGGCCGAGCGCACCAAAAAATTGTGCTTGGTGATCGGGATCGACATGCCATAGACGTCGACCTCCTGAAACGCGTCGGTACCCACCATCGCCAGAGGCACCTGACCGGTGATCGCGACGAGCGGAATCGAATCGAGGTGCGCATCGGCAATCGCGGTGAGCAGGTTGGTGGCGCCTGGACCGCTCGATGCGACGCACACCGCCGCTCGCCCCGTCACCCGCGCCATGCCTTGCGCGATGAAACCTGCCCCTTGCTCATGACGCGCCAGGATGTGTTCGATCGTCCCTCGTTGCGCCAATGCGTCGTAAAAGGGAAGGATCGCCCCGCCGGGAATGCCTGTGAGTTGGGTGATCCCCTGCCGTTCCAAGAGCCGCACCATCAATTCGGCCCCGGTCATCGTCTCCATTTTCGACTCCTCTAAAACAAAAACCCCTCCGGGGTCGCCGGAGGGGTTTGCTGGGTTGCTTACCGTTACTGGCTACACGCCCGCCCTCCGGCCGATTGGCTGGCTTACGACGACTACTACGACCAGAAGGAGAGAGGTGTACGACATCACGTGTTTTCTCAAACGCAAGTCTTATAAATGACTTGTCGCATTTTTAGCACATCCGTTCGCGAAATGCAACCACTCACCGCGTTGCACTCACCGCGGAACGCAACGCGAGTTCAGGTGGATAGGGATGCCAAAAGATCTGCTCCGCCAGATAGGGGTGCGGCCGGCGCAACAACAGTCCTTCCCACACCTTGATCACGGTAATGAGCGGTACCACACCCGCGATGAACTCGTCGAGCGTTTGCAGGTAAAAACGCTTCTCCTCAGAACGGAGCACCGTTTTGAAATACCCCAGAACGTGGTGAAAGACATTGCGCAAACGGCGACGCGACGAAGCGGTTGCAAAGGCTTCATTGAGGAGCTTATCGTAGAGGGCGAGTGTTTGGGACAGGTTCTCCGACGTTGCGGCAGCAACCAGCGCCCCCAGTCGGCGCAGGATCATCTCGTTCCTTGCCAACAGGATCAGCTTGTGGCGGCGGTGAAACCGTTGTAACCCCGCCACCGTGACCGGTTCCGACGTCACAAAGGTCCGCCAGCGTGCTCGGGTATAGACGCGCAGCATGAACTGCTCACGCAGCCACGCATCGTGGAGTCGCCCTTCCTCTTCGATTGGCAAGAACGGAGCGGCAGTGAGAAGCCGCGCAGTGAACCGCCCCGAGGTCACGGGGTCACGCGGACTTTGCCAGACGCCATCCTCGCGGTAGAGTTTGACACGCTCCAAACCGCACGTCGGTGACTTCGACTTCACGATCACACCGTCGGGCTGGTAGGCCAACACCGCAAGCGCCTGCCGTTCGCAGCTCGCTTCGATTGCCTCGGTGACGTCCGTGCCACTCACGGTGCCCCGAACCCGCACTTTCCCATCGACCGAAACCAGACGGATCGTCTCGCGCGGGGTTCCCAAAACGGGTGCTTCGGGACAGAAAGGAGAAAAATCGGCGTAATGACGCAAACGCTGAACAAAATCGTCCTGCGCGTGGCCACCGTTGTACCGCACTGGCTGACCGAGTAGGCAACCACTGGCGGCAAGACGCAGCCGAGGAAAGTCGGGCTTATCTCCTTTTTGTCGCGCGCGTTTGGACGCTTCGCTCGGAACCGTCATCTCCACCTCGCAACTCATTCGCGCCGCCGTTGCCACGGGCGGCGCCAACTCGCCCCCTTCTCGTCATGCCAACGCGCGAAATGGGCAAGCGCATCGGCAACGCGCGCAGGCAAACTTTGGGGACCACGAATCGGGCGACCAGTAAGTACCGCCGCGGCTTCATCGACCGAGCGCACCGGCCAAAGGTGAAAGCGGCCTGCACGCACCGCAGCGATTACCGCATCATCCAGCATCAAATGGCGGCAGTTCGCGGCAGGTAGGATCACACCGTGGCTGCCGTCGAGCCCAGCCGCTGCACAGACCGCATACCACCCTTCGATTTTTTCGTTGATCGCGCCAACGGCCTGCACCTCACCGAACTGGTTGATCGACCCGGTCACTGCGATCGATTGCTCAAGCGGCACCCCCGCAATCGCCGAGAGGAGCGCGAGCGCTTCGGCCAACGATGCTGAATCCCCTTCGACAAAGCCGTAGGACTGCTCCATCACCAGGGTTGCGGAAAGCGCAAGTGGCCGCCGGCGACCAAAACGGCCACTCAGGAACGCAGCAAGAATCATCACTCCTTTGCTGTGAATCGAACCCCCGAGTTCGCTTTCCCGCTCGATGTCGAGTACTTCGCCCTCCCCTCCCATCCGCACCGACGCAGTAATTCGGATGGGGTGGCCATACGCTTCTTCGCCGCTTTCGAACACGACCAAGCCATTGACCTGCCCGACGCGGCTTCCGCAAGTGGTAATGAGGTGGGTCCCGTTGGCGATCGCCGCAATCGTTTCACGCCACTCAGAACCGGTTCGCGCGAAACGGGCACGAACCGCCGCCTCGACATCCTGCCGCGCCACCACCTGCCGCCCTTGCGCCTGCGCCCATGCCGCAGCTTCGCGCAGCAACCCGGCGAAGCGCCCTACGGTCAATGCCAGCCGCTGCTGATCTTCCGCGGCACGCGCCGCCGCTTCGAGCGCGCGCGCGATCGCGTCGTCGCTCACCTCCGGCCCGTCGTCCCCGTCATCTGCAAGGAGTTGCCGCAACACCGCTGCGTACCGTGCTTCGTTTTCTGGGGTTCGCGGGACGGTGTGCTCCAGTTCGACCACCCAAGGAAAGAGGGTGGTAAAAGTCTCGTCGAGGTCGCGCAACGCCTCATAAATTTCTGGGGTAACGATGAGGATGACTTGTCCGGCAAAAGGGATGGGATCGGGGCGCACGAGCGGCAGCGCCCCCCAGCGGGTTTGGGCGGGGGGTGGGGCGACCTCTACCCGCTGCGTCGCCAGAGTCCGTTTGAGTGCTTGCCAGGCGTCGCTGTCGGCGAGCAACGCCGTTGCGTCGACGAGCAGAAACCCATCGGCAGCCTGGGCCAAATGCCCGGCCCGGATATGGCGATGGTCGGAGATCCGTTCATCTTCGACCACTTCGCTTTCCACCCATCCGACGAGCGTTGCATGGGAAATGTTCTCCCCCAAACAGACTGGGGCATGCGCCTGAGCCTCATGGACAACGGATGGGTTGACGAGATAGTGCGCCAGAACCGCTTCGTCGATCAGGACCTCGGTACCGTCGCGCGCCAACCAGGGCCGCGGCCCCATAACGAGTTCCGCTTCGAATGCGTCGAGGTAGGCAATCACCTCGGGAAAATCGGCAAAAGCCGCACGAAGGGGGTGCAACAGGTGACGAGCCACGGGCTCGAGCGCCTCCCGCTCAGCCGCGTCGATCGCATCAGCCAGCGCCTCGTCCCATTCCGGGAAACGAGCCAACACCGCAGCCAACCGGTCGCGCCAGCGCGCTACCCGCTTTTCCCAACGCTCTTGCTCTGCGTCGGGCAACGCGGCAAAAGCCTCCGGCGTAAAGGGTTCGCCGTGCTCATCCGTGGGAACGAGCGCCCAACCATCGTCGGTTTGGAGCAGCTTGAGGCGATCACCCGCACACCCGTCGCGAATCTCGGCAAGCGCCTGCTGCTGTCGCTCTTGGTGCCGCTTCATGAGTGCCTCGATCCGCGTCCGGTGGGGATCGGCGGTGAGCGCGCCGCGCACCAGTTCGGGCAATCGCTGCACGAGTCGTTCGACTGCTGCAGCGAATTCCCGCCCTTTACCTGCAGGCAACCGCAGCAATTGCGGACGCAACGGATCGTCGAACCGGGGAACGTAGAGAAGATCATGCGGCGGCGGTCGGAGGCGTGCTGCCCGTTCCGCGGCCCACCGCGCGATCGCGTGGCGCCCGTAACCGGGTGGTGCCATGAGCACGACGTGGCCGCGCCTGGCATCTGCCAATGCCAAAGCAAGCGTTTCCAGCGCCGCGTCCTGTCCGACGAACGGGGGGCGATGGGTCGAATCGGGTACCGGTTGCGTGTCGAGCTGGGTACGACGGTACAACGATTGCGGGTCGAGCGTGGCGATTTGGGTCATCTGTCTTGTCGGTTTGGCGTCCGTCGCGTTACGATCGCGTTATCATCACAAGAACTGCGTCGCACGATTGTAGCAACGGCGACCCTGAAACCAACGGAGAAGACCCAATGGCCGAAGCGCTCCGTTACGAGCCCCTTTCGGAAGCAGGCACGCTACTGACCCTTCCGCCACTTGCCGATTCGGGAACGGGCCCGGTTCATGACCAACGCAACCGCCCGTTGGCCGACCTGCGCATTTCGGTCACCGACCGTTGCAATTTCCGCTGCACCTACTGCATGCCCCGTGAGGCGTTCGACGGGTACCAGTTCTTACCGCGTGCCGAAATTCTGACGTTCGAGGAGATCGAACGGGTGGCGCGCGCATTCGTCGCGCTGGGGGTGCGCAAAATCCGCATCACAGGGGGAGAACCGTTGCTGCGCCGCGATCTGCCCAAACTGATCGAACGGTTGGCCCAGCTACCGGTGGAACTCACGCTCACCACCAACGGTGTGCTGTTACCGAAATTCGCCGCAGCGCTCAAAGACGCCGGCCTAGCGCGCGTCACGGTGAGCCTCGACGCCCTCAGCCAGGAAACTTTCGAAGCGATTGCCGACGTCAAAGTCCCAGTTTCGCGCGTCCTCGATGGAATCGCCGCAGCGTTGGCAGCAGGACTCGTCCCGCTCAAGGTCAATATGGTGGTCAAACGCAACGTCAATGACCACGAAATCACCACGATGGCAGAACACTTTCGCGGCACGGGGGTCATTCTGCGTTTCATCGAATTCATGGATGTCGGCGCCACGAACGGGTGGCAGATGGCGCACGTCGTGCCCGCCAAAGAGATCTTGGAACGGGTCGACGCGCGCTGGCCGATCGAGCCGCTCGAACCCAACTATTTTGGCGAAGTCGCCGAACGGTGGCGGTATCGTGACGGGGCGGGTGAAATTGGCGTGATCGCCTCGGTCACGCAACCGTTCTGCCGCGGGTGTACGCGTCTGCGTCTTTCTACAGACGGCAAGCTCTTCACCTGTCTTTTCGCCGACCGGGGGTACGACTTGCGGCTACTGGTGCGCGACGGCGCCGACGAAACGACGCTGGCGCGTGCGATCGCGGCGATCTGGAAAATTCGTGGCGACCGTTATTCGGAGCTCCGCACGCAAGCCACGGCGCCGCGCAAGCGCATCGAAATGTCCTATATTGGAGGGTGATGGCTGGGGAGCCACCCTCGTCTGCTCACCTCTTCGATCAGGGCATTGGCGGTTGCAATCAGCGCCGGCACGAAGCGATGGGCCGCGAGCAGCGCTTCAACCGCTGCCTGGGGTTCCAGAAGATACTCATGGACCATTCGGTTGCGCAATTCGCGGAGCACCAACCACTCATCGCTCGAGGCTACCCAGCCCATCCGCTCCGCAAAGTCGAGACGGTCGCGCATCGCTCGGGGGGGTTCTGCAAGTAACCTCAAGACTGCTGGCAAGAGTTTATCTCCCAGCGTATCTTGGAGCCGGGCAAAACGCAAAAGAAAGGCGTCGATCCGTTCGGTAAGCGGGCTCTCTGCGGTCAGAGCCCAAAATTCGGACAGCCACTCCAAATTGGCAAAAAGCGCGCGGTCAGAGACCTCTAGAGCAGCGACCTCACGCTGGACGATCGCAACCAGGTGGGCGAGCCGTTCCCTTTCACTTTCAGAGATCAAGGCGCACCCCTGTATTGCGGGCAATACGGTGGATCGGAAGTTTTGGCCCCGCGGGGGTTTGGATCACCACGTCGATTTTTCGCTCCCCTAAAGCGCGCTGCAGCGCCACGAGAAAACGGGCGCGTGCCAGCGCGAGATTGTCCACCGCCTCGGGGGTCTCGATGTACAAGTCGATGTCTCCGCCGCGCGCGGCATCATCGACCCGCGAGCCAAAGAGCCAAACTCGGGCATCTGGCCCAAAGTAGCAGCGGACCAGTTCAGCAATCACATTCCGCTCTTTGGGCAGAAGCCGCATCGGCCGAAACTCCGTCGCGCATCTTCCCTCAGGTCAAATGCTCGACCCGTAATTTCGTCACCGACCCCACGACGAACGGCAGTGCAGTAATACCGGCAATTGCGGCGTCTACTGCCTGTTCTTCGGTTTCATGGGTCAGGAGCACCAGTTCGGCCTGTTCGGCAATGGGTTCCTTTTGCACCAGTGCGGCGATCGACACCGACTCTTTCGCCAACACATGCGCGATTTCCGCAAGCACCCCAGGTTGATCGGCTACGTTTAGCCGCAAATAGTAACAAGAACGGCATTGTGCGATGGGTAGCGCAGCCACATCCTGCACCTGATCCGGTTGGAACGCTAGGTGCGGGACACGGTTTTCCGGATCGGCAGTATGCAGCCGCGTCACATCGACCAGATCGGCGATCACGGCGCTTGCGGTCGGTTCCGAACCGGCGCCGGCGCCGTAATAGAGGGTTTGCCCCACCGCGTCCCCTTGGACCAATACCGCGTTCATCGCGCCAGAGACACTGGCCAAGAGGTGGTCTTTCGGAATGAGCGTGGGATGGACCCGAAGTTCGAACCCCTGTTCACGCCGCTTCGCGATTCCCAACAATTTGATACGGTAGCCCAACGCTTCAGCGTGGGCGACATCACGCGCGTCGATTCTTGTGATCCCTTCGACGTAGGCTTTGTCGAATTGGATCGGCACTCCGAACGCAAGCGAAGCAAGGAGCGTTGCTTTGTGCGCGGCGTCGATGCCTTCGATGTCGAACGTGGGGTCGGCCTCGGCGTAGCCGAGCGCTTGCGCTTCTTGCAGCGCCCCGTCAAAGCTCAGGCCCCGCTGATCCATCTGCGTGAGGATGTAATTGGTGGTCCCGTTGATGATTCCCGCCACCCATTCGATGCGGTTTGCGGCTAACCCTTCGCGCAGCGCTTTGATGATCGGAATCCCACCAGCCACCGCGGCTTCGAACGCTACCATCACCCCTTTTTCCTGCGCCGCGGCGAAGATTTCCGCACCATGCACGGCCAAAAGCGCCTTGTTCGCGGTCACCACGTGCTTACCCGCGGCAATCGCTGCCAACACAAGCTCTTTCGCAACCGTGTAACCACCGATCAGCTCGACGACGATATCGATCGTTGGGTCATTGACCACCGAGAAGGCATCCTCGGTGAGGCGTACGCCATCGGCGAGCGCCTGTTCGCCCACCACCGCGCGCGCACGCTCGAGGTTACGGTCCGCCACCGCCACGATCGCGATGGGACGCCCCGCACGCCGAGCGATTTCGCCCGCGTTGCGCGTCAATACACTCCAAACCCCCCCACCTACGGTTCCAATTCCCAACAATCCGACACGTATCGCTTTCATTCCGTCCCTTCCTTTTGCGTCACAATCACTTGATGCCGCCGGCGATAGCGGTCGCAGAAACGGGCGATCCGTTCGATCGCGTCACGCAAATCGTCTTCGTGCGGCAAGAAAACCATCCGGAAATGGTCCGGATTGGGCCAGTTGAACCCGGTCCCTTGCACGACCAACACCCGCTCCTCTTCCAAAAGCTCCAAGACGAACTGCTGGTCGTCGACAATCGGATAAACCTTCGGGTCGAGCCGTGGGAACATATAGAGCGTTGCTTGCGCCTTCACCGCCGAAACCCCGGGAATCTCGTTCAACATCTGGTAGGCGATGTTGCGTTGGCGCGTCAGACGCCCGTTCGGTGCGACCAGCTCTTGAATGCTTTGGTAGCCGCCAAGCGCGGTTTGGATCGCCATCTGACCAGGCACGTTGGAACAGAGGCGCATCGACGCCAAGATATTGAGCCCTTCGATGTAATCGCGCGCGTGGCGCCGTTCACCAGAAAGGACCATCCATCCGGCGCGATAGCCACACGAGCGGTAATTTTTCGACAACCCGTTGATCGTGATGAAAAAAACATCATCGGCAAGCGACGCAATCGAGACATGCTCTCGCCCATCATAGAGCATCTTGTCGTAGATCTCGTCGGCGAACACGATGAGCTGATGTTCCCGCGCGATCTGAACGATTCCTTCCAGGATTTCGCGCGGATAGAGCGCGCCGGTAGGGTTGTTCGGGTTGATCACGACGATCGCACGAGTTCGGTCGGTCACCTTTTTGCGGATGTCGGCGAGATCCGGGTACCAATCGGACGCTTCGTCGCACAGGTAGTGGCGGGGTTTGCCGCCAGCCAGCGAAACCGCCGCGGTCCACAGGGGATAATCGGGTGCAGGGACGAGCACCTCGTCACCAGACTCCAAAAGCCCCTGCAGGCTCATCACGATCAATTCCGACGCCCCGTTGCCCAGGTACACATCCTCGACATCGACGCCTGGAACCCCTTTGGTCTGCATGTACTGCACCACCGCCTTGCGTGGCGCGAAAAGTCCTTTCGAGTCGGTGTAACCACTCGCGTCGCGAAAATTGCGAATCACATCGACCACGATCTCTTCCGGCGGTTCGAAACCGAACGGCGCCAAATTGCCGATATTGAGTTTGATGATCTTGTGCCCCTCGGACTCCATCTCCTTGGCGCGTTCGAGCACCGGTCCGCGGATGTCGTAGCAGACGTCGTCGAGTTTCGACGATTTGAGGATTGGCCGCCAGACCCGTTCCGCCTCTGCCGCCACCGGAGCTTCCCCACCCGGCGCAGCTTTCGGCGCATCGAGCCGTTGCGACGAAGACGAAAGCGGAACGTCATCAGGTTTCATTGCGGCACTCCTCTTGGCGAAAATGGGGCGAGTCGGTAATCTTAGCGAAAAAGCGGCGCAAGGAGAAGCAGCGGTGAAATTGCAACTGGAATTGACAGGCGACGTGCGTCTCATCACCGCGCACGGCGATGGCTGGATTGCGATCGACGGCGAACGGCACGAACAGAATCTCATTTTGACGCCTGACGCCGCCTATCCCGGGTGGCTCGAAACTGGCTGGTCCTCCTTCGACGCGGCAGCCGTCGAACAGCTCTTGGCCCACCAGCCGGAATTGATCCTGCTTGGGTCGGGCCCGACCCTTGTCTGGCCGCCTGCTGCGGCACTGCAACGCCTGACCCAATCCGGCATCGGATTCGAAGTGATGGCGTTGCCAGCCGCTTGCCGCACGTATAATGTCCTGGCCAGCGAAGGGCGACGTGTCGTCGCTGGACTGGTTTTGCGCTAACGAAAGGAGCACCCCATGACGCTTGAACTCAACCAACCGGCACCCGATTTCACCTTGCCGGCAACCGGAAACCAAACGATCACACTTTCGGCGCTCAAAGGAAAACCGGTCGTCCTCTATTTCTACCCCCGTGACAATACGCCTGGTTGTACCAACGAAGCGATCGCTTTTCGTGACCTTTACGACCAATTCACTGCACTGGGCGCCGTGATCCTGGGGCTATCGCGCGACTCCGTCGCCTCGCATGAAAAGTTCAAAGCCAAATTCTCTTTACCGTTCGACCTGGTGAGCGACCCTGAAGAGGTCGCGTGCCAAGCGTACGACGTGATGCGCAACAAAACGATGTACGGCAAACCGGTGCGGGGGATCGAGCGCAGTACCTTTTTGATCGACGCGGATGGAAACATCGCCGCAATCTGGCGCAAAGTCAAGGTAGATGGACACGCGGAAGCGGTCTTGGCAAAACTGCGGGAAATCGCCAAGAACGCATGATCGCAGTGCGTATCCTTCTCTATTACCCATTTTTGGAGTCGAAATGAACGAGCCCCGGAAGGCCACGCGGCGGCCACGCACCACCAAAAAACCAACCAAAAAAGCGGCGCATGACGCGGCGCGTAAACTCTTCGTACTCGACACCAACGTGCTCATGCACGACCCCACAGCCCTCTTTCGTTTCGCAGAACACGACATTTACCTGCCCCTTGCCACGCTCGAAGAACTCGATCAGCACAAGAAAGGGCTTTCCGAGGTCGCGCGCAACGTCCGGCAGGTGAGTCGGGAACTCGAAGCGATCATCGGAGAAGCCAGCCACGAAATCCGTGACGGGTATGCGCTCACGGAACCTTCCGGAGGAATGGCCACCGGTTGCCTCTATTTCCAAACGGAAGCGATCGCCTCACCGCTTCCACCGGGGTTGCCGCTTTCGCAAAACGACAACGCGATTCTGTCGCTCGTCAAAGCGCTCTCTGAACAGTTTGCCCCGCGTCCGGTGATCCTGGTTTCCAAGGATATCAACCTGCGCATCAAAGCGCGGGCGCTTGGCCTTCTGGCGCAAGACTACCGCAACGACAAACTGCTGGAGGACACCGACCTCCTCTACTCCGGCATCTACGAGCTCCCGCCGGGCTTCTGGGAAACCCGTGCACCCGACCTCAAAGCGTGGCGGGCCGACGGGTTCGATTGGTGGCAAACGAAAGCACTCACCGCTGCAGACTGTTACCCCAACGAATTCGTCGTCACCGCCGATGATCCCTCCTTCGAAGCGCGGGTGGTCCGTTTTGAGGATGGCGCGGCGGTTTTGAAGAGCGTGCGCGACTTTCGCCATGAAAAAAACGCCGTCTGGGGCATCACGGCGCGAAACCGCGAACAGAATTTCGCGCTCGATCTGCTCATGGATCCAGAAGTCGACCTCGTCACCATTTTGGGGCAAGCGGGTACCGGCAAGACGCTCCTTACCCTGGCCGCGGGTCTGGCCCAAACGCTCGACCAAAAAATCTACAGCGAAGTGATCTTCACCCGCGCCACCGTCCCCATCGGCGAAGACATCGGCTTTCTGCCCGGCACCGAAGAAGAGAAGATGGCGCCGTGGATGGGGGCACTCGAAGACAACCTCGAAGTCTTGGCCGGAAACGGCGAAGGGGGCGCATGGGGCCGTGGCGCGTCGATCGAGCTCATCCGCGCCAAAGTCAAGATCAAGAGCATCAATTTCATGCGCGGGCGTACCTTCGTGCGCAAATACTTGGTGCTCGATGAAGCGCAAAACCTCACCGCCAAACAGATGAGGACGCTCATCACCCGCGCAGGGCCCGGAACCAAAGTGATCTGTCTGGGTAACTTGGCGCAGATCGACACCCCGTACCTCACCGAAGGCAGCTCTGGCCTCACCTATCTGGTCGAACGCATGAAAGGATGGGCCCACAGCGGCCACGTCACGCTGGCGCGCGGCGAACGCTCACGCCTTGCCGAAGCCGCGGCGGAACGGCTTTGAGGAATGCCGATGGCTACCGCTTTTCGTCTTCACGACCTGCGGGAGACACTGCACAATGAACTCCATGCCCGCCCGTCGGTGGTCGTCACCGCCCCCGCTCAGGTCCGCTCCTGGGCGTTTCTCATCGAACCCGACGAACACCCCGCAGCGCGCGCCCACTGGGCGCTTCTGACCAATCGTCCAGACGTCAAACGGCTCAACGACAGCTCTGACCGCCAAGAGCTCGTCGAATACGGTGACCTGCGGGTGAAATGGGAACACCACACCGAGTTCGTCTCTTACACCGTCTATTGCGAAGGAACCCCCGGCACCGAAGCGATCCTGGCGAAACTTCCCCCGCATTGGATCGACCAAGGACCCGGATCGTTGATTGCCGCCGTCGCCGTCGACATCCAAACCATCCGCGAAACCCCGCCGGATCAGTTCATCGACGCCATCGATCCGCTCGGTCCCACCACCGTCGCCTCGAAGATCGCCGACGGCGCCGGGTGGCTCTTCACCGACTTCCACCTCCACGACGGCATGACCCACTTCACCATCATCGACGGTGCCATTTTGCCGCGTCAATTGGGCCGGATCGTGCAGCGGCTGATCGAAATCGAAACCTACCGCATGCTCGCCCTTTTGGCGTTTCCCGCAGCACGAATGGTGAGCGCCGAACTCTCTCTCTGGGAAAAGCGGCTGGCGCAATTGATGCACGACCTGGGCGAAGCCAACACCATCGAAAATGAGCGGGTTCTGCTCCAACGCCTTACCCAACTGGCCGCCGAAGTCGAACGCTCGGTCGCCGACTCCAACTTCCGCTTCGGTGCTGCCGCCGCTTACTACCGCCTGGTTCAGCAACGCTCCGAAGACCTGCGCGAACAGCGCCTTTCTGGCTACTCGACCTTGAAAGGATTCTTGGAACGGCGCCTTGCCCCCGCGATGAACACCTGCGCCGCAGTGCACCGCCGCCAGGAAGAACTCTCTGCCCGGATCGCGCGCAACTCGCAACTCTTGCGCACCCGTGTCGATCTCAAACTCCAAGAGCAAAACCAGCAACTGCTGGACGAAATGAACCGCCGCGCCCGGCTGCAACTGCGGCTGCAAGAGGCGGCAGAACACTTCTCCGTGGTCGCGATCACCTACTACGGCTCGCAACTGGTGCAATACCTGGCCAAGGGCGCGAAAGGGTGGCTACCGGCATCGCCGGAACTGATCACCGCGATCGCCATTCCGGTAATTGCCGCTGCTGCCGCCTACAGCATCCACCGCCTTCGGCAGCGCCTCCACGTCTCTGTGCACTGAACCCTATCAGACTGAAAGAGAGAAACCATGACCCAAGCGCTCTACGAATCGAACCTCAAAAGCCTCCCGCTCATTGGCCGTGGCAAAGTGCGCGACATCTACGCAGTAGGCGACGACAAACTCCTGGTGATCGCCAGTGACCGTCTCTCCGCGTTTGACGTCATCCTGCCCGACCCTATCCCCGAAAAGGGCAAGATCCTCACCCAAATCACCGCGTTCTGGTTCGACACCCTGGAGGGAATCGTCGCCGATCAACGCACGGACATCGCGCCGGAAAGCGTCGTCGCCCCAGAGGAACGCGACCAGGTGACCGGCCGCGCGATGGTCGTGAAACGGCTCAAGCCCCTGCCCATCGAAGCTGTGGTCCGCGGCTATCTGATTGGCTCTGGCTGGAAAGAATACCAAGCGACCGGTGCCGTGTGTGGTATCCCACTTCCCGAAGGATTGCGCCTGGCCGAAAAACTCCCAGAACCGATCTTCACCCCAGCAACCAAAGCAGACGTGGGCGAACACGACGAAAACATCTCGTTTGCCGAAGCGCAAGCGCGTTGTGCCGAAGCGCTCGCCCCGTTCGACGGCGCCGCGCTCGCTGAGGCTGCACGCAACGCGGCACTGACGCTGTACCAAAAAGCACACGACTATGCGCTCGCCCGCGGCGTGATCATCGCCGACACCAAATTCGAATTCGGCATCGACGAACACGGCACCCTTCACCTCATCGACGAAGTGCTCACACCGGACTCCTCCCGCTTTTGGCCCGCCGACGCCTGGCAACCCGGTACCAATCCGCCCTCCTTTGACAAGCAGTTCGTCCGTGACTACCTCGAATCGCTCGACTGGAACAAACAGCCCCCGGCACCGAAACTTCCGCCCGAAGTGATCGAAAAGACTCGACAGAAATACCGGGAAGCGTATGAGCGGCTGACGGGGCGGGTGTTGGCTGGGTAGCCCCAAAAATATCCCGATATTTACGTCCATGCACTCCTTATCTTACGTCCCCCATAACGATGCCCTTGGGGAAAAAATCCGGGCAGCGCTGCTGACTAGTTTGTGGGGAACAGAGGGGTAGAAACAGTGGCAACTCACCGAGCTCTACCCTTCTACCGCTACTGGGGAAAAGCCGGTGAAGGCAATACCTGCCACCTGCTGCCCTATCACGCTTTGGACGTCGCCGCCTGCGGAGTGAAGTTACTGGAACGGTTACCACGCTGGCGGCAACTGTTGGCAGCCATGGCTGAAACCGAGGAAGATTCCCTTCTTCTTGCCCTCACGATTTTTCTCTCGCTCCACGACCTGGGAAAATTTGCTACCTCATTCCAGAATCTGCGCCCAGACTTGCTCGAGAAACTGCAGCACCGCCACAGCAACAAAGGTTACCCTACCCGCCACGATACCCTCGGTTACGCCTTGTGGCGCGAGCAACTGCAATCCCGTTGGAGAGACACCAGCCGACGTCGGCGCACATCGGAGAGCCCTGCCGATCCCTGGATGCGGGTGGTCACTGGGCATCACGGTCAACCACCCGGCGAAAACCTCACGGGGCTGCTTCGAGATCACTTCGAGGCAGAGGACATCGCTGCCGCCGAAGCGTTCCTTCAAACGGTGCTCGAACTGGTTGGAGCCGACTCCCTGCCAAAGGTGGCGCTTCCGCCCGAAGCCACCTGGTGGTTGGCGGGCCTCACCGTACTCGCCGACTGGCTTGGCTCCAACATCGAGTTCTTCCCTTACTGCGACGCGATTTTGCCACTTTGCGATTACTGGAAATGCGCACTGGAACAGGCGGAAAGGGCTGTCGAAGCCACTGGCCTGAGTTCAGATCCCCCATCTGAAGATTTCACCCTCGCCAAGTGTTTCGCCGATCCACCCGCAAACCTGACGCCCACCCCGCTGCAGCGGTGGGCGGAGACCGTCGCCCTCGACTCCGGGCCAAGTCTCTTCATCCTCGAGGACGTCACCGGTGCTGGCAAGACCGAGGCCGCATTGCTGCTGGCCCAGCGGCTGCTGCGGAAACAAGGAGGCGGTGGGCTGTATTTCGGCTTGCCAACCATGGCCACCGCAAACGGCATATATCAACGCCTTGGCGGCGGCAAGCCGCCGGTGTACCGCCGACTGTTCGCTCCTGACGCCCACCCTTCACTCGTGCTGGCCCACAGCCGTGCCGGGCTGATCCGTGAGCGCCTCCTACCACCACCCGAACCGGAGGGCGACTACGGCGACGGCACCGAGGCGGCTGCCAACCACTGTAGCGCCTGGCTGGCCGACAACCACAAGAAGGCCCTGCTGGCGGAGGTGGGGGTAGGCACCATCGACCAGGCCCTGCTGGCCGTCCTCGCCTCCCGCTACCAGTCGCTGCGTTTGCTTGGGCTGCTGGGCAAAGTGTTGATCGTAGACGAAGTGCATGCCTGCGACGCCTACACGAACCGCTTACTGGAACATCTCCTCCGCGCCCACGCCAAAGTCGGAGGCAGCGCGGTACTGCTCTCCGCCACCCTGCCCCACACGCAGAAAGCTGCTCTGATCCGGGCGTTCGCGGAGGGGCTGGGACACGAAATCGACCACCTGGAACCAAGCGACGCCTATCCGCTTGCCACCGTCTTCGGACGGACCGGCTTTCGCCTTCATCCCCTGAAAACCCGACCGGAAGTCGCTCGGCAGGTGGTGGTCGAATTCATCGAGCGTGAAGAACAAGCCGAAGTCGTTCTCGCCGAGGCTATCTCTCTAGGATCCTGCGCCTGCTGGATCTGCAACACCGTGGACGACGCCCGCCGGCGCTTCGAGCAGCTGCGCCAGAATCATCCGGACTGGAAGCTGGACCTGTTCCACGCCCGTTTCACCCTTCACGACCGGATGGCCATCGAGCAGCGGGTTTTACGGAATTTCGGCAAGCGTTCCGGGCCTGCCGAACGTCGCGGCCGGATCCTCATCGCCACCCAGGTGGTGGAGCAGTCCCTGGACCTTGATTTCGACGTGTTGATCTCGGATCTGGCACCCATCGACCTCCTGATCCAGCGTGCCGGGAGACTAAAGCGCCACCCCCGTGATGCCGAAGGCCGCTACACCCCAGACGCTCCGGATCGGCGCGGACCTTCGAAGCTCACGGTGCTCGCCCCACCCTGGGACGACGACCCGCCCGCCGACTGGCTGCGTAAGGCCCTACCGGGCACAGCGGCAGTGTACGAAGCCGAAGATGCCCGTTTTTGGCTGGGGATGAAACTGCTGCGGGAAAGACGGGGCTTTGCCATGCCCGGCGATGCCCGTTTTCTGATCGAGGGTGTGTATGACGCGGACCCGTTCGAGGACTTTCCCGAAGGGTTACAAGGGAAAAGTATGGAAGCTGAAGGACTTGAGAAATGCAAACAAAGCATCGGGGAAGACAAGGTTTTGAAACTGGCCGATAGCTACAGTCTGAAGGGCCCCTGGCTCGACGAGGACACAGCGCCCACCCGCCTGGGTGAGCCCACCACCACCGTCTGGCTGGCGCGGCTGGCCGAAGGCCGCCTGCTGCCGCTGCACAGCGACAGCACCACCCCGGAAGCCTGGCTGGAAAGCAGCCTCACGTTGCGCCAGACCCTGGCCTGCCACGAGGTGATACCCGATGGCGTTTCCCCGGAAGGCTGGCAGAAACGGAAGGAAGGACTGCCCGGCAGGGGAAAATGGGGGGTCGTGGTCGCTCTGAACCCCGTTAAGGAAAATCTCTGGGAGGGACAGATTCAGAGTGAACAAGCCCGAATTCGAACAGTTGTCTATTCTCATGTTACCGGCCTCGTTTTCAAGGAGTAGCCCATGAACCTGCTCGACACGCCTTGGATTCCCGTCCGCCGCAGCGACGGCAGCCGCAGCCTCATCCGCCCAGCCGAGATTGCCGACCCGGACAACCCGCCGGTGGCGCTGGACAGTCCGCGGGCCGACTTCAACGGAGCTCTGGCCCAGTTTCTCATTGGTCTACTGCAAACCTGTTATGCCCCGAAGGACGACCGCGAATGGGAGGATCGGCTAGAACAGCCACCGACGGTGGCCGTGCTGGATCAAGCGTTTGCCCGCTATCGCGATGCCTTCGAAGTTGACGGCGCAGGAGCGCGCTTCATGCAGGATTACGAGGCTTTGGAAAAGAGACTCACGGGGCAGAAACGAAAAAGTGCCACCAAACCCATCGAATGGCTGTTCATCGATGCCCCCACCGAAAACACCCTGGAGAACAACGCCGACCACTTCGTCAAGCGCGGCCGTGTGAAAGCTCTGTGTCCCGCCTGCGCCGTTACTGCGCTGTTCACCCTTCAGATCAACGCGCCCAGCGGCGGCGTTGGACACCGCACCTCCCTGCGCGGCGGCGGCCCCCTCACCACTCTGCTGGCCCTGGATCCTGATGGCAGTGGCTTGCCCGACACCCTGTGGCACCACCTCTGGCTCAACGTGCTGCCGCAGACCGTGCGTCTGACCGGCAATTTGCAGCTCTCCGAACCCAAGGACATCTTTCCCTGGCTCGCTCCCACTCGTACCAGCGAAAACGATCAAAACGTCACTCCAGAGGACGCCCACCCCTATCATATATACTGGGCCATGCCGCGGCGCATCCGCCTCGACTTCGATCACACCGATGACGGCACCTGCGATTTGTGCGGCCGCCGGGACCGGCTGCTCACGCGCTATGTCACCCTCAACTACGGTATCAACTATGCTGGCGCATGGCGCCATCCGTTGAGCCCTTACCAGGAACGGGAAAACGCCGAACCGCTTCCCCTGCATCCCCAGCCCGGCGGCATCACCTACCGCCACTGGCTCGGGCTGATCTGCAAGGAACCAGAAGGCAAGACCCGCCTTACCCCGGCCATCGTGGTGCGCGAATTCCAGCGCAAAAAACTACCGGAGGAGCAGTTCCGCGTCTGGGCCTTCGGTTACGACATGGACAACATGAAGCCGCGCTGCTGGTATGAGGCCATCCTGCCGCTCTACCGGGTGCCGGAGGAAATCCGCGACGACTACACCAAGCGGGTAGCTCAGCTGACCGAGGCGGCCGAATATGTGGCTGGTCTGCTGAAAAGCCGGGTCAAGGAAGCCTGGTTCAAACGTCCGGGTGACAAGGGCAATGTTGGCTTTCTTGCCGATAGCTTCTACCAGCACACCGAATCCGACTTCTATGCCTGCCTGCCCCGGCTGGTAGACGCCCTCCCGCAAGGCCGGGATCTGGAGGTGCTGCAAGCGTGGCACGCTATTCTCACCCGCGCGGCCCTGGAACTGTTCGACGAGTGGTCCGGCAACGATGAAATCGCCTTTGCCGATCCGGCTCGCGTAGCCCTGGCCCGCGACGACCTGCGGAAACAGCTCTCCGGCGCCAAGCTCGCCAAGATCCTCACCCTGCCCAAAAGACCCAAGGAGAAAGCCGCATGAGAGAACGAACCTTCGCTCCACATACACCTGCCGGAAACGTCCTCGAGGAATGGTGGCTCGCGCTGGCTGAAAACCGCGGCGACCGCGCCGAGCTGTGCCGAGCCAGATCAGCCGACGACGCCGCTTTGATGCCGGTCACCGTCCAGCTGGTGACCCGACTCCAGGGCACCGCTGTCGCGCAGCACGGCGGCTGGATCGAGCGCATCCCGGCCATCGCGGGGCTGGCTGCCCATCTCGATCCGGATGCCCGCAATGCCGTTCTCGAAGATGCCACCCCACTGCCGGAACGCATGGCACGCCTGAAAGGCGACCGGCCAGTGGTGTCGGAACTGCGGTTCCGCCGCCTGCTGCGAACCCCGCGCCATGAACTCTACCGCCCCATGATCCGCATTCTTGCCCTACTCAACGGCCACGCCAATCTGTACGAACTGGCCGAGTCGATGTTCTGGTGGGGGCCGGGTATGCAGAAGCAATGGGCCTTCGCCTATTTCCCCAAACTGCCGAAAACCGCCTGATCCAAACGGAGCGCAACGATGGAAAGATTCGTTCAACTGCATCTTTTGACCGCCTATCCCCCCGCCAACCTCAACCGAGACGACCTCGGACGCCCCAAGACCGCCCTGGTGGGCGGGGCCGAGCGGCTGCGCATCTCGTCACAGAGCCTCAAACGCGCCTGGCGCGCCTCCGACCTGTTCCAGGAAAAACTCAAAGGGCACATCGGTACCCGTACCAAGCGCATGGGGGAGGAGATCTTCCACCGCCTGGCACATGGGGGCATCGCGGAAAAGCAGGCTCGGGAGTGGGCCAGGCAGATTGCCGCTGTCTTCGGCAAGCTGAAAAAGTCCAAGGACGACGGCAGCATCGAGTCCCTCCACATCGAACAGTTGGCTCACTTCAGCCCCGAAGAACTGACCGCCATCGACGCTCTGGTGCAGCGCCTGATCAAAACCAAAGAAGAGCCAAGCAAGGAAGATCTGAATCTGCTCCGCGAGCGCCACAGCGCCGCCGACATCGCCCTGTTCGGACGGATGCTCGCCGACGCCCCCAGATTCAATACCGAAGCTGCCTGTCAGGTCGCGCACGCGATCACCGTCCACCGCGTAGCGGTGGAGGACGACTTCTATACCGCCGTGGACGACCTCAACAGGGGTGAAGAGGACGTGGGTGCCGGCCACATGGGGGAAACCGAATTCGGCGCCGGGCTGTTCTATCTCTACCTGTGCCTTGACCGTGCATTGCTGCTCGAAAACCTCAACGGCGACGCACAGCTTGCCGAACGCACCATCGAGGCACTGGTGGCTAGCGCCGCCACCGTTGCCCCCACCGGCAAGCAGAACAGCTTCGCCTCCCGCGCCCGGGCCAGCTACATCCTGTGTGAAAAGGGGGACGCCCAGCCGAGAAGCCTCGCCGTCGCCTTCCTCAAGCCGGTGGAAACCGGAAGCAAGGGCCTGCTCGCCAATGCCGTGCAGGCACTGGAAGACGAACGCCGGCGCCTCGACAGCGCCTATGGCGACGGCGACAGCGATGCCGTCGTCATGAACACCCTGACCGGCCAAGGCAGCCTTGCCGACATCCTCGCCTACGCCAAAGGGGGGCTTACCGATGGCTGAATTGCTGCTGTTCCAGATCTACGGCCCATTGGCGAGCTGGGGGGAGCCGGCGGTTGGGGAATACCGTCCCTCCGCCACCCATCCGGGCAAATCCCAGATCACCGGGCTTCTGGGCGCCGCCCTGGGGCTGACCCGCGATCAGGATGCGCAACTGGCCGCATTGACGAGCGGTTACGGTCTGGCGGTGCGGGTCGATGCCGAGGGAGAACTGTTGCGCGATTATCACACCACCCAGGTGCCCCCCGCCCGGCGCGGGAGGACTTTCACCACCCGCGCCGAAGAGCTGGCAGTGGACGACCTCTACACCATCCTCTCCCAACGCGACTACCGGGTCGAAGCCGCCTGGACTTGCGCCCTGTGGGCCACCGCGTCGGCTCTGTATCCGTTGTCGGAGCTGGCTGAAGCGCTGCGCCGCCCGCGCTTTACCCTCTATCTCGGCCGCAAGTCCTGCCCGCCAGCGCTCCCGCTGAACCCTCAAATCGTCAAGGCGGACACGCTCAAAGCCGCCTTCGATCAATACACGATCGATCCCACGCTCGGCCCACTCGAGCACCGTTTAAAGGAGCGCCACCTCTTGGAAGAGCCGATGCCTGAACGTCCTCCTCAAAAGAAGCGCTACTTATGGGAAACACCATTGCCCAAGGGGCTAGACAGCGGCTTTACCGATCAAGAAAAACTCTGGGTGATTCCCCGCCGCGACCAGCCCGGCAACCGCCGCCGCTGGCAGTTCACCGCCCGCGACGAGCACCACGCCATGGCGTGACAGGAGACGATTATGTACCTGACCCGGCTCACCCTTCTCGACCATCCTGACCTCAAGGCCATCGTCCAACAGCTGGGCGACGCCTACCGCGAACACCAGATGCTCTGGCGCCTGTTCGATCCTGCCCCTGACACCAAGCGCGACTTCCTCTACCGCCGTGACGTTCACCTGGGCCGCCCCCGCTATTTCATCCTCTCTAGACGACCGCCGGTCAACCCCCTGGGGCTGTGGCACATCGATCCGCCCAAACCCTTCGAGCCGAAACTGCAAGCCGGACAGAAACTCGCCTTCCTGCTGCGAGCCAATCCGGTGGTGCGTCGGGACCGCGAACGCCACGACATCGTCATGGACAAAAAGAAACGGATCGGATGGGAATCTCTGCCGCTGGACAAACGCCCGCCGCTGCCGGAGCTGATCCATCGGGCTGGTCTGGACTGGCTAAGCGCCCAGGGGAAACGCCACGGCTTCAATATTGACCACGGGGCGGTCCGGGTGGACGGCTACTGTCAGCACCACACCCGCAGGGGCGGCCACGCCATTCACTTCAGCACCTTGGATTTCACCGGCCTTCTGACCGTCACCGATCCCGAGCTTTTTCGTAAGGCGCTGTTTCAGGGCATCGGCCCAGCCAAAGCGTTCGGCTGCGGCCTGCTGCTCGTCAGGAAGGTGTGATGCTGCCGCCACTCAAACCCATCCCCATGAAAGAGCGGATCTCGATGATCTTCATCGAGAAAGGCCAGATCGATGTCATCGACGGCGCATTCGTGGTCGTGGATGAAAATGGTGTTCGTACCCAGATTCCACTTGGATCAGTTGCCTGCATCATGCTGGAACCGGGCACCCGGATCTCCCACCGGGCCGCAGCCTTGGCTTCCCGCGTCGGCACCCTGCTGGTCTGGGTAGGGGAGGCGGGCGTGCGCCTGTATGCGTCCGGCCAACCCGGCGGCGCTCGCGCCGATCGCCTGCTGTATCAGGCTCAGCTGGCCCTGGATGAGAAGACCCGCCTCAAGGTGGTGCGCAAGATGTACGAACTGCGCTTTGGCGAAAAACCGCCGGAAAAACGCAGCGTCGAGCAGTTGCGCGGCATCGAGGGGGCGCGGGTACGGAAAATGTACCAGCTACTGGCCAAACAGTATGGAGTCAGGTGGAATCGACGCGACTACGATCCCGAAATCTGGGACGCCAGTGATCTCCCCAACCGCTGTGTTTCTGCAGCAACCGCCTGCCTTTACGGCATCACCGAAGCGGCTGTGCTGGCGGCTGGCTACGCCCCAGCGGTAGGCTTTATCCACACGGGCAAACCGCTCTCCTTCGTCTATGACATCGCAGACCTGTTCAAATTCGATACCGTCGTTCCCCTGGCTTTCCGCATCGCCGCCAAAAAACCCCGGGAACCGGAGCGGGAAGTGCGACTGGCTTGCCGCGACCTGTTCCGACAGAAAAAGATCCTCGGGCGCATCATCCCCACCATCGAGCAGGTACTGGCCGCCGGCGGCCTGGAGCCGCCAAAGCCACCAAAGGAGTCGGTACCCCCCGCCATTCCGGAACAGGAGAAACTGGGTGATGTTGGTCATCGTGGTTGAAAACGCGCCTCCCCGCCTGCGCGGCCGTCTTGCGGTGTGGCTGGTGGAAGTGCGCGCCGGCGTCTATGTCGGCAATCTCTCCCGGCGGGTACGGGAGATGCTGTGGCAGCAGATCGAGGCAGGGATCGAAGACGGCAACGCCGTGATGGTTTGGAGCACCAATACGGAATCAGGCTTCGACTTTCTCACTCTCGGCAAGAATCGCCGCATTCCCATCGAACTGGATGGCCTGAAACTGGTATCCTTCCTACCGGAACCAAATGAGGGTAAGAAGGAGGGTTGGTAAAGGACACGCTGAACAAATCAGCATTTTACTGGAAATGAGCGAGAGTGACCGTATCCCTTCGACATTCACACCTCGGTGGGCAAGAAATGTCTTTTTTGCCGCCATTTTCGGCTGGCTTTCGCCCCGTTTCTCGGCGAATTTCCTCATTTCGCCCCTCTCAGGACGCACCTTGGGCGTTGAGTGCAAACAATTGCCGCTTGGCGATCAGCAGATTCGCCAACCCAAAGAGCGTGTAGAGCTGCGCAGTGTTCTTCGCCAATCCCTTGTAGCGTACCTTCTTCATGCCGAAGAGGTTCTTGACGATGTGAAACGGGTGCTCGACCTTGGCACGCACGCTTGCCTTGAGTTGCTCGATCTTGTCGATCAACCTGCCCATCGCCGTCTTCGGCAGCGCCTTGCGTTTGCCCGGACGCATCGCGACTTCCCATCGAACCTTGCCGTTGCGGTTCTCTTGCCGCTTCTCGACGCCCTGGTAGCCCGCATCGCCAAAGGCCACTTTCTCTTCTCCATGCAGCAGGGCATGGGCTTGGGTGACATCATTGGTGTTGGCCGGGGTGGTCACCAGCGTGTGGGTGATGCCGGTTTCGGCATCGACGCCAATGTGGGCTTTCATGCCAAAGTACCACTGATTGCCCTTCTTGGTTTGATGCATTTCCGGATCGCGCTTGCCGCTTCGGTTCTTGGTCGAGGACGGTGCGGCGATGATCGTGGCATCAACGACCGTGCCTTCCTTGAGGATCAAACCCTTCTGCGCCAGCACGGTATTGATGGCAGCAAAGATGCGCTCGGTCAGATGGTGCTTTTCCAGCAGGCGGCGAAACTTGAGCAGGGTGGTGGCATCGGGCGCAGACTCCCGCGACAGGTCGATGCCAACGAAGCGCCGGATGGCCTGGCTGTCGTAGATGGCGTCTTCGATCCCTTCATCGGACAATCCGAAGCACTGCTGGGCAATATACATGCGCAGCATGCGTTCCACGCCAATCGGCGGCCGGCCTCGTCCGGTTCCCTTCGGGTAGAACGGTTCGATCTCAGCCACCAGCGCCGACCAAGGCGTTACCGCATCGATTTCGGCAAGAAACCGGTCGCGCCGCGTCACTTTCTTCTTGCTCGCATATTCCAGTTCGGAAAAGCTCGCTTGCATCGTCAAGTGCCTATCAAATGTCAGTACTTCAATTGTCGCATGTCAGGGATGAGTTCGGCCCATCGATCTGCGATTAAATCAGTGTGTCCTAAACGTGCTCTTTGACAATCCGAAACAAGAAACTTTCCCTAAAAATCAAAAGTTTACTAAATTTCTTTTTAGCCCATTGTGCTGGTACGCTTTTCAAGCTACCAAAACACCATAAAATTCATAGGGTTACATGAAGTGCGTTCCCCGCGTATGCGGGGATGAACCGTCGCGCGGCTGGATGTCGGTCTCGTCCTCCTGGGCGTTCCCCGCGTATGCGGGGATGAACCGATTGGAAAGAGTCGTCGAATGGCGTCCAGTCCCGCGTTCCCCGCGTATGCGGGGATGAACCGCAGAGTCCAAAAAGACCAACAAGATCGAGAGCCGCGTTCCCCGCGTATGCGGGGATGAACCGCAATTTCGAGAACTGGAACACATACGGCCCTCGCGTTCCCCGCGTATGCGGGGATGAACCGGACTAAGAAATGAAGCGGAGCCCTCGCCGCCTTCGCGTTCCCCGCGTATGCGGGGATGAACCGGACTTTACCCCGTGCGTAATGCCGGGTCTTGGTGCGTTCCCCGCGTATGCGGGGATGAACCGTTGTACGGCAGGCCGTTGTTGGTGCTGGCGATCGCGTTCCCCGCGTATGCGGGGATGAACCGACCATGGCCGGGCGCGCAGTGGCGCAGCAGTACGCGTTCCCCGCGTATGCGGGGATGAACCGCCGATGGTCTGGACGCCTACACCGTCGTCGTAGCGTTCCCCGCGTATGCGGGGATGAACCGACGCCGCGCTGATCGCACAAGAGGGCCGCGCGCGCGTTCCCCGCGTATGCGGGGATGAACCGGTCACGCTTGGCGAATACCTGGACACCGCCTACGCGTTCCCCGCGTATGCGGGGATGAACCAGCGCGGAGGATGAGCTATGTCTAGAGGAGTAATGCGTTCCCCGCGTATGCGGGGATGAACCGTTGCCTCTTCCGGGCCGTTTTGCCTATCTAGAGCGTTCCCCGCGTATGCGGGGATGAACCGCGAACCCTTGACGCCGCGAGCGACCCCATGCTGCGTTCCCCGCGTATGCGGGGATGAACCGCAATCCCGCGCCCTGGTACCCGTGGCGGGGGAGCGTTCCCCGCGTATGCGGGGATGAACCGCTGAAAGAGAATTTGAAGAGGAATCAAAGAAGGCGTTCCCCGCGTATGCGGGGATGAACCAGGATGCAGCAGCACTGTGCATCGCCGAGGGGTTGCGTTCCCCGCGTATGCGGGGATGAACCGCACCGTGGTGATGATCTTACCTACCACCTTCATGCGTTCCCCGCGTATGCGGGGATGAACCGGCACCTAACTTGGTAGGAGCAGGTCAGATGCTGCGTTCCCCGCGTATGCGGGGATGAACCGCGGAGATGGTGCACTTGTTTCGTCAACTCAATCGCGTTCCCCGCGTATGCGGGGATGAACCGACCAACGAAGAGCCCAAACTCGAACCGATAAAGCGTTCCCCGCGTATGCGGGGATGAACCGTAGCTGGGCCTAACCATTAGCAGCGCGTGAAAGCGTTCCCCGCGTATGCGGGGATGAACCGAATGTGTGGACTTGCGTAGAGAGAAATCTGGAGCGTTCCCCGCGTATGCGGGGATGAACCGGCGATCTCAACGCCAGGAACGCCCATCTCGACGCGTTCCCCGCGTATGCGGGGATGAACCGCAAAACGGCCCTGGGGGCGCCACCCCAGAGCCGCGTTCCCCGCGTATGCGGGGATGAACCGCCTTCTTCGACGGCCCGAGCCGCCGGGAAAGGCGCGTTCCCCGCGTATGCGGGGATGAACCGCACCCCAAACGCCCACTACACCTCCCTGGAGGTGCGTTCCCCGCGTATGCGGGGATGAACCGAAACCAGCGACCAAAATCCTTTTGGCACCCCTGCGTTCCCCGCGTATGCGGGGATGAACCGTCTCGGAACCGCATCTGGAACACCAGGCTGCGGCGTTCCCCGCGTATGCGGGGATGAACCGCCAGTTTCCCCCTTTCGCTGTTTTGCCCACGCGCGTTCCCCGCGTATGCGGGGATGAACCGTCATCCCACGCCTTCGCGCGGTCATCGGAACACGCGTTCCCCGCGTATGCGGGGATGAACCGTCGGAATTGACCGAAGCGACGTGGGACGAAGTCGCGTTCCCCGCGTATGCGGGGATGAACCGCACCGGAGCGAACTCGCGGCGCTTGATCAACCGCGTTCCCCGCGTATGCGGGGATGAACCGCGATGCTCCAGCTCTAGCCAGTCCATTATCGACGCGTTCCCCGCGTATGCGGGGATGAACCGCCGGAGGATCTGAACGGCGAGTGGCTCATCGAGCGTTCCCCGCGTATGCGGGGATGAACCGTTGCCTCCTTCCGGGCCGTTTTGCCTTTCGGCGCGTTCCCCGCGTATGCGGGGATGAACCGCACGCCCTCGACTCTGTGCTTGCCGTGTCTTCGCGTTCCCCGCGTATGCGGGGATGAACCGACCTGTCCAGCCTACGAGTTCTGCCACGAAACGCGTTCCCCGCGTATGCGGGGATGAACCGGCGGTGAGTTGGTCTTCAGTCATTTGTCGTTCCGCGTTCCCCGCGTATGCGGGGATGAACCGACCGACATGGAACAGGGCTACTGGTGGAGCCCGCGTTCCCCGCGTATGCGGGGATGAACCGACGAGGCGGTGGCAGCCTGCCAGCGCCTGCTCGGCGTTCCCCGCGTATGCGGGGATGAACCGACTACCGAGAGGATCGCCACGATGGGCGCTTCGCGTTCCCCGCGTATGCGGGGATGAACCGGGTCCAGAAGTCGATCACGCCGCCGGTGATTAGCGTTCCCCGCGTATGCGGGGATGAACCGCTGGCGCCAGCCTCTCTTTCGGCGCGGATATCGCGTTCCCCGCGTATGCGGGGATGAACCGGGGCCAAGGCCGGCGCGGAATCGCGGGTAGTCGCGTTCCCCGCGTATGCGGGGATGAACCGGCAGTACGGGCAGCCTGGCGCAGGCCAAGGTGCGCGTTCCCCGCGTATGCGGGGATGAACCGAAGAAACCAACGCGGCGCGAGAGCGCCTCTACGGCGTTCCCCGCGTATGCGGGGATGAACCGATGAAGGCGATCTTCGGGTCAGCGGCGGCGGGGCGTTCCCCGCGTATGCGGGGATGAACCGATACGTTCGCGGGTGCCCTCGACCAGTGCTTGGCGTTCCCCGCGTATGCGGGGATGAACCGGCCGAAGGATGGGGCGACGGCACCGATGTGGCGCGTTCCCCGCGTATGCGGGGATGAACCGTATGCCCGACTCGTAATCGATGAGGCTGCGCAGCGTTCCCCGCGTATGCGGGGATGAACCGCTGCTGGCCGACGTGTGGGCGGACTTCGAGCGGCGTTCCCCGCGTATGCGGGGATGAACCAGTCGTGCGCATCGCCCATGCTCGCCCTGCGCAGGCGTTCCCCGCGTATGCGGGGATGAACCAGACGACGCCGGACGGCAAGCGCCGCCTGGTATGGCGTTCCCCGCGTATGCGGGGATGAACCGTATGACTGGCAGGTGCCGTCGTATGACGCGGTGGCGTTCTTCGCGTATGCGGGGATGAACCGCGCGGCGAGCTGATCTGCCACCTGCTTGTGCAGCGTTCCCCGCGTATGCGGGGATGAACCGCCCCGCAAAGCGCCCCAGGAGGCCGCTGTCGCGCGTTCCCCGCGTATGCGGGGATGAACCGTTCTGGTTGATGAGTACCCCGGCGATGTTATTGCGTTCCCCGCGTATGCGGGGATGAACCGATGATTCTGGAGGAATCATGCCGTTCGTGGAGGCGTTCCCCGCGTATGCGGGGATGAACCGGCTAGACCTGGCTATGTGGTTCGGCATGGCTCGCGTTCCCCGCGTATGCGGGGATGAACCGGCTGTTTTGCACGTTTCGCTATCCGCCGCCCCGCGTTCCCCGCGTATGCTGTCAACACCGACCACAATTGACCGCTTTTCACCGATTCGAGATGTCCGGTTTTCAACGGAATGCTGCTTGGCTGCCCAGGCCGTAGGTGGTGGGCTACCTGTCTCCTTCTGGTTGGGGTAGGTTGGCCGCTTTGGTCAGGAGCCCGGCTTTGCGCTTTTCCTTGAGCCGGAAGCTCTCGCCCTTGATGTTGAGGGTGGTGGCATGATGCAGCAGCCGGTCGAGAATGGCCGTGGCCACCACTTGGTCGGCAAAGATCTCGCCCCAGTCGGCAAACCCTTTGTTCGAGGTGAGAATGATCGAGCCTTTTTCGTAGCGTCGGGCCACCAATCGAAAGAAAAGGCTCGCTTCCTGTCGTTCAAGCGGCAGGTAGCCGATCTCATCGACGATCAGCACCTTGGGGTAGGTAAGCTGCTGCAGTTGCCGCTCCAGGCGTTTCTCCTGCTGGGCACGCTTGAGCCGGTTCATCACTTCCTCCAGCGTCAGAAACAGCACCCGATGACCCGCTTCGGCAGCCTTCACGCCAAGCGCGATGGCCAGGTGGGTCTTGCCCACGCCCGGCGGCCCTGACAGGATGACGTTCTCTGCCCGCTCCACAAACGCCAGTCCGGCAAGGCTTCGGATCATCGGCAAGAAAGCTGCGGCAGTCGAGCTTTTGCTTTGCCGCCTGTTCGCACAGGGCGTCGAGATTTGCGATCAGGTACTCCATCTTGAGTTGGCGCATCAGGTGCATCAGTTCCATGATGCCGCCTCCGCGTAAGTGGTCAGGCTTCTGGTCTCGACCTTGAGTTCCTGCCACAGCCGGGCATGGTGCTCGGGCACGACGCTCCAACCTGTGCGCTTCGGACGCAGCCGGTGTTCGGCTACCACCGTGCCTTCGCTGTCGAACACTTTGAGCGTACCGTCCAGGGCCATGTGGATGAATACGGTTTGCCCACACAAGTGTGCGGGCACGCTGTAGCGGTTGCCGCGCACGTCGATGAAGGCATCGAGCGCCACCCGTCGGGTCTGCCGGTAGCTGGTATCGAAGCGCACCGGCGGCAACGGGGCAAGATGCGCGCGCTCCGCTTCGAAGCGCTCGCGCACGACCTCTTTGTGGGTACCGTGCACCCGCTCGTCGGCCACCTCGGCAAGCCACTTTTGGAGCAACTGGTTGAGATGCGCCAGGCTTTCAAACGCCCGGTGGCGCTGAAAGAAGTTCTCTTTGACGTAGCGCACCATCCGCTCGTCTTTCCCTTTGGTCTGCGGCCGGTGCGGTCGGCAGGCCTTGGGGCGAAACCCATAGTGTGCGGCAAGCGCTAAAAAGCCCGGATTGAACCGCACGCCTCCATCGAGCCCGTGGGCAAGCACCGCTGCTTTCTGGTTGTCCACCCAGACTTCACCCGGCACGCCGCCAAATGCAATTGCCGCCCCGGCGCGGTCTCAAAGCGCACCGTGCCCTTGGGCTTTCTCAGCGCTCGCTTGGGTCGAATGTAGTCACGCAGAATACTGATCCCGCCGCGGTAGCCCATCGCCTGGATCTCGGCAAAGATCACCGTGGCGTTCCAGACCCCTTCGGCAAGCAGCCGATCCACTTGCGCCTTGTAAGGGTCGAGTTTGCTGGACCGAATCCCGCTTCGCCGTCGCGGCGGCGGCCCACCGCGCAGCAGCGCCATAACACCCCTTTTCTCGCATTTCGCGTATCATGAGCCAGTCCTCTCGGTTGAGCATGGCGCTTTCCTTGCTTCTTGACACAACACAAGGATGCACCAGCTTTGTCGGGAGGACATCTCAAACCGGTGTTTTGCGGACATTTACCATCGGTGCTGACAACTGCCGCGTAGGCAGCTCAGAAACGTGGTGAAGACAGTGATCCGTCGGGTGAAAAGTTCACTGCCGCGTAGGCAGCTCAGAAACATGCCGGTCTGGTCGATGGCGCAGCGCGCCAGTTCACTGCCGCGTAGGCAGCTCAGAAATCAGGAACGGCGTTAGAACGCTTCTAGACGGTGTTCACTGCCGCGTAGGAAGCTCTGTCAACACTGGTCACGTTCCCCGAGTATGCGGGGATGAACCAGCTGGGCTGTGTGAGACGGCAGATCAAGAACGAGCACCCAGCATAAGGCTGCCTAGGATGCCTGCCACCGGGATGGTGATGGGCAATGCCAAAAGCGCGCCCAGCAACGCAGCACCCAGCGAAGCGCCGGTTGCCAGCATGATCAGTGCGGGCGTGAGATAGGCGGCCATCAGCAGCAAGAAAATGGCGGAATCGGTATTCATGGGCGCAGTATAGACGAAATTTGGCATGGCAGGCAGCACCTTATCCCTTGGACCAGGGCAATCGCATGAACGGCTCACTGCAGGCCGAGGAGCTGAGCGCGGTAGATGTCGGAGGTAGCGGCGATGAGGCGTCTGGCCTTGATACCGCCCTTGCGTTTGACGGGATCGAGGCGGATGAGATTCAGGGTGATGTGCTTCAAGACGGCGAGATTGTGAGCAGCATGACCGGTGCGAACGCGCATCTGATCATCGGCAAAGGCAACATCCATACACCAATGCAGGCGGTTCTCCACGGCCCAATGTGCGCGTACCGCCCGAGCCAGGCGGTGGGCATCGGCAGGCAGGCTGCTGATGTAGAAACGGCGTTCCAGCGAGATCTTGCCGTTGATACAGCGTTCCGTCTCGATCACTGCGAAGGATTTCAGATCCGGCCATTGCTCGGGTCTGGCCAAGCAGTCCAGTTGATCAAAGGCATAGCAACGGCGTGTTTCCAGGCGGCCATGATCCTTCTCGACCGTTTCGGCCGCCGTGTGCGGGGTAAGTGTTGGGTGTGCTTGGAATTGGGCAAAGAAGTCTCGTATCGAAGCGGCCAACGTCGGCTGATTATCCTTTACCGCCAGAACATAGTCAGCACCACGATCCCGGATGGTTTGGGCAATGTTGGCCTGGGTGCCCATCGCATCGATGGTGACGATGCAGCCTTCCAGCGCCAGCGTGGCCAGCAGTTCGGGAATCGCCGTCTTCTCGTTCGATTTCGCCGCCGTCGCCCGCTGCCCCAGCACCAAGCCCGCACCTGCCGCAAACGCGCTGATCAGGTGCAGCGGCGTGGCATCCACCTTGCCCGTGCGTCGGCTGGTCTTGCCGTCGACCGCCACCACCAACAGTTCGACCAGGTCGTGTTTGACCTTGCCCGCTTGCCTCGGATCACTGATCGATACGAATACGTCCGCCAACCGCAGCTTGTTCCCCGTCTCCATGGGCCACCCCAAAAAGAGAGAAAACTACACAAATCAAGACACTGTGTATAGCCCCCTTGGCAACCCATTGATCGGGAACGACTACTTCAGCAGTCCACGACAGTGGCATTCATGCGATTGCCCTGTCCCTTGGACTGCTGATCACCGCCTCGGCGGGCGCGGCGCATGGCGCGTTGCAATCGCTGGTGCAGAATATCGAGCGACTCAAGACCCGGACGCGCGAGGCGACCGAGGCGCACGCACGCCTGGGTGGCGACACCATCAAGCACATGGCGCGTGAAATTCCATTGGCGCAAACCGAGCTTGCTGCGCTAGCGGAATCTGGCAGCCAACTTGGCGTCAAGATCGGCGATTTGCCGGACTTCGTCGCAATGACCGCGAAGATGGCGGTGGCATTCGACATGGCGGCAAATAAGCGTTCCCCGCGTATGCGGGGATCAACCGGGAGTCGCATGATGTTACCAGCAGCGATCAGCGCGTTCCCTGCGTAACGAGCGGCACGACTACGACAGAGATGACGGCTTCCATAAGGAGATCCACGCGCTGGAGGCGGACGAGCTGATGGAGTGAGCGTGGCAAATCAAGACCGGGCAAGACCGATGGCCAGCCCCAGAAGCATGGCCGCTAATGGCGAGAGCGCAATGCCGATGAAAATTCCGGCAATCAGGCTGGCGCCTGTGGCCCAGGCCAGCGCGGCGGAGGTAAGAATAGCGACGACGGTTATCGTAGGTTTATACTATCAGGTTCTTCGCGTATGCGAGAATGAACCGCAATTGCCGACGTTGAGATGCTCTTGTCGTTTCGCAAGCGCTTCGCTGAGATCGTATCGCGGCACGGTTAGACTGGCGAAGAAACGCCAGCCGGGAGCGTCTGGTGCTCGCGCGTGATCTACCAGACGAATCTTGCTACAAGCTACGCCGCCGGGCGGCTTGCGCAACTGAAGGACGCCGGGTTCAAGTACTGGGTCTATCGCCACTCGGGCAGCGAGAACCCGCGCTTGCAACACCTTGCGTGGAACGGACTGACGCTGCCCGCCGATCATCCGTTTTGGCAGACGCACTACCCGCCGAACGGCTGGGGGTGCAAGTGCCGCGTAGTCGGCGCGGACGGCCCCAAGAGCGCGGAGCGGCTCGGCGGCAAACCGGGCTACACCAAACCGCCTGCCGGTTGGGACGAAATCGACACCAAGACCGGAGAGCCGGTCGGGATCGACAATGGCTGGGGGTATCAGCCGGGGGCGAGCGTGCTGTGCACGGATGCGCATGCCGCAGGTGGCGACAAGCGCTGCGCGGACATGGCGCTGGTCGATGCGCTGCTCAACAAGGTGGCGGGAAAACCTGCGCTGATCGGTGCGCAGATGGTGGATGCCTGGCCAGAGCATGTGTTTAGGCTGCTGGCAGTGCGCTTTGCCGAGTTTGCCGAAAGTATCGACCGCGTGCGCACGACCGGGCAGTGGATGATGGTTGGCGCGCTCAAATCAAAATGGGTTGAACGTCTCGGCGAACTGGGCGTCACGCCGCAGACGGCGGAAATTGCGGTAAGCGACATCGACGTGGCGCACGCTTTCCGTAATGCCAAGGCAAACAAACTGGACTGGGGCTGGTATCTCGGCCTGCCGGTGCACCTGCGCAATCCCGGTCTCGTACTGCTGGACAAGTCAGGGGGAGCGCCAGCGCTTTTGTTGATCTATCGCGACGGAGCTGCGGGGAAAAAAATCGCGGTGCGCTACGACTATGCGCTGAAAAAAGCTGGACGCGCGATGAATGTGGTGCGATCTGGGCGCGAGATATCGGAAAACGACTATCGCGCGATCATTGGCGAGATCGGCATCACCAAAGAAGTGGTCGATGGGGAGCCATGAACCGGGGCCGGATTCGAACCGGCATCTACTTACCCTCGACGGGCAGCCACCCTGCCATTGGGCCACGCCGGTTCATGGCTGCGATCAGTATACCCTACCACGCCCGCGCGTCAAGGTGTGGGCCTGATGTTCGTGATGGATGCGCCATGATCAAGATCGAGATCGACGACCGCGAAGTACGCGCAGCGCTAGAATTCCTTTCCCGGCGCGTGTCCGACATGACGCCGGCGATGCACCGCAAATATCAAGCGTTTGGCGCTTGCCGCAGTGAGTTAGGAATGTCATCTATGCCGTGGAATTGGTTGATAATGACCTGACGCCTTTCTTGAGCATGGCCGAGATCGAAGAATGGGAACGACGTGTATAGTCAATGCTTGAAGAAAGTCCTGATGACAGAGGGTTGATTCTTGCCCTTCGTGAGATTCAGAGATTGAAGTCGGATGCCTTAGAGCATGCGCGAGAGGCGGGCGGCGAGTGAAAGCCGCAGGCGCTGCGTCACCTGCGGCTCGTCTGGCGCTGTATGGTCGGGATCGCAGCCCTCCGCGCCAATGACTTGCTATAGTATATACTTTCCCCCGCCCGTGCGTCAAAGCGGACGGCCTTGTGTGCGTCATAAAGTCCGCATGATCAAGATCGAGATCGACGACCGCGAAGTTCGTAAGGCGCTGGAAGACCTATCGCGGCGCGTCTAGGACATGACGCCCGCGATGCATCGTGTTGGCCAGGCGCTGATGGAAGGCGCGATCGGATTTTCGCCCGCTTTGATACGCAGACGGGGTAGGGTATTCTGGCAAGAAGGGCTGGCGGCAAAATCTCCCTTCGGTTGGTGCGATCAGACAAGGGCTAACCCAAGGATGAGCAGAAACGCAAGCCAGCTGACGATGGTATCGAGCGACTCCAGTCCTTTTTCTCCGCGAAGCTGCGCCATCAAAAGCGGCGGAACAAACAGAAAGAATACAAAGGCGCATTGCGCCCAAGTGTGGTCGTTGATGTAAGCAAGAATCGGTCCCAGCATATCGCCAACGAGGATAACCGAACCGTAATCCCCCACTTGCTCGACAATTTCATCATACAATGCCATTCCTCTGCTTGCCAACTGGATAACCCGATGGCCCCACCCCGGCTCACTTACCCTACCGCATCCCACCCTTCCGCGGCAGCGCGGCGTTTGGCGCTGGTTGCCGTCATTGCCGCTTACGTGCTGTCCTTCTTTCACCGTTTTGCGCCCGCGGGGATTGCTCCGGAGCTCGCCTCGGCGTTTCAGACGAACGCGGCGTCGCTCGGGGTGCTGGCCGCGACCTACTTTTATGTGTACACCCTGATGCAGCTTCCCACTGGGATTTTGGCCGATACGCTCGGCCCCAAACGGGTGATCGTTGCGGGCGGGTTCGTCGCAGCGGCGGGAAGCCTGCTCTTTGCGTTGGCACCAACGCTCTCCTGGGCGATTGCCGGTCGAACCCTCACCGGTTTGGGGGTTTCGGTCACCTTCATCGCAATGCTCAAACTCTTTGCGCTCTGGTACGACGAACGGCGATTCGCGTCGCTCGTCGGTCTTGCGCTCTTTTTGGGCAACCTGGGTTCGATGCTCGCGGGAACGCCGCTCACCGCGGTTGCGCAGATCACCGGGTGGCGCGGCGTCTTTCTCTTTACCGCGCTACTTTCCTTCGTGGTGGCGCTGCTTTGTTGGCGGCTCATCGAAAACGAACCCAGCGAACACCGCCGCCCGATCGAACGCAGCACCGTGATGAACGGTTTGATGGCCATCGTGCGCAACCGGCGCACTTGGCCTGCCGTGGTTGCCAATTTCGGCATCGCGGGCAGCTTTTTTGCGTTCGCTGGCCTTTGGGCAACGCCCTACCTGATGAGCGTTCATGGCGCCGACAAAATTCTGGCGTCACACCACCTTTCTGCCTATTTCCTGGCGTTTGCCATCGGATGCCTGGCGTTGGGTGCGCTTTCGGATCGCCTGGCGCGCCGCAAAACCGTTTTGGTAGCCGCCAGCACCGTCTATGTGGCCTGTTGGGGAGCGTTCCTCACCCTTTCCGCACAACCCGTAATCGTTACCTTCCTGCTCTTTTTGGTGATGGGTTTTGCCAATGCGGCGTTCGTCCTCACTTGGGCGTGCGCGAAAGAGGTCAACCCGCCGCATCTTTCCGGGATGAGCACTGCGCTTACCAATATGGGCGGCTTTTTGAGCGGCGCGTTGCTGCAACCCATCGCTGGGGCGATCTTGGACGCGCTGGGGGGCGCGACGGTGGTCGATGGCGTCCCCCTCTACCCGCCCGACGCGATGACGGCCGCGATCAGTGTCTTGGCTGGGGCTGCTGTCATCGGGTGGCTGGCGGGTTTCATGGTCACGGAAACGCGCGCGCGCAACGTCACGCTAAACGGCGCCGAAACCAAGCGGTAATCGCGGTCATCACCTCGTCGGGCCGTTCGCGATGCGGAAGATGGCCGCAGTCGCGTAGGATCACTTGTTCTGCCGGCCCTACGACGCCTGCGGCAATCGCGTTGGGAAACGCTTCAGAGCCGTATTCGTCGCGATCCCCGTGAATCGCCAATACCGGTGCGGTGACTTTGGGCAGCACCGAAACAAGCGACCAATCCCGGAAAGCCGAATCGAGCCACGTTTCGGTCCACGCATCGAGTACCCATTGCGCTTTTGCTCCGTGCCAGCGGGTAAGCCGCGCACGTTGTTCGGGGTGCGCAAACAGCGCTTTCGCGGCACGAATGCCCTCGAGCGTGCGCTGCTCGACGAACGCCTGCGCCGCGATCGTCACCACGCCCGCGACGCGCTCTGGGTGGATTGCCGCGGCAGTGAGCGCCATCGCGCCCCCGACGCTGTGACCGAGCAACACACAACGGTCGATTTCGAGCGCGTCCAGTATCGGGACGATGCCCTCATCTGCTTCGTCGGCAATGAACGACAGCGTCTGCGGACCAGTTTTCGCGCTGGAGCGTCCGTAACCAAGGCGATCATAGGCATGGACCGGCACCCCAAGGGTTTGCGACAGGCGCACGGGAAAATCGCGCCACAGCCCTACACACCCCAACGAATCGTGGAGCAGCAAAAAAGGGACGTTCGCGCTACCAGAAGGCGCAACCGGATCCGGCTGCCAACTGGCTACGAAAAGCTTCCCCTTGGGGTGTTCGACAAAGCGTTCAAACTGGTTCATCTTGCGTCCTACACGCACGTGTGCACCGGGCATGGCGAATCGCGGTTGCCGCCGGTACAATTGCGGCTATCGATTCCACTCGGTACGCGATTTTCCCATGACAACGATGACAGAGAAAACCCCAACTTCCGACGACCTCACCCCTTTGCTGACCCATTGGCAATTCCCTCCGTTCGATGCGCTGACACCGGAGCGGGCAACTGCGGCGATCCGTTCTGCGCTGGCTACGGCGCAAGCCGCGGTCACTCAGGCGAAACGGGCGGTGCAGACCACAAACGCCGCGTTGACGTGGGCCGAATGGTACGCCCCTCTCGACGAAGCGCTGGAACGCTTAGGCGCGCTTTGGGGCGTGGTCGCGCATTTGCATAGTGTGCTGGACACTCCCGAGTGGCGTGCCGTCTATAACGAATTGCTGCCGGAGATGACCCGCTTTTGGAGCGAATTGGGGCAAGACCCCGATCTCTACGCGGGCATGAAGCGCTTGCTCGCGCAGGCACCGGACCTCAACGCATGGCGGCGCCGCGCTCTGGAATTGGAAGTGCGCGACCGGCTGCTTTCGGGCGCCGAACTTCCCGAGACGGCCCGTCCGCGCTTCCTTGCCATCCAGGAGCGGCTCTCTGCACTGGCAGCGAAATTTTCCGAAAACCTTCTCGATGCGACGAACGCTTATAGCGAACTCGTCACCGACGAAGCGCAATTGGCCGGGCTACCGGAAACGGTCCGTGCGATGGCGCGTGCCGCAGCAGAACGCGACGGCGCTTCGGGGTGGAAGTTCACGCTGCAGATGCCTTTTTATCTGCCGGTGATGCAGTATGCCGAAGATCGCGCCTGGCGCGCTCGCTTTTACCGAGCCTACGCCACCCGCGCCTCCGAATTCGGTCCGCCCGAACAGGACAACGGCCCGATTCTCACGGAAATCTTGGCACTGCGGCAGGAAGAGGCGCAGCTTTTGGGCTTTCCCCACTACGCCGCCTATTCGCTTGCGCCGAAAATGGCGCCGTCGCCGGAGGCGGTGCGCGACTTCCTGGCCGATCTGGCCCGCGCGGCGCGTCCCTACGCGGAACGGGACAAAGCGGAGTTGGAGCGCTTTGCGCGCGACACCCTGGGGGTGAGCCCACTGGAAGCATGGGACATCGCGTTCGCCAGCGAAAAGCTGCGCCAAGCGAAATACGCCTTTTCCGACGACGAACTGCGGCAATACTTTCCGCTTCCCAAAGTGCTCGACGGGCTCTTCGCGCTCATCACGCGCCTCTACGGCGTCACGTTCGAAGAGGTGGTGCTGCCCACGTGGCACGCGGACGTACGCACCTACCGGCTCGACAAAGCGGGAGAAACGGTCGGTTACCTCTACCTCGATCTCTTTGCGCGGGAGACGAAAAAAGGCGGCGCATGGATGAACGACGCGAAAAGCCGCCATCGTCACCTCGATGGTCGCGTGGATCATCCGGTGGTCTATTTGGTGTGCAATTTCGCGCCACCTGTGGGCGACAAGCCCACTACCCTCACCCACGACGAAGTCCTCACCCTCTTTCATGAGATGGGGCACGGGCTGCACCACCTACTTACCCAAGTGGAAGAGCGCGAGATCGCCGGGCTCAACCACGTGGAATGGGACGCAGTGGAACTACCCAGTCAGTTTTTCGAATTTTTCGCGTGGGAGTGGGAAGTACTGCAGACCCTCACCGCGCATGTCGAAACGGGCGAGACACTGCCGCGCGCGCTCTTCGACAAGATGACCGCCGCGCGCTTCTTCCAGGCGGGAATGCAAACGGTCCGCCAGATCGAATTCGCGCTCTTCGACTTTCGCATCCACAGCGAATTGGGCGTTGCGGCAACCCCAGAAGGACGGCATGACGTCGCGCTAGACGACGTGATGCGGATCCTCGACGAAGTCCGCGCCGAAGTGGCGGTGTTTACTCCGCCCCAATGGCACCGCTTTCCCCACAGCTTCAGCCACATCTTCGCCGGTGGTTACGCGGCAGGGTACTACTCGTACAAATGGGCCGAAGTGCTCGCCGCCGATGCGTATCAGGCGTTTCTGGAAGCGGCAGAAACGCGCGGCAGCGTGGTCGATCCCACGGTGGGCGAACGATTCTGGCGAGAGATCCTTGCGGTGGGGGCAAGCCGACCCGCGCTCGAATCGTTCGTTGCATTCCGCGGGCGTGAACCGAAGATCGATGCGCTGTTGGCGCTTACACTCGGCTCCCAACCAGACACCGAACCGACGGGAGCCTGAGTGATGGCGCTGACGCACCTGCTCTATCTCCACGGTTTTCGCTCGTCGCCGCAATCGTTCAAAGCCCAGCTGCTCAAGGCCTATTTGGCGGAGCACCATCCCGAAATCGTCTGGCACTGCCCAGCGCTGCCACCGGCCCCTTTTGCCGCCGCAGCGCTGATCGACCGCTGGTACGCCGCGCTTCCTGCGGACGCGCGACTCGGGATCGTCGGTTCGTCCCTGGGCGGTTTTTACGCCACTTGGCTCGCTGCCAAAGCCGTGACTGCGCGGGTGGTTTTGCTGAACCCTGCCATCTACCCCGCACGCGATTTACGGGCGCAGATCGGTGAGCAGACCTGCTGGCATGATCCCACGCAGCGTTTCACCTTCACCGCGGCACACGTCGCACAACTGGAAGCGCTCGCCGTGGGGCTACTTCCCAATCCCGAGCGCGTTTTGCTCGTCGCCGCAAAAGGTGATGAGCTTCTCGACTGGCGTGAGATGGTTGCCCGCTACCCAGGGGCGCACCACTGGATGCTGGAAGGGGGGAACCATGCGCTTTCGAATTTTTCTGAGCTACTTCCGCAGGTAGTCGCCTTTCTGGTTGCCCACACAGTGCCAGGAGCCGCACTATGAGCTGTGATGCGAATCGGTTCGTGACCTGGAACGTCAATTCGCTCAAGGTGCGCTTGCCCCACGTGCTGCGCTATCTGGACGAAAAGCGCCCAACGCTCGTCGCGTTGCAGGAGCTGAAATGCGTCACCGAACAGGTGCCCACGGAACCGTTCGCGGAACGGGGATACCAAATTCTGGCATTTGGACAACCCACCTACAACGGCGTCGCCCTCATCGCACCCAACGAATGGCAGGCGCAGGAAGTCCATCGCGGCATCCCTGGCTTTGCCGACGACGCCGCGCGACTCTTAGCGGTTGAGTGGCGCATTCCCGCTCAAACGCGCCCCCTCTGGACCGTTTCCGCCTATTTCCCGAACGGTCAAGCAGTGGGCAGCGAAAAATTCGCGTACAAACTCCGATGGATCGAAGCGCTCACTGCGTGGCTCGCCGCGCTCGACCCCCAGCGTCAAGCGATCTTTGTGATGGGAGACGCCAATATCGCACCCGAAGCGCGCGACGCCCACCCGAGCTGGCCCGAAGAGTCGATCCACGTCTCCAGTGCCGAACGTGCCGCGTGGGCAGAACTCGTCGCGCAGGGTTTCACCGACGCCGTACGCATCTGCCACCCAGAGGAGGTCCTCTACTCGTGGTGGGATTATCGCCAAGGGGCGTTTCGGCGCAACATCGGGTTGCGGATCGATCACATCTTGGTGAGCGCGCCGCTTGCCCGATGCGTGATCGCCGCAGGCGTCGACCGGGAACCGCGGACGTGGCAGCGCCCCTCGGACCATGCACCGGTGTGGGTGGAATGGCTTCCCCCCACAAATATGGCAACTCAATCGTCGAACTCGGTGTAACCCTTCGCCCCGCCCTGATAGAACGTTTTCGGGTCGGGGGCGCGCAGCGCTCTACCGGTACGGAACTTCTCGACCAAATCGGGGTTGCTCAGGTAGAGCGCCCCATACGCGACCGCATCGGCCAGGCCATCGTGAATCCATTGGTTACCGGTATCGCGATCCGCACCGTGGTTCGCGACGAACACGCCCGGCCACCGCTTCTTGAGCGTAAGCGGCTCGAAAAATGGCCCTGCTTTCCCCGGTTGGTCGATTCCCATGCGTGTCACATGCAGGTAAGCAAGTGGCCACGCTTGCACCATTTCGACCACCCGGGTAAACGTCGCTTCGGGGTTGGAGTCGGACATCGAATTGAACGGCTGAACGGGGGAGAGCCGCAAACCGACACGATCTGCTCCAACCGCCTGCACGACGGCGTCGAGCACTTCCATCAGGAAACGGGCGCGGTTTTCGATCGACCCCCCGTACCGATCGGTGCGGTGGTTGCTGCCGTCCCGCAAGAACTGGTCGATGAGGTAGCCATTCGCGCCATGGACCTCGACACCGTCGAAACCCACCGCGATCGCGCGCCGCGCTGCGTCGGCAAACTGCTGAACGATTCCGGGGATTTCGTCCGTTTCGAGCGCGCGCGGTGTGACGAACGGTTTAGGCCCTTCGTAGGTGTAGACCGTCCCTTCGGGCGCAATCGCTGACGGGGCAATCGGCAACGCCCCGTTGGGTTGCAAATCGGGATGGGAGACCCGGCCCACGTGCCAAATTTGACAATAGATTCGGCCGCCGGCGCGATGGACCGCTTCGGTTACGTGCTGCCACGCCGCTTGCTGGCGGTCGTTCCAAATCCCCGGGGTATAGATGTAGCCTATCCCTTCGGGCGCGACCGCGGTCGCTTCGGTGATGATCAACCCGCTTGATGCGCGCTGCGCATAGTATTCCGCCATGATCGGAGTCGGCGTACCATCACGTTCCGCTCGACACCGCGTCATCGGTGCCATCAGAATCCGATTGGGCAGGGTCAAACGCCCCATTTCCAGCGGAGTAAAGAGATCGGCCATCGTCTGCTCCTTTCTTTTAGTGACTTGTTGGTTATTAACAATGGATCATCTTAAACCAGAACCTCCAAACAGTCAATCCGCCGCTGTGTCCAAACAAGCGCTTTTGGGGCAATTTTTCACGCCGCCCAATGTGGCGCGATTGATCGCGTCCTTGGTCACTCCACGTGGTCCGGTTCTTGAACCGGCGGCTGGTGATGGCGCGATTCTGCGTGCGCTCAGAGAACGCTTTGGCGCCACGCCCTTGGCGATCGTCGCGGTGGAAAGAGACCCCGCCGTTGCGCTACCGGGCACGCACCTTGCCAATTTTTTCGCTTGGGAACCCGAAGCGACGTTTGCGACCATCGTCGGTAATCCCCCGTACGTTCGTGGACAATGGATCGATAAGACCACACGTAAATTGTGGCGATCCCTGAGCGACCAGTTCGCGTTGCCCAAACTCGACGCCCGCGCCAACCTTTACCTCTATTTCATTGCCGAGGGAGTCCGCCGGCTACGCCCGGGGGGCGAACTGATTTTCATCACCCCACGCGATTGGCTCAAAGCCACCGCGGCAGTGCCGCTCAACCGCTGGCTCTTTGCGCAAGGAACGATCACCCACCTCATCGAGCTGGGTGACGCGCGGATCTTTGCCGACGCCCTCCCGAACTGTCAGATTTTTCGTTATGTAAAAAACGACTTTTCCCGCCGCACTCTGGTCGCTACCGTCAAAGGCGGTGATCCCATACCCGACGACGCGGCACGACTCACCTGGGAGCTGCGCCACTTCACCGAGTGCGCTGGCCACCTGTTGTTCCTTTCGGATCACCATCCGTTTCGCCTCAACCAGATCGCCTCGGTCAAAGTGGGGGCGGTTTCGGGTGCCGACGCGATTTTCGCGAATCCTCGCTATGCCAACCGCGAATTCGTCTATTCGGCTACGGTGCGCACCGGAAAGACGCGGCGCATGTTCTGGCCGGACCCGGCTGCCCCTGCACCGTGGTTACTCGAACACAAAGCGCGGTTGATCAACCGCCGGGTACGCCGCTTCGACGAAAGCAATTGGTGGCATTGGGGGCGGAGCCACCCTCAGACCGACGCGCCACGCGTCTATGTCAATACCAAAACCCGTGCCCCAAAACCCTTTTTCCTCCACCCCTGCCGCGACTTCGAGGGTTCCGTGTTGGCGCTATTTCCCCATGACACCACCGTCGATCTGGAAGCGCTGTGCGCTGCGCTGAATCGTGTCGCTTGGGAAGCGCTCGGTTTCGTCTGCGACGGCCGTTATCTTTTCACGCAACGATCACTGGAAAATGCGCCACTTCCGGAGTGGTTCGCGCCTTTTATTCCGCAGGCAGCTCAGGATTTGTAACCGATAAGCGCTGTGTGAGATCGGCTTCTTCTTCGCACTCTGCCGCTTGCTCGGACCACGCCTCGGGAACCGTTTTCTTCGGTTTCACCCCCAGCGCTTTCAATTGCTCCGCTTGCCAGACGAGGCTACCACGGCCGCTCACCAGCCGTTTTTCGGCCGTTTCGAATGCCCGGTTCGCTTGCGCCAAGCGTTGCTTGACTTCGGCCATCGCGTCGAGAAAACCGACCAATTTGTCGTAGAGTTCCGCGCCGCGCTGCGCGATCTCCTGCGCGTTGCGGCTTTGCGCCTCTTGCCGCCACAAGTGTTCGACGGTGCGCAGCACGAAGAGCAGCGTCGAAGGGCTCGTGAGCAAGACGTTTTTGTCCCAGGCTTCGGCAAAGAGCGTTGGCGCCCGCTCCAACGCGGCGAGAAACGCCGGTTCGACCGCGACGAACAGGACGACGAAATCGAGCGTCTTACCAGGAAAGAGCGCAGGATAGTGGCGTTTCGCAAGGCCGTCGATGTGGCGCCGGATCGACGCGACGTGCGCGTTCAGTGCCCGTTCGCGCGCCGCATCTTCGGTTGCGGCGACGGCTTCGGTATAGGCAGTGAGCGACACTTTGGCGTCGATCACCAATACCCGATCGCCCGGCAGTTGCACCACCACGTCTGGCCGCAACCGTTCGCCGTCGACGGTGTGGCTCACCTGGGTGAAGTATTCGCGCCCTTCATGGAGTCCGGCCAATTCCAAAAGCCGTTCGAGCACGATCTCTCCCCATGCCCCTTGCGTCTGCTGCGTACCTTTCAACGCGTGGGTGAGTTGCCGCGCCTCTTCGGAAAGGGTCTGGTTGAGGCGCATCAGCTGCCGCACCTGCTCGGCGATTGCGGCGCGGTCCTTGCTTTCGGTGACGTAGATCTCTTCCACTTTTTGGCGAAATCCGTCCAACCGTTCGCGCAAGGGGTTCAAAAGCGCGCTCAACTGCTCTTGGTTGAGCGCCGTAAAACGCTGGCTCTTCTCTTCGAAGAGCTGGTGCGCGATCGTCTGGAACTCACGAGTAAGGGTTTCGCGTGCCGACTCCAAGAGCGCCAATTTCTCACGCCATGCGGCGTCACGCTCGGCTTGGAGCGCGTCCCGCGCCGCGAGCGCCTCTTGGTGCTGTTGGTCACGGGCGGCGAGTTCCATCCGATGGCGTTCGGTCAACGCTGCCAACGTTTGCTGGTGTTGCTTTTCGAGCGCTTCGAGCGCTTCCCGGTGGCGCGCCCGCTCCGCTTCGAGCTTTTGCTGAAGCTCGCTGCGCGCCGCAGCCAATTCGGCCTCCAGGCGGGCCGCTTGCGCCAACAGGGTGGCGCGCGCGTCTGCCCAATTCTGCGCGTCATCGAAGTAGCGTTGACGCCAAATCATGCTTTGACGCCAACCCCAACCCGCCGCGACCAATGCTGCGACCCCAACAATCCACCCGATGATACTTTCACCCGCCATGCTTGTCTCTCGTCGATCAATACACTATGATATAGTGAGATTCCATAGAACCTGAAGGAGAACGACCATGAAAACCAACGTGGGTGGCATCGACAAAATCCTGCGCATTGCCGTAGGCGCCATTCTGCTCGTTCTGGCGATCATGGGAATCGGTACCCCGTGGACGTGGATTGGCGTTGTCCCGCTCGTCACCGGGCTGGTTGGATACTGCCCCCTCTATACCATTCTGGGCATGAACACCTGTCCGGTCAAGCCGCAGCAAAACGAAGGCGGGAGCAACGGCTGACCCCGCCGTTACGGCTCTGTTTGGACGCTTGTGCGTAACGGCACACGAGTCAAACGCACGAACGCGTCCACGGGCAGCGTTTCAGCGCGCGCGTTGGGGTCGATACCCAGCGCGCGTATCGTTTCACTATCGATCTCCCCTTTGAGCGCGTTGGCCAAGGTTTTACGCCGCTGTCCAAACGCCGTGCGCACCACCGTTTCGAACCGCTTCTCGTCGAGTTGCGGATAAGGGTCTGGCCGTAACGGTTCGAGCTTCACCACGCTCGAGACCACTTTCGGTACCGGCCAAAAGGCACCCGGCGGCACGTCGAAACATTTCGTGACGCGAAAACGGCGCTGCACCATCACGCTCAACCGCCCGTAGGTTTTACTGCCTGGCTGCGCCGCGATCCGCTCGACCACCTCTTTCTGCAGCATCAAAACGAGCCGCGCGATCTGTTCGTGAAAGCGCGCGAAGTGAAAAAGCAGCGGCGATGAGACGTTGTACGGCAAATTGCCGACGATCACCAAAAGCGCACCGAACGCGGCAAAATCGACTTGCAGTGCGTCCGACGCGACCACGTTGATCGGTGCACCCTGCGCCGCGCGTTCTTGCCAGTAGGCGGCCAGGTCGCGGTCGAGCTCGACCACCGTCAATCGCCCCCCCTGCTCTGCCACGACACGGCTGAGCGGTTCGGTGAGCGCACCCCGCCCCGGGCCGATTTCGATGACCTTTTCGCCGGGTTGCGGCGCAATCGCAGCGACGATGCGCGCCACCACGTTGCGATCGCGCAGAAAGTTCTGGCCAAACCGCTTGCGAGGCGCGGGAAAAGATCGGTTCATTGCGCGAGTTCGGATGCCAGCGTTACGGCAGCACACAAGCTACCGGGATCGGCAACCCCTTTTCCCGCAAGGTCGAGCGCAGTGCCGTGATCGACACTCGTGCGCACGAACGGCAACCCCAATGTGACATTGACCCCGGTGCCGAAGCTGGCGTATTTGAGCACCGCCAATCCTTGGTCGTGGTACATCGCCAATTGGGCGTCAGACCCTGTGAGCACCCGTGGGGTAAACAGCGTATCGGCAGGAAGCGGCCCAACGAGGTCGAGTCCTTCTTCCCGCAACCGCGCGAGCGTAGGCGCGATCACTTCGACCTCTTCGCGCCCCAGATGCCCCCCTTCACCCGCGTGGGGGTTGAGCCCAGCAACCAAGATGCGTGGCGCACCGATCCGGAAACGATGGACAAGATCGTGGTGCAGGACCCGGATCACCGCTTCGAGCCGTTCTGCGGTGATAGCCGCTGGCACTTCGGCAAGCGGCAAATGGGTGGTAGCCAACGCCACGCGAAGGCCGCCCCCCACCAACATCATCACCACTTGGGTGACCTGAGCTTTTTCCATCAAATATTCGGTGTGGCCGGTAAAGGGGATCCCCGCGTCGTTGATCACCCCTTTATGCACCGGCGCCGTGACGATGCCCGAGAATGCGCCCGCCAATGCGCCGTCGATCGCGCGATCCAGTGTGGCAAGGACATAGGCGGCATTCGCGGGATCGAGCACACCCGGCGTGACGGGTGCCACAAGCGGAACTGGCAGGATCGATAAGGGCACCCGCTTGTTCGGTTCGTATTCCGGCAACGTCACACCATAGCGCGCAAGCAATGCGGGATCTCCGATCAGCACCAACGGGTGCGGCCAGCGCCGTTCGACCAGCCGGGCACAGAGTTCCGGGCCGATGCCAGCCGGCTCTCCCAGCGTGATTGCCAACGGAGCGCGTGCGTTTTCGTTCACCGCGGTAAACCCTCACCAGTCGGTCGCTCGATCACTGCTTCGGCTTCGAGCGATTGGACGAACGCCTCATACGCCTGCTGCCGTTTCCGCTCGCGAAGTTTGTTGCGCGCGTAATTGCGGAACGCGTCGGGATCGTCGGCAAGCGGCCGCCGCGCCACCACCTGGATCAAATGCCATCCGAACCGCGTTTTCACCGGATCGGAAACCGCGCCGACCGGCAAGCGGTTCATTACCGTTTCGAATTCCGGGACGAAATCGCCCGGCAACACCCAACCCAGGTCACCGCCATTGGCGGCCGAGCCGTCTTCGGAATGGAGGCGCGCGAGTTCCGCGAAATCTTCACCGCGCGCCAACCGCTCTTTGAGCGCGACGAGGCGCGCTTTTGCCTCCTCGTCCGTGAGGGTCGCCCCCGTTTTGAGCAGAATGTGGCGGACATGGGTTTGCACGACGTTCGCCGCCTCTTCGGCAAAACGGCGTTTGAGGTCAGGAAACGCTGCGATGAAATGGTCGAGTTCAGCGTCACTGACGGTGTCGGACCCTTGCGTTACCCGCGCTTGCAACCGCTGCAACAGGATTTGCCGGCGGATCTCCTCTTGGAACGTGGCCCAAGAGATTCCGTCTTGCTGCAATGCGGCTTCCAGTTGCGTCCGGTCCATCCCATTGCGCGCCGCGATCGAAGCGATCGCGTCGTCCACTTCACGCGGTTCGACCTCGATCCCGAATCGCTTCGCCGCCTGCAATTGAATACGCTCGACGATGAGCGACCGCAATGCTTCGTCGGCGATCTGTTGCGCAGGTGCCGCACGCCCTTGCTGGGCCAATTGGCGTTCGATCTGGGCGCGACGCCGTTCCAGTTGCAACGAGGTAATGGGTTCCCCATTGACGACGGCAACCACACCGATGGTATCCGTAGCCCACGCAGGCGGAAGCGCGACCATGACGCTCGCCAAAACCCATCGGATCACCCAGATACCTACCCTTTTTTTCATTCGCTTCTCCTACCACCCCGACTCGAGCGACCGCTCCGGGCCGGTCGGCGCAATTCTGCCATAGCCCGGTACAGCTCGCCGCAGGAGCGACCCCGGGTCGTTGCCCAAACTCCCTAACCCATTGAGTTCGAGTTGGAAAAAGATCGCTGTGTTGTTGCTGGCGCTCGAAAGCGCATAGCGATGCAGTACGACCCGGCCAACCCAGCAGCCGCCGTTGTATTCGAACCCAGCGAGCAGTTCCGTCCAGCGGTCTTCTTGCAGTGACCGGGCGATGCGGCTCACCCCGTACCAGCGCGGCGCAAGTGGCCATTGCCCCGAAAGCGCCACTTCCTCCAGCTGATCGCGCGTGTACCGGTAGTCGAAGCCAGCTACCTTCGCTAGCCCTGCCTCATAACGCACCGCGACGTTGAAACGGCGGTTCACTCCTTCGTCGGGATCGTATTGCCAAAAGCCTTTGGTCCGCCAGCGCTCGAAAGGCTGCCAGACCACTTCCGCGAGCAGGTCGGTCCGCCGGTTACTCCACGGCGCCTCTCCGGGGAGCAATACTTTGGGATCGTCACGGTAAAAACGCTGCGCAAGCGACGCACGGATCCGTTCTCTACCCGTTTCGGGCTCCAGCAACCGCGACGTGACCGCCACCGTGACACTGTGACCGTCCGCAACGCGATCATACCCCGTATAAGGGTTCATCATGAAGAGCTGGGCAAAGCCAAAACCGTACCGATCGGTATCAAAAAGGGGAAAATCGGACTGATCGCGATAGGGCGCGTAGCGGTAAAAGAGGCGAGGCTCCAGCGTTTGCAACCAGTTGCGGCCAAAAAGCGTCCAGTCGCGTTCGAACGCCATCCGCGCGTCGAGCGCAACGATCGGCAACGCGCGCGAAAGGGTCGTTCGCCCGCCGACAACCGCGGGTTGGTCGAGGGAATAGTGGCTGAGATGTGCCAGCACGCGCGGTTCCACCGACCACCATTCGGTTGCGATCGGCAGGCGCCACTCGGGGGTTGCTACCCAGCGCGTTCCTTCGGCCCAATAGAGTCCCGAAGAGGAGATAGACCCCGCATCCGGGTGGCGAAATTGCGTTACCTGCCCCGAAAAGGTCACGGTGCCAAAGCGCCCGGCATTGCCCAACGCGACGGGTGCCGACCAGAGCCGCCACTGCGGCAGCAAACGGTAGGGCGTTTCGATGGTGCGATCGAGCGTTTGATACTGCTGCACCAGGAGTTGCGAACCCCACCCCTCGCCATGGTACCAGAGCGACCCTTGCCGCAGCAGATGAACCGTTGAAGAAAGGCTCAGGTTGTTGCTCAAATCTTTGAAGTAGTCCCGGTCGCCCACCGCGTTGTAATCGACCGTACCGTAGAGCCGGTCAGTGAAACGCTGCTCATGCCGCCAGATTCCCAGCGCGCGCGTTCGCCCCGCTTCGCGGTCGCTCGGCAACACCTCCGCTTCGAGCGTTCCGCGCATCGATTCGGTCAGATAACGGAATTGGCTGCCCAATTGCAGTCCACGACGGGTATAAATTCTTGGCGTCAGCGTCAGGTCGTAATTCGGGGCCAGGTTGAAATAGTAGGGTACCGCAACCTGTACCCCGGCCCGGCTCGACACCCCGAACGAGGGGACAAGCCAGCCCGATTTCCGCTCCTTCGAAAGCGGAAACTCCAACCACGGCAGCGCCACAAGCGTGGTATCGCCGAAACGCAACCGCGCATCCTGCGCATGGCCGACGTTGGTATTGCGATCCAGTGTGATGCGATCGGCTTGGAGATACCAGTCGGGGTCCGGCGCCGCACAGGTGGTCCAGCTCCCCCTTTCGATCCGATACTGGTTCGCGCCTTCGAAATAGACCGCTTGCGCCGCGCCGTGGGCGTCGGTTGCGTGCGGGTTTTTCTCCGACGGAGTGAAAAAGTAGCGCGGCTGCTGGAAGACCCCCGTCTTGTCCGCCAAATTGTAGTGCGCTTCGGGACCGGTCACCCGAACCCCCAGGGCGCGATCCTCCAGGGTTACTGCACCCGTTGCGGTCACAGTTTCCGAGGGTTCGTCGTAGGTGAGCCGTTCGGCACGCACGAACTGCCCATCCCGTGCAACGATGACGTCCCCTTCGGCAATCAACGTTTTTCCCCGTTCGCCGCGAATGCGATCGGCCTCGATCACCGTACCAGCCGGCAAAAACGGCAGATCGCGTTCACTGACCCGCTGCGCAGAAGTTGCCGACGTCAGTGGCACCGGGACTTCAGGCTCGCGGTTCGGGTTCGCGGCATCCTTCGGCGCTGCGTCATGAGGCAGAACGGGCGTTTGCTGAGGCGGAACCGCCGAAGGAGAACCCAGCAGAGAAGGATCGACTTCGAACGGAGGCAGCCCTTCCCCCCAAGTCCATGAGGAAAACCCCATCACCGCCAACCACGCGACGATAGGACGCAACCGCGGTCGCGGTGGTTTGCCGCGACGTCCATTCGAATCAGGCACGAAAGTCACAGGGCAATCAGTTCGGTTACAATCGTCTAGCGCGATTGTACACGAAAGGGTTTGGGCTGATCGATGGAGGAACGCCGTCTGGCACTGACTGCCTGGTTGCACGACTTGGGGATCGCAAGCGACAGCTTGACGCCTGCTTCGGAAGACGCCAGCTTCCGACGCTATTGGCGCGTACGGTTGAACGATGGCACGACACGCATCGTGATGGACGCACCGCCGGAGAAAGAGGCGATCCAGCCGTGGCTACAGATTCGGGCCTGTCTTGCCGAGGCCAACGTACCCGTTCCCACGGTCGAGGCCGTGGCTGCGGAACTGGGTTTCGTGTTGCTGAGCGACTTCGGCAGCGAGACGCTGGCGACGCGGCTAAACAGCCAACCGGAAACCGCCCACGAATGGTATGCCGAAGCGTTGGCCACGCTCTTGGTGCTTCAAAAGCAACCTCGTCCCGCAGCGCTTCCGGAGTACGACGCCGCCAAACTCAAAGCCGAGCTCCGTCTGTTCCCGGAATGGTACCTAGGCCGCCATCTGGGTGTCACGCTTACCGCTACTGAGCAACAGATGCTGGAGCAGAGCTTCACCGCGCTGATCGAACGCGCTCAGGCGCAGCCTCAGGTTTTCGTCCATCGCGACTACCACAGTCGCAACCTCATGGTGCTGCCGGACAACCATCCGCTGCGCCCCCTTGGGGCGTTGGGTGTGCTCGATTTCCAAGATGCCGTCTGGGGGCCGATTACGTACGACCCGGTTTCACTCTTGCGCGACGCTTACCTCGAGTGGCCGGAGGAATTCACGCTCGACCTCCTCGTCCGCTACTGGCAGCAGGCACGACGGCTCGGCGTTCCCATCCATGAGCGGTTCGACGACTTCTACGCCGATTACGAATGGATGGGCGTACAGCGCCACCTCAAAGTGCTTGGGATCTTCGCCCGGCTGGCTTACCGCGACGGCAAAACCGGCTATCTCGACGACCTGCCACGGGTTCGGCGCTACTTGTGGAAAGCCCTGATGCGCTATACCGCACTGAAACCACTACTGCGTCTTTTCGAGCGGCTCCACCCCGAAGAGGTTCAAGTCGCGCTCACCTTCTGAACGGTTGCCATGACCAGTGCCTTGATCTTGGTGGCGGGGCGCGGCGAACGGTTGCGTCCGCTCACCGACACCACCCCGAAACCGCTCGTTCCCGATGCCGCGGGAACACCGCTCCTCGCCCACTGGCTCGAACGGCTTGCCGACGCCGGTATCGGCTCTGTGGTCCTCAATCCTTGTTGGCTGGGTGAACAGATCGAGCAGTACGTCGGCGACGGCAGCGCGTGGCGAATCACGGTCCAGTACAGCAGAGAAACCCCACCCGGGCTGGAGACGGCGGGGGGTATTCGCACGGCACTTCCCCTCATCGACAGCGACCCCTTTTTGGTGGTCAATGGCGACGTCGATCTCGCACCCGCTTGGTCACTTGCCATGTTCGTGCGCCGAGGTGAAGCACAACTGAACACCCACCCGGATCACCTTGGGTACCTGCTGCTTGCGCCCAATCCGCCGGACCATCGCGATGGCGATTTCACGGTCACCCCCAGCGGCGCGTTGCTGCCCCATGCCGATACAACCCGGGGCAATACCTATACGTTCGCTGGTGTTGCCTTGTACCGTTCTGCGTTGCTCACTTCGCTGACGCCACAGACCCGTGCCCCGCTCGGCCCCTTGCTGCGCCAAGCCATCACAGAGGGACGCATCGGTTACGAAATCACCGAAGCGCCGTGGTGGGACATCGGCACGCCGCAGCGGCTCGCCCGCTGGCGCCGCGAACGGCAGGCGCTCATCGATTCGACGAAAGGAGACCCATGAATCCCTCGCTTCCCTCCCCTACCCCTGAACCCCCGCAACCGCCGGTTGGCCGCCTGGATCCGGACCCCACGCCGTTCGCAAACCGGCGTGCGCTCATCCTGGCGGCGATGCAAGCTGCTGGTGGTGGGGCACTGTTGCTGCCCACCGCACGCGAACAGCGACGCAACCGCGACACCCACTACCCGTTTCGTTTCGACAGCGACTTTTACTACCTCACGGGGTTTACCGAACCCGACGCATGGTTACTCTTGCGCACGTTCGCCGAACCGCGCGCGGTGCTCTTTTGTCGCGACCGCAACCCCGAACAAGAAAAGTGGGACGGGTTTCGGCTGGGTGTCGAACGGGCCGCCGCAGCGCTCGCGCTCGACGACGCCTTTCCCCTTACCGAACTCGACACCCGAATGCCGGACCTCTTGGCCGGTGCTGCGAACGTCTGGGCGCCGATCCTGGAACATGAGGCTGTCGACGCCCGGCTGCGTCTGTGGAAAAGCGCGCTCGAACGTAAAACCCGGCAGGGGGTCACCCCCCCTCAGGCGTGGTACGACGTCCGGGCTTTGATAGCACGCTTTCGTCAAATCAAAGATCGATACGAAATTGCGTGCCTCAAGATGAGTGCAGCGATCGCCGCAACCGCGCACCGCGCCGCGATGCAGATCACCCGTCCCGGCGTCAGCGAAGCGGCGCTCGAAGGCAAAATCCTTGCCACGTTCCGTGAACTGGGCGCCGAAGGGCCTGCCTACCCGCCGATCGTCGCAAGCGGCGCCAACGCCTGCATTCTGCACTACGTCGAAAACCGCGCGACCATTCCCGACGGCGCGCTGGTATTGATCGACGCCGGTTGCGAATATCGCGGTTACGCGAGCGACATCACGCGAACGTTTCCCGCCAACGGCCGCTTCTCGGGCGCGCAGCGCGCACTCTACGAGATCGTCCTCGCTGCTCAGAACGCCGCGATTGCCGCAACCCGCCCCGGGGCGCCGTTTGCCGCAGCGCACGACGCCGCCACCCGCGTCTTGGTCGAAGGCCTGGTCGATCTGGGACTGCTCTCCGGCGAGGTCGACACCCTCATCGCCGAAAAGCGCCATCTGCGCTTCTATCCCCACCGCACCGGCCATTGGCTGGGGCTCGACGTTCATGACGTCGGCCCCTATCAAATCGATGGGCAATCGATCACGTTACAGCCAGGGATGGTCACGACGATCGAACCGGGGCTTTACATCGACCCTGCCGAGGATATCCCCCGCGACTTTTGGGGTATCGGCATTCGCATCGAAGACGACGCACTGGTCACCGAAACGGGATGCACCTTGCTCACCCGTGACGTCCCGGTTGCGATCGACGAGATCGAAGCGCTGATGCGCGGGGGATAGGGTATACTTTTCCCCCCGAAAACTCGAACGATACGTGCCGTGAACTACCTCGGTTTTACGCTGCGCAACAATTTGTTCGTTGCTCCGATGGCAGGCGTCACCGACCGCCCGTTCCGCCAACTCTGCAAGCGCTTGGGAGCAGGGCTTGCGGTCTCTGAGATGGTGACCTCCAATTCGCTCCTCTACGGCAGTGTCAAAACACAGCGCCGTGCCAACCACGAGGGCGAAGTCGAGCCGATCGTCGTTCAGATCGCAGGCGCCGACCCCAAAATGATGGCCGAAGCGGCGCGCTACAACGTCGATCGCGGCGCTCAGATCATCGATATCAACATGGGGTGTCCCGCAAAGAAAGTCTGCAACGTCTTCGCTGGCTCGGCGTTGATGCAAGACCTCAAACTGGCTGCGGCGATTCTCGAAGCGGTGGTCAAAGCGGTTCCCGAAACCCCGGTGACCCTCAAGATGCGGACCGGCTGGAACCGGCAAAACAAGAATGCGCCGGAACTGGCGCGCATCGCTGAAGACCTTGGGATTCGTGCGCTGGCGATCCACGGTCGGACACGAGCCGACCAATATATGGGAGAGGCAGAGTACGACACCATCGCCCGGGTCAAAAGCCTCGTGTCGATTCCTGTGATCGCGAACGGGGATATCGACACACCCGAAAAAGCCAAATACGTCCTGGAATACACCGGTGCCGACGCCGTGATGATCGGTCGGGCCGCACAGGGTCGCCCGTGGATTTTCCGGGAAATCGAACACTACCTCGCCACCGGCAAACACCTTCCGCCTCCCTCCCGTGCCGAAATTCGCGCGATTCTGCTCGAACACCTGGAAGAACTCTATGCCTTTTACGGAGAAGAGACCGGAGTCAAAATCGCGCGTAAACACATCGGGTGGTACTCGAAAGGGTTACCGGGGGGCGCCGCGTTTCGCCGGGAGATGAACCAACTGGAGTGCGCGGCGGCACAGCGCGAACTCATCGACCGCTTTTTCACCGAATTGCCCGCCTTTGAGGAGCGCGTTGCATGAATGCGCCGCAGAATCTTTCCCCGCACGACCCCCTTCGCCCAGACGATACGTTGTGCATCGCGGTCAAAACAATGCTCGACCGCTATTTCGTCGATCTCGACGGCGCTCCTCCATCGGATCTGCACGCGATGGTCATGAAGCGGGTCGAACGCACGCTCTTCGAATACGTGCTCATCCGAACCCACGGCAACATCACCCGCGCTTCCGAACTCCTTGGTGTGACGCGCAACACCTTGCGCCGCAAACTGAAAGAGCACGACCTCTATCCCAATGCCTGAAATCGATCGAGGAAACCACCGATGACCCACCGCACCGCGCTCTTGAGCGTCTCCGACAAAACCGGCCTCATCCCCTTTGCCCAAGCGTTGGCGCAATTGGGCTACACGCTGCTTTCTACCGGCGGCACCGCGAAAGCGTTGCGTGACGCCGGTTTGACCGTCACCGACGTTGCCGAACACACCGGCTTTCCGGAAATCCTCGATGGCCGTGTCAAGACGCTGCACCCACGCGTGCACGGCGGCATCCTCGCCGATCGCAGCAACCCCGAGCACATCGCGACGCTCGCCGCGCACGACATTCCCCCCATCGAGATCGTCGCCGTCAACCTCTATCCATTCGCCGCCACCGTTGCCCGCCCCGACTGCACGCTAGCTGAGGCGATCGAAAACATCGACATCGGCGGCCCGGCGATGGTTCGCGCCGCAGCGAAAAACCACGGCGACGAGCAGGGTGGCGTCACCGTGATCGTCGACCCGGCCGACTACACGCCCGTGCTCGACGAACTCAAAAACCGCGGCCAAGTGAGTTACGCCACCCGCTTTCGTCTTGCTGCGAAAGCCTTCACCCACACGGCGCGATATGATGCAATGGTGAGCACCTACCTCACACAACGGCTCGAAGGCGACGCCACCTGGCCCCAAGCCCTCCACCTCTCCTTCGACCTGGTGATGCCGCTTCGCTATGGTGAAAACCCGCACCAGCAGGCGGCGTTCTACCGCGACCTCAATCCGGCGCCGGGCGCGCTTGCGCTTGCCGAAACGCTGCAAGGCAAAGCCCTTTCGTTCAACAACTTGGCAGATGCCGACGCCGCGTGGGAATGCGTGAAACAGTTCGATCCCCAGCAAGACGGAGCAGCGTGCGTGATCGTCAAACACGCCAACCCGTGCGGCGTTGCCGTAGCCGAATGCGCAGCGGATGCCTACCGCAAGGCGTTCGCAACCGACCCCACTTCTGCGTTCGGCGGGATCATCGCGTTCAATACCGTGGTCGATGCCGCAGCAGCCGAAGCCCTGACGCAGCAATTCCTCGAAGTAGTGATCGCGCCCGATTACACCCAAGAAGCTCGAGCGCGCCTTGCGGAGAAGAAAAACGTCCGGGTTTTGCGCTGTCCGTGGGGTCCAGCGGTTGCGCAGCAGGATCTCAAGCGCATCGGCGGCGGATTGCTCGTTCAGTCCAACGATACCGACCTGCTCGATCCCGCTCACCTCAAAGTGGTGACACGCCGCACACCAACGCAAGACGAAATGCGCGACCTCCTCTTTGTCTGGCGCGTTGCCAAATTCGTCAAATCGAACGCGATCGTCTACGGCAAAAACGGGCAAACGATCGGCATCGGCGCTGGTCAGATGAGTCGTGTGGACTCCTCGCGCATCGCCGTGATCAAAGCGCAAAACGCCGGGCTCGAGGTGCGCGGTTCGGTCGTGGCGTCGGACGCGTTCTTTCCGTTTCGCGACGGCGTCGATGTCCTGGCGCAAGCGGGCGCCACTGCAGTGATCCAACCGGGGGGCTCGGTGCGCGACGAAGAGGTGATCGCAGCCGCAAACGAACACGGCCTGGCAATGGTCTTCACCGGTATGCGCCATTTCCGTCACTGAGCGCCACTCGACACCAAAACGAAGCGGATCGGTCATACAAGAAAGGCGAAGCAGAGGAAGGGCAAGATGAAACATCTGGGTTTAACCGTGATGGTGGTTGGGAGCGGCGGTCGCGAACATGCACTTGCCTGGAAACTCGCGCAGTCGCCGCGGGTGCAGCGCGTGTTCGTCGCGCCAGGCAACCCCGGGACCGCCGCGACGGAAAAATGTCGCAACCTCCCCGCGAATGACATTCCCTCCTGGATCGACGCGGCAAAGCGCCATCACGTCGATCTCACCGTGGTGGGCCCCGAAGCGCCACTTGCGGCGGGAATCGTCGATGCGTTCCAAGCCGAAGGGCTCACGATTTTCGGACCGACGCAAGCGGCTGCCCAGCTGGAAGCCAGCAAAGAGTTCGCCAAAGCCTTCATGGCTCGGCACGGTATCCCCACGGCGCCCTACGCCACCTTCTCTGACCCCGACAAAGCGCACGCCTACGTCGACGCCCAAGGCGCGCCGATCGTCATCAAAGCCGATGGGCTCGCGGCCGGGAAAGGCGTCGTCGTTGCGCAAACGCTCGACGAGGCACATGCGGCAATCGACAAAATGTTGGTGAGCCGGGAAATGGGGGAAGCGGGCGCGCGTGTGGTCATCGAAGCGTTCCTGGAAGGCGAGGAAGCGAGCTTCATCGTGATTGCCGACGGCAAAGAGGCGTTGACGCTGGCGACCAGCCAAGACCACAAACGCCTTTTGGACGGTGACCAGGGGCCCAACACGGGCGGAATGGGGGCCTACAGCCCTGCTCCGGTCGTCACCCCCGACGTGCATGCGCGCGTGATGCGGGAAATCATCCGTCCCACACTCGCTGCGATGGCTGAAGAGGGTACGCCCTACGTCGGATTCCTCTATGCCGGGCTGATGATCGCGCCCAATGGCGCGCCTTTTGTGGTCGAATTCAACTGCCGCATGGGTGACCCGGAAACCCAACCGATCATGGCGCGGCTCAAATCGGATCTTGTCGACCTCATCGAAGCCGCGCTCGAAGGGCGAATCGGTGACGCCACTGCCGAATGGGATCGGCGTGTCGCGCTTGCGGTGGTGCTCGCTGCCCAAGGCTATCCCAACGCGCCGAAGAAAGGGGACCCGATCATGGGCCTACCTAAAGAACCGACACCGCTTGCCATCAATGACGATTCGGTGTTGATTTTCCACGCCGGCACGGCGCAACGCGACGACGGCACCCTCGTCACCGCAGGGGGGCGAGTCCTTGCGGTCACTGCATTGGGCGACTCGGTTGCCGCGGCACAACAGCGTGCCTATGCCGTCGCCGAACAGATTCGATTCCCGGGCAAACAGATGCGTCGCGACATCGGCCACCGCGCCATTGCCAAACCGGGACGGTCGTGATGGCGTTGCCAATCGCCGAACTGCGTGACCGTTTTCTTGCGCTCCAGCGCGAAATCGTCTCGTCGCTCGAAGCGTTCGACGGTGAGCCGTTTCACACCGATGCGTGGTCTCGTCCCGCTGGTGACCGTCTGCAAGGCGACGGGCTTACCCGTCTCATCGAAAATGGCCGCTTCTTCGAACGGGGCGGCTGCAACTTTTCCCATGTCCGGGGGGCGAGCCTTCCCCCTTCCGCCACGGCGCACCGTCAGGAACTTGCTGGCCGCCCGTTCGAAGCGCTGGGCGTATCGCTCGTGCTCCACCCGCGTAACCCATACTGCCCGACGGTGCACCTCAACGTTCGCTTTTTCGTCGCGCACAGCAATGACACACAGCCTGACGTCTGGTGGTTCGGCGGCGGGATGGATCTCACCCCGTACTATCCGTTCGTCGAAGATATCGTCCATTTCCACCGTACGTGCCGCGACGCGGTCCATGCCGGTGGCGGAGACGATACGTGCTACCGGGAATGGAAAACGTGGTGTGACCGTTACTTCTTCCTCAAACACCGCAACGAACCACGGGGCGTCGGCGGCCTCTTCTTCGACGATCTTGGCGCCGACGGCAACACCCCGTTTGACGCTGCACAACGGCTCACCTTTGCGGTCGGCGACCATTTCCTGCCCGCTTACCTGCCGATCGTCGCGCGGCGCCGCCACCACCCCTACGGCGAACGGGAGCGGCAGTTCCAATGTTACCGGCGCGGGCGCTACGTCGAGTTCAACTTGGTCTGGGATCGGGGAACCATCTTCGGCCTGCAAACAGGGGGTCGAACCGAATCGATCTTGATGTCCCTGCCCCCAGTGGTCCATTGGCGCTACGATTGGCATCCCGAGGCCGGCTCACCCGAAGCACGACTCTATGAATTGCTCACGCCCCGGGACTGGGCGTTCGAAGGGAGCCACGGCAATGAACAATCCACCTCTGAGTGAGCAGACCGCACAGCAGCTGATTGCGCGTATCGCAATCCCGCCTCGCCCTCAAATCCTGACGGAGATTTTTTCTGCACTCCAATCCGATGCGCCCGATTTGCGCGCACTTTCTCGGCTCGTTGCCAGCGATGTCGCGCTCTCGGCCGCCGTGTTGAAAACGGTCAATTCCCCTTTTTACGGCTTACGGCGCAAAGTGGAATCGATCGACCAAGCAGTGGGGGTGCTTGGGCTTGACAACATTGCTACCCTGGTAACGGGTTTCATGGTGCGCAACACCCTGGCCACCCCAAAACTCGAGCGTTTCTGGGACAGTTCGGCACGGATCGCGCTCCTTTCCGCAGCCATTGCCAAACAACTGAAAAATCTGTCCCCTAATCTCGCTTACCTGTTCGGGCTCTTTCGCGATTGTGGGATTCCTCTGATGGCGGCCCGCTTTCCGGATTATCTCGAAACACTCCGCGCCGCCAATGCCGAATTTCAGCGCCCCTTCACCGCAGTCGAAGAAGAACGCCATCAAACCAGCCATGCGATTGTTGGGAGTCTGCTTGCCAAGAATTGGGGACTTCCAGAGCCGATTTGTGAAGCGATTGCGCACCACCATGAACTGGACTGTTTTGCTTCAGAAAGCCTCTCAACCACGGCGCTCAACCTGATCGCGACAGCACTTATCGCTGAACAAATCGATTACCGGGCCATGCGTTTGACCGAAAACTACGAATGGGAAAAACTCGGAAATGCCGCTCTGGAATTTCTCTTACTCTCCGAAGAAGAATACAATGCGCTCTGTGACGACTTGATCGCATTGCTCGACCCCTCGAACGCCGACACCTGACCGCTCGCGCCGCGAGGCCGACCGCACGCGCAGATTTTAGGCGCGCCTTACTTTTTTTCGTCTTCCAACTCCGGCCAGATCTTCAGCTTCGCCAACCCCGACCGCCCCAATTCGCGCATCAAGGCTACGTTGCGTTGCCAGATCGCGTCGGGGTTGGGATGATCAGCAACCGCTTGCGCAATACTGGCTTCGCGCAGGAGGTGCAGCGTCGGGTACGGTGCCCGATTGGTGTAGTGACTCCAATCCCCTTCCGGCTCCTCGGCAAATTGAAATTGGGGATGGAACGACGCGATCTGGATCACCCCAACCAAATCGTGGTCCTCCAAACAGGCTTCGGCCAGATCCAAGAAATCGTTGAACGTCGCGAAATCAGGGAAAAGGGTGGGGTGGACGAGAAGCGTCGTGTCCAGGACCTTCGGGTCAGTCGTTACGAGCCGCTCCAGCTCTTCGTCCAAATGCTCCAGAAAATGATCGATGTGGCGTGCATCGCTTACTCGGATGCGCACTTGCTGGTTGATCCAAACGGCTTTGGCGTACGGGCATAAGTTCAGCCCGATCACGGCCCTTTCGATCCAAGCACGCATCTGCTCGACCACCGCTGCTTCATCGATCGAATCCGTTGGCTCCATTCTGTCGTCGCTCCTTGTCATCAAATCGTCATCTCGATCCGCTACCCTTTCGACCAAACACCAGCACCGACGATACCGGGAGGAAAGCGATAATGCCATCTCTGAACGCATCAGAAAAGGCGCAAGAACGAAGCGCAACCGACCCGCTTCTCGCCAACATCCCCATTCCTCCGCGCCCGCAGATCCTGTCGGCGATCGACCAGGAATTACAGCGCAAACACCCCAGCATGCGTACTATTGCCGATCTGGTCACGCAAGATCTCGCACTGAGTGCTGCGGTACTGAAAACGGTCAATTCGCCAGCCTATGGTATCGCACGTCCATTGGAATCGATCCGCCAAGCGGTCACGCTCCTAGGTGTGGAAACGCTGGTGACGCTGGTCACCGCAATCGCGTTACGCAATCAGATCCCCAAACCAATGCCGCGGTTCTGGGACAACAGCGTACGCATTGCTTCGTTGAGTGCCGCGATCGCGTCCCATCTGGGTTGCCTCAACCCCAGCGAAGGCTGCCTTCCATGAACGCAATCCGTTACGCACCACATCTCCGCAACGACGACACAAGTGACTGGCGACTGACATTGGACGACATTCTGTGTCGACGCGCCCTCGTTGCCCATTTCCAACCGATTTGGCGGGCCCGTGATCTCACCTGCTACGGTTGGGAAGCGCTGATCCGTGGGCCGCAAGACAGCCCACTGGCCAGACCAGACGCGCTTTTTTCCGCAGCACGCGCGGCGCAGCGTATCGCCGAACTCGATTACGCCTGCCGCGAAGCGGCGATCGCTGCCTATGCGCACCAAATCGCCAATGGTGCGCCGCACAAGCTCTTCCTCAACGTCGATCCGCTCGCGTTCATCCAGGGCGCCCAAAAAGGGTGGACCCGCCATCTTCTCACTCTGCACGGCATGGCACCGAGCCAGGTGGTGATCGAAATTACCGAAGCATCACCACACCTGGACTATGACACGCTGCGGCAGGCAGTAACCCATTACCGCCGCCAAGGGTTCGAGATCGCGATCGACGATCTGGGCGAAGGGTACGCGTCGCTTCGTGTCTGGTCGGAAATCCGTCCCGACTATGTCAAACTCGATCGCCACTTCGTCCTCCAAGCGGTAACGGACGGCGCCGTCCGCCGTTTTCTGGAAGCGGTGGTGATGCTGAGCCAGACCACCGGAAGCCGCATCGTCGCAGAAGGGGTGGAAAAAGCGGCGGAATGGCATTTGGTGCAGCAGTTGGGGTTCGACTTCGTCCAAGGTTTTCTGTTCGCGCCACCGCAAAAAACGCTGGTTGATTCGCTACCCACGGAGAAACGGCGGCAATGGCTCCAAACAGGGAACGCGCAGGTGCTCACGAAAGCGCACACCCGGAACGTGGCTTCGCTCGCACTCGCAATCCCGCCAGCAACGCTCGAAACGAACAACGAAACGATCTATGCCCGTTTCACCGCCGATCCGGATTTGAGCGCAATCCCGGTAGTCGATACGGACGAACGTCCCCTGGGTCTCATTTTCCGCCACCCGTTCCTGGAAGATTTCGCCCGTCCCTACCGCCACGAACTCTTTGGCCGCAAATCGTGTCAGCACTACCTGAGCAAAGCGTTTGCGATCCGCTCCGACGCGACCATCCACGAACTCTCCCAGCAGCTGCAAACGCTCGCGCTCACCGAGCTGGGGCGACCGTTCCTCGTCGTCGGCGAAAGCGGCAAATACCTGGGGCTTGGCGACGGGCAGGCGCTGTTGCGCACCTTGGTGGAGCTGCAACTCGAAGCGGCACGGTACGCCAACCCGCTCACCGGCCTTCCCGGAAACTTGCCGATCAACGACCGCATCCAAAGCCTACTCACACAGCAACTACCGTTTGTCGTCGCCTACGTCGACATCGCCCACTTCAAAGCGTACAACGATCTCTATGGATTCGAGCGCGGCGACGAACTGATTCGGCTGGTTGCGGAACTCCTGAAGCGCCACGTCACCCATCCGGAAGACTTCATTGGCCACATCGGCGGCGACGACTTCATCGTCCTCTTTCGCGATCCCGCGTGGCAAGAACGGATCACGGCGCTCTTTTCCGCTTACACCGCCGCGCTTCCCAGTTTCTACAGCAGCGACGACTGGCAGCGCGGCGGCATCGTAGCAGAAGATCGCCGTGGCAACGTGGTCTTTCACCCCCTTTCCGCACTAACTGTAGGCGCACTACCGGTTCTGCCCCAGCAATTCGACAGCTACCGGGCGGTGGCCGCTGCGGCTGCGGAAGTGAAAAAGCTGGCGAAAAAGTTAAGTGCCGACCAGGCCAAGAGAGGGATCGTTCCCGCCAACGCGCTCTTTACGGAGCGAAGGCAACCCCCCGCGCCGTCAGCGCCGCTTTGAGCTCCGCGATCGCTTGCGAAACCTGCGCGGCAGGCCCTTTGAACCCCAGTTCGAGCCGCCAGCGACCGCCGCTCTCCTCCTTGAGGGACGGCAAAGAAAAAAGCGTCGCTTCGGGATACTTTTCGGTAAGCTGCTGCATCAGATCCAGGAGGTCGCCTTCACGGACATCCCAGGCAATGAGGCTCTCTTCCACCCAATCTTCGCGAGCGAAATGGTCACGGTAGTAGGTATCGAGCACCCACTCCACCATCGGCCACGCCATCCGCGGGAAACCGGGAACGAAGTGGTGGTGTTCGACGCTGAAACCGGGAATCTGGTTGTACGGGTTGGGAATGATCCGCGCCCCTTCCGGGAAAACCCCCATTTCCAGGCGTTGCGGCGTCGCGTCCGCACCCAGCCGAGCCCGAATGAGCGCCTCGGCCTCCGGGTGCAAGACAAGACGCCGCCCCAGCGCGGCAGCGGCGCACTGCCGCGTATGGTCGTCCGGTGTCGCACCGATCCCGCCGAAGCTGAACACCACATCGCTCGTGGCGAAGCTGCGCCGAAACGCTTCGGTGAGGTGCAACGGATCGTCCCCCAGATAATGGGCCCAAGAGAGGCGTAACCCACGCTTCTTGAGGATGGCGATGAGCGCCTTGAGGTGTTTGTCTTCCCGCCGCCCCGAAAGGATCTCATCCCCGATGATATACGCGCCGATATGGATCATGGCAGCAACTCCCACGTTGGTTTCGTTTCCGTCGCTTCGCGGCTCGACGTCGGCGTCGTTCTTCCATTCCCCCGCTCCCAAGCGAGCAGCTCCAGGGTAGCATGAGCAAACAGGATCCCGATCAGCACCGGCGACAGGAGATTGACGAACGGAATCCACAACAGCAAAGCCCCGACCATACCGACTGCGAAGAGCCACCCTTTGTAGCGCTCGGCTACGCGACGCAGCTCCGTGCGATCGGCGACCTCGCTCAAACAGTCATAGACAAAGGTGCGCTGGTTGAGCCAGGCGGTGAGGACGAAAGGAAAAAGGACAAGCGCACCAGGTACCCACCACAGGAGCAGCGTCGCCACCATACCCAAGAGATAGAGCAGCACCGCGACGAGGGTATTGACGATACTGCCCGCCACCGAGCCCCCATGACGGAATTCGAGCGCGGAGTAATCGCGTTGCGCGATCCGACGAATCAGCCCCGGCAGTGTCCACACCGCCAACAGCACCAGCGCCGTCACGTAGATGAGTGGGATCACCCCCAGCCAAAAGGCAAACTTCACGCCAATCGCCAGCGCCCCCGCCCACCAGGGCACGTCACCCGCTGCCGCGCCATCGGGGGAACCGGCTGCTTCGAGCCAACCGCCCACCATCGCCGTGACCGGTTCCCACGCTAGCGCACCCACGACCAGCCAGATGAGGCTGGCGACGAGCACGGGCCAGATCAACGCGCCGATCGCCTCGCCACGCAACAAAGTTCTGAGCGAACGACGAAGCGCAAGCCACAGCAGGCCACTAAGGCCATCCGGCCACCGCGGCCCAGCGAAGTCGGCCGCGTCGCTTCCCGCATGCGTCATCGCACCTCCTTTAGCGCAAGCGCGGCAACACACCGCCCAGACCGCGCATCATCTTTTTGAGTCCGCCTTTGCCCAAGCTCTTCATCAACCGCTGGGTCTGATCGAACTGTTTGAGCAAGCGGTTCACTTCTTGCACCGTCACCCCGGCACCCGCCGCGATCCGCTGTTTGCGTTTCGCTTTGATGATTTCCGGGCGCGCACGCTCTTCGGGCGTCATGCTGTCGATGATCCCCTGAATCCGTCGGATCATTTTGTCGTCGCTGCCTGCCGGGAGCTGCCCCGCCATCTGCGCGATCTGCGCGGGCATTTTGTCAAGTAGCGAGGTCATCCCGCCCATCTTGCGCAACTGCACGATCTGCTCACGAAAGTCGTTGAGGTCGAACCCTTTCCCTGACTGGATCTTCTTCGCCAGCTGTTTCGCTTTCTCCTCGTCGACCTCTTTGCGCGCCGTTTCCACCAGCCCCAGGATGTCCCCCATCCCCAAGATCCGACTGGCCATGCGCTCGGGGTAGAAGGGCTCCAAGCCGTCGAGTTTTTCACCGACGCCCGCGAATTTGATCGGCGCGCCGGTGACATAACGCACCGAAAGAGCCGCGCCACCACGCGCGTCACCGTCGAGCTTCGTGAGCACCACGCCAGTGAGCGGCAGCGCGTCGTGAAACGCTTTCGCGGTATTGACCGCATCCTGCCCCAACATCGCGTCCACCACGAAAAGCGTTTCGGTGGGTTGCAACGCGTCGTGGAGCGCGCGAATCTCTTGCATCATCGCTTCATCGACGGCGAGCCGCCCTGCGGTGTCGACGATCAGGACGTCGTAGAGCCGCCGTTTTGCCTCCGCCAACGCGTTCTGCGCGATCGCGATGGGTTGCTCACTGGCCTTCGAAGGGAACCAGTCGACCCCCGCTGCTTTCGCAACCGTAGCCAATTGCTCGATCGCCGCCGGGCGGTAAACGTCGGTGGAGACCGTGAGCACTTTTTTGCGTTTCGTCTCTTTGAGCCATTTCCCCAATTTACCCACCGTCGTCGTCTTACCAGCCCCTTGCAACCCCGCCATCAAAATGACAACGGGCGGACGGGCGTTGAGCTGCAGCGGCGCCTCGTTCCCCCCCATCAAGGCTTTCAGTTCGTCAAAGACGACCCCTACGAGCGCCTGCCCTGGGGTGAGGGAACCGATCACCTCTTGCCCGACCGCTTTGGTCCGCACGCGCTCGATGAAGGCTTTGACCACAGGCAACGCGACATCGGCTTCGAGGAGCGCCATGCGCACCTCGCGCAGCGCATCCTGAATGTTCTCTTCGGTCAAGCGCGCCTGGCCGCGGAGCGTCTTCACCACACGACTGAGGCGTTGGGTCAATTGGTCGAGCATCTTCAAATCTCTCCGAATCGGTTACACTTTCGCATTATGACGTCGATTCTACTGCATTTGGCCGCAGCCCTCTGCTACGCCCTCGTCGCGGTTGGCGGGTGGCGCCACTGTCGTGTCTCCGACCCGCAATCCTGCCCACCCCGTTGGCTGCGCCCTGCCTACGTCGCCGCACTCCTCGTTCATGGCGCAGCAGTCTGGGCGATCCTCTTTGGCGGCGTCACAAGCGGGATCCGTTTGGGCGTGGCGCCAGTCCTCTCACTCACCCTCTGGTTGGCAGGCGTCATCCTCGCGTGGGACCTGCGCCGTCCCGAAGGCCACTGGACGACGCTCATCCATGCGCCAGCGGCCGCCGCGGTTGCCATCGTCGCGGCAATCTTGCCGCTCTCGCTCAACCCCGTCGTTGCAGCGGGACGTCCGGCACTCGTCGCCCATCTTTTGGTCGCGGTCGTCAGCTACGCCCTCTTTTCCGTGGTCGCGATTCACGCCTTTCTCATGACCCTTGCCGAACAGGCGCTGCACCACCACCGTTTTTTCCGTTGGTTGGAGCATCTCCCCCCGCTCATGACGATGGAGCGACAGCTCTTCCGCATGATCTGGATGGGATTCGCCGCGCTCACGCTGACCAACCTCACCGGAATCGTTTTTTCCGAAGCCCTCTTCGGCGTTCCTTGGCGCTGGGACCACAAAACGGTCTTTTCCCTTTCGGCGTGGCTCGTCTTCGCCGTGCTGCTTTTTGGGCGCTGGCGCTACGGTTGGCGTGGCCAAACGGCCCTGCGCTGGTTGTGGGGCGGGATCGTGCTCCTGGCGCTCGCCTATCTCGGTTTTCATTTCGTTCGTGATTTTCTCTTGACCCATCGATCGGCATGAGCGCCCCCTCTCAAATCGCTGCGGTCACGCCCTGGCATTTCGTCGCACTCGTCGCGCTCCTAGCGGGCTCTGGTCTCGCGTCGATGAGTGAAACGGTGATGATGGCAGCAAACCGTTTCCGCCTACAGGCGCTTGCTGCGAACGGCAACCGCAGCGCCCGCCTGGCCACGGCGCTCTTGGCCGACACCGACCGCCTCTTGGGGGTCGTTCTGCTCCTCAACAACGTGATCAACGTCGGTGCGGCGACGCTCGCTTCGGTGATCACGCTCGCGCTCTTCGGCGAACACGAAAGCGCATTGGCCGTAGGGAGCTTCGTCCTGACGTTCGTGATCCTCGTCTTTTCCGAAATCACCCCGAAAGTCATCGGTGCGCGCTACGCCGACACTTTGGCCCTCTGGTTCGCGTGGCCGCTCACGGCGCTCTTGAAACTCACCGGCCCGATCGTCGATTTCGTCAATCTCTTCGTCAAGGGGGTTCTGACCCTATTGCGCCTCAACCAACGGCGGGATCACCACACTTACTTGCCCGAAGAACTCCGCGCGCTGCTCAGTCAAACCTCTGTGTGGCGTTTCCAGAACCACCGCGAATTGCTGCTCAATCTCCTTGACATCGAACACCTCACTGTTGCCGACGTGATGAAACCCCGACGGGCGATCGAATCGCTCGACCTCTCCGAAAGCGAAAGTGCGTTGCGCGAGCAGTTGGCAACGGCATACCACACCCGGCTGCCGCTTATCGACAGCCGATCCGACGAAATCTTGGGAATCGTCCATGCCCGCCAGATCTTGAGTGCGCTGTTGCAGGATCAACCCTTTTCGCGCGAACTCCTCAAAAAACGGGCAACACCCGCCTATTTCATCCCGGCAAAGACCCCGGTATTGACGCAACTCAACGAATTCCAGAAACGGCAACAGCGGCTTGCGTTGGTGGTCGACGAGTACGGTGAGCTTTTGGGTTTGGTGACGATCGACGATATCCTCGAAGAGATCGTCGGCCAATTCACCACGTCGCTGACGGGAGCACACGCGATCCATTGGGACGCAAACGGGATGGTCACCCTACCCGGAGAGACGTTGATCCGTGAAATCAACCGCGCGCTCGGTATCCACCTGCCGGAAGATCGAGGCCGGACGTTGAACGGCTTGTTGCTTGCGACGTTACAAGCACTGCCGGACGGAGAGACCGCGGTGCGTTTCGACGACGTGGTGGTCGAAATCGTGCAAACCGACGAGCGAACGGTTCGGGTTGCGCGCCTACGTCGCGTTTCTGAGGAACGTAGCGAATGAACGCCAAACGCCACATCACGGGTCTCATGCGCGCATTGGTGCACGCGGGCTGGGTTGACGAGGGGCAATTGCAAAGCGCGCTCGCACAGCCCGACGAGGGGCCATTCGGTGTCTTGCTCACGCTGATCACGATCGCGGAGCTTTCCGAAAAGCGGTTGGCCCATTTTGCCGGCGAGCAGTTCGGCATCCCGATCCTGGACTTGGATGCCGTCGATCTCGACAAAATCCCCAAAGATCTGCTCGATCGCGAACTCGCGTTCAAACACGGCGTGCTTCCCCTTTCGCGGCGGAAAGGGAAAACCGTCGTCGCGATGGCCGACCCTTCGCAAGTGGAACTGCTCGATGCGTTGCGCTTCCAAAGCGGCCAGACGATCGAACCCGTCGTCGTTCCTGCGAAGACCCTATGGCGAACGCTCAACGAATTTTTCCAATCGGCAGCCGACGCGCTCGCGTCCCTCACCGACGAAGCGCTCGACCTCTCGGCCGAAATCCAGTCGTCAGAGGACACCGCGGCATCCACCCTGAGCGACGAAACGATCGACGATGCGCCGGTTGTCAAATTCATCAACAAAATCCTTTTCGACGCGATCAACGAAGGGGCATCCGACATCCATTTCGAGCCCTACGAGAAACACTACCGCATCCGCTTTCGCGCCGACGGTGTCCTGCGTGAAGTCGCGCGCCCACCGCTCACGTTCAAAGACAAGATCACGGCACGGATCAAGATCATGGCGCGGCTGGACATCTCGGAGCGCCGTGTCCCGCAGGATGGCCGCATCAAATTGGTGCTCAACCGCCAGAAAGCGATCGATTTTCGCGTTTCGACCCTGCCCACCCTCTGGGGTGAAAAGATCGTGATGCGGCTTCTCGATCCTTCGTCAGCGATGCTCGGCATCGACGCGTTGGGGTACGAACCCGATCAGAAAGCAGCGCTCCTCGAAGCAATTCACCGTCCGTACGGCATGGTTTTGGTCACCGGGCCAACGGGGTCGGGGAAAACCGTCTCGCTCTACACGTGTCTCAACATCCTCAACCAACCCGACGTCAATATCTCGACCGCCGAAGACCCGGTCGAAATCAATTTGCCAGGGATCAACCAGGTCAATATCAACGAAAAAACCGGCTTGACCTTTGCGTCGGCGTTGCGTGCCTTTTTGCGCCAAGACCCGGACATCATCATGGTGGGTGAGATCCGCGACCTCGAAACCGCCGATATCGCGGTCAAAGCGGCGCAGACGGGCCACCTGGTTTTGTCGACGCTGCACACCAACGACGCCCCCTCGACGCTCGACCGTCTTCGGTTGATGGGATTGCCGCCCTTCAACATCGCCTCCTCGGTAATCCTCATCACTGCGCAGCGCCTCGCCAGACGCCTGTGTGCGTGCAAAGTGCCGCAGGAGATCCCGAAACCGGCGCTCCTTGCCGCGGGTTTCACCGAAGCCGATCTCGACGGCAGCTGGACGCTTTTCGGCCCCAACCCCAAAGGGTGCGAACGGTGTCACGGGTCGGGGTACAAGGGGCGGGTCGGTATCTACGAGGTGATGCCCATTTCCGATGCGATGCGCGAATTGATCATGACCAACGCGAACGCGCTGGAGTTGGAGCGGCAAGCGCGTCGGGAAGGGATTCGCAATCTGCGTCAATCGGGGCTCCTGAAAGTCAAGCAGGGGGTGACGTCGCTTGCGGAAGTGCTCGCAGTGACCAACGACTAAAAAGGAGGAGAAGGTGGCACGAGCAACAGCCCAAGAAGAGAAATTGTTCGTCTGGGAAGGAACCGACGCCGCAGGGAAAAAAACACGCGGCGAAATCCGTGCCGTGAGCGAACTGGCCGCGAAATCGGCGTTGCGCCAAAAAGGGGTTCGCGTCCGCAAACTCCAGGCGGTGAAGATGCGGCGTGGACGCGTCCAAGAAAAAGACATTGCCCTCTTTACCCGGCAATTGGCCACGATGATGAAAGCGGGGGTGCCGCTTTTGCAAGCGTTCGACATTGCGATTCGCGGCACATCGAACCCGGCGCTCGCGCGGTTGTTGAACGAGATTCGCAGCGACATCGCGCAAGGCAATTCGCTTGCGCAAGCGTTTGCCAAACACCCGCTCTACTTCGACCGGCTTTTCGTCGCGCTCGTCGCCGCGGGCGAACACGCCGGGATCCTCGACGATCTGCTCGACCGCATCGCAACCTACCAAGAAAAGATCATCGCAATCAAAGGCAAGATCAAATCGGCACTCTTTTATCCCGCCGCGGTGGTCGTGGTTGCGTTCATCGTCATCTCGATTTTGATGATTTTCGTGATCCCGCAATTCAAAGAGATCTTTTCGAGCTTCGGCGCCGATCTTCCGGCGCCCACGCTCCTCGTCATCTCGATCTCCGAATTCTTCGTCGCGTGGTGGTGGGCCATTTTCGGTACGCTGATCGCCGCGGTGGTGGCGTTCGTGCTCACGCACCGGAAATCGCAAACGTTTCGCGACCGTGTCGATCGTCTGCTGCTGAAACTGCCTGTCGTCGGGGTCATTCTCCAAAAAGCAGCGATCGCGCGCTGGGCGCGTACCCTTGCGACGATGTTCGCCGCGGGTGTGCCGCTCAACGAAGCACTGGTTTCGGTTGCCGATGCGGCGGGAAATGCCGTTTACCGCGACGCCACTGAGCAGATTCGCACCCAGGTGACCCAAGGGGTCGCACTCACCGTTGCGATGATCGACGCTGGCGTCTTTCCGGCGATGGTGCCGCAGATGGTTTCGATTGGCGAAGAGTCGGGGCAACTCGACGACATGCTCAACAAAATCGCCGAATACTACGAAAGGGAGGTGGACGACGCCGTCGCGTCGCTCTCCCAGCTCTTGGAACCGGTGATCATGGTCTTCCTCGGCGTGGTCGTCGGCGGTATCGTCGTCTCCATGTACCTGCCGATCTTCAAACTTGGACAAGTGGTCGGCTAAACGCGCAGGAATTGCGATGACGCCAACACCGACATTGCCTCTGCTCTTCTGGGTCGGAGCTGCCGCACTCCTCGGCGCGGTGGTGGGCAGTTTTCTCAACGTCGTGATCTACCGCTTGCCCAAGATGCTGGAACGGCGGTGGTATCGCGAAGCCACTGCCTATTTGGCCGAATGCGCAGGCACGGCAAAGACCCTTCCGGCCCCCTCTGCTGATGCGCGCGTCGAAACCGAGCGCTTCAACCTTGCGTTTCCCGCGTCGCACTGTCCGCAGTGCCACCACCGGTTGGCATGGTGGGAGAACTTGCCGATCCTGTCGTGGTTGCTGCTCCGTGGTCACTGCCGCCATTGCCAACAGCCGATCCCTGCCCGCTACCTCGTCGTCGAAGGGGTCACGGCACTCGTCACCGCGGGCATCGTCTGGCATTTTGGTCTCACGGTCGTGTCACTCTGTGCTGCCGGGTTCGCTTGGTCGTTGATCGCGTTGGCGTTCATCGACTGGGAAACCCAGTTGTTGCCGGACGACATCACCCTACCACTCCTGTGGGCGGGCCTGCTCGTCAACCTCGAAAACCTGTTTGCCCCATTACCCCAAGCCGTTCTCGGCGCTGCGAGTGGCTACCTGCTTCTTTGGAGCATCTTCTGGCTCTTCAAATGGCTCACAGGCAAAGAAGGGATGGGATACGGTGACTTCAAACTGCTCGCCGCGCTCGGGGCGTGGCTTGGCGCCGCACAATTACCGCAAATTTTGCTCGTGAGCGCTTCGCTCGGTGCTGTGATCGGCGTGGTGGCGCGCGTACGTGGCCACTTGGCCGCTGGCGCGCCGATCCCGTTTGGCCCATTCCTGGCGTTTGCTGGCCTCATCACCCTCTTTTGGCCCGATCTCGTGACGCGCCTCACCTTTTAGCAAACCGCGCGCCCGTTTATAATTTCGCGTTTGTGCCGTGTGTTTGGGAGAACCGCGATGCCGATCTACGAATATCGTTGCGAATCGTGTGGTCATGAACAAGAACACCTGCAAAAGGTGAATGACGCTCCGATCACGACGTGCCCCACCTGTGGCAGCGGCACCTACGTGAAGCTCCTGTCGGCTGCAGGATTCGCGTTCAAAGGAGACGGCTGGTACGTCACCGACTACAAAGGCAACAGCAACACGAAAAAGAGCACGAACGCAACCGCGGACAACAGCGGATGCGGTGCGGGCGCCTGTGAAGCCTGCGCAGCAACCACCGAATGACATCACAACGATAGGAATTGCGATGCGAAGCCACTACTGCGGAACCGTCACCGCGCAACACCTCGACCAGACCGTCACCCTCTGCGGATGGGCACGCCGTCGCCGCGACCACGGGGGCGTCATCTTCATCGACCTCGCCGACCGTTCCGGGATCGTCCAGGTCGTCGTCGACCCCGACCGCCCCGAAGCGTTCCGTTTGGCCGAAGCGGTGCGCAACGAATATGTCCTGCGCGTCACCGGTACCGTTCGGCGGCGTCCCGCAGGAACGGAAAACCCCAACATTCCCACCGGGGAAATCGAAGTCTTCGTCGAAACGCTCGAAATCCTCAATACGAGCGCCCCGCTTCCCTTTCCCATCGACGACGAACACCTCTCTGAGACCGTGCGCCTGACCCACCGCGTGCTCGACCTGCGTCGCCCCACCATGCAAAAGAATCTGCTTTTGCGCTACCAGGTCACGCGCGCCTTTCGCCGCTTTCTCGACGCGCACGGATTCGTCGATATCGAAACCCCGATGCTTACCAAGAGCACGCCAGAAGGGGCGCGGGACTATCTCGTGCCGTCCCGGGTCCATCCCGGTCATTTCTTCGCGCTACCGCAATCCCCACAGCTCTTCAAGCAGCTCTTGATGGTGGCTGGTTTCGATCGCTACTACCAAATCACCAAATGTTTCCGTGACGAAGATCTGCGCGCCGACCGACAACCGGAATTCACCCAAGTCGATATCGAGACTTCGTTCCTGACCCAAGAAGAGATCATCGCCCTCATGGAGGAGATGATTCGCTCGGTCTTTGCCGAAGTGCTCGACGTGACGCTACCGAACCCGTTTCCCCGCCTCACCTATGACGAAGCGATGCTGCGCTACGGCTCGGACAAGCCGGACCTGCGTGTCACGCTGGAACTCACCGATGTGACCGATGCAGTGCGCGACGTCGCGTTCAAGGTCTTTTCTGGTCCCGCCAACAGTGGTGGCAAAGTGATGGCGCTGCGCGTACCGGGCGGCGCCGCGCTCACCCGAGGCGAAATCGACGACTACACCCGTTTCGTTGCGATCTACGGGGCCAAAGGGCTCGCGTACATCAAAGTCAACGACGCCGCCCAACCGAACGAAAAGGGGCTGCAGTCGCCGATCGTCAAGAACCTGCACGAACGGGCGTTGCGAACGATCCTCGAGCGTACCAGTGCGCAAACGGGGGATTTGCTCTTCTTCGGCGCAGACAAGCCAAAAATCGTCTTCGATTCGTTGGGCGCGTTGCGCGTCAAACTCGGCCACGAAAAAGGATTCCTCACGGGGGCCGAGTGGGCGCCGGTTTGGGTGGTCGACTTCCCAATGTTCGAATACGACGAAGACGAAAAGCGCTGGGTGGCGTGCCACCACCCCTTCACCAGTCCGCGCGAAGCCGACCTCCCCTATCTGGAGAGCGACCCGGCGCGCGTACGCGCGCAAGCGTACGACCTCGCGTTGAACGGCTGGGAGATCGGCGGCGGGTCGATTCGTATCTACCGCGAAGCGGTGCAGCGCAAGGTTTTCGCGGCGTTGGGGATTTCCGAAGCAGAGGCGCAAGAGAAATTCGGCTTCCTCTTGGATGCGCTGAAATACGGTGCACCACCGCACGGCGGGTTGGCATTCGGGTTGGATCGGATCGTCACGTTGATGACTGGCGCGGAATCGATCCGTGACGTCATCGCGTTCCCGAAGACCCAGCGGGCGCAGTGTCTGCTCACCCACGCGCCGTCACCGGTTTCTGAGGCGCAACTCAAAGAGCTCCATTTGCGTCTGCGCCTTCCCGAAAAGGCCACGAACGCCTCGTGATGCACGGCGGCGACGATGCGCGCGCTGCTTATCGAACCCCACGGGACGACGCGCGCACTCCTGCAGTCGGTGCTCAGCGAAAGCGGTTGTACGGCAGTCGAAGTCACAGCCACCTTCGCTGCCGCACAATCCGCGCTGGCGAATCAGAAGCCGGATCTCATCGTCTCGACATGGAGTGGCCCAGACGGTAACGCCCTCGACCTACTGGAAACGGTTCGCAGCTTTCCCGACGCGCGTGCCGGAACCCCTTTCGTGGTGCTCACCCAAGAGCAGCAAATGCAAGTGATCCTCAGCACTGCCGATCTCGGACCCGACGCAGTGCTGTTGCAACCGGTCAGCAGCTGGCAGCTGCAAAAGCGCGTCCATTCGGTCACCGCCCGTTACCAAGCACTCCTTCCCCTCTGGCGGCTTTGGGGTGACCCGGAGATCGAAACCGCGCAAAATGCATTACAAACCATTCTGAAAGCCGCACCGCAATTCCGTAACGCTGCGCTGCGCCTCTACGGGCACCTGCTCGAACGCGCCGGCCACTGGGAAGCGGCGCTGGCGCACTACGACGCAATCCTTGCGGAACACGCCAAACCCTGGGCGTCGTTGGGGAAAGCGCGCACATTGCTTGCGCTCGACCGACTCGACGAAGCCCAAGCGGTCGTCACTGCCCTTACCGACGCCCACCCCCGTTTTCTCGACGCGTGGGAAGTGCAGGCCCTTATTGCGGAACGGCTGGGCGATCGTGAAGCCGCGGCGGCGGCTTTTCAGCAAATCGTCACGCAAGCCCCGATCAACCGCGTGCGTCTGCAGCACGCCTTGCCGATCCTTCTTGCCGCGGGCGATCACGAAACCGCGTGGCGCGCTCTGCAACGCTTGCAAACCCACCGCATCCCACGCAACGCCGAAGACAAAATGCTCATCGTCGAAGCGATGGCGGAAACCGGCCGATGGGACGAAGCCAAAGCGCTCGTTGCCGAACTGGGAAAATGGACCAAGAGCCCGTTGGAATTGGCGATTTTCCATTTTGCCCAATTTCGCCTGGCGCACCGTCAAGGTTTGGCAGAAGAAGCCACCGACGCGTTACGGCTCGCGTTACATTGCGCATGTGACTCGGCAATTCCCGATCCACTTCCTGAATGGTTCTCCCGTCTGCTCCTTGCCGGACTCTCCGACGAAACGCTACGCAGTGATGCGTTGCGCTTACTGAAGCGGTTGCGCGAGTTGCTGCGCGACCACACGACGCGCCAACACCTCGCGGCGCAGTTGCGCAACGCAGGCTATGGGCAGTTGTGGGACGACGTCGAACGGCAACTTGCCGAATCGGCGAAAAAACTCGTGCTGCAAGGCGTCTCTTACGCCCAAACGAACGACTGGCCAGCCGCGATCCAAGCAATGGCCAAAGCCGTGGAAACGCTGCCGGGAAGCCCTGCGGTTCACTTCAACCTGGCGCTTGCGTTCCTTCGCGCCCGTGCGCACGGCGTGATCCCCGCAGAAGTCGCGCAAGAACAGGCGAAGCGCGCCGCGCGCACACTGCGCCGTCTCGACCCCAACTATCCGGGTTTACAGAAGTTGGAAACGCTGCTTGCCCCCCAGCAAGAAAACCCTTGATACAATCTTTCCATCCATTCTTTTCTTGTTCGTGAGACCAGGACCCACGCCAATGAACGACAACACGATCGACCCCCGTCTCAAAGCCAGCATCCTTTCGGAAGCACTTCCCTATATCCAGCGCTTTTTCGACAAAACCATCGTCATCAAATACGGGGGGAACGCAATGACAGACCCCCACCTCAAAGCCTGTTTCGCGCAAGACGTAGTGCTCCTGAAACTGGTGGGGATGAACCCGGTCGTCGTGCACGGCGGGGGGCCGCAAATCGAAAACCTGCTGCAACGCGTCGGGAAAAAGGGCGAATTCATCCAAGGCATGCGGGTCACCGACGCCGAAACGATGGATGTCGTCGAAATGGTCCTTGGAGGCCAGGTCAACAAAGAGATCGTCCATCTCATCAACCAGCATGGGGGTAAAGCAGTTGGCCTCACCGGCAAGGATGGGGGTGGCTTCATCCGCGCGCGGAAACTCTACATGAGGATGCCCGGTAAAGACGAAGACCTGATCGACCTCGGTCAGGTGGGCGAAATCACCCGCATCGACCCCAGCATCATCTCCTTTCTCGATTCCGGCGATTTCATCCCCGTGATCGCGCCAATCGGCGTCGGTGAAGACGGCCAAACCTACAACATCAACGCCGACGTCGTCGCCGGGAAAGTCGCCGAAGTCCTCCGCGCCGAAAAACTGGTGCTCCTCACCAATACCCCTGGGGTGCTCGACAAAGCGGGCAATCTGCTGACCGGACTCACCCCCAGCCTGATCGACCAACTGGTCGCCGACGGAACCCTCTCAGGCGGCATGTTGCCCAAGATCGCATCCGCACTTGAAGCGGCGAAAAACGGCGTGCGCTCCGTGCATATCATCGACGGCCGGGTCGAACACGCCCTTCTGCTCGAGATTCTCACCGACCATGGCGTCGGCACGATGATTCGTGCCGAATGAGCAGCAAACAGGATGATCGAGCATGCACAAGGCCGATCAGTTCAAAGCATCGCCACGCAGTTCCCGCACCCAATCCGCCAGTGCTTTCGCCGATGCGAAGCGGTCGCTCGTGACCGTCTCGTCTTCGATGGTCACGCCATACTGGGCTTCGATCGCATGGAGCAAATCCAATACCGCCATCGAATCGAGCTCCGGCAACGCGCCCAACAGCGGGGAATCGGTGGTCAATTGCGCCCGTCGCTGGGGAGAGAGCTCCAGCACCGTCGCAACCAGATCGAGCATTTCCGTTTCCAGAGCCAAGATAGACTCCTGCGCGTCCGTGAAGTGAGCGATTATACGCAAGAGTTGTGCAGCGCACCAAGAAAACGAAGCCAATGATCATCACCCTTGCCGCACTCGTGACGCACCAAGCGCAGCGTACACCGGAACAACAGGCGCTCATCGAGACGCGCGCCAGTGCGCGCCGCCTTACCTACGCGCAGCTCGACGCGCACGTCACCGCAACCGCCCAAGCGTGGCAGGCGCACCTCCATCCGGGGCAGCGTGTGCTGATCTGGCTCGACAAACGCGTTGAAACGATCATCGCGCTCCTGGCGGCAAACCGCCTGGGCGCGCTCTTCATCGTCGCCAACCCTGCGCTCAAGCCAGAACAGATCGCTTACCTCGTGCACGACGCACGCCCCTCGTTGATCGTCACCAGCACCGCCCGCGCCGACGCCTTGCGCGCCCACTTGGACGCAGCGAACGCCTGGCGCCCCCACACGCCCCCGTCGCCCCTTGCCGAATTGGCCGCGCCGCACGAACGCGATTCCCTTTTGTTGCTCACGCACGCCAACCCCGCATCGAATTCCGTTCGCGAGGACGCGAATCGGATCACCGAAAACGACCCCGCGGCGATCTTCTACACCTCGGGCAGCACCGGTTTCCCCAAGGGTGTGGTCGTTTCCCACCGCAACCTGCTTGCTGGCGCCCAAACCGTCGCCCACTACCTGGGCCTCACCACTACCGATCGGATCCTCGCGCTCTTGCCGCTCTCCTTCGATGCGGGCTTTTCCCAACTCACGACTGCTTGGACCGTTGGCGCGACGGTCGTGCTCCACGACTATTTTCTGCCCCGCGATGCGCTGGCGGTCGTCGGCGAACACCAGATCTCGGTATTGACCGCCGTACCCCCCCTGTGGCGGCAACTGCTCAACCTTTCCTGGCCCACAACCTTCGCCGAACATTTCCGTTTGGGCGCGAGTACCGGCGGAAAGATGCCGCCGCGCTGGGTGGCTGAGTGGTACGACCGTTGCCCAAAGAGCCCATTCTTCGTGATGTACGGGCTCACGGAAGCGTTCCGCGCCACCTACCTGCCGCCGTCCGAATGGCCGAAACGGCCGGAATCGATCGGCATCCCCGTTCCCAACAACGACGTAATCGTCGTTCGCGAAGATGGAACACGGGCCCCCCCCGGCGAAATCGGTGAAATCGTGCAGCGCGGCCCACTCGTCTCCCTGGGCTATTGGAACGATCCGGTCAAGACCCAAGCGCGCTTTCGGACGCTTCCACCCGCGTTGCGACCGGCCAATGGCGCATTGCCGCTGCCCGAAATCGCTGTCTTTTCCGGCGATTACGGCTATTGCGACGATGACGGCTTTCTCTACTTCGTCGGTCGCCGCGACGGTCAGATCAAAACCAGCGGCTACCGCGTGAGCCCAGAAGAGATCGAAAGTGTGCTCCTTGCGCACCCCGCGGTGGTCGAATGTTGTGCGTGCGGGCTCGACGATCCCCTCCTGGGCCAGAAAATCGCGGTTGCGGTCGTCGTCTCCCTAAACAACGTCACCGCCGCCGACCTAACCGCTCACTGCCGTCGCCATTTGGCCACCTACCAGGTCCCGGCGCTGATCGATCTGGTGACAGAACCGTTACCGCGCAACCCGAATGGCAAAATCGATCGTCATGCGGTTCGACAAGCACTCGAATCCCGCTTCTCGGCTGAGGCGCATGGACACTGAGCAGAACAGAAACGGAGCCCCATCGTGACGGAACTCAGCCACCATCCTTCGATCCTCTGGCCTGCTCAGTCCGACGGCACTCTCTTGATCGGCGGAACGCCCCTACCCTTGGTTGCTGCGCGCTTGGGCACCGCCTCGTTCTACGCCTACGATGCCGAACGGCTCCGAACCCGCATCCTTGAATGCCGTTATGCCTTTGGCCCCGAGATCCACATTCACTACGCGGTGAAAGCCAACCCTTTTGCGCCGCTCGTCGCCGCAATCGCTTCGTGGGTCGATGGCTTCGACGTCGCATCGGAAAACGAAATGGCGCTCGCGCTCGACGTCGGAATGCCGCCAGAGCGCATCGCGTTCGCAAGCCCTGGGAAACGCCCGACGGCAATCCGTCGTGCCGTCGCCGCCGGCGTCACGGTCACGATCGAATCGCCCGATCAGCTCACTACTGTCCTTGCCGCCGCGGAACAGCTCGGCGTCACCCCTGCCGTGGCGCTTCGGATCAATCCCGATTTCACGATGACCCGTGCTGGGATGAAAATGGGCGGTGGCGCACAACCATTCGGTGTCGACCGCGAAGCCGCCCCAGCGCTGATCGCCCGCATTCGAGCAAGTGGTGCGCACTGGACAGGACTCCACCTCTTCGCCGGTTCACAACTCCTTGATACCGAACGGTTGATTGCCGCGCACCAAAACAGTTACGAAACTCTGGCTAGGTTGTGTGATGAAGCAGGCGCGGCACCAAAATGGTTCAACCTTGGGGGCGGCCTGGGCATTCCCTATTTCGCCGGAGAATCTCCGATCGATCGCGCCGCGATTGGCGCGGCGCTGCACCGCCTGGCGCAAATCCACCGGCAGCGCTTCCCCACCACCCAACTCATCCTCGAGCTGGGGCGCTATCTCGTCGGCGAAGCGGGGGTGTTCGTCACCCAAATCCTCGAACGGAAAACCTCGCGCGGCGAGACCTTCCTCGTTTGCGACGCTGGGCTCAACGCGCACCTTGCCGCAACGGGTAACTTCGGACAGGTGCTCAAGAAAAACTACCCGGTGGCGATCGGTAACCGAATGAACAGCCCCGCAACGGAAAAGGTGACGATCGTCGGCCCCCTGTGCACGCCGCTCGACCGGTTGGCCAGCAACGTCCTCCTGCCCCGCGCCGAAGCGGGGGACTGGGTCGTGGTCTTTCAGTCGGGCGCTTATGGCACCACCGCGAGCCCGCAGCGCTTCCTGAGCCATCCCCCCGTGAGCGAAACTCTCGTTTGGCCAGTTACTGCGTCAAAGGAGCCCCACCATGGCACTCGTTGAGCTATCCGACCTGATCTTTGCTTTCCTGACCCTGACGGCGCTTGAGATCATCCTCGGCATCGACAATGTGATTTTTCTTGCCATCCTGGTAAACCGACTGCCCAAAGCGCAGCAAACCAAAGGCAGAATCCTGGGACTTTCCCTGGCGATGCTCACCCGCATCGCTCTCCTCTTTTCGCTGACCTGGATGATGCGCCTGACAACACCACTCTTTTCCCTCTTTTCCTGGTCATTCTCCGGGCGCGATCTCATTCTCCTTGGTGGGGGGCTCTTTCTGATCGCCAAGAGCGTCTCGGAAATTCATGAGAGTCTGGAAGGGTCCGGGGATCGTGCCGTACAATCGCCCAAACCCAAAGCGTTCCTCGCCGTCCTGATCCAGATCGCATTGATCGACATTATCTTTTCGCTCGACTCGGTGATCACCGCAGTGGGGCTGGTGCAAAACCTGCCGGTGATGATCGCGGCAATCGTCGTCGCCGTGCTGGTGATGATGGTTGCCGCCGCGCCGATCGCCGCATTTATCGACCACCACCCCACGGTCAAAATGCTCGCACTCAGTTTCCTGGTGGTGATCGGGGTAGTGCTCATCTCCGAAGCGTTTGGCGTCCACGTGCCGAAGGGTTATCTCTACTTTGCGATGGCCTTCTCGTTTGTCGTCGAAATGCTCAACATCCGGTTGCGCAAACGGATGAATGGCAACGCTGTCGCTTTGCACACCCCGCACATGCCCACAAACGCCCCCCAGAACGAACGCAAAGAGTAACCCTTTTCCCGTTCGCTCCCGATTTCAGGAACGGCTTTTTGCGGATTGCGCTGCCAACCAGGCGATCGCCTGCACGCAGCGCCTCTTCCGTCATGTAAAATAGCGCCTTTGCGGCACCCAAAGGAATCACGATGTTCCGCCAATCCGATACCCTCGAAATCGTCGACCCCGAAATCTGGTCGCTCATCCAGGCCGAAAACCGTCGCCAAGAAGAACACATCGAACTCATCGCGTCGGAAAATTACGCCAGCCCAGCAGTGATGGCGGCGCAAGGAAGCCAGCTGACCAACAAATATGCTGAAGGCTACCCGGGCCGTCGCTACTACGGGGGTTGCGAATTCGTCGACGGCGTCGAGCAACTCGCGATCGACCGCCTGAAAGCACTCTTCGGCGCAGAAGCGGCAAACGTGCAACCCAACTCCGGTTCGCAAGCCAACCAAGCGGTGCTGATGGCGTTTGCGAAACCGGGCGACACGATCATGGGGATGAGCCTGGCCGAAGGGGGGCACCTCACCCATGGCATGCCGCTCAACCTCTCGGGCAAATGGTTCCACGTCGTCTCTTACGGGCTCAACGACCGTGAAGAGATCGACTACGACGCCGTCGAGCGGCTCGCGCACGAACACCGGCCGCGCATCATCGTCGCGGGGGCCTCCGCCTATGCGCTCAAAATCGATTGGGCGCGTTTTGCCGCGATCGCAAGGGCCGTCGGTGCGATCTTCTGGGTCGACATGGCGCATTACGCTGGCTTGATCGCCGCCGGGGTCTACCCCAACCCCGTGCCGCACGCCGACGTCGTCACGTCGACCACGCACAAGACGCTGCGCGGCCCACGGGGTGGGGTGATCCTCATGAAGGCGGAGCACGAAAAAGCGATCAACAGCGCTGTCTTCCCCGGGCTGCAAGGCGGGCCGCTGATGCACGTGATCGCCGCGAAAGCGGTCGCGTTCAAAGAAGCGATGACGCCCGAATTCCAACGCTACCAAGAACAGGTGGTGCAAAACGCTCAGGCGATGGCCGCCGTGCTCCAAGCGCGCGGGCTTCGAATCGTCTCCGGCCGAACCGAATCCCACCTGTTCCTGGTCGATCTGCGCGCCAAGGGGATCACGGGGAAAGCCGCCGAAGCCGCTTTGGGCCAAGCCCATATCACGGTGAACAAAAACGCGATTCCGAACGATCCGGAAAAACCGATGGTCACCTCGGGCATTCGCATCGGTACTCCTGCGATCACCACCCGCGGTTTCGGAGAAGCCGAAGCGGTCAAAACCGCGCACCTCATCGCCGACGTGCTCGAGGCACCGGAAGACGCCACGGTGATCGAGCGGGTCAAAGGCGAAGTCGCTGAGCTCTGTCGGCGCTTCCCAGTCTACGAATGGAGCCGCGTCTGATCGCGGTTGCAGCGCGATGCGTTGCCCCTTCTGCAGTGCGCCTGACACCCAAGTCCTGGAGACGCGCGAAAGCGACGACGGCGCGGTGATCCGCCGCCGCCGTCGCTGTGCCGCGTGCGGGCGGCGTTTCACCACCTTCGAGCGCGCCGAGATCAAACTGCCCGCAGTGATCAAACGCAACGGCGCGCGCGAACCCTACCAACGCGAAAAACTGCGTGCCAGTTTCGAGCTGGCGCTGCGCAAACGTCCCGTCTCGAACGACGCGATCGACGCAGCGATCGACGCGATCGAAGCGAAGCTCCTCGCAAGTGGCGCCAGCGAAATCGCCTCCGACCAGCTCGGCGAATGGGCGATGGACGCGCTCAAATCGCTCGACAAGATCGGTTATGTCCGTTTCGCTTCCGTCTACCGCAACTTCGAAGACGTCGACGCGTTCGCGCAATTCCTGCGCAACGTCAAACCGCGACGGCGAAAAAAAGGGGCGAAAGAGACGCACCCCCCGCTTTCCGAGCCTGGGGACCTCTTTGCCCCTACGCCCACAGAGGCCGACCCAGACGCCGCGTCCTAGGATCCGTCGCCCCGTGAATGATCAATTCCTCGCCCACGTGACAGCTACGGTTTCGCCTCAAGACGCATCCCCTTTTGCCCAGTGGATGCGGCGTGCGCTTCGCCTGGCGCGCCGGGGGATGAACACGACAACCCCCAATCCGCGCGTCGGCTGTGTGCTCGTTGCCCCCGATGGCACCCTTGTCGGCGAAGGGTGGCACGAACGCGCAGGGGGTCCCCATGCCGAAATTGGCGCGCTGCATCAAGCAGGTAACCGCGCACGCGGCGCAACCGCTGTCGTGACACTTGAACCGTGCGCCCACCACGGCAAGACGCCGCCGTGTGCCGACGCGTTGATCGCCGCTGGCGTCACCCGCGTCGTCTATGGCATGCGCGACCCAAACCCCCTCGTTGCCGGCAAAGGGTTGGCGAAACTTGCCGCTGCCGGAATCGAAGTGGTGGGTCCGGTGCTCGAGGCAGAGTGCCGCGCACTCAACCCCGGTTTCATTCGGCGCATGACGGCGCACCGCCCCGCTTTTTTCCTCAAAACCGCGGCAACGCTCGATGGCCGCATCGCGCTGGCTAACGGCATGAGTCGCTGGATCACGGGCGAAGCGGCGCGCCGTGACGTTCACCGCTGGCGCGCCAGCTGTTGCGCCGTCCTCACCGGTATCGGAACCGTGCTCGCCGACGATCCGCTACTCACGGTCCGTCACCGCCCGGCGCTACGGCAACCGATCCGGATCGTTCTCGACAGCCACTTGCGCATCCCCGAAAACGCGCAGCTCGTTCGTGACCACCATGCCCCCACTTGGGTGATCACCACAGACGCCGCGAATCCGGAGAAAATCGCCCGCTTGACGCAGATGGGATGTACCGTCCATTGCCTGCCCACGACCGTGGACGGAAGGATCGATCTCCACGCTCTGGCGCGGTGGCTAGCCGAACAGTCGCTCAACGAAGTCTTGGTCGAAGCCGGCGCCACCCTTGCCAGCGCGTTCCTGAAAAACAGCCTCGTCGACCGCTGGCTCCACTACCTTGCCCCGAAAGCGTTTGGCGGCGACGCCTATCCCCTTTTTCCGGCATGGGAACTCACTGCGGTGGCAGCCGCCCCCAAATGGCGTATTGACCGCGTGCGCCGTTTGGGCGACGATCTCTCTCTCGAATTGGTGGAGCCCGGCAATGACTGCGACGAACCACACCGCGCCGCACCCTGAACCCACGCCGCGCCGCGCCCTCGTGCTCTTTGCGCATGGCGCACGCAACCCCGAGTGGGCGGAACCGCTTCGGTACGCCCAGAGCGTCCTCTCTGAGCGGCTACCGGATCACACGGTAACCGTGGCGTTCCTGGAGTTCCTCTCCCCGACGTTGACCGAAGCCGTTATGGAACTCGCCCCTACCCATAGCGAAATCGTGATCGTTCCCTGGTTCGTTGCCGAAGGGGGGCATCTACAGCGCGACCTACCCCAGCTGGTCAACAATTTGGCTACACGCTACCCGGCGGTCCAATTCTCTTGTTTTCCGCCAATTGGCACCCTCGAACCGGTGATCCGGGCGATCGCAGACGCAGTCGTCGCAACGCTTTCGGCATCTTGATTATCGACGCCCAACGCGGCAGCGTTGCGTGGGAATTATTCGTCCCGAGCCGGGCGATCACGGCAAACCGGGCATGCCGGATCTCGGGGGACACGGATACTGCGCCACTCGAACCCCAGGCCATCGAAAAGCCACAATTTCCCCCACGACGGTTCGCCGCATCCCACGATCACTTTCAGCGCCTCGTGGGCTTGCAGTGCGCCAACGACTCCTACCAATGGCGCGAAGACACCCATCGTGGCGCAGCGCACTTCGGTCACGTTTTCCCCTTCCGGGAAAAGACAGTGGTAGCACGGTGAAGCCGATGCGCGTACGTCAAAGACCGCAAGCTGCGCGTCGAACCGAATCGCGGCACCGCTCACGAGCGGCTTGCAATGGCGTACACAGGCACGATTGATCGCATGGCGCGTTGCGAAATTGTCGGTGCAATCCAGCACGACATCGCTTGCGGCTACCAGTTCGTCGAGGTCGTGCTGCGCCAGCCGATGGGGAACCGCGGTCACGGTGACGTCTGGGTTCGCCAGCCGCAACGCGTCGGCAGCCGCTTCGGCTTTGGGGCGGCCGATATCGGACTCCGTATAGAGGATCTGCCGCTGCAAATTGGTGGCGTCGACCGTATCGCCATCGGCAACAGTCAGCACACCAACGCCCGCCCGGGCCAAATAGAGCGCTGCGGGACAACCCAAGCCGCCAGCCCCCACCACCAAGACACGCGCGGATCGGATCCGCGTCTGGCCTTCGATATCGATCTCCGGCAAGAGAATGTGGCGGCTGTAGCGCAGCAGCGCTGCATCGTCGAGAAGATCGGTTGCGTCAGTGGTAGTGGCGCAACTCTTCTGGGGCGGGATCGTGGTCACCGTGGGGATGCTCCTGGTACTCTTGAACGAAGGCGGTCTGTGCCTGCTTCAGCAGCCGCTCCGGTTGTTCGAGATGCTCGCGCTGGACCGCTTCGCAGTAATGGTACCAAGCGCGCTGGACGCGCGCCGCAAGGGTGTCGTCCAGTGTAAAACCGGCGGCAATGAGCGCCTCTTCCAGCTCGACCAGCAAGTGGTCACGCACCGAATATTCGACGACGAGTGTATCGGGGAGTTCGATCTGCACTTTGAGCTTCTTGCGCTCGGCCAAAACAAACGCTGCGGCTTCCAGTGTCTGCCCCGCTTGCAGTCGTACCCGCAACGCACGACGCTTCTCGATCCCCGAACACGGCACCTCCGGTGCTTTGACCCGTCCAGCCAAACGATAGGGCGTTTCTCGCTTCATCGCACCACCTCCTTTCGCCGCCCGCTTCGGGTCATTTCGGCGTTCACGGTTTTTGCGCGACCGTCTGCGTCGGTGCGGCTTTCGTCACCTGCGCCCATTCCGGCAATACCCCATGGCGCAACCAGTAAAGCGCGGCTTGGAATTGCCGGTCCTGCTCACTGCCGTATTCGATCGGTTTCGTCGGCCCCTCATCGTTCGATTGTGTGTCGGCATCCGCCCCTTCGCCCCCACCGGCGTTGCCGTTTGGTTGGGTGGATGCGGCAGGACGACGAATCTGTCCTATCGCGTCGAGCTCGATGTGCCCTTGCAGATCGGCTTCGCGCAACGCTTTACGCTTGCCGTTTTCCCGTTCGGGGACGACGAAATCGGGTTCGATACCTTCCGCCTGGATCGACCGGCCGCTGGGGGTATAGTACAGCGCGGTGGTGAGCTTCAGCGCAGTGCCATCGTTGAGCGGTAAAATCGTCTGCACCGACCCTTTGCCGAAACTCTTTTCGCCCAAGAGCTTGGCACGGCCGTGATCTTGCAACGCGCCCGCTACGATTTCCGACGCCGACGCCGATCCCGCATTGATGAGCACCACCATGGGGACCGTGCGGAACATCTCTGGCCAATTGGCGAGATAGTCGCGTTGTTCGTCGCTTCCGCGCAGGTAGTCCTCTGCACGCGCATGGTATGCCCGCTGCGTATCCGGCAATCGCCCCTTCGTCTTGACCACGAGCGCCTCTTCCGGCAAGAAAGCCGCCGAAACGCCGATCGCCGCGTGGAGCAACCCCCCGGGGTCGTTACGCAGGTCGAGAACGAGTCCTTTGATTTCCCCGTCACGCGCTTCACGCTTGAGCTGCTCGGCGAGCATTGGGCCGGTGGTCTCTTGGAAATTGGTGATACGCACGTACACGACATCACCTTCTCCCACCCGCTTCACCTTGACGCTGCGCACTTTGATCACTTCCCGGGTGATTTTCACCGTAAACGGTTTTTCGTTTCCTTTGCGCAGCACCGTGAGGGTAATCGACGTGCCCGGCTCGCCGCGCATCCGTTTCACCGCGTCGCGCAACGTCATGCCTTTCACCGGGGAATCGTCGAGCTTGATGATGAGGTCGCCCGCCTGCAGCCCCGCGCGCGCCGCCGGCGTCTCTTCGATGGGTGAAACGACCTTGACGAACCCATCCTCCATCGTCACCTCGATGCCCAAGCCGCCGAACTCGCCTTGAGTGCCCACCTGCAGCTCGCGATACTCTTCGGCATCGAGAAACGCCGAGTGGGGATCGAGACTCGCGACCATCCCACGGATCGCCTCGACCACCAATTTCTTGTTGTCCGGTTCCTCGACGTAGGCTTTGTTCACCACGTCGAGCACGTCGGCGAACGTGCGCAGCTCTTGCAACGGCAACGCGTTCGTCTCCGTTCGGCTCGCCCAACCCGTCACGGTCAGGGTAAGCAACACCCCGACGAACATGCCACTTACAGACCAAGCCATTCGGCGCCAACGTGTCGTCATCGTCTCTTCCTACTGTTTGAGCCAGGGGCGGGGGTCGACCGGCTTCCCGCCTTTACGCAGTTCAAAGTATAACCCGCTCGTCGCGAAATGTTCCGTGCGTCCCACGCGACCGATTGTTTCGCCCTTGCGCACCGTTTCGCCCACCGCAACCAGCGGTGCGTCGAGATTGGCGTAAATCGTAAGGAGTCCTTGCCCGTGGTCGAGGATGACGAGTTGTCCATAGCCACGGAGCCAATCGGCAAAGGCCACGACACCATCGGCGACTGCGCGCACGGAAGCCCCTTCTGGCGCTGACCAGAAAAGACCATGCCAAGTTCCACCTTCCGGCCGTCGCTCGCCGAAGGTTGCAGTCAATGTGCCTTGCGCAACCGGTGACGGCAACGCCCCACGCTGGGCAACCATCGCACGGGCCGTGGCACGATCGCCTTCTGGGATATTACCCCCCTTGGATTCTGCTTGCCGCCGACGCGCCTCTTCTTGCGCGCGACGCCTCGCTTCGGCTTCGAGTCGTTTCACGAGTTGCGACAACGCACGCGCGTCTGCTTCGAGCGCTTTGCGCCGTTCCTCGACGTTCGCGAGCGTTTCCGCCAACGCTTCGTGCAACACTTTGCGCTTTTCCGCCAACTGCTCCCAACGCGCGCGCTCTTTGGCCAGTTCCGCATGTTGTGCACTGAGCGCCGCCTGTTTCTGCGCCAACGCCTGCGCCATTTTCGCGGCCTGCGCCCGTTGCGTTTCCGCTTGCGCAATCCAACCCTGAACCTGCGCCGCCGCCTCTTCGCGGACGAGTTCGGCGACGACCGAAATCACCAGCGGGCCACCGCCAACAACCGGATCGAGCGGTAGCGTCAGCGACAGCGCTTCGGCCAGATGGGCCAAACGCTGCCAACTTTCCTGCGCCCGTGCTTGCGCTGCCTCCCACGCTTGTTTGGCCGCGGCTACCTGTTGTTCCAGTCTTTGCGCTTCCGCTTCCAGGCGAGCCAACCGCCGGGCCAGAATGACAGCCGAGGTTTCGGCGATTTGTAATCGCCGCTCGATCTCTGCCCGGCGCTCGGCAACACCTTTCGCTTTCTGTTCGAGCGCGCGCAACTCTGCACGCAGCGCGTCCAGTTGTGATTTGGCTTCTTGGGCGTTGGTGGGGTTGGCTTCAGCACCAAACGCTACGCCTCCACCCAACGCGCCCACCACGAAAAACAAAAGGGCAGCCGCCCAAAAGGCGCCGCCCTGCTTGCCGACTTTCTGGCGCGGGTCGCGCACCGTCGCCCTTACTTCGCCCGCCCCTGCGCGGCCACTGCCGCTTGCTGGGCGCGAATCGTCTCTTCGTCGGCCAAATAGTAGTGTTGGATCGGCCGACAGTTGGCGTCCAACTCATACACGAGCGGTTGTGCCGTAGGAATGTTGAGCCCAACGATCTCTTTGTCCGAGACGTTGTCGAGGTATTTGATCAACGCGCGCAGGCTATTACCGTGTGCCGCGATCAAGATCCGCTCGCCCGCCAGGATGCGCGGCACGATCACCGTCTCCCAATAGGGCACGAAACGCGCTACGGTGTCTTTCAAACACTCCGTGCGCGGGAATTCGCTTTTCGGCAGATCCCAGTAACGCGGATCGTCCGTTTTCAAACGCGGATCGTCTTCGGCGAGCGGCGGCGGTGGAACATCGTACGAACGCCGCCACACCAATACTTGCTCATCGCCATATTCCGCTGCGGTCTCGGCTTTGTTCAACCCCTGTAACGCGCCGTAATGGCGTTCGTTGAGCCGCCAAGACGACTCGACGGGAATCCACAATTGATCGAGCGTTTCTAAAACGATGTGCAACGTTTTGATCGCACGCTTCAGCCGTGAGGTAAAAGCTCGGTCGAACGCAAACTCGTGCGCTTTGAGCAGTTCGCCGGCCGCGCGCGCCTCTTCGACCCCTTTTTCGGTCAGATCGACATCGGTCCAACCGGTAAACCGGTTTTCGCGGTTCCACACCGATTCGCCATGACGCAGGAGAACGATCTTATACATCAGAATCCTCTGATATGATTATCGAAAAAACCGGCAAGGAACGTTCCATGCCCCCCAAAAGCAACGAAACATTTTATACTAGCGGCTTCACAAATCGTTCGCGAGACCCTTGGGAAATGTTGAGTCAAACGATCGTCGAACTCGCCGGGAAAGACGAACAGATCGAAATGGCGGCGCGGGCGTTGAAGTCGATCGCCCATCCGCTGCGTTTGAAGATTCTGTGCGTGATCGGTGAGGACGAAGCGTGCGTGCAAGAGATCGTCGATGCGGTGGGAACGTCACAGAGCAATGTCTCACAACATCTGGCGATCATGCGCGACAAAGCCATCCTGGCCACGCGCAAAGAAGCCAACCGAGTCTACTACCGCGTTGCCGATCCGCGGACCCTTCAGCTCGTCGTCTTGATGCGTGAGCTCTTTTGTCACCGCTGAACGGCAACCCAAGGAGCCAGCATGACTGTTACCGATTATCTGTTGCACCAATGGCAGTGGAGCCTTCTGGCGCTCGTGAGCGGCAGTTGGTGGGTCGTCGAGACCATCCGTGCGCTGACCGACCGTTCGCGTCTCACGCCGCTTCAAGCCACCCTGATGATCAACCAAGAAGGCGCGGTCGCGGTCGATGTCCGCAGCGACTCCGAATACCAGAGCGGCCATCTTCCGGGCGCGATTTTCGTGCCTTTGGAACGCATCCCAGACGACAAAGCGCTGCAGAAGGTCAAAAACCGCCCCCTGATCCTCTACTGCGAAAGCGGCGCCCGTTCCGCGGTAGCATTGAAAAAACTGCGTCGAGCGGGTTTCGAAAAAGTCTATCATCTGGTCGGTGGCTTGGTCGAGTGGCGCAAGGCCAACCTGCCGCTCGTCACCAGCAAAACGGAGAAAAAGCGCAAATGACGACCCCTGCCATTCGCATGTACGCCACGCACTACTGCCCCTATTGTGTCCGTGCGGAGCAATTGTTGCGCCGCAAGGGCATTGCCGTGATCGAAAAGATTTTGATCGACAACGACCCGGCGCTGCGCGACGAAATGATGCGCGTCACCGGACGACGAACCGTGCCGCAGATCTTCATCGGCGACACCCATGTCGGTGGCTGTGATGACCTCTACGCGCTGGAACGGGAAGGAAAACTCGATGCCCTTTTGGGGTTGAAGTAACACCCTTCCCGAACGCGAACCGTTCTCTTTTCTTGGTCAAGGAAACCATACGATGAGCGAAACCCATCCTGCCAATAGCGGCAACGCCCAAAGTCAGGCGCCGATGTTCACCATCGAAAAACTCTACGTCAAAGACCTCTCCGTCGAGGTCCCGCGCGCACCCGACTGTTTCTTAGAAACGCAAGCACCCAATATCCAGGTCGAAATGGGCACTGCGGCGCGCAAACTCGACGAGGCCCATTACGAAGTGGCGCTCACCATCTCGGTCAAAGCCTCTGTCGAAGAGCGTGCGCTCTTCCTCATCGAGCTCACCTATGGCGGGGTCTTTCTGGTGCGCAACGTCCCCGAAAGCGATGTCGAACCCCTGCTGTTCGTGGCCTGCCCCAGCATCCTGTATCCGTATGCCCGCGAGGTGATTTCGGATGCCTCGACGCGCGCCGGTTTTCAACCGGTCCTCCTGGCACCGGTCAATTTCGAAGCGCTCTACCTCCAACAAAAGCAACAAGCGCAGCAAGCGCCCTCCACCGATACCCCTCAGTAACGAAAAGGAGTCCGCGCCATGCTTGGCCAGCCCTTCCAGCGACGGTTGCAAGACGCTGCGCACAGCGGGCGCGTTTTTCACCGCCTGGCGCTCCTCGTCACTGCCTATTGTTTTGCCACTAATGCCTACGCTGCCGATTACCGCAGCGTCCGCGAGCCGGTACCGGTGCGAAAAGCACCCCAAGAGCAGGCGCCCATTGCGTTCTACTACGGTCCAGGCACTCCGGTCGAGCTCATCCAAGAACGCAACGGCTGGGCCCAAGTGCGCGACAAAGATGGGGGCGGTCTCTTTTGGGTTCCGGCCAACGCGCTCACGACGCAACGCACGGTGATCACACGTCACGCCGAAACCGAGGTTCGTTCCGCACCGGACAAAAGCGCGGCCCTTCTGAGCGTGCTTCCGGCAAATGCCGTATTGCGCCTGAACACCGCACAGCGCACGCCTCCCGGATGGGTAGCGGTAGAAACGGCGCAAGGAACAGGGTACGTGGCCAAACGCGACGTTTGGGGCTGGTAAGCGATGCGACTGGCGGTTTTGGGGGCGGGCGCGTGGGGCACGGCACTTGCGATCGCATGGGGCCAACACCACCCGGTCACCCTCTGGTGCCGGTCGCGCGCATTGGCCCAGCGCATACACACACAGCGCACCAACGAACGCTACCTTGCAGGCCCGGTCCTGCCGCCCAACGTGCGTGTCACGGACGATTGTGCTACCGCAATCGGTGACGCAGAATTGGTGGTCATCGCCACACCTCTTGCCGGACTTGCCCAAACGGTCGCCACCCTTGCCCAGACAGCACCGCACACTCCTTTCCTCTGGGCGTGCAAAGGGATTTTGCCCGACACGCAAGAACTGCCGCACGAAATCGCGGCGCGCGTCTGGAGTGAGACTACCGCTGCCGCGTTGCCCGACCACGGCGTGATCACGGGGCCAAGTTTTGCGCTGGAAGTGGCGCAAGGACTCCCCACCGCGGTCGTTTTGGCGTCACACAATGCCCAATGGGCCAAAGCGATCATCGATACGCTCCACCAGCCGCGCTTTCGCCTCTACGCGCACCATGACGTTACCGGCGCAGAAGTGGGCGGTGCGATCAAGAATGTGATCGCGATCGCGGCCGGAGTCGCCGAAGGGTTGGGGTTTGGGCTCAACACGCGTGCTGCGCTCATCACCCGGGGTCTTGCCGAAATGGGTCGGCTTGCCGAAGCCCTTGGTGCCGAGCGTGAAACGTTGATGGGGCTTGCCGGAATGGGGGATCTCATTCTCACCTGCACCGGTGGGCTTTCCCGCAACCGACGTTTGGGACTGTTACTCGCTAGCGGGGAGCCACTCTCTGCCGCACTGGCCGCGCTGGGACACGTTGCAGAAGGGGTGCCCACGACGCAAGCGTGTGTGCAACTTGCCAATACGCTTGGCATCGAAATGCCCATTGCTCAGGCCGTGCATGAACTGCTGTTCACACCGGGCACTTCAGCGGAAGCGGTCGTGGAAAAACTCCTCGCACGCGACCCAAAATTCGAATTCTGAACCTGCCCTTCGGCCTATGCGATCGTTTTCTCCCAGAACATCGCGTCGGGGAACGGGTTGAAACGATAAGGCGGAATTGCGTAAAAGCCCATTCGGCGATAGAGCGCATTCGCGGTAACCAGTTTGGCCACCGTATCGAGCCGAACTTTTCGGTACCGCAGTGCTTTTGCCCGCTCCAAAAATGCCTGAACGAGCATTCGCCCAATCTGTTTCCCTTGAAACGCAGGCAACACGAACAGCCGCTTCATCTCGGCGATCTCGTCACTGAGCGGCCGTAACCCCACCATCCCCGCCACTTTTCCTTCATGTTCAGCCATCAGCAACGCACCCAATGGTGGTCCATACATGGTGTCCAATTGCTCCAACTCGTCCGCCAAGCCTTGGAAAGAGAGATCGAGCCCCAAAAATCGGGTATAGCACTCGATCAGAGACCGCGCATGCGCGTAATCCTTGGCGGTCGTCGCCGAAAAGATTCTTGTCGTCATACACCCCCCGAAAATCGGTGTTGCCGCCACGCCTCATAGAGCACCAGCGCCACGGTATTGGCCAAATTGAGGCTGCGTTGCCCGGGACGCATTGGCACGCGCAGCCGGTGGGCTGACGAGAATTCCGCATGGATCGCTGCCGACACGCCCCGGGTTTCCGCGCCAAAGACCAGAACATCCTCGGGCGCAAACGCCACCTGATCGTACCGAGTTTCCCCCTGGGTCGTCAGCAAAAACCAGCGTCTCCCCGCAAGTGCGGCACGACACGCAGACCAATCGGCGTGGACCTGCATCGTCGCCCATTCGTGGTAGTCCAAGCCGGCACGGCGCAACTGTTTGTCGGACAAGGTAAAACCCAACGGCCGCACCAAGTGAAGCTGCGCACCGGTATTGGCGCACAGCCGAATGATATTGCCCGTGTTTTGCGGGATTTCGGGCTCGACGAGCACGATGTGAAACACTTATCGCCCCTCTGGTTCCAGCACACAGACGGAGAGGACTTCGTCGAGTAACGACTGCAACGCCTGTGCGATACCTTCGGGCGTTGCTTCGGCCTCGGTATAGAAAGCAAACGGGCGCGTCCACACGGTTTGGTTGCCCGCACGCAGCGAACAATAACCGTGTGCCACCGCGCCTCCTTTCCGGGCGGCTTCATAACGGTCGAAAACAAACTGTAACCGTTTATCGGCCCGATTGGCCGCCGCGGACAGGTCGGAAACGAACACGTACGCTGGATAGCGCGCGGCAAGTCGCGTTCGGAGCGCTTCCTCAACTTCCGCACCAAACGGCAAAGACCATTGGTAGCGATCGTCGATCGTGTAGCGCACCGCATCGACACGAACGGTCAAGGCACGCCGATCGAGCGCTTGCGGCACCGATACGGCAACCCGGACCACCTGCGTGCGTTCGGGTACCGCTCCTGCCGTCGTCATATGGCTCGTCACACCACGGGCTGGCTGGAGCGTGAACACATCGGTCGTTGGCGGCACGGTGCTACAGCCCCCCAAAAAAACGGCAACCGCCAACGCCCCAATCGAGCGCACACCACGCGAATACGATGACACACAACGCGACACGCTTTTGTCCGTTCTGTTTTTCACTGTGCCTTACCGCGAATCAGCGACTCAGGATGACGCGCAAGTTCTTCCGCAAGCAGCTCGACCGCTCGGGCTGCGCGCTGCGTCGATTGCAGCACTGCCTGGAGCTGTGCGCGGGGCACCCCTTGATCCCCCCAATCTTCCGCGAGCGACGCGGTCAGCTTTTCCAATGTTGCCAGCGTTTCCCGCACTTGGGCCAAAGTGGCCATCACCGCTTTGGGCGCGCGATCTAATTCGGCCAACAATCGGTCGGTCCGCTGTAGTACCGAACGCAACTGCCGTGCTGCCGAATGGGGGTCTTGGGCATCGAGAAGCGCGCGCAACCCGTGCGCGGCGTCACGCAGCTCGGTGATGAGCTCTTTCCATGGGGCATCGCGCAGGTCGGTTGCCAATTGGGTCACGGTTCGCGCTACCTCGTCGAATGCCGCGGGCAACGCCGGGAACGTGGGGTATCCCCCTTCCCACACCAGTTCAGCCGGCGCGGCACGGGGGACGAACACCAAGTCGATCATCTTCTGCCCGGTGAGCAAACTCATCGGTTTGGGCTGCGCTCGCAACCCCTCCTTGACCCATGCAGCAAAAATCGCCTTGACGCGCGCTTCATCCTTCGGCAGATCGAGGCGCTCCGGCCAGACCTCGATCCAAACCTCCGGGCTCACCCGTTCCGTGCGTTCGTCGAAACGCGGCAAGACTCCCAACACCTGTCCCACTTCGAAACCCGAGAAGAAGACTGGCGTCCTGGGATAGAGTCCGCTCACCCCCTCAGGGAGCCGCAAACGAAAGATCAAGCGGAACTCGGGTGCAGGGTTCTCTGCCTCTTGCGCATTGGCGTAGAGCGGAAAACTATGCCCCTCTGCCGCCTGCGCCGCGTCACCCCACGGTGGTCGCCAGTCGAACGCAATGCCACCGTGCAAGAGCGCCAAACCCGAAGCCACCTCGGCAACGATTCCGCGGCCGCCGATTTCGACGCGCGCCGCCTGCTGCACCCAGAATCGACTGCCCACGCGCACCTGTTCGTCGTACGGCGCGCGCACGAATACCGAAACACGCAACGTTCCTTCCGGATCCAGTGCCGCACCGACCACTTCCCCAACGGCCAAACCGCGAAAGTAGAGGGGCGTTCCCACCTCGAGCGGCGCGGCGGTGCGCGACGTCAAAACGAAACGTTTCCCGCCACCCTCGGCGGACACCAACGGCGGTTCGTTCAGCCCTTGATAGTGGGATTGCCGCGCACCGTTTTTCCCCGGATCGAACGTTATGTACGCTCCCGACAGCAAGGTCTCCAGCCCGGTAACCGCACGCGCCGTCACACGCGGTTTCACCACCCAGAAGCGGGCATCCGCTCGCAGGTGTCTCGCCACGTCCCGGTTGATCGATAGCGTCACGACCACTTGATCGAGCGCTGGATCGAGCGTCACTACGGTCACCCGACCCACTTCCACCTCTTTGTAGCGAACGCGCGTCTTACCCGCTTCGATCCCGGCAGCGGTTGGAAAACGAACGGAAACCGTCACTCCCGCGTCACGCCACGCCTGATACCCCACCCAAAACGCGATCACCAACGCCGTGATCGGCAACAACCAAATCGCCCAGCGCGCGAACCCGGCACCACTCGGCGTCGCAGGCTGAGCTTCCGGCAATTGGGTCAAAAGATTCTCATGTTCCGTCAAAATCGGACTCCCACCACAACCACCGGGGTCGAAAACGCTCGGTGGCAACCATCGTGAGCACCACCACCGCGGCAAAAGCAAGCGTTCCGGCACCCGGTGTAATCGCCGCAATCTCGCCGAACTGCACCCATGCAGCCAAGAGCGCAACGACGAAGACATCGACCATCGACCATCGCCCCAACCAGCCGATCCACCGCAACCACCGCACCGCGACCGGTTGCCAACGTCGGCGGCGCGTGCCACTCACCCAGAGCACGAACCCCAGGACCACCATCTTCGCGAATGGGATCAAGACACTGGCCACCAGCACGATCGTGGCCAGCCCCCACGAACCGACCACATAAAGGTGGATCACGCCACCAATGAGCGTACTCGGTTCCGAACGTCCCAAATTGGCGACCGTCATCACCGGTAACAGGTTCGCCGGAAAGTAGAACGCAAACGCCGCAAGGAGCAGCGCCCAAACCACGCGTCGTTCTTGCGCGGTCTCTTCAACGCGCGACAACGTGGCCCCACAGACCGCGCAGCGGCAGCGGTCACGGGTGACCCGGCGGTTGATCGCGCCGCAATGGTCACAGCGCGCCCACCCCAACATCGTAGCGGTCACGAAACGCGGTGGCATGCCAGCCACTCCGCACGGTAGCGATCCCAATCGAAAAGCGCGTGGATCACGGCCAACGAAACGGTGAAACCAACGAACGCCCACAGGCTGAGCCCCGGAAGCAGACGCGCCATATCCCCAAGTTTCACCACCGCGACGACCACGCCCAATAGAAAGACATCGAGCATCGCCCAGTGGCGGTGCCAGTGGGCATACCGCAACAACAGACGAATTCCGGGAACCGTTCGACGGCGCCACAAGGGAACAAAAAGCCACGTGTAGGTCAGCAACAACGCAAGCGGCGCAAAGACCGTCGTCGCTGAAACGATCGCGGCCAAACCCGTTTCATGCCCCCGCGCAAGCGCCGCAGCCAACGTCCATAACGTCACCTCGGTAACCTGCCCGAAAAGCTCGAGCTGCGCAAGCGGCTGCACGCCGCTCGCAAACCACAGCACCCACGCAGTGACCACCCACGGCAGCAACGCGCGAAACGGCACGCCGCTGCGCCAAACAACTGCGCCACAACGCGGACAATAGGCACGCTTACCCCGCAGCGGCTTGGGCAACCGCGTCACCAGATCACATTCAGGACAGACCACCACCTCTGCGCGAGCCACCCACCCCCCGGTTCGAACAGCCGTTTTCATCGTGCCATTATATCGTGCCGTCCCCAGCGGAAGCGGGCGCTGCGGTCCGCGCAGCGACCAAGAGATGGACTGCGTTCGCTCCGGCTGCCCGCAATGCTTCGCTGGCTGCAGCAAGCGTCGCCCCGGTGGTCATCACGTCGTCGACCACCATCACGTTTCGTCCCGTCACCAGGCGGCGATCGCGCACGACGAACGCCTGCGCGACGTTTTCCACACGGTGCGCGCGATCAAGGGTCGCCTGCATCGCCGTTTCTTTGCACCGCCGCAACCCGTCCGCCTGCCAAGGAATGCCCCAGATACGCGCAACCGTCCGCGTGATCTCCGCCGCCTGATTGAACCCGCGCGTTCGTTGCCGTTCTGGAGCAAGCGGAATCGGCAGCAGCAAATCGCCCCGTGGTTCGGCGGTGGTGGCAAGTGCCGTGCCCAACGCCGTCGCATACGGTAACGCCCGGTGGAATTTCAAACGGTGCACCCAGCGATCAACCGGGGCTCGGTACCAAAACGCCGCTTGCGTCGATTGAAAGCTGGGTGGTGATGCCGCGCAGCGCGTGCAGACCCCAGCGGTTTCGCCGCCCCCCGAAGCGAGCGCTTCTCCGCAACGCACGCAGGCTTGCCCGGCGTCCCACCACGGCAACGCCTCGGCACACCGGTCACACCACGGCGCGTCGCCAAAATGCGTACGTTCGCAGCCGATACAAACAGTTCCTGTCAATTTCGTCAAAATTCGCGTAAAATCACTGCTGATCATTTCAACGCTTCCTTGCTCTGGAGAATGCGATGGCCTCCGTTCTTACTGCCCCCGCCGCAACTACCCGCACCTCAGAACCCGCATTCGAAACGCGCAAAGACCAACTGCGCGAATGGTTCTCACTGCCGTTTTTCGACCTGCTGCACCGTGCGCACGAAACCCATCGCCGCCATTTTCCTGGCCACCGCGTGCAACGCTCGACGCTGCTGTCGATCAAAACCGGCGGCTGCTCCGAAGACTGTGGCTACTGTTCGCAGTCGGCACGCTACGAAAAAGCTACCGGTTTGTCTCGGCAACGGCTCCTCACCGTCGACGAGGTGCGTGCCCGCGCCGAAGCGGCCAAAGCGGCTGGTGCGAGCCGTTTCTGCATGGGCGCGGCGTGGCGCGGCCCCAAAGGCCAAGACCTGGATCGGGTGGCGGAACTGATCGCCTCCGTGAAAGCGCTGGGGCTCGAAACCTGCGTCACGCTCGGGATGCTCACCGACGACCAAGCGGCCCGTCTCAAAGCGGCTGGGCTCGATTACTACAACCACAACGTCGACACCTCTCCCGAATACTACGACCAAGTGATCACCACGCATACCCTGCAAGATCGGTTGCGCACGTTGGAGGCGGTACGCAAAGCAGGGATCAAAGTTTGCTGTGGTGGCATCATCGGCATGGGTGAGACCCGCGAAGACCGTATCAGTATGCTCGCACTCTTGGCCGATCTCGACCCGCCGCCCGAATCGGTACCGATCAACCAACTCGTCCCGATTCCCGGCACCCCACTCGGCGATCAACCGCCGCTCGACCCATTTGAATTCGTCCGCACCATCGCCGTTGCCCGACTGGCGATGCCGACCAGTTACGTCCGCCTCTCCGCCGGTCGCAAAACGATGAGCGACGAACTGCAGGCGCTCTGCTTCTACGCCGGCGCCAACTCGATCTTCTATGGCGACGCGCTCCTCACCACCGGCAACCCGGACGTCGCGCACGACAACGCACTCTTCGAACGCTTGGGGCTGCAACCGGAATGAGCAGCGCACACCAGCTTGTCGAACGCTCCCTAGCGGCAATCTGGCACCCGTGCACGCAGATGCAGCGTCATCTGCACCCGGACCCGGCACGCCGCATTCCCCTGTTACCGGTGGCGCGGGCCGAAGGGCCGTGGCTCTTCGACCCGGATGGGAACCGCTACTTCGACGCATTCAGCTCTTGGTGGACCACCCTTTTTGGTCATTGCCATTCGCACATCGTCGCCGCGGTGCGCGAACAGATCGCGACGCTCGACCACGTACTCCTTGCCGGCTGCACCCACGCCCCAGCGGTAGAACTCGCCGAAAGGCTTGCGGCAAAAACCGACGGCACGCTGGGACACGCCTTCTTCGCGTCGGATGGCGCCAGCGCCGTCGAAATTGCATTGAAATTGGCTGCGCACTACTGGCGCAACCTGGGATTTGCCGACAAACACCGCTTCGTGGCCTTTGCCGGCGGCTACCACGGGGAAACGGTTGGCGCACTTGCGGTTACCGACATCCCGATCTTTCGCGAAGCGTACGAACCGCTCATCCGCCCCGCGGCGATGATGCCGTCGCCCGATACACGGCGCGGCTCAAATGCTGCGCACGAAGCGCTTGCCGCGCTCGCAGAATACTTGGCGGTACACCACGCAGAAACCGCTGCGGTCATCGTCGAACCGCTCGTGCAGGGCGCTGGCGGCATGGCGATGCACCCGCCGTCGTTCCTGAATGCGCTGCGCGACCTGTGCACCCGCCACGACGTGCTTCTCATTTTCGACGAAATCGCCGTCGGCTGCGGCCGCACCGGTCGTTTCTTCGCCCATGAGCACGCGGGTGTCCGACCGGACCTCCTCACCCTCTCCAAAGGCATCACGGGCGGCACGCTTCCGCTTGCGGTGGTGCTTGCGCGCGACGAACTCTTTCGCGCGTTCCTTGCCGACGAAGTCACGCGGGCCTTTCTCCATTCCCACTCCTACACGGGCAACCCGCTTGCCTGCCGCGCCGCATGCGCCACGCTCGACCTCTTAGACAATCCGGAGGTTTGGCCACAGATCGAAACGCTCGGCGCTGCGTTCGAAGCGGCGATGGCTCAAGTCGCCGCGCAGGTGGGTGGGGTTCACCTGCGCCGCACCGGCACGATCGTTGCGTTCGACCTCCCTGACGCCCCAGGCGATTTCGCCCCGCGGGTCGCGAAAGCAGCGCTTGCGGCAGGGCTCCTTTTGCGCCCCCTTGGCAACACCTGCTACGTGATGCCGCCGTTCGCCACCCCGCCGGAACTGGCCGAATGGTTCGGCACGCAGTTGTTGCGCACCCTCACGCAGGTGCTCGAGACCGCAGCCGCATCGGACTGCTTCCAACCGGAACACCCTCAGGAACCGCCGCTGCCATGACCGCGCACGATCCTTGGCAACTGCCTGCCGAATGGCTCGCGCAACGGCGAGCGCAGGGGCTCGAACGCCGCCACCGCCCCTTTGCCCCCAGTTCAACGAGTGGGATCGCCCATGCCCGCAATCGGCAATGGGTCAATTTCGCCAGCAACGACTACCTGGGGCTAGCCCACCATCCGGCGGTGATCGCAGCGTGGCAGGCAGGCGCCACGCGCTGGGGCGTGGGGTCCACCGCGTCGGCGCTCGTCTGCGGCTATACCGAAGCGCACGAAACGCTCGAAAGCGCGCTCGCCGCGTGGCTTGGCTTCCCTGCGGCGCGGCTCTTCACCTCCGGCTACGCCGCGAACCTGGCTGCGGTGACGATGCTCGCAAGCGAATCCCCTTCGACGACCGCCATTTTTGCCGACAAGCTCGTCCATGCGTCGCTCATCGACGCGCTGCTTCTTGCACGTGCCCACGGGGCGCACGTGCGCCGCTACCCGCACCGGGACACCGAAACGCTGGCGCGCTGGCTTGCCGAAAGCCCTGCCCCTCTCAAAATCATCGTCACCGACGGTGTCTTCAGCATGGATGGCGACATCGCGCCGCTTCCTGAGCTCGCCTCCCTTGCCGAACGCCACCGCGCGTGGTTGATCGTCGACGACGCCCACGGTATTGGTGTCCTGGGCAACGGTCGTGGCACCTTCGCCCACTTCGGCTGTACCCCAGCCGCGCACTGGCTCTGGATCGCTACCTTTGGCAAAGCGGTGGGCGTTGCCGGTGCGGCGATTCTGGGGAGTAAAGATGCGATTGCTTGGCTCGACCAAAGCGCGCGCACGCACATCTACACCACCGCGATGCCGCCTGCGCAGGCAGAAGCGCTCAACGCAGCGATCACCGTGATCCGCAACGAACCCGATCGCTTGGCCCACCTCCACCGATTGATCGCGCAATGGCGTCTCCTTACCGAACGCCTCCCCGCCGCAGCAGCGACACCACTCGAATCGGCAACCGCAATTCAACCGCTCATCGTCGGCGAAAGTCAGCGTGCCGTGTATCTTGCGCAGGCGCTCGAAACCGCAGGATTCTTGGTTCCAGCAATCCGCCCCCCCACCGTTCCCCCCAACACAGCGCGCTTACGCATCTCGCTCTCGGCTGCCCATGAGCCGGAGCAGCTCGCAAACCTTGCCGAAGCGCTCCAGAAATTGTTGGCACTCCAACCGTGAACGAAACCTGATGGCAACACGCTGGCAACCCCGACCCAATGCCGAAACGACGGAACTACCCGCACTTCCCAAAGCGCGCGTTCGTGCTGCGTTTGGTCGGCACGCGCGCCACGCCGCACAGCACGACGTCGCCCAACGAAAGATCGCCGCAACACTCTTTGCCGCGCTCGACGCCGCGATAGCCGCAGCCGAGGCCCCGTTGCCGCAAACGCCATGGTTGCTGGATGCGGGCTGTGGGGTGGGCCGTGACCTGCCGCACCTCAAAGCGCGTTTTCCCCACCATCGTCTCCTCGCGTTGGATGCGGCTCCGGCGCTGCTCGCGACCCTACCGCCCGAATTGGCCACCCCCATCGTGGGCGACCTCGAACAGCTCCCGTTCCCTACCCAAACGCTCGCACTCTACTGGAGCAACTGCGCGTGGCAGTGGACGACACCGGTATTGGTCGTCCAGGAAATCGTGCGCACGCTGGCGCCAAACGGCTGGGCCGCGATCAGCATCGTGCTGGCAGGAACCTTTCCGGAACTCGCCACCGCTTTTGCCGAACTGGGCGAACCGCCACCGCTCGCCCCGCTTCCCGACGAAGCCGCCTGGCGGCAGGCATTTGCCGGCCATCCGTGGCGCACCCTCCACGCTACGCACCACACGATCCCCCTCTTCTTCGCCACACCACAAGAACTCCTCGCCTCGATTCGTGGTGTTGGCGCAACCGCCACCCCAAAAACGCCCCACCGCTTCGACCGCACCCGACCGCGCCGCCTTGCTGCCGCGCTGGAACGGCTGAGCGGCCCCCACGGAATTTCCCTCACCTACCAAATCCTGACCATTTTGGCGCAACGACCATGATCCAATTGCGATCGCTCACCTTCAGCCGCGCCGACAAGCGCCTGGTGAAAAACGCCACATTGCAAATCCACGCGGGTTGGAAAGTCGGCGTCACCGGCGCCAACGGCTGTGGCAAATCGACGCTGTTCGCGCTGCTGCGCGGTGACCACCACCCCGACCACGGCGACCTGGAATGGCCAGTCACCTGGCGGATTGCGCACGTCGCCCAGGAAACCCCTGCCGTTGACACCCCGGCGATCGAGTACGTTCTGGATGGCAACACCGAATTGCGTCGCCTCGAACGTGCGCTCGCGGAAGCGGAACGCGCACACGACGGCATCCGCATCGCCGAGCTCCACGAAGCGCTCGCCGCGATCGACGGCTACGCCGCGCGCGCCCACGCCGCGGAGATCCTCGACGGGCTCGGTTTTTCGCCCGCAGCGCAGCAGCGCCCCGTCGCCACCTTTTCCGGCGGATGGCGGATGCGCCTCAACCTGGCCCGAGCACTCGCCGCAGACGCGGAGTTGCTCTTGCTCGACGAACCGACGAACCACCTCGACCTCGACGCCGTGTTGTGGCTGGAAACGTGGCTGCAGCGATCCGCCGCCACGCTTCTCGTGATTTCGCACGACCGCGAACTCCTCGATGCCGTTGCGACCCACATCCTCAGCTTCGAAAACGGCACCCTTCGCCTCTACACCGGCAACTTCACCACGTTCGAACGCACGCGCGCCGAACAGTTGGCCCACCAGCAAGCCCTGTACGAAAAACAGCAGCGCGAAATCGCCCATTTGCGCGCATTCGTCGAACGCTTTCGCGCCAAAGCCACCAAAGCGCGGCAAGCGCAAAGCCGCTTGAAGGCGCTTGCCCGCATGGAACTGATCGAGGCGGCGCACGTCGACTCCCCGTTCACCTTCCGTTTTCTCCCACCAGAGGGAACCTCCGACCCACTGCTCACGCTGGAAGCGGCCGCGGTCGGCTACGACGGGAAACCGCTACTGACCGGTATCGACCTCACGATCCGCCCCGATACCCGGCTTGCGCTACTGGGCCCCAACGGTGCCGGAAAATCGACACTCATCAAACTCCTTGCGGGCGAATTGCCGCTCCTTGCGGGCAAGCGGAACGAAGGGCGCAAGCTCAAGATCGGCTACTTTGCGCAGCACCAAATGGAACGGCTGCGACCGAACGAAACGCCACTGCAGCACCTGATCCGCCTCGAACCGACGACGCCGGAACAAGAGTTGCGTGATTTTCTCGGCCGCTTCGATTTTCGCGGTACTGCAGCCGACACCCCCTGCCGCGCCTTTTCGGGTGGTGAAAAGGCGCGGTTGGCGCTCGCGTTGCTGTTACGTACGCGCCCGAACCTCCTCCTGCTCGACGAGCCCACGAACCACCTCGACCTCGAAATGCGCGACGCATTGACGCGCGCGCTGCAAGAGGCAGAAGTCGCCGTCGTGCTGGTTTCGCACGACCGTTACCTGCTGCGCGCCACCGCCGACGCGTTCGTACTGGTCGCGGATGGTTGGGTAGTGCCTTTCGACGGCGACCTCGACGACTACGCCAACTGGCTGGCGCAACGCCGTCAAACCCACCGCGCCCCGACCGTCGCAGACCGTTCGGCCAAAGCACAACGCATCGCCGACCGCGCCGCGCAAAAAGCCGCACAAGCGGAGCAGCGGCGCTTGGAAAAAGCCGCAGCGAAATGGGAAGCAGAAATCGAAACACTAACCGCTGCGCTGCACGCCGTCGAAGCGCGGCTGGCCGATCCGGCACTTTACTCTGACCGCGCCGCTGCCGACGCCGTCGCCCGTGAAGCCGACGCGCTGCGCGCCCAAATCGCTGAGGCCGAAACCCAATGGCTCGAAGCGCAAACGGCATTGGAAGCACTCACCCTGGCGTCTGAATGAGGAGGACCTTGCCATGACCGCAACCGCCTATTTCGTCACCGGCACCGACACCGAGATCGGCAAAACCACCGTAACCGCGATTTTGTTACGGCAAGCCGCCGCAGAAGGCAAACGCGCTGCGGGACTCAAACCGATCGCTGCCGGGGTCGAAGCATCCGGAGCGAATGCCGACGTCGCTGCGCTCATCGCCGCAAGCAACGTCCCGCTACCCCGCGACGTCGTCAACCCCTACTGCTTCGCCGAACCGATCTCGCCGCACCTCGCGGCGCAACATGAAGGAGTCACGATCGACTTCGCAACCATTCGCCGCGCCGTAGACAACGCTCGAGCCCAGTGCGACCTCCTCTTCGTCGAAGGGGTGGGCGGTTTTCACGCGCCACTCTCAGAAACCACGACGGTTGCCGATCTGGCGGTTGCGCTCAACCTTCCCGTGCTTTTGGTGGTCGGGATGCGCCTGGGCTGCCTCAACCACGCGCTGCTCACCGTCGAGGCGATCACCGCGCGCGACCTTCTTTTTGCCGGTTGGATCGCCAACCAGATCGACCCCGAAATGGCTGCGTTCGCAGAAAACCTAGCGACACTGCAAGCGCGCCTCTCGGCACCGTGTTGGGGCGTCGTTCGCTATGGCGCCCACGCATTGAGCCACCCCGTTACACCTTAGCCGGGTAATGGTAAGGGGAGCGCATGCTCGCTCGGTTATGTTCCTCTATTCCAACACGTACGGGAAATGCTCACCACGTCCGCGGCGTAAAACCCGGCTGGTTGCACACCACCACGTCGTCGTCGGCCTGAACGAGCACGTAAAGCCCTTGTTTTTCGGCGTAGCGCACCACCTCATCCGGCGCGCCCATCGCCGCCACCGCCCCGTGCAGGAGCTTGTCGGCGAATTCGGGAAACGCCGCTTTGAAGCAGGCAAGGCGCTCCAGGTGTTCGTCGACGTCGTCGGTGGTCAAGCGGCTTTTGCACTCCACGGCAATCGCGTGGTCGCCGTTGATCACCAAAAGGTCGATCTCCATCACGGTCTGGCCCGTGTCGTCACGCGCGCGCACGTTGGGCATCACCCGATGCACGGGAATGCCCTGCTCTTGAAAGAGGCGCACCACCGTGGGCTCGACCATGTCCTGCACGAACTGGCCCAGGGGGTTCCCCAGACGCCCCAACTGGCGTTCGAGCGCGCGGATTCGGCGGTCGGTCTCTTGCATGCGGCGATCGGTCTCCTTGCTCTGTTCGGCAAGGCCCAGAATCATCGCTTTGAGGTCGTCCCAAGAGATTTCGGTGGCGGTCGTCATGGTTGGGTCGGCGTCATTTCTGAACTCACAAACCATCAACCATTTTACCACTGCGCTTTGCGTCATCCAGGCGCTACAGAATCATCTACCGGTACCTTCTCGATGCCCCACACCTCACTGCCAAAGCCGCGCAGCCAACGGTCAAGCCGCTGGGAGTCAGGTAGCGTTGCGGTAATGAGCAAAAGGTCTGCATAGCTTATGCAACTAACCCCCGATCGTCCTACTGCAACGCTTGAGCACGATGACGCTCACCCATAACCCAACGCACCGACCAACCCGCCCATCAAAATCAACCAGATCGGGGCCAGTCGGGTGCGGAGCATGCACCAAACCGTCACGGCAATCAGAAGGATTGGACCCCATGGAACCGTTTCTGCGCCATCCAGGAAGGGTTTGAGTAACACCCAACTGGTAGCCAGAAGAAGCCCCACGGTCATCGGCGCCAAACCTGCGGTGAAGGCTTGTACCCCCACGGACGTTCGGTGGGTGCGCAGCCAACGGCTGACCCGCAAGGAAAGCAGTGTCGAGGGCAGCAAAATGCCGCACAATGCGGCGAGCGCACCCACGAGCCCAGCGATCTGATATCCGACCACAGCAACGAACGTGACGTTCGGGCCTGGCGCGGCTTGCGCCAACGCGATCGAGGTCACGAACCCGGTCTCGTCGAGCCAGCCGCGCTCGACGACGAAATAGCGGTGCATCTCCGGCGCTGCAGACATCGCGCCCCCGATCGAAAGCAGCGAAAGCAACAAAAAATGGCTGACCAGGTCGAAGAGATCTGCCGCTGAGAGTCCATTCACTCTCGATTCTTCCCCGTTTCTTGGCGCGCGAGCTGGCAAAACGCAATCCCCCATCCGGTTCCGCCAACGAAGAGCACGACCCAAACCAGAGGCACGTGCCACACCGCCACCAGCGCCACCGTGACCCCGACCAAAAGCAACGTCACACCGCGACCCAATGGGTTTCGGCGTAATGCGGCAATGAGCTTGATCGCCATCGCGATCATCAAGCCTGCCGCGACCGCTCCCATACCGCGCAGTGCGCCCGCCACCATGGGCAAATCGGCAAACTGCTGGTAGCTGGCGGCAAGGGTCAAAACGATGGCGATTGGCGCGGTCAACATCCCGGCAAGCGCCGCGAGCGCGCCTGGCCAACCGAAGAAACGATCACCAAGCATCAACGCCAGATTGACGACGTTCGGCCCGGGCAGCACTTGGGCAACCGAATAGAGCTCGAGGAACGCCTCGCGGCGTAACCAGCGCTTGCGATCCACCAACTCCCGCTGCGCAACGGCCAGAACACCACCGAAACCTTGGAGCGCCAGGACGGTGAACGTCACAAACAACTCAACCAACGATTGCGGTCGGGAAGTGGGTTCGTGTTCGGGTGCCGAATCGTTCATGGAGAAACGCTACGCCGTTTCAACCTAAAACCCCGCCGCTACCCCTTCGCGCCGCGAATCGGCCGCCCCCAGCCAGCGCCCTCCCCTAAGCCCATTCGCCAATGGGGCAGGCGTGCCGTCGCGCAGTGGCGCCGTGCGAACGATCGCGTGAATGCCGCTCGCCATCTCGCGCGCCCGCACCTGATGCCCTTTCGCGGTGAGCGCCGCGGCTACCTCAGGCGTATCGAGCACCGTGCCTGCTTCCACCCAGGTGGTGGCGCTGCGCTGCGCGCCGAAGTGCGGCTGTTCGATCGCGTCGGAAAGCGGCAGACGCCAGTCGATGAGGCCGATGAGCGTCTGCGTCACGTAGTGGATGATCGCGCTACCTCCCGGTGACCCCAGCACCGCGAGCAGATCGCCGGTGTTGGCATCGAATACCATCGTCGGGGCCATCGAACTGCGCGGGCGCTTGCCGCCCGCGACGCGGTTCGCCACCGGCCACCCGTTTTCATCGACAGGACGAAACGCAAAATCGGTGAGTTGGTTGTTGAGCAAAAACCCTTCGACCATCAGCAGGCTGCCGAACGCGTGTTCGATCGAACTGGTGAGCGCCACCGCCCGTCCGGCGCCATCGATGATCGACAGGTGGGTGGTCGACGGAAACGGCACCGTTTCTCCTCTTCCCCACACCGTTTCGTCCGTCACTCCCGGCGGCTGTCCGGCGACAGGGGTACCGAGCGTGCGCTCGCGATCGATCAACTGCGCCCGTTCTGCCAAATAGCCCGAATCGAGTAGCCCCCGGACGGGCACCGCGACGAAATCGGGATCGGCCACGTACCGTTCGCGGTCGGCGAACGCCAAGCGGTACGCTTCGCTGACCAAATGGATCGCCTCGGGAGAATCGGGCGACAACGCAGCCAGATCGAACCGCTCCAGCAGTTTCAACGTTTGCAACACCGTAACGCCGCCGGAGCTGGGCGGCGGCATGCCGCAGATCCGAAAGCGCGCGCGGTAGGTGGCGCAAACCGCTTGGCGCACCACACTGCGATACGCTGCCAAGTCATTTTCGGTCATCAGTCCCGGGCGCGGGTCTTGGGCGATGCGGGTGACGATCGCGCGCGCAATCGCCCCGTGGTAGAACGCATCCGCGCCGTGCGTTGCGATCGCTTCGAGCGTTGCCGCGAGCTCCGGATTCTTCAGCCGGGCACCCACCGGCTTCGGATCGCCTTCTGCGGTCAAAAAGAGACGAGAGACCGTTTCGCCGCGGGCGCGAATACGCTCGACGTTGCGGGCGATCAGCGCATGCAGGCGCGGCGAGATCGCAAATCCCTCCCGGGCGATGCGTATCGCAGGCGCAAAGAGTTCGGCCCAGGGCAAATTCCCGTGCGCGCGGTGCGCCGCTTCGAGCATCCGCAGCAATCCGGGTACCCCAACCGACAAGCCGCTATCCACCGCAGCGAAAAAGGGAAGCGGCTTGCCGTCCGCATCCAGAAACCGATCGGCGCGGCTTGCGAGCGGTGCGGTCTCCTGCCCGTCGTAGGCGTGCACCTGCTCCGTGCTCGGATCGAAAAAGAGGAGAAATCCGCCGCCGCCGATTCCCGAGGATTGCGGTTCGACGACGTTCAAGACGAGCTGTGCCGCGATGGCTGCGTCTACCGCACTCCCCCCGCGACGCAGCATTTCAAGTGCGGCCTCGGTCGCCAACGGGTGCGCGGTCACCGCGATGGCACGATCGGCACTGGCAGACGGACGAAGCTGCCGCCCGGCGGCCCCTTCGGGCGCGATCGTTTCGGAACCTTTCGCACCGCCTGCGAACGCAACCCCGGCGGTGCAGAGCAACAGTGCAAAGGCGCACCACCACCGCGCAATGCGGCGCGGTGCCACCGTGCGCCCGGCACGCCGTTCGAACACGTTAGCCCCGGAACCGCGCCGATGCGGCGTGCGCGGCAAGCCCTTCCCCGTCGGCGAGCAACCCGGCGATCGGCGCGAGCTTCGCGGCTCCTTCGCGCGAAACTGCAAGGAGACTGGTGCGTTTTTGAAAGTCCCAAACGCCCAAGGGTGAGGAAAAACGAGCGCTGCGCATCGTCGGCAGTACGTGGTTGGGCCCCGCGCAGTAATCCCCGAACGCTTCCACCGACCAATGGCCGAGGAAGATCGCGCCGGCGTGGCGGATCTCCGGTTCCCAGGCTTCGGGGTCTTCGACGGCGAGCTCAAGGTGTTCGGGCGCCACCCGGTTGGCGATCGCGATCGCCGCCGCACGGTTGGGCGCGTAGATCAATGCGCCGCGATTCGCGAGCGACTGCGCGATGATCGCCCGGCGCGGTTGCTGGGGCAACAACCGCGCGATCGATTCCTGAACGCGCTCAAGGAACGCGCGATCGGTGCTCACCAAAATGGCTTGCGCGAGTTCGTCGTGTTCGGCTTGGGCGAAGAGGTCCATCGCCACCCAGTCGGGGTTGCCGGAACCATCGTTCAGGATCAACACCTCCGACGGCCCAGCGATCATATCGATCCCCACCATCCCGAAAACGCGCCGTTTCGCTTCGGCAACGTAAGCGTTCCCGGGGCCGACGATCTTGTCGACCTGCGGGATCGTCTGCGTGCCATACGCCAGCGCCGCCACCGCCTGCGCACCACCGATCGTGAAGACCCGATCGACTCCCGCAAGATAGGCCGCCGCGAGCACGAGCGGGTTGCGTTCGCCGTGCGGCGTGGGGGTCACCATGATCAATTCGGAAACACCAGCCACTTTCGCCGGAATCGCGTTCATCAATACCGAACTCGGGTACGCGGCGCGTCCACCCGGCACGTAGAGCCCGACGCGATCGAGCGGTGTCACCTTGAGCCCCAAGCGCGTTCCGTCGGCATCTTCGACCATCCACCCTTCGGCTTTCTGCCGTTCGTGGTAGCGGCGTATCCGTTCCGCGGCCACTTCGAGCGCCGCCCGCTGCGCGTCGCTCAACGCGCGCCATGCCGCTTCCCATTCGGTACGTGGCAGCTCGAGTTCAACCATCGCGAGCGCGTCGAGCCCGTCGAAGCGGCGGGTGTATTCGAGCACGGCGGCATCCCCGGTGGCACGCACCGCGCGCAGGATCTCGTCGACCCGCTCGACGATCTCGCGATCGGTGTCGCTCTCCAGCGTGAGCAGCACGTCGAGCGTCGCAAGAAAATCGGCTTGGGTCGCGTCGAGCCGACGCACCTCGGGTACGACGAACTCATTGGGCGATTCGGTCACGGCTCTTCTCCTCGAAAACGTCGATCAGCGGCTGCAGGAGCGCACGTTTCACTTTGAGTGCCGCCTGATTGACCACCAGGCGGCTCGAAATCGCCGCGATGGTCTCCACTTCGACGAGACCATTGGCGCGCAGCGTAGCGCCCGTGGACACGAGATCGACGATCGCATCCGCCAGGCCCACGAGTGGCGCCAGCTCCATCGAGCCGTAGAGTTTGATCAGGTCAACATGCACGCCTTTCGCGGCAAAGTGGGCACGGGCGCTCTTGAGGTATTTCGTCGCGACCCGAATCCGGCTGCCCAACCGCACTGCCTGCGCGTAATCGAACGTGCGTGGCACCGCGACGCAGAGTCGGCAACGGGCGATGCCGAGGTCCAGCAGTTGGTAGAGCCCCTCCCCACCGTGTTCCAGCAGCACATCCTTGCCGGCAATGCCCAGATCGGCGCCACCGTACTGGACGTACGTAGGAACGTCGGTAGCGCGGACGATCAAGAGCCGCACGTGCGGCAAATTCGTAGGGATGATGAGCTGGCGCGACGCTTCGGGATCACAGGCAGGTGTGATACCCGCTGCGGCCAGAAGCGGCACCGTCTCTTCGAAAATTCGCCCTTTCGAGAGGGCCAGGGTAATCGTTTCCATGCCGGGATTTTAGCCGATTTCGCGGCCATCCTCGGTCAGACGCGCCACCTTGGCACCCAACGCCCGCAGTTTCGTTTCGAGCCGCTCGTAACCACGGTCAAGATGGTAGATGCGGTCGATCACCGTCTCTCCTTCGGCGACTAGCCCAGCAACCACCAGCCCCGCCGAAGCGCGCAGGTCGGTTGCCATCACCTCGGCCCCTTCCAGGCGGTCGACGCCTGTGACGACCGCGGTGGCCCCGTCGATATGGATGTTCGCGCCAAGGCGTTGCAACTCCACCGCGTGCATGAAGCGGTTTTCGAAAATCGTTTCGCGAATCACCCCGCTACCCTGCGCCACCGTGTCGAGCGCCATGAATTGCGCTTGCATGTCGGTAGGAAAACCCGGGTACGGGGCAGTGCGGATATCGACCGCTTTGAGTCGCGCGGGCGCAGTGAGCGCAATCCAGTTCTCGCCACAGCGAATCGCGCACCCCGCTTCGCGCAGCTTCGCGACCACGGCATCGAGCGCCGCAACGGGCGCGTCGCGGAGCACAATCTCCCCCCCCGTGATCGCCGCGGCACAGAGGTAGGTTCCCGCCTCGATGCGATCGCTCATCACCCGGTAGGTTGCGCCGTGTAGCCGTTCGACCCCTTCGACCACCAAGGTGTCACTGCCAATCCCCGAAATCCTCGCGCCCATCGCCACCAAGAGGTTTGCCAAGTCGGCGACTTCCGGTTCGCGCGCCGCGTTCTCGATCACCGTGACGCCGTCAGCGAGCACCGCAGCCATCAAGAGGTTTTCCGTACCGGTCACGGTGACCACGTCGGGTACGATCCGCGCCCCAGTTAGGCGCGCCGCGCGGGCATGGATATTGCCGTGCACCACATGCACCTTTGCGCCCATCGCAGCAAGACCCTTCAGGTGCTGATCGACCGGGCGCGCACCGATCGCGCAGCCGCCGGGCAGACTCACTTCAGCTTCGCCCACGCGCGCAAGGAGCGGCCCAAGCACCAGGATCGACGCGCGCATCGTCTTCACCAGCTCGTAGGGTGCCACCGGTGCGGCGATGGTGGCGGCGCACAAGGTCACGGTGTCCCCGTCACGCGACACGACGACCCCAATCCGCGCCAGCAGCTTCAAAAGCGTTTCGACATCGTTGAGCGCAGGAACCCCGGTGATCGTCACCGGCTCAGCGGTGAGCAGCGCGGCACAGAGCATCGGTAACACCGCATTCTTCGCGCCAGAACAGGCGATTTCGCCCTGCAGACGCTTGCCCCCGACAATGCGCAATTTCGCCACGACGTCACTCCGAATCAGCGTTTTGCGCCTGCCACTCCGACGGGGTCAACGTGGTCAATTGCAGCGCGTGGATCTCGTTCCCCAGTTCGGGACCGATCGCCCGATAGACCAACTGGTGTTGCGCCACGCGCCGTTTGCCTTCGAATGCCGAGGAAACCACGAGCGCGGTGAAATGGACGTTGTCGTCGCTCACCACCTCGACGATCGCATCAGGTATCGCCGCCTGAATGCGCGCTTGGATCACGGACGCGTCGATCATCCTGCTTTGCTCCTTTCCCATCTGAGCCACGTTCACTGCCGCAGTTTGTAACCCGCAGCAATCCAACGGTAGGCCCACGCGACCACTACGAACGTGGTCAACATCCCTACGGCAAGGCTCAGCCGCGGATCGGTATCCGATTGTCCGAAAAAACCGTAGCGAAACCCGTCGATCAAAAAGAAAAATGGGTTGAAATGGCTGACCTTCTGCCAGAACGGGGGTAGTGCCGCGACGGAGTAGAAGACGCCCGAAAGCATCGTCAACGGCATCACCAAGAAATTCTGGAACGCCGCCAAGTGGTCGAACTTTTCGGACCAAATTCCGGCGATGATGCCAAAAGACCCCATGAGCAGCGCGCTCAAGCACGCGAACGCCAACGCCCACAGCGGTTCAGCGAACGGCAAATCGACGAACGGCGCCGTGACGAGCAACACCGCTGCGCCAACCACCAGCCCCCGCAGCGTCGCGGCCAGTGCGTACCCCCAGAAAAAAGTGGCATTCGAGAGCGGCGTGAGCAAAATGAAGACCAGGTTACCGGTGATCCGACTCTGGATCAGCGACGAACTGCTGTTCGCAAAAGCGTTTTGCATCACGCTCATGATCGCCAGCCCTGGAATCAAAAAGGTGGGGTAGGCCACTTCGCCATATGTCGTGACGTGGCGATCGAGCACGTTACTGAAAATCAGCAAAAAAAGCAGCGCATTGAGCACCGGTGCCGCGACCGTCTGCAGCGCCACCTTCCAGAAACGGAGCACCTCTTTGGTGAACAACGTGACGAATGCGAACCATTCGGCATGGGGCGCAGCTTCGATGCTCGGTTGCGGGCGATCAAGCGGTGCCACGCATCACCTCCAAAAAGACGCTCTCCAAATCCTTCCCGCCGGCGCGCGCGAGCAGCTCTCGAGTCCGGTCGAGCGCAACGATGCGTCCCCCTTTCATCATCGCGATGCGATCGCACAGCGCTTCGGCCTCTTCCAGATAGTGCGTCGTCAAAACGACGGTGTGTCCCGCCTTGTTGAGTTTCATCACGAATTGCCAAAGACTTTGCCGCAGTTCGACATCGACCCCGGCAGTCGGCTCGTCGAGGACGATCACGGGCGGCCGATGCACGAGCGCCTGCGCGACCATCACCCGCCGCTTCATCCCGCCCGAAAGGGTACGAAGATTGGCATCAGCTTTCGCGGCAAGCCCCAGCCCGACGAGCAACTCGTCGATCCACGCCTCGTTGTGCCGAATGCCGTAATAGCCGGACTGAAACCGCAGGCACTCACGCACGGTGAAGAAGGGATCGAAGACCAACTCCTGAGGCACGACACCGATCGCGCGCCGCGCGCGGCGGTAATCGGTAGCGACGTCGAACCCCATCACCCGCAGCGTCCCTTCCGTGGGTTTCGCGAGCCCGGCGAGCATCGAGATGAGGGTCGTCTTGCCCGCACCATTGGGACCGAGCAGCCCGAAGAACTCCCCTTGCGCAACGGTGAGGTCGATTCCAGCCACTGCGGCGAAGTCACCGAAACGCTTCACCGCGCCACGAATCTCGATCGCAGACGGTTTCATGAGACGAGTGACGCAACGCCGTAGATGTTGGCCAACGCAACCGCACTTTCGGGTAGGTTTCTAACCGTGATCGTCGCCCCGTCCCGGTTCGCACGGCGCCGCCACGCCAGCAACAACGCGATCAATGCCGAATCACAGGCACGGACCCCACTGGCATCGACCGTGATCGATGCCGCACCCGCAGGATAGCGATCGACCCACTCGTGTGCAGTATAGACGGTGACCACCCCCGAAAGCGCAATCACACCCCTGTCAGCCATGGGTTCCCTTTCCTGGCTCGGGCACTGGGTCGGTCTCCCCTTTCGCGTTTTTCTCTGCCAACACCCGGATCAAGCCGTCGATCCCACCGCGGTTGATCTCGGCAGTGAAGCTTCCGCGGTAGTTGGTCACCAGACTCACGCCTGCGATCACCACGTCGAAGATCCGCCAACCGTCGCCGCGGTTCTGCAACACATATTGCACTTCGATCGGTTCGCTTCCCGCGCGAACGATTCGCGCCGCGACACGGACGATCGGATCGTTCGCGCCCCTCATTTGGGGCAGAAACTCGAGGGTTTCGTCTTTGTACGCTTTTGCCGCGTTCGAGTAGGTGCGCAGCAGCAGTTTTTTGAACTCATCGGTGAGCTGAGCGCGCTGTTGCGGCGTGGCTTGCCGCCAAGCCGGGCCGACCGCCAAAGCCGTCATGCGCGGCATGTCGAAATAGGGGAGGATGTTTTCCTCGACAAAGGCAACGAGCGCCTCCCGACTGGGTTCGTCGGTCACCGGATGCGCTTTCAGGTAAGCGAGTACAGAATCCGAAAGCCGCTGCACGAGCGCAACCGGATCTTCTTCGGTTTTTGGGGTTGCCGCATAAACTCGGCTGCCCGGCGCAATCGCCAAAACCGTCACACCCAAGATCCCAGTGAGGAATACACGCCGTCTCACCATCTTTTCGTTCCTATTCATAATTTTCATACACGATGGGGGAATTGCCGTCGTAAATCAAATACTGGCGCCGTTGCAGATAAGAATCCCGGACATACGCATATTTGTCGATCGCCGCATCCGCCTGGGCGTCGAGCGGCAACAGCCGTGCCCGGGTTTCGACGATATCGAGACTCTTGACCGCGAACCGCGCCGTGTCATCCTCGAGATGGGTCGTGGGATCGCCCAGCCGATCGACCGGCCATGCAGCGGCGTCGCGTAAGGTTCTTGGTCCCAGAATAGGAAGTACCAGGTACGGGCCGCTCCCCACGCCCCAACGCGCCAGTGTCTGGCCAAAATCTTCGTTGTGTTTGGGGAGCCCGGCTTCCGACGCGATATCGAGGAGGCCGAACAACCCGAAGGTGGAGTTGAATGCAAAGCGCATCCAGTCGTTTGCTGCGGCACCGGGTTTGCCTTGCAACAAATTGTTGAACCCGATCCAGAGATCCCCCAGGTTTCCGAAGAAGTTGCTCCCCCCTTTTTTCACCGGTTCCGGCGCCACGGTGTCATACGCTTGCGCCACGGGCTTCACCACCGCACGATCGAGCGCCTCATTCACCGCGAACATCGTGCGGTTGAACCCTTCCCATGGGTCGACTGGCGTTGCGCGCACCGCGGCGTTCGTCGACGGCGCATCCGCGCTAACCCCGCCCCGCTGAACGGCGGTCGCACAGCCGCTCAGCGCAACCGCGAGCGCCCCGATCGCCACCGCGCACCCCAGCCAAGAACCGAAACTTCTTTGCGTCATGTGCCGCATGCGCTTCACTCCGCCGCCCTATTGACCAAAAACTGGCCGATCAATTTTTCCAATACCACCGCCGATTGCGTCAGCAAAATGCGGTCGCCATCCTGGAGGTTTTCCAGATCCGCGCCCGCTTCGATCCCCACGTACTGTTCCCCCAGCAACCCCGCGGTCAAAATGCTCGCGCTCGAATCCTTCGGAAAGGGGATATTCCTGCTGAGTTCCATCGTCACCTCAGCGCGGTAGCTCTTCGGATCGAGCCGAATCGCGGTCACCCTTCCAACCAACACCCCGGCACTCTTCACCGGCGCTTTCACCTTTAATCCGCCGATATTGTCGAAATAGGCGACGACGCGGATCGTCTCGCCGTCGATCCGCGACGTTGCGGCACCGGAGACCTCGAACGCGAGGAAAAAGAGCGCCGCGACCCCCAGCAAAACGAACAGTCCGACCAAAACGTCCCAACTCTTGCGTTCCATCTCACCGTCCAATGAACATGAATGCGGTCAGCACGAAATCGGCCGCCAACACGGCCAACGCCCCATAGACCACGGTTTTGGTGATCGCCCGCGAAACGCCTTCCGCGGTCGGCGTACAACTCCACCCTTGAAAAACGGCGATCCAGGTGACGATCACCCCAAAGACGAAACTTTTCACGATGCCGTTGCGCACGTCTGCATCGAAATCGACCGCGTTCTGCATCTGCGACCAGAAGGTCCCGTGATCGACACCGATCACCACCACCCCGATGAACCAGCCGCCCAAAATCCCTACCGCGGAAAAGATTCCCGCGAGTAACGGCATCGCAATCACCCCCGCCCAGAATTTCGGAGCGATGACGCGCGCGATCGGGTTCACCGCCATCACATCCATCGCGTCGAGCTGCTCAGTGGCCTTCATCAGTCCGATTTCCGCGGTCATCGCGCTGCCGGCGCGGCTTGCGAACAACAACGCAGCAACCACCGGCCCGAGTTCGCGCAGCAGCGAGAGCGCCACCACCCCGCCCAGCGCGGTCTCCGAGCCGAAACGTTGAAGCGTATCATACCCTTGCAGCCCCAACACCAAACCGACGAACGCCCCCGAAACCACGATGATCAGGATCGACAGCACTCCGGCAAAATAGAGGTCACGGATGAGCAACGGCACCCGGCGAAACGTCATGCCGGAGTGGCGCAACAACGCGATCACGAACCGCGCTGCAAACCCCAGTTGCACCACCGTGTCGATCGTTGCCTGCCCCAGGCGCGCAACTGCGTTGATCATATCTCCTCCATCAGCGCTTCGGCAAGCGGCGGCGCCGGATAGTGGAAAGGGGCAGGCCCGTCGATTTCGCCATGGACGAACTGGCGCACGTAGGGATCGCTCGCGTTGCGGATTGCATCCGGCGTACCGTGCGCGACGATGTGCCCGCGCGAGACGAAATAGACATAGTCGACCAACGCGAGCGATTCGACCACATCGTGGGTGACCACTACCGACGCTGCACCGAGCGCATCGTTCAGACGGCGAATCAGCGTTCCGATCGTCGCGAGCGAAATCGGGTCGAGCCCCGCGAACGGTTCGTCATAGAGGATCAACTCCGGATCGAGCGCAATCGCGCGGGCCAGCGCCACCCGCCGCGCCATACCGCCCGAAAGCTCACTCGTTTTCAAGCGCGCGGCGCCCCGCAACCCAACCGCTTCCAGTTTCAGCAACACCAGATCGCGGATCAGCGGCTCCGGCAACCGGGTATGCTCTCTGAGCGGGAATGCGACGTTTTCGAATACGTCGAGATCGGTAAAGAGCGCCCCGAATTGAAAGAGCATCCCGATACGGCGCCGCAGCGCGTAGCGTTGCGCTTCCGAGGCTTGATCGAGCCGGACACCCAAAACCTCGACGGTGCCGGACCATGGGCGTAATTGCCCGGTCAAGAGGCGCAACAGCGTCGTCTTGCCCGAACCCGACCCCCCCATGATCGCGACCACCTGGCCGCGATGAACGGTGAAATCGATGCCGTGCAGGATCTGCCGAGTCCCATACCCGGCGTCAACCCCGGACAACGAAGCGACCAATCGTTCTGTCACGCAATAAGCCATTTTTGAGCGAAGTCCTCATTATACCTGATCGGCAACGTGCGCAATTGCGCGCGTTTTTCCCCGTAAAATCCCCTAAAGTTTTTCGCTGGGTTGCCGATAATTGAGGCAAAGCACCATCAGGAGTCGAAAGCATGACACCGCGTTCTCTCTTAGGGGTTCTCTTTGCGGCACTCACGGCTGCCGGCTGTTCGTCGGTCACGGTGAGCGCACATCAAGAAACCCCCAACCCAACCGCGAATGGTGCGCGACACGAAGCCGTCGCATCCGAGTACGGCGCTGCCATGCCGTCGATCGAAATGCGCCCGGCGTTCCGCCCGCACCGTCAAGCGACCGCAGCCCCGCTTTCGGTTACCGAAGCGCTCAACTTGATGGCGGAACAGCTCGACGCCAATACCAAACACAAGAGCGCCTATCCCGCAGTGCTCGCCGCGACGTTCGTGAACTTGGACCGGATCGACGACACCTCACCGCTCGGGCGGCTGCTTACCGAAGGGCTGGTCGCGCGCTTGCAGGTTCGTGGCTGGAACCTCTATGACGTGCGCCTCAGTAAAGCGGTTGCGGTCACGCCAGAGGGCGAGTTCGTCCTCTCCCGCGATCCCAAGCGGCTCGAATACCAGTATGCGGCTGCGGCCGTACTCACGGGCACTTACACCGTGACCAGTAACGAGGTCATTCTCCACGCACGGATCACCGATGTCGCAACCGGCGTCGTGGTGGCCAGCTCTGAAGTGCGGCTTCCCATCGACGACGAGGTAGCCCATCTCCTCACCGATCACGACAGCCTGCGCCCGATGCGGATCATTCGGGGCCACTGATGCGACAACGCCCTGACCGCAGTCACGTGACGAGACGGCACCAGTGGCTGCAACGCTTCGCGATGGTCGCACTAGCGAGTACGCTCGCAGCGTGCGCGCAGCCGGCCGTTGTCGAACCGCGCACAGAATCGCTGAGCGATTGCGCCACGTTACTGCACGAGCGGCTGGGTGCAGACGCCGCGCAACTGTGCGGCTGCCAGGGCTTGGCGTGCACGACCCCGGTGGTCATCACCGATTTCGTCGCCGTTGACGATTACCGGTCGCAACGGCTCGGCAAACGCCTTGGAGAAGAGTTTCGCTTGGCGTGGCAACAACGTTGCCAGCGCCCGGTCCGTACCGTCGAACTGGCAGCTGACTTTCGCCTCGATGAAACCGGGCTGCGCGCGCTCACCCGCGACGTCGCGCAATTGATGACCACGACCACCGCGGACCCGCTCGCTTTCGTCGGCACCTACCGTTTGGAAGGAACCGAGCGCATCCGCTATTTCATCCGCCAAGTCCACCTGCCCACGCAAACCACCACGACCATGGCAGGAGGTTACTTGCCGCGCCGCTGTATCGACCCCCTGACGCCGCTGCCTTCGCGTCTCACGGACTGAACGCCCGAGCACGTCCCCAGTTTTTCGCGCGTCGACCACCCAACGCTCAATCCGGCCCGGCAAGAAAGCGCTCGCGCGCCGCTTCGAGCGCCGCCATATCCCCGCGCACGATCAGCGCATCCCCGCGCTGCAAACGGAAACTGGCGTCCGGAGCCGCACCGCGAATCCCCCGACGCCGCACCGCGACCACCTCGACGCGCAACGTATCGAGCGCAAGCGCCCCGAGCGTATGCCCGACCCACGGGGAATCGTCGGCAACCACGAAGGTATCGAGCCGGACACCGTCTGCGTCGTGTTCCTCATCCGCAGCGTCGCTCACCCCGGAAAAGAAACCGCGGAAAAGCCCATAACGCTCTTCGCGCAACGCGCGCAGACGGCGTACCAGTTTCGGCAACGGCACCCCGATCAATGCCAACGTCTGCACCGCCATCATGATGGCCACCTCGATCGCTTCCGGAATCACCTCGGACGCGCCAGCGGCGAACATCCGCTCGATGTCGCCCTCATCACGCACCCGGACCACCACGGGCGCCTCTGGCCGCAACGCTTGAACCGCCGATAGGATGCGCAGCGCTGCGTCGCGATCGGCGAAGGTGACCACCACCGCTTGCGCCCGCATTAACCCGGCCGCTTTGAGCACCTCGGTGCGCGCCGCATCCCCATACACGACGTTTTCCCCTGCCGCTTGCGCCCGCCGCACCCGTTCTGGATCGAGGTCGAGCGCAACCACGCTGATTCCCTCCTGGTCAAGGAGCTTAGCCATATGCTGCCCGGTTCGACCATAGCCCAGCAGCAGTACCGGCGCCTTGATCTTCACCGTCCGCGCCGCAATCTGCGTGAGCTCCAACGAGCGCCGCGTCCATTCGCTCGCCACCACGCGCAAAACGATCTTGTCGGAAAACTGCACGATCACCGGCGCGATCAACATCGACAACACCAGCGACGCCGCGATTACCTGTGGCCACGGTTCGGGCATCAACCCGTGCCGCTCGCCCAAGGCAAGGACCACGAAACCGAACTCCCCCGCCGTACACAACCACAAAGCGGAGCGCAGTGCGGTGCTTGCGTCACTGCCCAACACCCGTGATCCTGCCCAAACGATCACCCCTTTGAGGATCAGCACCACCACGATCGTCACCGCAACCCAAGGCAGAAAGCGAAACACCACGCCGATGTCGAGAAACATCCCGACGGTGATGAAAAAGAGCCCCAGGAGCACGTCGCGAAACGGCTTGATATCCTCTTCCACCTGGTAGCGGTATTCGGTTTCGGCAATCAACATCCCGGCCAGGAAAGCCCCGAGCGCGAGCGACAACCCCAGGAGCTCGGAAAGCATCGCCATGCCGATCGTGACCAAAAGGACGTTCAACGTGAAGAATTCACTCGAGCGTTGCCGCGCCACCCAACCGAACCAGCGGCGCATCACGGGTTGGCCGAAGCGCAACACGAGCGCCAGCGCCACCGCCGCTTTCACCAGCGCCAGCCCCATCGGCAAGAGCCACTCTCCCCCCGCTTCGCCCCTGCCGAGCGCAGGCAGCAAAATGAGGATCGGCACCACGGCGAGATCTTGAAAGAGCAACACGCCGATCACTTCTCGCCCGTGGGGTTTTTCCAACTCCATCCGCTCGGTGAGCAATTTCGACAAAATCGCCGTCGAGGACATCGCCAACGCAGCGGCGAGTACGAAAGCACCGATCCACGGCAACCCCAGGGCCCCACCGATTCCCATCAACACCACGATCGTCACCAAGACCTGGATCGCCCCAAGGCCGAAGACGACGCGGCGCATCGCCTTGAGGTGACCCAGCGAAAATTCCAAACCGATCGAAAACATCAAAAAGACGATGCCGAATTCAGCGACGAACTGCGCCGTGGCAGGATCGCGAACCAGATTGAGGGTACTGGGGCCGACGAGCACCCCGACCATCAAATAGCCGATGATCGGCGGCAAGCCCAATTGCCGCGTGAGGCCCACCGCGACCACCGACCCCGCCAGAAGCCCAACCAGCAAAAAAAGGCTTTCGTGCATTCCGTTCCCCGACAGATGGGTTTGCTATACTACGCGCTAGTATAGTGGAAAGGACAACATGGCCGAATCGTCAGCGTCCATCGACCCAGAGCACCTGATCGCTCGGGGCGAAACCACATTGGCGATCGAAATCGCTGGGCTTGAGGCGGTCAAAGCACGCTTACGGGGCGACCAGAGTTTCGTCCGCGCCGTCACGGTGATCCTCGAAGCCAAAGGGCGGGTGATCGTGACCGGCGTGGGGAAATCGGGCCACATCGGGCGCAAGATCGCCGCCACCCTGGCTTCGACCGGCACCCCCGCCTATTTCGTCCATGCGGCGGAAGCCGCGCATGGCGACCTCGGAATGATCACACCCGAAGACGTGGTGATCGCGATCTCCTATTCGGGTCAATCGGACGAACTTCTGACCATCCTGCCAGCGATCAAACGCTTCGGCGCCCACCTCATCGCGATCACCGGCCGAGCCCATTCGCCGCTCGCACAAGCCGCCGAGGTCCATCTCGACGTCTCTGTACCGCAAGAGGCGTGCCCGCACAACATCGCGCCAACTGCGAGCACCACGGCGACGCTCGCGCTCGGTGACGCGCTGGCGATGGCCCTACTGGAAGCGCGTGGTTTCGGCCCCGACGACTTCGCCCGCACCCATCCGGCTGGAGCGCTCGGGCGGCGGCTCTTGCTGCGCCTTGCCGACGTGATGCGGCCGCGCGACCGCTGCCCGGTGGCTCGCGCTGACACCCCCTTTACCGAAGCGCTCCTTACCATGACCCGAGGCGGCATGGGCATGGTGATTCTGGTCGACGACAGCGACCGCCCCTGTGGCATCTTCACCGACGGCGACCTGCGTCGCCTCCTCGAACGGGGTACCGACTGGCGTCATGCCCGCTTCGGCGACGTCGCCCACCCTGCCCCCAAAACCCTCCCGGCAACTGCGCTTGCCGCCGAAGCGGCCCACTTCATGGAGACGCACCGCATCAACCACATCCTGGCCGTGCACGCAGACGGAACCCTTGCGGGTGCGGTCCATATGCACGATTTGATGCACGCCAAGGTGATTTAGATGAATGCTCAAGCGAAAGCGCGCGCCGTGCGTCTGATGGGATTCGACATCGACGGGGTGATGACCGACGGCCGCCTCTATTACGGTCCCGACGGCGAAACCCTAAAAGTTTTTCACAGTCGCGATGGACACGGCCTGAAACTGCTGATGCGCGCCGGAATCGTCGTCGTGGTGATCTCGGGGCGGCGCTCTGCAGCGCTCGAAGCGCGCTGTGCCGAACTCGGTGTACACGAATGCCACTTGGGTGTCGAAGACAAACTCGCGACGCTGCAAACCATCCTTGCCCGGCGCAACTTGACGCGCCAACAGTCCGGATATATGGGCGACGACATCGTCGATCTCGAAATTCTCTGCCAGTGCGGGTTTTCGGCGGCGCCTGCCGACGCCCATCCGGAGGTCTGCGCCCGCGTCGACTACCGTGCGGCGCTGCCTGGCGGTCACGGCGCCGTCCGTGAAGTGTGTGATTGGCTGCTCAAAACGCAAAACCGTTACCAGCAGCTGGTTCAAGAAGCTTTGGGGTCCGCTGCGCCATGATGTTGACGGCAACGACCGCTCGTACCACGCTCCTCTTGACTGCGTTGGCGGTGATCGCCTCAGGGCTTTGGTGGCTTGCTGAGCGCGAAATGGCCGCACTCACCCCCCCTTCGCCACCGGCGCCGCAGATCGACGGCACCGCCTATCAGACCTTCACCCGCATCTATGACCGATCGGGCCGGTTGCAGCAGACGCTCACCGCGGCGCGGCTTGACCACGAACGCCTCAGTGCACAACTGCTGCTCACTCAGGTCACGTTCGAATCGTTCCGCCCCCCATACCATACCGTGGCATTCGCCCAACAGGCGCGGTGGCTCGAAAACGAAGGGCGGCTCGACCTTTGGAATACGGTGCGCATCCGCCGCGATACGCTCGATGCCCCGCCGCTTGCGCTCGCAACGGAAGCGCTGACGCTCTGGCCCCATGAAGGGCGGGGCAGTAGCGCGACGCAAACCTGGTTACTCCAAGGGGCGCGTTGGGCTGTCGGTGATACCCTGACTGCCGAACGCGACTTCACCCATATCGTCTTGGCCGGAAACGCGCACGTTCACTGGCCGGCGCCGCCTTCGCCTCGGCAACGCGTACCGCAACCCAACGCACCCTCCGCACGACCCGGTAAAGGATGAGGATGAGCACGCTTGTCTGCAGCCATTTACGCCCGCTCGCGTTGACCGCACTCACAGCGCTGATCGTGGCATTGCCCGGACCACTCTACGCGAAAAAGAGCGATCGCGACCAACCGGTTGCAATCGACGCCGACCGGATCACCGTCGACGAACGCGAACGCACCCACCGCTTCGAAGGCAACGTCCTGCTGCGCCAAGGTACGCTGGAGATTCGTGCCGACGAGGTGATCGTGACACAGGACGACCAGGGGTTTCGCACCGGAACCGCGATCGGCAAAGGGCGCTTGGCCACCTTTCGCCAACAGAAAGAGGGTTCGGACGAATGGATCACGGGGCAAGCGGAACGGCTCGACTATGACGCGCGGGCCGAACGCTTGACGCTGACCGGCCGCGCCCGCGTCACCTCGGGTGCCGACATCGTCGAAGGCGCGGTGATCGTCTATGAAGTAGTCAACGAAACCTATCGCGTGACCAAAAGCGGCGCGACCTCCTCTGCCCCGAACGGGCGGGTGCGCGCGATCATTCAACCCAAAAACCCACCCAAGGAGCAAAAACCATGAATGAAACCAGCCATTCATCCGTCGTATTGACCGAAGTCCATGGCAAGGTCGGGCTGATCCGCATCAATCGCCCGGAACGGATGAACGCGCTCAATGACGCGGTGGTCGATGCGATCGGCGCTGCGCTCGACACTTTTGAGGCCGACGACGCCATCGGCGCGATCGTCATCACCGGCAACGAAAAGGCCTTCGCGGCGGGTGCAGACATCGGCGCGATGGCCGAGTTCGACTATCAGCACGCCTACCGAACCGACTACATCACCCGCAACTGGGAGCGCGTGAAGACCTGTCGCAAACCGATCATCGCTGCGGTTGCCGGCTATGCGCTGGGGGGCGGGTGCGAGTTGGCGATGATGTGCGATTTCATCATTGCCGCCGACAACGCGAAGTTCGGACAACCGGAGATCAAGCTCGGAATCCTACCCGGTGCCGGCGGAACGCAGCGGTTACCCCGTGCGGTCGGAAAGGCAAAAGCGATGGACATGTGCCTTACTGCGCGCTTCATGGACGCGGAAGAGGCCGAACGTGCGGGGCTGGTGTCGCGGATCGTCCCCGTCGACCGATTGCTCGACGAGGCACTCTCTGCCGCGCAGACCATCGCCTCGTACTCGCTGCCCGTGGTGATGATGGTCAAAGAGTGTGTCAACCGTGCGTTCGAAAGCTCGCTTGCCGAAGGGCTCCTCTTCGAGCGCCGCGTCTTCCATGCCGCGTTTGCGCTCGAAGACCAGAAAGAGGGCATGAAGGCGTTTCTGGAAAAACGCCCGCCCCAGTTCAAAAACCGCTGAGTTGTGCACTGCACAAAAAAATGTTGACTTTCTCCCGATGGGTCGCTATAGTATGGATTGTTGCACTGCAACATTTTTGAACTCATCGGGAGGTATCGCCATGAACACGCAATTCATTGAACAACTCGCCAACAACCAGCGCAAAATTTCGGAAGCCTGGCTCGCCATCGCCAACCAAAACTTCGCGCTCGGCGAAAAGCTCACCAACATCACGCTCGAAATGCTGCGCGGCAACATGGAGCGTTTCGCGCAACAAAGCCAAGCGCTCGTGACGCAAAAAGATCCGCAAGCTGCGTGGCAAGAGGTGCAGAAATTCGTCACCAGCAACGTCGAAGAGCTGGTGAACCAGCAGCGTCAAGTCGCGGAGCTTTTGAAACAGCACCGCAACGAGCTCAGCAAGGTCGCCGAAGAGCAGATCAACGCAATCAACAAAGAGATCGCAGAGCTCCTCGACAACCTGGCCAAATCGGCCCCTGCGGGTTCGGAAGTCGCGATCAACGCCGCGAAGTCGGCATTGGCCGCTACGAGCGCTGCCTACGAAAACATTCAGAAAGCGTTCCAGCAGGTGAATGAAATCGTCGAAGCGAACCTCTCCGCCGCGGCGAACGCCGCGACCAAAGCGGTGAGCACCGCTGCGCAAACCGCGCAAAAAGCGCAACCGGCTGCGGGCGCGAAGAAGTCGGCGTAATGCGCGGCTGACACCACACCGGTTGTGGGGGTGCGTGCAGATCACCTGAGCGTTGCCCTCAGTTCCAGGATCCTCAACGCCCTGTTTCGTGCAGGGCGTTTTGTTTGGCAAAAGCGCCGCTCCTTTGTTACGATTTCGCTTTTGTTGCGACGAACCGGCCATGCGTCTGAGATTGCTGTTGCTTGTTCCGTGCGCGCTTGCACTCACTGCCTGTGGCGTCAAAGGGCCATTGACCCTGCCGCCCAAACAACCGAGCCCCCAAGGGGATTCCGCACATGAGGCGCCGCGGATGCACCCACCCACTGCTGCAGCAGCTGCACCAACCCAAGCAACCCCATTGGAACCCAGCCACGATCATGACGCCGTTTGACCTTTTTCCCATGCCGACCCTCTCTCGCCGAAATGGGACGCTCATCTTGGAAGCAACCCCATTGACTGCGATCGCAGAAAGCTACGGCACACCCTGCTACGTCTATTCCGAAGCGGCGATCCGCGCGGCGTGGGCAGCCTATCGCGAAGGGCTGCCCCCAGAAGCCGGCACGATCCATTATGCGGTCAAGGCGAACAGCAACCTGTCGATCCTGCGCCTTTTCGCCGAGCTCGGCGCGGGCTTCGACATCGTCTCGGGTGGCGAACTCGAACGGGTGGTCGCAGCAGGCGGAAAACCGGAAACGGTGGTTTTCTCCGGTGTCGGCAAAGCCGTCTGGGAGATCGAACGCGCACTCGAACTCGGCATTGGCGCGTTTCACGTCGAGTCGCTCCCCGAACTCGAACGCATCGCGACGATCGCGCACGCGCACGGTGTCACGGCACCGATCAGTTTCCGCGTCAACCCGGACGTCGACCCGAAAACCCATCCCTATATCGCCACGGGTCTGGCGCGCAGCAAATTCGGTGTCACTCTTGACGAAGCGTGCCTCGGCTACCGGCAAGCGATGGACCATCCCGCGTTGTCCGTGGTCGGGGTCGCCTGCCACATCGGCTCGCAACTGATTGACGACGCGCCACTCATTGAGGCCGCGGAACGAATCCGTCGTTTTGTCGAAGAGCTCGCTGATGAGGGCATTCGGCTCACCACGATCGATCTCGGCGGTGGCATCGGGATTCGCTATCGCGACGAATCGCCGCTGGACGTCGCCCAAACGCTGCGTCGCCTGCGTGCGGTTTTCGCTGGTCGTCCCGAACGGCTCGCTGTCGAGCCCGGTCGCTCCCTCGTCGGTGCGGCGGGGCTGTTGCTCACCCGTGTCGAATACGTCAAAATCCGCGATGACCATACCTTCTTCGTCGTCGACGCCGCGATGAACGACCTGATGCGACCGGCACTCTACGAAGCGTGGCATGAGATCGTCCCGGTCGTCGACCGCCCCGAGTGCCTGCCGCGTACTGGCGACGTCGTCGGGCCGGTGTGCGAAACGGGGGATTTCCTTGGTCTGGGCCGCACGCTCGCTGTCGCAGTGGGCGACCTGCTTGCCGTTCTCTGCGCAGGTGCCTACGGCATGACGATGAGCTCGAATTACAATACCCGCCCCCGCGCCGCCGAGGTTTTGGTGCGCGACAGCAGCCACCAGCTCATCCGACCCCGTGAGAAACGGGAGCAACTGTGGGCGGACGAGTTCGCGCTGCTGCCCAACGCGTAAGGCGCGGCGTCCCGACGATGGCGAAAAAGGGGCCCCAGGCGCGCGCTCCACTTGCCTGCCCGCTTGCTTTTTTGCTGCTTCTCCTGCCCGAACTGCTACTTGCTGCGGGATTGCCCAGCGCGGTCGCCAAAACCCTTACCCAAGCGGGTATCCCCACCGAATCGCTCTCCGTCTGGATCGCGCCGCTTGACGGCCGCGACGGGCCAAAACTCTACTACCACGCGGACACCCCGCGCAACCCCGCTTCGGTGATGAAGCTCATTACTACCTTTGCCGCGTTCGAAACCTTTGGCGCGAGCGCACGATGGCAGGTCGTGTTGCAAACCCGTGCCGAATGGCAGGGAGAGACGCTCTATGGGACGCTTGAGCTCGTCCACGATGGCGATCCGGCACTCACTGCCGAGTGGTTGTGGACGCTCCTTCGCACCGCACGCGCGATGGGCATTCGTCGCATCGCGGGCTTTACCGTCACTGCGCCCGCGCTTCGTCTGCCGCACTGGGACCCCAACGCGTTCGATGGGCGCGGACAAGCCCCCTATACCCAAGGACCGGCGGCGGCGCTCGCGCACTTCAACGCGATCGTCGTGACCCTTACCCCACACCCTGACGGAACAAGGGTGGTCGCCACCACCCACCCTCCCCTTCCTCTGCCGCTCGATACCCAAGCCCTAACTGCTGTGCCAGGGGGATGTCCGCAAGAGGTGCGCCATTTGGTTGAGGCAACGTTCGTCTCCAACCGCCTCGTGCTCTCTGGGCGCTACCCGATCGCGTGCGGCACCCAGACGTTGGCGCTCGCGCCGCCAGACCCGAACCGTTACGTCGAATGGCTCTTGACCGCGATCTGGCAAGAACTGGGCGGGACGATCGACCCAAAATTGGCACGCCCAGAACGCGCGCGCGCCCCGTTTCGCATCGCGGCGAGCGAATCGCCGACCCTCACCGAAATCGCGTATCAGATGAACAAATGGTCGAACAACGTGATCGCACGTCAGCTGCTTGCCCTCATCGGGTACGAAACTGCGCCCGATGCTTCGGACCATGTCGCAGCCGGACGCGACGCAGCGTTGGCGCTTCTGCGTGCGCGCGGGATCGACGACGGCCATACGGTGATCGACAACGGTGCAGGACTTTCGCGCACCGCACGCATCACGGCTCGGACACTCGCGCAACTCCTCACCTATGTGTCGCAACAGAACTACGCTGCCGAATTTTTTGCCGGGCTTCCACGCCTCGGGGAAGACGGTACCGCACGACGTCGGTACCACCACCATCCGCTCGCCGGTGACGCACACGTCAAGACCGGGACGTTGCGCGACGTACGGGCGCTTGCCGGGTATGCACGGGACCGCAACGGCAGGCCGTACGTGGTCGCGATCCTGCTGCAACACCCCAACGCATCCGCTGCCGCTTCGGTTTTTCCCCTGCTTCTGACGTGGTTGGCACAACACGGCTGACCACCGCTGCGCGCAACGAATAAACGCCAAATCCACCGCTGGGTTTGGCGTTTTGCGAAGCGCTGATCGGTGAGGAAAAACCCGCAGCGCGTTCGGATCGCGGGGCGCCTGTGGCCGCGGGCGTGACGGCGCTATTGCGCGCCTTCTTCGGTTGTGGCGCCTTCCGTGGATGCCGCGCCGCGTTCCTCCTGCGCGACCCCTTTGAGCGAAAGTTTGATCCGGCCGCGATCGTCGGTCTCGAGCACTTTGACGCGGATTTTTTGCCCCTCTTTGACGTAATCGGAGACATTATTGACGCGCTCGTTCGCGATCTGTGAGATGTGCAACAGCCCATCGCGGCCGGGGAGGATGTTTACGATCGCACCGAAGTCGAGAATCTTGAGGACCGTCCCTTCGTACTCTTTTCCGACCTCGACTTCTGCGGTGATCGCCGCAATGCGCTCTTTCGCTGCGTCGATTCCAGCGGCACTCGAAGAGGAGATGGTCACGGTACCGTCTTCGGCGATCTCGATCACCGTACCGGTCTCTTCCTGCAGCGCCCGGATCACCGCCCCGCCTTTGCCGATCACGTCGCGGATCTTGTCGGGATGGATCTTGATCTGTGCCATGCGGGGGGCGTAGGCAGAGAGCTCACCGCGCGCTTCGCCCATCGCCTCGCGCATCAACCCCAGGATGTGCAGACGCGCCTCTTTGGCTTGCGCGAGCGCCACCTGCATGATCTCTTTAGTGATCCCTTGGATCTTGATGTCCATCTGCAGTGCAGTGACGCCATCCTCGGTTCCCGCGACCTTGAAATCCATATCACCAAGATGGTCTTCGTCGCCAAGGATATCGGTGAGGACTGCGAAACGGTTCCCCTCTTTGATGAGCCCCATCGCCACTCCTGCGACATGCTTCTTGAGGGGCACCCCTGCGTCCATCAACGCGAGTGACGACGAACAGACGGTGGCCATCGAACTCGACCCGTTCGATTCGAGGATTTCGGAAACGACGCGGATCGTATACGGAAACGCTTCCTGGCTGGGGATGAGCGCTTTCAGCGCCCGTTTCGCCAGGTTGCCGTGGCCGATTTCACGCCGCTTGGGAACCCCGAAACGCCCGGTTTCGCCGGTCGAAAACGGCGGGAAATTGTAGTGGAGCATGAACGGTTCGCGGTATTCGCCCGCCAGCGCGTCGATGATCTGCTCATCCCGCCCCGTTCCGAGCGTCGCCACCGCCAGCGCCTGGGTTTCGCCACGGGTGAACAGGCACGAACCGTGGGTGCGCGGCAAAACGCCGACACGGATGTCGATGGGGCGCACGGTGCGGGTATCGCGCCCGTCGATGCGCGGTTCGCCCGCGAGGATGCGGCCGCGAACGATTTCCGACTCCAGGTCGAAAAGGATCGCGTTGATTTCGTTGAGGGACGGCATCGGCTCGAACGATTCGAGCACCGCTTGCGTCACGTCGGCGCGAATCGCCTTGAGCGCGTCGTTGCGCGCCTGCTTGGCTGGAATCGCGAACGCTGCCGACAGCCGCTCATGCGCCAGTTCCCGGATGCGCGCTTTGAGCGCTTCGTTGGGCTGCGGCGGCTGCCAATCCCAAGCGGGTTTGCCCGCTTCGGCAACCAGTTCGCGGATCGCTTCGATCGCGACCTGCATCTGTTCGTGGCCAAAGACCACCGCGCCGAGCATCACCTCTTCAGGAAGCTCTTTCGCTTCCGACTCGACCATCAGCACCGCGTTTTCGGTACCTGCGACGACGAGGTCGAGCGCGCTCGTTTTGAGCGCGCTTTGCGTTGGGTTGAGTACGTATTGGCCATCGATGTACCCCACCCGGCACGCCCCCACGGGGCCTTGGAACGGAATCCCGGAAAGCGAAAGCGCCGCGCTTGCAGCGATCATCGCCGGAATATCGCCGTCTATCTCGGGATTGAGCGACAACACCTGGACGATCACCTGCACTTCGTTGGTGAAACCGTCCGGAAAGAGGGGACGAATGGGGCGGTCGATGAGGCGCGACGTCAAGGTCTCTTTTTCGCTCGGACGCCCTTCCCGCTTGAAAAAGCCGCCAGGGATACGCCCCGAAGCGTAAAACTTTTCCATGTAATCGACGGTGAGCGGGAAGAAATCTTGCCCCTCTTTCGCCTCTTTGGCGGCGACGACGGTGGCGAGCACCACCGTTTCGTCCATGTCGACCAGCACGGCACCGCTTGCTTGGCGTGCCATTTCCCCCGTCTCGATGCGAACGGTGTGCTGGCCAAAGGTAAAGGTTTTGCTGACTGCTTGTGGCATAGCGTTTTGTGTCTCCCGAAACCGAAGAGCCCTCGTCGGGGACGAGGGCTCTTCTTCGTGTGAATAAGCGGTTATTTGCGCAGCCCCAGACGTTGAATCAGGGCAAGGTAACGGTCAGGGTCGGTCCGCTTCAGGTAATCCAAGAGCCGCCGACGCTGTGAGACCATTTTCAACAGACCACGACGCGAATGGTGGTCTTTCTTGTGGGTAGCGAAATGCCCTTGCAACCCGTTGATACGGGCAGTAAGGAGCGCCACCTGGACTTCCACCGAACCGGTGTCGTTTTGGCCGCGACCGAATTCGGCAACGATTTTCGCTTTGGTTTCTTTATCCAGCATAACGGTACTCTTTCACATCCTCAAAGGTTCGGTTCCAGACAACGTCATTCCCGATGGCTTCAGGCAGCGTTGGCGAAGAATGCAGTAGTTTAGCAACAACTCGCTTGGGCGACAAGACCCCAGCCTGCAGCTGCCATTCGCCGACACCCAAAAACCGGTAACCGGTCCCGTCGCGAAGGTAGACGCGAACCGATAGTGCCCGTTCCGTTGCGCGCAGTTGCACCCCGCTGTTTGATTGCGGTGCCAAGCGATGTGCATTCGTGCGCTCGCGAAGCGTCACCGGCTGCCCGTGCCGAAAACGCTCGGCCTGGTCCGAGTCCAGAGCGATTGCAGGCAGGTGACGAACGAGGGTGTCGACCGGCAGCAGCCGCGCGCGCGCGTGTTCCGAAGGAAGTGCGCACCACGCCGCCAGCGACAAAGCTGCGTCACACGAAAAGGGCCCAACCGCGTCGCGGTGCAGCTGATCGACGTGCGCCGGAACGCCAAGCGTCGTCCCGATCGCTTCGGCCAGCGCGCGGATATAGGTCCCTTTGCTGACGGTGGCGCGCAGCACCGCGCGTTGCGCGGCTTCATCGAACGCGATACATTCCATCAGGTGGATCGTCACCCGCCGCGGTTCCCGCGCCACCGTCTCCCCTTCGCGCGCCAACTGATAGAGCGGTTTACCGTCCCGCTTCAACGCCGAGACCATCGGTGGAATCTGTTCGATTTCACCCAGGAATTGGGGCAATACCGCCTGCAGCGCCGTTTCGGTCACCGAAGTTTCCGCAGTGCGCACGACCGCACCCGTCGCGTCACCGGTGTCGGTCGCTGCGCCGAAAACCACGCGAAACGTATAGGTCTTGTCGGCCTCCAACCACGCTTGGGCGAATTTGGTCGCTTCACCAAACGCGATCAGCAACAACCCCGTCGCCATCGGGTCGAGCGTTCCGCCGTGCCCCGCTTTCGCGGCGGCAAGGTGGCGCCGCAGTTGCTGCAACGCCTGGTTGCTCGAAAGGCCGCTCGGCTTATTAAGGAGCGCAACCCCGTCAATCGCGTCGCTGTGTCGCGCCATCGTCACGCTCCGCTATTTCATCCGTTCGCACTACGTCGCTTGCGCGTTCGGCTGCGACGCGGTCGATGAGTTGCGTGAGCGCAACGCCGCGCTCAATCGACGTATCGTGGAAAAAATGGAGCTGTGGCACCTTATACGTGGTCAATCGCTTCGCCAAATGCTGGCGCAGGAAACCTTTGGCACGTTCGAGCCCGGCAATCGCCTCGCGAACCCGTTCCGCCCCTTCCCAACTGGAGAGGTACACCTTCGCGTGCGACAGATCGTTCGAGACCTCGACCGCGGTAATCGTGACCACGCCAACGCGCGGGTCTTTTACCTCGCGCCGGATAAGCTCGGCCAGGTGCTGTTGGATCGCATCCGCAACGCGTCGGGCGCGGGGAAAGTCTTTGGGCATCGATCGCTCCTTACAGCGTGCGTGCAACCTCTTTCACTTCGAAGACCTCGATCTGATCACCTTCCTTGATATCTTGGAAGTTCTTGATCGAAAGCCCACACTCGTAACCCGCTTTGACCTCACGCACGTCCTCTTTGAACCGTTTGAGCGAATCGAGTTCGCCTTCGTAAATCACCACGTTGTCGCGCAACACCCGAACGCGGGCGTTGCGGCGTACCACCCCTTCGAGGACGTAGCAGCCAGCGACGGTTCCCACTTTCGGCACGCGGAAGGTCTGGCGCACTTCGACGAGCCCCAAGGTCTCTTCCTTGCGCTCAGGCGACAGGAGGCCGGCCATCGCCGCTTTGACTTCGTCGACCGCATCGTAAATGATGTTGTAGTAGCGGATGTCGACGTCGTAGGTCTCGGCCAGTTTGCGGGCGTTCGCGTCGGCCCGCACGTTGAAACCGATGATCACGGCGCCAGAAGCCTGCGCCAGGTTCACGTCGCTTTCGGTGATCCCGCCCACGCCGGTATGGACGACCTGCACCTGAACTTCGTCGGTGGAGAGCTTGGTGAGCGCTTGGGAAAGCGCCTCGGCAGAACCCTGAACGTCGGCCTTGACGATGATCGGCAATTTCTTGACATCGCCCTGCCCCATCTGGTCGAAGAGGTTTTCCAGTTTGAGCGCTTGGCTCTTCGCCAGTTTCTGTTCACGATACTTGCCTTGGCGGTAGAGGGCGATCTCCCGTGCTTTCCGCTCGTCCGGCAAGACGTAGAACGCTTCACCCGCTTGCGGCACCTCCTCGAGGCCCAGGATCTCCGCGGGCATCGAGGGGCCTGCTTCGTCGATCTGCCGCCCGGTTTCGTCGAGCATCGCGCGCACACGACCCCACGTGGCACCCGCCAAGACGACGTCCCCTTTGTGAAGTGTCCCGCTTTGCACCAAAACGGTGGCAACCGGCCCGCGCCCGCGGTCGAGCCGCGCTTCGATCACCAACCCTTTCGCGGGGCCCGTTTTCGGCGCCTTGAGCTCGAGCACCTCGGCCACCAGCAGGATCGACTCCAAGAGATCATCGATGCCTTGCCCGGTCTTCGCCGAGACATTGACGAAAATGGTGTCCCCACCGTACTCTTCCGGAATCACCCCTTCGGCAACCAGCTCCTGGCGGACACGATCCGGGTTCGCTTCGGGCTTGTCGATTTTGTTCACGGCGACGACGATCGGCACGCCGGCTGCTTTGGCGTGGTGGATCGCCTCGCGGGTCTGTGGCATCACGCCGTCATCAGCTGCAACGACCAGGACGACGACGTCGGTTGCCTGCGCCCCACGGGCCCGCATTGCGGTAAACGCCTCGTGGCCCGGAGTATCGAGGAAGGTCACCACCCCTTTGGGCGTCTCGACGTGGTACGCGCCGATGTGCTGGGTGATGCCCCCTGCTTCACCGGCAGCCACTTTGGTGCGGCGGATATAGTCCAAGAGCGACGTCTTACCGTGGTCGACGTGCCCCATCACCGTGACGACCGGCGGCCGCGGTTCGGGTGTCCGGTCGAGTTCGGCGCCAAACGTTTCCAGGAACGCGTCGGGGTCGTCGAGTTTCGCTGCAACCGCCTTGTGCCCCATCTCTTCGACCGCGAGCATTGCGGTCTCTTGGTCGAGCACCTGGTTGATCGTCGCCATCACCCCCAATTTCATCAACGTCTTGATGAGGTCGACCGCTTTGACCGCCATCGCGTGCGCCAATTCGGCCACCGTGATCGTTTCGGGAACATGGACTTCGCGCACGATCGGTTCGGCGGGGGCTTGGAAACCGTGGGCTTCGTCGCGCTGCTGGCGTTTGGTGCCCTTCTTCTTGGTTCCTTTCCCTTTCCAGCCGCTCTCGCCATCGTCGAGCGCGCGCACCTTGAGGCCACCCTTGCGGTTGGCCCGCTCTTCGCGCTCTTTCTCCTTGTTTTTCTTGCCTTTCTCTTTTGCCTTCTTGGCCGCATCCGCTGCTACCGCAGCAGGGGTCTCTGATAAAGCGCTACTGTCCGCTTCGGGCTTCTTCTCCTCCTCAGCGGCAGCCTTTTCGGCAGCCTCTGCTTGTTTGGCTGCCTGCCGCGCCGCTTCACGCGCCCGACGTTCGCGCAGTTCCGCTTCCTGAATCGCGCGCAGTTTCGCTTGCCGCTCGGCTTCGAGGCGGCGCCGCTCGAGCTCTTCCGGAGACAAAACCGGGTGCAAAGTCCGATCCTTCGCAACCGCTTCGGTCGGCTTCGCCTCTTCTGCTTTCTGCGCTTTCGCTTTGCGCTTGGCACTGCCTTTACCCGGCTCAGCGACCCGCTGCGTCTTGCCGTCCGCTTCCGGGGCCTGAGGTGCAGCTTCTGGCTGCGCCGCCTCGGTGGGTGCGTTCGATTCCGCCTGGGCGGATACGTCGGTCACATCACCCTGCGGCACGGCAGCCTTCTCTTCCGTAGTGGAAGAACCTACTGCTTCCGTTTGCGTGCGCGCGCTTTCTGGGATTTTTTTGCTCGGTTGGGCAACCGCTTCGGCAACCGGTAAGGTTGCGTGTGCCGTTTCCGTTTTGGCTGCATCTAAAGCGTGCGCTTGTGGCTCGGAAACGCTCGGTGCCGGCGGGGGCGTTTCGCCAGCACGCAGTGCGGCTTCCACCTTCGCTTTCTCTTCCTGCGTCTTCGCCAGAATTGCTTCTTTCTTCACCAAGACCCTTTTTTTGCGCACTTCGACCTGCACCGTGCGAGCGCGCCCAGAGGCATCGGTCGCTCGGATCGCAGTGGTCTCCTTGCGTTTGAGCGTGATGCGTTTCTCACCCGCAGCACCGTGTTGGCGCTTCAGGTAATCGAGGAGTTTGGCTTTGTCGTCTGCAGTGAGGGGACTATCGGGGCCCTCGGCAGCCACTCCGGCTTCCCTCAATTGGGTGATCAGTTTGGCAACAGGGACGCCCAACTCTTGCGCAAAGGCTTTGACGTTTTCGGTATCCATGGCGGCTCCTCCCTTATTCGAACCAGTGGGCGCGCGCCTGGCTGATCAGCGATGCGGCCCGGTCAGCGTCGATCCCTGTGATCTCGACCAATTCGTCGGTTGCCAGCTCGCCCAGATCGTCGCGCGTGACGATGCCGGATTTGGCCAGTTTGACCGCGATTTGACGATCCATCCCTTCCAATGCCAACAACTCGGGCTCCAGTTTCTCGATCGCCTCCTCTTCGGCGATCGCGTCGGTAAGCAACGCGTTGCGCGCGCGCTCACGCAACGCTTGCACGATCTCCTCATCGAGCCCTTCGATCTCCAGCATTTCCGCGATCGGAACGTACGCGACCTCTTCGAGCGTGGTAAACCCTTCGTCGATCAGCAGATCGGCCAGATCGTCGTCGACGTCGAGTTTTTCCATGAAGAACTGGCGCAACGCCTGTCGCTCCGCCTCTTTGCGTTCGAGCGACTCCGATTCGCTCATCAAGTTGATCGTCCAGCCGGTGAGCTCGGAGGCTAGCTTGACATTCTGCCCGCCACGACCGATCGCGATCGCCAGGTTGGCGTCATCGACCACGACGTCCATCGCGTGCTTCTCTTCATCAACGACGATCGAAACCACTTCTGCGGGCTGCAGCGCAGCAATCACGAATTGCGCTGGATCCGGCGACCAGACGATGATGTCGATGTGCTCCATCGCGATCTCTTGCCGCACCGCCATCACGCGCGTCCCTTTCATCCCGACGCACGCCCCCACCGGGTCCAGCCGTGGATCATGCGAATGGACGGCGATCTTCGAGCGTAGGCCCGGGTCGCGTGCGCACCCTTTGATCTCGATGATCCCTTCTTCGATCTCCGGCACCTCTAATTCGAAGAGCGCGACGACGAATTCGGGCGAACTGCGCGACAAGATGATCTGGGGCCCGCGCCCCTGACGGTCGATCCGTTTGACCACCGCCCGCACGCGGTCACCGACGCGCAACACTTCGCGCGGAATCATCTCTTCCCGCGGTAACAGCGCTTCCAACCGCCCGATCTCGACGAAGGCGTTCCCACGCTCCATGCGCTTGATCACGCCGGTGACCAGGCGATCGTCGCGTTCCAGGAACTCTTTGAGCATCTGCTCGCGTTCCGCGTCGCGAATCTTTTGCAAAATGATCTGTTTCGCGGTTTGCGCGCCGATTCGTCCGAGCTCGACCACTGGGATCTCTTCTTCGTAGTAGTCGCCCGGCTTGATGTCTGGCTTGAGCTCGCGGGCGTCGATCAGTCCCATTTCCCGTTCGTCGTTCTTGACTTCGGCATCGGGCAGCACCAGCCACCGGCGCCACGCGCGATAGGTGCCGTGCTCGCGATCGATCTCGACCCGTACGTCGGCGTCTTCATGCAGATGCTTTTTCGTGGCCGAAGCAAGCGCCGCTTCGAGCGCGGAAAAAACCACCTCCTTCGAGACATTTTTTTCGTGCGCCAACGCATCGACCAAAAGCAACATTTCCCGACTCATCGCAACGTCCTTTCCTTCATTCTTTTCATTCGAAGCGCGGCACCAAGCGCGCTTTGTCCAGCATTTCCCACGCGATCACGACCTCGACGCCGTCGTCCAGCATCAGGGTCACCGATTGGTCGGTAACCTGGGCGATCTGCCCTACGAAATTGCGCCGCCCGTCGATCGCTTCCCGGGTACGCAACTGTGCCCGTTCCCCCAGGAACCGGGCAAAATGGGCCTGTTTTTTCAACACCCGGTCGAGCCCGGGGGAAGAGACCTCCAAACGGTCGTAGTCGACCCCTTCGACCTCGAAGAGGTGCTGCAGTTGGTTACTCACCCGCTCACAATCGTCGAGCGTGATCCCGGTGGGCGCATCGATGAAGACGCGGATGAGCCGCCCCCGCGGGCTCAATTCCAAATCCAGCAGCTCGTAGCCAAGCCCTTCGGCTACGCGTTCGATCATCTGTTCCAGGTTCATAAGACTCACAAACAAAAAATGGGCGTTATCGCCCATTTTCCGAAAAAGAGACGGAAACGGCGAAGCGGCAGTCAGCCACTTCGACAATCTCTATTATGATAACCCAAATCGCGACAAAAGGCTAGCCTACCCAGCGACGCGCGTTGGCAAAGAGCCGATACCAGGGGCTTTTCTCGCCGAGCCCCTCTGGCGCCCAGCTCCACTGCACCGTTCGGAAGGCCCGCTCCGGGTGCGGCATCAAAATCGTGAACCGTCCGTCCGCTGTCGTGAAGCCATTGAGCCCGCCCGGCGAGCCGTTCGGGTTGAACGGGTAGCGCTCGGTGGCGCGGCCATAATGGTCGATGTAGCGAATCGTTGCCAACGCTTGGTGTTGCCGCTCCGGATCCTCCCAATGCGCACGCCCTTCTCCGTGCGAGACGACGATCGGTAACCGCGCCCCGGCCATATCGGTAAAGAGGATCGAGGGGCTGGGCAATACCTCGACCATCGCGAAACGCGCTTCGAACCGTTCGGAACGGTTCGCGACGAACTTCGGCCAGTGTTCCGCTCCCGGGATGATCGGCGCCAGGTGCGCCATCATCTGACAGCCGTTGCAGACCCCGAGCGCAAAGGTGTCCGGACGGGCAAAAAATTCGCTGAACTGCGTTTTCAGCGCGTCGTTGAAGAGGATTGCCGTAGCCCAGCCACGCCCGGCGCCCAGCACGTCGCCGTATGAAAACCCGCCACACGCGGCAAGCCCTACGAAATCGCTGAGATGGCGCCGCCCCGCAATGAGGTCGCTCATCGTCACGTCGACCGCCTCGAATCCTGCCGCGTCGAATGCAGCGGCCATCTCACGGTGGCTGTTTACCCCCTGTTCGCGCAAGATCGCAACCCGCGGACGCACGCCGGTGGCGACGAACGGGGCAGCGGGATCTTCATCGGGGTCGAACGTAAGCACGCAATGAAGCCCCGGATCTTGGGCATCGCCCAACGCCTCGAATTCCGATTCGGCACAGGCTTCGTCGTCCCGTAAGCGCGCGATGCGCCGGCTCACTTCACTCCAACGCTGCCACAGCGCGGTTCGCTTCTCGTGAAAGAGGAGCGCTCCTTCCAGCCAGATCCGCAATTCGTCGTAGGTATTGAGGGTTCCGACGAAATGGAACGTCAGCCGATATTTCTGCAAAATCGCGAGCACCGCATCGCGATCGCTGCGCCGAATCTGCACGAGTGCACCCGGCGCTTCGCTAAATAGCGCGGCAAGCGCCGCGTCGTTGCGCCGCCCAACCACCGTGTCGTTGCGCTTGGTGTAGTCGATGTCGTGCGTGGCGCGGTCATACGCCAGGGTGTCGAGCTGCAGCGTCACCCCCACCCCTGAGGCGAACATCATCTCGGCCGCGGTCGCCAACAGACCGCCATCGGAACGGTCGTGGTAGGCCAGGATCAGATCGTTGGCTTTGAGCGCCTGCAGCGCTTCCCAGAACGCCACGAGGGTTTCCGGCGCGCAATCGGGGGGGGTTTCTCCTTGCGAATCGAACACCTGCGCAAAAATCGAGCCACCCAAGCGGTTGCGTGCGCCGTCCAAGTCGATCAGCAGCAGTTCGGTTTCGGGGGTGTCGCGATCGAGCACCGGGGTGAGGGTCCGCCGAATGTCGGCGACCGCGGCAAAAGCGGTACAGATCAGGGAAACGGGTGCGATCACCGTTTTGGCTTCCCCCGTTTCGGGGTCTTGCCAGACCGTCTTCATCGACAACGAATCTTTGCCGACGGGGATCGCGAGACCGGACGCGACGCAGAAATCACGCGCCGCCTGCACGGCACGGTAGATGTTGGCATCTTCGCCGCGGTGCCCTGCAGCGGCCATCCAGTTTGCAGAGAGCTTCACCGTGGTGAGCGGTCCGCGCACGTCCGCAGCCCCCAGGTTGGTGACCGCTTCAGCAATCGCAAGCCGAACCGACGCCGCAGGATCGTTGATCGCTACCGGCGTGCGTTCGCCCATCGCCATCGCCTCACCGGCAAATCCGATGAAATCGGCAGCGGTCACCGCGACGTCGGCAACCGGCACCTGCCAACGCCCCACCAGTTGGTCTCGCGCGGTCAAGCCACCGACGGTGCGGTCACCGATCGTGATCAGGAACTTTTTGCTTGCCACTGCCGGATGCGCCAGGACGCGCATCACCGCGTCGCGCACGTCGATCGCAGTGAGATCGAACGGCGGCAAGAAGATCGTTCGGCTGGCTACCACCCGCTTCATGCGCGGTGGTTTGCCAAGCAGAACTTCCATCGGGAGCGCTACGGGATCGTTGCCAAAAAGGCGGTCGTGTACCCGGAGCATCCCATCTTCGGTCGCCTCGCCAACCACCGCGAACGGGCACCGTTCCCGGGCACAAATCGCCGCGAACCGCTCCAGTTGCGTCGGATCGATCGCCAGCACGTACCGCTCTTGCGCCTCGTTACACCAGATTTCACGCGGGCTCATCCCGGGCTCTTCGATGGGCACCTCGCGCAACTCGATCGCAGCGCCCAGTCCCGCCCCATCGACCAGTTCGGGAAGGGCGTTCGAAAGCCCCCCGGCACCCACGTCGTGGATCGAGAGAATCGGGTTCTCTGCCCCCAGCGCCCAACAACGGTCGATCACCTCTTGGCAGCGGCGCTGCATTTCCGGGTTGTCACGTTGCACCGACGCAAAATCGAGTTCCGCGTCGTTCGCGCCCGTCGCCATCGACGAAGCCGCACCGCCCCCGAGACCGATGAGCATCCCCGGTCCACCCAACTGCACCAGGAGCGTTCCGGGGGCAAAGCCGACTTTGTGGCTCTGTTCCGCTGCGATCGCTCCTAAACCGCCTGCGATCATGATCGGTTTGTGGTAGCCGCGCACCTCGCCCTGGACTTCACGTTCGAACGTCCGAAAGTAGCCACACAGATTGGGACGCCCAAACTCGTTGTTGAACGCCGCGGCGCCAAGCGGCCCCTCGATCATGATCTCGAGCGGCGACGCGATCCGATCGGGCTTGCCGTAGGGTTTTTCCCACGGCTGGACGAAATCGGGTAAGTGCAGGTTCGAGACGGTAAAACCCGAGAGCCCCATTTTCGGCGAGGCGCCCCGCCCGGTTGCCCCTTCGTCACGAATCTCGCCGCCCGCCCCAGTCGCGGCACCCGGATAGGGAGCAATCGCAGTGGGGTGGTTGTGGGTTTCGACTTTGCCCAAAAAATGGGTAGTGGTTTCGTGCGCGCGCCAGACCCCGTCCTGATCCGGAAACCACCGCGCCACGGTCCGTCCGGTGAAGACCGCCGCGTTGTCGGCGTACGCGACCACCGTGCCCTCCGGATGCGCCGCATGGGTATCCCGGATCATCGCAAAAAGCGACTGCGCCATCGGCCGACCGTCGATTACCCACTCGGCATTGAAAATCTTGTGACGGCAATGTTCCGAATTGGCTTGCGCGAACATCGTCAGTTCGACGTCGGTGGGATCGCGCCCCAGTTCGGTGAAAGCGGCGAAGAGGTAATCGATCTCGTCTTCGGACAGGGCAAGCCCCCATTCGCGGTTCGCCCGTTCGATCGCGGCACGCCCCTCGCTCATCACCGGCGCGGTGGCGAGCGGTTTCGGGGAATAATGGGCAAAGAGCGCCTCTCCTGTCTCGGGGTCCTTCAGGATCGATTGCGTCATCCGATCGTGAAGCAAGGCAGCGACTCCGGCTTGTTGCTCGTCGGTCAAGCTGCCCCATTCGGTAACACGAATCGCCGTACCGTGTTCGATGCGCTTCACCGCAGTCAACCCACACTGGTGCAGGATTTCGGTGGCCTTCGACGACCACGGTGAGATCGTCCCCAGCCGCGGCGCCACCAGGAATCCTTCGCTCCAACGAGGCGTTTTTTGCCGTTCTCCCTGCAAAATTTGGGCCAAACGCGCATCCAACGACGTCTCATCCCCGTGGTCCGGCGCCATTTCGAGCCAATACCACGCGTACGCGGTCAGCGTCACACGGGTGCCCAACGCACGCGATACGCGCGCACTCGCGCTCGCTTCGCGCGCCGCAGACCAGGTTCGGGAACCAAGGAAATGCCAAATCGTCATTGCAGAAGCAGGCATGCCGAAACGCCTTTCACAGAGTCCGTTGCGATCAACCGCAATTGTACGCGGTTCTTTCGCTACAATGAGAATACGCTCGGCACACAAGGAGACTCTCATGACTGGAAAAGCGCTGCAACCGATCCCGTTCCCCCACAAGCCCTTTCTGTTGCAACCGCCGCGCGCCGATCAACCCGCGACGCTCGACGCGCCCGCAATCGAGGTGCTGACCGATTTTTCCCGGACACCGCCGGTGGTCGCCACCCCGGAAGAGTCGGTGGTAGACGCCGAGCAGCGGATGATCCGCCGTGGCGTGCGTTCCGTACTGGTCCTCAACGCAGAGGGACGAATCGTCGGCATTCTCACCGCTGCCGATATCTTGGGCGAAAAGCCACTGCGTTTCGCGCAAGACAACAATCTGGCCCCCACGGAGGTTCGTGTCGGGGATATCATGACCCCGATCGAGAAGATGGATGCGCTGACCTTCGAGCAGGTCAGCCGCGCAACCGTCGCCGATATCGTCGCGACGCTCCAAGCCTTGGGACGCCAACATACGCTGGTCGTCGAAAACCGTGACGGCGAATGGGTGATTCGCGGCATCTTCTCCTCGACCCAAATCGCGCGCCAGCTCGGTACTGAAGTGCCGATCCTGGTAAAAGCCCGCACTTTTGCCGAAATCGAAGCCGAATTGAAGTGATCCGCTCGCTCCTGCTCTTGGCGCTGCTCTTTTTGGGGAGCGGGTACGGGCTGGCGACCCTTCCGGCAAACGAGACGCTCTTTCGCGTCCTCAACGAGGGCGCGGCGGGGCTACCCGCTTCCCTCTGGACAACGCTCACCAATCTGGGTGCGACGAGCGTCGCGGTGGCGCTGCTCGTTGCCGTCACCCCGTGGACGATGCGGCCGTTGTGGCTCGCAGCACTTGCAGCTTTTCCCACGACGCTCGTCGTCCACGGCCTCAAAAAAGCAGTTGCAGCTCCCCGCCCCGCCGCAGTGCTTGATCCCCACCAGATCGTCTGGTTCGACCTGCTTCCCAAAAGCGGCGCGTTTCCGTCCGGTCATACCGCAACCGCAGTTGTCCTGGGTGGCGCGCTCCTTTGCGGGTTAGTCGTGCGTCGTGATCGGTTCGCAAGCCGACAACGCACTCTGCCCCCCGCACGGATATGGCTCGTCGGCGCTGGGGTCGTGTTCCTGGTTTCCGCGATCGCGTTTTCGCGGATCGCCGTTGGCGCCCACTGGCCCAGTGACGTGATCGGCGGGCTCGGCGCGGGGCTCTTTGGCTTGACCGTTGCCGCTTTTCTGATTCGCCGTTTTCCCGAACCATCCCCACAAACGACCCGATTTTTGCTCGTCGGAGGGCTTGCGACGGCTGCCTACGCCCCTTTCGACCACGCAATTTATCCCAGCGGCGCCGCGCTCGTCTGGGTGGTTGCGCTCGCGGCGTGGGTCGGCGCCATACGGCGTTTGGGGGGGCAGTAGTGGGCCGAGCAGTTCGCATGATGGTCGCGATCGCCGTCACCGTCGGGTTGGCGGCGTGGTTCTTCCACCAGTACCACCACGCGGTCACCACCGCGCCTTGGCAGCAGTGGAACCTGCGCGATTTCGCTGGTCCTGCGCTTCTCATCGTCGCAAGCCACCTGCTGCGTGCGGCGCGCCTCCATGCGGAACTGCGCGCGCTCTCATTTGCTGCCTGTTGGCGACTGCTTGCGTACCATACCTTCTGGGTCAATATCCTGCCGATGCGCAGCGGCGAGATGGCGCTGCCGTTGCTCCTGGCGCGACACCACCAGGTTCCACTCGTTCGCGCCACCGCAACCCTTTTGTGGCTGCGCGTGCAGGATCTGATGGTGCTCATCCTCCTGGCAGCGATTCTCTGGCCTGAACTCCCCTTGTTCGTCCGTTTGGGTATCGTCGCACTCCTCGTTGTAGCCCTCCTGCTTCTGCCCTTTTGGCTGGCGCTCGTGGAACGGTTGCGTTGGCCGTGGCTTGAACGCTTCATCGCCGCGCTGCGCATCGCGATTATCCATTCCCACCCTGTCTGGCATTGGACGATTGCCAACTGGTGTGTCAAAATCGCGGCGGTCGGGTGGCTCCTCGCTGCACTGCTGCCACTCGACGGTTTCGCAGCGTTGGGTGGCGCATTGGCCGGAGAACTCGCGGCGATTCAACCCGTTCAAGGCATTGCCGGATTTGGTCCTTATGAGGCGGCAGTGGCTGCGCTGTGCCAAACGTTTTATGCGATCCCCCTCGCTTCTGGCGTCGTGGCGGGGTTTGCCGCACACCTGCTGCTGTTGGCCGTGAGTACACTCATGGCGTTTTTGGCTTGGATCGGAAACCAATGAATTTGCCCGAACACCGTCTGTCGATCGTGGTCCCGTTCTACAACGAAGAAGAGAACATCGCGCCGTTGGTGGCGCGGGTGCATGAAGCCTTAGCCAACTACCCCTATCCGTGGGAGCTGATCTTGGTCGACGACGGTTCGACCGACCACACGTTGGAACGCATCGTCGAAGCGCAACAACACTACGGCGGCCACGTCCGACTGGTTGCGTTGCAACGCAATTTCAAACAGACCGCAGCGATGCAAGCCGGGATCGACGCAGCGCGCGGCGACGTGATCGTCACGATGGATGGCGATTTGCAAAACGACCCGGCGGATATCCCCAGGCTTGTCACCCGCTTGCTCACTGAAGACTTGGATCTCGTCTCCGGTTGGCGCAAAGCGCGCAAAGACGACTTTCTGCTGCGCACCTTCCCCTCGCGCCTGGCCAATGCGCTGATCGGGCGAATTACCGGTGTGAAGTTGCACGATTATGGATGCAGTCTCAAAGCGTACCGGGCTAGTGTCCTGAAAAATGTCACACTCTATGGCGAAATGCACCGCTTCATCCCGGCGTGGATGGCCACGGTCACGCACCCGCGTCGCATCGCAGAAGAAGTGGTGACACACCATCCCAGGCGTTTCGGTCAATCGAAATATGGACTGTCGCGCACGTTTCGCGTGATTCTCGATCTGTTGTTCGTCTATTTCTTCATGCGCTTTCGCACCCGACCCGGCCACTTTTTCGGGGGCATCGGCATTGCGGTGGCCGCCCTGGGCGGCTTGATCTTGGCCTATCTTTTTGGCGTCAAACTCTTTTTGGGAGAATCGATCGGCGGGCGCCCCCTACTGCTTGCCGGTTTTTTCCTGGTTTTGAGCGGCGTGCAGTTCCTCACCACCGGGGTGCTTGCCGAGATGCTGACGCGGGTCTATCACGAATCGGGACGACGAACGCAGTACCAGGTGCGTACGATCACCCCCACGGATGCCGAAGCGGGGTGGCATAAGCCCGCGCAGTCCGAACCGAAAACGAACGATCCCGCACACGGAGTCGCATCCGTATGAACGGACGGATTGGGTTTTGCCCCGAACCGGTGGCAACGTCGCTGCGCGTCCGTAGCGTCTGGGCGCTCTTGCTGCTCTCCCTGGTCGTTGGTTTCGTCTTTTTTGCCCATTTGGGGGGGTACCCGCTCTTCGATGTAGACGAAGGGGCATTCGCGGAAGCCACGCGCGAAATGCTCGCCAGTGGTGACTACGGCTTTCCCATGCTCGACGGCGCCCCACGTTTCGACAAACCCATCCTCATCTACTGGTTGCAAGCAGCAGCGATGGCGCTTTTTGGTGTCGATACGTGGAGCGCGCGCTTGCCTTCCGCTGTCGCCGCGGTACTTTGGGTCTTCGCGACCTGGCATTTTGCCCGGCATCGCTTCGGCGCACGCCCTGCGCTCCTAGCCGCAACCATTCTGGCCACCGCAATCGGCCCGTGGGCGATCGGTCGTGCAGCGACTGCCGATGCGTGGTTGAACCTTTGGCTCGCGCTCGCTGCGTTCGACGCTTGGCGCCACATCGAGTCGCACCGCCGCGCCCCGCTGATTCGTGCCTATTTGTGGATGGCGCTTGGCTTTCTCACCAAGGGCCCCGTTGCGGTGCTCGTTCCTGGAGCGGCAGTACTCCTTTATTGCACGGCGCAACGCGAATGGCGCAGATTTTGGACGATGCTGCGCGACCCCATCGGTTGGCTGGTGTTCCTTGCGGTCGCCCTTCCCTGGTACGGTTACGCGTTGTGGCGTGAAGGGTGGGCGTTCGTCGAAGGATTTTTCCTCAAGCACAACGTGCAGCGTTTTGCCGACACCTTGGAACGACACGGCGGCGATTGGTGGTATTTCCTTGCGGTCACACCGCTTCTCCTCGCACCGTGGACCTTCCTGCTCGTTCCCGCCCTCACCCGGATATGGGCCGACCGCACCGTGGCGCTACGCCGTTTTCTCTGGTTCTGGGCGGTTTTCGTCGTGATCTTCTTTTCGTTGGCCCAGACGAAACTGCCCCACTACGCCCTCTACGGCATCACGCCGCTCGCCCTTTTGCTCGCCAATCACCAGGACCATGCCCGTGGGAAATGGTTGGCGACCGTCCCCGTGCTTGCGGCACTCATCGTCGTGATCACCGCAACCCTTCCTGCGCTGCTGGTCGAAGTGGCGCAACGCTCGGATCGGCTCTCCCCCTTCCACCAAGCGCTTGCCGCCAGCGCTTTGGAAGCGTGGCCCGTTGAAGCGTACCTCGCTGCGGGTGCGGTACTTCTGCTCATCGTTGCGTTTTGGCGTTGCCAAGCACTGCTCAGCTCGGAGATCAGCGCTCTCCTGAGTGCCGCGGTGGTGTGTCTCTGGTTGGCGTTCCGTCTGTTACCCTGGGCCGGGGAGGTGCTACAAGGCCCCATTCAACGCGCGGCGGTTGCCGCGCAGGGGAAAGCGGTGGTCAATGTCGGGCTTCGGGCACCGAGTTTCAGCTTTTACCGTCAAGCGATCACGCCGAAACGTCCGCCCGAACCGGGTGAGTGGTTCGTGACTCGGATCGATCGACTGCCTGAATTCCCTTATACGCTTCGTTACGAAGCACGTGGCGTCGTGCTGGGAGAACGAACACCATGAACCTGCGGCCGTTGCGTTTCACCCTGACGTTCGTTGCGATCGCGGCAGTCACGACACTTACCCTGCTGTGGATCGCGCCGCCCCCACATGCCGATGGGGAAGCCACCCCCCCGTGGCACGCTCAACAAAGCGGTGGGTATTGGGAAATCATGGGATGGACGCTGGGCGCCACCACGCCCGAACAGGTCGCGAAACGGCTCGGCAGCGACGTCCAGTGGGCAATTCTGCGTCGACCGGGGCAAGCCGTCGTACTCGAGGGCTGGGTACCCGACTTCGCCGTCCATGGGCTAACGGGAAAATTGCTGCTGCAATTCGAACTGCCGGAACCGTTGCAGGCGCTCGCCGAAGCCGAAGGACGGGGCGCCGAAATCACGGCAAGCGGCAACCTGCGACGCGAATTCGACCCCTTGCACCAGAGCGACCCCCGCTGGCGACAGGCAACACGGTTGCAACTGCTCACCTTCCTACCGAGTGTCCGCATCGATGCCGCTACCCTCGAAGCACGCTTCGCTGCGCTGGGGACAACGCCACGCCGCTGGCAAGACGAAACGCAAGCGACGCACTGGCTCTATGCGCTTTCCTGCGCCGCACCTTGTACGCCCTTGGGCGTCCATATTGCATTACCGGCTGAAAACGGTCGCCCGGTGATCGAGTACGCGCTCCTCGAACGGTTCGCTGCGCTCCTCCCTTCTTGATTTTCCCGCCTTTTTCGTTATAATGCGCTGCTTTCCCAACTAACGATTAGGAATCGACTCTCATGGTGGTGATTCGTCTTGCCCGTGGCGGCGCGAAAAAGCGCCCGTTCTATAGCGTCGTCGTTACCGACTCGCGCAATCGGCGTGACGGTCGTTTCATCGAGCGTGTCGGCTTCTACAACCCCGTGGCCTCTGGCAACGAAAAGCCGCTGTCGCTCAATCTGGAACGCGTCGATTATTGGGTAAGCAAAGGGGCGCAGCTTTCTGACGCCGTTGCGCGCTTGGTGAAGCAAGTCCGCCGCGCTGGCTAACCCGTTTTCGTATCGCTGCAATGAGCGAGGTCATCGTACTCGGACGACTTACCTCGCCCTTTGCGATCAAAGGCTGGTTCAAACTCCACCCTTTCGGCGACGACCCCGAATCGTGGCAGGCAATGCCACAGTGGTGGGTGTCGCCGGAGAGCGGCGCGCCACTCGATGCGTGGCAGCAACTGACCTTAGAAGCGCTAACCCCACATGGAAAAGGGTGGATCGTCAAATTTCAGGAAATCTCCGACCGCACTGCTGCGGAAGCGTACCGTGGCTGGTACGTCGGGGCGCCGCGTTCCGCACTGCCCGAACCCGAAGCCGACGAATTTTACTGGGGCGATCTCGTCGGCTGTAGGGTCGAAACTCCAAAGGGCGAGGTGTTGGGCGTGGTGATAGAGCTCATTTCGGCCGGTGCGCACGATGTCTTGGTCGTGCGCAATGACAAGAAAACGCACCTCATCCCGTTCGTCCGCGCCTATGTCCCCACGGTGGATCTCAACGAGCGGCGAATCGTAGCCGATTGGTCCCCCGAATGGTGATCTGACCCGTTCGTGCGTTGCGACATCGTCACCCTTTTCCCCGAAATGTTTGCCGCGCTCACCGAGTACGGTGTGACGGGACGCGCCGCGAAAAGGGGGCGTTATACGCTCGTCTTCCACAATCCTCGCGACCACACCCCGCTCCCCCATCGTCAGGTAGACGATCGCCCCTACGGCGGGGGACCCGGCATGGTCATGCGGCCCGAACCTCTCACCGCGGCGATCCGCGCAGCGAAAACCGCCCAACATGCTGAGCTGGGTTTCACCGGCCCGGTGATCTATCTTTCACCCCAAGGCAAACGCTTCACCCAAGCCGATGCCCACCGGCTTGCGCAGTACCCGGCGTTCACGCTGTTGTGTGGACGTTACGAAGGGATCGATCAGCGCGTGATCGACCTCGAGGTCGACGAAGAGCTGTCGCTGGGTGATTTCGTCTTGAGCGGTGGCGAACTCGCGGCGATGGTGGTACTCGACGCCACGATTCGGTTGCTTCCCGGTGTTTTGGGTGATGCCGAATCGGCCCGTCGCGACTCGTTCCAGGCGGGCTTACTCGACCATCCCCACTATACGCGCCCGGAAACCTTCGAAGGGTTACGTGTGCCCTCGGTACTGCTTTCAGGCAATCACACTGCGATACAAAAATGGCGGCAGGCGCAAGCGATGGAACGCACTGCGCGCTGCCGCCCCGATCTTTTGGACGATCGCAAAGACGCATTCAACCCTTGATTTCGATCCGTTTCGGCTTCACCGCTTCACTCTTGCCGATCCGTACTTCGAGCACCCCGTCTTTGAACTGCGCGGAGATCTGATCCGGATCGGCATCTTCGGGCAACGTGAAGCTGCGAACGAACCGACCATAGACCCGCTCGACGCGGTGATATTTCTTGTCTTTCTCTTCTTTCTCTTGTTTGCGTTCGCCACTGATCGAAAGCACTCCATTTTCCAACGTCACATGGACGTCGTCTTTCGACAGTCCTGGCAAATCGGCTTTGATCAGATAGCCGTTTTCGTTCTCCTCGATATCGACGAGCGGCGCCCAGTCAGCCATCCGCATCGCTTCCTGCCCTTCGCTGCTCGGCACGAGCGAACGGCTCATCAACGCCGCCAGTCGATTTTGCAGTTCTTCCAGTTCCCGAAACGGATTCCATGGCATGATGCGCGTGGTCATGGTGACACCTCCTTTCGTTGCTTTCCCAATCCTGGACTTTTATTTAGGTGCACGCTTCTGCTTTTCAAGAGGTCGAAGCAAGGAATGCACCCGCTTTTCTTTTTGTTTCACTTTGGTACAATTCCGGCTTTTCACTGCACCACCAACCCTCGGGTTGCTCTGGGCACGAAGTCGAAAGGAGCCAATCATGAACCTGTTGGAACAACTCGAACGCGAAGAGATCGAACGCCTCACTCAGGGTAAGACCATCCCCAACTTTCGCGCGGGGGATACGGTGAGTGTCGCAACGCGCGTCGTCGAAGGGAACCGTACACGGATTCAGAACTTCGAAGGCGTCGTGATCGCCAAACGCAATCGCGGGCTCAACTCGTCGTTCATCGTCCGCAAAATCTCTTCCGGCGTCGGGGTCGAGCGCACCTTCCAACTCTATTCCCCGCTCATCGAGTCGATCACAGTAGTGCGCCGCGGTGACGTGCGCCGCGCCAAGCTCTACTACCTGCGCAACCGCTCCGGGAAGTCGGCGCGTATCAAAGAGTTGGTTGGCGCCAAAGCGCAGAAAGCCTCGCGCGCCATCTAACCCGTTTTTCTCGATCCCGCAAAAAGCCCGCGAATGGTTCGCGGGCTTTTTTACGATTCCTTCAACGTTGTTCGATCCGCCACCACAAGGCGATTGCCAAGAACGCAAAGAAGAGGAGCGGCAGCAGCGCGGAAACGAACGGCGAAACCCCCCAAACGGCAACGATTCGGTCGCTCAGTTGCGTGAGCAGGAAAAACGCCACGCCCAACATCGTCCCGGCAAAGACCCGCCACCCCAACTGCACCGTTCTGCCGTGCCCCATCACGAAAGGAACGGCAAGGGTGGCCATCACCACCAACAAGAGCGGCAACAAAACTTTACGCCAAAACGCTGCCTCGAACGGTTTGCTCTCTCCCCCGTTCTTTTGCAAAAATTGAATGTAGCGGTAAAGGACGTCGAGCCTCATCCGCTGCGGTTCGACCCAGAGCACTGCCAGGGTTTCCGGCGTGAGCTCACTACGCCAGAAGTGATCCCGGAGCGTTTCCTGACGGACTGCGTCATCCTGAAAGGTACGCCGCTCGACCTCGGGAAAGTACCATCCCTCTTGCGCTGCATCGTAAATCCCTTCAGGCGCATGATCGATCGCCTGCAACCGCGGTTTATCGCCCGGTTCGAGCCGATACCACCAGACATCGCCAATCGTTTGCGCGTCGCGCACGGCACCGATGTGCACGAAACGGTCCCCATCGCGGACCCACAAACCGCGTCGCGGCGAACGCTGCGCCGCATCGACGCCGATCCCCTCATCCCATTGCCGCGCCAGCCGTTCGGTCACCGGTACAACCCATTCGGCCAGCGCCATCGTCGCCGCGGCGACCGCCAGCGCGGCAATCGCAACCAGCCGCCACAATCGATAGGGGGACAACCCCACGGTGCGCAACACCGCCAATTCCGAATGACGCGCCAGTTGCGCCAATGCGACCAACGTTCCTACCAACAACGCAACCGGTGCCATTTCGACCCATCGCCCGGGTTGCAACAACAGCGCGTACCCCAATACCCGAAAAACCGTCCATCCGGGTTGTCCCAAGCGATCCAGTGCGTCCAGAAAATCGAAAAAGAGCAACAAGCCGCCAAAAACCGCGCCGACCAAAAGGGTTCCGCGCAGAATGTTCCCGACCAGCCAACGCGATACCAGGTGGTTGCACATCATCGCGTCCGCCTCATGCGCCAGAGATAAACAAGCACCAGCAGCGCAAAAAAGAGCAGGTGTGGTGCCCAGAACCCCACGGCAAAGGACGTTCGACCCCGAACGACGTACGCCTGAGCGAGCGACAACAGATTGACATAGGCGAAGAACACGAGGAGCGCAACGAAGAGCGTCACACCCCGCACCGTACGCGGTTCTGCCTCGGCAAGGGGTAACGCGAACACCATCAGCATTACCGCGGCAAATGGTAAGCCGAAACGCTGCACCAACTCACCTGCCGCCGCCCGGTGCCCCTCGTGCGCCATCTGCCACAGGGACGCGGTCGCGACGGCACGGACACGCTGCACCTCGGAAACCGGTTTGGGCGGTGTCACCCAAAGCGCCTGTTCGCGAAATTCGATCACCCGAAAGGCCAAAGGAGACGCCCCCTCCTCATACCGCGCTCCCGACGCCAAAACCACCCATTTGCCATCGTCGCGATTTTCGACGCGCGCACCATCGGCAACGACGATCATTTGTCGCCCCGCTTGCCACTGGCGCATGAAAAAGAGGCCTACGGTCTCCTCGCCGCGCGGAGCGACGAATAGGACCCGGTGCCCGTCCTTCGACTCGCGAAAAATCCCGGGGGCAACAGTCTGCGTCTCGTCTCGTGCTTGTGCCGCAGCTTTCAAACGATCCTTCTGCTGCTCGGCAAAGGGCACCAACCACGTCGTCAAGAGCGCGAGTCCAAGCGCCAAGACCATTCCCAACCCCAACACCGGCACCGCCAACCACCAACGCGACACCCCCAACGCGCGCCAAACGGTCCATTCGCTGTCTCGCACCCAACGCTGCATCACAAGCAGGGTCGCGGCAAACGCACTGAGCGTCACAATGAGCGGCAGCTTCTCACTGATGGCCCACGGCAAATACGGCAGATAGAGATCAGACGGGAGGTCGCCGGCGGCAACCGTACCCAACAGACGCACCATCGAAACCGCGGTCAAGATCAATGTGAGCGCCACCGCGATGAGTAGCGCCGTGCGGCCGATCTCAGCTAGAATGGAACGGTCGAAAACCTTCATAGAAACACAGGGAGCAGTAAACTTATGAAATTTACCATATCGGATCTCCCCTTCGAAAAGATTGCGGCAACGACGCTCGTCGTACCGCTCTTTACCGACGAAACCGATCCCAATCGGGAACGGCTCGACAAAGTGACGAAAGGCAAATTCGGTCGCTTGTGGGCGCAAGAGGTCGACCGCGACGTCGTTGGGCAAATCTTCCGCTACACCGATCTTCCTGGCCTTGCGGCTTCACGCCTTCTGGTAGTTTCCCTCGGGGAACGGGGCAAATTCACCGCGCAAAAATGGGCCAAAGCAGCACAAGCCGTCGCGACGGCGCTCGCCAACGGCCCGATCGGCTCGGCTGCGCATCTTTTAGCAAGCGTCGACCTGCCGCAGATGCCGCTCGCGCAACGGCTGCGCCTCCTCACCTACTGGTTCCGTCAGGCACAGTACCGCTACGATGCCACGCTGGGCGAAAACAGTGCGAAGGCAAAATCGCCCAAAGGCGCGGACCGCATCGAACACCTGATCCCGGAAGCCGCAACGGACGCTCTTTACCGCGCGGTTGCCGAAGGGGACGCGATTGCCGAAGGGGCGCTCCTCACCCGCCAACTCGGTGACCTACCCGCAAACGTCTGCACCCCCGAATACCTCGCGGAAACCGCCGAAAACCTGGCCAAAGCGCACGATCTGAAATGCCACGTGCTCGACAAAAAAGAGGCGGAAAAACTGGGCATGGGCGCCTTTTTGGCGGTTGCGGCCGGAGCCAAGCGTCCGCCGAAGCTCATCGTGCTCGAATACCGGGGTAGCGGCGTGAAGAAAGCGGAACGCAAACCGATCGCGCTCGTGGGCAAAGGGATCACCTTCGACACCGGCGGGATCTGCCTCAAACCCGCGGCGCAAATGGATGAGATGAAATACGACATGTGTGGTGCAGCAACGGTATTGGGGACGATGAAAGCGATCGCGCTCATGGCGCTGCCGCTTGACGTCGTCGCCGTGATCCCTGCCACCGAAAACATGCCAGGCGGAACGGCAACGCGTCCGGGTGACGTCGTCACCACCCTTTCTGGGAAAACGGTCGAGATCCTCAACACCGACGCCGAAGGACGGCTGATCCTCTGCGACGCACTCACCTATGTGCAACAGCGCTACCGCCCGAGCAAAGTGGTCGATATCGCGACGCTCACCGGCGCGATCATCATCGCACTGGGTAAAGTCGCAACAGGCCTCATGGGCAACGACGACACGCTCCTTGCCGAACTCAAAGCCGCTGGCGACGAAGCGTTCGATCGCGCCTGGCCGCTTCCGCTCTGGGACGATTACCAGGAGCTCCTGAAGAGCCGTTTTGCCGACATCCCCAACATCTCGAGCGGGCGCGACGCGGGTTCGATCACCGCAGCGGCATTCCTCTCCCGCTTCATCGAACCGGGCACCCCGTGGGCCCACCTCGACATCGCCGGAACCGCATGGCTTAGCGGCGAACAGAAAGGAGCAACGGGCCGCCCGGTGCCGCTGCTGACCCACTGGTTGCTGAAAGAAGCCGAACGCGCCCATGCGGCGCACGCCGAAACGGACCAACCGGCCGATTGACCCGCGACGATGGTGTGCCGCGTCCGCTTCTTTCCCGATCAAAGCCATCCGCTGGATACCGCGGTGCGCCTCATTGAGCGCGCCTATCGCAGTGGCCGCCAGGTTGCGGTTCGTCTCGAAGACGAACCACAACTGGCGGCGCTCAGCAAAACTTTGTGGGAATCCCGTCCGGGGTTTTTTCTGCCCAACGTCCGGGTGAGTGACCCCATTGCCGCAGAAACCCCGATCGTTTTGCTGCTTGCCGAAGAGACCGTTCCCACGCCACGCCCCGTTTGGGTGAACTTGGCGCGCGCCGCGTTTGCGTCGCTCCCGGACTGCGAATGGCTTTTCGAAATCGTCGGAACCAGTGAAGCGGACAAAGCGCCCGCGCGTGAACGCTACCGATACTACCGCGCTTTGGGTTGCGCGGTCGATGTTGCCCGAGGAACGCCATGATGGTTCGCCCCCCTTTTGCCGATGACGACCGACCCGCATGGGCGTCTTCCTTGCGTTCAACCCCAAGCACCGCTACGCTTACCTCGCCGGAAATCCCGCCGGTACCGCTCGACGCGTTGCCGGTGTTGACCGAAAAAGCGGAGTTCGCGCCTTCCCAAACCGTGCAAGCGCCTTCCGGTGCGCCCCCCACGCCAGAAACAGCCACAGCCACACCGACGTCACCCGGAGCGTCTGCCCCAGCCATGAACGCTCCAGCCCTCACCACAGAAGAGGATGACGAAGCGTTTGCGCGTTGGGTTGCCGAACGCACCGCAGCGCTCGTGCACGAAGAACTGACGGCGCTCACCGAACGGGTCCTTGCGCGGCTCGAATGGGAGCTCAAGCAAAAACGGCGCGGGCGCAACCGGCTATAATTCGCCTTTTACCGACGCAACCCGGACGACGATGGAACTCGAGAAAAGCTTCAATCCTGCTGCGATCGAACAACCGCTCTACCGCCATTGGGAAAGCGCGGGTTACTTCAAAGCGGGTTTCGACCCCGACAAAAAACGCGCCTACTGCATCCTGATGCCCCCGCCGAACGTCACCGGAACGCTCCACATGGGGCACGGGTTCAACCAGACGATCATGGATACCCTCATCCGCTGGCGGCGGATGAGCGGCGACAACGTGCTCTGGCAACCTGGCACCGACCACGCCGGTATCGCCACCCAGATCGTCGTCGAACGCCTGCTCGAAAAAGAGGGACTGACCCGCCAAGAGCTCGGCCGCGAAAAGTTCCTGGAGCGCGTCTGGCAGTGGAAAGAGTACTCGGGCAGCACCATCACTCAGCAGATGCGCCGGCTGGGTTCCTCTCCCGACTGGAGCCGTGAGCGCTTCACGATGGATGAGGGGCTATCACGCGTCGTGATCCAGACCTTCGTTCGCCTCTACCGCGAAGGGTTGATCTACCGCGGCAAGCGGCTCGTCAATTGGGACCCCAAGCTCAAAACCGCCGTTTCGGACTTGGAAGTGAATGCGGAGGAAGAAGACAGCTTCCTGTGGTCGATCCACTACCCGCTTGCCGACGGTCCCGTCGATGGCGTCGAGGGCGTGATCGTCGCAACGACCCGCCCCGAAACCCTCTTTGGTGACACCGCTGTGATGGTCCACCCCGACGACGAACGCTACCGCCACCTCATCGGCAAAACGGTCCTGCTTCCGCTGGCGAACCGCCGCATCCCGATCATCGCCGACGAAGCGGTCGACCCCACCTTCGGAACGGGCTGTGTCAAAGTCACACCGGCGCACGACTTCAACGACTTCGCCGTGGGGCAACGCCACAACCTCCCGATGATCAACATCATGCGGCTCGACGCCCACCTCAACGACAACGTCCCCGAGCCATTCCGTGGGCTCGACCGCTTCGTGGCGCGCGAACGCGTGGTCGAAGCGCTCAAGGAACAGGGGCTGCTCGTCGACGTCAAACCCCACCGCGCGATGATCCCGCGCGGCGACCGCACCGGTGTCGTACTCGAACCGATGCTCACCGACCAGTGGTTCGTCGCCACCACCAAGCCTGCGCCCGACGGCAAATCGCTCGCGCAGAAGGCGCTCGAGGTCGTCGACAACGGCGAAATCCGTTTCATCCCGGAAAACTGGACCAACACCTACCGTCAATGGCTCACCAACATCCAAGATTGGTGCATCTCGCGCCAACTCTGGTGGGGACACCAGATTCCCGCTTGGTACGCAGCCGAAGACGAGGGCAAAGAGAACCCGCGCTTTTGGGTTGCCCACGACGAAACGGAAGCGGCCGAGCTCGCCGCTGCCGATGGCTACACCGGTCCGCTCGTGCGCGACCCCGACGTGCTCGACACCTGGTACTCCTCTGCGCTTTGGCCCTTTTCGACCCTCGATTGGACCCCGGAATACCCGGCGCAATCGAACCCGGCGCTCGACCTCTACCTCCCCTCGTCGGTGTTGGTGACCGGCTTCGACATCATCTTTTTCTGGGTGGCGCGCATGGTGATGATGACCACCCACATCACAGGGAAAATCCCGTTCCGCGACGTTTACGTGCACGGGCTCATCCGAGACGCCGAAGGGCAGAAGATGTCGAAGTCGAAAGGGAACGTACTCGACCCGATCGACCTCATCGATGGCATCTCGCTCGATGCACTCATCGAAAAGCGCACCTTCGGTTTGATGAACCCGAAGCAAGCCGAAAGCATCGCGGCACGCACCCGCAAAGAATTCCCGAACGGGATCCCCGCGTTCGGCGCGGACGCGTTGCGCTTTACCTTCGCCAGTCTCGCCTCACCCGGGCGTGACATCAAGTTCGACTTGAACCGGTGCGAAGGGTACCGCAACTTCTGCAACAAATTGTGGAACGCCGCGCGCTTCGTGTTGATGAACACCGAAGGACACGATTGCGGCTTGGCAGACCACCAGCCGAATGCCTGCCAAGGCGAATACCTCGACTTTTCGTTTGTCGACCGTTGGATCGTCTCGCGACTGCAACGCGCCGAACACGAAGCCGACCAGCATCTCAACGCCTACCGTTTCGACCTTTTGGCACGCACCCTCTACGAATTCATCTGGGACGAGTATTGCGACTGGTACCTGGAGCTCGCGAAAGTCCAGCTCAAGAACGGCACCGCGGCCCAACAACGCGCCACACGGCGAACCCTTCTGCGGGTATTGGAAGCGACATTGCGCCTTGCCCATCCGGTGATCCCCTTCATCACCGAAACCCTGTGGCAAGCCGTCGCCCCGGTTGCCGCGCGCAAAACCACCGACTCGATCATGCTCGCGCCCTACCCTGTCGCGCAACCCGAACGTATCGACGAAGCGGCGGAAGCCGCGGTGGCCGACCTCAAAGCGATCATCAACGAAGTGCGCAGTATTCGCACTCAGATGGGGCTCAAACCCGGCGAACGTGTTCCGTTGCTCGTCACCGGCTTCGACGCCGCGCAAGCCGAGCGGTTTGCCCCTTACATCGAAGCACTGGCCAGAGTCTCTGCGGTTCGAGTCGTTCCCGAACTGCCTGAGCAACTCCTTGCCCCAGTCGCCGTTGCCGCAGGCGGGCAATGGATGCTCGAAGTCACCGTCGATCTCGAAGCCGAAAAGGCTCGGCTGACGAAAGAGCGGCAGCGGCTCACCAACGAAATCGCGCGCGCCCAAGGGAAACTGGCAAACGAAGCGTTCGTTACGCGCGCTCCTGCAGCGGTCGTTGCCCAAGAACGCGAACGTCTGGCGAAATTCACCGAAGAGTTGGCCCAGATCGACGCACAGCTGGCCAGACTCGAACGGCGCTGAGTGCGCTAGCAAAAACAGGAACTTCTGTCAAGGCGGGGAAATCCCGCTTTCCCCGTTTTTACCGATTCACTACAATCGTGCGGTTCGTTCGATTGCGTGGAGGTACCGCGATGAAGCGCCTGCTGATCACTGTGTTTGCCGCATTGTCTGTACTGACTGCCCCAGCATGGGCACGGGACTGGCAGACCATCCAGGCTTCTGGGAAACTGCACGCGATCACCGAGGGCGCTTTCTACCCCTTCAACTACTTCGAAGGACAAACGCTCACAGGGTTTGAAGTGGAACTCGCTGAAGCGATCGCCAAAGAACTCGGGCTTGCCATCGAATGGCGTACGGTGTCCTTCGACGCGCAGATCGCTGCAATCCAGCAGGGACGGTACGACTTCGCAATCGCTTCGCACGGGTACACCGAACAACGCGCCAAAGCGGTCGATTTCACCAACCCGCACTATTGCGCTGGTGGGATGATCGCGGCCCGCAAAGACGGCCCGTTGACCGTCAAAGCGCTGGCTGGAAAAACGGTGGCGGTTCAAATTGGCACCAGCTACCTCGAAAACGCACGCAAAATTCCCGGACTCAAAGCGCTGAAAACCTACAAATCGGACCCGGAAGCGTTCGCAGCGCTCAAAGCCAGCAAAGTCGACGCCTGGATCTCCGACCGTTTTCTGGTCAAAGCCACGCTCGAGAAAAACGGTGATCCCAACCTGGCAGCTGGCGAACAAGTTTTCTATGAGCGCGTCTCGATGATTCTGCAAAAGAACAACCCCGAACTCAAGGAAAAACTCAACGAAGGGCTTGCCGCGATCATGCGCAACGGTGTCTACCAACGCCTGTCGCAAAAATACTTCGGCGAAGACGTCTCCTGCCCCGAGTGATCGGTTGATCCTGCGCGGAGCTCGACCTCATCATGGACTGGATTCGCCACCATCCTGGCGCAGCGATCTTTACCGCGCTGATCGGTTTGTTGATTTTCCTTTGGGGGATGGCGATCCCCCTCTCCTACGCCCCAGAACCGATCGGCCCCGCGGCGGAGCTCTTTGCCGAAGGAACGCGGGTGACCGTCGGGCTCACGGTCGTCTCCGGTCTTGCCGGGCTGGTCCTTGGTGTCCTCGTTGGATTGGGTAACCTGTCCCCGATCAAACCGATCCGTTGGTTCTGCGCGTTTTACGTGTGGGTCCTGCGTGGCACCCCGCTCCTTCTGCAAATCTTGTTCGTCTGGTTGGTCCTTCCCACCCTCTTGCCCGCGGAATGGTCGCTCTCTGACTTCACCCTGGCCGCAATCGCCCTTTCGCTCAACATCGGCGCCTACAATTCGGAATGCGTCCGGGCCGGCATCCTTGCCGTTCCCCATGGGCAGATCGAAGCCGCAAAAGCGCTCGGGTTCTCCCCCTTCCAAACCTTCTGGGACATCGTCCTGCCCCAAAGCATGCGGATCGCGCTCCCGGCTTTGGCCAACAACCTGGCGTCGCTCGTCAAAGATTCGTCGCTTGCCTACGCGATCAGCGTGGTCGAACTCACGATGGTCGGCTACCGCATCCAAGCCGAAAGTTACCAACCGATCCCTGTGTTTCTGACCGTCGGAGCGATCTATCTCATTCTCACTACGGCGTTTACCACCATGACCAACGCGATCGAGCAGATGCTCGACGTCGGCCGGAAGCGCTGAATCATGAACGAACACCCGATCATCGAAGCGATCGACGTCCATAAACGGTACGGCGCTTTTCACGCGCTCAAAGGGGTGACCGCCCGCTTCTATCCCGGCGAGGTCACCGCCATTTTGGGCCCCTCCGGTTCGGGCAAATCGACTTTCCTGCGCATGCTCAATCGGCTGGAAAAACACGACGCGGGCCAAATTTTCATCGACGGCATCGAACTCAACGACGATCCGAAGCACCTGGCTGCCATCCGACGGGAAGTCGGGATGGTGTTTCAGAATTTCAACCTATTTACCCACCTCACCGTTCTGCGCAACGTCGCTCTGGCACCGATGCGCATTCGTAAAGTCGCCCGCAAAGCAGCGGAAACGAGAGCAATGGCGCTTCTTGAACGGGTGGGCTTGGCCGACCACGCGCACAAATACCCGATTCAACTCTCAGGGGGGCAACAACAGCGCGTGGCGATTGCCCGCGCACTGGCGATGGACCCCAAAGTGCTCCTCTTCGACGAACCGACCTCCGCCCTCGACCCCGAAATGGTCAATGAGGTTCTGACGGTAATGCGCGAACTGGCCCACACCGGCATCACGATGCTCGTGGTCACCCATGAGATGGGATTTGCCCGCGAAGTCGCCGATCGCGTCCTCTTTTTCGACCAGGGCAGCATCCTGGAAGACACCACGCCAGACCGCTTCTTCAACGATCCGGCACACGAACGCGCACGCGCGTTTCTGGCACAAGTCAAACACGGGTTCTAAAATTTTCCGCTTCGGTGCGCTATGACCAACGAACTGCTCTCGCTGCTCGTCCTGTTGCTGATCCTGTTGGATCCGGTTGGCAACATTCCACTGTTGATCTCGTTGCTGCGCGGCGTCGCCCCTGAGCGACGCGTCCACATCATCGTGCGGGAAAACCTGATCGCAGCAGCACTGCTCGTCCTCTTCGTCTTTTTTGGCGACTGGCTCCTTTCCACCCTACGCCTCACCCCTGCTGCGTTGGAAATCTCGAGCGGAATCATCCTGTTTCTGATCGCAGTGCGTATGGTTTTCCCTTCGCCCACCTCTGCACCCGAAGAGGCGATGCGACAAGAAGAACCGCTGATCGTACCGATTGCCGTTCCGATGATCGCCGGCCCTGCGGCGCTTGCCACCGTATTGCTCACTGCGCGCCAAGGGTTCGAACCGCTCACCCTGATCCTGGCGATTCTGGCGGCAGTAGCGATCAATACCGTTGCCCTTTTGGCGGGCGAGCGCATTGCGCAACGCCTAGGTCGCGCCGGTATGGCTGCAATGGAACGGCTGATGGGGCTGATTCTCACGACGATGGCCGTGCAGATGCTGATATCCGGTTTGCGCGCCGCCTTTTTCGCCGCGTCGTGAGCGTCACGATCAGCCACCATTAGGTAACCGACGATGAGCCCCCGTACTGCCGACCTGTTGCTGCTCACCGCTGCAGCCATCTGGGGCAGCACCTTCGTGGCCCAAAAAGAAGGGATGGACCATTTCGGTCCGTTTCTCTATACGGGTCTGCGTTTTTTCTTGGGTCTGTCGCTCTTGGTTCCGCTGGCGCTAAGACAATGGCATACCTACCGCCGGCGCCATGCCACGCCCACGCCTCGGCAGCTCTGGCCCATTGCCGGGTTGGGACTCTTGCTCGGTACTGGGATCGTCCTCCAACAGATCGGGATCGTTTCCACTACGGTCAGCAATGCGGGCTTCTTGACCGCGCTTTATATTCCTCTGGTCCCGATCCTCGCGTGGTTACTCGACGGCAACCGACCCCATTGGCTCGTTTTCCCGCTCACACTCCTCACTTTTTTTGGCACCTTCCTCTTGGCTGGCGGCCAGTTCGACGGGTTCAACCGTGGTGATGGGTGGGTCATCCTCAGTAGCCTCTTCTGGGCACTGCACGTCCATTTCGTCGGTCACGTCGTCGCCCGCTTAGGAATGCCCATCGTGATCGCGTTCGGGCAATATCTGGTCTGTGCGGTGCTGACGACTGCCCTAGGGTTGCTGTTCGAGCCGTTCGACCTGGCTGCGCTTCAGGCCGGTTGGCTGACGATCGCCTACGGCGGGATACTCTCGGTTGGTATCGGCTTTACCCTGCAGGTGATCGCACAACGCCACACACGCCCTTCGGAAGCAGCGATCATTCTGAGTTCGGAAGTGCTTTTTGCGGCGCTGGGGGGCGTTCTCTATTTCGGCGAACGGCTGACTCCGCTCCAATGGCTCGGCGGGTTGCTGATTTTCGTCAGTATCGTCCTCATCCAGCTCCCGTGGCCTAAGCGCGCGATCGCTGCCGCACCTCAGCACGGCACGACGCTATGCGCTTCACAAAAAGAAGAGCGCTCTTGACGACGCGCGCACCGGGGGCTCCGCATTCGGTGTGCCCCCCGCACCCCTCTTGCGATTCCTTACCGACGCTTGAGAAAAAATTCGAACGACTTGTCGTCGCGTTCCGTCACCGCCAACAGTTCGTTGCCGGACTGTTTGGCGAACGCCGTGAAATCGGGCACCGAACCCGGGTCGGTGGTCAGCACGCGCAGCACTTCGCCCGATTGCATTTCCGCGAGCATCTTTTTCGTCTTCAAAATGGGCAGTGGGCAGTTGAGCCCACGCGCGTCCAATTCACGATCGAATTCCAATTCCATTGGGTTCCTCATCCAGGATATTGGGGATGGCTATTTTACCGTCAAGGCGCAACGAGCGAAAACCACCCGAGCACGACGAACAGGGAAGAGAAGGTTACCCAAACTCCGGAACGCAGGTAGGTCGTAAAGCCAATGACCACGCCGTAACGCGCCGCCTGCTCAGCGACGATCAAATTGGCGATGCTGCCAACCAGCAAAAGATTTCCGGCAAAGGTACTGACCACCGCCAGCAAATACCAGAGCGACACCTGGTCGGAGGGCAAGAACTGCATGAGCAGCATCACCGCAGGGACATTGCTCACGATATTGCTCAGAACCACTGTCAACGTCGCGAAAAAGAGCGGATGGGTGACCTCACCCCCTCGCTGCGCAAACCACGCCATCACCGCATCCGGCGCCCCCGTGGTACGGAAGAGACCGACGACGACGAACAATGCCAAAAAAAGGGTAATCAAATGCCAATCAACCCGCTCCAACAGTGCTCGGGTGGCCATCCGTCGCGAAAGCAGCAAAAGGCCAGCACAAACAAGCGCCGAATGTTCGCGGGGAATTTCGGTAAAGAAAAGGGCCACCAAACCCGCCAAGAGGGCGATCCCCTTGCCGCTCTGCCAGGCATCGAAGGGCGGCTTTCCAGACGCCAATTCGGCAAGGTCAATCATGCCGACAGCCCGCTTTGCGAACGCGCCACGAAATTGCCACCACAGAATGGCGTACGCAGAAGCCAACGACAACACCACGGGAACCGCGCTCCACGCCGTATAGGAGCCAAAATCAAGCGCACCAACCTGTCCGATCAACATATTTTGGGGATTGCCGATCAGGGTAGCCGCCGAACCGATGTTCGCTGCCATCGCTAGCCCCAACAGGTGCGGCAGTGGTGCAATGCGTGCGGCGCGGCAGGTTTCCACCAACACAGGGGCAACCGCCAAGCAGATCACGTCGTTGGAAAGAAACGCCGCAAGCGCCGCACTCGCTGCCATTTGCCACGCCAGGAATCGTCGAGGCGATTCGCTCACGGAGTCCACCAGCCGAAGCTCCAAAAACGTGTAAAAACCCCCCAGTCGCAACTGCGCTGAAAAGAGCATCAACGCATAGAGAAGTGCCATCGTCGGCCAATCGACGAGCAACGTGAGGGTTGCGGCATCGGCGTTCGCGACCAAACCCATCGCCAACGCACCAAGGAGCGCCACCCCAGTGCGATCGATCGCCAATCGCGGCAGCCGACCCAATGCGATGCCCAGATAGGTGAGAAGAAAGAGCGCGATCAGCGCTTCATTTTGGGTGGGTGACCAGGACATTCAGGAAAAGAGGATCGCAGAACGGGTGGCGGAGACGGAGGGATTCGAACCCTCGATACCGGTTTTAGCCGGTATGCTCCCTTAGCAGGGGAGTGCCTTCGACCTCTCGGCCACGTCTCCGGAAAGAGCCGCCATTCTACCCGAAAGCGGTACAATGGGTCAATCTTTGTGTGTGCCACGCAGAAAGGAAAAACGGTGAAACTGGCTCGCTATGGACTGCCAGGACAAGAACGTCCGGCGCTGGTCGACCCCGATGGGCAGCTACGCGATCTCTCAGCACTCATTCCCGATCTCACCGCCACGCACCTCACCCCAGAAACACTCGATGCGCTGCGCGCCCTCGACCCTTATCGCCTGCCGTTGGTCAGCGACCCGGTTCGTTTGGGCGCGCCATTTACCGGCACGCAAAAATTCATTGCGATTGGACTCAACTACCGCGACCATGCGCGAGAAGCCAACCTCCCCATTCCCGAACGGCCGGTGGTTTTCCTCAAAGCGACCAGCACGATTCAGGGGCCGAACGATCCCATTATCCCGCCACCGGGCTTTTCGAAACTCGACTTCGAAGTCGAATTGGGCGTGGTGATCGGGTCCGTGACCCGACAGATCCCCGTTGCGCGCGCGTTGGACGCCGTTGCGGGTTACTGTCTGATCAACGACGTTTCGGAACGCGCACTGCAAATGGAAGCCGGTGGCGGACAATGGGCGTTGGGTAAAAGCTGTGACACGTTCGGCACCGTCGGCTCGTGGTTGGTCACCAAAGACGAGATCCCTGATCCGCAAGCGCTCACCCTCTGGCTCGACGTCAATGGCGAACGTCGGCAAACCGGACACACGCGTGAGATGATTTTCACCGTGGCTCAGTTGATCAGCTACCTCTCCCACTACATGACCCTCACCCCCGGTGATGTGATCGCCACCGGAACGCCTGCAGGCGTTGCGATGGGAGAGAACCCGCCGCGCTATTTGCAAATCGGCGACACGATTCATGCCGGTTGCGACCTGCTTGGCGAACAACGGCAACGCGTGCTGGCCCCCGGTTCGTCCTTCTCACCATGTTAGAATGAATAAGTCTTTCATGATTTACTACTGGAGAATTCCATGACCTCCGCCACCCGTTCTGTCGACGTTGCGATCATCGGTGCCGGAACCGCAGGGCTCTACGCGCTGCGCGAAGTGCGCAAACGCGGGTGCTCCGCGGTGCTCATCGACCATGGTCCGCTGGGCACCACCTGTGCCCGGGTGGGCTGCATGCCCTCGAAAGCTGCGCTGCACGTGGCGCACCTGTGGAACGCCGCACGCACTGCCACACACTGCGGGTTTCCTGCACCTGCGGCTGGTAGCGAACCCGATTTGACCGCCGCATGGGCAGAGGTGCGGCGCAAACGTGATTTTTTCGCGGACCGCACCGCAGAGCGGACCAGACAGTTCGCCGGGGACGATTTGATCATGGGCAGTGCCCGCTTCATCGCTCCGCACGCGGTCAAGGTGGCGCGCGACGACGGCGAAAAGGTGATCGTCGAAGCCAAAGCGTTCGTGCTGGCGGTGGGCTCTCGCCCCTTCCTGCCCCCAAACCTGATGTCGATCAACGCTACCCGGCTCTTGACCACCGATTCCCTGTTCGAGATCGACACACCCCCGCGGCGGATCGGTGTCGTAGGGCTTGGCGCGATCGGCATCGAAATGGGACTTGCGCTCTCCCGCTTGGGCGTAGATGTAGTGGGCGTCGAGCAGGCGCCAACCTTGGCCGGCATCAGTGACCCGGAAGTTCGGGCCAAAGCGCTTGCCCGTTTTCAGCGTGAGTTCCCGATTCGCCTGGAAACGGCCGCAACGTTCGAAGAGCGTGCTGCGGACATCCTGATTCGGTTCCCCGACAGATCGCAAGCCGTTGTCGATGCGCTTCTGGTCGCCACGGGACGGCGCAGCAACCTGGATCGCGTCGATCTGCCGGCAGCAGGCGTCACCCTGAACCCACGCGGCTTTCCGGAACGTTTCGATCCCGAAACGTTACAAGCCGGGGGCGCGCCCATTTTCATCGCGGGCGACGCCAATGGGTTGCTGCCGCTCATGCACGAAGCGGCCGTGGAAGGGGGTGCGGCAGGCAGAAACGCGGCGCTGGTGGCGAAGGGAGAAACCCCGCTTCCGCGCAAAGTGCTCCCCCCGTTGGCAATCGTTTTCAGCGACCCGGACGTGGTCCGCGTTGGCGCACGCTTTGCCGATCTCGACCCAGAAACGATCGTGATCGGTACCGGTAAGGGCGAAGAGAATGGTCGTTCGCGGGTGCTCGACGAAACCGAAACGCTCGTTCGTGTCTATGCCGAGAAGGGAAGCGGTAAACTGCTCGGCGCCGAACTCGTCGCGGCACAGGGGGAGCACTTGGGCCACTTTTTGGCGCAAGCGATCGCACGCGGGGAAACCGTGCGGGATCTCCTGGCGCTCCCTTACTACCACCCGACGGTAGAAGAGCTCTTGCAAAGCGCCCTTTTGGACGCCGCAAGCAAGGTAAAGTAACCAGTCAGGCTCTTCAGGCGGTACTGCCGCTTGCATCGGCACCCTACGGTATAGGGGGCTTCGCCAAGCGGCAGTCGACCCAAAATTTGCCTCAAAGGGTCAAACTCAGAACATCGGTCCCATCATTTGAACGGATCGGGGCGGGGTGTATTGGGTCCTGATGCGGGCAAGAGCGGAAGGACATCTTGCGGACGTTCTCCAGTCAAGGCATGGAGAAAGGCAACAACTTTTTTCACCTCATCGTCACTGAACGTTCTGCCAAGTTGGAGACGCCCCATGAGGACAACCGCCTCTTCGAGCGTACTGGCTTCGCCATCGTGGAAGTATGGGTAGGTGAGCTCAACGTTACGCAAAGTTGGTACTTTGAAAAACCAGCGGTCCTCATCCTTCTTGGTGACTGCAGCGCGCCCTTCAGCCGGAGAGGAACTCCGGTACGGCTCAACCACCCCCATCTTCTGGTACGAATTCCCACCTAAGTTGGGCCCATTGTGACAGGCAACACACCCGCTTTCGTAGAAAATCTTCAACCCAGCGATCTGTTCGGCTGTCATAGCCTTATCATCGCCTCTTAACCAGCGATCGAAGGGTGAATTGGGTGTAACCAGTGTCTCTTCATAAGCTGCAATGACATCGGTAATGTGGTCCAACGAGACTTTGTCCGTGCCATAAATTGCCTGAATCTGCGAAACATATCCCGGGATAGACTGAATCACCTCAACGGCCAAGGTGTGAGGCATTGCCATTTCGACGGGAGCTTGAATCGGCCCAGCAGCTTGTTCCTTCAAATTGGCAGCTCGACCATCCCAAAATTGCGCCAAATTGAGCTTGGAATTGAATACCGTTGGTGCGTTCACAGGCCCCGGTTGCCACTTATGACCGATGGAAGTCTTGAGATTGTCGACCCCACCCAACATAACGTTGTGGCAGGTGTTGCAGGAGATGATCCCAGACATCGACAATCTGGGGTCGAAAAAGAGCTGCTTGCCTAATTCAACTTTAGCTTTTTGATCAGCAGAAATAACGACTGGTTGTATGGGTTGTATCAGCTTTGCCACCTCAGCCCGCAGTTGCGCGTCTGCAATTGCGACACTGCTCATCCCGACAACCGATAGCGAAACGATTAGCTTCCGTACTTTCATGATTACGCTCCCTGAGAAAAACCACTAACAGGGTAGCGCAATAGCACAAATTTAGTATTGATTTAGGTCAAGTGACGTGATTTTCAAAAACAATGACCTCGATTGATAAATACAATCAGACCGTCTCCGCATAGAGATCATGGACGTCGCAATCGACCACCCGCACACGGGCAAACTCGCCGGGGGTAAGCGCCGCGCCATTGGCGACATAGACCAAGCCGTCGATTTCCGGCGCATCGGCCGCCGAGCGGGCAACCGCGCCCTCTTCGTCGATTTCCTCGACGAGGACGTCGATTTCCCGCCCGATCCACCGCTCGAGCCGCTGCGTCGAGATGTCCTCTTGAAATGCCAACAGCCGGATCCGCCGTTCTTCACGGATCGCTTCCGGGACAGGATCAGGGAGTTCGTTCGCCGCTGCTCCCTCGACGGGCGAATAGGGGAAAACTCCGACTCGGTCGAGCTGCGCCGCTTCTAAAAATTGCAACAGCAATTCGAAATCGTATTCGGTTTCGCCTGGGAAACCGGTGATGAAGGTGGAGCGGATGGTGAGATCGGGGCAGATCGACCGCCATTTGCGAATGCGCTCCAAGACCTTTTCGGTAGCGGCTGGGCGTTTCATCAACTGAAGGATCTTGGGGCTTGCGTGTTGAAAGGGGATATCGAGGTACGGCAGGATTTTCCCTTCGGCCATCAGCGGAATCAGCTCGTCGACGCTCGGGTAGGGATAGACGTAGTGCAGGCGAACCCAGACCCCCAATTCGCCCAAGAGCTTGGCCAATTCGGTGAGTCGCTGTTTGACCGGTCGCCCCTGCCAGAAACCGGTGCGGTAGTTGAGATCGACCCCATAGGCGCTCGTGTCTTGTGAGACGACCAAAATCTCTTTGACGCCAGAGGCAACAAGCGCTTCTGCCTCTTCCATGATCTCATGGATGGGCCGGCTCACCAGGTCGCCACGAAGTTGAGGAATGATGCAAAAGGTACAGCGGTGGTTGCACCCTTCGGAAATTTTCAGGTACGCATAATGCGCCGGAGTGACCCGTACGCCTTGGGGCGGTACGAGATCGACGAACGGATCGTGGGGTTTGGGCAGATGGCGATGCACGAGCGCCATCACTTCGTCGGTGGCATGCGGCCCTGTCACCGCAAGCACCTTGGGGTGGGCTGCAAGGATCACGTCACGGCGTGCGCCCAAACAGCCGGTGACGATCACTTTGCCGTTTTCCTGAATCGCTTCGCCGATCGCGTCGAGCGACTCTGCCACGGCTTCTTCGATGAAACCACAGGTGTTGACGATGACGAGATCGGCTTCGCCGTATTCGGGTGTGATTTCATACCCTTCGGCACGAAGTCGCGTCAAAATGCGTTCGGTGTCGACGGTGGCTTTGGGGCACCCCAAACTCACCATGCCGACGCGCGACGTGGGGTCACTTCGATTCATCTTGCGATTGCGGGTTTTTCGAGGAAGAATTGGATTTGGGATAGAAAGCTTCGAACCAGCTCAGCGCTTGGCGCTGCATCTGTTGGTTCATTTGATGCCACAAGTTTTGGGTTTGCTCGAGGTAGGCATCGAGCATCGACTGCATCGCTTTCGGTTGCAGTGAAAGAAACTGGGCGAGGATCTCTGGCCCCATCACCGCGTTGTCACCGTAGATTGCGCGAAAGCGCTCTTGCATGCGGCTTTGCAGTTCCAGGAACGTTTTCAGGCTGTTTTCCAGGTATTGACCAAAAAGCGTCTGCGACGCCTGGCCGTAGAAACGAATGATACTGGCGAGCATTTCGGTGGAAAAGATGGGCTCTCCCCCCACCTCTTCTTCCATCAAAATCTGCAGCAAAACGCTGCGCGTCAGATCTTCTTGCGTTTTGGCGTCGATCACACGCACCGGCTCGTGATGAAGGATCATCTCTTTGATTTCCGCCAGCGTGATATAGGTGCTGGTTGCGGTATCGTAGAGCCGCCGGTTGGGATATTTCTTGATGACGCGTTCGCTTCCCGCGTTCATGGAACACTCTCATGGTCACGCGGCTCGGCCGCAATCGGGCAATTATACCGCCGTTCGCAGCCCAGCCGCCAAAAAGTCTCGTTTCGTCAAACGAGTGGCTCAGTACATGTGCAGACCGCCATTGACGTTGAGCGTTGCCCCCGTGATGTAAGCAGCTTTCTCACTGGCCAAGAACGCGACGCACGCCGCGATCTCTTCCGGTTTGGCCAGGCGCTTCATCGGCACGGTGTCGATGATCGCTTGCCGGATGTCTTCGCGGATCGCCATCACCATCTCGGTGGCGACGTACCCCGGCGCGATCGCATTCACCGTCACCCCTTTAGCAGCGAGTTCGAGCGCCAGTGCTTTGGTGAAACCAAGGATCCCGGCTTTCGCTGCGGCGTAGTTGGTCTGCCCCGCTTGCCCTTTGACGCCATTTACCGAGGAGATGTTGATGATCCGCCCCCAGCCCCGTTCCGCCATCTTCGGCGCGATGTCACGGGTGACGTTGAACATGCTGTCGAGGTTCACGCGCAGCACGGCGTCCCATTGCGCCTTTTCCATCTTGTGGAAAAATTTGTCCCGCGTGATCCCCGCGTTATTGACCAGGATGTCGATCGGCCCCACTTCAGCTTCGATTTTCGCGACCATCGCTTTGCACTGGTCGTAGTCGGCAACGTCAGCCTCGGCGGCTACGAAATCGAAACCTTGTGCTTTTTGTGCAGCCAGCCACTCCTCCTTCTGCGGGAAGCCCGGAATGCAGTTGGCAACGACGCGATACCCCTCTTTGGCGAGCTCCTGGCAAATGGCCGTTCCGATCCCGCCCATGGCGCCGGTTACCAGTGCGATACGTTGTGTTGTCATCATGACTCCCTTCGTTCGGTGTGTTGAATAAAAAAAAACCGCTTGGTGGGATGCCAAGCGGGACTATTGTATCGCGAAATTGTTGCGCTGCAACAATTTCGCGTTGAGGGACGGTCTCCCTCAATACATATGTTGTCCTCCGTTGATCGCGATGTTGGCACCCGTGACGAACGCCGCTTCGTCGCTCGCCAGGTAGGCGACGAGCCCCGCTACCTCTTCCGGTTTACCCAGACGCCCCAACGGGATCTGCGGCAGGATTTTGCTTTCGAGCACCTCTTTGGGAATCGCCATCACCATCTTGGTACCGATATAGCCCGGCGAAATGGTGTTTACCGTCACGCCATATTTCGCGACTTCGAGCGCGAGCGACTTGGTAAACCCGTGCATCCCGGCCTTGGCCGCCGCATAGTTGGTTTGCCCAAACGCCCCTTTCGTGCCATTGACCGACGAGATGTTGATGATGCGCCCCCACCCCTTCGCGATCATATCTTCGATCACCTGCTTGGTCATATTGAAGACGCTGTCGAGGTTGGTGCGCAGCACCGCATCCCAGTCGGCTTTGGTCATTTTCCGGAACGTCATGTCCCGGGTGATCCCCGCGTTATTGACCAAGACATCGACGGGCCCGACTTCGGCTTTGACCTTCGCGACACATTCGACGCACGAGTCGAAGTCGGCGACATCGACGGGATAGGCCCGGAAGTGGTAGCCCATCTCCGCCATTTTGGTCAGCCATTCGGGGGCTTTGGTGTTGTTGAGCGAATGGGTGACGACGACGCGATACCCCATCGCAGCGAGTTTGATGGCGATCGCTTCGCCCAACCCCCCCATACCTCCGGTTACCAATGCAATGCGACTCATGATTGCCCCTCCTTGTGGTGTTGAAAACCATTTGACCCTCCCTTTTTCGATTCCACCGCTACTCACACGGCCGCGGCTTCACGCGATCCTCGCACGAGCGGCAGCGCCGGTTCTTTGACGTAGCGTCCCGGAGCGGGTTCGATCGGTGGGTATTTGTCGTTTCCGAGCGACTCACGCGCAGGCACCGTTTTCCCTTTGTGCTCCTTCAGCCAATCGGCCCAATCGTTCCACCAACTCCCGGGGCATTCGCGCGCCGCGGCAAACCATTCGTCCGGCTCCTGCGGCAATTCGGGATTGACCCAATAACTGCGCCGATTCTTCTTCGCGGGATTGATCGCACCCGCGATATGACCGCTTGCGCCCAACACGAACCGTTTTTCACCCCCCAAAAGCTGCATCGAATGGTATGCCCCGCGCCACGGAACGATGTGGTCTTCCCGCGCCGCCATTACGTAGGCGGGCGCGGTGATGGCACCGAGATTGACGGGGTACCCGAGCATTTTCAGTTTGTTGGGCAGGCGGAGTTCGTTTTCCAGATACATATGGCGCAAGTAGTAGGTAACGAACGGCCCGGGCAGATTGGTGCTGTCGCTGTTCCAATAGAGCAGATCGAAGGGCTTGGGTTTTTCCCCCTTCAAATAGTTACCGACGACGTAATTCCAAATGAGGTCGTTCGCGCGTAACATCGAAAAGACTTGCGCGAGTTCCGACCCCAACATCAAGCCACCTTGGCCGATCGTCGCCTCCCGAGCCGCAACGCTCGCCTCATCCACTAAGCACCCCAGTTCCCCGCTTTCGGCAAAATCCAAGAGTGTCGTCATCAGGGTCAGACTATGCACGGGCGGATCGCCACGGGCAACCGCAACGGCGAGCGCCGACGCCAGGATCGTTCCGCCGACGCAGAATCCCAACACGTTGGGATCGGGACAACCGGTGATTTCCCGCACGACTTCGAGCGCTGTGAGCGGCCCCAACGCCAGGTAGTCGTCCCAGCCGAAATGGGCCTCGGAAACCCCTGGGTTTTTCCACGAGATGAGGAAAACCGTATACCCTTGTTCGACCGCAAAGCGCACGAGCGAACTTTCCGGCGCAAGATCCATGATATAGAACTTGTTGATACACGGCGGTACGAACAAAAGCGGCCGCTCGCCGACGGTTTCGGTAAGCGGTGCGTATTGGATGAGCTGCATCAACGGGTTTTCATAAACGACCGCACCCGGGGTCACCGCGAGGTTCTTGCCCACTTCGAACGCGGTTTCGTCGGTCATCGAAATGCGGCCTTTGCGCAGGTCTGCCAGAAGGTTTTCGATACCGCGACGAATGCTCTCCCCCTGCGTAGCCATCGCCGTTTCGATGAATTCCGGGTTGGTTGCCGGGTAATTACTGGGGGCAAGCGCGTCGAGCCATTGACGCACCACGAATTTCACCCGGCATTTGGTCTTTCCGTCCGGGAAATCGGACGCTTCGACCAGCTCCATCACCAGTTGGCTGAACACGAGGTACGACTGCCGCCAATAGTCAGCAATCGGGTTCGCTTTCCATGCCGGTGCGGAGAAACGCCGGTCCCGCTCGACCTCCGGCACCACGGGTTCGGTGCGGTGATGGATGAAGCGATCCCACAATTGGCTCTGCGCGCTCAACCACCGATTGCCCCATTCGCGCCACTTCTCTGGCCGCTGCATCCAGCGCGCGAAAAGTTCCGTGAGCTCGGGTGGCATCGGCGGCAGCGCGGGCATACCCGGAAAAGAGGGCATGCCTCCGCCCGGCATGGGGAAGTTCGGCACGCCAGGAAATGGGCTACCGCTGGCGGCATTGGACATCATCGCGGCGGGAAACGCGAAGGGAAATGGTTGCATCGGGTGACTCCTCCTCTCCTAGGGGTATTCTGATTGCGGTTGTAATGCGGCCAACGTCGCGAACCGCCCGGTGCGCGGTCCGTCTCGGCGATGAGAATACCACAGCCCATTTTCCCAGGTACAGAGTCCGCTGGGAATAACGGATTGGGCGCCCAAGCGCTTCAACTGCTCGGCGGCAATCGCGCCAAGGTCAACCGTGTAGTGGCCCCCGCGCCTTCCGTTACGCACGGCTTGTGCCACCCAAGGACCGAGTGCCCTGAGCGCTTCGACCACCGGGGCATCGACCTCGTAACACTGGCCGCAGATCGCGGGCCCGATCCACGCGGCGAACGGGGCATCCCCGAGCGCTGCGACAGCGCGCGCCAAGATACCAGCAGCCAGCCCTCGCCACCCTGCATGCGCCACCGCAAGCCGCGCCCCATCGCTCCGTACCAGGACCACCGGCAAGCAGTCCGCGGTAAGTAGCGCCAGCCAACGCCCCGCGCGCGCCGTGGTTGCCCCGTCGGCTTGCGGAGGAGCGTGGCCGGATGGATCGGCTGCGTCCGCATCCCAAATGGTCGTGCCATGCACCTGCTTGAGCCACAGTGGGTCGCTGCCCAAGGTTGCGCGCAACCGCGCGCGGTTTTCCGCAACTGCGGCCGTGTCGTCGCCAACGTGGTCAGCCAGATTGAGCGCGTGATAGCCACCTGCGCTGACGCCACCGGTACGCGTCGTCAGCCGGATTGTCACGCCGTAGGGGCGCAGTGCAGTAACGGTAAGGAGCGGTAATTCGTCCATGTTTTCGTTATAGCCGCTCATTGCGCGGCGCGCAACGTGTGCAACAGTTCGGCCAAGTCGTCCGGTAATGGCGAATGAAACGTCATCGTCTCGTCATGGACCGGATGGCGAAACGTGAGGCGACTGGCGTGTAGTGCCTGGCGTGCCAACGGCCATTGGCGCACTTTCGCATTGCCGTAGAGGGGGTCGCCAATCAGGGGGTGGCCCAGATGGGCGAGATGGACGCGAATCTGGTGGGTGCGCCCCGATTCGAGATCGCACTGCACGAGGGTAGCCGTGTCGCCGAACGTTTCCAACGGCGTCACATGGGTGACGGCAGGTTTGCCATGCGGCACCACGGCCATCTTGACCCGCTGTGTGGGGTGGCGTCCAATCGGCGCCGCAACGGTGGTCTTGCGTTCGATCCGCCCGACGGCTATCGCCCAATAGCGGCGCGCGATCGTGCGCGCGGCCAATGCAGCGACCAATTGCTGATGGGCAACGGGCGTTTTCGCCACCACCATCAGTCCGCTGGTCTCTTTGTCCAACCGGTGAACGATGCCCGCGCGCGGGAGGTTCGACAGCGCGGCGTCGTACGCCAAGAGCCAATTCATCAGGGTGCCACTGCGGTGTCCCGCGCCCGGATGGACCACCCAACCCGCTGGCTTGTCGAGCACCAGCAGATGATCGTCTTCGAAGACGACTGGCAAAATCCGTGGCTCTGGCCGATCGACGCATACCGGTTCGATCGTGACGGCAGCCACCACCTCAGCGCCCGGCAGCAACGTATGTTTTGGCGAACAGACCGGTTCGCCGTCGACGAGTACGCACCCGTCTCGGATCCAGCGCTGCCACTGTGAGCGGGAAAATTCCGGTGCGTGCTCGGCGAGCCATTTGTCCAGGCGCACGAACGACGCATCGGACGCGACCCGCCAATGGTATTCCGTTCTATAATCGTCAAGCTCTTCCACAGATGAGATAGTATTCATGAAACGCTGGTTTCTTGTGACGATGGCCGCCGCAACACTTGCCGGCTGTGGGTTGCTCCCCGAAAAGATCGACGAAACGCGCTCATGGAACGCGCAAAAGCTCTATAGCGAAGCGCGGGCGGCGATGGACGATGGCGACTATCAGCGTGCTGCCGAGCTCTTGGAAAAGCTGGAATCGCGCTACCCCTTCGGCCGTTATGCGCAGCAGGCGCAAATCGAAACGGCCTATGCTTACTACAAACAAGGGGAGCCGGAGCTCGCGCTGGCGGCGATCGAGCGCTTCTTGCGGCTCCACCCGGACCATCCGAACCTCGATTATATGCTCTACCTCAAAGGGCTGATCCTCTTCAACGAAGACCGCAGCCTCTTTGCCGCGCTCGGCAACCAAGACATGAGCGAGCGCGACCCGAAAGCGGCAAAAGAGTCGCTTGAAGTCTTCCTGGAGCTGTTGCGCCGCTTTCCGGAAAGCAAATACGCGGAAGACGCCGAGGCGCGGGTGATCTACTTGCGCAACAGCCTGGCGCGGCATGAGCTCCACGTGGCCCGTTACTATCTCAAGCGCGGCGCTTATCTGGCCGCGGCCAACCGCGCGAAGGTGGTCGTGACCGATTACTCCGATACGCCGCTCGTCGAAGACGCGCTCTGGTTGATGCGCGAAGCGTATGACCGCTTGGGGCTCACTGACCTCAAAACCGACGCGGAACGCGTGTTACAACTCAACTTTCCCGATTCCGACTACCTCAAATATGGGGAGCGGCGAAGTAAAGACGAAAAACCGTGGTGGCAGTTCTGGTGACAAACCCGACAACCATGAAAGAGACAGCTTACGAAAAAAAAGTCGAGATCGACGGCGCCACCCTCTATCTCGGAGACTGTCTTGATGTGCTCAGAACTCTGCCTGACAACAGCGTCGATCTGGTCTTTACCTCACCTCCTTATGCCGACCAGCGCAAAAATACCTATGGTGGTATTCATCCCGACAAGTATGTAGAATGGTTTTTGCCCATATCAGAGCAGTTACTGCGTGTACTCAAACCCGATGGAACCTTCTGTCTGAACCTGAATCCGTGGTCACCAAAGTCGAAACCTTTCCTGTGAGCTGTCCGGCATGAAATTTTTGCCGGACAGACCGATTCATTGTCATGCCGACCATCTTTTCGGGGGTGATGGACCCGTATTTGCCCGCAAAAGTCGGCCTTGTCGGGACGGCGTTACGTCATATTGCAGCTTTCAGGCGAAGGGCTACCTTCCACCGCAGCGGAATCCGTCCTTGGGGTGGGTTTCAGCCCGACCATCGTCATGGCGATGCCGCTCGCAACAATCGCTGCTGAAGCGCGACGAACACCTGCACATGGCCGGCAAATCCGCGGCCAAAGTCGAGAATGAGTTTTCTGGCATGTGCCACAAACTTCGCCGCCCGGTACATGATCTCCTGCAACACCGTCTTGAGCCTTCTGCGCTTGGCCGGGTGGCGAATGGGCGCAATCTCGCCGGTCAGGCCCAATTGGCCAAGGAGGCGCAGGCAGTTGTAGGCGAATGCCCCCAGATGCAGGATCACGTCGTTGGTGTCGAACTTGCCCGACGGCAACCGTTCCAGATCAAGGTCAGATTTGATCTCGGCATGGAACTGTTCGTGTGTGCCGTGATACCGGTAGTGCTCGATCACCTCCACAGCCGGCAGGGTGAGGCTCGTCCACCAGCCTTCGATCTCAATGTCCGGCACCAGCAGGTGTTGTCCCTTCTTGTCGATGGTGCGCTCGGTCACCCGCACGATCAGCCGGAAGGTGCGCTTTTGTTTCTGCCAGGCGCGCTCGACCTGGAGGTCGAGAAGTCCCACCCGCTTGCCTGGTCGGGTCACTTCAAAGGCGTTCGCTTCCTCGGCCCGCTTGACCCAGGCCGTTCTGTCCTGCTTTCTTGGGTTCCACTTCGTGACGAATTCCAATACGCGCCCATCACGCGCCCAGGCGTCGCGTTCTTCCGCTTTGGCGAACAGCAGTCGCGCGCTGTCAAAGCCGCTGTCTTCGACCATCAGGACGGGTTGATCCGCCCTGACCAAACGCTTGACCCGAGGAAACGCCCGTTCGTAGAAGTACTCGGTCTCGAGCGCCGAATGCCAGTTCCCGGCACGCAGTTCCAGTCCCATGTTCCAGCCTTCGTTGCCCAGGTAGCCCGCAATCGGGCAATAGCCATCAACGCCTTGGTAGGTGTGGCCGACGTCCTCCTTCTTGGTATCGCTGTTGTCCATGACGAAGGTGTCGATCTCGAAGCGCACGAATCCTTTGTGCGGCGTGATCGGCGCTTTTGTCCTCTCCAGCAGGCGCACCGACAGCTCGTCCGTCCGCTCCCGCAACTCGCCGGCCTTGGCGTCGAGTCGCTGGCGCATCCAGGCACTGCTCGGCACCTTCGACAGCCCCAGCGCTTCCTTGAAGAAGCGATCCTGCCGAAACGGCTCGATGGCTTCGAAGTCGCTCTTGCCCAGACTGAGCAAGCCAGTCAGAGCTATAGTCAAATCTGGTGTATGACCTGATCAGGCGGCGTTCCTGCTTTCGTCGGTTTCGCGTTTGTCATTGACTTCCACTCCGTCCCTGAACTTTACTCCTTCGACAACCTTGGCAAGGTAGTTGAACCCTCGTATCCGCCGCCAGCGTTTCTGTGCGCTCATTCCCAGTTTGTACAACGTTGCCAGCAGGGTGTTTCGGCTCACGCAGCCTTTGGCCTGGTCACTCCGGTGGCGAATCGTGGCAAAGGCCGACTCAATGGGATTGGTCGTGCGAATATGCACCCAGTGTTCGGCCGGAAAGTCGTAGAAGGCCAGAAGGGCCTCCCGGTCCTTTTCCAGGCAGGTCACCGCCTTCGCGTATTTGGCTTGGTATGTCGCAACGAAATGGTCGAAGGCCTTGTGGGCTGATGCCCGGTCTTCGGCCATCCAGATCTCCTGCAAGGCTTTCTTGACCTTGGGCTGAACGGCTTTGGGCAGGTAGTTCAGTACGTTGGCCGTCTTGTGCACCCAGCAGCGCTGGTGACGGGTTTCGGGATACACTTCCTCGAGCGCCGCCCAGAAGCCCAAGGCGCCGTCGCCTACTGCCAGTTTCGGCGGCACATCAAGGCCGCGCTGCTTCAGCCCCAGCAGCACCTCCCGCCAGCTCTGGGTCGATTCCCGAATGCCATCCTCGATGGTCAGAAAATGTTTCTCGCCCCATTCGTTGACGCCGATGATCACCAGGGCGCACAGCTTCTGGCCCTCGGCCCTCAGGCCGCTGTAGATGGCGTCTGCCCACCAATAAACCCAGCGCACCCCTCTCATGTCCCGCTGGCACCATTCGGTATATTCCGCTTCCCACTCCCGTTTCAGGCGGCCAATCACCGAAGCAGACAGCCCTTTTGCCTCGGGGCCGACGAGCACCTCCAGGGCCTCTTTCATCTGGCCGGTCGAGATGCCCTTCAGGTAGAGCCACGGCAGAGCGGCCTCCACCCGACGGGCTTTGCGCACATACGGCGGCACCAGTGAGGAGCGAAATACCACCGATTCCTTCCCACGGCTGCGCACCTTCGGCACCTTCACCGTTACCGGTCCTACGCCGGTCAGAATTTCCCGCTCCGGCAGATAACCATTGCGAACCACCGCACGGCGCCCCTGTTCGTCTGTCTGCCCCTCATACTTTGCCAGCATCTCGGCCAGCTCCGCCTCGATCGCTTGCTGAATCAGTCGCCTGGCGCCATTGCGCAGCAACTCCGTCAACGAGTCCTCGATACCCCCTGGCATCAACAAAGAAACGATGTTATCTTTACTCATGGTGGCGTGCTCCTTTGCTGTTCATCAGTTCGGTAAAACCGATTTCAGCAGAGTACGCCGCCCTTTTCAATCACTCCGTACACCAGTTTCGAGCATAGCTCAGCCAGTCATCGCCTTGACCAAGTCGGAGGTCTTCATGCCTTGCGATACCGGCAAGCGCGGATCGATCACGGCTTCCACCTGCGCCGCCTCGCAGCATTGCCCAATCAGCGCCAGGCCGGAGTAAGAGGTCAGATTCAGCTTCGCGGATTGACGGACTTCAAAGCGGGGCATGATCAGTTGGGTGAAGAAGGAAGATGCCGTATTCTATCAATAAATCATATGGTTGCAATTGATCGGGGACAGGTTTCCCACGGATTCAGGTGCGTCATAAAAACTCCTTTCGGCCTCCTTGCCTGTCGCGCACTCCCGCAGCAAGAACATTGCAGGGGTCGTCAGGCAATTCGGGTGTGCTACCAAAAACAAAAAAGCCCCGGATTGAACCGGGGCCTTAGGTATTCTTTGGCGCGCCCGGAAGGATTCGAACCTCCGACCACCTGGTTCGTAGCCAGGTACTCTATCCAACTGAGCTACGGGCGCTTCGCGTTGCGCGAGACCGTTATTCTAGCAAAACCGCATGCCTTGTCAACGGCCCCGCAGACGCTTTAGGTTTATTGCTTGCGGTGGTTCGCCAGTCGCAACCAGGTATCGATCACGGTATCCGGGTTGAGGGAAATCGTTTGAATTCCGCGATCCATGAGCCACTCGGCAAAGTCGGGATGGTCCGACGGCCCTTGGCCGCAGATCCCGACGTACTTCCCGAGTTTGTTGCACGCGTCGATCGCCATCCCAAGGAGGATGCGAACCGCCGGATCGCGTTCGTCGAACGATTCGGCAACCAACCCCGAGTCGCGGTCGAGCCCAAGGGTGAGTTGGGTGAGGTCGTTCGAACCGATCGAGAAGCCGTCGAAATGCTGAAGGAACGCTTCGGCCAACAGCGCGTTGCTGGGGACCTCACACATCATGATGAGCTCAAGCCCGTTTTGGCCCTGCACGAGGCCATTTGCCGCGAGGAGCTTGATCACCCGTTCGCCCTCTTTCACCGTCCGGACGAACGGCACCATGATCTTGACGTTGGTGAGACCCATCACGTCGCGGACTTTCTTGAGCGCTTCGCACTCCATTTCGAAGCAGTCGCGGAAGCTCGGCGCAATGTAGCGTGCAGCACCTCGGAAACCGAGCATCGGGTTCTCTTCTTCCGGCTCGTAGATTTCACCGGCAAGGAGTTTGCGGTATTCGTTCGACTTGAAGTCGGAAAGACGAACGATCACCGGGTTGGGGTAGAACGCCGCAGCGATCGTCGCGACCCCTTCGGCCAGTTTTTCGACGAAGAAGGCGCGCGGGCTTTCATAACCCCGCGCACGGCGCTCGATCTCTTCGCGGATCGACGCCGGAATGCGGTCGATTTCGAGAATCGCACGCGGGTGGATCCCGATCACGTTGTTGATGATGAACTCAAGCCGCGCCAACCCGACACCGGCGTTGGGAATCTGGGCAAACTCGAACGCGAGCTCCGGGTTGCCGACGTTCATCATGATTTTCACCGGCAATTCGGGCAGTTCGCCGAGATCGGTGCGCTGCACTTCGAATTCGAGCGCCCCACGATAGACGTAACCGGTATCCCCTTCCGCACATGAGACGGTAACCGTTTCACCGTCTTTGAGGACTTCGGTGGCGTCGCCACACCCGACGATCGCAGGCACCCCCAGTTCCCGCGCGATGATCGCCGCGTGACAGGTACGCCCACCCCGGTTGGTGATGATTGCCGCGGCGCGCTTCATCACCGGCTCCCAGTTGGGGTCGGTCATGTCGGTGACGAGCACGTCACCCGCCTGCACTTTTTCGATTTCGCTGATGTCTTTGACAATACGCACTTTACCGACGGCGACCTTCTGGCCGATCGCCCGCCCTTGCACGATCGCTTTGCCGTGCTGCTTGAGGCGGAATTTTTCGAGCACGCGGCCACTTTCCTGAGATTTGACCGTCTCAGGACGCGCTTGCAAGATGTAAATCTTGCCGTCGATCCCGTCTTTCCCCCATTCGATGTCCATCGGCCGCCCGTAGTGCTGCTCGATGATCAGCGCATAGCGGGCGAGTTCGAGGATATCCTCGTCGCTGATACAGAAACGATTGCGCTCTTCCGGGGTGGTGTCCACCTCTTTGACGCGCCCTTCTTCGCCGGGCGTCGTGAAAACCATCTTGATCAGTTTGGAACCGAGCGAACGGCGGATGATCGCCGGTTTGCCCTGCGCCAAGGTAGGCTTGTGCACGTAGAATTCGTCCGGGTTCACTGCGCCCTGGACGACCATTTCCCCCAGGCCGTAGGAGGCGGTGATGAAAACGACGTCGCGAAAGCCCGATTCGGTGTCGAGCGTAAACATCACCCCGGACGCACCGACGTCGGAGCGCACCATTCGCTGCACCCCCGCCGAAAGCGCCACCTCGGCGTGACGGAACCCTTTATGGACCCGGTACGCGATCGCACGATCGTTGTAGAGCGACGCAAACACCTCTTTGATCGCGTGCAGGATGTTTTCGATGCCGCGCACGTTGAGCAGCGTCTCCTGCTGCCCCGCAAACGAGGCATCGGGCAAATCTTCCGCAGTAGCCGACGAACGGACAGCGAAACTCCCTTCGCCATCCCGAGTAATTTCCGCGTAGGCGGCACGGATCTGCGCCTCCAGCTCCGCGGGGAACGGCGCCTCCATCATCATTTGACGGATCGCAGCGCCGGTGCGCGCCAGTGCGGCAACATCGTCGACATCGAGCCCTTCGAGCAGATCGTGAATCTTTTGCCGCAACCCATTGTCGTCGAGGAAGCGCCAAAAGGCCTCGGCCGTCGTGGCGAAACCATCCGGCACGCGGACACTGTCAGGCAACTGGCTGATCATTTCACCCAGCGACGCGTTCTTGCCACCGACTTGGGCCACATCGGACATGCGCAACTCGCGCAATGGGATCACGTAACGGGTCATGCCAATACTCCCTGGAGGATCGGATAAAATAACTAGCCATTATTCTAATGGCTTTGCCACCATTTCTGTCCTTTTCTGCCAATCGAGGATGCCCAGATGCCGATTCCGCGCAAACGCCACGTCTTTTATGTCTCCGACGGTACGGGCGTGACCGCGGAGATGTTGGGCGAAAGCCTCCTGGCCCAGTTTCCCGACCTCGACTACGAGGTGGTGCGCGCCCCGTTCGTCGATTCCCCGCAAAAAGCGGGCGAACTGGTCAGCAAGATTGAACGGGTCGCCCAAGGAAGCGGTTTTCGTCCTATCGTCTTCTCGACGCTGGTCAAACCGGAAGTCCTGGCCGTGATCCAGAACGGTCCCGGCCTGGTGATGGACCTCTTCGGCGCCTTCATCGACCCGCTTGAGCGCGAATTCGGCATGGAGAGCACCCACACCGTCGGCCGCTTTCACGGAATGCGGGACACGCACAGCTATCACCGCCGCATCGAGGCGATCAACTTCGCATTGGCGCACGACGATGGCATTACCCAAGACCATACGCTGGTCGAAGCCGACATCATCTTGATCGGGGTTTCGCGTTCGGGCAAAACCCCGACCAGCCTCTACCTTGCGATGACCTACGCGATCAAAGCGGCCAATTACCCATTGATTCCCGAAGACCTAGAGCGCATGCGCTTACCGGAAGCGCTGCGACCGCACCGTGAAAAACTCTTCGGGCTGACGATTGCACCCGAACGCTTGGCGCAAATCCGTTCCGAACGGCGCCCGAACAGCGCCTACGCCGATTTGGCGAATTGCCGCCGTGAAATCGAACTGGCGCTGGAGTTGATGCGACGGGAAGGAATCCCGTGGCTCGACACCACGACGAAGTCGATCGAAGAGATCGCCGCAGTGGTGATGCTTCATCTCGAAAAAATCCGCCGCTATCAAGACTTGTAACGAAAGGGAACCGATGAACAATCCCAAAAATCCCCAACCCAAAAAACGACGCAACCGCCCCAGTGCGATGGCACCGAGCGCCGAGCACCTCTGCTGGCTGGCTCAAGGCCTGGCGCGTTCAGGCAGCCGAGTCGAAGACCGTTGGTGGGAGCAACAGATCGAAGCCGCGGTTCGTCAGCTTCTCGAGGAAGGCAACGACAACGTGATCGAACAGGCGCTCGAACACCTCTACCGCAGCGACGAATCGGCCTACGGAGAGCTGTTGGATGCGGTGGAGAGCGAAGCCGAAGTCGTCACCGGCGATAAGGATACGCTGCTCCTGATTGCCGCGCCAGTACTCGCATGGTCCCGCTTTTCGGTGCCCGCGAAGACCGTTCCCACCGCTGCACTCGAACACCTGCGCACCGCGTTGGCCGCACATGTCTTCGCACCGGGGGTTCGCTTTGCGATAGCGAACCACCTCTTCAGTCCCGACCAATTACCGGATGGGTACCTTCCCACGCAACGCCTGCTCAAAGCGATGCAAAACGCTGCGCTCGCCAACGAAGACTACCCGGTGGACAGCGACCGCCTCAACGAAACGATGGTGTTCCTCTCCGACATTCGTTACCTGCTGATCGCGGCAGCGATTCCGAACGGAGAAGCGATCTTTCGTTGGCACTTGCCGGAAGGGGATCGCGAGCAAGCATTTGCTGCGTGGCGCAAACGCGCCCATCCCGTGTTCGAACGGTTACTGATCGGCTGCGGTATCGAATTGGAGCCGCCCGACGCCTACTTCACCGCCAGCCGCAAAGCAAACCGCGACTCGCGCGTTTTCGCGATCTTCGCGGCGGTCGCCTACTTGGCAACAGAGTTCGATATCGCGTCGAGCCGTCTGCGCGCGGTGATCGCGCCGTGCGAAGGCAACGGCGAATTCGAATACCGCATCGGCTTCTGCCTGAAGCCGAGCGGTCAGGTGATCCATGGGGTGCCTTGGCCGCTCATCGGTACCGACGAAAACGAAGAAGAAACGGTCGAACGGATCGTTGCGACGCTGCGCGACAGCGGTGTCACCGATACGCTGGTGCTGCGTCGAACGCTGCCCCTCGAATTCTGCGAGGATTGCGGCGCACCGCTCTTTCCCAACGCCCACGGGGAATTGGTCCATGCCGAAATGCCAGGCGAAAACCCGAGCGACGAGCAGCCATTCGGTCATGGCAACCCGCCGCCGCGCTACCTCCACTGACCCCAGCACGGGCCGATCGCGCCGCTGAGCGTGGAATGGTGCGATGCCGATCGTCGCCCTTGCCGTCGGTTTTCTCGTTGGCGCGATCGCATGGCACCATACACCTACCTTCCCCACCGGAGCCCTCACCTGGGGTGCGTGCGCGCTGGGCTTCGTTCTTGTCGTATGGGCGCTGCGAAGCGGAGTGCTCACGCCACACGACGGAACAGGGGCGTGCGCCAGCAGCACCGGACGCCTGGGATGGCTGGGGTTATGGGTTGGCGCGGCACTCATCGCATGGGGAAGCACCGCTGAGCGCAGCCGCTCTTTTTTTGACGACACGCCCCCGGAATCTTGGTTCACCAGCCGAACGCTACCGGTCACGCTCACGGTCTTGGAGCGGATTCCCCTGGCTGGCGGGCCACCGCGCGCGATCGTCGCTGTATTATCCGATGGTACAGAGCGCCATCGCGCCCGCCTCACCCTACCGGACAACATAGCAAAGGGCGATTGGTTGCCCGGCTCGCGGTACCGCGCAACCGTGCGGCTGCGGCCGATTCGCGCAAACGTTCAGCCTGGCGCGTTCGACAGCGAATGGTGGGCCTTTCGCCACCACCTCCACGCTTGGGGCACGCTCATCAGCGCCACCCCACTGGAGGACGACCCCGGTTGGGTCGATGCGTTTGCTCGCTTGCGAATCCATCTGGCAGAGCGCCTCGAGCAATTGACCCCACGGCACGGGGCGTGGCTGCGCGCGTTGGCGCTGGGCGATCGTTCGAGTTTCGACGATACCACGTGGCAGTTGGTGCAACGGACCGGAACCGCCCACCTCGTGGCGATTTCGGGGATGCATGTCACGCTGGTGGCGTGGCTCTTGGGCGGCATTGTTCAGCGCCTATGGCAACGCGCCCACCGCGCCACGCTGTGGCTGGCCGCGCCGCGCGTCGGCTGGTTGGTCGCGATCGCCGTAGCCTGGGGCTACGCCCTCCTTGCCGGATTGGGCATTCCCGCGGTACGCGCGGCACTCATGCTCACCATCGCCGGCTTCGCGATGCTCCATGCGCGGCGCATACCCGCCACGAGCATTTTGGCGACGGCGTTGGTCGCTGTCCTCATATGGGATCCTTGGGCGGTAGGGGATGCCGGTTTTTGGCTCTCGTTCGTTGCGGTTGCGCTATTGATCCTGCTTGGGCGCACGGAAACGGACCTTCCCGACACGGAGGAGATCCACACACGCGCGGACTCCCTCGGGCAGCGTCTCCGTGCAGCAACCCGGTCGTTCGTGACCCTCCAATTGACACTGACCTTGGCGCTCGCCCCGCTCACTGTGCTCTTCTTCGGGCAAGCCGCACTGGTCGGAGCCGTTGCCAACTTCTTTGCGATCCCGCTCATCGCCTACGCGGCAACACCCCTGGCGCTCCTGCTCCTGATCGTGCCTTCTCCCTTTTTGGGGCAGCTCTTCGATGGTCTGATCGAACGAACACTCGATCTCCTGATCTGGGCCAGCCACCTCCCGGCAGCGGTACTGACCGCGCCTGAAATCCCCGCTGGCCTCTGGTGGGTTGCCGCAAGCATCCTGCTGCTTGCGCTCTTTCTGCCCCGGGGGATTGCACCGCGCCTGCTGGCCCTGCCAGCACTGCTGTTGCTCTTCGTCCCCAAGACACATCGACCCGAAATAGGCGCTGCGCAGATTACGGTACTCGACGTCGGTCAAGGGCAAGCGATTCTCATCACCACCGCTCACCACGCGCTCCTTTACGACACCGGCCCAGCGTGGAACCGATGGGACAGTGGGCGCACGCTCGTACGCCCCTTTTTGCAGCGAAGCGGCATCACGCGGCTCGATGCGGTCGTGCTTTCCCATTTCGACCGCGACCACACGGGCGGTTTTGCCGCGGTGGCGCAAACGCTTCCCATTGCCGCAGTCTGGTACGGCGCGCCACCCGATCAGCCTCCGCCCGATGAGATCGCACCGCTCCTCGAGCGGCTTGCGGCCCGCCCGTGTCTGCGTGGAACCGAATGGGAATGGGATGGTGTGCAGTTCGCGTTCCTTTGGCCAACGGACACGCCGCGTCAGAAAGCGCTGAGCGACAACGGAGCGTCGTGTGTGTTGCGCGTCACGAGCCGGGCCGGCACCCGTTTTCTGGTGAGTGGCGACCTAGGGGCACGCGAAGAGGAGCAGCTGCTTGCAATGGAACCGCAGCTCGCAAGCGACGTCGTGGTCGCTGGGCACCACGGAAGCCACACCTCGTCGTCACCGGCGTGGGTGACCGCGCTCAACCCGCGCTATGCGCTCGTGAGCGTCGGTGCGTTCAACCGCTTCGGCCATCCCCGCTGCGACGTTTTGGAACGCTGGCGCACGCACGGCGCGACGATACTGCGCACCGACCGCGACGGAGCGCTCACCCTGACACTTCCGGCAAGCGGCAACGCAATCCCAGTGCGCACCGCACGCAGCGAGAACGCGCGCTACTGGCATCGCTCACTCCCCGCATTCGCCGAATGCAGCAACCGCCGCAAACGATGACCGGAATCGTTTTACACCATTCCATGGTAAAAGAACGACAGAGGAAGGAGACCTGAGATGCAATTCTGGCAACGGCTGCAAGCCCTTTTCACCCCGCGGGGTCGCTCCGCCCACCCGGAACAGGACACCGCATCGACGTCGGCGAACACACACACGTCGGCAAAAGGGGCATCCGTTCCCGAACCCCAAACGCTTCCCCATCCACCGCGCATCGATTGGGTGAACTGCATCAATACCGCTGGAACCCACCGCATGATCTACTACGAATGGGGCGCGCCCGACAATCCCGAAGTCGTCTTTTGCGTTCATGGTTTGACGCGAACCGGGCGTGATTTCGACGCGCTTGCTGCCCATTTGAGTCGCCGCTATCGGGTGATCTGTCCCGACGTCGTCGGGCGCGGACTCTCGGACTGGCTCCCCAACAAGAGCGAATATGCGATCCCGCGCTACGTGAGCGATCTCAATACGCTCATTCAGAAAATCCGACCCCAGAAACTCTACTGGGTGGGTACTTCGATGGGCGGGTTGATCGCAATGGCAATCGCTGCGCAACCTACTTCACCGATCGCAAAACTGGTGTTGAACGATGTTGGTGCCGTGCTCAGTCAAGCGTCGTTACAACGGATCGGCGCGTACGTCGGCGCCGAGCCGCAATTTGCCACGTTCGACGATGCCGTTCAGTACGTACGTACCGTCAGTGCCCCGTTCGGCCCACTCAGCGAAGCCCAATGGCGCCACCTGACGTGGCACGCCGTCCGACAGGAGCTGGGCGGGCGATGGGTGTTGCGCTACGACCCAGGAATCGCCGTCCCGTTTCGCATCGCGTTCCCTGCACAGGATATGGCGCTGTGGGAACTCTACGACGCGATCCGCTGCCCGACGCTGCTGGTGCGTGGCGCCGAATCGGACCTCTTGACGCGGGACGTCGCCGAAGCGATGACGCGCCGCGGCCCGCGCGCGCGACTCGTCGAAATTCCGGGCGTGGGCCATGCACCGGCGTTGCTCGATCGCGCGCAGATCGACGCCATCAGCGCATTCCTGGACCAACCCTGAAAGCGACGGCATCTTCGAATGCGCGCGACTTCGCTTCGATCGCGGGAGCCCCCGTTGGCGTAGGCTCGACAACGGCACCCCCATCGGGGCGAACGGCACAACGGGCGGAACAGCCCACGCACGACAAGGCAACGCCCGGTGACGAGCCTCCCACTTGGTCCGGAGCAACAGTCCAATGCGCGGCGACGCGTTGTAGGATGCGCACCACTGCGGTCAGCACAAGCACCACGATTCCGACCCGAAGAAGCGCCGGTACGGGTTCGCGGAAGAGCACGTCCCCGGCTTGGTAGGTCAGCGTCGCCAGCGAATAGGCGAGCGTCAGACTCCAAGCGCCGGAAAAGAGTGCCCAGCGCCACCCCAACTCCCGCGCAATCGCAGCGAGCGTCGCCGTACACGGGAAATAGAGCAATACGAAGACCAGATAGGCGAACACCGCCGCAGGGCTGGTAAATTGGTCGCGCAAATGGGTAAGCGTCTCGTGATGCACGTCCAACGCCGCCCCTTGGTCACCGAGCGCAGCATGAAGCCCCAAGGGGTCGAGGATCGCGCCACCCAATGAGGAGAAATAACCCGGCACGGTTCCCCACGCCGAACGTAGCGCAGCGATCACATCGGATAGGGACGTAACCGGCGGGGCTACTGCCGAATCCTGGGCGGACGCCTCCCCCCGATAGAGCGCATCGAGCGTGCCGACGACCACCTCTTTGGCCAGCAATCCAGTAAAGAGACCAACCGTTGCCGGCCAATTGTCCTCCTGCACGCCGATGGGCTCGAGCGCTGGCGTAAGCCCATGTCCCACCGCACTCAAGACCGAATCGGGTCGATTCGGCTCTCCGAACGTACCATCGGTACCAACAGCGCTCACCATCTGCAAAACGACGACGATGGCAACGATGACACGCCCAGCGTCGATCACGAATCCCTTGAGTTTGTGCCGAATGTTGAGCGCCAGATTGAGCAGCGAGGGACGGTGATTACGCGCTGATGTCAATACGGACCTCCGCCCTCAGTCAGCCTTCCGGCAACCAGATGGTAGGTGCGATCGAGTCGCGCGGCCAAGGTTTCGTCATGGGTCACGACCACGAGCGCGGCGCCGCGCTCGCGCGCAGCCGCTTGCAACAACGCAAACACCTGTTCGGCGTTCCCGCGGTCGAGATTCCCGGTCGGTTCGTCGGCCAACACACATGCCGGTTGCGTCACCAACGCGCGCGCAATCGCCACCCGCTGGCGCTCACCGCCCGAAAGCTGAGCCGGACGGTGGTGCGCTCGGTCAGCCAACCCCACGGTGGCCAGCAGCGCGCGTGCGCTCCGTTCTGCCGACTCGCGCGCTTCACGCCGGATCACAAGCGGCATCATGACGTTCTCGAGCGCCGTGAATTCCGGCAACAGGTGGTGGAACTGATAGACGAACCCGAGCGCCTGGTTGCGCAAGCGCCCCTTCGCACGCTCGGAAAGCGTGTGGATGCGCGCGCCCAACAACACCACTTCGCCTGCTGTCGGGGTGTCGAGCCCAGCCAACAGGTGGAGCAACGTGCTCTTACCCGAGCCAGAGACCCCAACCACCGCCACCGACTCCCCACGGCGTACGGTCAAATCGACCCCGGAAAGCACGCTCACCGCCGTACCGGCATCCTGGTAGCGCTTGGATAACCCCTGCGCGATCAAGACCGCTTCACTCATGGCGCAACGCCTCCGCAGGTTGCACGTGCGCGGCGCGCCAACTGGGGTAGAGCGTCGCCAACAGGGTGAGCGCAAACGAAACCCCCACCACCAGCACCACGTCACTCGCGAGCACCTTGGACGGCAAGTCGCTGATGAAATAAACCTCTTTGTTCCACAACGTCGCGCCGGTGACCGCTTCCAAAAACGCCACCACTTCGGGCACGTGGTGCGCCAACCACAACCCCAACACGGTGCCTGCAGTGAGCCCGATCACGCCGATCGCAGCGCCCTGAACGACGAAGATCGCCAGTATCGAAACAGGTGCAGCCCCGATCGTACGCAGAATCGCGATATCGGCTTGCTTGTCCTGCACGCTCATCACCAGCGTCGAAACCAGGTTGAACGCAGCCACCGTGACGATCAAAAAGAGGATCAACGTCATCATCGTCTTCTCCAACTGAACCGCGCGGAAGAAATTGGCGTGGCGGCTGGTCCAATCGGAGAGCCACAACCCCGCTGGCAACTTCGGCGCCCATTCTCGAACTTTGCGCGGTGCGGCAAGCGGATCCGTGAGCCGAATCCGAACGCCGGTGACCGCATCCCCCATCCGAAAAAAAGCTTGGGCATCGGCAAGCGAAAGCAACACCAACCCGGAATCGAACTCATACATCCCGGAATCGAAAATCGCCGTGACGCGAAATGCCCGAATCCGTGGCTGCAGCCCGGTGGGACCAAGCATCGCGTCGGGCGCGATCAGAACCAGTGAATCCCCAAGATCGATTCCCAACTGGCGGACCAAGTCGATGCCAATCGCGGCGTGAAACGCACCTGGGGTGAGCGTGTCCAGCGATCCGGCCTTCACGAACCGCTCCCATGCCCCCACCTGCGCCTCTTGCCGGGATAAGACGCCACGCACCATCACCCCGTGCGCCACACCGCCGTGGGTGGCCAACGCCTGTCCTGAAACGAACGGCGCGGTGGCAACGACCTCTGGATCGGCGCGCAACTGCTGCGTGACAGGCTGCCACGCTTCGAGCATGCCCCCGCTACCGGTCACTTCGAGATGCGCGGCAACCCCCAAAATCCGTGCCCGCAACTCCTCCTGGAATCCATTCATCACCGACAGCACCACGATGAGCGCCGCCACACCCAGCGTCATTCCCAACATCGACGCAAGGGCGATGAACGAAACGAACCCACCTTTTCCGTGCCGCTGGCGGCGCACGTACCGCCAACCGACCCACCACTCGAACGGCAAAGCGCTCTCCTTTCCGGTACCATTACGCCTATGGAGCTGATTCTACCTGGCGCGCTGTGGCCCAACCCCAATGCCACGGCGTTTGCCCCCATCGAAAGCCACCCGACGTTGGCGCGCTGGCTTGGGAAAAGCGTCCGCACGCCGCACGCACGATCGTATCAAGAAATCGTCGCCGACCGCATCGGAGTACCGGCGCACACGACCGCCGAACTGCGCTGGCGGGGGGAAGCGCTCGACCGTGCGCGCACCATCGCGCCGTTTTCTGCCGACAGCGGGACGATCCTTTGTGCCAATCCCGTTCACCTCTACCTGGCGCGTGACCACCTGGTCGTCACCGAACTGGGGGAAACCGCGCCACACCGGGAGGAAGCCGAACAGCTTGCCGCCGAACTCACCGCACTGATCCGAACCGAATGGCCGCAGGCAGCGCTGCGCGTGGCGACCCCAACCCGCTGGTACCTGACGGGAATTCCCTCCGACGCATGCGCGAACACCACGTTCACCCCGCTTGCCGAGGCATCGAGCCGTCCGTACGCCGAGGTCCTGCCGCACGGTGCTCACGCCCGCGCGTGGCTGCGCCGCATGAACGAATGGCAGGTTTTTCTTGCCAACCACCCGATCAACCGCGCACGCGAGCAGCAAGGACTTCCGCCGATCAACGCGCTGTGGCTCTGGGGCAACCACCCCGTTACGTCACCGAATTCAGCGAAACCGCGTTCCCAACCCTTGCACGTGTTCGTCAATGACGACGCCGATCCGATCCTGTTGGGTTGGCTAGCGGCGCAGCGCATTCCATTTACCTGCCATCGTTCCTGGCCGACCGCATCAACGCACCGTCCCGATCTCGTCATCCTCGACACCCTGGCCGAAGCGGCGCGGCGGCTCGATTGGCATACTTGGCAACACGCACTTTCGGATTTGGAAACCCATTGGTTTTCTCGTTTCCCGCGACCACCACGGGTGATTCACCTGGCCGCGACACGGGCGGCAATCACCGCCACTCCCGTTTGGTGGCGCTGGTTTGCCAAACCGGTATCACTGGAGCGGTTCAACCGTTGATGCGCATGATGACACCCCATCGCTTCCAGATCCGCACCGCCCCCGCTCGCGTCGTCCACCGCCTGCAACAAGCCGGTGCTGATCCGCTCATCGCGCGGCTCTATGCAGCGCGTGGCGTTTCCGACCCGAGCGAACTCAGCACCGCGCTCACCGCGCTCCCCCCACCCGAAGCGCTCAAAGGGATTGACGCCGCGGCGACGCTTCTTGCCGAGGCGATCGAAGCGGGCGCGATGCTTGTCGTGGTCGGCGACTACGACTGCGACGGAGCGACCGCAACAGCGCTCGCGGTTCGCGCGCTCAGGGCGATGGGCGCACGGGTCGACTACCTGATCCCGAACCGTTTCACCGATGGCTATGGCCTCACGCCGCGCATCGTCGAAATCGCGGCGCAACGTTTCGCGCCTGACCTCCTCATCACCGTCGACAACGGCATTGCCAGCCACGAAGGGGTTGCGGCTGCTGCGCAACGCGGCATCGACGTCGTGATCACCGACCACCACCTCCCTGGCGCGTCGCTCCCTGCAGCGAGCGCGATCGTCAACCCCAACCAACCCGGCTGTCCTTTCCCCAGCAAAACCATCGCTGGGGTAGGGGTGATCCTCTACGTGATGATGGCACTGCGCAGCGCGCTGCGCGCGCGCGGCTGGTTCGGCGCCCACCGTCCCGAACCCAATCTCGCCCAGTGGCTCGATCTGGTGGCGCTGGGTACCGTAGCCGACGTCGTTCCGCTCGAACATACCAACCGCATCCTGGTCGCGCAGGGACTGGCACGGATTCGCGCCGGACGGATTTGCCCCGGAATCGCGGCGCTCTTTCACGCCGCGCGACGCGACCCCCGGACGGCAACGACGCAAGACCTTGGCTTTTTCATCGCGCCGCGGGTCAATGCCGCTGGGCGCTTGCAAGAGATGACCGTCGGCGTCGAATGCCTGATCACCGACGACCCCATTCGGGCACAGCAATTGGCCGCGACGCTCGACCAGATCAACCGGACGCGGCAGAGCATCGAAGCGAAAATGAAAGACGAGGCGTTGGCGCTCCTCGACGGCGAACCGCTGCACGAAAAGCAGACGTTGACGCTCTTTCACCCCGAATGGCACCAAGGGGTGATCGGCATCGTCGCCGGCCGCATCAAGGAGCGTTACCACAAACCGGTGTTCGCGTTCGCGCCGCACGAAGACGGGCTGGTGAAAGGGTCAGGGCGCAGCGTCCCAGGGCTGCACCTCCGCGACGCGCTCGACTGGATCAGCAAGCGCGAACCCCAATTGCTCATCACCTTTGGCGGCCACGCAATGGCCGCTGGGGTGACGTTGCGCGCCATTGACCTCGATCGCTTCGCCAATGCGTTCGAGGCAGCCGCAGCCAAGTTGGCGCCGGAAGGGCTCGACCCGCGCACGGTGACCACCGATGGCTCCTTGGCGTGTGACGCGCTGACGCTGGAGACTGCGGAACAGTTGGCTGCTGGCGTCTGGGGACATGGCTTTCCCGCCCCGCTCTTCTTCGATTCGTTCGAATTGCTCGAGCAACGGCTGGTCGGCGATGCCCACCTTCAACTCCGCCTTCGACGCACCGACGGCACCGCAGCGCCCCTTTCGGCGATCCTTTTTCGCCACCGCGATCCCCTACCGCCGCACTTTACCGCAGCATACCAACTCAACGTCGACCGTTGGGGCGGAAACCAACGTCTGCGGCTGCACATCGAAACCGTTGCACCGTCCGATGCGCCGAATCTGGGATAATTGCACACTAATCACGTAGCACAGATGGAGAAAGCAAACGATGATGGATCCGCAAGAGATCAACGCGATCGAAGGACAACTGCGCTCGATCCTGGAGCGTAACGACGAACTCCGGAGGTATCTTTGACTACGCCGATCTGAAACGGCAGCTCGAAGAGACCGACCTGGCGCTGCAAGACCCGGAAGTTTGGAACGATCCCGAAAAAGCGCAGGCGCTCGGCAAGCAAAAACGACAACTGGAAGCGCTGATCGAACCGCTCGAAACCACGGCAGACGAGGCCAAGAGCCTGCTCGAACTCCTGGAACTGGCGCGCGAAGAAGCGGACGAAGCCACTCTGACTTCGATCCGTGACGATGCCAAGCGCCTCGACGACGCGATCGCCAAGCTGGAGCTGCGCCGAATGTTCAACGACCCGATGGATCCGAACAACTGCTTCATCGAGATCCAAGCGGGCGCGGGCGGTACCGAAGCGCAGGACTGGGCGTCGATGTTGCTGCGCATGTACCTGCGTTACTGCGAGCAAAAAGGGTTCGAAACCGAAATCCTCGAAGAATCGGAAGGCGAAGTCGCGGGGATCAAAAGCGCGACGGTGAAGGTGAGTGGGGATCATGCGTACGGGTATTTGCGCACCGAAACGGGGATTCACCGCCTGGTCCGCAAGAGCCCCTTCGACGCGAACGCGCGCCGCCACACCAGTTTCGCCTCGGTCTTCGTCTATCCAGAGGTCGATGAGAAAATCGAGGTCGAGATCAACCCTGCCGATCTGCGGATCGACACCTACCGCGCGTCGGGTGCCGGGGGACAGCACGTGAACCGGACCGATTCGGCGGTACGCATCACCCACATCCCAACGGGTATCGTCGTCCAGTGCCAGAACGACCGCTCGCAACACAAAAACAAAGCCGCAGCGATGGCGATGCTCAAGTCGCGCCTCTATGAATTGGAACTGCGCAAACGGCGCGAACAACAGCAAGCGCTGGAAGAGTCGAAGAGCGATATCGGCTGGGGTCATCAGATCCGCTCCTATGTGCTCGACCAATCCCGCATCAAGGATCTGCGCACCGGAGTCGAGATCGGCAACACCCAAGCGGTACTCGACGGCGACCTCGACCCGTTCATCGAAGCCGCGTTGAAGCAAGGCGTGAGCGGCACGAAACCTTCCGTCACGGAAACGGAGTAACCGAGACCCTCTCCCCCAACGGAGCGCGAACCCCATGGCCATCGACATCAAAACCCCTGAAGAGATCGAAGCGATGCGCGTCGCGTGTCGCCTTGCCTCCGAGGTGCTCGACTACATCACGCCGTTCGTCCAACCCGGCGTGACCACCGCGGAACTCGACCGCCTGTGCCACCGCTACATCGAAGACGTGCAACAAGCGGTCGCAGCGCCGCTCAACTACCCACCGGGAAGTCCGAACCCCTTCCCCAATGCGATCTGCACCTCGGTCAATCACGTTGTCTGCCACGGGATTCCCAACGAAAAACCGCTCAAAGAGGGGGATATCGTCAACCTCGACATCACCGTACAGAAAGACGGTTGGTACGGCGACACCAGCCGGATGTTCGTCGTCGGCAACAAACCGTCGATTTTGGCGCGGCGGCTCGTCCAGGTAACCTACGAATGCCTTTGGTTGGGGATTGCGGCGGTCCGCCCTGGCGCACGGCTCGGTGACATCGGCGCGGCGATCGAACGCCACGCCCACCACCACGGCTACTCGGTGGTGCGGGAATATTGTGGCCATGGGATCGGTCGGCGCTTTCACGAAGAACCACAGGTACTCCATTACGGCAAACCGGGAACGGGCATCGAACTCGTCCCGGGAATGACGTTTACCATCGAACCGATGATCAACGCAGGCAAAGCGGCCACCTCGGTGCTCGCCGACGGTTGGACGGTGGTCACCAAAGACCGCAGCCTCTCCGCCCAATGGGAACATACGGTCCTCGTCACGGAAACCGGCGTCGAGGTACTCACCACCTCGGTAGGCTGTCCGAAGCCGCCCGAAATCGTCCGCGACCGTTTCGGTGACGGATTCATCGGCTAGCTTCGGACTTGTTCGCGATGTCCCCGTCGGTCTCTCCCCACTTGTCCGCGATCGCCACCCGCCTGGCCGAGGGCCGTGCGCAGCTCGCGGCACAATTCGCGGATGGAACCCTAACCCCTTTGCAATACCTCCATCGCCACGCCCGGTTGGTGGATACCACACTCGTTGCGCTCACCCGGGCTGTTCCGCTTCCCCGTGGCGCCAGCATCTTGGCGGTAGGGGGTTACGGGCGGCGCGCGCTCTACCCGATGAGCGACATCGACTTGATGCTTTTGGTCCCCGCGCCGTTGCAAGGGGCGGACGAAGCGCGCGCGCAAGCGTTCGTCGCCGCGCTGTGGGACGTCGGGCTGGAAGTCGGCATGAGTGTGCGCACCCCAATGGAAGCGCTCACCCTCGCGGGTGAAGACATCACCGTCCAGACGAACCTGCTCGAAGGACGACGGGTTGCGGGTGCCGTCTCGTTGGCCAGTGATTTCCTTGCGGCGTTGGGGCGTGCGCTCGATCCGGCCGCTTTTTACCGCGCCAAAGCAGCCGAACAGGAGCGCCGCCACAGTCGTTGGCTTTCCCCTTATACCCTGGAACCCAACGTGAAGGAGCACCCAGGTGGGCAGCGCGATTTGGATCTGCTCCTGTGGATCGCCCAAGCATTGGGGTACCGCGGACGTTGGGCGGCGCTCGCGAAAGCGGGGCTGTTGCTGCCAGAAGAGGCCCGGGAGCTCGACCGACGGCAACGCTTTCTGGCGCGGGTGCGTATCGCGCTCCACCTCCTGGCGAAACGGCGGGAAGACCGGCTGCTCTTCGACTACCAAAACGCATTGGCAACCCAATTCGGCATTCGCGCGCACGGCGAGCAGCGTCCAGCCGAACGCTTCATGCGGCAGTACTACCTGAACGCGAAGATCGTGCTGCAGCTCAACACCGTGCTCATGGCCGCGTTTTCCGAACGCCTTTTCCCCACCGAAACGGAATCGGCCGAGCCGATCGATGAATACTTCGTGCGTCGCGGCAACCGACTCGATCTGGCCCACGACGCGGTCTTTGCCGACCATCCCGAAGCGTTCCTCACGCTCTTCCTGCGCATGGCCCAACACCCCGAACTCACTGGGCTCACCGCGCGCGCCGCACGGCGGCTTTGGGCCGAGCGTGACCGCATCACCTCCGAATACCACCGTGACCCCAGCCACCAACACCTTTTTCTCGAGATTCTCAAACAGCCCCGCGGCATCGTCCATGAGACGCGGCGGATGAACCAGTTTGGAATCCTTTCGCGCTACCTACCCGCGTGGCGGCGCATCGTCTGCCAGATGCAGTACGACCTCTACCACGAGTACACGGTGGACCTCCACACCCTGATGGTGATCCGAAACCTGCGCCGTTTCACGATGGAGGAACACGCGCACGAATACCCCGAAATGACTGCGCTGATGAGCGAATTCGGGGAACCCTGGCTGCTCTATCTGGCCGCGATCTTTCACGACATCGGCAAAGGGCGCGGGGGCGACCACAGCACGATCGGTGCGGAAGAGGCGCGCGCGTTTCTCAGCATCCACCCGATCGACCCCGAAGCGGTCGACCTCGTTGCCTGGCTGGTGCAAGAACACCTGACGATGAGCCGAATCGCGCAGAAAGAGGACATCACCGATCCGGAAACCATCGCGCGTTTCGCGACGCTGGTGGGCGACGAACGGCGACTGATCGCGCTCTATCTCCTCACCCACGCCGACATTCGCGGCACCAGCGCCAAAGTGTGGACTCCTTGGAAAGCGCGCCTACTTGCCGATCTCTTCCACGCCACCCGGCAATGGCTCCAGCAGCACCCGGCGAACGCGGTTGAGGCGCTTCGGCGCGGCGAACCGCTCCACGAACGGCAAGAACGCGCCCGCGCGATCCTGCGCTTCCACGGCATTCGCCCAGGCGAGGAGACCGCGTTCTGGCGCCGGGTAGGCCAAGACTATTTCCTTCGCCACCACGCCGAGACCATCGCGTGGCACACACGGGTCCTCTACTGGCGTCATCAAACCGGCAAACCGGTGGTTCGCGCCCGCCTCCTACCTGACGGCAGCGGGGTCCAGGTGATGGTTTTCGCCCCGGATGCCCCGTTCTTGTTGGCGCGGTTATTGGAGGTCTTCTACTGCTTGGATGCCGACGTCTGGGAGGCGCGGATCTACACCACGCCCGACGGCTGGGCGCTCGATACCTTCGTCCTCGACTTCCCGCCCGACCGCCCTACCCGTGAGACGCTCAACCTCTTGGAATATGAACTGAGCGCCGCGCTGGACCAACCCACCCCCACGCTCCCCGAACCGCCGCGCTGCCAACGCCGGCTCCCCCGGCTTGTCCGCCACTTCGGTTTTCCGCCGCAAGTGACGATTACCCCTGATGAAAGCGGCAAGCGGTTCGTCCTTACCGTGATCGCGCTCGATCGACCGGGGACTCTACTTGCGATCGTCACCGCGCTTGCGCATTGGGACGTTTCGATCGAGCTTGCCCGCATCCACACGGCCGGCGAACGCATCGAAGACGCGTTCGTCGTCAGCGGCCCAGGACTCGACCGTCCCGAACGGCAAAACGCGATCATCCAAGCGCTGACTCGGGTATTGGAGCGGTTGGGTGCGTAAGTAGCCCCAAACCGTTTATCGGGAAAACCCGCGCTACCGCTAACCGTGCGGCCAGAGCCGCCACAGAAGCAGCATCACCGCGCCAAATTGACTCAGCCAGAAGAGAAAACTCCACTTCAGAATCGACGAGCGGGTCTCGGCAGCGGTAATCGCCACCTGGGCCCGAACCGCCTCGATCTCTTTGGTGAGATCCGCGCGTACCTGCTCGATCTCCTTGGTGAGCTTGAGTTCGGTCGCCTTCACCTCACCCCGAACCGCCTCGATCTCCTTGGTGAGCTTGAGTTCGGTCGCCTTCACCTCACCCCGAACCGCCTCGATCTCCTTGGTGAGCTTGAGTTCGGTCGCCTTCACCTCACCCCGAACCGCCTCGATCTCCTTGGTAAGCTTCAGTTCGGTTTCGGAGAGGTGGCGAACGGTAACCAGATAGTCGAGATGGGGATAACGCGACTCCAGGAGATCAAACGCTTCAGCGATGACCCGGGCCCGCGTCTCTTCGTCTGGCGCGTGACGTAAGCGATCATAGAGGTCAAGCACTGCGCTCATGGTGCGCTCCTCACGTCTCATGTCCGTTATTCTCGCACACAATGCGCTTCCTCGACAGTACGCGTTCGGACGCTATGACGAGCTGTCAGTGGCCGCTCACCCCGCCGCGCTGGATCCGATCCATGATCGCATACAAGAGCGCGGAAAAGACGAAAACCAAGTGCAGCCCCGTTTGCCACCAAAGGACCCGGTCTTCGATGTTGTGGACGTTGAGGAACGACTTCAGGAGCTCGATCGCCGAGATCGCGACGATCGAACCGATCAGTTTGATCTTGATATCGGCAAAGCCGATATGGCCCATCCAATCGGGACGATCTTCGTGGCTATGGAGATCTTCCATCTTCGAAACGAAATTTTCATAGCCACTGAAGATGATGATGAGGATCAGGTTCATCACAAGCGCCGCGTCGACGAGTGACAACACCCCGACGATCACCTCGGATGAGCTGGCAGTGGGCAGAGCGATCACCATTTCCCACCCCTGCTTCGCGAACTTGTAGAGCATCACCAGAAGCGCCCCCACCAGTCCGAGATAGACCGGCGCCAGCAGCCAGCGCGACGCAAAGAGCAGATGTTCGATCCCTTTCTCAACGTGACGCATTCGTTTCCCCCTTCTCTGATCTACAGCAATGGGCAGGGACAGATAACCTACCGATCATACGCATCGAAAAACGCACGCTTTCGCCATTCACAATTGCTCCATTCCTAGCGAACCAGAACCCACCACACCACTGCCGCGAGCGCGATCCGGTACCAGGCAAAGAGCGCGAACGAATGGCGGCTGATATACGCCAACAACCAGCGCACCGCGACCAACCCGGCCACGAACGCCGCGACGAACCCGACCGCGATCTCGTGCAGATTCGTGACCGTCAGCGCATGCCAATCTTTGGCCAGGGTGTAGAGCGTTGCAGCGAACATCGTGGGGATCGCCAGAAAAAAAGAGAATTCGGTCGCAGCGGTACGGGAAAGACCAAAGAGCAGCCCACCCAAGATCGTCGCGCCCGAGCGGCTCGTGCCAGGAATGAGCGCCAAGCACTGCGCACACCCCACTTTGAGCGCATCAATCCAGGTCATCTCCTCGACACACGCAATCCGCGGTGTGGGGCGAAGCCGCTCGACGAGGAGGATCGCGACCCCGCCCAACGCCAACGTGGTCGCGACCACGGCTGGCGAAAAGAGGTGCGCTTTGATCGCTTTGCCGGCCAGCAACCCCACCACCGCAGCGGGCAGAAACGCGACGAAGAGATTGACGACCAGCCGAACGGCCGGGGCGTCGCGCCGCAGCAACCCGGTGAGGACCGCGGCGATTTTCCCGCGGTAGTGCCAGCAGACCGCCAGAATCGCCCCCAATTGGATCGCGATCGCAAAGGTCTTGTCCGCTTCGCTCGTGCGCGCCAACCACGCCTGCGCCACGATCAAATGCCCGGTGGAAGAGATCGGCAAAAATTCGGTCGCGCCTTCGAGTAACCCCAGAAGGAGCACAATCGCGGTGTTTTCCATCTTCGGCTCGCCCCAAACGAAAAGGGCGATTATACTGAGTGGGCGTCAGCAAATGCGCGGCAGCGGATCGGCGTGCAGCCAATCGAGGAGCCGCATCCCGCCAAACGGTGTGCGCAGCTGGACGAATGCGTGTTCATCGGCCACCACCGTACCGATCCGCGCCGCATTGCGTCCCAGGGGATGGGCGCGCATTGCTGCCAAAAGCGGCTCGCTCGCCTCTGGCGGACAGACGACGAGCACTATCCCTTCGTTGGCCAAATGCCACGGTTCGATCCCCAGGAATTCACACGCACCAGCCACTTCGTCCCGCACCGGAATCACCGCCTCTTCGAACACCATCCCAACGTTTGCGACCTGCGCCATTTCGTTTGCGGCAGCCGCCAGCCCGCCCCGCGTCAGATCCCGCATCGCACGGATCGGCGCACCCGTTTCGCGCATCGCGGCAATCAACGGGGTGAGCGCGGCACAGTCCGATTCGACCGGTGTCGCCAACGGTACCGCTTGGCGGGCCGCCATGATCGCGATCCCATGATCCCCCAGGGTACCGGAAACCAGAACGTGGTCGCCCGGCTGGATCGCGCGCGCACCCCACGTTTGGGTTGCTGGCGCAACGCCCACACCCGTCACCGCCAGATAGAGCCCATCCCCTTTACCCCGTTCGACCACTTTGGTGTCGCCCGCAACGATCGCCACCCCCGCCGCTGCGGCCGCCGCCGCAACGTTTTGCACCACCCGCTCGAGCGTCGCCAAGGGCAAACCCTCTTCGAGCAGCACACCAATGGTGAGGTACTTCGGGGTCGCGCCGCGCACCGCCAGATCATTGACGGTGCCATTCACCGCCAGTGTCCCAATGTCGCCCCCAGGGAAGAAGAGCGGCGTGACCACATGCAGATCGGTGCTCACCACCGGCACCATCCCTTCGGCAAGCGCCGGGAGCACGGTGGCGTCCTCTTGCTGCGCCAGCCATTCGTTGTGCCAATGGCGCGCAAAAAGCACATCGATCAATTGCGCCGTTGCCCGGCCACCTGCGCCATGGGCAAGCGACACCACGCCATTGGCGATGTCGAGCGGGGTTCCGAAAGGTCGTCTGGCCATTACACCTCCATGAAGAGCGATTGCCGCAGCGCACGATTCGGTGCACCTTCGCGTCGATAGCCCACCTGCCGATGACGCGCAAGGTGGAGCGGGGTCCACGAATGGGGCGTGCGATGGACGAAATGGTAGCGCGCCACATGGTACGCGGGGTCGAACCCATAGAAATTGTTCGCCATCGCTTCGAGTTCGTGGCGGCGATATTCCGCAAGCGGGCGCACGGCTTCGTCGGCCGCGCGCAAAGCGGCTTTGCGGGCCAGGAAGGCGGCAGTCGCTGCGGCATCGTCTGCCAGCCGCTGCGCCTCTTGCCGCACCGAAGCCGCGAAACCGTCACTGGGGAGCACCGCATCGTAAAACCCGAGCGCAACCGCCTCTTCACCCAAGATAGGCAAGCGATGCGCCATCAACTGCGCCGTCCCTGAATCGCCCAGCCGCTTGGGCAAGAGGTAGGTCCAAAATTCCGAACCGTAGAGATTGCCCATGTTTTTGTAATGCGGATTGAGCACCACGCCCTGACGGACCCAGACGAAATCGCACGCGCGCGCGAGAAAACAGCCGCCTGCCGCTGCGTTCCCTTCCAGTGCCGCAACGGTGATCTGCCCCGTATGGCGAATCAAGGCTTCCGCGACATCGTCGATCGCTTCGATGTTGGCCATCGACGCGTCGGCGGGCCGTTCTGCGGCTTCGATCACGTGGAGGTGGATCCCGTTGCTCCAAAACCCGGCGCCTCCGCCCAAGACCAAAACCCGTGTCGGGCGGGCAAACGCCCACCGCAACGCAGCCAAGAGCCGCTGACACTGCGCGGTGCTCATCGCCCCGTTGTAGAACCGGAACGTCAAGAACCCGACCGCCCCGGTTTCACGGTAGGCGATCTCCTGCCAAGTCGGCTGGGACGCTTCCCAATAACCATTCCCCGGAATCTCCGGATACGCCGCGGCCTCGGGGAACGCAACCAGCGCGGGCAGCTTCACCCCCCCTTCTTGCCGTACCTGACCGACCCAGACCGCCCCGTCGCGGGTCGCGACCAACAGCGCTTCGTCACGCCGTCCGATCACCATACCCGGCTCGGCACAATGCGCTTCCGCTTCCGGATGCAAGTCGAAGAGACGACAGCGTTTCCCCAGAAGCGGCGCGACCACGCCCGGCGCGCCGTCGGAAGCGTTCGCGAGCCGCAGAATGGCTTCTGTCGTCGTCGATGCCCAATCGATCGTGCGCTGCGTTGCCGTCAATGCCGGACGAAAAACGCCTCTTGGGGCCGGTTCCGGCACTTCGCCCCGCGCCAGCCGCGCCAATGCCTCGCGAACCGCGTCCACCGCCGCCTCCGTGACTTCACGACGGTAGAGATCGGCTTTGCGCGCCGGCCGCATCGCGAAGGTGCGGTACGCCCAGATCGGCCCGGCGTCGTATTCGGCCACGGCTTGAAGCACCGTCACACCCCACGTGGGTTCCCCGCGCAGGATCGCGTGGTCGAGCGCGTTTGGCCCTCGGTCACCCGGCGGCCCAGGATGGACGATCAGCGTCGGCACCTGCCGCCACACTGTTTCCGGTACTTTACGTTTGAGGAACGGCGCGACGATCACTTCCGGTTGCCAGAGCGCCACCGCCTCTTCGGTCACTGCGTCGCTGATGTCGAACTCGACGCTCACCTCGTGACCGTCACGGCGCAATTCGGCGTGGATCCGCTGACTCAAGCTGTTGAACGCATGGACCAAAAGCAGGATACGCATCACACCTCCTCGGCTTCGACTGCGGCGCTGCGCTCCTGGAAGCGACCGTAGTGGTAGTACGCCGCGCACGCCCCTTCGGACGAAACCATGCACGAACCAAGCGGCGTTTCCGGCGTACAGGCCTTGGCAAAGAGCTTGCAATCCCGCGGCGATTTGTGACCGCGCAGGATCGCCCCGCATTCACACGCCGGGTGATCGGAGATTTCCGGTGCCGGGATCGCAAAGCGCGCTTCGGCGTCGAACTCGGAAAATCCTGCGCGGATACGCAATGCGGAATAGGGCAATACCCCCAAACCTCGCCACGCGAAGGTTTTCCGCAATTCGAAGACCTGCGCCACCAGCGCCTGCGCTTTGCGGTTCCCGTCGCGCGTCACCGCGCGGGTATATTGGTTTTCGACTGCCGCACGCCCCTCATTGACCTGACGCACCAAAAGCAGCAGCGCGTGCAGCACGTCGAGCGGCTCGAACCCAGCGATCACGACCGGCCTTTGGTACTCTTCCGCGAAAAATTCGTAAGGACGCGAACCGATGACGACGGAGACGTGCGCGGGGCCGACGAAACCGTCGAGTTGCGCGCTTCCCCATCGCCGCGCCTCGCTCGACTCCAGGATGCTCATGATCGCCGAGGGGGTCAGCACGTGACAACAGAGCACGGAAAAATTTCGCACCCCCTTGGCCTGCGCCGCCAAAATCGCAGCCGCGGTGGGCGGCGTGGTCGTCTCGAAACCGATCGCGAAGAAGACCACCTCGCGTTGCGGGTTGGCTTCGGCCAACGCCACCGCTTCCAATGCGGAGCCGACCATGCGCACGTCCGCTCCCTGTGCCTTCGCCGCCAGGAGCGATTCTCCTTTCCGGGCCGGGACGCGCAACACGTCGCCATAGGCGCACAGCGTCACATTCGGCTGTTCCGCGATCGCAATCGCTTGCGCCACGCGTCCCGGAGGCAATACACAGACGGGACAGCCCGGACCGTGGATCATCCGCAGGTTGGGGGGCAACAGCGCCGGAATGCCGTAGCGCGCGATCGCATGGGTATGGCCACCGCAAAACTCCATGAACCGGTAGGTGCGGTTCGGATCGACCTCGGCGGCGATCTGCCGAGCAAGCGATTGCGCCAGCTTGGGATCGCGAAACTCACGGATGAAGCGAAGGCCCGCCATCATGCCGCTCCGGTTTGCCACTCAGCCATCAGCGCAAGGGTACGTTGCGCCTCTTCGGGATCGAGCCGGGTCAAAGCGAAACCGACATGGACGATCACGTAATCGCCCACGGCCACCTCATCCAAAAGCGCGGTGCTCACCACCTGTTTCGTTCCGCCGACCACCACTTCTGCCTGCCCGTCAGGCAAAAGCGCAACCACTTCTGCGGGTATTGCCAGACACATCGCTTGTTTCCTCTCTGCTGGACCTTTGGGAGGCGGTCATCGCGCGCCGAGCGGCCAGGACCAACCACGCTTGGCCAAGCGCAATGCCACCGTCATTTGCCGGAAGTTGCTGCGCCAACCGTAACGTCACACCGTAGCGCGCACAAGCCGCCGCAGTGGCGTCGATGAGTAGGCGGTTTTGCCAACACCCGCCTCCGCCCAAAAGGATGGGGTCGGTCAGGTGCGGACGCGCGCGCGCCACGAGCGTTTCGGCAATGACGTGGTGAAACGCTGCGGCCCACTCAGGTATGGCCACCGCGTGGGCAACGCTTGCCACCCACGACCACCACCCGTGCCAATCGGTTTCGGGTTCCCCATGGTGCTTCCCTTCGGTGCCGGGCAGTCGCGTGAAACTCGGCGCACACTCGGCGTCGAACGCCCGCGCCGCTGCGCTCTCAAGCCGCAACGCTGCCTCCCCTTCGAACGTGTTATATGCACACAGCCCCAAAAGCGCCGAAACGGCGTCGAACCAGCGCCCTACGCTCGACGTGGTCCCGATCGACCCGTTGGGGCACGAACGGAGCCAGCGCCACAGTCGTTCGACCTCGGCAAATTGCGGCCAACGGATACCAAGCGCCTGCGCATGCGCGGCGCGCCGTGCCCACCATCCGTGCAGCACGGCTTCCTCCCCCGTTGCGCACGCCAACACCGCAACCGCAAGCCGCCACGGCTCTCGTGCGGCCCGATCCCCTCCCGGCAGCGGAAGCAGCGGAAAATGGTCGAGCCGCCGCCACTGTCCGCACGCGTCAAATTGCAGCAGTTCCCCCCCCCACGCTTCGCCCCCTTCGCCCCAACCAAAACCATCGAGGGACCACCCCACCCAAGGCCCTGCGGTTTCCGGCGTGGTTTCGGCAATCACCGCCGCAAGGTGCGCCGGATGGTGCCAGACCGGAATGCACTGCGCTTGCCACTCTGCCGCGAGCTGCTCGGCAAGGCGTCGGGAAAGGGCGTCGGGGTGGGTATCATGGGCAATCCAGCGCGGTGTCACGCCCAGCCACGCGCGCCAATGGGTCAAGGTACGCCACGCATGGTCGAAGGTCTCTCGATTGGTCAATTCGCCCAGATAAGGAGTCAAGTAGGCTTTGTCAGAAACGACGAATGCCGCAGCCAGTTTGAGATCGCTACCAAGCGCCACCCCCGGTTCGTCCGCTTGGACGCCCCCGAGCGCGACCGCTTCGGGCACGAAACCCCGCGCGCGGCGGATGAGGATCAGCTTGCCGTCACGGCGTGTGCGCACCACCGAATCGTCTGCCCGTTGCGCGATCGGACGGTCATGCGTCAAAAAGCCGTCCACGCAATCGGCCAAAGCGGCAAACGCTTCGCCGTCGTCGGCAGCAAGCGGCGCGCCGCTTCGGTTGCCACTCGTCATCACCAGAAAGAGCGGGTGCGGTTCGTCGAGCCAGTCGGTACCGACAGGTCGCCCACACGCTTCGTGCCACAACAGGAGATGAAGCGGTGTGGTTGGGCGCATCACGCCAAGCCACGCCAACCCCGGGGCCAATGCGTCGAGCGCTGCACGCGCCGTGGCGTCCCGATCGCGCCGAATCGCGGTCAGCACGATTGGCGCTTCTGCGCTTTCGAACGCACGCCGGTCCGCCTCCGTCCAGTCGACCCATTCGGCAAGCGAAACGGCGTTGAGGCCCATCACCGCAAACGGCTTTGCTGGCCGGCGTTTGCGCGCCCGCAATGTCGCGACCACTTCTGGCGCGCGCGCGTCGCACACCAATTGAAATCCGCCAAGCCCTTTGAGTGCGACGATGCCGTCCGCTCGCACACACGCCAGCGCCAACGCGATCGGATCGCCCGCAACCGGTTGGCCGCTGCGATCGAGAAAACGTAATTGCGGGCCACACACCGGGCACGCCGTGGTCTCGGCATGGTAGCGGCGGTTCGTCGGGTCGTCGAATTCCCGCTGACATTCGGGACAGAGGGGAAAGGCGGCCAAAGTCGTCGCGGCCCGCGCGTACGGAAGTGCGGTACTCACCGTGTAGCGCGGCCCACACGCGGTGCATGCCACGAACGGATAGCGCCAGCGCCGGTCGTGGGGATCACAGAGTTCGGCCATACAGTCGCGACAGACGGCGCGGTCGGGGGCAAGCGCCAATCCACCATCCGCCCCGTTGGGCAAGATGACGAATGTCCGTTTGCCTTCCTCAGCCGTCCGTTGGACCAGTTCCGCAAACCGTTCGGAGGGGTCGGGGCAGATCTCGATCGCGTCGATACGTGCAGAAGTAGGCGCTTCGGCGCGGAGTCGTTCCAGGAAACGCGTGACGTCACCGTCCGTGACCGCGACCTCGACGCCCCAGCCGACGTTGCGCACCCACCCCGCAACACCGAGCGCGTTGGCCAAGCGGGCAACAAAGGGGCGGAAACCGATCCCTTGCACGCGTCCGCGGATCAGGAAGCGACGCACGCGGCGTAACGCCTTTCGATCCACGCCAACCACTGGTCGAACCCTTCCCCGGTTCGCGCCGAGACGAGCAGCGTTTCGATCCCTGGACGCACACGGACCGCGTAGTCGCTCGCTTGTGCGACGTCGAACGGGACGTAAGGCAAAAGGTCGATCTTGTTCAACACCATCACGTCGGAGACGGCGAAGATGTCGGGGTATTTGAGCGGTTTGTCCTCTCCTTCGGTCACCGAAAGCAACGCCACCTTCGCGTGTTCGCCCAAGTCGAACGCCGCCGGACAGACGAGATTGCCGACGTTTTCGATCAACAGGATCGCCCCTTCCGGGGGATCGAGCGCTTCGAGCGCATGACCCACCTGGTGCGCGTCCAGGTGGCACCCCTTTCCGGTGTTGATCTGGATCGCTGGAATTCCGGTCGCGCGGATCCGTTCGGCATCGTGGCTCGTCTGTTGATCGCCTTCGATCACCGCAAGCGGGTAGCGCGCTTTGAGCATTTCGATCGTTTTGACCAGCAGCGTCGTCTTGCCCGACCCCGGGCTCGAAACGAAATTGAGGGCGAGGATGCGCCGCTCGGCAAAGAAACGGCGGTTCGCTTCCGCGAAGCAGTTGTTATGACTCAGAATGTCCTGCTCGATTTGCACCATGCGCTTTTGACTCATTCCCGGCGCATGGGCGCGTGCCGGTCCGACGCCGAAATCGATCCGTCCTTCGACGCTCGTTACGTGCTGAGCCGGAGCCTTGTCATGGGGATGGGCGTGCGAATGGGCATAATGCGGATGGTGGTGGTCGTGGTGATGGTGGTCGTGGTGGTGGTAATGGGGATGATGGTCGTGGTCGTGGTCGTGGTGGTGATGGTGATGGTGGTGATGGTCGTGAGAATGACCGTGGTCCGGTTCGTGGTCGTGGTGATGGGGTTCGATCGTGGCTGAGCCACAGCCGCATACGGTGCACATCGTCCGCTCTCCTCATTCGATCTCGATCGCCTGTACCCGCATTTCGGTACCGGCAGAGGGTTGTAACTGGTAACCGCCGCATTCGGGGCACGGATCGGTGCGCGCAGCAATCGGAACCGTCCGTTCGCACCGCCAGCAGTAGGCGGCACCATCGATCCGCTCGATGCGTAATTCGGCGCCTTCGGCAAGCGTACCACGGCTCACGGCGTCGAAGCAGAAGGTGAGCGCCTCGGGTTCGACGCACGAAAGCGCACCGATCTCCACAATCACCGAACGAATGCGCCGCGCGCCTTCCGCGGTGGCTGTCTCTTCGGCAAGCCGAACCACGCTTTCGGCGAGCGCCATCTCATGCATCGTGTACCTCCAAACGATACGGCACACAGGGGTCGAGCGCAACCACCGCCGCACGGCCCAACCGTTCTGCCGCCGCCAAAGTGGCGCAAGGAACCGTTTCAACCCATTCGCGTAGCCGAGCGCCCTCGGCGCAGAGCCGATCGGTGGGCGCTTCGATCGCATAACGGATCACGCGCCCGTCACAGACCACGGCGCGGTGCGTGAGTTCGCCGCGAGCCGTATTCACCGTCACCTGGTTTTCGCCATTTCGCCGCTCGACACGCAGGTTCAACCAGCCGCGCACTGCTTCCCGCGGAAACCCCAAATCGCGTTGAATCCGAGTCCATCGCGCCCGCATCGCCGCCCCAAGCGCCGGCACGGCTGCTTCCCAGTAGCGCACGAACGGCAAGACGATCGGTGCCAGCCGCGTTTCGACCCACGCACTGCGCACTGCTTCCGACTGATGTGCCACCTCACTCTGCCACTCACGCAGCGCAGTCAGATCGGCGGTTTCGCCGATCGTTTCCGGCCAGCGCTGCAGGCAGTGGAGCAGATGTTCGCGCATCGCCTCCTGCCAAACCCGTTCCGCTGCTTTGTCGTCTTCCACGCCCAATGCCAGCGCCAACCGGGCTGCAAACCGCTGTGCTTCCCGACAGACGCCATAAAGAAGCGCTACCCACTGTTCGACCGCTTCTGGTGACTGCCCCTGAAAGCGATCGGTCACGGCCGGACGGGAAAGCTGGGTCGAAAGGATCTGTACCTTCTGCGTCGCTGCGTACCAAGTAATCACAACTCGAAAACACCCAACCGCTGTCATGATTGCCCGATCCGTTCTGGTTCCGGCAGCGACAAGGCTGGCCGTTCCAGCGCTGCGAGCACGGCCCACGCGGTCATTCGCGCTTCGTGCTGCGCGCCGAACTCCGAGGGCGGGGAAAAGAGTGAGCAAGTATGGTAGCGACCCACCCCCGCCATCTCGGCAACCAGGAATTCGTAGATCCCTGACGGAAAGCGCCAAGCGTAACGCTCCCCGAGCGGTGTTTCGGGCCAGCGCGGATGCGCTGGCAGAATCACGAGACTCACCGTCCAAGGGGCGATCACCACGGTGAGCCAATGGTTATCGATCGCAGGCGACTGGCGCGGCGCCAAAACCTCGACCGAAAGAGCCGGGTTACAGAGCGGCAGATCGGCCATGCGCTTTGCCGTCTCGTGCCACGCGCTCTGTAACGCTGCGTGGGGGGACGCGGGCCAAATCGTCACGAACGGGTTACCATGAATTTGTGTTTCGGCGCCTGGCATTGCGGGCAGCTCCACGTCTCTGGCAAGGCCGAAAACGCAGTACCTGGCGCAATGCCATGTTCGGGGTCACCCCATTCCGGTTCGTAGCGCCACCAGCAGACACCGCATTCGAGCACGGCGTCTGGGGGGGCGTCGCGGAAACTCCCTTCGAAGATCGGCTGCGCGTTCATCGTGCCAGCTCCGCCAGATAGTCGGCCAGCCGCGAACGGGTGAGCGCCAAATCCTCTGGCGCCGCACGCACCACCTCGGGCAACCGCGTCACTTCAATGGTATCGAGGATCAACGCGTCCATACTGTTGAAATACTGCACCCGCCAGACATCACGCAAACGCGTACTCGCCACGCGGCACTGCCCGTAGCTCCGGATCGCAATCGCCACCATCGGCGGCCCCAACCAGTCGTTGAGCATCTGCAGATCGGCTGGCGTCAGCGGCAACAACGTCAGGTTCAGCACATGGACGGCGCGCCCCATCGTCCCTTTGCCGGCCCAATGGCGCAGTTCTTCGACGAGCGCAGGTCCGTTCATCACCCCGGTGGGCGCTTGCGGCGGCGTGCACACGTCATGCGACGTTGCCGACATCGCGTCCACGAGTTTCGCCGAATAGGGCGCATAGCGCCATTCGTCGCGCACCACCGCCCCATCCGCCCCCAGGACGACCTCATGCCAGATACCCGGAAACGCCGACTCGCGTACCCGAAGTGAAAACGGTGCCGCGGTCTGTGCCACTACCTCTCCAACCCCGAACGCGTCTTCGATCCAGCGCCGTTGGGGTTCGCTCAATTCGTCTACCGCGGCGACTACCGGACCCTCCGGGCATTGCGCGATCGCTTGGAAAAAGCGTTCGAGCCAAGCCACTGCGGCCTCGGAACACCCCGTTTCGCGCAACATCCAGCCGTGCGGTGCCGTAAAGGTGTGCATCTCCTTAGGAAACTGGGGAAACTCAGGTGCGTCGTCGTTCTGCGTACCCGGACCGAGCGCGACGACCGGCAACGGGAAGGGTTTGCGCGACACATTGGGATTTGGAATCATCGCGTCTCTCCTTCGGCTACTGCGCTGACCGCGCGCCATGCGGCTGCGACTTCGTCGCAATAGCTACGCCAGTCACGTAGCCCTTCGATCCGATATTCAGGGGTGCCGTCCCGACACAGAACGAGCGCAGGGAGCCGCAAAATGCTCCATTCCCGTTGCCAGCGCGCCACGCCTTCGGGAGCAACGATCCACAGCGGCACTGCAATCACGCCGAAACAGTCGGAAAGCACTTCCGGTACGATCACGCAGGCATCGAACACTTCGGGCTGTTTCGTCGGGTCGCCCGTGAGCAATACCCAGCAAAGCCCCGTTGGCCATTGCGTCGTCGTGTTCGTCACGACGGGCACGCCGTTTTTTTCCAATCGGGCCAAGACCTTGGCCAATTTCGCGCGGGCGTCGAACGCGGGTAACAACGTCTCGTGCATCATCGTGTCTCTCTGAGAAAATCAGGAAGTTCCGGCTCACGATCGAGGTCGGGGAAAAAGGCGAGCGGGTCGAACGCCGTTCCTGCTTCCGCCGCGGCAAGCGCCGCCAATGCGTCTCGGATCTGTTCCGCGCGGATAGGATCGAGGATTTCGCGAGCCACCCCTAGGTGGGTCAGCAACCACGTACCCGGCGGTTGCGGTCCGACGAGCACGCAATCGATCCATGCGGTGGCACCATCGTCCCCTCGACAGAGCGCCCGCCACCCCTGGGATTCGACCACCTGCATCGGGACACCCAGACACATCGTCAGCCCCTTCTCATTGCGAACCCAAGGAAGCGCTCATCACCGAAGCGGCACGCCGCGTCGGGCGACGGACGCCCCGCTTCGTACGGCACAAGCGCCAGTGCAGGGTCGAACGGCAGCGGGGCATCGGGCAACGTGCGCGGCGTCGGGTGGAACCCCCACCGCCGCAACCACGCCAACCCGCTCTCGACCGCAACCGGTACCTGCGCTTTGACCGCCGGGGTGAGACTCCCGCCGTAGTCTTCCAGCTCCGCAGGTTGGACACCGACGAGCACGACCGCACGAGGAAACGCATTGGTCATCTCGGCAGCAAAGAGCACCTCTTGAAAGCCGGCCTGGTGCAGACTCATCTTGTGTGCGCCCAGAAAACGCGGCACTTCGTCGCCAACCGCGACACGCAACGTCCCCGGCCGATCACCGAAATCGACCGCGTCGAAGACGAGCAGCCGGTCCGCTTGTTGCACGTAAGGCAGGAGGTACAGCCCCTGGGTACCGCCGTCCATCGCCAGCACCGCGTCCGGTAACTGCCAATGGGCCAGCAGATGTTCGATGCAACGCACCCCAAAGCCTTCGTCAGCCCAGAGGACGTTGCCGATCCCGAGAACCAGCGCACCGTACCGCTCGTCGCCACCCATCATCGCGGTCACTCCTTGTACATCCGCCAGCCGCTGACCATTGTCGAGATGAGCGATTGACGGCTCATGATGTCTTCGCGGATCGCTGCATAGACATGGAGCAGTACGAAAATCACCATCAGCCACATCCCCATGCGGTGCAGCATGTGGACCTGCAAGGAACCACCGAACGCGGGAATCACCCATCCAAAGAGCGTGTCGCTCCAGTGCCCATGCCCTGCGCCCTCGCTATAAAGCGCAAAACCGGTGGTAACCATGAAAAGCGCCAGCAGGAAGAAGAAAAAGAACATCATCAATTGCGCCAGTGGGTTGTGACCGACGTACTTTTTCGGCAGCCGTTCCAAGAAGAGGTACCAGCGCAGTTCGTAGAAGACCTCCTGCCACCACGCCTGCTTCCACACCGGCAGGATGAAGAGCTGGCGTGCATGGTGGTTGCCGACGAACGCCCAGTAGATTCGCCCCAGCAACCCCACGGCGAGTACGTAGCCAGCCGCGAAATGGGCGAAACGGAGGTATCCCATCAGGAAATTGTGGGCCGCTTCTCCTGGGACAGAGGGCAACGGCAACCCGATGAAATACCCCGTCACCGCCAGCACCGTGATCGCAGCGGCGTTGATCCAGTGCCACAACCGAACCGGCGCTTCATAGACATAGACACTCTTGACCGCACGGCCGCGCCGTTCGATCTCGAGCTGATCTTCGTTCGCCAACATCGCACACCTCCTAGCGCACGGTTACGCGCGTCAATTCGCGGTCGTCCGGACTGATCACGTGGGTCGAACAGGCCAAGCAGGGATCGAACGAATGGAGCGTGCGCAAGATCTCGAGCGGCTCTTCCGGCTTGAGCATCGGCGTATCGAGCAACGACGCTTCGAACGCCCCGATCTGCCCTTTGGGATCGCGGGGGCCGCCGTTCCAAGTGGTGGGGACCACGCACTGATAGTTTTCGATCTTGCCGTCGCGAATGCGGATCCAGTGGCCCAAAGCGCCGCGTGGTGCTTCGGTGAACCCGACCCCTTTCGCTTCACGCGGCCAAGTGCTCGGATCCCATTTTTCGACGTTGGCCGTCGTCAGATCGCCCGCTTTCAGGTTGGCCATCAACTTGGCGAATTCGCGCTGCTGCAAACGGGCGCAATAGAGCGCTTCCAACCCTCGCGCTGCGGTGCGGCCCAGCGTCGAGAAGATCGCCTGCACGGGCAGGTCGAGCTGTTTCAACGCCATCTCGACCAAACCGTGGATCTCCGGGTACTGCTTCGGCTGCAGATACCCAAGAACCATCCGCGCAAGTGGCCCCACCTCCATCGGGTTGCCGCGCCAGCGCGGTGACTTGATCCACGAATATTTCCCGCTCTCGTCGATCTGTTCGATTCTGGTGCGTGACCCTTTCGTACGCGGCCCAAGCTCGAACTTGTGCTCCGTGACCCCATCCCACGGGTGCAGCCCTTTCGATTCGTCGGGATAGGTGTACCAACTGTGGGCGACGAACTCTTGGATCTCCTCCGGATCCCGCAGATCGACCGAATGGATCTTGGTGAAATCGCCATTGACGATCGCGCCACGCGGCAATTGCAGATTCTCTGTGCGCGTGTCGTTGGCGCGGACGGGAATGTCGCCGTAGGAAAGGAGGTTTTTCGACGACAACCCACCGCCGTACAACCAATCCTTGTAAAACGACGCGATCGCCAAGAGATCTGGGACGTAGACTTTTTCGATGAACTCCGCGACCCGATCGATGATCGATTGCACCAAATTGAGCCGTTCCATATTGACCGCGCCCACCGCACCGCTCTGTTCGAGGTTGATCGCGCACGGAACCCCGCCAACGAGCCAGTTGGGGTGCGGGTTTTTGCCGCCGAAGATCGTATGGATCTTGACGATCTCTTTCTGGAAGTCGAGCGCCTCCAGGTAGTGCGCCACCGCCAAGAGGTTCACCTCAGGCGGCAAACGGTACGCAGGGTGCCCCCAATAGCCGTTCATGAACGGCCCCAACTGGCCCGATTCCACGAACCGCTTCAGCCGCGTTTGAATATCGCGGAAATAACCGGGCGACGAGAGCGGCCATGAAGAGATCTTCTGCGCGATCTCGGAAGTGACTTTCGGATCGGCAGAAAGTGCGGAAACGACATCGACCCAGTCGAGCGCGTGCAGGTGGTAGAAATGGACCAGGTGGTCATGCACCTGGAGGTTGAGCTGCATCAGATTGCGAATCGTATTCGCGTTCTCCGGAATCTGAATGCCCAGCGCATCTTCTACTGCCCGCACCGAGGTCAGCGCATGGGTGCCGGTACAGACTCCGCAGATTCGTTCGGTGAATGCCCACGCATCGCGCGGATCACGCCCTTTGAGGATCACCTCGAGTCCGCGCCACATCGTCCCGGTCGAGACCGCGTTACGGATCACACCGTTGTCGTCGATATTGACCTCGACCCGCATATGGCCTTCGATACGGGTCACGGGATCGACGACGATGCGCCGCCCCGCGTCGTTCAACTGAAAACCTTGAGGGGTTGTCATCTGTGCCATTGATCCTCCTCCCGCCTCATTCCGTGGTCGTGGTTTCGGGCTGCTTGCGCAAACGGGAAAGCGCCGAAACCGCCGCATGCACCGCAACGGCGGCACCCACCGCACCAGCCGCTGCTTTCCCTACCTTGTCGGCGTTCGCCTCGACGCCAAACGGCTGGATCGTCGTGACCCGGTCGTAAAAGCTCCCTTTGTCCCAGAAGCCATCCTCGGAACAACCGATACAGCCGTGACCGGAACGCACCGGCCAACTGACGCCGCCATTCCACTGGATCGACGAACAGGCGTTGTACGTGGTCGGCCCTTTACACCCCATCTTGTAGAGGCAGAAGCCTTTGCGCGCCCCTTCGTCGTCCCATGCCTCGACGAACTGCCCCGCGTCGAAATGACCACGGCGGTAACATTTGTCGTGGATGCGCTGCCCGTAGAACATTTTGGGTCGCAATTGGCGGTCGAGTTCGGGGATCCGGTCGAAGGTGAGCATGTAGGTCACCACCCCGGTCATCACCTCGGCGATCGGCGGACAACCGGGCACATTGATGATCGGCTTGCCGGTGATCACTTTGTGCACCGGCGTAGCACGTGTCGGATTGGGTTTTGCCGCTTGCACACACCCGAACGAGGCGCACGCACCCCACGAGATGATCGCTTTGGCGTCGGCGCACACCTCTTTGAGCTCTTCGATGAACGGACGTCCCCCGTGGATACAGAAGATCCCATCTTCGTTCAGCGGTGGATTGCCTTCCACCGCGACGATATAACGCCCCTTGTACTTTTCCCGCACCTCTTCGATCACCGCCAATGCCTGATGCCCCGCGGCCGCCATCAACGTGTTGTCGAAGTCGAGCGACAACATCGACAGCACCACGTCGCGCGTCAGGGGGTGCGCCGACCGGATGAACGATTCCGAACAACACGTGCACTCCAACCCATGCACCCAGATCACTGGCGTGCGCGGCTTCGTCTCCATCGCATGGACGATGCGCGGCACGGCACTGGGCCCAAGCCCCAGCGCGGTGGCGGTGAGACTACAAAACTTGAGAAAACTGCGCCGCGTGATTCCCTGGCGCCGCATCACTTCGTAAAAGGTTTCCACGCTACTCCTCCCTTTTTTCTCATGCCGTCAAGAGCAACGCCCCAACCGCGGCCACCGCCACCCCAGCGAAGCGAACCGCAGATGCCTCACCGGGCAAGCGCCCTGTCAGCGCAACGCGCGCCAACGCGATCCCGACCCCGTGCAACACCGTGCTCATCAGCGCCATTCCGGCCCCGTAGGAAACGGCCAGTTGCGGTGACACCACCTCCAGCCCGTGCACATGGCCGTGAAAGAGCCCGAAGAGCGCGACCACCGCGATCGCGACCATTTCAGGGAAGCGCACCGCGAACGCCAACAACAGACCCAGGACCAGAAGCGAAAGCTGCACGCCGGTTTCGGGAGCGGGTAACCCCAACCCCGCGATCGCGGTCACGAACCCGGCAACGAGTGCGGCAACGAACGCGAGCGGCAAGCGCCACGTCGCTCGTCCGCCGACGAGCCCTGCCCACAGCCCAACGGCAACCATCGCCAAGAGGTGGTCGATACCGCTGAGAGGGTGCGAAAACCCAGAGAAAAAGCCCGCTACCGGATGGCTACCGGTATGCGCCCAAACCAATGACGGTGCCCACAAGAGAACACCGAGCCACTTTTTGCCGTTGTGCATGGTTACCCTCCATGGTGTTGAACGGAACCATGCGATGCAAAAAGTGTGCCAAAAAAACGATCGACGGGAAACTCGCTATAGATCAATGAGATAACAACAAAAACGATATTGATCGTCTGGTTATGATGGTTACGATGTAATCGCCGGCAGCCACAACGTAAATATCGCTCCTCCATCATGGTTATTGGCCGCGCTCAGCTTACCCCCCATCTTTTCCACCAGACCATAGCTGATCGCCAGCCCCAAACCGGTTCCCTGCCCCACCGGTTTCGTCGTGAAGAACGGCTCGAACAGATGGGGCAGATGCTCCGGCCGGATACCCGGACCGTTGTCGATGAAATCGACGCGCCAACCGCCATTCTCTTCACGGGCGGTAATCGACAACCGCCCCTCGGGAAGATCGGCTGTCGCGTCCGCGGCGTTCTGGACCAAATTCATCACCACCTGTTGCAGCTGGCCGCTGTTGCCCCAGACGCGCATCGATTCGGGCAACGCCAGATCCACCCGGAACGCGCCACGCAACGACGACGTGACCCAATGAACACCACGCCGAATCACCTCGACCAGTTCGACTTCGTGCATCTCGCCGCCGTCGACCGCCGAAAACCGTTTCAGCGCGTCGACGATGTCGCGGCTACGCTGCGCCCCTTCTTCCAAACCGGCGATCAAGCGCGGCAAATCGGCAAGCGCACGGTCGATCTTGAGCTGTTCGCGAAGTGTCTGAATCGCTGGCGCACAAGCTCCCTCGGCGGCACAAGCGGCGAAAAAGCGCTGAAACCGCTCTGCGTACCGTTTCAGCGCCAACACGTTACCCAGCACGAAACTGATCGGGTTGTTGAGTTCATGTGCCACACCCGCAACCAACCGGCCCAACGACGCCATCTTTTCCGAATGGACCAACTGCCCTTGGGTGCGCTGCAACGCTTCGTGCGCCTCCCGCAGCGCTTCGTAGGCGCGCCGCAACTCCCCAACCGGACGCCCGGTGATCACGACGCCCGACACCCGTCCCGAAAGATCGCGCCGCACCGTACAGTTGAACGAAACCGGCGTTGTCGTTCCATCCGCGGTGATTACCGAACACTCACAGTCGTGCCGCTCGACCACCGGCATCCCCGTGCCCCCGCAAAACCGCTCTCGGTCCGTATCGGCCAACAGGGAAAAGAACGATGCCCCGATGAGCGTCTCTTGCGCTTGGCCGACCAACCGACTCAGCGCCGCATTCACCGCTTCGATCCGCCACTCGAGGTCGCAGACGATCAGCACGTCGCTGACGCTGTCGAGCACACTGGCGAAAAATTGCCGCAGCGATTCGAGCTCGGCGTTTTTCGTCTCCAGCTCGACTTCGTAGCGCAAGAGGTCTTGGTAGACCTCGTCCATTTTGCGCACCACTTCGAGCCACACCGCGTCATCGCTGTGGTCTGCGTCGTGCTCCGTATCGTTGAAACGTGCCGCCTCTGCCACGCCCCCTGTTCCTCAATGCACGGTACAAACCATACACGGGTCGAACGATCGCACCACGTGGTGCACGAACGGCATCGCCCCCGCACCCGCAGTAAGCCCCTCCAATGCTTTTTCGAGCGGCCCCGGTTGCCCCGTCTGGTCACGCGGTGAGAAATTCCACGTCGTGGGTGCGATGATCTGATAGCGCTGGATCCGTCCGTTCGCCACCTCCAGCCAGTGGCCCAGCGCGCCGCGCGCCGCTTCGACGAGCCCGACGCCACGCCCTTCATTGGGCCAAACGACCGGTTCGATGAACGACGCTTTGACGTCGATCTCCGTCAGCCACGCTTCGACCCACTGCACGATCCGCGCGCACTCCCAGAGCCGCGCGATGACCCGGCTGACGAGGCTCCCCCCCCAACGCTGCACGAGATCGCGGGCAAGCGGCACGCCGGCGACCACCGCCCGCGCCAACGCCCCCGTCTCGGCCGGCGCGCCGTGATACCGCGGCGCTTTGCACCAGCTGTACGCGTCAGGCCGTTCGAGCCACGGCACGGTTTCGCCCTCGGCAGGGTGACTTGCCGACCCACCCAACCACGAAGCCGCGACCTCCTCGACGATCGCCGCCTCGTCAAGCGGTGCAGTTGCTGCGGTTGCGCGATCCCAAACGCCCGCTGGCCAGGCGCGGTAGGCACCATAAGAAAGAAAACGGTCGTACGCCCGACCAACGGTGAAGAGCTCGAGCGCATGCGCCACCTGGATGAAGAACGCGGCGTCGCTTTCCCGCCCCTCTGCCCATGCCAAGAGCGCATCGGCGGAGTCGAGCGCCAAGACCGCATCCAGCGTATCGCCAAAAAGCGACTCGGTGAGGTAGCGCCGCATCTGCCCCACCATGCGCAGCAATTCGCGCTGCTCCATCGCATGGATCGTACGGGTCGTCCCACTCGGCTGCACCGCCAAAGTGTGCGGCCAGCGCCCGGCCAACAACCCCACCAAATGGAACCACTGTGCCCGCGCCGCCAACCACCGCGCGGCGCTTTCCCCGCGGTACGGTGCGAAGCGCCGCACCGCGGCTTCGTACCACGGCATGGTGCGATACGCCGAATGGGTAAAGTCCGGCATGAAAAAGAGGAAAAAATGGGTGAGATGATCCGCAAGGTTCTCCACCGCCAAGACGGTCTGCGCGACCAACGCCCCGTTGGGCACCGGTTTGATGCGCGCCCAGTCGGCGAGCGCTTGCGCAGCAGCCATCGATTGCGCCACCGAACAGATCCCGCAGATCCGCGGCACGATCGTCAGCGCATCGAGCGGCGCGCGACCTTGCAAAATCCGTTCGAACCCGCGAAAAAGCGGCGAATTGACCTGCGCACGCGTAACAAATCCGGCGGCATCGAGCGTGAGGGTCACCTCCAGGTCCCCCTCGACGCGGTTGAACGGCCCCAACCGCACCGTCGTCATGGTTTCGGCTCCTTCCCGCGCTGCCCCGGCAGTTCGACGACGCGGTCGGAAAGCGCGTTGCGGCGCACCCGCTTCGGGGTCGCCGATTTCGACAACGCAGCGAGCGCGACGAACCAGGCCTTCGGCATATCGGTCGGTAGGCCCACGGGGATGCCCGCCACCTTCGGCGTTTCCTGAAAGGGGTGGCCCGGCGCTTCGAACCCAGGCTCCGTGCAGGCGATGCACGGATAGCCGCCTTTGAGACACGAGCCGTTGCCATTCCACGGACGCTGATTGCAGTCGGCATGCGCCTGCGTTCCCTTGCACCCCAGGTGTTCCATCATGCAGCCCAACTGCCCCAGCGTCTCGGCGCTCGCTTTGAATTCGTAATACTCGTTGCGCGGGCAGCCGTGATGAACGAGGTGTTGCGCATAGAAGAGCGGTCGTCCCCACGGGTCGAGATCGTCGACCGTCACTACACCATCGGCCAGCGCGATCAACCATTCGACCAGCCACGCCGGGTGAATGGGGCACCCCGCCACATTGATCACCGGCCACCCTTCTCGCGAGCGATACTGCTTGCCCAGCAGGCCACCGCGCTGCTTTTCGGTGAATTGCAGGCCGCACGACTGCCACAGGGTGTCGTGCATCGCCGCACCGAACCCACCCCACGCCGCACACGAGCCAACAGCGATCACCCATCGCGCGTGCTTCGCCAACCGCTTGACCCACTCCGCACAGCTGTGGGTGCCCCCCAAACGATGAAACGCACCGCTGCCATTGGGACCCAGCAACATCGCCCCTTCGACGCAGAGCACGTCGAACGGTTCGTCCCCATTGGCACACGCTTCCAGTCGTTCAAGAACGGTGTCACCCCCTTCGAACGAAAACGCAGGGTGCCATACCCAGTCGATCCCACCGCTTTCCAGCACGGAAAAGCAATCGTCGGGTTCCCAACAGAGCAACGATTGGCTACAGCCCCCACACCCGGCGCTTTGCAGCCATAACACCCTGAGGCGAGGCAACGCCGTATCGCCGTTCGGATCATCCGCCACCGCTCTGCCCCTCTTCGTTCAGTAACCCCAACCGTGTCATCTTATTGCGCAAACCCACCCGAGACAACCCCAACGCCCGCGCGGTTCGCGACAGATTTCCGCGGTGTGAGGCGAATGTCTCGGCGATGATCGCTTTTTCGATCGCTTCGAGCCGCGCGCGCAGCGACCCTTTCGCCCCACCGATGATCTCCGTGAACGGGGACGATTCCGCTGTCGTCCTACCCTCCGAACCCCGCCCCGTCGTCCCGGCAGCGGCGATCCGTGGCGACAGGTGGCGTTCGTGCAGCCATCCGTCTTCGCTCAACACGGCCAGGCGCAAGATTTCGTTCGCCATTTCCCGCACATTCCCCGGCCATGAATAGGCAGTCAACCGTTCGAGACAAGCAGGGGTGACGCCGTGAAGCCTTTTTTGCAGGCTTTTTTCCGCTTCTGCAACCAGATGCTCGACCAGAACGGGGATATCGACTTGCCGCTCGCGTAACGGTGGCACGTGGATCGCAAAGGTCGCCAAGCGGTAGTAGAGATCCTCGCGAAACCGTCCGGCTTGCACCTCTTCGGCCAAATTCCGGTTCGTCGCCGCCACCACGCGGACGTTTACCCGAACCGGTTTGTTCCCGCCCAGCGGCCGAAACTCACCCTCTTGCAACACCCGCAGCAGTTTCACCTGAAATGCGGGACTGGTGTCGCCGATCTCGTCGAGGAACAGCGTTCCCCCGTCCGCTTGCTGAAAAAGGCCCGCACGGTCTTCGTTGGCTCCGGTGAAAGCGCCCTTGCGATAGCCGAAGAGCTCGGACTCCAGCAGCGTGTCGGGGAGCGCGCCACAGTTCTGCGTCACGAACGGAGCTTCGCTGCGCGGACTGCTGTAGTGCAAGGCTCGGGCCACCATCTCTTTTCCGACCCCTGACTCTCCGGTGATCAACACGGGAAAATCATAGGTCGCCAGCCGGGCCACCAGTTGCCGAATCTCCGCCAACGGGCTTTGCGGTGCGCACAAAATCGCGTCACACCCCAACCGATGGTGCACCTCGGTCCGTTTCTGCGCCACTTGGCCCGCCAGATAGGGCGCTGAGACACGCAATTCCTGCGTCAACCGTTCGTGTTCGCGCATCAGACGCCAGAGCTCGGCCGCGCGCCGCAATACCAACAACAGTTGCTCGGGCTGCCACGGCTTGAGCAGAAATTGCCAGATACCGGCGTCGTTGATCCCGGCGATGATCGCCTCCGCGTCCGTATATCCCGAGAGGATGATCCGAATCGCCTGCGGCCAACGCTCACGGACCTCTTTGAGAAACGCCACGCCAGACGTCCCCGGCATCCGTTGATCGCACAACACGATCGCGATCGGGGCGCGCTCTGCCCACGTCGTCAAGAGTTCGCGCGCCGCCTCTGCGTTCGTCGCCGTAAAAACGGTGAACTCCTCTTCGACGGTGCGTTCGATCGCTTCGAGCGAACGCACCTCGTCATCGACCACCAACAACCCCAGCGGCGGTTGCGCTTCGCCCATCGTTCCCCTTCAACCTCCCCATGCGCCTGACCCTGCAGAATCTATCACAAGCACTTTACGTCCGAATTTTTTGCCTATAATGGCAACACGAGGAGGAGGAACCATGACCACCGAACGACAGCGCACGGCACCCGGGTTGCTCGCAGCGCTCCACCAAGCACGTTCGCGGTTTGGCCGTCCGCTCGACGCCCAAGCGCTCGCGGAACTGAGCACCGCATTTTCTTTACCGCCAGGCGAAATCGCCGCAACGGCCTCGTTCTACCACTTCTTCCAAACCCCACCGGCGCGCTACCAGATCCACTTCGTCGATCACGTCGTCGACCACCACGCAGGGGTTGCCGCGCTCTGCAACCACCTCTGCGCCGCGTTCGCGATCAAACCCGGGCAACGCACCGCCGACGCGCGCTTGTTCGTCGGCTGGACCGCGTGCGCGGGCCTTTCGGATCAGGCCCCGGCAGCGCTCATCAACGGTCGACCGATGCCCCGACTCGACGCGGCGCGCATCGATGCGCTCATCGAAAAAATCCAAGCCCAGATACCGATGGACCAATGGCCTACCGAATGGTTTGCGGTCACCAACGCGATCCACCGCCACGGCCCACTGCTGACCTGGCTCGACGCGACACCTGCCGAAGCGGTGTTCGAACACCCCACAGCGCACGATCCCGACGCGATTCTCCAGGCGGTTACCGACGCCGGTCTGCGGGGCCGTGGCGGCGCGGGCTTTCCCACCGCAACCAAATGGCGCTTTTGCCGCGAAACGGCTGACCCCGAACGATTCCTCATCTGCAACGCCGACGAAGGCGAACCGGGTACTTTCAAGGATCGGGTGCTGCTCACCCGCTACCCGGAGCACCTCTTTGCCGGAATGATCCTTGCCGCGCGGTCGATCGGCGCCCGCACGGCGATGCTCTACCTGCGGTACGAATACCAGTACCTGCTGCCCAGGCTAGAGGCGGCGCGCGAGCGCATCGCCTCCGCCCAAGCGACGGTGCCGCAGGCTGAGCGCGTCACCCTCGAAATCGCGCTCGGCGCCGGCGCGTACGTCTGCGGTGAAGAGTCGGCGTTGATCGAATCGCTGGAAGGAAAACCGGGTCGCCCCCGAGTCCGCCCCCCGTACCCGGTGACGCAGGGATACCTGGGGCACCCCACGGTCATCAATAACGTCGAAACGCTCGTTGCGGTTGCTGCGATCGTCGGGAACGGCGCTGCGTGGTGGCGCGCGTTGGGCACCCCCGACTCCTCGGGCCCGAAGCTCTTCTGCGTGAGCGGTGACGTCGCCCAGCCCGGCCTCTACGAATTTCCCTACGGTGTTGCACTCGGTGACGTGGTCACCGCCGCGCGCCCACTCGGCACCCCGTACGCCGTTCAAGTCTCTGGTCCGTCCGGTACGCTCCTACCGGCCACCCCTGAGCAATTGGCGCGGCCGCTCGCGTTCGAAGCACTTCCCTGTAACGGCACCGTGATGGTTTTCGACGTCCGCCGCGACCCAGTCGCGATCGTCCACCACTTCGCGCGTTTCTTTGCGCACGAAAGCTGTGGCTTTTGCACCCCCTGCCGGGTGGGCACCCAGCTCATCGCCAAAACCTTCGCGAAGATCGCGGCTGGCTACGCGACTTGTTTCGACCTCGAACGGCTCGCCCCCGCGCTCGAAGCGATGCGTCTGGCGAGCAACTGCGGTTTCGGCCTTTCTGCGGGCAACCCGGTGCGCGACCTCATCGCGCACTTCCGTCACCGGCTCGAGGCCCATCTGCAACCCCACGACTTCATTCCGGCGTTCTCACTCGACGCCGAGCTCGCCGCGACGCGCCGCATCACCGGCCGCGACGACGCGCACGCGCACTTGGCGCAATTCGAACAACCGGAGGTGACACGATGACCCCCCACCACGCTACCCGCGCCTACCCCAAAGAGGTCTGCTGATGCGCCCGACTACGCCCCCTTTCGCCAGCGAAACCTTCACCCTGGACGAGGAATCGATCCCGTTCGTTCCCGGACAAACCGTCCTCGAAGCGGCGCTTGCGGCAGGACGGTACATCCCGCACCTCTGCTGGCATCCCGAGATGGGCAATCACGGCTCGTGTCGACTCTGCGTCGTCGAAGCCAATGGCCGCATTCAGGCCAGTTGCGCGCTCCCGGCGCAACCGGGACTCCAAGTGGTGAGCAAAAGCGAGACGCTTACCCGCGTGCGGCGCACGCTCCTGGAAATGCTCTTTGCCGAAGGCAACCACTTCTGCCCCGGCTGCGAAAAGAGCGGGGATTGTCTGCTGCAAGCGCTCGCCTACGCCCATGGGATGACCGCGTCGCACTTCGACCCCTTCTACCCGCAGCGCCGAATCGACGCAAGCCACCCCGACCTCTGGCTCGACCCCAACCGCTGCATCCTGTGCGGACTCTGCGTGCGCGCCAGTCTGGCCGAAGGGAAAGAGGCGCTCGTGATCGGCGGACGCGGCATCGCGTCGCGGCTTCTGGCGACGAGCGCAAGCGGGCGCCTGGGCGACACGGCGCTTGCCGCAACCGACCGCGCCGCCCGGATCTGCCCAGTGGGCGCCCTCAACTTCAAAGCGGTGGGATTCACCACCCCGATCGGCAAACGACGTTTCGACCACCGCCCGCCTGAAGCGATGAGCGACAAGGAGCGCTACACATGACCTCTGCCGCACCCTCCGCGATGCCTCCCCGAAAAATCCGCATCGCCACCGCTTCGCTTGCCGGTTGCTTCGGTTGTCACATGTCGTTTGCCGACATCGATACGCGCCTCCTTGCCCTTGCAGAGTGGGTCACGTTCGACCGTTCGCCGCTCACCGACTGGAAAACGGTTGGCGAATGCGACATCGCGCTCATCGAAGGGGGCGTGTGTAACGCGGAAAACGTCGAGGTGTTGCGTGCCTATCGTCGTGCCGCGCGGATCCTGGTCGCGGTGGGGGCCTGCGCAATCAACGGCGGGCTCCCTGCGCAGCGCAACCAGCATCGCGTAGAGAGGCTCCTTACCCAAGTCTTCGAAGCGGATCGCCACCTCGCGCCCGGCAGCCGCGTGCCCAACGACCCGGAATTGCCGCTCCTCCTCGAACATGTCCATCCGATCCACGAAATCGTCCGCGTGGACTACTACCTACCCGGCTGCCCTCCTACAGCGGAAGTGATCTGGACCTTCCTCACTGACCTGCTCGCTGGCCGCGAACCCCACTTCCCATACCCGACGCTGCGCTACGATTGAGAGGCACCATGACCCAGCACGCCCCCGAAGCCGTTTCCCCCCGCCCGTCGCTGCCTGCTAATGCCACCCGACGGGTTGCGATCGACCCGCTCTCCCGCGTCGAAGGCCATGGCAAAGTCACCATCTGGCTCGACGACGACGGGCAAGTGGTCGAAGCGCGACTGCACATCGTCGAATTTCGCGGTTTCGAGGCGTTCATCGTCGGCCGCCCCTATTGGGAAGCGCCGGTGGAGGTACAACGCCTCTGCGGCATCTGTCCCGTTTCGCACCATCTGGCCGCGGCCAAAGCGCTCGACCGTCTGGTCGGTGTCACGCAACTCCCCCCCACCGCCGAAAAGATGCGGCGGCTGATGCACTACGGCCAGGTGCTGCAATCGCACGCGTTGCACTTCTTCTACCTCGCGGCGCCCGACCTCCTTCTGGGGTTCAGCGCCGACCCCGCGCAGCGCAACGTCTTCGGTTTAGCCGCACAAAAACGGGAATTGGCGCGCCAAGGAATCCTGGTGCGCCAGTTTGGTCAGGAGTGCATCGAAGCCACTGCGGGCAAACGGATCCATGGCACGAGCGCCGTTCCAGGCGGCATCCACAAAAATCTGAGCCGCCGCGAACGAATGGCACTCCTTTCCCGCGCGCCCGAAATCCGGAGTTGGTGCGAAGCGGCGGTAGCGCTCATCGAGCGCCTCTTTACCGAGCATGCGCCCTTTTTTGCCCAGTTCGGTTCGTTCCAGACGAAGACCTTTTCGCTCGTTGCCGCCGACGGCAGCCTCGACCTCTACGACGGTACGTTCCGCGTCAAAGAGGCAAACGGCGCGATCCTCATCGACCACTACGACCCCAACGACTACGACCAACTCCTGGTTGAAGCGGTGCGTCCGTGGAGCTACATGAAGTTCCCCTACCTCAAGGCCTACGGCGAACCCGACGGGTTTTACCGTGTCGGCCCATCGGCGCGGCTCATCAATTGCGATCGTCTCACCACGGCGCGTGCCGAAGCCGCGCGACAGCGCTTTCTCACATTCGACCAAGGCGCCGTAGCGCACAGTACGCTCGGCTACCATTGGGCGCGACTCATCGAAATGCTCCACTGTGCCGAACTGATCGAGGCACTCCTGACCGACGCCGATCTGGAAGGGGGAGAACTGCGCGCGCGCGGCCAACGCCAACACCGGGGTGTCGGCGTGATCGAAGCGCCCCGCGGCACCCTCATCCACCATTACGAAGTGGGGGACGACGACCTCATCACCTATTGCAACCTCATCGTCTCCACCACCCACAACAACGCGGTGATGAACCAGGCGGTCACCACCGCAGCGAAAGCCTTCCTCTCCGGCGTGACGCTCACCGAAGCGCTGCTCAACCACATCGAAGTAGCGGTGCGCGCGTTCGATCCGTGTCTTTCGTGCGCGACCCATGCGCTCGGACAGATGCCGCTCGTCGTCTCGCTCCACCATAAAGACGTCCCCACCCCCATCGACATGCTGGTTCGCCACAGCGACGGCACGATCGAGCGCCCCACGGCAGCGCCAGCGCTCGGGACTAAGGGTACATGACAACTCAGTACCCGGAACGGCCGTTGCTTCCCGCACCACCGCCCCCCGGTGCAATCCTCATCCTCGCCTGCGGCAACGACCTGCGGGGCGACGACGCGCTGGGCGCCCGTTTCGTTGCCGAAATCGAAAGGCAAAAGCAAACCCTCCCCCCCGCTTGGCGGGACGCGATCGTCACCCATTGGCAACTGCAATGGGGCCCCGAAACGGCGCTCCTTCTGGCGAACCGGCACACGGTCTGCTTCGTCGACGCGTACGCCCCCAACGGGATCGAAGCGTCGCCGCACGGCGCCGAACGCGCCGCAGCGCCCCCTTTTGTAGTCACCCGCCTGGAACCCCCTGACGGCACGCTCGCCCCGCTTCTTGCCAGCGTCGGCACACACCAAGTCTCGCCCATCGCACTGCTTGCTGCCGCTCGACTCCTGGGCTTGGCGCTCCCTGCGTCGCTGTGGCAAATCGCGATCCGGGGGGAGCACTTCACGTTGGGCGCTCCCCTCTCTGCGCTTGCCTCCCGTGCGCTTGCCGAGACGCTCACCTGGTTTTGGCCGTGGCTAGTGGGGGAAACCCCAATTTGCACAAATGGCACCATCACACTAAACTGATTACACAGTTTTTTCACCCACGAAGAGGAGGTAGCTGATGAAACCCATGAAATGGCTCACCGCATTGGCAGTCACCGCAACGGTGGCCAGCGCGCCGGTCACCCACGCGGCGCAATTCGTCACCATCGGCACGGGCGGCGTCACCGGCGTCTATTACGCTGCGGGTGGCGCGATCTGCCGTTTGATGAACAAAGATCGTGCCCAACACGGCATTCGGTGCTCGGTGGAGAGCACCGGTGGTTCGGTCTATAACATCAACACCATCCGGGCGGGCGAACTCGATTTCGGCGTCGCGCAATCCGACGTTCATTACAACGCCGTCAAAGGGTTGAAGCAGTTCAAAGACGCTGGCCCGATGACCGAGCTGCGCGCGGTCTTTACGATCCATCCTGAGCCGCTCACCGTCGTTGCGCGGCCCGATGCCGGAATCAAAAACTTCCAGGATCTCAAAGGCAAGCGCGTGAACGTCGGGAACCCCGGCTCCGGCCAGCGGGCGACGATGGAACTCCTCGTTCCCGCGATGGGGATGAGTTTTTCCGATTTCGCGCTCGTTTCCGAACTCAAGGCGGACGAACACGGCGCAGCCCTCTGTGACAACAAGATCGACGCGTTCGTCTATGTCGTGGGTCACCCGTCCGCGAACATCCAAGATCCCACCACCACCTGTGGCGCCAAACTGGTCAATGTCACCGGTCCCGGCGTGGACAAGTTGATCGCGCAATACCCCTACTTTGCGCCGGCAACGATCCCCGGCGGCATGTACGCGAACAACCCCGATCCGGTGAAAACCTTCGGGGAGGTCGCCACGCTGGTCACTTCGGCGAAAGTGCCGGCGGACGTCGTCTATCAACTGGTCAAAGCGGTCTTCGAGAACTTCGACGACTTCAAGAAGCTGCACCCGGCCTTCGCCCATCTCGATCCGAAAGACATGATCAAGAACGGGCTCTCGGCGCCGCTGCATGAAGGCGCGGTGCGCTACTACAAAGAGAAGGGCTGGATGTAATCGTTTAGAGGACGACCATGGCGGAAAAACACCACGAACCCACCCCGGAAGAACTGAAACGCATCGTTGCGGAAGCAGACACCGGGGGAAGACAACCAACGGGTGTTGCGGCCATGGTCATCGCTGCCGCGGCGCTTGCCTGGTCACTCTTTCAACTGTGGCAGGCGTCGCCTTTCCCCTACCTGTTGGGGATCGGTCTATTCAACGATACCGAAGCGCGTTCGCTGCACCTGGCGTTCGCGGTCTTCCTGGGTTTTCTCTCGTATCCGGCGTTCAAGCGCTCGCCCCGTGACCGGATTCCGCTCGCCGACTGGCTGTTCGCGGCAATCGCCGCCGGGTGCATGGCGTACCTGTTTCTCTTTTATCGCGAACTCTCCACCCGTCCTGGGCAACCCACCGTGGTCGACCTCACCGTAGCGGTGACGGGGATGGCGCTCCTGCTCGAAGCCGTTCGTCGTGCGCTGGGTCTTCCGATGGTGATCCTCGCGCTCGTCTTCCTCACCTACATCTTTTTCGGCCCCTACATGCCGGAGATGATCGCGCACAAGGGGGCGTCGCTCAGCAAAGCGATGTCGCACATGTGGCTCGGTACCGAAGGCGTCTTTGGCGTCGCGCTCGGCGTCTCCGCCAGCTTCATCTTTCTTTTTGTCCTCTTCGGCGCGCTACTGGAAACCGCAGGGGCCGGCAACTACTTCATCAAAAGCGCGATTTCCCTGCTCGGTCATCTGCGTGGCGGGCCAGCAAAGGCGGCAGTGGTCGCATCGGCCAGTACCGGGATCATCTCGGGCTCTTCGATCGCCAACGTCGTCACCACTGGCACCTTCACCATCCCGTTGATGAAGCGGGTGGGCTACCGACCGGACAAAGCCGCTGCGGTTGAAGTCGCCGCGTCGGTCGATGGCCAGATCATGCCACCCGTGATGGGGGCGGCAGCATTCCTCATGGTCGAATACGTGGGCATTTCGTACCAAGAGGTGATCAAACACGCCTTTTTGCCCGCGCTCATCTCCTACATCGCCCTTTTTTACATCGTGCACCTCGAAGCGCTCAAAGCCAACATCCAGGGGCTGCCGCGTCGCGATCAACGCCCAGCACACCACCGCATCCTTTCCCTCGGCCTCAACCTAACCGGCTTCATCGTGTTGGCTGGCGTGGTCTATTACGGATTGGGCTGGATCAAAACGGTTGCGGGCGACGCCGCGTTCTGGATCATCGCGGTCGGCATGCTCGCTGCCTATGTTGCGCTCATCAAACTCGCGGCGCACTATCCCGAGCTGCGCCTCGAAGACCCGAACGAACCGCTCGAAGCCCTGCCCGACGCAGGGCCGACGATCAAATCGGGACTGCACTATTTGCTGCCGGTTGCCGCGCTCATCTGGAACCTGATGGTCGAAGAGCTCTCCCCAGCGCTTTCGGTCTTCTGGGCGATCGGCTTCTTGATGTTCATCGTCGTCACGCAAAAGCCGCTCTTTGCCTATTTCCGCGGCACCGGTAACTACCTTACCCAGTTGCTGCACGGGTTACGGGACCTCTACGACGGGCTCGTGATCGGCGCGCGCAATATGATCGGGATCGGTATCGCCACCGCTGCCGCGGGCATCATCGTCGGTACCGTGACCCTCACGGGCATCGGATTGGTGCTCACCGAAGTGGTCGAAACGATCGCGGGCGGCAATTTGATCCTGATGCTCTTGCTCGTCGCGGTGATCTGCCTCATCCTGGGTATGGGGCTCCCCACCACCGCCAATTACATCGTCGTCTCGACGCTCATGGCCCCTGTCGTCGTCGAAATCGGCGCGCAGAATGGACTGCTCGTCCCGCTCATCGCCGTCCATCTCTTCGTCTTCTATTTCGGCTTGATGGCCGACGTCACCCCACCGGTAGGGCTTGCCTCTTATGCGGCTGCTGGCATTGCCAAATGCGACCCGATTCGGACCGGCGTCACCGCGTTCGGCTACTCGATCCGAACCGCGATCCTGCCCTTCATGTTCATTTTCAACACCCAATTGCTGCTGATCGGCATCGAAGGGCCGGGGCAATTCTTGCTCGTCGTAGGGAGCGCGATCCTCGCAAACCTGGTCTTTGCCGCGGCAACGCAAGGGTGGTTCTTCGCGCGCAACCGCTGGTGGGAGACGATCGCGCTCCTCATCATCTGCTTCTCGCTCTTCCGACCCGGCTTCTGGTGGGACATGCTCTATCCGCCGTACGAACCCCACCCCGGTACGATGCTCCTGGAAATCGCCAAAACCGCCCCGAAAGGCGCACAAGCCCGCGTCTGGGTCGAGGGCATTTCGCTGGAAGGGGACGAAGTGCGCAAAGGGGTGCTGCTGCCGCTGGGGGACTCAGCAGAGAACCCACTCGCGCGGCTACGCAACGAAGGTCTGCACGTCATGACTGTTGGTGACCAGCTCCAAGTGGTCAATGTCCGCTTTGGTAGCGTCGCCGAAAAACTCGGACTGGAGCCGGGCTACGCCATCACCCAAGTAGAATTGCCTGCGGATCGGCCGGCGAAAGAGTGGGTATACTTGCCTACACTGTTTCTGTTGGCGCTGCTGGCGTGGAACCAGAAGCGCCGCACCCGATCGTTGCCCCCTTCGCAGGAATCGGCTCATGTCCCAACCTGAACATCTGATCGTCACCACCACGGATCAACTCTGTGAAATTCGTTTCAACCGCCCGCACCGCCTCAATGCGGTCGTAGAAGAGCTCTATACCGAACTGCTGGCCGCGCTGGCCCAAGCCGAAGCCGACCCAGAGGTGCGGGTCGTCCTCCTCACCGGGGAAGGGCGCGCATTTTGCGTCGGCGCCGACCTCAAAGCGCACCAAGCAGGCCGAACCCCGTTTGCACGGCGGCAATACTTGCGACTCGAACAACAGGTGTGCGAACGCATCTTCCATCTCGCCAAACCGGTCGTCGCCGCGGTAAACGGCTACGCGTTGGGCGCCGGCGCCGAAATGGCGGTGGCTTCGGACTTCATCGTGATCGCGGAAAGCGCCCAGATCGGTTTTCCCGAAGTGACCATCAGCAATTTTCTCGGCGGTGGCGTCACTTGGCTCTTACCCCGGTTGGTGGGGCTCGCCAAAGCCCGAGAACTCCTCTTTTTCGGCGAACGGATCGACGGGCGCGAAGCCGCGCGCATCGGGCTTGCAGCCCGAGTCTTCCCGGATGCCACCTTCCGCGAAGCAGCGCGCGCGTTTGCGCGGCAATTGGCGCAACGCGCGCCGTTCTCCCTCCAATTGGTCAAGGAACAGCTCAACCACGCAGGCGAACGCACCTTCGACGCCTGTCTCACTGCTGAACTCGAAGGAATGACCTTCGTTGCCACCACCCAGGACTGGCAAGAAGGGATCGATGCGTTCGCGGAAAAACGCGCTCCGCGCTTCCAAGGGAAATAAGATGGTCAAAGTCCGCCGCAAACGCAGTGTGCAACACCTGCCCCAACAGAGCTTCCTCCACCCGATCCTCGCCCCGGACTCGATCGCGATCATCGGCGCCTCTGCCGACCCCACCAAGCGCGGTTACAAAGCGCTCGTGGGGCTCATCAAAGACGGGTTCGAAGGCCGTATCTACCCGATCAACCCGAAAACCGACCGCATCCTCGGCATTCCCACCCTTCCCTCGGTCGATGCGCTGCCCGAACCGGTCGATCTTGCCCTCATCTGCACCCCCGCGGCAACCGTTCCCGAACTCGTACGGCAGTGCGGGGAAAAAGGGGTCAAAGGGGTCGTCGTGCTCGCCGCCGGTTTCCGGGAAAGCGGCGAAGCAGGTGCGCAACTCGAACAGGCACTCGTCGAAGCCGCACGGGCAACGGGTGTACGGGTCATCGGCCCTAACACCAACGGGCTCTTCAACCTGCACAAAAAGGTTAACCTGTTGGGGCTCACCAACGTGCAGCCGGGTGGCGTGGGCCTCATCTCACAATCGGGTAACATGCTCCTTGCGCTGACGCTCGAAGCGGAAAATTACGGGCAAATCGGCTTTTCCACCTACGTCGGTCCTGGGAACCAAGCAGACGTCGGTTTCAGCGACTACCTGCAATACCTAGGGGAAGAGGTCAACACCGAAGTCGCCGCGTTCTACGTCGAAGGCTTCAACAACGGACGCCAATTCATCGATACCGCCCGTGCGGTGACCGCCGTCAAACCGGTCGTCGTGTACAAATCCGGCACCACCGCCGCGGGTCGCCAAGCGGCGAAATCCCACACCGGGTCGCTTGCCGGCAGCTACGCGATGACGGTCGATCTGTTACGGCAAGTGGGAATCAGCGTCGTGCACGATTCCGACGAAATCTTACCCGTTGCCGAAGGGCTATCCCGGATGCAGAAAGCTGCCGGTAAACGGGTTGCGATCCTCTCCGACGGGGGCGGACAGGCAACGATCGCAACGGACCGCTTGACCGAAGCGGGACTGGAACTCGCTACGCTTACGGAAGAGACCCAAGCGGCGCTGCGCGCGATTTTGCTGCCACACGCCAATACCAGCAACCCCGTCGACGTCGCGGGCACCAGCGACACCGACCCGTACGTACTCGCCCAATGTCTGGAGATCCTCGAGCGCGACCCCAACGTCGATCAACTCTTTCTCGTCGGGATGTTCGGCGGCTACCACCTCCGTTTCGCTGAACACCTGATCGGCCAGGAGATGCGGGCAGCGGAAACGATAATCGAACTCGTCGCACGCACCGCAAAACCGGTGGTGATCCACAGCCTCTACACCCCGGTAAAACCGCCACCGATACGCCGTCTCCGTGAAGAGGGCATCCCGGTCTATGCCTCGATCGAGCACGCCGCGCGCACCCTGGCCGCGCTTGGCGAGCGCGGTATCTACCTCAAAAACCGCAACAAACAGACCCAAGTGGTCACGTTCGAACCCGATCCTGAAGGGCTGGCGCTCTTCGAACGCGCGAACCACGAAGGGCGTAACCTCTACGAGCACGAAGCGAAACAGCTTTTGCAGCGTCATGGGGTCACCGTCCCCGAAGAAATTTTGGTGCGCCACCCCGACGAACTCGAAGGGCTCTCTGCGCGTTTCGGCCAGCAACCCTTGGCGATGAAGGTCGTCTCGCGTGACATCCTCCACAAATCGGACGCCGGGGGCGTGCGCTTGAATCTGCACAGTGACGCGTCGCTGCGTGCGGCGTACGACGACATCCTCGCTTCGTGCCGCAACTATCAACCGGGCGCGGATATCCACGGTGTCTTGGTCTCCCCGATGGCGCCGCGCGGGGTTGAAGTGATCGTCGGAGTCGTTCGCGACCCGACGTTTGGGCCGGTCCTGATGTTCGGTCTGGGCGGCATCTACGTAGAAGTCCTGGAAGATGTTGCCTTTCGCGCCATCCCCATCTCCCGCTACGACGCCGAAGCGATGATCGACCAGATCAAAGGACGGAAAATCCTTGCGGGTGTCCGCGGCGAAGCGGCAGTGGACCGCAAAGCGCTCGCCGATCTGCTGGTGACCGTATCGGGCTTGGTGCACGCCTACCCGCAAATCTCGGAACTCGACCTCAACCCGGTGATCGCCTACCCGAAAGGGTATGCGGTAGTCGACGCCCGTATCATCTGCAACCCCGGTGTCTGACGAAACGGAGCCCACCGATGACCGCGATCCCCACCCTGACCGATGCCACACTCACCCTCGAACAGGGGGTGGCCACGCTCACCCTCGATCGCGACGACGTACGCAACGCGCTGACTGGCACCGCACTCATCGACGACATCGTCACCGTCGCCGAATGGGCGAACCGCAACGATGACGTCTCGGCGCTGATCCTCACCGGTGCTGGCGCCGCCTTCTCTGCCGGTGGCAACATCAAAGAGATGGCGAAGCGCAGCGGTGACTTCGCCGGAGACGTCGCCGAAGTCGCCGAGCGCTACCGCAGAGGGATCCAACGCATCCCGTTGGCACTCGACAGCGTGGAAATCCCAGTGATTGCCGCGGTGAACGGGCCTGCGATCGGCGCGGGGTTCGATCTCGCGAACATGGCCGATATCCGCATCGCCTCCACGCGCGCCAAATTCGGCGAAACGTTCCTCAACCTCGGCATCATTCCCGGTGACGGCGGGGCGTGGTTTCTGCAACGGCTGATCGGCTACCAACGGGCGTTCGAGCTCACCTTTTCCGGGCGCATCATCGACGCCGAAGAGGCACGCGCGCTTGGGATCGTCCTCGAGGTGGTCGAACCCGAAATGCTCCTGCCGCGCGCCACCGAATTGGCCCAACGCTTTGCCCATCAACCGAAACCCGCGCTGCGTTTTACCAAACGGCTGATGAAGATGGCGCGACGGTTGGAACTGAAAGATTTCTTGGACCTCTGCGCCCTCTTTCAAGGCGTGTGCCACAATAGCCCAGAACACCTCGCCGCAGTCGAACGGTTCTTGCACAGCAAACAACGGTAGCCAAACCCGATATGATGCGAGCACGCTGCGAATTCTCCCGCGCCTGCATCTTCGTGGCGGTCCTCTTCACCCACGTGGTCAGCCAAGCCGCAACGCTCTACCGTTGCCCAGGGACGAACGGCACGATAGTCTGGCAAGAACGTCCCTGTACGCAAGGGCGTGCGGTCACGGTAGCACCCCAGCCGCCCATCGACGCCACAGCGCCAGCGCCTTCTCCCCGGACGGCCCCATCCGCGAAGGAGAAATCCCGGAACAAAACCGCCCTCGCGCCACCACTCGACCCTGCCACACGGTTGCGCCTAGCGCAGATCGACGAAGCGATCGCGCGGCTCATGACAGAACGGCGCACGCTCAAAACGCAGCTCGAAGCGGATCTTGCCGCGCTCCGTGCCACGCCGCTACCAGACGATCCCCGTGCTTACAAAGCCGCGCTAAAAGCCCGGGAGGCACAGATCCGGGAACGCGAACGACGCTACCGTGCCGAGCTACGCGTGCTGGAAACACGCATCAAAGGGTTACAGAGTGAGGCAAAAACCTTGCGCGCGCAACGCTGATCGCATCTTGTGCGAATACTTCGGCAATAGGGTGTGGTGCCCAGGAGAGGACTCGAACCTCCACGCCTTGCGGCGCTGGAACCTAAATCCAGTGCGTCTACCCATTCCGCCACCTGGGCACGAGGCAAGATCGGAGATGGCACAGCATCCAAAACGCTACGTATTCTATCCCAATCCGTTTGGGTTGACCACAGATCATCGACACGGCCAGTTACTCTGAAAGCGCCGTGTTGCCGCGAACGCAGTATACTGCCGCAACTATTTCTTATCGAAGGAGCGGGGCACATGACCTACACGATCGATCGGATACTCACAGGCTACACCCTCGACGAAGCGGAGTCCCGGGTTCGCGATGCCCTTTCCGCACAGGGATTTGGCGTGCTGACCGAAATCGATGTCTCGGCCACCATGAAAAAGAAACTTGACAAGGAGATAGCGGGCTACAAGATTCTGGGCGCCTGCAACCCGAATATGGCCTGGCAAGCCATCGGTCTGGAACCCAAAATAGGGGCGATGCTGCCTTGCAACGTGATTCTGCGGGAAGTAGATTCTGGGATCGAAGTCAGCGCCATTGATCCTCTTGCCTCGATGGCAGCGATTGACAATGAACGCCTCAAGGCCGTGGCCGGTCAGGTACGCGATCTCCTCGCCAAGGTGATCGCAGCGCTTTGAAATCCTTTGCAACTGGGCACCAATCTGCGCACGGGTCAAGTTTGGCGTTCGAACCATTCGCGCCTGACCCTTGACCTATGTGTTACACGCATGTTGTAGACTGCCTTGACGCTCTGCCATACGGAGAAACGACATGCGTGTCAGCGAATTGGCAAAGAAGGCCGGTGTGACACCGGAAACGGTGCGCTACTACACGCGGCAGGGACTACTCCACCCGCAACGTGACCCCAACAACGGTTACCAGCGCTACGGGCACGCTGACTACCGAACGCTGGTCTTCATCCGAAAAGCCCGTCAGTTGGGTTTTTCACTGAAGGAGATCACCCAAATCCTCCGTGAAGCGGAAAAAGGGCACTCTCCCTGCCCTCTGGTTCGCGATCTCTTCGAACGCCGCTTTGCGGAAATCTGCCAAAAGATCGAGACGCTCACCCGCCTGCGTGACCGTATGGCCGAAGCGATGGACACATGGCAAAGGATGCCCGATGGCCAACCCGACGGGCACACCATCTGCCGGTTGATCGAACATTGGGAACAAGAGGACGGTAACCGGGAGCGATTCCTATGAACGAACGTGCGACAGGCAACCGACTGCTCTTTCGTGTGGAAGGAATGGGTTGCCAGAACTGTGTCAAAAAGATCACGAACGCACTCATAGCGCAGCCGGGCGTGACGGAGGTTACCATCGACCTCGACGCGAAGCGAATGAAAGTCACCGCGGCGTTGTCCGCGGAAGCGATCGCCGCGATCGTCACCGAACTGGGCTACCCCACCACACCACTGACCGATGCCGAAACCCGACCATCGGCGCGAACCGCGCATGGGCATCCCACCGAACAGCACAGTGCCCAGTCAGCCGCTGAGCGCACCGCCACGAACGAAGGGAATGACGCCCCCGCCACCGCAACGGAAGCGCCCGCCGGTCGGACCTGCCAGCTCATTCTGACCGGCGTCAAGTGCGCGGCGTGCGTCGCGAAGGTCGAGGAAGCACTCAGGGGCGTACCCGGTGTGACCCGCGCGAGTGTCAACTTCGCCGAGCGCACCGCACTGGTAGAAGGGGACGCGGACTCCGACGCGCTCGTCAAGGCTGTGGAAGCCGCGGGGTACGGCGCCCAGGTGATTCAGGACGATGCTTCGGCGATGGACGAGAAAGCCGCTGCGGAACAGGCCTTCTACAAGGCCCGCCTGCGCGACATGACCGTGGCGCTGGGCCTGGGTGTGCCGCTCATGCTCTATGGCGTATTGGGTGGCGAAATGTCGGTACAGCCGGGGCTTTCCCAATGGGTGTGGATCGGCATCGGCCTGCTGACGCTGGGCGTACTGGTCAAGAGCGGCGGTCACTTTTTCAAGGGCGCCTGGAGTGCCTTCAAGGGCCACACCGCCAACATGGATACGCTGGTGGCCACCGGTACGGGAGTCGCCTGGCTCTACTCCATGGTCGTCGTACTAATTCCTGAAGCGGTCCCGGAGAGCGCTCGTCATGTCTATTTCGAAGCCACCGCGATGATCATCGGCCTCATCAACCTCGGGCTGGCACTGGAAACCCGCGCCCGGGGCAAGACTTCCCAGGCCATCCGCCGCCTGCTGGATCTGCAGGCGAAGACTGCCCGCGTGATCCGTGATGGACAGGAGCTGGACATCCCGGTGGAAGCGGTGCAAAAAGACGACCTGATCCGGGTACGGCCCGGTGAGAAAATTCCCGTGGATGGCGAGGTGACCGACGGCAAGAGCCTGGTGGACGAATCGATGCTCACCGGCGAACCGGTACCGGTGGAGAAACAGCCCGGCGATACCGTAGCTGCCGGCACGCTCAACAAGACCGGCACGTTTGTCTTCCGCGCCACCCGCGTCGGCAAGGATACGGCACTGGCGCAGATCATCCAGATGGTCAAGCGGGCTCAGAACGCCAAACCAGCGATCGGGCGGCTGGCGGACAAGATCTCGGCCGTCTTTGTCCCCGTCGTCATGCTCATTGCCATTGCAGCGGCACTGATCTGGCTCAATTTCGGGCCGGAACCCCGCATCGCCCATGCACTGGTGGCCCTGACCACCGTGCTGATTATCGCCTGCCCCTGCGCACTGGGGCTCGCCACCCCCATGTCCATCATGGTGGGCGTGGGTAAAGCCGCAGAATATGGTGTGCTGATCCGTAATGGTGACGCCTTGCAAACCGCCAGCAATCTGGACGTGATCGTCGTGGACAAGACCGGCACGGTGACCGAAGGCAAACCCAAGGTCGTAGCGATCGAAAGCGCCTCGCTGGACGAAAGGGAACTGCTCCGGCTCGCGGCCGGACTCGAAAACAGCTCCGAACACCCGCTGGCCCTCTCCGTGGTGGACGCAGCCCGCGAACGCGGGCTGGACATTCCACCTGCCGAGCAGTTCGAAGCCCTGTCCGGCAAGGGTGTGCAAGGTATCGTCGCGGGCAAGCGCATCCAAATCGGCCAGATACGCTGGTTCCAAGAACAAGGGATCGACTTCAGCGCCTGGCAAGACAAGGCAGATGCCCATGCCCGCAAAGCCGCCACCCCGCTCTACATCGCCGTGGACGGGCAGCCTGCCGGCCTGATCGCCGTCGCTGACCCCATCAAGCCGGACAGCCGCGACGCGATTGCCCGCCTCCATCAGCGCGGTCTGAAGGTCGTGATGCTCACCGGTGACGTACGCACCACCGCCGAAGCCGTAGCCCGTCAGGCCGGTATCGACGAAGTAATCGCCGAAGTGCTGCCTCAGGACAAAGCCCACCACGTGCACCAGTTCAAGGCACACGGGCTCAAGGTGGCCATGGTCGGCGACGGCATCAACGATGCGCCAGCACTGGCGGAAGCCGACGTGGGCTTCGCGATCGGCAGTGGCACTGATGTGGCGATCGAAAGCGCCGACGTGGTCCTCATGCGGGGCTCCCTGCACGGGGTCGCCGACGCGATCGAAATCTCCGCCGCCACGGTGCGCAACATATACCAGAACCTGTTTGGTGCCTTTATCTACAATGTGGCCGGCATCCCCATTGCGGCGGGGCTGCTCTACCCCTTTACCGGCTGGCTGCTCAATCCGGTGGTGGCTGCGGTAGCGATGTCCCTGTCGTCCTTTACCGTAGTCACCAACGCCAACCGCCTGCGGTTGTTCAAACCTTCACGCGACACATCCAGCCTACCACAGGGAGGAGTCTGAGATGATGCTGCTCAACCTGCTTTTGATCGGCGCGGCGGCGTTCATCATCTACTGGTTCTGGTTGTGGAAACCGGCGAGCCAGGACCTGCCCGTGCAAACACACTGGAAAATCATCGCGGAAAACGGCGCCTACACGCCGGGCGTCATCCGTGTGCCCGCTGGCCAGCCCGTCACGTTGGAGATCACCCGCAAGGACCCGTCTCCCTGTGCGGAACAGATCGTGTTCGAGGGCGCCAACGTCACCGAAACCCTGCCCCTGAACAAGACCGTGACCGTCACGGTCACCTGGCCCGCACCGGGTGAGTACCCGTTTCACTGCCAGATGAACATGCTCAAGGGGCGGGTGGAGGTGGTGTAAGAAATCGCGGTTTCTCCCCGACTAAGGCCTAACCCCGCACGCAACGGCCCCGCGGCGGGACGTATCACCTTGGGGCCAAATTCGGAAATGAAGGAGAGACCTCTCATGAACAAGACCACTGCTACTGCTGCCGCACTGGCAGTTGCCCTCGGCACCGCGCTCGCAACCGCGTCGCTGCCTGCAACCGCGGACACCGGTGCCAAAGAGAAGTGCTACGGTGTCGCGTTGAAAGGAAAAAACGACTGCAAAGCGGGGCCCGGAACCACCTGTGCGGGCACTTCGGTGCGTGACTACCAGGGCAACGCATGGAAACTCGTCCCGGCGGGAACGTGTGAAAAAACCCCGTCTCCCACTTCGCCAACCGGCTATGGCCAGCTGAAGCCTTTCAAAGAGAAATCGGCGTAATCGCCGTGCGTTTCCCCGCCTTTGGGTGGGGAAACGCTGCTCTGGGAATCACCATGATTCGCACGTCGCCATCGCAGCTTCCCGCACGCGCCGGAATCGGTCTCAAACCGGAACACTTCCGCGCCATCCAAGAGTCATGGCCGGACATCGGTTTTTTCGAGATTCACGCCGAAAACTACTTCGTCGCGGGCGGTCCCTTTCATCGCAACCTAGAACGCATCCGCGAACGGTACGCGCTCTCGATTCATGGCGTTGGCCTTTCACTGGGTGGTGAAGCGCCGCTTGACCGTACGCACCTGCGCCGTCTGAAACACCTACTCGATCGCTACCAACCGGAATCGTTTTCGGAGCATCTTGCGTGGTCTTCGCACCAAGGCTACTACCTCAACGACCTCTTGCCGCTTCCTTATACGAACGAAACGCTGACTCGCGTTTGCACCCATATCGACCAAACGCAAGAGGCACTGGGCTGCCGTCTGCTCCTGGAAAACCCGGCGACGTACCTCGAATTCGCCACTTCGACCTGGAGCGAAAGCGATTTCCTTCAGGAAGTCGTCCGCCGCACCGGCTGTGGGCTACTGCTCGATGTCAATAACCTCTACATCAGCGCAATCAACCACCACCGCGACCCTGTCGCGATGCTCGAAACGCTTCCCCTTCACGCGGTCGGAGAGATCCACGTCGCGGGCTTTCACCGCGACCGTGACGCTGCGGGAAGTCCGCTCCTGATCGACACCCACGGGGCGGCGGTCGATGACGCGGTCTGGACGCTCTACCAAAAAGCGTTGGCCCATCTCGGTCCGATAGCAACCCTCCTGGAGCGTGACCAAAACATCCCGCCGCTTGCCGAACTGGTCGCAGAAGCCCAGATTGCCGATCACTATCTCTCGGCTGCCCACCCACAACCGGCAAATTCGGTAGCGCTGGAGTCTGTGTGATGGACGCATGGACCGATGCGCTCTTGGATCCCACACGACCACCCCCATCTGGCCTCAAAACCTGGAACGGTTCGGATCCACTCGTGCGCTTCAATGTCTACCGCAACAACGTCGTCGTTTCGCTCTGCGAAGCCCTCGCGGATACCTTTCCCGTCACGCAAGCCATTTTGGGGCAAGAGACATTCTGGGCCGTGGCACGTGCCTACCTCGACGCTGGGAATCTTCCCGATTCGCCACAACTGGTTCGCTACGGAGCCACGTTTCCGGCGTTCCTGGCTACGCTCCCGTTTGTCGACCGCTTTCCCTACCTGCCAGACCTTTCGGCGCTCGAATACGCATACGTCCAAGCGTTTCACGCCGCCGACGCTGCGGTGCTCGATCCAACCGTGCTCCAACACGCATTGACCCAACCGGAGCAACTGCCCAACGTGCGCTTCGTTTTCCATCCGTCGGTCGCTGTCATTGCGTCGCGCCACCCCATCGCAACGCTGTGGCACGCCTACCACGAAACCGCCGATGCGATCGCGTTTTCGCAAACGGCTGCGTCGATCGAACCGCGCGCCGAACCGACTTGGGTCGTGCGCAGCGAAGAAACGGTCTATGTCATCCCCGTCACCCCTGCAGACGCGCGCTGCTTGGCCGCGTTGCACCACGGCGAACCGCTCGGTACCGCGGTCGAACGAGCAGCGGCGGACGAAGCGAGTGCGTACGATCCTGCTGCGCTCTTTGCCCTTTTGCTGCGTCATGGGGCACTCACACAGCTGATTTTGCCCGAAACGCCAGGATCCAACCCTACAACGGGAGAAATGCCATGAACTCTTGGTTCAGCCGCAACGCCCGAGCGGTGCTTACGATCACCGCCCGTACCGTTCGTTTCCTCATCCCCTGGATGGAACGCATCCCGCACAGCGTGATCGCACTCCTTGGGCGCTTTTCGATCGCCGCAGTCTTCTGGAAATCGGGTCAGACCAAGGTCGAAGGATTCGCGGTCGACCTCGTCGAGGGCACCTGGTCTTTGGGGTGACCGCGCCTTGCCGATTCGACGATCGATCTTTTCCGCTACGAGTACAACCTGCCATTCATCCCGCCCGAAATTGCGGCACCGCTCGCCGCGTTCGCGGAACACCTCTTCCCGATCTTGCTCTTAGTCGGTTTAGCGACGCGGTTTTCGGCGCTCGTCCTCCTGATCATGACCGCGGTGATCCAGGTTTTCGTCTATCCCGACGCGTATCCCACCCATGGTGTCTGGGCCACCGTGCTGCTCTACCTCATTGCCCGCGGCCCGGGCGTGATCGCGATCGATCACTGGGTAGCGCGCCGTTACCGCGATCTTGCGGCATAATGAATGGATGAACTCGATGTTGAAACGGGTGGGCCAATGGCTCGCCCGCTATCTCACCCGTCCGATCCATTTCCACACGCTGACACCGCCCACCCCGCCCGAACGCCTGCTCGCGGTGCTGCAGCCAGGCGACGTCCTTTTGGTCGAAGGCAACAACCGGATCAGCACCGCGATCAAATACCTGACGCAATCGACCTGGTCCCACGCCGCGCTGTTCGTCGGCTCCGAACCGTTACAGGCACGCGGCAAACCGCACGACCACTGCTTCATCGAAGCCGACCTCGTCGAAGGGGTACGCAGCGTGGGGATCACGCAATACGCCGGTTTGAACACGCGCATCTGTCGTCCCGTCGGCTTACGCCCCGAAGATCGGGAAAACCTGATTCGCTTCGCGCTCGACCGCCTGGGTAACCAGTACGACTTGCGAAACGTGGTCGATCTGGCGCGCTATCTGTTGCCCACCCCGCCGGTACCCACCAACTGGCGCCACCGAATGCTCGCGCTCGGCAGCGGCGATCCAACGCGTGCGATCTGTTCCACTTTGCTCGCACAAGCTTTTCAAGCGATCGGTTACCCGATCCTGCCGCTCATCACCACGGAACCGATCCACTCGCCAGAATGTCTGGGCTGCCAACGCGAAATTTGGCAGATGCGCCACCACAGCCTCTTCGTCCCGCGCGATTTCGACCTTTCTCCTTATTTTGCGGTGATCAAACCGACACTGGAAAGCGGGTTCGACTACAAAAAAATCCCCTGGCAAACGCCAGAACCAAAAATCCTGACCACCCGGTAAGCACCTCGCCGCCAACCCGCTTCACTGCCGGGGCGATTCCACGTTCGGGTCGTTTTCCGGCTCAGACGCAGGCAGTTCGCCTTTGCCCTTCGCGTACGCTTTCGCCCACCGGCCCAAATTGTCGACGTGCGTCCCGAACCGGCGACAACCCGAGCACATCAACAGATGGAAACGCAACGCCCACTTCTCGGTAACACTCAGTGGCCGTTCGCGCGCTTCGGAGAGCAAACGGGTGGCTTCCTGACAATTCATCATCATTCGTGATCCCTTTCGAACCAGCGTTCTTCGAGACACACGCACAACCGCATCCGCGCACGATAGAGCAACACATTGACATGATTCTCGGTGAGCTCGAGATTGCGGCAGATTTCCGGTGTCGTCAGTTCCAGCATCTCGCGCATCATGAACACCTGTGCCTGTTTGGGCGGCAACCGTTCCAGGCAGAGGTGGAACACGGCCCAGAACTGCCGGTCGTTTTCCACCGCTTCCGGGTCGCCCCACGCCTGCGGGCGCGAATCGGGCAGCCAATGCCCCCTGCGGTCGAACAGTTCGGTGAGCGGCTCTTCCTCTTCGTCGCGACCGCCGCTACCAGAGAGGGGCACAAGACGGGCACGGCGGCGCAATTCGTCGCGAATTTTGTTCTTCAAGATCGCAAAAACCCACGTCTTGAGCGCGGATCGCCCCGCAAACGACGCCGCATGGCGCATCGCCGCAGCGATCGCTTCTTGCACCGCATCCTCGGCCGCAGCGGCATCGTCGAGCTGCAGCGTCGCGAATTGCACCATTTGGCGCCGCAACGGCTCCAGCGCTTCGCTCTGCCAATCCATTACCGCATCCCCTGACTTGCTTTGGTCGGACCCACCTACGATTATCTTACAAAGCAGTGGGAGCGCCCGCGCTATAATGGCACATTGCACTGCAACACAAGTCGAACCCATGAGCCGCAGAATCCTCGTTACCAATGCACTTCCTTACGCAAACGGCGACATCCATCTTGGCCACTTGGTGGGCTACATCCAGGCCGACATCTGGGTGCGTTACCAGCGAATGTGTGGTCATACCGTCCACTATGTCTGTGCCGACGACACCCACGGCACCCCGGTGATGCTGCGCGCCGAAAAAGAGGGCATCACGCCCGAAGCGCTGATTGCCCGAATGCGCGACGCCCACCTTGCCGATTTCAGCGACTTCCTGGTTGCGTTCGACCACTACCACTCGACCCACAGCGAAGAGAACCGCCGCTTCGCCGAAGAGATCTACCGCAAACTCAAAGCGGCAGGACTGATCGTCGAACGGGAGATCGAGCAACTCTACGACCCCGTCAAAGCGATGTTCTTGCCGGACCGCTTCGTCAAGGGAACCTGCCCGCGCTGTAAAACGCCAGACCAATATGGCGACAACTGCGAAGCGTGTGGCGCTGCGTACGCCCCCACGGAACTGATCGATCCCTACTCGGCGGTTTCGGGTGCGAAACCGGTTTTGAAGCATTCGACCCATTACTTTTTCAAACTCTCCGACCCCCGCTGTGTGGCGTTTTTGCGCGAATGGACGCGCGGAAAGAATGCGCGGGGCGAAGCGCGGCTGCCGCAACAAGCAGCGAACAAACTCAAAGAGTGGCTGGGCGACGACGGGGAGAGCCACCTCGCCGACTGGGACATCACCCGCGACGCCCCCTATTTCGGCTTCGAGATCCCCGACGCGCCGGGCAAATACTTCTACGTCTGGCTCGACGCGCCGATCGGTTATTTCGCCAGTTTCGCTGCACTTGCGGCAAAACTCGGTATCGACCCGACCCCTTACCTCGACGCAGCGGCTGCCGAGCGCGAAGGAACCGAACTCGTCCATTTCATCGGTAAGGACATCCTCTACTTCCACGCGCTCTTTTGGCCAGCGATGCTCCATTTCTCCGGGTATCGCACGCCAACGCGAGAATACGTGAACGGCTTCCTGACCGTCGATGGCGCGAAGATGAGCAAGAGCCGCGGCACCTTCATCACCGCGCGTTCGTGGCTCGATCTCGGGCTCAACCCTGAATGGCTCCGCTACTACTTCGCGACCAAATCGAACGGCACGATGGAGGATGTCGACCTTGCGCTCGACGACCTGATCGCGAAAGTCAATAGCGACCTCGTTGGCAAATTCGTCAACATCGGCTCACGGCTAGCCGGTTTCATCCACAAGAGATTCGCGGGCCGATTGGGGAACGCGAACGCCGAAGTGCTCGCCCCCTTTGCCGCGTCCTTCCGCGATCCGTCGCTCCATGCGGCGTTCGAAAACGGCGACTTCGCGGCGGTAACCCGTACGGCGATGGAACTGGCGGAAGCAGCGAACGCCTACATCAACGAAACCAAACCGTGGGAGTTGGCCAAAGCGGGGCAACTCGACCGGCTCCAGGAAGTCTGCACGACGGGGCTTACGATGTTCCGCGACATCGCCCGCCTCTTGAAACCGATCTTGCCGCGGACGGTGGCACGCATCGAAGAGTTTTTGGCGCTAGAACCCTTGGCATGGTACGGCGAATGGGCGCCGCTCCCCGAAGGCCACGCGATCGCGCCGTTCGAACCCTTGATGACCCGGATGGAGCGTGCGATGATCGACCGGCTGCTCGACGCGAACCGCGCCACGATCGCAAAAACCGATGCGCCAAACGCTGCGGTGCACTCGGCAACCGACGCAGCGCGTCCGGAAACTGCCCAGCCAAACGCAGCAGCAGTCGATGCGTCAGCCGCTTCGCATGGTGCCGCAGCGGGCGCCCTCCCCGCCCCGCAAATCGCGCCGCAGATCACCATCGACCAATTCGCGGCCGTTGACCTGCGCATTGCCCGGATCGTTCAGGCAGAAGCCGTGCCCGAAGCGAAAAAACTGGTGAAACTCACGCTCGACATCGGCGAACGCCATCCCGATGGCACCCCGCGCTACCGCACCGTCTTCGCGGGAATCAAAGCGGCGTACGCGCCGGAAGCCCTCACGGGGCGGCTCACGGTCATGGTTGCAAACCTCGCGCCGCGCCAAATGCGCTTTGGCGTTTCCGAAGGGATGGTGCTCGCCGCGAGCGACGAATCGGGCACGGTCCCGGGGCTCTTTCTGCTGGCGCCCGATAGCGGGGCGCTGCCCGGCATGCGGGTGAAATGATCCCCTCGACACCCCTGACGCGGGTGGGGCTCACGCCCCGCCGCCGTTGGTACCTGCACGTTCCTCATGGGCGCAAACGAGTGACCCCAGCACACGTCTTGTCTTCGACTGTTCTGGTTCGGTCACGGCATTGCGCTCTGGAGGAACTTCATGCATGGGTTGCGTTTTCGTCCCCGCTTGGTGGACACCCTCACGCAGGGCTACCACACAGCCCAATTTCTGAATGATCTGGCTGCCGGCGTCACCGTCGGCGTTTTGGCACTCCCGTTGGCGATGGCTTTTGCGATCGCAAGTGGCATGTCACCCGCCGCGGGTATCTGGACTGCGATCGTCGCCGGTTTCCTGATCAGCGCGTTTGGCGGTTCGCGCGTCCAAATCGGTGGCCCCACCGGCGCGTTCATCCCCATCATCTACGGGATCGTCACCCGTTACGGTGTCGATCAACTCCTCATCGCCACGATGATGGCAGGCGTTCTCCTCTTTGCACTCGGCGCCTTGCGCCTGGGCGGGCTGATCCGCTTCATTCCGATCCCGGTCGTGATCGGATTCACCAATGGCATCGCGGTCGTGATCTTTCTCTCACAGATCAAAGATTTCCTGGGACTTGCGATCGACACGCTTCCAGGCGAATTCTTCGCCAAAATGCAAGCTCTGATCACCGCTTTGCCCACCTGGGATCTTCCCACGACGCTTTTCGGGCTGGCGTCGTTGTCCTTCTTGATCGTCTGGAACCGGTTGGCAAAGCGGATCGCGTGGATGCAACTCCTGCCGGGGCCGCTCGCCACCCTGATCGTCGCCACCGCAATCAATGCCCTTTGGTCCCTGCCCATTGCAACCATCGGCACACGGTTCGGCGGCATTCCCGCGGAAATACCCGCAATCCACCTTCCCGCGTTCGACCCCTCGCATCTGCGCGACCTGCTGCCGGTGGCGATTGCGATCGCCCTTCTTGGGGCAATCGAAAGCCTGCTCTCCGCGCGTGTTGCGGACGGCATGATCGACGACCGCCACGACCCGAACCAAGAACTGATGGCGCAGGGGCTTGCGAACGTCGCCGCACCGTTTTTCGGCGGCTTTGCCGCAACTGGGGCGATTGCCCGCACCGCAACCAACGTCCGCGCCGGCGGACGAACTCCAGTGGCTGGGATGGTCCATGCGCTGACGCTGCTCGCGGTCGTCCTGCTCCTTGCCCCAGCCGCTGCTTACGTGCCCCTCACGACGCTGGCGGCAATCGTCTTGGTCGTAGCGCTCAACATGGGGGAATGGCAGGAAATGCGTTGGTGTGCGCTGAAGCGTTTCGCAACGAGTTATCGCGTGACGCTTCTGGCCACCTTCCTGCTCACCGTGCTCTTTGACCTCACCGTTGCAGTCGAAATCGGCATGGTGCTCGCCGCGCTCGGCTTCATCTACCGCATGAGCCAACTCACCGAAGTGGAACCCATCGCGCTCGAGCAGCGCGCTGACGTCGACCGTTTTCGGCGGGAAGATGGCACGTTGCGCGTTGCCGCGTACCGCATTTCGGGATCGCTCTTTTTCGGCGCCGTCCATAAGCTCGACCTCTTCCTGGAAACGCGGGACTGGCCCGATGTCGTCATCTTGGACCTTCATCGACTCATCAACATCGACGCCTCTGGGCTGGAAACCCTGGAGATGATCCGCAACGATCTCAGTAAGCGCGGCATCGTGCTCCTCTTGGTCGGGCTCAACCGCCAACCGCGGCGCATCCTCACCAACAGCGGATTCTTGGAGGAATTGGGAACCGACCGGGTGTTCGAAACGCTCGAAGCGGCACTGGCCGCAAGCGAACACTGGCAGCGGGGCGAAGCCGTCGTTTCCTACGTGTAAAATCGGGGTGTGATGCGGCTGCCCCTCCCCAAACTCTTCACGCTCCTGCCCCACTATCGCGCCAACGATTTGTGGGCCGATCTGACCGCAGGCGTCACCGTCGGCGCGTTGGCGCTACCGCTTTCGATGGCGTTTGCAATCGCCAGCGGCACGCCGCCGCTCAACGGGGTTTGGACCGCGGTCATCGCCGGCGTCAGTTACGGGCTCCTGGGTGGCTCGCGCGTTCTGGTCGCCGGACCGGCCAGCGCTTTTATCCCGCTGCTCTTTGCGATCGTCAGCCAATTCGGGCCGTCGGCGCTTCTTGCCGCCACCTGGTTTGCCGGTTTGATCCTCCTGTTGCTCGGTCTATTTCGTTTGGGCAACCTGGTCCGCCTCATCCCCAACTCGGTGATCACCGGTTTCATCAACGGCATCGCGGTGATCATCATCCTGACCCAAGTCAAGGATTTTCTGGGATTGGCGCTTGCCGTTCCCCCGAGCGGACTCGTTGGCAAGCTTCGGGCGCTTTACGACGCCCTCCCCACCCTGCAGCCGGCAAGCGCGGCGCTGGGTTTCGGTTCCCTAGGGACACACTGATTTATTCGCAGATCGATGGGGCCGAACTCATCCCTGACATGCGACAATTGAAGTACTGACATTTGATAGGCACTTGACGATGCAAGCGAGCTTTTCCGAACTTGAATATGCGAGCAAGAAGAAAGTGACGCGGCGCGACCGGTTTCTTGCCGAAATCGACGCGGTAACGCCTTGGTCGGCGCTGGTGGCTGAGATCGAACCGTTCTACCCGAAGGGAACCGGACGAGGCCGGCCGCCGATTGGCGTGGAACGCATGCTGCGCATGTATATTGCCCAGCAGTGCTTCGGATTGTCCGATGAAGGGATCGAAGACGCCATCTACGACAGCCAGGCCATCCGGCGCTTCGTTGGCATCGACCTGTCGCGGGAGTCTGCGCCCGATGCCACCACCCTGCTCAAGTTTCGCCGCCTGCTGGAAAAGCACCATCTGACCGAGCGCATCTTTGCTGCCATCAATACCGTGCTGGCGCAGAAGGGTTTGATCCTCAAGGAAGGCACGGTCGTTGATGCCACGATCATCGCCGCACCGTCCTCGACCAAGAACCGAAGCGGCAAGCGCGATCCGGAAATGCATCAAACCAAGAAGGGCAATCAGTGGTACTTTGGCATGAAAGCCCACATTGGCGTCGATGCCGAAACCGGCATCACCCACACGCTGGTGACCACCCCGGCCAACACCAATGATGTCACCCAAGCCCATGCCCTGCTGCATGGAGAAGAGAAAGTGGCCTTTGGCGATGCGGGCTACCAGGGCGTCGAGAAGCGGCAAGAGAACCGCAACGGCAAGGTTCGATGGGAAGTTGCGATGCGTCCGGGCAAACGCAAGGCGCTGCCGAAGACGGCGATGGGCAGGTTGATCGACAAGATCGAGCAACTCAAGGCAAGCGTGCGTGCCAAGGTCGAGCACCCGTTTCACATCGTCAAGAACCTCTTCGGCATGAAGAAGGTACGCTACAAGGGATTGGCGAAGAACACTGCGCAGCTCTACACGCTCTTTGGGTTGGCGAATCTGCTGATCGCCAAGCGGCAATTGTTTGCACTCAACGCCCAAGGTGCGTCCTGAGAGGGGCGAAATGAGGAAATTCGCCGAGAAACGGGGCGAAAGCCAGCCGAAAATGGCGGCAAAAAAGACATTTCTTGCCCACCGAGGTGTGAATGTCGAAGGGATACGGTCACTCTCGCTCATTTCCAGTAAAATGCTGATTTGTTCAGCGTGTCCCTAGCACTCCTTCTTGGCTGGACACGGCTCGAACGGCGCATTCCCAAACTCAAACGGTTGCCGGCACCCCTGGTCACGCTGGTTGCGGGAACGGCGATCGTCTGGTGGGGCGAACTCCCGGTCGCAACGATCGGTAGCCGTTTCGGCGCAATCACGAGCTCGCTGCCTGCGTTCACGCTCCCCGTGGTCGATTGGACTCAATTTACGCAACTCTTACCGGCAGCGCTCGCCATCGCGGTGCTCGGCGCCACCGAAAGCCTGGTGACGGCCCGTTTCGCCGATGAAAAGATCGACGACCTCCACAACCCCAACCAAGAGCTTTTCGCCCAAGGTGTTGCCAACCTGCTCACTCCGATGGTGGGCGGCCTTCCCGCTACCGGTGCGATGGGACCCACCGCAACCAACATTCGCTGCGGGGCGCAAACGCCCATCTCTGGACTCGTGCACGCGCTCACGGTGCTGTTCCTCATCGTCCTTTTTGCCCCTGCCGCGACCCATGTCCCGTTGCCAACATTGGCGACGAACGTGATGGTCACCGCGTACAACATGGGAAGCTGGCGACGCATGCATTGGCGGTTGCTGCGCCGCTACCCGCCCAACTACCGCTCCACGCTCCTCATCACCTTTCTTCTCACCGTGCTCTTTGAGGTGACGATCGCAGTGGAAGTGGGGCTGCTGCTGACCAGCTTCAGTTTCATCCACCGCATGACCCGTCTGAGCGCGATCCACCCTATCGACTTGACCCACCACCCCGCCGCACAAGCGTTGCGCGATTCCACGGCAGACGGCTCGGTCGAAGCCTACCGCTTCTCAGGCCCGCTCTTTTTCGGGGTGGTGCCGAAATTCGACGCCCTCTTGCGACGCAAAACCTGGCCGCAATGGGTTTTGCTCGACCTCCATCAGATGATTGCGATCGACGATGCCGGTATCGAGCTCTTGGAGCGCCTCGACCGCCAGATCAAACGGCACGGCGGATCGCTGCGCTTGGTCGGTCTTCAAGCGCAACCGAAACGGGCGCTCGCCCGCAGCGGTTTTCTTGCCGAACTGGGGGCGCATGCCGAATATCCGACGTTGAGCGAAACCCTCTACGCGTTGCGCAACGAACAGGAAGCCAAAACTGCTGCGCCTATTCAGTAACGTAACCTGACCGCCAATTCTGGGAACCCGCGCAATTCCGTGAGAAGCGCATCCTCGGGTTTGACCCGAATCGCGTCCCGTGCGGCGCGCAGCGCCACCACCGCGCCTTCGGGAAACGCGACGCGCATTTCGATTTTTGCCCCTTCGGGCGACGCACTCGGCACGCGAAAAGCTTCGATCGTCTCGCTCAACCGTTGCGCCGAAACTGGAGAATCGACCACCGATTCGGGAATGGTGATTTCGATCGCCTTGAGTTGTCGCGCCCGCCATTGGGGAAGCGAAAGCGCTTCTTCGGCAACGACCCGAACCCCACCGCTATAGTCATCCGGCGCAACCTTGACCCGCACGACGAGCGGTTCGTCCACGACCACGATCTGTCGAACGGCATCAAAGACTTCCCGATAAAAAAGCACCTCGCACGGTTCGCTGCCATCGTCGAGGGTCACGAACGCCATCCGACCCCGCGCCCCCATTTTGGTTCGCAGTTCCACCACGACACCACACACCCATACGGCGTCGCGGCTTGGAGCCAAATCCGCCAACTTGGTGGGGACGGTTTGCCGCAACTCCGCCGCAAACGCGGTGAAGGGGTGGCCGGAAAGAAAGAAACCGATCGCCAATTTCTCCTCTTTCAACCGCTCCCGTTCGGTCCACGGGCGCACTGCGGGAAATTCGGGGGTGTACGATCCGTTCGCCTCGGGTTCGTCGTCGAGGAGCCCGCACTGCTGCGCCGACGCTGCCCGCTGTTCCGCCACTTCGAGCGCGAGTCCCACACTCGCGAATAGCCGTGCCCGGTCACACAATCCGTCGGGGGCACGCAAATGGGTGTGGCCGGGAAGCGTATCGAGCGCCCCCGCGCGCACCAACTGCTCGAGTACTCGGCGGTTGACCACCCGCCGGTCGACCCGGCTCACCAGATCGAACAGATCGTGAAATGGGCCATGTTGCTGCCGTTCCGTGACGATCGCGTTCGCCGCCGGCTCCCCTACCCCCTTGATCGCACCCAAGCCATAGCGGATGGTTGCCGCGTCGATCGCCTGAAAACGGTACTCCGAAACATTCACGTCGGGCGGCAATACCGTCAAGCCATTGGCGCAAGCGTCGTCGAAGAAGGTTTTCACCGCATCGGTGTCGTCCATGTCGGACGAGAGCGTCGCGGCAAAGAAGGGCGCAGGATGGTGGCGCTTGAGCCACGCGGTCTGGTAGGTCACCACCGCGTACGCCGCGGTGTGCGATTTGTTGAACCCGTATTCGGCAAATTTCTCCATCAAATCGAAGAGGCGCATCGCCAGCGCTTCGTCGTAGCCGCGCTCGATCGCTCCTTGACGGAAGATTTCGCGGTGTTTCGCCATCTCTTCCGGTTTTTTCTTCCCCATCGCGCGCCGTAAGAGGTCGGCCGCCCCCAAGGTGTAGCCGCCGATGATCTGCGCGATCTGCATCACCTGCTCTTGATAGACGATCACACCGTAGGTGGGTTCGAGACACGCCTTTAGGTCCGGGTGGAAGTAGTCGATCGCCTGCTTGCCTTGCTTGCGGAGAATGAAGTCATCGACCATCCCGGAGCCCAACGGACCGGGGCGAAAGAGCGCGAGCACCGCGATGATGTCCTCGAAACGGTCGGGCTGAAGCTTCTTGAGGAGCTTCTTCATCCCTTCGGATTCCAACTGGAAGACCGCGGTGGTATTCGCGTCACGCAGGAGCTGGTAGGTTTGAGGATCGTCGAATCCCATGCGCGCCAAGTCGGGGCGTGCCCCGGTCAAGCGTTCGATCTGATCGAGCGCCTCGCGGATGATCGTGAGGTTTCTGAGCCCCAGAAAATCGAACTTCACCAACCCAACCGCTTCGACGTCGTCTTTGTCGAACTGCGACACCGGGCTGGGGTCATCGCCCTCTTGCACGAACAATGGGCAAAAATCGGTGATTTTCCCCGGTGCGATCAGTACCCCACCCGCGTGCATCCCGACGTTGCGCGTCAATCCTTCCAGCGGTTGCGCCAATTCGAACAACTGGCGAATCGCTTCCCCGTCTTGGGGGTCTTCCATCAGCTCTTGAAGCTGGGGCTCCAGTTCGAGCGCTTTCGCCAGCGAAACCGGCTTCACCCCTTCGGTGGGAATGAGCTTCGAAATCCGGTCACACAACCCATAGGGAAGACCCAACACGCGGCCGACGTCGCGTACCACCGCTTTGGACGCCATCGAGCCGAACGTCGCGATCTGGCTCACGGCTTGAGCGCCATACCTTCGGCGCACGTAGTCGATCACTCGATAACGCTTCTCCTGGCAAAAATCGACGTCGAAGTCGGGCATCGAGACCCGTTCCGGGTTCAAAAACCGTTCGAAAAGGAGCGCATAGGAGAGTGGGTCGAGATCGGTGATCCGCAGCGCATAAGCAACGAGCGAGCCCGCACCCGAACCGCGGCCCGGTCCCACCGGCACATCGTTTTGTTTCGCCCAGTTGATGAAGTCGGCAACGATCAAGAAGTACCCGGGAAACCCCATCTGGATGATGGTGTCGCACTCGAACGCCAGCCGTTGCTCGTAACGGGGGCGCTCCCGCTCCCGCTCTTCCGGATCCGGAAAGCGCTCTTCGAGTCGAGCCGCGAGCCCACGCTTTGCTTCGCTGATGAAGAATTCGTCGAGCGACATCCCTTCCGGGGTCGGGAACGCCGGCAAAAAGCTCTTGCCCAACGTGATCGTCAAATTCGCCTTTTGCGCAATGAGGAGCGTATTCTCGAGCGCTTCCGGGAGATCGGCAAAACGATCTGCCATCTCCTCGGCGGAGAGGAAATACTGCGCTTCTGTGAACGGGCGCGGACGGTTGGGATCGTTGAGGACATACCCTTCGGCGATGCAGAACCGCACCTCGTGGGCGGTGAAATCTTCTGGGCGAAGGAACTGGATGGGATGTGTTGCGACCACCGGTACACCCAACTCTGCCGCAAAAGGGACCGCTGCCGCCAAGTATTCCGCTTCGTTGGGGAGACCCGCACGCTGCACCTCGACAAAGAACGCGCCGTCGGGAAAACACCCGGCCCAGTGGGCCAGCGCTGCTTTCGCCCCCCGTGTCTCTCCTGCCAACAATGCTGGCGCCAGCACGCCACGGGCGCCACCCGAAAGCGCCATGAGTCCGGCACACGTTTCACGAGTGAGCCACTCCGGGCGCAAGAGCGCCTGGCCACGATGCTGATTCTCGAGCCAGGCGCGTGAAACCAATTCGCACAGCTGCCGATAGCCGTCGCGGTTGCGAACGATCAAGAGCAGTTCAAGGGCACGTTCGGGGTCATTCGGCGCATCCGGGTGGGCAACACGGGCGTCAACCCCGATAATCGGCTTCACCCCAGCGCTGCGGCACGCCTTGTAAAACTTGACCAGCCCAAAGACGTTCATCACGTCGGTGATCGCCAGTGCGGGCATCCCTTCGGCGGCAGCCCGTTTCACCGCGTCCGGGATTTTGACGATCCCTTCGCGAATCGAAAATTCGGTATGCAACCGAAGATGAACGAAAGGATGCGCCTGCGTGCTCATGGCACCAGGATCGTGCTCGCTACCGTCTGCCGTGACGCCAATGCCCGATGCGCGTCGGCTGCGTCGGACAACGCAAACCGCTGCCCGATCTCGACCGTGAACCACCCCGCTTGCCACGCAGCGAACAGCTCTTCCGCCATTTTGAGGAGGTTGGCCCGCTCGGCCGTATAAGTAAAGAGCGTCGGACGGGTGAGAAAGAGTGACCCTTTCGCGGCGAGCAACCCGATATCGAAAGGGGGCACCTTACCGGAAGCGTTGCCGTACGAGACCATCAACCCCAGCGGACGCAACGAATCGAGCGAGCCTTCGAAGGTTGCGGCACCCACGGAATCATAGACGACGTCGACACCGCGCCCGCCGGTCCATTCACGCACCCGTTCTGGAAAGGACTCCCGGGTATAGACGATCACGTGGTCGCAACCGAGCGCTTTGGCCCGTGCGGCTTTGTCGTCATTGCCGACTGTGCCGATCACTTTTGCGCCAAGACGCTTCGCCCACGGCACGAGAATCGACCCCACCCCGCCGGCAGCCGCATGGACCAACAGCCACTCCCCTGGTTGTACCTTGTGGGTCTGCCGCAACAGGTACTGCGCCGTGAGCCCCTTCAGCCACATCGCTGCGGCGACCTCGAACGAGACCGCATCGGGCAATTTCACCGCGCGGTCGGCGGGAATGTTGAGCGCTTCCGCGTACGCACCCGGAGTGGGAGTGAGATAGACCACCCGATCGCCCACTTGAAGGTCGGTGACTCCTTCCCCCACCGCAACGACTTCGCCCGCTCCTTCTTGACCGAGACCAGAGGGCAGCGGCACGGGATAGAGACCGGTCCGATGGTAGATATCGATGAAATTGACACCAACGGCACGGTTGCGGACTTGCACTGCTCCAGGCCCAGGAGCAGGCAACGAGACCGGTTCCCACTGCATCACCTCAGGCCCACCGTGCTCCGAGATTCGAATCGCGTGAATCGTCGTCATTTCGTTCTCCCAATCACGTGTTGATCAAACGGTCGCGCAATTCGTTCGCGTCGACTACTGCCACCGCCGTCATATTGACCAACCGCCGCACCGTCGCCGACGGCGTCAGAATCTGAACCGGCATCGCGGCACCGAGCAGCATCGGCCCAACGGAAACGCCTTGCCCTGAAACCTGTTTCACCAGGTTGAACGCAATATTGGCGGCGTCAACGGTCGGCATGATCAGTACGTTCGCCTCACCGCTCAAGGTGCAATCTTCGTCGTCGATCAAGCGACTGCGCACCTCGTGCGACAGCGCCGCATCTGCGTGCATCTCGCCGTCCATGTTGAGATCGGGCCGCAGTGCATGGAGCAAATCACGCGCTTCGCGCATCTTGCGCGCCGAAGGGGTATTGGCGGAACCGAAATTGGAATGGGACAGGAGCGCAACCCGCGGTTCGATCCCAAAACGGGCGAACTCGTCGGCGGCCATTGCGGCGATCTGCGCCACCTGCTCGGCGGTCGGGTCGTAATTGACGTAGGTATCGGCCACCGCCAGCGTGTGCTTGCCGGTCATCACGATGTTCATCGCAGCCAAGAGTTTTGCACCCGGCGCCAAACCGATCACGTCGCGGACGTGCTGCAGGTGGTATTCGAACGTGCCAAAGGTTCCGCAGATCACCGCGTCCGCTTCACCGTTCTTGAGCAGCATACACCCGATCAGCGTCGTATCGCGGCGCATACGCGCTTTGGCGATTTCCGGCGTGATCCCGCACCGCGCCATCATCTTGTGGTACTGTTGCCACAACGGTTTGTAGCGCGGGTCGGACTCGGGATTGACCAGGTCGAAATCGCGTTCCGGTTCCAGCGATAAACCCAATTTTTTCAGCCGCATCTCGATCACCGCCGGGCGGCCGATCAGAATCGGCCGCGCCAGCCGTTCGTCGATCACCGCGCGCGCGGCGTGCAACACCCGCTCGTCTTCCCCTTCGCAGAAGATCACGCGCTTTTCCTCCATCGGCAGCGAACGCGCGACGGTAAAGATCGGTTTCATCACCACGCCGGAGTGGTAGACGAAGTTTTGCAGTTGCGCCCGGTAGGCGTCGAAGTCGTCGATCGGCCGTGTCGCAACCCCCGAGTCCATCGCTGCCTTCGCCACGGCGGGCGCGATTCGGACGATCAAGCGTGGGTCGAAGGGCTTCGGGATGAGGTATTCGGGACCAAAGGTCAATTCGATGCCGCCGTATGCGTTCGCGACCACGTCGTTCGTCTCCGCGCGCGCCAGCTCTGCCAGTGCATGCACGCATGCGATTTTCATCGCTTCGGTGATCGTGGTCGCCCCGACGTCGAGCGCACCGCGAAAGATGAACGGGAAACAGAGGACGTTGTTCACCTGATTGGGGTAGTCGGAACGGCCGGTCGCGATGATCGCATCGGGTCGAACCGCTTTCGCCTCTTCCGGCATGATCTCCGGCGTGGGGTTCGCCAATGCGAAAATGAGTGGATCCTTGGCCATCTTCGCCACCATCTCGGGCTTGAGCACCCCTGCTTGCGACAACCCCAAGAAGACGTCCGCCCCTTCGATCACCTCCGCCAGCGTGCGTGCCGATGTGCGTTGCGCATAGCGCGCTTTGTTGGGCTCCATGTCGGGCTCACGCCCTTCATAGATCACCCCTTTGGAATCGCAGACGAAGATGTTTTCTTTGCGCAACCCCAGCTGGCACATGAGATCCAGACATGCGATCGCAGCGGCACCGGCACCCGAACAAACCAGTTTGACCGCTTCGATCCGTTTGCCCACGACGATCAAACCATTCAAGAGTGCCGCAGCCGATATGATCGCGGTGCCGTGCTGATCGTCGTGAAAAACCGGGATTTTCATCCGCTCCCGCAGCTTCTTCTCGATGTAGAAGCACTCGGGCGCCTTGATGTCTTCGAGGTTCACGCCCCCCAAAGTCGGTTCGAGCGCAGCAACGATTTCGATCACTTTGTCGGGGTCGTTCGCGTCGAGCTCGATATCGAAGACGTCGATCCCAGCGAACTTCTTGAACAGACACCCCTTCCCTTCCATCACCGGCTTCGCGGCATGGGGGCCGATGTTCCCCAAACCCAACACCGCGGTTCCGTTGGTGATCACCGCAACGAGGTTGCCCCGAGCGGTGAGTTCGTAGGATTGCAACGGATCTTTCGCGATCGCTTCGCACGCGAACGCCACACCGGGTGAATAGGCGAGCGCCAGATCGCGCTGGTTGGAGAGACTTTTGGTGGGAACGACAGAAATCTTGCCCGGGGTAGGGCGGCGATGGTACTCGAGCGCTGCTTCACGAAAAGCGGGGTCGCGCGTGCTCATGGTTTCACTCCGTTCTTTTCTCTAGATGCCCGGGGGCGGGATCACGGCGAGTTTACCGCGCCCCTACCCTTTGACGGTAATTCCTCGATAAAAAACGATTGGGCCTCGCCTCCCTTCAAAAAGGGTCAATTTCGATTCAGAAAAGATAGAATAGCGAGATTTTATCCGTATGGGGAAGAAGAGAGCGCGACCATGCACACTGTGACGCTATCGCGAGGGCTCTCCTTGCCGCTGCCCGGCGCGCCCCAGCAACAAATCAGCGGCCACACGGCACCCATTCGCCGCGTGGCGCTGCTGGGACCCGATTACCGGGGCATGCGGCCCAAGCTGCTGGTTGCCGAAGGCGACCGGGTGACGAAAGGAGCACCGCTCTTTGCCCACAAAAAATTCCCAACTGTCTTGTTCACCGCACCGGCAACCGGGACGGTTGTCGCGATCGAGCGGGGCGCGCGCCGCGCGTTGCTCAACGTTGTGATCGAATGCGACGCCGACCCGAACGCCGAAGAAACCCGGTTCGAACCGATTGCGCCCGACGCTCTGCTCGACCTCGACACCGAAGCGGTCGTTTCGCGCCTCTGCGCCAGCGGTCTGTGGACGGCGCTACGCACTCGGCCCTTCGGCAAGATTCCTGACCCGGCGAGTCGCCCCGCCGCGATTTTCGTCACCGCGATCGATACCCGCCCCCTTGCCGCCGACCCAGTGGTCGTCATCGGTGAACGTCCCGAAGCGTTTCGCGCCGGGATGGCCATCCTGGCACACCTCACCGACGGCAAAATCTATCTGTGCCAAGCCCCTGGCGAACACCTGCCGATGCCCGAAGGCGCGCGTTACCGTTCCGTGGCGTTTGCGGGTCCGCATCCGGCGGGGCTCCCAGGCACCCATATCCATTTCCTCGAACCGGTTTCACTCGAACGCACCGTCTGGTATCTCAACTACCAGGACGTGATCGCGATCGGGACCCTCTTTCTGGAAGGGCGCATCGACACCGAGCGCGTCGTCGCACTGGGTGGTGAGATGGTGCGGCAGCCGCGTCTCGTGCGGGTTCCGCTCGGGGCAAGTATCGAAGCGCTGCTGGAAGGCGAACTCTGCGACGGCCCTTGCCGTCCCATCTCGGGTTCGCCGCTCGATGGACGCCGCGCGATCGGGCCGCTCGCGTATCTCGGGCGTTACCATCTCCAAGTGAGCGTCCTACCCGAACCCAAACGCGACGATAAGCCGCTGCTCGGGTGGATCAATCCGCTGCTGCCGCGCTTTTCGCTCTTTCGCGTGCTCTTCAACCGCAACGAGGCGCCACGCTTTACCACGGCCCAGCAAGGGAGTCCCCGGGCGATGATCCCCACGGGCATTTTCGAAGAGATCTGCCCGCTCGAAATCCTGCCTACGCAACTGTTGCGCTATCTGGTCGTCGGGGATACCGACATGGCTCAGAAATTGGGTTGCCTGGAGCTCGAAGAAGAAGACGTTGCGATCTTCTCATTCGCCTGCGTGGGGAAAACCGACTATGGCGCCTACTTGCGCGCCGCACTCGAAAAGATCGAACGGGAGGGCTAATGTCGCTCAGAGACCGATTCCACCGTTGGGAGCCCCACTTCCTGCCCGGAGGCAAATGGGAGCGGTGGTACCCGCTCTACGAGATGGTCGAAACCTTCCTCTACTGGACCAACCAGCCGACGAAGAGCGCCCCGCACGTGCGCGACGCGATCGACCTCAAGCGGATGATGAGTTATGTGGTCGTCGCACTGCTGCCCGCAGTGCTCATGGCCTGTTACAACACGGGTTACCAAGCGAACCTCGCCGTGAGCGCGTTCGGCGCCGAAAAGGGCGATTGGCGCGGCGCGCTCTATCTCGCGCTCGGCTTTTCGTTCGACCCGGAAAGCGTCGTCGGCAACTTCGTGCTGGGACTCCTCCATTTCCTTCCCATCTACCTCACCACGCTGGTGGTGGGGGGACTCTGGGAGGTCCTCTTCGCCATAGTGCGCAAACATGAAGTCAATGAAGGGTTCCTGGTCACCTCGATGCTCTACACCTTGACGATGCCACCGAACGCGCCGCTGTGGCTCGTGGCGTTGGGCATCAGTTTCGGCGTCGTCTTCGGCAAGGAGATTTTCGGCGGCACGGGAAAGAACTTCCTCAACCCAGCGCTTACCGGCCGCGCGTTCCTCTTTTTCGCGTATCCGAGTGCGATGTCGGGCGACACCGTTTGGGTTGCCGTCGATGGATACGCCCGCGCCACGCCGTTGGGAATCGGCGCATCCGAGGGCATGGCAGGTATCGCGCAAGCTGGCTACACTTGGTGGGACGCCTTCCTGGGGTTCATTCCTGGGTCGCTGGGAGAAACCTCGGCGCTCGCAATCCTCATCGGAGGGTTGTTCCTCCTCTACACCAAGATCGCCTCCTGGCGGATCGTTGCCGGCGTTGCGATCGGGGTGATCGTGACTACACTGCTCTTCAACTGGTTCGGCCCCGCAAACAACCCGATGGCGGCGATGCCGTGGTATTGGCACTTCGCCGTGGGTGGCTTGATGCTCGCGATGTTTTTCATGGCCACCGACCCCGTTTCCGCGTCGATGACCCAAGCCGGACGCTGGATTTTCGGTCTGTTGATCGGCTTCATGGTGGTGCTGATCCGCGTTGCCAACCCCGCCTTTCCGGAAGGGGCGATGCTCGCGGTCCTCTTTGCGAACGTCTGGGCCCCGTTCATCGACTATCTGGTGATGCGTTGGCATCTCTCGCGTCGGGAGCGTCGCTATGTCCAACTCTGAAACCTTCAACCTGAAAGCGATCTGGGCGCTACCCAACGACGACCTGCGTAAGATCGTCGCCGTGGCGCTCGTCGTCTGCTTCTTCTGCGCCGCACTCGTCTCGGCCACGGTCGTGGCGCTGCGCCCACTGCAACAGCACAATCAAGCAGCATTTCGGGCGAAGAACATCGTCGAAGTCGCCGGCATTTGGCAGCCAGGCAGCCCGATTTCTCCCGCCGAAGCCCTCAAGTCGCTCGAACAGGTGTGGGTGGAGCTGGGAACGGGCCGGGTTCTCGATACGCCGCCGCCCCTACCCGCTGACCCGCAAAAAATCGCGCGTGACCCCAACTGGTCGCAACCGCTTGCGCGCAGCGAAGACCCCGCGCGCATCAAACGGCTGCCCAAAGTGATGCCCGTCTACCTGAAGCGCGACGCGAACGGCAAAGTCACAGTGATCGTACTCCCCATCCACGGCTCCGGTCTTTGGTCGACGATGTGGGGTTTCCTGGCGTTGGAAGGGGATGGCACCACGATCCGCGGTCTCAAGTTCTACCAACAGGCAGAAACGCCGGGTCTGGGCGGCGAGGTGGAAAACCCCAAATGGCGCGCGCTGTGGCACGGCAAACGAGCTTTCGACGAACAGGGTCAGGTAGCGATCCACGTCGTCAAAGGCCGTGTCGATCCCAACACGCCGGAAGCGCAGTTCGCCGTCGATGGGTTGGCGGGCGCGACGCTCACTTCGAAAGGGGTCGATCAAACCGTCCGTTTCTGGTTGAGCGAACGCGCGTACGGACCCTTCCTGCAATCATTGAGAAGCAAGGGGGATGGGCAATGAGCGAAATCAAAAAGACCCTGACACAACCGATCGTAGCCAACAACCCGATCATCTTGCAGGTGCTCGGGATCTGCTCGGCGCTTGCGGTCACCTCGAAACTGTCCACCGCATTCACGATGTCGATCGCACTCACACTCGTGACCGCGTTCTCCAACTTGTTCATCAGCTTGATCCGTGAGCATATCCCGAGTTCGATCCGCATCATCATCCAGATGACGATCATCAGTACGCTCGTGATCGTCGTCGACCAGTTCCTCAAAGCCTTCGCGTTCGAAATCAGCCGCGAACTCTCGGTTTTCGTCGGCCTCATCATCACCAACTGCATCGTGATGGGGCGTGCCGAGGCCTATGCGATGAGCCATCCGCCTGTGGCGAGCTTCTGGGACGGTATCGGCAACGGGCTCGGGTATAGTGCGATCCTGCTCACGGTCGGCTTCGTCCGCGAACTCCTCGGGTCTGGCACGCTCTTTGGCTATCCGGTACTGCCCACGGTCAACGATGGCGGCTGGTACGTCCCGAATGGGCTGTTGCTCCTTCCCCCAAGCGCCTTTTTCCTGATCGGACTCATCATCTGGGCCGTGCGCACCTGGCAACCGAAACAGCGTGAAACCGCGGAATTCCGTGTCCGCGCGGCGCCACAGTCGGAGGGGGTGTGAGATGGAACTCCTGAACCTCTTCATTACCGCCGTCTTCATCGAAAACCTGGCGCTCTCCTTCTTCCTGGGGATGTGCACCTTCCTGGCCATTTCGAAAAAGATCGAAACGGCCATTGGCCTGGGGATTGCGGTGGTGGTGGTGCAATCGCTCACCATCCCGCTCAACAACCTCATCAACCACTACCTGCTCGCCGAAGGGGCGCTCGCCTGGGCGGGTCTACCCGACGTCGACCTTTCGTTTCTCGGCTTTCTGAGCTTCATCGGCCTGATTGCCGCTGCGGTACAGATTCTCGAGATGTTCCTCGACCGCTACGTCCCAGCGCTTTACAATGCGCTTGGGATCTTCCTGCCGCTTATCACCGTGAACTGTGCGATTCTCGGTGGCACGCTCTTCATGGTCGAGCGCGACTACAACTTTGCCGAGAGCGTGGTCTATGGCGTCGGCTCCGGCCTGGGGTGGGCGTTGGCGATCGTGCTGATGGCTGCGGTACGGGAAAAGCTCAAATACGCCGATATCCCGGCTGGTCTCCAAGGGCTTGGCAGCGCCTTCATGACCGCAGGGTTGATGGCGCTCGGCTTCATGGCTTTCTCTGGTTTGAAACTCTGACACGCGAACGGAAGTGACTCATGATCGAAGTCATCTTGGGCGTCTTTTTTTTCGTAGCGATCGTCCTGGCGCTGGTGGCGTTCATTCTGGCGGCCCGCAAGCGATTGGTCGCAAGCGGTACGGTTCCCATCGAAATCAATGGGGAGAAAACCATCGCGGCGCCGGTTGGCAGCAAACTGCTCGGTGCGCTTGCCGACGCGAAACTCTTCGTCAGCTCGGCGTGTGGTGGTGGCGGTTCGTGCGGCCAATGCAAGGTGAAAGTGCTCGATGGCGGCGGGGCGTTGCTGCCTACCGAAGCCGCACACATCAACAAAAAGCAGGCGCGCGAGGGCTACCGCCTCTCCTGCCAGGTCACCGTCAAACAGCCGATGAAGGTCGAAGTCCCCGAAGAGGTCTTCGGCGTCAAGAAGTGGGAATGTACCGTCAAGAGCAACCGCAACGTCGCCACCTTCATCAAAGAGCTGGTGCTCGAACTGCCCCCGGGGGAAAACGTCGATTTCCGCGCGGGCGGTTACATTCAGATCGAAGCCCCGCCTCATGTCCGTCACTTCAAAGATTTCGATATCCCTGAGCCCTTTCGCAGTGACTGGGAAAAGATGGGGCTCTTCGATCTGGTCTCCCAAGTGGACGAACCGATCGTGCGCGCCTACTCGATGGCGAACTATCCGCTGGAAAAGGGCATCATCATGCTCAACGTCCGGATCGCGACGCCGCCACGTCCTGGGCTGCCACCTGGGAAGATGTCGTCGTACATCTTCGGCCTCAAACCCGGTGACAAGGTGACGATTTCCGGTCCCTTTGGCGAATTCTTCGCCCGTGACACCGACAATGAGATGGTTTTCATCGGCGGTGGCGCGGGGATGGCCCCGATGCGCTCGCACATTTTCGACCAACTCGAGCGCCTGCACAGCAAGCGCAAGATCACCTTCTGGTACGGGGCCCGGTCGAAGAAAGAGCTCTTCTACGTCGACGACTTCAACCGGCTGCAGGAAAAATACCCCAATTTCCGTTGGTTCATCGCGCTTTCCGACCCGCAACCCGAAGACAACTGGACGGGCTATACCGGGTTCATCCACAATGTCCTCTACGAACACTATCTCAAAGATCACCCCGCGCCGGAGGATTGCGAATACTATCTCTGCGGCCCACCCGTGATGACCGCCGCAGTGACACAGATGTTGCTCGATCTGGGAGTCGAGCGCGAAAACATCCTCTTCGACGATTTCGGCGGCTGATCGAAACAAGGAGCGTCCACCATGAGTACTTTTTTGGCCACGCTTGCTGTGTTTCTGCTCTTCGTCCTCTTCGCGGCAATTGGCGTACTCTTTGGGCGACGCGCGCTCCAAGGTTCTTGCGGTGGCCTTGGCCGCTTTGGCATTTCCTGTGACGGGGGATGCAGCCAGCCTTGCCCCCGCAAGGCGGCTGCGCAAGAGGAGAAGCAAACATCATGCTGACCGATTTCTTTGTCCGCGATTTCGTCCGCCGCGACCCGCTCGTCTTTCATCCGGAAACTGCGCTCACCGAAGCGCTGGAAGCGCTCGTCGTCCATCGCGTGAATGGTGCGCCGGTGACCGACCGTTTCGGCAAATTGATCGGTTTCTTTTCCGAAAAAGACCTGTTGAAGCCCCTCGTTGCCGATGCGTACCTCAACGAACTGGCCGGCAATGTCGGTGATTTCATGAACCGCAAAGTGGTCACCCTTGACGCCGAGGACACCCTTCTCGATGCCGCGCGGGCGTTTGCCGAGAACCACTACCATGCCTATCCGGTAGTCGAAGACGGGACGTTGATCGGCGTGTTGGACCGTTCGCGCCTCATCGCCACCATCGCAAAAATCCTCCGTACGGTCTAGGCCGCCCCCTTCTTGGCGTTCGGGCGTTGCGCTACAATTGGCGCATTACCACGCATTCTTGAGGAGCTTCGGCGATGTCGATGTCCGATCGTGACGGCACCATCTGGTACGACGGCGAACTCGTGCCCTGGCGCGAGGCCACCACCCATGTGCTCACCCACTCGCTCCACTACGGACTGGCCGTATTCGAAGGCCTACGCGCCTACGAAACCGAACGCGGGCCAGCGATCTTTCGCCTGCGTGAGCACACCGAGCGGCTCTTCAATTCGGCAAAGATCTACATGATGCCGATCCCCTACTCCCTCGAAACCCTGATGGAAGCGCACAAAGCGGTGGTGCGCGCCAACAACCTCACGTCGTGCTACATCCGCCCCATCGCCTTTTACGGCTCGGAAAAGATGGGCGTTTCCCCGAAAGGGGCTAAGGTACACGTCGCAATCGCCGCGTGGCCGTGGGGCGCGTATTTGGGTGAAGAGGGATTGAAAAAAGGGATTCGCGTCAAAACCTCGTCGTTCCAGCGCCAACACGTCAACGTCACGATGCCACGCGCCAAAGTGGCCAGCACCTACGCCAACTCGATCCTCGCCAACCTGGAGGTGACGAGCCAAGGGTACGACGAAGCGCTGCTCCTCGACACGATGGGTTTCGTTGCCGAAGGTGCTGGAGAAAACCTTTTCTTGGTGAAGAACGGACAGCTCATCGAACCCGAAATCGCGTGCGCGCTCACTGGGATCACGCGCGACACCGTCCATCACATCGCGCGTGAGCTCGGCATTGCGCTCGTTGCGCGGCGCCTGACGCGTGACGACATCTACATCGCCGACGAAGCCTTCTTCACGGGCACCGCCGCCGAAGTCACGCCGATTCGCGAACTCGACGACCGCGTGATCGGCTCCGGGAGCCGCGGGCCGATTACTGAGAAAATCCAAGCGCGCTACTTCGAGATCGTCAACGGCCGTGCCCCCGAATACGACCACTGGCTGACGTACGTCTAAGGAGCCCAGGATGAGCGAAAACCCGTTGGATTCGGTCCGTAAGGAGCGGCAGATCACCGTTACCGCTGCGGATCTGCCTCTGTGCTGCCCGCTCCCCGACGAACCCGTCGCCCTGTTGCATCCGCGTGTCTACCTCGACCCAGTCAAAAGCGGGAAAGCGGTCTGCCCGTACTGCAGCCGCGAATTCCTTTTCACCGGCGAACCCCCGAAAGGCCACCACTGATGACACCGTTCGTCCCAGACGCGTCGATCTTCAAAGCTTATGACATCCGCGGGATCGTCGATCGTACCCTCACCACGGAAGCCGCATTCGCGATCGGCTGGGCGCTGGGCAGTGAAGCGGTACGGCGAGGCGTCACCGAGATCGTCATCGGTCGCGACGGTCGGTTGTCGGGTCCAGTTCTTGCCGAAGCGCTGTCGTGCGGCATTCGGCACGCCGGCGTCGGCGTGATCGCGATCGGCTGCGTTCCCACACCGGTCACCTATTTCGCCGCCGAACACCTGGGCACCCACTCGTGCGTTTCGGTCACGGGCAGCCACAACCCGCCCGAATACAACGGGTTCAAAATGGTGCTCGCCGGCGAAACCCTTTACGGGCCGCTCATCACCGACCTGCGCCGCCGTCTCCAAGAAAACAACCTCGTCGTGGCTCCGCAACCGGCAACGGAACGGGAAGTTGATGTCGTCCCTGCGTACGTCGCTCGCATCGCCAGTGACGTACGCCTGGCGCGTCCGCTGAAAATCGCGATCGATTGCGGTAACGGCGTTGCCGGGGCGGTCGCGCCGCCGCTCTTCACCGCGCTCGGTGCCGAGGTGCATCCGCTCTATTGCGAAGTCGACGGCACTTTCCCCAACCACCACCCCGACCCCTCCAAACTCGAAAACCTCCGCGACCTGGTCGCGACGGTCACTTCCGGCGACGTCGAACTCGGTTTGGCGTTCGACGGCGACGGCGATCGGTTGGGCGTGATCACCAAAGCCGGACAAATAATTTTCCCTGACCGGCAATTGATGCTCTTTGCTGCGGACCTCCTGGCACGCAACCCGGGCGCGACGATCCTCTACGACGTCAAATGCACCCGCCATTTAGCCCGATGGATCCGCGACCATGGCGGTCAACCGCTCATGTGGAAAACGGGCCACGCGTTCATCAAACAAAAGCTCAAAGCAAGCGGCGCGCTCCTGGCCGGCGAAATGAGCGGTCACATCTTCTTCAAAGAGCGCTGGTACGGTTTCGACGACGGGCTTTACGCCGCAGCGCGCCTGTTGGAAATCCTTTCGCGCCACCCGAACCCTTCTGAAGTGCTCGAAGCGCTCCCCGATTCCGTCGCCACCCCCGAGCTCAACATCAAAATGGGCGAGGGCGAACCGCACCAACTCGTCGAAAAACTCCAAAACTACACGGGCTTTACCGACGCCACGGAGATCATCACGCTCGATGGGGTTCGCGTCGAATACCCTGACGGTTTTGGTCTTGCGCGCGCGTCGAACACCACGCCCGTTCTGGTGTTGCGCTTCGAAGCGGACAACGAAACGACGCTTGCCCGGATCAAAAACGATTTCGCGCACGCGCTTGCTAACGTGTGGCCAGGGATCGACCTCGCCGCGCTCTCTTGACTGTGCTATAGTTGCCACATCTCGAAAACAAAACTGCCCACGCACAAACCGCTACGGAAACCGTCCGCGTGCACCTCACCGAAGCGATGGTGGTGGGCACCATCGGCGAACGAGAACGCTCCCTTGATCGGCTGCGTGACGTACAAAACCTACGTAGCGTCCGAATCGTCCGTTCGCCCGTGGTCGATGAACAGTTCGGCAAGCACCGCCAAGGAGAACGCGAGCCCGACCCCGTTGAACAGCAAGTACTGACGAACGGCAAGCCCTATTCCGAACCGATCGACAATTTGACCGAATCCTACTTTCGCGCCACGATTCCTTACATTGCCAACGCACGCGCCACGCCGAACTGTCTGCAATGCCACCACGTCCCCGAAGGGTCGGTGCTGGGCGCAATCGCGTCGTGCGCTTTACGCCCGAACTCTGGCAAGAAAATGACCAATACGGTAAAAACCGCGGGCGCCACGCGCAATGCCCGGTGGGTCGCCGAGCACGCCCAGCACCGGTATCGTGTGCGTCGGTCAGGCAGCGGCCAGCGCCTCCGCCAAACGGGCTGGATCGCCGCCCCCCGCTTGCGCGAATTCCGGCTTCCCACCGCCACGACCGCCGATGGTCGCGGCAACGCGCTTCACCCACTCGCCCGCTTTCACCTGCGCCACTGCCGCACGGCCCACCGCCGCGACGAAAACGGCTTTGCCGTCGATCGCTGCGGCAAGGAGGACGGCCGCTTCAGGGCCCAGTCGGTCCCGCGCCAACTCGGCCAGACGCTTCAACGCCTCGACCGAATCGACCTCGACTTGTGCGACCAGCCGTTTCACGCCATCGCGCGTTTCCGCCCGAGCAACGAGCGCTTCGGCAAGTGCTGCAGCGGCACGTTCCACTGCGCGTTCGCGCGCTTTTTCTGCAGCTTTGAGCGCCTCTTGAAGCGCCGTGATCCGCTCGGGCACTTCGTCCCGAGCCACCTTGAGCCGTTCGGCAGCAGCGCCGAGCGTCGCGTCGAGCTGTTGGACGTAGGCCAACGCGACTTCCCCAGCCACCGCTTCGATGCGCCGGATGCCCGATGCAATCGCCGTTTCCAACGTGATCTTCACCAGCCCGATATCGCCGGTACGCGCCACGTGGGTTCCGCCACAAAGCTCTTTGGAACTGCCGATCGACAGCACGCGCACCGTTTCGCCATACTTTTCCCCGAAGAGCATCATCGCGCCCGAGGCTTTCGCGGCCTCCAGCGGCATCACTTGAGCAGAAACGGGAGTGTTCGCGAGCACTTCGTCGAGGATCCGCCGTTCGATCTCGGCGATCTCCTCGGCAGTGAGCGGTTTGGGGTGGGAAAAATCGAAACGCAACCGCTCCGGCGCGACTTCGGAGCCCTTCTGCTCGACATGAGGCCCCAGTACGTCACGCAGCGCTTTGTGCAGGAGGTGCGTGGCCGAATGGTGGCGGGCGGTTGCCGCGCGCGCAGCGTGATCAACCCGCGCCGTCACCCGGTCACCGACCCGGATCACACCGGTTGTGACCACGCCATGATGGCCATGGACGTCGGCCCGTATCTTCTGGGTATCTTCGACCGCGAAAAGCCCGTCGGTGGCGCGCAATAGCCCACGGTCGCCCACCTGGCCGCCCGATTCGGCGTAGAACGGCGTTGCCGCGAGCACCACGACACCACTCTCTCCCTCTTCGAGCGCCGCAACCGACGCGCCTTCACGGTAGAGCGCGACCACCTCGCTTTCGGTTTCCAGATGCTCGTACCCTTCGAAAGCGGTTGCTGGCCCGGCGTAGTCGATCGCTTCCAGGTTCACTTTGAACTTACCCGCTGCGCGCGCCAGCGCCTTTTGCCGCGCCATCGCAGCGTCGAACCCCGCCGCATCGACGGTGAGGCCGCGTTCGCGCAGGACGTCAGCGGTGAGGTCCAGCGGAAAACCGTACGTATCGTGCAGCTTGAACGCCAATTCACCGTCGAGCATACGCTCACCCCGTGCTTCGAGCTCGGCGACTGCGGCTTCCAGCATCGCCATACCGTTGGCGATCGTCGCGAAGAAGCGCTCCTCTTCGGCCTGCAACGTGGCTTCGACCAACTGCTGGCGCGCCGCGATTTCCGGGTAGGCCTCGCCCATTTCGGCGACGACGGACGCAACCAGTTTCCAGAAGAATGGGGCCCGCACGCCCAGTTTCCACCCGTGGCGGATCGCGCGACGGATGATGCGGCGCAGCACATAACCGCGCCCTTCGTTACCGGGAATCACACCGTCGGCGATGAGAAAGGTTGCCGCACGGATGTGGTCGGCCAACACCTTGAGGCTTGGACTATCTCGGTTGGCACAGCCCGTCACCTCTTGCGCCGCTGCGATCAGCGTTTGAAAGAGATCGATCTCATAGTTGGAATGGACCCCTTGCAAGACCGCGGCGATGCGTTCCAGCCCCATGCCGGTATCGACGCTCGGCTTGGGCAACGGGTGCATCTCCCCTTTTTCGTCGCGGTTGTACTGCATGAAGACGAGGTTCCAGATCTCGATATAGCGATCCCCGTCTTCATCGGGCGATCCCGGCGGTCCGCCCGGGATTTCCGGGCCATGGTCATAGAAAATCTCGGTGCATGGTCCACACGGGCCGGTGTCCCCCATCATCCAGAAATTGTCCGAAGCGTACCGCGCCCCTTTGTTGTCGCCGATGCGCACCACGCGTTCTGCGGGAACCCCTACCGACTCGGTCCAAATGCGGTAGGCTTCGTCGTCCTCGGCATAGACCGTCACCCAGAGCCGTTCGGCAGGAATCGCGAAAACTCGGGTCACCAACTCCCACGCGTAATGGATCGCCTCGTGCTTGAAGTAATCCCCGAAGCTGAAGTTGCCCAACATTTCGAAGAAAGTGTGGTGCCGCGCCGTATAGCCGACGTTTTCCAGGTCGTTGTGCTTGCCGCCGGCGCGCACGCACTTTTGCGCGGTAGTCGCCCGCTTGTAGGGACGTTCGTCAAACCCCAAGAAGACATCCTTGAACTGATTCATCCCCGCGTTGGTAAACAGCAACGTGGGGTCACCGTGCGGGACGAGGGAACTCGAGGGAACGACCTCGTGCTCTTTGCTGCGGAAAAACTCGAGAAACGCTTGACGAATCGCTGCGGTTTTCATCGTGGTTCCGAAAAAATGACCTAAATATCGATTTTATCACTCCGGTTGCTGCATCCTCGCGACGAACACAGCGTCGCTTGCGCGCGCGCCCCAACCGAAAGCGCCCACCACCGCATGAGCGCCAAACCCGAACAACACCCCGAACACACCACAAGCCACCGGGTCGATTCCCCAAATTCGGGTGTCGCCGGCAAAGCCAAAGACCGGATGGTTGAGGACGTAATAGAGGACGCTCACCGCAAAGCCGCCAACCATCGCCACCACGGCCCCGACACGGGTTGCCCGCCGCCAAAAGATTCCGAGCAAAACCGTGGGAAAAAGGGTTGCTGCAGCCAGAGAAAACGACAGACCCACCAACAGCAGAATGGTATCGAGCCTGAGTGCCGCAACCCATGCCGCGAAAACGGCCGTGAGCAACAGCAAGGTTTTATTCACCAATAAGCGGCGATGGGTGCTCGACTGCGCTTTCATCAAACGCTTGTAATAGATATCGTGCCCCAACGCGTTGGAAATGGTGAGCAGTAACCCATCGGCGGTCGAGAGCGCGGAGGCCAGCGCGCCTGCCGCGACCAACCCCGCGATGGTATAGGGCAACGCGCTCAATTCGGGCAGCGCCAACACCACCGCATCGGGACTCAACCGCAATTCGGCACTTTGAATCAAACCGTCGCCATTGCGGTCGGTGAAGGTTGCCAACCCCAGATTGGTCCAATTCGCCAACCAATGGCTCGCCGCTTCGATCGACGTCCCGAACCACTGCCCCAATTCCACACGGGCAAAGAGCGCGTAGAGTGGCGCACACAGGTAGAGGATCGCCACGAAAAAGAGCGTCCATGCCGTTGAGGTGCGCGCCTCTTCGACCGTGCTCGTGGTGTAGTAGCGCATCAAGATGTGCGGCAACGCAGCCGTTCCCACCATCAAAACGAACATCAGCGCCAAGAAATTGCGCCGCTTCTCGTCTTTTTCCGCTTCGCTTTGGCCGCTCCACGCGGCGAAAAAGGGGCGAAGCGGCAGCGCCGCCCGCTCCGCGTCCGCTAAGCGCGCGATCCAAAACGCACGCGCACTGTCTGCGCCTTTCGTGAGCGCGCGCAACTCGTCCTCCATCGCACGCAAAGATTCGGGGCGCTCTCCTGCTTCGCGCGCAATCTGCCACCGCTCCCACAAACGCAATCGCTCCGGCTCGACCGACTGCGGCCAAGCAGCCAACAACTGGCGGTAATGGTCGGCCTCTGCCTGGAATTGCGCCCGCACCGCGATCTCCGCGGGTTCGAAGGTCACCCGCTCTTCGATCGCCCGTTCGGCCTGCGCCAATTGCGGCATCGCGAAATGGGGAATGGGGAGGTCGAACCGCTGCTGCGAAAGCACCACGAGCGGCGCAACGTACGCGACGATCAGGATCAAGTACTGGGAGACTTGCGTCCACGTCACACCCCGCATTCCGCCCAGAAACGAACAGACCAAGATACCGGCCAAGCCGACGAAAAGCCCGATTTCGAACGGCACGCTCGCAAAACGGCTCGCGACCAGACCGACCGCGTAGATTTGCGCGACCAGATAGACAAACGAAGCCAACACCACCGCGCAAACAGCCAGCCACTCCGCAGTGGGTCCGTAGCGTTCACCGACGAGCTCGGGGACGGTGAATTGCCCGAATTTGCGTAAATAAGGTCCGAAAAAGAGCGCCACCAGCACGAACCCACCGGTCCAGCCGGTGAGGTAGGCCAACCCTTCGAACCCCTGGTGGTAGATCGCCCCCGCCAGCCCGATGAACGACGCTGCACTCATCCAGTCAGCTGCGGTAGCCATCCCGTTGGCGATGCCGGGGATGCGGCGCCCAGCGACGTAGTACTCGACCACGTCCTGGGTGCGCATCGCCACACCAATCCCGGCATAAAGCGCGATCGTCGCCACCAGAAAGCACAACCCGATCACGCGCGGCGCCACACCCCACTTTTCCGCCAGCCACGCGGCACAGAGAAAGAGGGCGATACCAATCGCCAAACTCACGAAAAACCGGGCGGTGCGTGGCAACAGCATCACAACCCACCGTCAGTAACGCAATTTCGCGAGGTAGGTCTGCTGCGCCGCTTCTCGCGCGGCTTTGAGGGTCCGCACCCCCCGCTCCTCGAGCAATGGGATCATCTTCACAAACGCCTCGGCGGTGACGATCGCATCCCCCAACGCGGTATGGCGCCCGAGGATCCGAATCCCAAACCGTTCCGCCAACGCCTCCAAGCGGTTCGAATCTTGGTTAGGGAAGAGGAAATAGGCAAGCAGCAGCGTGTCGAGCACGGGTTGATCGAAACGAATCCCCAGTTTTGCCTCTTTCAGTTCCAGGAAGCGCATGTCGAACGCCGCATTGTGCGCGACCAACACGGTCCCTTCTGCGTAGCGGTGAAAAAGCGGAAGCACCACCTCGGCAGTCGGCTGCCCGACCAGCATTTCGGGTTGGATCCCATGAATCGCGATCGACTCTTTCGCAAGCGGTCGCTGCGGGTCGATCAGTTGCTCGAACGCCTCTTCACGCAACACCCGCCCATTGACGATCCGCACCGCACCGATCTGGATGATCTCGTCCCCCTCAGAGGGCCGAAGTCCCGTGGTTTCGGTATCGAAAACCGTATACGCGAGCTCGGCAAGGCGGCGGTTGTCGAGGTCTCCGGAATGCGCGCCCCACGCAAACAGGTCGAAATCGAAAAAGAGTGGCCGTTCGGTTTCGCGTTCCTGCCCCGCTGGCGCCTCGAGCGTTTTTGCTTCCACTGCCGTCCCCTGCGGTTTGGCTGCGACAGCCTCTTCGGCGATCGCCAAGCGGAGAAACGCTTCGTGCCGCGCTTTGACACGATCGAACCACATCGCCGCGCCGTGCCGTTCCAACACCTCACGGACCGTAAACGGATACCGTTCGCCGCGTACGACGACCGGCTCCAGCTCCCAGCCCGAAACGATCTCGGAACTCAACGCCCCACCGTGCCAGACCAGGTCCCAATGAATCCACCCTTTGCCATCTGGCCGAACCCGAAAACGGATCGGGTCGGCGTCGTAATCGTCGCGCAGCCGCTCGACCAGTGCCGCGACCATCCGCAGCCAAGAAAAAGCATCGGCTGCAACCCAATGATCGGCCACTGCGTCACATTCCAGCCGGACCGTAACTGAGAGGCGCTCGGAAACGAATCGCTCCGCAAGTGCCACCAGCTCACTCACCGCAATCGGTTCCCTTGGCCAACGGGTCGCCAGTGTCTCACGCACCTCGTTCACCGCGCGATCGAGACGCGTGCGCATCACGGTGAGCTCCCGCGCGATCACGTCACGGAAGCGTGCACCCAACTCGGGACTCAAATCGGGCTGCCCGAGCATCTCTACGGCCATCTGCACGTTCGCCAACGACGCTCGGTTCCCTTCGGTCATCTCGAAAAGCACCTGACTGCGCTGAGCTTCCCGTTCGAGCATTTCGGTCACGTCATCGATCACCAACACGAACCCGCTCAGCGTCGTCTCACCGCTTGCGGTAACCGGCGCCACACGGACCCGTGCCACCCGCCCCGTAGGAGCGACGATCACGAATCGAGCGCGCGGCGCCGTGTCGCCCGCTTGCAGGCGCGCGTTTACGGTGTCGAGCGCGTGTCCCAATACCGCAGGATCGATCCACGTGAACACCGTCCGCCCCAAACCCAATGCACTCGTTGCAGCAACGGCGGTTTGTTCGCCGACGAACGCTGCGACGAGCTGCCGCGCCGCTTCGTTATAGAGCAACACGCGCCCGTCGGGGTTGCAGACGACCACCGCTTCGTCGAGCTGCGCCATCAACGCCGCCAGACGATTGCGTTCCGCGACCGCACTGCGCTTCGCTTCGTCGATGCGCGCTTGCACCTCGGTCGCTGCGGCCTCTTTCGCTTCGGCCAAACGGTTTGCCGCTTCGGCAACCCGGCGCACCTCTGGCGGACCAAAACTCGGGATACGAAAACCGCTCGGAGCCGTACGCATCACGTCGAGCTGTTCGGCCATTGCCGCCAACCCCTGGACATAGACGCGATAGAGGCGGTGGAGCGCCACCCCGGCGAGCACCAGACTCAAAACGGTGACCGCGGTTCCGATCGGCAGCCAATGGGGCGCGATCATCCGCAAGAGGTTGCGCTGGACTTCGTCCATATCCAGCCAGACGAAAAAGAGCGTCACGGAAAAAGGGATCGTCACCAACGCCGCGATCACGGCGTAGGTCAGCCAGAATCGTGCGCGCGCACCGATTGCCATCACGCGGCCTCCTGACCAAGATGCCGCGCGATGCGCTGCAGCAGCTCTTCAGTGGAAAAGGGTTTGACGACATAGTCGTCTGCCCCTACCGCGAGCCCTTTCGTGCGCTCGACATCGCGCCCTTTCGCGGTGAGCATGACGATCTTGGGTTGCGGTGTGAGGTCATTCATCTCACGCACGCTCTGACACACCTCGAAACCGTCTTTTCCGGGCATCATGATATCGAGCAGCACCAAGTCAGGCCGCCACGCCGCGATTCGCTCGAGGGCCTCGACGCCATCCCGGGCAACGGCTACCTCATACCCAGCCCGTTGGAGCAGAAATTCCAATGCAAGAGAAATTGCCTCCTCGTCATCCACCACCAAGATCTTGTGGCTCATCTTCCCTCTCCCGATTTTCTTGTGAAACCGTTCCCCGTGGCAGAGTCACCACGAACCGAGCCCCTCCCAACGGACTCTCGTCGACTGCGATCGCCCCCCCCATGTGCTCGGCAATCCGTTTGGCGATCGCCAACCCCAGCCCTGTTCCCGTGCTGTGTGCGCGGGTCTTCGACGCGCGGTGAAAGCGTTCGAAGATTGCCTGCCGTTCTTCGGGTGGCACACCCGGCCCATTGTCCTCGACGATAAGCCGCCAGGTTTGTGCGTCGGGTTGTAACGTCACCGCCACTTTCCCGTGGGGCACCTTCATGAATTGTACGGCGTTCCCCACGAGATTTAGCAAAAGCTGAACCAGCCGATCGCGGTCACCGAAACAGATCGCTTCCTCTTGTGGCACCACGACACCCAATTCCCCCCCACGCTCGCGCATCACCGGACGCATCGTCTCCGCAACCTCGTGCACCACCGTGCGCAAATCGACCGCCTCATGGCGCCATTCGGCATGCCCGGAATCGAGCTTCGCCAGATCGAGCACTTGATTGACCAACCGCGTGAGCCGCTCACTTTCACGAACCATCGTTTGGTAAAACTTCCGCCGCGTCTCTCGGTCGATATCCGGGTCCGCCGCCAACAGCTCGGCATAGGCGCGCACCGCGGCGAGCGGTGTGCGTAGTTCGTGGCTCACCGATGCGATGAACTCGTCCTTCATCCGATCGAGCTCGCGCAACCGCTCGTTCGCCTCGCGCACCGCACGCGCCTCGTCGACCAGCGCCATCACCTCGTCCCACGCCGGCGCCCGTTCCCCCAGCACACCTTCCAGCACCAACCGCGCCGCTACCCCACCGATCGCCCCGGAGAGCAGCCGTTCGGCAAATGCCACGAACGCCTCGTCGACCACGAGCGGGGCGTCCGCTGCCAACCCACGTTCGGCACGAAACGCGCGCAACGCTTCCTCCAATCGCTCCGCAGAGACGAAACGCGCCAGCACCTCCAGCACGGCGCTGCTTTGCGTCTTCGCCCGCCAATGGCTGCGCACCGGAGCCACAGAGGCATCGGCAATCGTCGCCGCTCCTTTCCGCGATGCCCGGAACAACGGATCGGCGACGAAACGGCGCGCGATTGCCCGCGTTGCGCCATCGGGAGGGCGGAGCACGGAAACGGCGATCAGCACGACTCCGTTCGCCAACACACTCCAGACCAAGCTCGCTGTGACTGGCGCCATCCCCTCGACCCCGAACAGCGCTTCCGGGCGCAACCACGCGATCCCAGCAGGGCCAACGGTCAGCCACGCTTCCGGAAACCAACCGCTGCGAATGAGAAGCGGCAAAAGCGCCGTGTAGCCCCACACCACCAACCCGACGAACAACCCCGCCGCGACCCCAACCGCAGACGCGCCTGGCCAGAGAAACGCCGCGACGACCGCCGGGGCGAGCTGCGCCACACCCAGGAAACTGACCAAACCGATCGCGATCAGCGCGTGCGACTCCCCGGCCAAGAGAAAAAAGAGGTAACCGGCTGCGATCACCGCGACGATCACCGCGCGCCGCACCCACAAGAGATGCCCGGCTGCAAGCGTTTTCCCGCGACGAAGCCACCAAGGCGCCACCCAATCGTTCGAAATCATCGTAGCGAGCGCCACGCTTTCCACGATCACCATACTGGTCGCGGCCGAAATCCCCCCCAAGAAAACCACCACCGCCAACCAGTGCTCATGCAGCGCCAGGGGGACGGTCAAGACGAAACCGTCGGAAGTCACCCCATCGGGTAGCAACACTTTACCGAGGAGCGCCACCGGCACCACGAAGAGGTTGAGTGCCCAGAGGTAGAGCGGAAACTGCCATGACGCACGGGTCAAATGTTCGGCACGGACGTTCTCGACCACCAACACCTGAAACTGCCGCGGCAACAACAGAAACGCCACCCCGGCCAAAACGATCAGCGCCAACCAGTCGCCGTACCCCATCGCGGCAACCGCGTCGATTTTGGGGACCGCTTGCCACGCCTCCCACCAAGCGGCGCGAAGTGCGCCCTCTGCGTCGCCCAGCAAGACGGCACCGATCACCACCCCAAGCAGCAGAAACGCACCGAGTTTCACCGCCGACTCGAACGCCACCGCGGCCACCAACCCTTCGTGCCGCTCGGTGACGTCCAATCGCCGTGTCCCGAAAAGGGCGGCAAAAAGCGCCAACACCACCACCAACCAGAACGTTCGCGCCGCCTCACCGCCTGCTCCGCCCGAAACGATCTCGAACGCCAGCGCGATCGCCTTCAACTGCAACGCGACATAGGGAATCGAAACCACGACGAGCGCCAGCGCCACCCACCGCCCCAAAAGGGCGCGATGGCCGAAACGGGTGCTCAAAAGATCCGACAGTGACGTGAGCCGCAACGATTTGGCAACGCGCAACATCGGAACGAGCACCAGAGGAGCAGCCAGCATCACGAGGGTCGGTCCGAAGTAGATCGGCAAGAACCACAGCCCCCGCTCCGCCGCAACGCCGACGCTGCCAAAGAAGGTCCAAGCGGTGCAATAGACGCCGATCGAAAGCGAATAGACCCAGGAGCGATCGATCACGGAACGGTGCTGCGCCGCGCGGCGGTCGGCCCAAAAGGCCACGGCAAACAGCAACAGGAGATAGCCGAACGCCGCCGCTGCCGCAACGCCCGGTGCCACCAGCACCAAACCGCGCGTCGCTTCAGCCATCGCGCCCTGTCCCCGCCGCGAACACGATCGCAACCAGCCAAGCGGTGAACACCCAGACGAGTTGCGCACTACCGCTTTCGGGAATCGCCAGCAACGGGTAACTCACCGCCCATAACAACCCCAACGCCAGTGCCACTGCTCGCCCCATCGCACGCACCCCTCAGCGCACGCTACGCCCCCGCTCTCTCTGTTCGGCGCGGATCGCCTCGCGCATGCGGTTCGCCCGCACCTGCACCTCAGCCACCCAGATGTCGTCTTCCCGTCGCGCCAACCGCGCCTTTTCGAATTGATCGAGCGCCGCCTGCCATCGCTCGTCGAGCGCGAACCGCTCCCCTTGCGCCCGATGCTGCCACGCCTGATCCCCACGCGCCGCAGCCACTTCACCCAGTAAGCGCCACGCCAAATCGCGCTTCGGATAGCGCTCGACTCCTTCACGCGCCTGCTGCCACGCCCATTCCCGCTCTCCTGCTGCGATCGCAGTACGCACCGCGGCAGCACGCAGCGCCAGCGATTCGGGCTGCGCCGACAGCGCCCGCCGCAAAACGGCGAGCGCCTCCGCCAAATTGCCCAAAGCACGCCAGGCTTCCGCCTCCCAGAGCGCACGCCAGCGCCCCTCGGGCCACTGTTGGACAAAGCGAACGAGCCACTCCTTAGCCGCAGCCCGCTCCCCGGCCCGCAGTGCCGCGCGCACGCGCCACACCTGCCCGACCGGATCTTGCGCCGCCGCACGCGCCTGAGCGAGCGCCTCTCCCGCCGTTCCCCGTTCGGCCAACACGGTGCCGCGAACGAACGCGAACCCCCACGGATCGAGCGCCTCTTTGCCCGCCGAACCGAAACGGGCGCGAAATTCGCCGCTCTGAATACGGTTGTCGAGGTCGGCGATGCGTTCGATCGTCAAGGGATGGGTGCGCAGATAGGGGGGAAAACCGGTTTCACCTAAGCGGGTGGCGTTGAGCAACCGCCCAAAGAAACGCACCGCCCCTTCGGGCGCAAAACCGGCGCGGGCCAAAAGTTCCAACCCCACTCGGTCGGCATCGCGTTCGAACGCGCGCGAAAAGGCCAATTGCTGCTGCGCCGCTGCAGCCGAGCCCGCTGCTGCGGCCGCCTCTGGCAACTGTCCGGTACCGGAACGCGCCGCGAGCGCCGCGATGAGGAGCGAACCCAACACCCAAAGCGACGCCCCTTTCTGCTGTTCCAGCATCTGCGCGATGTGGTGCTGCGCCACGTGGGCCACTTCGTGCGCCGCTACCGCGGCCAGTTCCGCTTCGCTTTCGGTTGCCGCGATCAACCCGGCATGAAAGCCCAAATACCCCCCCGGGAGCGCAAACGCATTGATGGTCCAATCTTTGAGCAGAAACGCGGTGAAAACCGGGACATCGAGCCGTCCCGTGAGACCGGCGGCAAGCTGCTGCGTCAAACCGGTGAGGTATTCGGCCAGCGCAGGATCGTCCCAATAGCTGGGATCGCGTTCGCGGATTTCGCGCATCGCCGCACGCCCCACCGCCGCCTCTTCCTGCGCCGAAAAGACCGTAGCGCTCGAACCACTCAAGTCGGGCAATTGAAACGCTCCGGCTACCCCCGACACCGCCAGTCCCAGAAACCCCACGAAGCGGCGGCGCATCGATCGATGATGCGACGGGTGGCTGTGCGCCGCAACGCCCCGCTCCGGTTCGCCATACCGCATGTGCGCCATCGCGCCTACCTCAAATCCTGCTTTTTCACTATGATACGCTTTTCAGCGCAAGGACGAGGCACGGCAATGAACGATCTCACCCACTTCAACGCGCAGGGTGAAGCGCACATGGTCAATGTGGCCGCGAAACGGGAAACCCATCGCGTCGCGGTCGCAAGCGGTCGCATTCGCATGGCGCCCGCCACTTTCGACCGCATCCTGGCAGGCGACGCCAAAAAAGGGGACGTGCTGGGCGTGGCGCGCGTTGCCGGCATCATGGCGGCGAAGCGAACCGGGGAACTGATTCCCCTCTGCCATCCGTTGCCGCTGACCCATGTGGCGATCGACTTCATCCCGGAACCCCCCAACACGATTCACTGTACAGCACGGGCAGAGACCGTCGGACGTACCGGCGTCGAAATGGAAGCACTCACTGCCGCAAGCGTTGCGCTCCTCACCATCTACGACATGGTGAAAGCGATCGACCGCGGCATGACGATCGAAGCGGTGCAACTCGAAGAGAAACACGGCGGAAAATCGGGCTCGTGGCAACGCGCATCCGCGGCGCACCCCTGACGCACACGTATCCGCGCGCCAAAAGCCCACTACACGCGGCGCGTCACGGCGCTGGCCGCAATGGATGCACCCCGTGCACCTCGAACCCGCGCGCAATCGCCTCGCGTGCCTCCCAGAGCCAGCGCGCGGCGCGCCCAACAGGATCCTGCACGCCATTCTTCCACGCGGTTTCCCGAACCAGAATCGCGTAGGGATTGTCGAGCAAAGGGTCGGATGCGATCACCACTTCGAGATTGGGTAGCCGCCCCTGCAGCGCCAACCACGTCCCCTCGTCGACAAGCGTATAGGCGGCCATTTCGTTCGCGATCACGAGCGTCGGCCCCATGCCCTGTCCCACGGAGCGGTAACGCGTCCCCAACCGTGCGCGTGGGTCGATCTGAGCTGCCGCCCACAACGTGCGTTCGCGCGCATGGGTTCCGCTCTGATCCCCACGGGAGACGAAAAGCGCTGCGTCGGTTTCCGCAATGCGAACGAACGCGTCGGTCACCGGGCGCCCTTCCACGTCCGCCGGATCGGCTTTGGGACCAACCAACAGGAACCGTCCAATCAGCCAAGGCTTTCGGAGCCAACCAGGGTGCTGCGCCAAAAATGCGGCTTCTGCTTCGGGGTCGTGCGTGATGCCGAAGTCGGCGTCCCCTCGCCCCAACACCGCAAGCGCCTTCCCGGTACCCAAAGCCAACACCTGCAAAACCACCTGTGCCTCGCGACGCAACTGCGGTGCCAGCCACGCCAACAACCCCGAATGATCGACCGAAGTGGTCGTCGCGAGCCGAACGGCATCGACCTGCGCTTCCTGGCCCCAGCTTCGCGACACCATCCCCATGGTCAAAGCTGCGGCCAACCACCGGCGTCTGCTCCAAGTAACCATGATCTCCTCCATAACTCATCACCTTTCCCATAGACCAGATAAAACCAAAATCACCACCAAGACACCTCATTCCGGCAACCGAAACCACCACGGCGTTTCGCTGCGAATGAAGCGGCGTGCCGCCACGCTCTTCGGCGCGGCGAAAAACTGCCGGGTTGGCGTCTGTTCCGAGATCTCTCCGTCGGCCAAAAACACCACCTCGTCGCTCAACCGCGCCGCCTGCGCCAGATGGTGGGTGGTCATCACGATGCGAATCCCGCTGCTGCGCATCTCTTGGATCAGTCGCTCAACCGCCGCTGTTGCCCCCGGGTCGAGATTCGCCGTCGGTTCGTCCAGCAAGAGCAACTCGGGTTGTGCCAACCACGCCCGTGCCAGCGCCAACCGCTGCCGCTCGCCACCCGACAACCGCAGCGCGGGCTCGTTGGCGCGTTCGGCCAATCCCACCCGTTCGAGCACCGCCGAGATGCGTTTCCGCTTTGCCGACCAGCGCCCCGGCAACGGCAGCGCCGCGAACCAGAGGTTCGTTGCCACCGACGCGCGCAAGAATTGCGGCTGCTGCGCCACCCATCGGATCGCCGCCGGCGGTGTTGTCGCGCCCCGCCACGTCACCGTACCAACCGCCGGACGAATGAGTCCAGCCACCAACCGTAACAGTGAACTCTTGCCGGCACCATTTTCCCCCAGGATCGCGGTGATCCCGTCACCGGCAATGCGCCAGGTGAGGTTGCGCAACACGGGTTGCGCCTCGCTGGGCCAGGAGACCCCCTGTACATCGACTGGGAGTACCGCCACCCTCACCCCTCGGCGCGCCGCCGTGCCAGCGCCTCCAGACCACTGGTTACCAGGTGAATCGTCGCGACGATCCCTACCAGCACGATGCCCAACGCCAACGCCAACGTCAAATCCCCCTTCGCCGTCTCCAACGCGATCGCGGTGGTCATCACCCGCGTCATTCCCTCGATATTGCCGCCGACGATCATCACCGCCCCCACTTCGCTCGCCGCGCGGGCAAAACCGGAAAAGAGGGCCAAGAGCAACGAAAAGCGGCAGTCGTAGATCAGCGCGAAGAGCCGCTCGGCAAACCCCAACCGCATCATCGTGAGCTCTTCCGCCAACCGCTCGCGCGCCCCCTCTACCACCTGGCGGGTAATCGCCGCAACGAGCGGCGCGACCAACAGGGTTTGCGCCACCACCATACCCGCTGGATCATAAAGCCATCCCAAGAACCCCAGCGGGCCAGCGCGGGAAAGCAACAAAAAGACCACCACGCCGACAACGACAGAGGGCACCCCCAAAAGGCTTTGCAGCAACGCAACCACCAACCCACGCCCGCGAAATTGGGTCGCCCCGAGTACCGCGCCGAGCGGCAACCCGAGCAGCGCGCCAAAAAAGAGCGCCGAGCCGCTTACTTCGAGCGAAAGCCGGACGATCGACGCCAGCGTCTCATCCCAGCGCACGACCAATGTGAGTGCTTGCGACAACGCCTCGAGCGCGTGATTCATGCGCGGCTGCGCCCCTTACCCTCCGCCGCGCCGCATGCGCGCATCCAGCGTTGCCAGCAATTGCTGCGCGGCAGCGAACGCCTCTTGCGCGGCGAACACGGTGACCCGAAGTCGGGGGAGCGACAACGCGCCCAGCTGCAACGGGGACACCACCTGCCACTGCCAGCGAAGCGACCCGACCCAGGCAACTTGGGCCATCCTATCGACCTCGATATTGGGTGCCGCAGTGCGAAGCGCGCGCAACCACTCAGCCTCGCTTGCGGTCACCTCTCGTTCCTGAAGCGGAACCCAGACGGTCCCATGCTGCTCGGGCATGCCGCGCCCTACCCGCCCGCCACCGGCGGCCAGACCGCGATCTCGTCGCCATCGGCCAGCCGCGTCGTGGCCCGCTCTTCCGGAGCCAGATAGACGCCGTTTCGCAATACCAATTTGGCCTGTTCGGCAGGCACTGCAAAGCGGTCGAGCAACTGCGCCACCGTCGCATCCGGGGCCACCTCGACGACGACACGGTTGCCGACTCGCTCTGCCGCCGGCAAATAATCGGAGAGTGAGGCGAAGAGCTTCAACGTCACCTGGGTCACACTGCCTCCTTATGCAGCCAACAACGCCGAATATTGTGCCCGCGCCAGATAGGCTTCGACGAACGCCAATGGGTTCGCCAACAACCGCTCGTGCCACGGCCCAAGCGCTACCTTCCCTTGGATCAGACCGCGCAAGACCCCTACATGCTCGGTAAGACCGATCGCAGTCGCCCCGATCAGCCGGTCCTTTTGAAACTGCAAGCTGAGGTAGCGATACGCCGCTTCGTCCACCCATTCGACGCCGCTCCCGCCCTGGTTCTCTGGTACCCCCTGCCACTGACCAAACGAGGTCGACACCAGCCCCAAGGTTTCGAGTACGTTGATCGCCAACACCCCTTTGAGGGTAGCGTGCCCTCCGGCCATATTGACCGCAGCGACCCGTGCCTGATCCACCGCGTTGGGTTGAATCGCAGCAACCAAGTGCTGACCCGTGAACAGGTCGGGTGCCTCGGCGCAGTCGCCGGCGGCAAAGATCCCAGCCCCTGCGCTTTCCATGCGCTCATTGACGAGCACGCCGCTTGCGACATGCACCGGTGTTCCTTCCAGGAACGCCACGTTCGGCTTGACCCCAGCCGCCACGATCACCATGTCAGCTGGCAACCGTTCGCCGTTCGACAGCTGCACCAATAGCGGTGCGCCGTCCGGTCCCGCAGCGGTGTCGTTACCCTGCCCCGCACCCAGCGCAATGGCGTCGATGCGCGTTTCGGTAAACACCTGCACCCCTTTTTCCTCGACCCAGCGGCGAATCAGGTTTCCCGCCACGGGCGTCATCATCCGCGGCACCATCCGATCACCGAGTTCGACGATCGTGAGCTTTGCACCCGCTTTGACGAATGCTTCCAACAGGATCGAACCGATAAAACCAGCGCCCATCTGCACCACCCGTGCCCCCGGCTGCAAACGCTCGGCAATCGCGCGCGCATGGGCCAAAGTCCAGCACGGAGTCACCCCGGGCAGATCGATCCCGGGAATCGGCGGCAGAATCGGCGAAGAACCCGTAGCCACCAACAAGCGGTCGAAATGCTCGCGATGTCCGTCCGCGAAAAGCACCGTACGTGCGGCCGTGTCCACCGCCACCGCCCGTCCCTCACGCAGCGTAATGCGCTGCGCCGCGAAATACCCCTCTTGTTTGCGCAGATACGTTCCACGCTCGTCGATGTTCCCTTCCAGAAGGTACGGGATCGCCATCCGCGAATAGGGCGGCTCCCCCTCACAACCATAGAGCAAGATCTCATCTTCCGGCGCATACCGGCGTAGCGTCTCCGCAGCGACAACCCCTGCCGGGCCATTACCCAAAATCAGATGACGCATCACACAACTCCTCCCAGCAAAAAGGGCTGTCGCATGCCCGCAACAGCCCCATCGGTGTTTACGCTAAGACCCCGTTCACACGTCGACACCCAAACGGGCCAACGTTTCCGGCATCGGCACACCGTCTGCGGTCCAGCCGCGCACTTCGTAGTATTTCGGCAGCATCTCGCCCAAGCGGTTCACCATCCCTTTCGCGGGGCCAGTCGCGGCCGGCTCTTCGAGCAGCCGTTTCGGCAGCGTGTCGTCCTTTGCGGAAAAGCCAGCTCGCGTGTTGAACCACCGCTCCAGGTTCCAGACCCGCTCGCCCACTTCAAGCAGCCGTTCTGGTGTCCATTCTCCCGGAATCGCCGCGTCGAGCTGCGGCGCGATGTCGGCAACCGTCCAGGCGAAACTGGTAAACACGCAGATCCCAGCGGAATCGAACGCACCGGTGGCATCCTGGAACGCCTTCACCAGCTCCGGTTTCCCTTCCGTGGTAAGCGGGTCGGTCTTCTCCGGAATACCCAGGATTTCCGACGCCACGGTATAGCCACGCAGATGGCACGCGCCGCGGTTGCTGGTTGCGTAGGCCAACCCCATCCCTTGGATCCCCCGCGGGTCGTACGCCGGAAACTCCTGCCCTTTGACCGTCATCGAGAGTTCCGGGTGGCCATACTTCTCACAGAGCCGCTTCGAACCCAGCCCGACGTCGCGACCGAACCCTTCGCCGTTCGCGGTCAGTTCGGCCAATTTCGCAAGCGCTTCCGCCGAACCGAACGGTGCCGGAAAACCGATCTGTTCCGCGGTGAGCACGCCGCGCTCATAGAGCTCCATCACCGCCGCAACGGTCGAACCGAACGAGATCGGATCCATCCCCTGTTCATTACACAAGAGGTTCGCATACTGCAACGCTTCGAGGTCATCGACCCCCGTGTCGGCCCCCAGTGCCCAGGCTGCTTCGTATTCCAAACCTCCGGACGCCCCCCAATATTTCGGGCTGTTTTTCACCGTGAAGTGGTTTTTGTCGATCTTCGAAATCCGTCCACACGCGATCGTGCACCCGAAGCATGCCGCGTTGGTCACCAGTTGCGGTTTACCGTCGCTGGGCCGCGGGCGGTGCATCGCTTCGCCTGAGATCGCATCGGCCCCTTCGAACTGTACTTCGCGCATGTTGCGTGTGGGCAACGCCCCCACTTCGTTGATCACGTTCATCAACACCTGGGTGCCATATTTCGGCAGCCCTTGGCTGGTCACCGGGTTGGTCGCCAGCACTTGCTTTGCGGCGTTCGTTGCCTCGAGGAACCGTTTGAGGTCTTTGACCTTGACCCCTTTGGTCCCCCGCACCGCCACCGCTTTGAGGTGCTTCGAACCCATCACCGCGCCCACGCCGGAACGCCCGGCCGCGCGGTGCAGGTCATTGACGATGCACGAAAAGAGCACCTGATTCTCCCCAGCACGGCCAATCGAAGAGACGCGAATCAGCGGATCTTGGTGTTTCGTCTTGATCCACTCCTCGGTCTCCCAGACGCTTTTGCCCCACAGTTCGGAGGCGTCCCGCAGTTCGGCCTGGTCGTCCTCCACGTAGAGATAGACCGGTTTTTCGGCACGCCCTTCGAAAATGATCATGTCCCAACCGGCAAATTTCAGCTCGGCGCCGAAAAATCCCCCGGAGTTGGAACAGGCGATCGCGCCCGTAAGCGGCCCTTTCGTCACCACCGTGTAGCGCCCACCGGTCGAGGCAATCGTCCCCGTGAGGGGCCCGGTAGCAAAGATCAATTTGTTTTCGGGCGAGAGCGGATCGACCTTTGGATCGACCTCTGCCACCAGATACCGGCTTGCCAACCCCCGCGACCCCAGGTACAACTGCGCCCACTTTTCGTTGAGCGGTTCGGCTTGGCAGGTCCCCGTCGTCAGATTGACGCGCAAAATGCGGTTTGCGTAACCCATCGCACCCTCCTCCTTACGCCAACACCGCAGCGGCGGTTTTCGCTGCCCATTGTTGCATTTTGTTCAACCCCGCCCAGTCGGCCTCCACATAGGTGATCGCGCCGGTAGGACACGCCGCGGCGCACGCCGGATCTCCGCCGCAGAGGTCGCACTTCTGCACCTTGCCGGTCTCCTGCACGTAATTGATCGTGCCAAACGGACACGCGATCGTACACACTTTACATCCCACGCAGGTCCCTTCGTCGACCACCTTGGCCCCCGTGCCTTGGTCCAGACGGATCGCATCGACCGGGCACGCGTGCAGACACCACGCTTCGGCACATTGGGTACAGGTATAAGGGACTTTTCTGCCTTCGTGCTCGAAATTGAACACCTTGATGCGGGATTTGCTCGTTGCGATCACGCCGTAGTTTTCGATCGAACAAGCCATCTCGCACTGCAGACAACCGGTGCATTTCACCGGGTCAATCGCCAGAACCTTCCACATGCAAGTCTCCTTCTTTGGTGTGAACGCGTCAAATGGCTATCGCGTGGCACAAAGCTTACGACGTGATAAGAAAAAATTCAAGAGCGATTAACAGAACTTGTGCGCCGCAACATCCAATCACGAAAAGCCGAAAACGGCATTGGACGGGCAAAGAAATAGCCCTGAGCAAAAGCAACTCCGTTGCGCCGCAAAAATTCAGCTTGCTCCTCCTGCTCCACCCCTTCGGCGACGGTATCCATCTGAAGCGCTTTCGCGATCCGCACGAAGCTTTCGACCAGCGCATCGGCAGCGGACGACGAACCGATCGAGCTATAGTCAAATCTGGTGTATGACCTGATCAGGCGGCGTTCCTGCTTTCGTCGGTTTCGCGTTTGTCATTGACTTCCACTCCGTCCCTGAACTTTACTCCTTCGACAACCTTGGCAAGGTAGTTGAACCCTCGTATCCGCCGCCAGCGTTTCTGTGCGCTCATTCCCAGTTTGTACAACGTTGCCAGCAGGGTGTTTCGGCTCACGCAGCCTTTGGCCTGGTCACTCCGGTGGCGAATCGTGGCAAAGGCCGACTCAATGGGATTGGTCGTGCGAATATGCACCCAGTGTTCGGCCGGAAAGTCGTAGAAGGCCAGAAGGGCCTCCCGGTCCTTTTCCAGGCAGGTCACCGCCTTCGCGTATTTGGCTTGGTATGTCGCAACGAAATGGTCGAAGGCCTTGTGGGCTGATGCCCGGTCTTCGGCCATCCAGATCTCCTGCAAGGCTTTCTTGACCTTGGGCTGAACGGCTTTGGGCAGGTAGTTCAGTACGTTGGCCGTCTTGTGCACCCAGCAGCGCTGGTGACGGGTTTCGGGATACACTTCCTCGAGCGCCGCCCAGAAGCCCAAGGCGCCGTCGCCTACTGCCAGTTTCGGCGGCACATCAAGGCCGCGCTGCTTCAGCCCCAGCAGCACCTCCCGCCAGCTCTGGGTCGATTCCCGAATGCCATCCTCGATGGTCAGAAAATGTTTCTCGCCCCATTCGTTGACGCCGATGATCACCAGGGCGCACAGCTTCTGGCCCTCGGCCCTCAGGCCGCTGTAGATGGCGTCTGCCCACCAATAAACCCAGCGCACCCCTCTCATGTCCCGCTGGCACCATTCGGTATATTCCGCTTCCCACTCCCGTTTCAGGCGGCCAATCACCGAAGCAGACAGCCCTTTTGCCTCGGGGCCGACGAGCACCTCCAGGGCCTCTTTCATCTGGCCGGTCGAGATGCCCTTCAGGTAGAGCCACGGCAGAGCGGCCTCCACCCGACGGGCTTTGCGCACATACGGCGGCACCAGTGAGGAGCGAAATACCACCGATTCCTTCCCACGGCTGCGCACCTTCGGCACCTTCACCGTTACCGGTCCTACGCCGGTCAGAATTTCCCGCTCCGGCAGATAACCATTGCGAACCACCGCACGGCGCCCCTGTTCGTCTGTCTGCCCCTCATACTTTGCCAGCATCTCGGCCAGCTCCGCCTCGATCGCTTGCTGAATCAGTCGCCTGGCGCCATTGCGCAGCAACTCCGTCAACGAGTCCTCGATACCCCCTGGCATCAACAAAGAAACGATGTTATCTTTACTCATGGTGGCGTGCTCCTTTGCTGTTCATCAGTTCGGTAAAACCGATTTCAGCAGAGTACGCCGCCCTTTTCAATCACTCCGTACACCAGTTTCGAGCATAGCTCGAACCGATCGCCTGAACGAACATCGCGTCGATCTTCAACAGGTCGAACGGCAGCGCGCTCAGATAGGCCAACGACGAATAGCCTGTTCCGAAATCGTCGATCGCCAACCGCACCCCAAGCGCTTCCAACTCGGCCAATCGCGTGCGCGCTACGGGCATATCTGCCATCATCGACTCGGTCAGTTCGAGTTCCAGCGCCGACGGCGGGACATCGAAGCGCTCCAGCACCTCCTTGACCATCGTGGCAAAATCGGCCCGCGCCAACTGAATCACGGAAACGTTCACTGCAACGCGTGGCGGTGCCACCCCTTCTGCCAGCAGACTGCGCCACTCCTGCAACGCTTGCTCCAGCACCCAATGCCCGATAGGGATCATCAACCCACTCGCCTCCGCCACAGGAATGAATTGCGCGGGGGAAACCAACCCCTTTTCAGGATGGTGCCAACGCAGCAGCACCTCCGCGCCCGCCACCGCTCCAGTCGCCAACGCGATCTGTGGCTGCCACCACAAAGAGAGCTCCCCACGCGCCTCCGCACCATTGAGTGCGCTTCGGATCCACTCTTGCGCATGAAACGCTTCGTCTTTTTCCGGTGCATAGCACACCACCCGCCCACGCCCGGTTTCTTTGGCCCAGTACATCGCCAGGTCGGCAGCGCGCAGCAACGCTTGCGGGTCGCTGCCGTGCTCCGGAAAGCACGCCACCCCAATACTGGCACTGGCGTGCCACGAGACAGCTCCCAACGCCACCGGTTCAGAGAGGTGGCTAAGCAGTGTTTGCGCCACTCTGATCGCTTCCTCTTCCCCTACACCGTCGAGCAGCACCGCGAACTCATCGCCCCCCAAGCGCGCAGCGAGGTCACTGCGTCGCAGCGACGTTTTCAAACGCGCCGCCATCTCGATCAAGAAGCGATCACCCGCCTCATGCCCATGGGTGTCGTTCAACGTCTTGAAATGGTCGAAATCGATGAAAAGCACCGCGAGCCGTGTCCGCTGCCGTGCCGCGCGCAGTACTGCTTGCTTGAGCGATTCCACGAAAAGACGACGGTTGGGAAGATCCGTGACCGGGTCATGTAGCCCTACGTACGAGAGCCGCTCTTCCAACGCGTTGAGCGCGGCTATTTGCTGATGCTGAACCTCGCGTTGCTTTTCCAACCGCCCCACTGCCACCCGCAACCGCCGTCGCAGCCCGTCGAGCGCTTGCGCCAAAAGATAAAGTTCCCAAACGGCTTGCTGACGCGGCACCGCAGTATCGAACTGCTGTTTGCCGATCGCCTCTGCCGCAGCAGCCAACGTCTGAAGCGGCTTTGCCAACCGCTTGGCCCAACGCACGCTCAACACCCGTGCCAACAAAAAACTGAACGCCACCACCAAAAGCCAACCGCCAGCCCAGAGGTACCAATCGGGGATCACATGCGTAAGTGGCGTAAACAACCACACCTGCCACGCCAACCCAGGAAACGTCAAAGCGTGAACCGTACCCACCCACCACGTACCGGTGTCGAAAAAGAGCGTGGCCTTCCCAAAATGGCGCAACAGCTCAGACCATGGGGATTGTGCCAGTGGCAATTGCGGCAACACGTCATTCTCACCGGCTTCAGATGCCATGGCAATCCCTTGCGAATCGGCGATCACCCGACCCGCGCCGTCGCTGATCACAACCCGCCCTGCCAGCTGTGCGGCGGCATCCCTCGCTACCTGCTGCCACTCGACCAACCGGACGTCGAACCCCATTGCAGCAAAACCGGCGCGGTCATCCCGCCACCCGATCGACGCCGTTACCCCAGTCTCCTTGGTCGTGAAAAAGCGGTACGGCTCCGTCCATACCACCTGACCTGGATGTTCTTGTGCCAACCGATACCACGCGCGATCCCGGGGATCATAAGGCAGGTAACGCATTTCCTCTCGGACCGTTTTCCCTTGCTCGTCGAGGAACAGAAAACGGTGCCGATCCCCCCACTCCGTCCGGTCGGTCAACCGAACCAGAGGGGGCAACTCCGGTACCGCCAGATAGAGCCACCCCACCCCCGCCTCGTTTCCCGCAACCATGGAAGTCACGATCGGAACGGTTTCGATGACCGTCCGGGCGCGAGCGATGAAACGGTCGAGCCCGTCATACGGCTTTGGCCCAAAATGCGCTGGGGGCGCCACCCGCAACAGCGTCGTCAAGGGGGCGAACGACGCGCGCATCTGTTGTTCCACCGCAGCGGTCCGGGCGGCAAAAAGCGCATTTGCCCGTTCCACCAGAAGCGGCGCGACCACCAATACCAGTAGTCCAACCCCCGCCAGCAGCGCGGTCAAGAGCGCCACGGCAAAAAGCCGCAGCGACAAATAGCGGGAAAAACGGACCGGCCGCTGCTTCATCTCACCCTCCGTCACGGTTTCGTCAATGACATACACTATAATAGCCGCAAAATAGGTCAGGGTCACACCACATGCTCCGCGCATTCACCAGCAAGAACGGCTGTCTCAGCGAACTCCGCCTTTCGGAAAACGCGTCCGAGCGTCCCGATTCGCTCAACCGCGCCCTTTGGATCGACGCGATCGACCCAACCCCGGAAGAGCGCGCTCAGATCGAGCGCATCATCAACGCCGAACTGCCCGACGTCGACGACGTCGAAGAGATCGAAGCCTCAGCCCGCTTCTTCGAAGACCAACAAGGGCTGCACATCCACTCGCTGTTCCTTGCCCAGGAAGAAGGACGGCACATCACCTCAACGGTCGCATTCATTTTGCAACCGCAGCGGTTGATCACCTTTCGCGAAGAAGAGCTTGCTGACTTTCGTCTGCTGCGCATGCGCGCCCGGCATGGACAAATCCCAGCCAGCGACCCGATGACGCTGCTTGTGACCATTCTCGAACAAAAAGTCGAGAACCTGGCCGACACCATCGAAGACCTTCACCGACGGCTCGAGGACGTCAGCGTGATGGTGCTCGAAGAAGAGAATGCCGACTTGGAAGAAGCGATCGACCGCTTGGCCAAAATCGAAAACAGCAACGGACGGATCCGGCTCTGTCTAATGGATACCCAGCGGGCGCTGGGTTACCTCCTGCGGCAACTCAAAAACAGCAACCCAGAACTGCAAGAAAACTGCCGCGAAACGATGCGCGACATCGAAACCCTGATGAGCCACACCACCTTCGTCTTCGAAAAAGTCAACTTTCTCATGGACTCCGCGCAGGGGTTCATCAACATCCAGCAAAACCAGATCATCAAAATCTTCTCGATCGCTGCGGTGGTTTTCCTGCCGCCCACGCTCGTTGCCAGCATCTACGGCATGAACTTCGATCACATGCCAGAACTGCATTGGGAGCTAGGCTATCCTCTGGCGCTCCTGATGATGGTGATTTCGGGAATCGCACCCTACCTTTACTTCAAGCGCAAAGGGTGGTTGTAACGCGGTTGCGGCTCGTTATAATGAAGAAAAACGCAGGAGGAGGCCCCGAATGCCCATTATCGAAACCCAAAACTTTGGGCAAAAAATCACTGTTGGCGTCTGCTCGCAACATTCGCTTTCCCACTTCCTCCTCAACCTGCGTATCCTCAATCCGCTCAAAGCGCTGGCGCACCACGTCCGCTTTCGCCTCATCCCCTCCCCCAGTCAATTCGAGGAGGGCTGTGACCTCTACCTCATTCACCGCGACTTCGTCAACGTCCATCATTACGAATTCGTCACCGAAAAGCTCGTCCCTAACTACCCCTGCCTCTTTGAAATCGACGACAACCTCTCCGCGCTGCCGCCCAACCACCCCGAATTCAATTACTATGCGTCAAGCATCATCGGCGCAATCGACAAGTTCCTCAAAAATTTTCCTGAACTCCCTGTCATCACCACCACCCAACCCCTTGCCGAAACCCTGGGGGCGCCGCATCGACCGTGCCACCTCTTCACCAATCACCTGCCCGCCCAGTTCATCGCGGAAGCTCGCCGTGCCCGGCCAGCGAAACAGAGCGATGCCCCCATCCGCATCGGTTTTGCCGGTACCGTCAGCCACACACCGGACCTGAAAAAGATCGAAAGCGCGCTCCTGCGCGTCGCCAGCCTGTACCGAGAGCGTGTAGAGATCGTTCTGATGGGCGCCTGGACCCAAGACCTCGAAGCGTGCGAGCAAGTCCGCCTGATCAAAACCCCAGTCGACTATTGGAACTACCTCCCCACACTCGCCAAATTCGACCTCGACATCGCGCTCGCGCCGCTCGACGACACCCCGTTCAATCGCTGCAAGTCGGACCTCAAATGGGTCGAGTACAGCGCGCTCAGTATCCCTACCCTCTGCTCCGACGTCGCCCCGTTTGCCCAAGCCAAAGCCCTCGGCTTGGCCAAAGTCATCCCCAACGACCCGGAGCAGTGGTTCGCCACGCTCATCGACCTCATCGAAAACCCAGCAGCGCGAAGGGAACTTGGTGAGGCTGCCTACGCGTACGTCCGCGAACACCGCACACTGGAAGCCCACGCGGGTGAATACGCCGCGATCCTCAACACGGTCTTGCCCCCCGAAAAACAACTCCCTCCGCCCTACGACCTCACCATCACCCCCGTCACCCTCCCTACACCGGAAGCGATCTACAACCCGGAAGACCGTTTTGAGGCGTGGCGCAAACGCCGTTCTCTGCAAGAAGCGGACGCAGAAGTTTTCGCGGAACGGATGATGAGTTGGGCGCATCGCCCGGTCGTCACCCTCATCACCTTTGCCCGCCAATCGGACCTGCCGCTGCTTGCGCAGACCACCGATTCGCTGCAAACCCAACTCTACCCCCACTGGCGCTGGATCGTCGTCTCCGACCAACCGGTTCCCGACCCCATTTTCCAGGAAGCCGATTTCCTGGGCTGGCTGCAACTCGACACCCTCGACGCGCCTGAAATCGTCGCGCAGGCGGTGAATGCGCTGCTCCCCGAATATGGCGGAGACGCCGTTGCCGTGCTTCCTGCCGGGTTCCAACTGGCACCGGAAGCGCTGCTGCTCATTGCCGAAGCGTTCGTCGAGCACCCGCAGGTTGTCGCGGTCTATAGCGACCACGACCATCTTCAAGGGGAAACCCGCCACAGCCCGTGGTTCAAACCCGACTTCGACAGGGTTTTGCTCTACGGCTTCGACTACATCGGCCCGGCCGTGTGGTTCCGCACGGAAACGCTCATCGCGCTGGGTGGTTTTCAACCCTATCCCCATGCCGAACGATACGACGCCCTGTTGCGCGTCAGTGAAATCCCGGAAGCCCGCATCCACCACGTCACAGAGCCGCTCGTCTCGATCCCGGATCAGACAGACCCGAATACCGCTAGCCAGGATTCCGAAATTGGCGAGGCGTCCCAAGAGACCTTGGCGCGCCGCCTGGCGCTCGAAGACCATTTTGCGCGCACGCAGCAAAACGTCGCGATCCTGCCCGGCCTCCTCCCTGGTACCTGGCGCATCGAACGCGAAATGGCTACCTGGCCCAAAGTGAGCGTGATCATGCCGGTTGCCGACGTCTACCACCTGGCCGAAGCGGCCGTGACGTCACTCTTAGAACACACCCAATATCCGGATTGGGAACTGATCCTGGTCGACCATGCCACCACAGACCCCGACATCGCCGCGCTCTTTGCCGAAATCCGCGCGCAACACCCGTACGTCTCGATCGTGCGCGACCAAGGCCCCTATGCGCTCGCGCGCCTTTACAACGTCGGCGCAGCGGCAGCAAACGGGGAGATCCTGGTTTTTCTCCACTGCGACATCGAAGCTCGCGAACCCCATTGGCTCGAACGGCTGGTGCGCGAAGCAGCCGACCCAACGGTAGGAGCCGTTGGACCGCTGCTTGTGCAACCCGAATTCAGCCTGATTGAGAGCGCTGGCCTCTGGCTGGGGGGGAGCGACCTCTGGGCCCCAGCACGCCCCGCCTACCGCGAAGCCAAACTCAACGACGTTGGCGCACTCAAACAACTCGCGCTGCCCCATCGAGTCAGCGCCCTATCCTCGGTCGGCTTCACCACCCGCCGGGCGCTTTTCGCCCAGCTTGGCGGCTTCGATGAGGAGACGTTTGCCCAGTTTGACTTTGAGATCGACTACTGCCTCAAAGCCGAAGCCGCGGGTTTCGAGATCCGCGTGCAACCCTTGAGCCGCCTCATCCACCACGGCAGCGCAGTCGTTGGGCGCATGCTACGCAAACCCCTTGCGCTCCTACAACACCAGGAAGCACGTACCCAAACCCATCGCGCACTCTTTGCCCGCTGGGGCGAACGGCTTGTCGTCGATCCCTTTGCATCCCCGCACTTCGACTACGCCGCCACCACCCCAACGCTCGACCTCAATTTTCCGCTTTCCTGGCAGCGCCACCACAACAACCGCATCAAAGTACTCGGTTTTCCCGTCAAAGGGGGCAGCGGCCAGTACCGCGTCCGCATGCCGCTGCAAGCCTTGGTGCGTGCCGGATGGGTTCAAGCCGAATCAGTACCCGAAGACGCGCCCCGCATGCCCAGCGTGAGCGAAATCGGCAAACTCAAACCCGACGTGGTCCTGCTCCACCAACGTTTGGGGCCCGCTGTCGAAGAAACCGTCGAAGCCTGGAAAACCTTCTACCCCCACTTACGCCTCATCTTCGGCATGGACGACCGGCTGGACGCCGTGCCCCGAAAAAGCAGTCTCTACCACCTGGCGCGCCGCACCACTCCCGACGCCCGCGCACGTCTGCGCAAAATGTTCGCGCTAGCGGACGCAGTCGTCGTCAGCACCGATCCCCTTGCCGAACTGGTAGGCGATATCGCTCCAGGTACCGAAGTCCACGTCATTCCCAACGCAATCGAATGGGAGACCTGGGAGCCGCTCTATCAAGAGCTCGAACGCAAACGGCATGATCCCGAACGACTCACACGCAAACCACGCGTTGGCTGGGTCGGTGCGATGCAACACCGTGGCGATTTGGAACTGCTGATACCGGTGATCGAAGCGACCAAAGACGAAGTCCACTGGGTCTTCATGGGGATGTGGCTCCCCGAATTCGAACATCTCGTTCCTGAGAAACATGGATGGGTGGACTTCCACGAATACCCCAGGAAAATGGCGGAGCTTGATCTCGATCTCGCTCTGGCGCCGCTCGAATACAATGAATTCAACGAAGCAAAAAGCAACTTACGAATAATAGAATATGGAGCGTTGGGGTATCCGGTTATTGCAACAGATATCTTTCCATACAAAAAGGATAACCCACCCGTTACACTAGCACCAAACATTCCAGAAAAATGGATTGAAAAAATTCTATATCTTTGCTTGAGCAAAAATTTCATTGGGGCAGGAAAAGAGTTGAATTGGTTCGTCAAAAGGTTATACACACTAGATAAAACAAAATCAAAATGGAATTCAGTAATAACAAACTTAAGGAAATGAAATGAAAAAACCAAAAACCGTTCTCTACATACAAACATACAACCAAGAAAAATATATAATTGACTCACTAATTTCTGCGTACAATCAGGATTATGAAAATTTAACAATTTATATCTCAGACGATGCATCCACAGATAACACTGCCTCACTGATAGAAGATTTTGTTAGAAAAAACAACACGAAACACGAAGTAATAGTAAAAGTAAATAACAAAAATGTCGGCGCAGTCATGAACGCCAAGAAATCCATGGAAGAAATATCTCAATTTGCTAATCTCGTTGTAATCCAAGACGGAGACGATATCTCAATCCCCAAGAGAGCTTCGACATTAACCGAACTTTGGGTGAGTCTTGGTGCACCAGAGTTTCTATACATACACACCCCAGTAGAAATAATGGATCAAGAAAAAAAATTTTGGATACCTCCGATAAACCAAAGGCCAATAAACTTGGAAAATATCGCAACCAATCCAACATCTGTAGGGCTTACAATAGGCGCATCCTCAGCATACACCCCAAACATGATTACCCATATCCCTCTTTTACACTCAAATTTATACATAGATCAAGTCCTAACCTTTCGTTCTTTTTTTATGAAAAAAATAATATATTGGGGAGAGCCGCTACTAAAATATAGATTTGGAACTGGCCTGTCCAATCCTTACATTGATAAAGAGGAATATGAAAATAAAATAACACTTTCAACAATAGACACACTCAAACAGAGAAAATTTGACGCTGAATTTTATGGAATAAGTTATATTGCTGAAATGATTTCTAAAGAACTTGACAAATGGTATAAACTAGCAAAAACAAAAAAATTATTATGAATACTCAAAAAATATAAAACACATCGTCAACAAAGAATATATAAATCATCATGAGTTCGAAAGAAAAAAATATTAATTTCAACGAATTGACCTATGAAAAATTTCGTGAATTAGCTCAATCAAAAAACTTGAGCCGTCACGAAAAGGTAGGTTTTCCAGATAATTACAGAGACGGAAAAGAAAGTCAAATATTTTCTGACATTATATCGAAAGTTAGTCCGCTGAATGACAAAAAAAAGATCGTTCTTGAGATCGGTCCTGGATGCAGCCTCTTGCCTGTAATGTTAGCAGATTTTTGCAAAGCACACGAACATGAACTACATTTCGTTGATAGCCCAGAGATGCTTGCATTACTACCAGATGGATCACATATCCATAAGTGGCCAGGGCGCTATCCTGAAGAAGTAAGTACGTTGATTACTCAGCTTAAAGGAAAAGTCGATGCGATCATTGCATATAGTGTTATTCAATATGTTTTTGTTGAAGGCAACCTCTGGACATTCATCGACTCTACCCTTTCACTTCTAACTCTTGGCGGAGAAATTTTACTTGGAGACATTCCTAACATTACGATGCGCAAGCGTTTTTTTTCAAGTCCAACAGGAATAAAATACCACCGCGAATTTACTGGTCGTGATGATTTGCCAGAAGTTCGATTTAATCAACTTGAATTGGGTCACATTGACGATTCAGTTGTTCTAGCTATTCTTTCTCGTGCACGTGCTCAAGGATTTCACGCATGGATACTCCCTCAAGCAGAAGGTTTGCCCATGGCAAACCGCCGAGAAGATATTCTTATTCGAAAACCATGACTACCATGAAAACAAAAAAACTTGTTATTGTCGGAGATTCCGCATTCGCTGAGATTGCTCATGAGTACTTCGACGCTGATACACCCTATGAGGTGGTGGCCTTTGCGGTCGAATCGGCTTATCTCAAACGAGATCGCCTAAATGGTTTACCGGTCGTTCCGTTCGAAAACCTGGAACATTCCTACTCCCCTGAAAACCACGACGTATTCGTCGCTATTGTTTATACCCAACTAAACAGATTGCGTACCCGTTTAGCAGACACAGCCAAAGATAAAGGGTACCATCTTGCTTCCTATATTAGCCCTCGAGCCTTTGTCTGGCGAAATGTCGAGATTGGTGAGCACTGTTTCATTTTCGAGGATAACACGGTACAGCCTTTCGTCAAAATCGGTCGCAATGTCGTTCTATGGAGTGGCAACCATATCGGCCACCATTCGATTATCCGCGACAATTGTTTTATTTCATCTCACGTCGTGATTTCGGGTTTCTGTGATATCGGAGAAAACACCTTTTTGGGCGTGAACAGCACTATCGCTAACAACTTGACCATTGGCCGAGATAACTGGATTGGTCCTGGTGTAACCATTACCCGCTCAACTGAACCTGCGTCGCTCGTCGGTCCTACATCTGCTGAACCGTCTCGGGTATCTAGCTTGCGCTATTTCAAGATCAAAAGCTGATTTTATGCGTTGGAAAAAACTTGGCATAGTCTATTCACCAAATGGTTCCATGTGGTGGGCACGAAGCCACGCCATGGTTCCCACACCCATTCGCCTAAATGATTCAGTAATCCGGGTATTCATTACCTGCTGTGATGATCAAGGCATTGGGCGGCCAGGTTATGTTGACGTGCTCGCTAACGACCCTACTCATGTCATCGCCGTGGCCGATGAACCTCTACTGGATATTGGAGCACCCGGTACATTCGACGAAAACGGTGTTCTGCTGTGCTCAATCGTTGATCTGGGTGGCGATAACTGGTACATGTACTACGTCGGCTTTGAACTTGGACAAAAAATTCGCTATCGACTGTTGACAGGTCTTGCAATTTCTCACGACAGAGGCCAAACGTTCCTGCGTGCCAGCCGAACTCCTATTCTTGAGCGAAGCGACAGCGAACTTTACTTCCGTGGTGGCCCCTACTGCGTCAAAGAGCACGATCGCTACCGTTTGTGGTATGTAGCGGGCAGTCAATGGCTTGATGTTGACGGAAAGTCGATGCCTGTCTATGACATCCGCTATGCCGAATCAGCAGACGGAATTCACTGGCCTGCGCAAGGAACTGTTCAAATTTCTATTACCGAACCTGATGAACACGGATTTGGTCGTCCATGCGTCATCCCAAAGCCAAGTGGGGGCTATCGAATGTTCTACTCGGTACGGCGCAAATCGTATCGTGCCTACCGCCTGGGCTATGCTGAATCCCCAGATGGATATGTCTGGCAACGAATGGATGATCGCCTTAATCTCGACGTAACGCCTGACAGTTTCGATTCCGACGCGATTATGTATGCCGCACCAATCCAGATCGATGACCGGCTATATGTCTTCTACAATGGTAACGATTTTGGCCGCAACGGTTTTGCAGTGGCGGTACTGGAGGAAGAGTGAGTCTTCGAGTCCGAGCCTACCAGGATTCCGATGCTGAAAGCTGGGATGCGTTTTGTGCTTCCGCGCATCAGGCAACCTTTTTGCATACGCGTCTTTTTTTGTCGTACCATGGAAATCGTTTTCAAGACCGATCTCTAATTGTTGAAAATGAAAAAAAATGGGTAGGTATTTTTCCTGCTGCTCAATTACCCAGTGATGAACGTTGCATTGTGAGTCATCCCGGTCTCACCTATGGCGGGCTTCTTCATCAGGGAAAATTAAAGGGAAAGCAACAGATTGCGGCTCTGTCTTTGATTTTTCAACACTATGCCGAGCAAGGCCACCATCTTCTCCTGTATAAATCTGTTCCATGGTTTTATCACCTAACACCTTCCCAAGACGACGTATATGCACTGTTCAGGTTAGGCGCCAAACGAATCCGTTGCGACTTAAGTAGCACTATTGATCTACAAAACAGACGCCCAACTTCTGAAAGGAGAAAAAGGTGTTTACGAAAAGCGCTATGCGCAGGTGTTGAAATTCATGAAGGAAATGAATACTTTCCACAGTTCTGGCCAGTGCTAACAGACAATTTGAACCGAAAACATGACGCCAAACCAGTTCATACTTTGGCTGAAATTACCCTGCTGGCGAAACGCTTTCCTAACAACATCCGCTGTGTAGTGGCAATCCTTGCCAATCAAGTGATCGCTGGGGTTGTGCTCTTTATCACTCCATTAGTTGTCCATGTCCAGTATGTTGGCTCTAGCACAATTGGTTACGAGACAGCTGCACTCGATGTTGTGTTTGAGTATTGCATTAATAAAGCTTTTCGAGAAGGCAAACGTTGGTTCGATTTTGGCATCTGTACAGAAAATAATGGGATGATTTTGAACGATAGTCTATACCGCTTTAAGTCCGAATTTGGGGGGGGAGGGACTGTGCACGAATTCTATGAAATTGATTTGAGAAGGATTGCGTATGACAGTTGATGATTGTCGCCTCATCGACCTTCCTAAAATAACCGACCCCCGCGGCAACTTGACTTTCATCGAAGCAAATCGGCATATCCCTTTTGAAATTCAGCGTGTGTACTATCTCTACGATGTGCCCGGTGGTGCGGAGCGGGGGGGGCATGCCCATAAGGCGCTTCACCAGTTCATGGTTGCCATGTCGGGTAGCTTTGATGTGGTATTGGATGATGGCAGTCATAAGAAGCGCTTTCACCTCAATCGCTCTTATTTTGGCCTCTACATCTGTCCCATGATCTGGCGGGAACTGGATAACTTCTCCTCGGGTGCTGTTTGTATGGTTCTGGCTTCGGATTTTTACGACGAAAGCGACTATTTACGCGACTACGACGCTTATCTTGCGGCTTTGGGGTTGAAATGAGCCTGATTCCTTTCCTTGATCTCCGCGCTGCTTATCTGGAACTCAAGGAGGCAATCGATGCTGCTGTGGCCCGTGTCATGGACAGTGGCTGGTATATCTTGGGAGAAGAGGTCGAGGCGTTTGAGGCCGAATACGCCGCCTATTGCGATGCCAAATACGCCGTGGGGGTTGGCAATGGTCTGGATGCACTGCGCCTTGCCTTGTTGGCCATGGACGTCGGCCCTGGGGATGAAGTCATCGTTCCTTCGAACACCTATATTGCCACCTGGCTGGCGGTAAGCCAGTGTGGCGCCACACCGGTGCCTGTGGAGCCCGATCCCGCCACATACAACATCGACCCCCAACGAATCGAGGCGGCGATCACTCCGCGCACCAAGGTTATTCTGCCGGTGCATTTGTACGGACAACCAGCAGACCTCGACCCCATTCTTGCGCTTGCGCGCCGCTACGGCCTGCGCGTGCTGGAGGATGCCGCTCAAGCGCACGGGGCATGCTACAAGGGAAAGCGCATCGGGGCGCACGGCGATGCCGTTGCCTGGAGCTTTTATCCCGGCAAGAATCTAGGAGCCATGGGGGATGCAGGTGCGGTCACGACCAACGACCCTGACCTTGCCGACCGCATTCGCTTACTCCGCAACTATGGCTCGCAGGTAAAATATGTCAACGAAGTCCGGGGGTGGAACAGCCGCTTGGATCCTATTCAGGCTGCTGTTCTGAGAGTCAAATTGAAATATCTGGACGAATGGAATAAACGCCGAGCAGCAATCGCTGATTTTTATCATCGCTTACTATACAATAAAGAAATCATATTACCCCATACACCTCAATGGGCACAGCCTGTTTGGCATCTCTTTGTTGTGCGACACGCATGCCGAGATGACTTCCAGAAGCGTCTGGCGAAAGAAGGAATTCAAACTCTGATTCACTATCCCATTCCTCCTCATCTTCAACAGGCTTATGAGAATTTGGGCTTTCCACCTGGTTCGTTCCCAATTTCTGAACGCTTGGCTCATGAAGTGATCAGTTTACCGATTGGACCACACCTCGATCAATTACAACTTGAGTTACTATCCCGAAAACTGTCAAGCATAATACCCGGCTAATAAAGATGCCTCGAGCTACCGCACCCACCGAACTCGCAAAAGAGACGCTCGTCCGTCTGGCGCAACAACGCCTTCCTCCTACACCCGAGCACTTCACCCGGATGTACTGTGAGCTGGCTGGGATTCCTGAGCCCATCCCCGAACGGTTCCAAAAGCTCTTAGACCTCCCTTGGAACGACCTCATCCGTCGTCTGATCGCTGCCTGGGAACTCCCCCACCGCGAGTGGACCACGGAGATGAAGCGTCGTTCGCTCGAGCGGGTGCTGGCCACCAAGAATCCCGAACGCCTGTTCGATCGACTCAACAATTTGGTAGCTGCGTGGAAACGCGCCCCCACACGTGATGAAAGCGAAAGCGAACTCGAAGAGAGCCCCCCAGCAGTCGGTCCCGCACAACTTACCCCTCATTCCAAAACTGAGCTGCCCGTCGCGCCAGAATCCCACACCGTTACTTCGGATACAAATTCTGCACATACCACCACTCAGCCGCGTGATGATGCATCCGTCTTGATCGCCGAACTAGTCCATCTCCTCGACGTGATTCTGCGCAACATCGCGCTTTTCACCCCACATCCGGAGTGGCTAAACGGTCAGATCGAACTCCTTCGTCAAACTCTCCCCGAAGATTCCCAAACACCAATCGATTTGAGGCAACTTCGAGAAGCGGAATTTCGCCTGGAAGAGACGCTGAACCGGCAGGCGGAGATCTTTGCCGCTCGCCGCGCCGCAGAAGCGGAACTCAAGTCGCTGATCGCCCATTTCCTCGACGAGATCGCCGGCGTGACCAATCTTTCCGCCGATTATCAGAAAGAGTTGGAAGAAGCTGCCGATATCATCGAAAAGGCATCGGACCTAGCTGAAGTCTCGCCGCTGCTGCAACAGCTTCTCCAAGACACACGGGCAATGCATCAGGAGATGAGCCGCTCGCACCGCGAATTGGCTGCGGCGAAAGCCCAGGCCGAGCAAGCGGACGCGCGCGTCAAAGCACTGGAAGCGCAACTTGCCGCATTGAGCGCGCAAGTGGCCCGCGACCCGCTTACGGGGCTTCTCAATCGTCGTGGTTTGGAAGAGAGTTTCGCGCGCGAAGCGAATCGAGCCCAACGGTTGGGTTCGCCCCTCTGCGCGGCGCTTTTGGACATCGACAATTTCAAGCAACTCAATGACACGTTGGGACACCAAGCGGGCGACGAAGCGCTCGTCTATCTCGCCCGCATGGCGCGCACCCATTTGCGTGCGCAAGATATCGTCGGCCGATACGGTGGTGAAGAGTTCGTCTTGCTGCTTCCCGATACCCCGCTCGATCAAGCCGCGGAAGTCGTCCGGCGTTTGCAACGCGCGCTCACCCGCGAACTCTTCTTCTACGGCGACAGCCACCGCGTGATCACTTTCAGTGCGGGCGTCACGCCCGTTTTGCCGGGCGAAGCGTTGGAGACGGCGCTTGCGCGTGCCGACGCCGCGATGTACGAAGCCAAACGCAGCGGCAAGAACCGTGTCGTCATCAAAAAACCCTAAAGCTTTTTCTCGTCGCGTCGTTAACACACACAAAGCCTGACGGCTTGAGATCAACGAGTGAAAAGTGAAAGGAGCCAGCCATGAGCGTGATCAACACCAACATCATGAGCCTCAACGCGCAACGGAACCTCTACAAAACGGGGCTCGACATGCAGACTGCAATGCAGCGGTTGAGCTCGGGGCTACGCATCAACAGCGCGAAAGACGACGCCGCGGGGCTCGCGATTTCCGAACGGATGACCTCGGGGATTCGCGGGATGACCGTTGCAGTGCGGAACGCCAACGACGCGATCTCGATGGCGCAGGTCACCGAAGGGGCGCTGGGGCAGATCGGTGATATTCTGCAACGGATGCGCGATCTCGCGGTGCAATCGGCGAATGCAACCAATTCCACTGCCGACCGCGATGCACTGCAGAAAGAATTCCGCCAACTGCAGCTCGAAATCGAGCGCATTGGTCGGGATACTGAATTCAACGGCGTGAAGGTGCTTTCGGCGGCAACGGGTGCTGCCGCGTTCGTCTTCCAAGTGGGGGCCAATTTCTCCGGGACAACCACCGCATCGGGGTTTGATTCCAATGGCGTCTATTCTGCGGGCGGCGCGAGCGCGATCACCGCTTCCGACAAAATTGGCTTTGATGCCCTCAGCATCTTCTCCTCAGGTAATGTGGGTTCCGCGATTGCGGGCGGGTCTGCCGCGGCAACCAGCTCGGCAATCACCATCTCAGCGGTCGATGCCGCGCTTTCGGCGATCAGCGCAGTCGATGCGGCGCTCAAAACGGTGAACGACATCCGCGCTACGCTCGGTGCAGTGCAATCGCGCTTCCAGGCCACGATCAACAACCTGCAAGTGTCGATCGAAAACCTCTCGGCTTCGCGCAGCCGCATCCGCGACGCCGATTTCGCGCAAGAGACCGCCGCGCTGTCGCGCGCGCAGATCCTGCAGCAGGCGGGTACCGCGATGCTCGCGCAGGCGAACGCGGCACCTCAAAACGTGTTGAGTCTGTTGCGCTAAGCAAACCGCGTAACATTCGGGTAAGGGCTAAGGCGGCGGCGCGAGGGAGACCTGGCGCACGACGCCTTTCGACCATGAGGAGACGACGATGAGCACTACGCCCACGGTATCGTTACCGCAACAGAGCGCAACGCAGATGGTTCGCGATGTCACGCCACCGCCTGCTGTTCGGGCAACGGAGACGGAAAGGAATCTGCAGCAAAACCGTGCCACTTCGGGTACGGAACGCCCAACGCCACCGCAAGAGGCAACCAACGCGGCGACACAGCAGGCCACCGCGCCACAACCCAACGCGCCACTCGACGAACGAACCGTCGAAGATGCCGTTCGAAAGGTGCAGAAAACCGTCTCTGCGCTCAACAGCGCGTTACAATTTCAAATCGACAAAGATACGGAAAAATTGGTGATCAAGATCGTCGATACCAACACGAAAGAGGTGATCAAGCAGATCCCGCCGCAAGAGATCTTGGAAATCGCCAAAGCACTGGATAAACTGCAAGGATTGCTGGTACGCGAAAAAGCGTAAGCGAACTCTGCCTCACGGCAAAGGAGGTGCGCCATGGCCATCACCGCCACAGGAATCGGTTCCGGCCTGGACATTCAAGGGCTGGTGTCGCAAATCATGCAGGTCGAGCGGCAACCGCTGACCCGTCTGCAACAGAAGCGCACCCAGTATGAAAATCAAATTTCGGCGTTCGGTCAAATCAAATCGGCGCTTTCCGAACTGCAAAGCGCACTAGAAGCGCTACAAAACCCGGATACGTTTTCGGCAGCGAAAGCGTCCGTAGCCTCGAACGCCGATTTCACGGCCACCGCGCAACCGGGAGCAGCCGCTGGAATCTACGAGCTTTCGGTTCAGCAACTGGCCCGACAACAGCGCGTAGCAACCAGCGCGACAACGCAGTTTGACCCTTCTGGTGGTGGCACCCTCGACATCACCGTCGGGGGAAACACGGTTCCCTTGACGATCGCAGCGGGCACGACACTACAACAGCTCCGCGACCAGATCAACGAAGCCAACGCAGGGGTAACCGCAACCATCATCAACAACGGTTCCGTCGATCAACTGGTCATCTCCAGTTCCGAAACAGGAACGGCGAATGCGTTTACCTTGACGGGAACGGGGGCGCTTGCCGGACTCTCTTTCAATGACCCCAACGCGCTCTCCACCAACAGCAGCGACACGCTCTACCGCGTGCAAAGCGCACAAGACGCGCAACTGACGGTCAATGGCATTGCCATTACGCGCGGCAGCAATACGCTCACAGACGTCATTGACAACGTCACACTGACGCTTACCGGGGAATCGAACACGACGCAATCGCTAACGGTAGACCGCGATCTCGACCCAGCCAAAACGGCAATTCAAAACCTTGCCGATGCCTACAACACGGTGATGGACCAGATCGACACCCTTTCCGGGTACGACGAAGAGAACAAAACGTTTGGCGATCTGTACGGCGACTCCAGTCTGCGCGGTTTGCGCAACCAACTGCGGCAGGTACTGGGTCAAGAAGTCACCGGGTTGGGGAATTTTTCCCGTCTGCTCGATTTCGGGGTCGAGTTCGACGTCACCGGGCGCATGACCATCGACGACAGCAAATTGACGAACGCGCTCAATAGCGATTGGGCCTCGGTAGCCAACTTCTTTGCCGGTTCGGGCGCCACTGAAGGATTGGCCGCCAAAGGCATTTCGCTGGTCGATACCTACACCGAAAGCTCCGGGTTGATCGATCTGCGCATCAAAGGTTTGCAACAATCGGTGAAGCTGTTGGACAATCAGCAACTATTGTTGGAAGATCGATTGGCGCGCATCGAAGCCATGTATCTGCGTCAATTCAATGCGATGGATGCGCTGGTTGGCCAAATGAACGTGACCGGCACCTATCTGGCCCAGCAGCTGGCCCAACTGAGCGGCAGCAGTAGTGGGTAACCCCCGAAAGGAGAATGCATGCTCAACCGCACGAGTGGCGTGAACGCCTACCAGCAGGTCGACCTTGAAACCGCCGTCCAGACCGCGGACCCGCATCGCCTCATCCTGATGCTGTTCGACGGTGCGCTGATGGCCATCGCGCAAGCGGAAGTGGCGATCGAACAACGCAACATTCCGCAACGCGCAGCTGCGATCAACAAAGCGATCGCGATCGTCATCGAAGGCCTGAAGGCCGCGCTGGATCTCGAGGCCGGTGGCGAACTGGCCGATCGGCTGGCTGCGCTCTACGATTACATCGCGGAGCGCCTCACCCACGCCAACGCACTCAACAATGCCGCACCGCTCAAAGAGGCGGCCAACCTGTTGCGCACCATCCGAGACGCGTGGGCCGAAATGCCGGAAGAGGCGCGAAAAAAGACCTACGCAACCTCGTAGAGAAAGACGGTGAGACACGCTATGCCTGTGTCTGGAAACACCTCGCCACACCAGAAACTTGCGGAACACTGCCAAGCGCTGCGGGAGGCAGTGGAGCGTAACGCGTGGGAAGAAGCGGAGACCATTGCCAATAACCTGCCACTACTCATCGAAGCGGATCGCAGGGCGAGCAGCGAACCGTCAGTCGATGCAAAGGAGCGCCGCACCGCGTTGCTTGCGGCACAGGAGGCGCTGAACGAAGCGCGCACACACCTCGACCCTGCTTATCAGAGTCTGTGCAAACTGCTCACCGCATGGAACGTTCTCCCTCCTGATCCCAGATGATCCCTCCAGATCTGGCCGCGCGCATCCGTCTTTTCAGCCAGGAATTGACGCCGGAAACGACAGCACCGCGCGTCGAGGCGCTGCACCGCATCACCCCGGTCAGCCCGACGGCGAGTGAACTGCCAAGCGCCTTGCAAGAGGGGCAACGTTTCCAAGCCACCATACAGCGACCGCTGCCCAACGGTACCTTCTTGGCTTTGGTGGCGGACCAAGAGATGACCTTGGCGATGGATCGCCCGCTGAAAGCGGGTGACACGCTGGAACTGGTGGTGATGCGTCGCGAAGGGAACCAAGTCTGGGCCCGAGAAGCGTCTGCCCCCGCCACAAGCTCGCCACCGCAGGTGTCTTCGAGTAACCCCGCGGCGCAAACGCAATTTTCGCAAACCGCGGCGCTGCTTCGCCAACTGATCACGACCGCAGAACCCAGAACGCCGCTTCCGGTATCGGTTGCTAGCCCGCCATCCTTATCCGCGGCACGCTCCAATCCTTTACCCACACCTCAGCCAACCGCAACGCCACCACCCGCGGCACGCTCCAATCCTTTACCCACACCTCAGCCAACCGCAACGCCACCACCCGCGGAACAAGCCCACACGCCTGCACAACCTAGCGCCGCGCAGCAGGCAGCGCCCGCAGCGCAATCCCACACGCCAGCACAGGTTACCGCCGCGCAGCAGGCGGCACTCATCACCCCTACTTCGCTACGAACACCACCGGAAAGCCCTGCGCAGACAGGACAGACTATTGCGCACAATCCAGCAACCCCGCCTACTCTGGCGCGCTACCCCTTTTCAGCAGCGCTTCAGAATCTTTCTGAGAACCAACCGGTCCACGTGCTGCTTCGCTCGGTATTGTCCCCCGTAGACGCGCGACTTCAGCAAAACCACGCGCCACTCGTGCCGTCACAACTTGCCGATACCGTTCGCCAATCTGGCCTCTTTTACGAATCCCATCTGGCACGGTGGGCCCAAGGCCACTATCCGATTACCGAATTACAAGCCGAACCGCAGACCCAACGCCTTCCGATCGGTCAGGAGGCGACGATCGAACGGGATAGAGCCGCGGTGCAATCGGCGCTCGCGAGTGCGTTTGCCCCGCTTGCGGCATCTGCTCAAGCCGCAACACCCCGCTCAACCTCCCCTACGGACAAGCTCCTGGCATTGGTCCAACGCCTTTTGGGTGTGGAGTTGGGTAATGACAACGTGGACAACAACCCAGCGACCGCTTCGACCCGTGCCACACCAGGAGCTGCACAAACATCCCCAGCCGGAGAAGCCACCGAAACAACCGCCCAGGATGCTTTGCGGCAGTCGTCTGCCACGTCTGCGGCGCAAACGCCGATTCCTGAGCGTCTACTGCCACTCGTCCAACGGCAACTCGACGCACTGGCGTTTGGCCGTGTCGATCTCCTCTTTTCTGCGTGGCTTGGAACCGAGGTTCGCTGGGAGATCAGCGACGAAAACCGCGACAGCCGTCACTCCGGTTCCGAATCGGACGAACCGGCACCGATGTGGCGCTCTAAACTGACGATCGATTCGGAAACGCTGGGTAAGATCGCCTTTTGGGTCGAGATCGCACCGCACGGGATACAGGTGGCGATTGCTGCCGCATCCGAAGAGACCGCAACACTCCTCAAAGCGCGGATGCACGAGCTGCTTGCGGCGTTCGCAAACGACGAACTTCCGGTGCAGAAGCTCGAATGGCGCCCGTTTGTTGAAGCGGAAGCTCTCTGATGGCCGAACCGAACGATACGCGCTCCCAACCGGCTCCCCGCCCGGCTGCGGTTGCGCTCAAATATCAACCGGGCGACGAAGCCCCTCGTGTCGTCGCCAAAGGCAAAGGGATCGTCGCGCAACAGATCATCGAGAAAGCCAAGGAAGCGGGAGTTTTCGTCCATGAATCTCCTGAGCTGTTGAAGCTCCTGATCGGGCTCGACCTGGACGCCCGCATTCCGCCGGAACTCTATGTCGCGGTTGCTGAACTCTTGGCGTGGGTGTACCGTGTAGAGCAGCAGAAAAAGGGGGCCATGGGTAAATTGTGATATAAATGCAGGAGGAACACCCGATAACGATACGTTCGCAACCACGAAACACATGAGTTCAGCCCAGGAACCGTTGCGCGTGGTCGATTTCGACCGCTACGCCGATCACATCGTCACGCATCCGAAAGAGATCGAGTTCATCTTGCGCAATTTGTGGCAGCAACGGACGAACCTTGGCCTTTTCGTTGCGCAGCGCTACGTGATGCCCACCCAGATCGTAGGTCTAGCGGATCACGCGCTGTTCCTTGATCTCAGTCAAAACGAAGCACTCAACCAAAGCGTAGTGGAAAAACCGGCGGTTTGCCAGGGAAAACTCGACGGCATATTGACCCAATTCGCGGTCGAATCGTTGCGTTTAGCGCATTACCAAGGCACGCGCGCCTTTCAAGCGTCCCGCCCAACCGGAATCCTCCGGTTGCAGCGGCGCGAGTATTTTCGCGTCCATGTACCACTATCCCACAACGTCGTGTGTAAAGTGAATACCGCTCCGCCCGGCGCACCGCCGCACCTCGTCCCGTTTCGCGTGCTCGACGTCAGCAATGGCGGTGTGGCGATCCTTATCCCGCCTGCTTCGTTGAAAGTCGTTCCAGGACAGGTCTTTCGCGATTCGATCCTGGTGATCCCGACGGTCGAGCCGATCGTGGTTTCCTTGGAGGTGCGTAACGTCTACCACGTCACCAACCGCCTGGGGCAGTATGTGGAACGAGCGGGGTGTCGCTTCATCAACCTGCCACCCGCTGTCGAAAAAGCATTGCAGCGCTATATCTTTACCGTTCAGCGCGAAATGCGCCTTCACGACAATCGCGTTTCCTGATACGTTCCTAGCTCGTTGTTTGCAGCTGCCTTGCTCGTAAGCTGCCCTGTAGCGCGGAAAACCTGCGCCCCACGTCAAACCGGCATATTCATGATGTCCTGATAGGCGCTCACCAACCGGTTACGCACCTGAACCATTTGATTGAACGAAAGGGACGCTTTTTCCAGGTCGACCATCACGTCGGCCAGATTGACGTTGGGGTCCCCCGCAACGAACCGTTCGGCTTGCGCTTTCGCCTCGGCCGATTGCGCGCTCACCTCTTTGAGCGCTTGGTCCAGGACTTGGGCAAAATCGGTCGTTCCACGCTCCGCTTCTGGCTGTTGCGCAGCCGATGTCCCTTTCGCGAGCGCTTGTGCCTGTTGCATTTGGGCGAGCAATTGGTTGATCGCGTTGGTGTCCATCGTCTGACTCCTCAGGCTTCGGGGACGTCGAACCCCGCTTCGCGGTACTTCCGCAATCGGTAACGCAACGTCCTTTCGGGCATGCCCAGCCGTTGCGCCGCCCGTTTTCGGGACCCTTCCTCTTCGGCAAGGATCCGTAAGATTTGTTCCCGCTCCCAATCCCGTAACGATACCGCACTTTGGCCATTTTCGTTCGTCCGGGTATCACGCCGCGGCAGGGAATCGCCTTCGGCCTGCTTGCCCGCTACCCATTGGGGCGTGGCGCGTTTTTCTACCGGATCAAGGCCGTCTGTTACTGGGGCATCGTTCGGCAAACAGTGGCGCAACGTCTTCCCGTCGATCACGTTACCCGGCGCAAGGATCAGCGCGCGTTGCAGGGTATTGTGGAGTTCACGCACGTTGCCCGGCCACGAATAAGTAAGCAAGATTCGTTCCGCTTCTTCGGTGATCCCGGGAACCACCCGCCCCCATTCCGCAGCCAGGCGCGAAAGAAAATAGCGCGCCAAGGGAACGATATCCGCGGGCCGATCGCGTAACGGCGGGATCGCAATAGGAAACACGTTCAGACGGTAAAAGAGGTCCTCCCGGAATCGCCCGGCCGCGACTTCGTCGGACAGATTGCGGTTGGTGGTGGCAATGACCCGAACGTCGAGCGGAATTGCCTTTTTTCCGCCCAATCGCTCGACCTCTTTTTCCTGCAGGACCCGAAGGAGCTTCGCCTGCAACAAAAGGGGCATTTCCGAGATTTCATCCAGCAGGATCGTTCCCCCTTGCGCCTGCTCGAATTTTCCGGGCTGCGCCGTGGCCGCACCGGTAAAGGCCCCTTTTTCATGCCCAAAGAGCGTCGCTTCGAGCAAAGATTCGGGGATCGCCGCGCAGTTGATCGCGACGAACGGCCCGGTTTTGCGCAGGGAAATCGCATGAATCAGCCGCGCAAACACCTCTTTCCCAACGCCCGATTCCCCCGTGAGCAGAACCGTGGCGTCGGTTGCGGCAACGCGTTCGGCAAGCGTGCGCACTGCTTGGGTTTTCGGATCCTCTGCGATCAAGTCGGCGACTGCGCCGTCGCCTCCCCACTGCGCATAGCGTTCGATCACCGCTAAAAGTTGCCGACTTTCGAACGGTTTCAATAGAAATTCACACGCGCCGCTTTTCATCGCGCGTACCGCTGCAGGAACGTCTCCATACGCGGTCATGAGCGCCACCGGCAAGTGCGGCAATTTTTGCCGGACCGCATCGAGCAGTGCCAACCCGTCCATCGGCACCATCTTGAGATCGGTGACCACCATGGCCACGGCATGGCGATCGAGTAGTTCGAGCGCTTCGGGTCCGGATGCAGCCACCAACACCCGATACCCTTGCGCCGTCAGGATCAGCTCCAGCGCTTCACGCAAATCGGGGTCGTCTTCGACGATTAGGATCGGGAGCGAATGCTCAGACATCACGGCTCCTCACGGTACAAGGGAGTCGAACGATAAATGTGGTCCCTTCGCCCGGTTCCGAACGCACCTCGATGGTTCCGCCGTGCGCGGTGACCACTTCGTGCGCGATCGCCAGACCCAACCCGGTGCCATCAGGACGCGTCGTAAAAAAAGGGGTAAAGAGTCGCGCCCGCAAAGCGTCTGGAATGCCCGGCCCATGGTCGGCAACGACGATTTCCCACTGGTCTGCAGTCGCACGCGCCCCCAGACCCACCCATGCCGCTGCCTGCCCTTGTTGCACGGCAAGCGCGTTCTCGGCAAGGTTGATCAACGCCCCTAAAAGGGCCCGTTCGTCGCCGATCACCACCGGTGCATCCGCTTGCGGTGCGAACAACCGTTCGAACACGACTTTTTGCGCCTGGGCCAGTGGCTCGACGTTCGACCACCACTGCGCAAAGAGATGGGAAAGCGCGATCGGCTCTCGTGCTTTCAGCCCCCCGCGGGCAAAAATCAGCATGTCGGCAATCAATTGCTCCATACGGTGCAACCGTGCCTTGACCCGCCCTGCCAGTTCAATGCGACGCGCTTCGTCGAGCCCAGGTGTCGTCAAATGATCGAGAAACAGCAGCGCCGCAGCAAGCGGGGTTCGCAACTGATGGGCAAGCCCGGCAACCAACTCCCCCATCGCTGCCAAGCGCTCCTGCCGCGCCATCGCTTCGCGCAGCCGAGTGGCCTCGGTGACATCCTGCACCACGACGAGCTCCCCGCCTTGGTCGGGGAGCCGCGACCAGGTCAGCGTCAGCCTTTTCTCGCCATCCGGTGCCGACCACAAAACCTCATCAGGAGTTTCCGTCAGCCGCAACTGCTGCGCGAAGCGCTGCCAGGCGGTTCCCACTGTGAGCGCCGTTCCGAACCATTGCCGCGCCGTTTCGTTCGCTTCGACAACCTCCCCTTCGGCGTTCAACACCACCACCGCCACCGGCAACGCTTGCATCAAGACGTCGAGCCGTTCGGTAAGCCGTTCCGCGCGCGCCTCCAACTGGGCATAGGCCGCGGTGAGACGGTCGGAAGCACGCATGAATTCCGCGAACGCCGCTGCCAACTGTTCCGGCGTCATACCCGCCGCGTCCGGCTGTTTCACAGAAAAGGCGCTTGGTGCTTGTGTCATGTCGGCCATTGTAGCCGAACGCACACTCCGGCAACAATTGCCGGCGACTTTTGCCGCTTTTTCGCCCGCTGCCGGGCGTGGCAGTCGACGACAATAATGACAAAGAGACGTCACAGGACCAACGGATCATGGCCGAAGCAACCGCTGAAATCGGTTTGAATGCGGCTGGCGGTGCAGCCCAAGGGGGAACACCGGAAGCGGCAACGAAACCTGCCCCGTGGCAACCTTTCGTCGACCGTGTCGCGGCATGGAGCCCGCAACAGAAATTGGCCGCAGGCTCAGCGCTGGCGCTCGCGCTCGCAATGCTTGTCGGCGTCTGGCTCTGGTCTCAACCCGCCGATCAAGCCGTCCTTTTCTCCAACCTCGATCCCCAAGACGGCGGCGCGATCGTCGAGCAGCTCAAGCAGCAAAACATTCCTTACGAATTGGCGCAAGGCGGTAGCACCATCCTGGTCCCGGCCCAGCAGGTGCATGAACTGCGCTTGCGCTTTGCCGCGCAAGGGCTTCCGAAAGGGGGGACGGTGGGCTTCGAGCTGCTCGATCAACAAAAATTGGGGATCACCCAATTCGCCGAACAGGTCAATTATCAGCGCGCGCTCGAAGGCGAACTCGCCCGCTCGATTGCCACGCTGGCTGCGGTGACGCAAGCGCGCGTCCATCTAGCGATCCCGAAGCGGACGAGTTTTCTGCGCGATCAGCAAAAACCGACGGCGTCGGTCGTACTCCACCTCCGCCCTGGACGTTTCCTGGACGAAACCCAGATTGCTGGCATCCGCCACTTGGTCGCCTCTAGTATTCCCAACATGGATCCTGCGGACGTCTCGATCGTCGATCAAAACGGCAAATTGTTGACGATGACGTCCGACCCCCTCTCGCAAACGCTCAGCGCCAAACAATTGGCCTATCGGCACGAACTCGAAAACCGCTACCGTGAGCGGATCGAATCGCTCTTGGCGCCCGTCGTCGGCAAACCCAATTTCCGTGCCGAAGTCTCGTTGGAGCTCGACTTCGACCGCATCGAACGCACCGCTGAGACCTATCGCCCCAACCCTGCGCCGAATCAGGCGATCCGCAGCCAAGAGATCCACGAAAAATTCGGCAGCGATGCACTCCCTCAAGGCGTTCCTGGCGCGCTCACCAACCAGCCCCCTGCGCCCGCCACCGCTCCGATCACCAACCCAGAAGTCCCGCCAACGGGCAGCGCTACCGGCGTGCAACGCGAACGGTCCGCAACGATCAACTATGAACTCGATCGCACCATCGAACACGTGCAAAAAGCGCAAGGCGCGATCAAGAAACTGGCCGTTGCGGTCGTCGTCAACCAGAAACGGGAAAAGACGAAAGAGGGAGAGGTCGTCATCCCGTCGGATGCCGAATTGCAACAACTGGAACAACTGGTAAAAAGTGCGTTGGGTTTCGACCCGAACCGGGGTGATACCATTACCGTTCGTGGCGTGCTCTTTTCCGATCTACCCGAGACCGACAACCGCGCGTGGTGGCAAAAACTCCTCGAAGACCCAGAAATGCTCGAAATCGTGCGCGAACTCTTGCGCTTCCTCACGGTAGTCATCGCACTCACCCTGATCTACTTCGGGGTGATCCGGCCGTTGCTCCGCGCGGTCGCACCCCCCAAAGACGAAGGAAAGACCGAAGAGGAAGCGGGAACGGCTGCTGCCTCCCATGCCGCAGGCGGTGCCGCCACTGCTGAAACGCAAGGTGGCGCACCGACTGCGCAATCCGGTAGCACCCTGGTTGGCGGGGAAGGTGGGAAAACCCCTGATGCCCTCGTCCACCTGTCGCAATTGACCCCCGCCGACCCCTTCGAAGAAAAACTGGCGACGCTGCGCGAGCTCACCCAAACCAACCCGAAACTGATGGCCAACCTGATCAAAGAGTGGCTCGAGGGTGAGGAGAAGAAGTCATGAGCGGCAAAGACAATCCGGCAATCGAAAAAGCGGCCACGTTGCTCGTCACCCTAGGACCCACCGAAGCCGCCGCCGTCTTGAAACACCTGGGACCGCGCGAAGTGCAGACCCTGGGATTGGCAATGGCATCGCTGCCCCCCAAACCCCGGGAAGCGGTCGAAGCGCTCCTAGACGAAGCGATCGCCCATTTCCAGAAAGGGGCACCGATCGAACCCGATCCCGAACAAATCCGCCAAATGCTCACCCAGGCGCTCGGGGACGACAAAGCGAGCCACATCATCGGCAAGATCCTGCAGGGATCCGACACAGGGGCGATCGAAAGTCTCAAATGGCTCGACCCTGGTACCGCCGCCGACCTCATCAAGAACGAACATCCGCAGATCATCGCAACCATCCTGGTCCATCTCGACTACGATTTCGCGGGTGAAATCCTCAAGCGCTTCCCGGAACGGCTGCGCAACGACGTGATCCTGCGCATCGCAACCCTTGAAGGGGTGCAACCGCAGGCGCTCAAAGAGCTCAACGAAGCCCTTTCGGAGCTGCTCGCCAACGCCTCGTCGAGCGCGAAGGGGAAAGCCGCTGGCGGCGTGCGTCACGTTGCCGAAATTCTCAACTTCGTCGGCGCTCAAATCGAAACCGAAGTGCTCGACGCCGTGCGCGAGTTCGACCCCGACCTCGCGCAGCGGATCATGGACGAAATGTTCGTCTTCGACAACCTGCTGGACATGGACGACCGCAGCATCCAGACACTGTTGCGCGAAGTGGCGAACGACCAGTTGGTTTTGGCACTCAAAGGCGCATCGCCCGAATTGCGCGAAAAGATCTTCAAAAACATGTCGCAACGCGCCGCGGAGATGCTGCGCGAAGACCTCGAAAGTCGGGGGCCGGTGCGGGTTTCCGAAGTCGAAGCGGCACAAAAAGAGATCCTCAAAGTGGTGCGGCGCCTTGCCGAAGAGGGTCAAATCATGCTCCCAAGCAAGGGAGGCGACGAAGGGTTCCTCTAATCGCATATGGGTATCGAACGCCACCAAGCAAGCGGCCTCTATCCGCCTCTGCCCCTTCCCTCGTTCGACGAACCGGAACGCGGCGCGCGATCCGGCAAGCGCGCCGCCGAACCTCCGTCCCAGCACCCGTCCGACGAAACGCCCTCCTCGTCGCCCCTACCGACCGCGAGCGACCTGGAAGCGCTCATCGAATCGGCGCGCCAAGAGGGGTTCGAAGAAGGCTACCGCGCCGGTTTCGCGCAAGGAAAAAGCGAAGGCTACCAAGCGGGGTTCGAAGAGGGACGTGCGGCTGGATTCGCGCAAGGCGAAAACGAAGGGCGCGAAGCGGGCCACCAGGAAGGGTACGCGGCGGGCCTTGCCGAAGGGCAAGAAGCCGGAAAAGCCGCTGCATACGCCGAATGGGCGTCCCAGTGGGAAGCGCAAACCGATGCGCTTAAGAAAATCGTTACCCAACTTTCGGAAGCCACCCAACAATTGCCGCAACAACTGGCCGAGCCGGTCACGGCGCTCGCGATCGAAATCGCCCGTGCTGTGGTGATGGAAAACCTCAGAACCCAACCGGAATCGGTCGTCGCGGTAACCCGACAGATCTTGGAAACGGAATTGCGCCGTCCCGTCACCGTGAGACTCCACCCCGACGACCACGCGCTCGTGACCCAAAACCTCACCCCACCCGAAGCGGTCCGTTTCGTCCCGGATCCGGAACTCGCCCACGGCTCCGTTTGGGTAGAGGGCGATTCGTTCCTTATCGACGGCACGGTCGCGAGCCGCTGGCGTCGAATCGTGTCGCGGCTCTACCCTACAGCAGCAACCTGGGAACCTCCCGATGGCGGACCCGAAAATTGAGCTCGCAGCGCCGCTTGCGCAGATGCTCGCGACCTTGACCGAAGAGGTCAAAATGACGTCGGCACTTACCCCAACCGGTAAGCTCACCCGCGTGAGCGGCCTCATCCTCGAAGCAGAGGGGATCCGCTTGCCGGTTGGCGCCACCTGTCGCGTGGCACTGGCCGATGGAGCCAGCGCGGAAGCCGAAGTGGTCGGCTTTCGTGACGAGACGCTCTACCTCATGCCCACCGAACCCCTCTACGGCGCGATGCCAGGAGCTGCAATCACCGTTGCCGATCCCCCCCCATTGCCACTTCGTACCGACCGCATCCTTCATCCCAAACGCCGTCGCACCGACCGCGCCAAGCACCTTCCGGTCGGCACTGGGCTCTTGGGCAGGGTCGTCGACGGTAACGGCCGCCCCCTCGACAACCGCGGTCCGCTCCTCGACGTCGTGCCCCGCTCCCTTGCCGCCCGCCCGATCAACCCGCTCGAACGCAAGCCGATCACCCAACCGATCGACGTCGGTATCCGCGCGATCAACGGATTGCTCACCGTTGGCTCTGGGCAACGCATCGGCCTATTTGCCGGAACGGGGGTCGGTAAATCGGTCCTGTTGGGGATGATGGCCCGGTACACGGACGCCGACGTCGTCGTGGTCGGACTGATCGGCGAACGCGGTCGGGAGGTGCGGGAATTCATCGACGACATCCTGGGACCCGAAGGGCTGGCTCGCGCCGTGGTCGTCGCCGCACCTGCCGATGCCAATCCGCTCGTGCGCATCCAAGGCGCGACCTATGCCACGACCATCGCAGAGGCGTTTCGCGAACAGGGACTGCGCGTCCTCTTGATCATGGACTCACTCACCCGTTTCGCGATGGCACAGCGCGAAATCGCGCTGTCGATCGGTGAAGCGCCAGTGACCAAAGGGTATCCTGCTTCCGTTTTCGCCCGCTTGCCTGCGCTGGTGGAGCGCGCTGGCCAAGGGCGAGAAGGCGAAGGCGCGATCACGGCGTTCTACACGGTTCTCACCGAAGGCGACGACCTTCAAGACCCGATAGCCGACGCCGCGCGCGGCATCCTTGACGGGCACATCGTGCTCTCCCGCGAGCTCGCCGACGAAGGGCACTATCCGGCCATTGCGATCGACCAATCGATTTCACGGACGATGCCGCAAGTGGTCACCCCCGAACAACTCAAACTGGCGACGCGCTTCAAAAGGCTTTGGTCCCGCTACCGCAACGCGCGTGACCTCCTCTCGGTGGGCGCGTACCAGAAAGGAAACGATCCGGAACTCGACGAAGCGATCGCGCGACAACCGGCACTGGCACGCTTCCTGCAACAAGGAATGCGGGAACGCACGACGTTCGAAAGCACCGTGCAACAACTGGCTGACGTGTTGGCATGACCCAACGGCAAACCCTCACGACGCTCCGCGACCTTTTGGCAGAAGCGGAAACCCGTGCTGCGCAACGGTTCGGCGCCGCGAACCAGGCGTGCGCCGAAGCGCAAAGAAAGCTGCAGACGCTCGAACAGTTCCGTGACGAATATCGCGATAAGTACCGGGCAGCGCTCGAGCGCGGTGACCCGTTTGCGCTCCTCGAGAACCTGCGCCAGTTCCTGGCGCGGCTCGACCAAGCGATCAACTTGCAAACAGACGCAGTAGCGCACGCCGCGCAAGAAGTGGAGCAGGCCCGCGCGGCATGGCAAGCGGCGATGGGCAAACGCAAAGCGTTCGACCTATTGCTCGCACGACAAACCGCCGCCGAAAAAGCGCAGGAAGAGAAGTCGGCACAAAAATTGCTCGACGAATGGGCAAGCCTGCGTGCGATTCGCACGCACGACGAGGGAGGAACCCACCGATGAGTATCGCTGCAACCACAAGCCCTGTGATCCAGAACTTGCGTCCAGGAAACCGCGCTGCTGCCGGTGAGGCATCGAGCGGAGTTGGCCAAGCCACTCCGGAAAATGTCCTTTCGGTTTTTGCGCAACTCTTGAAACGCACAAGCGCCACCCCGAACGCCGAAAACAGCGCCAACTCTGGCACCCACCGGGCCGAACCGAGCGGACCCGAAGAAGCGTCGAATCCCGAAAACCCGGATTCGACGCAACTTGCACAAGCGCTTGCGCAATGGCTCGCCACCTGGATTGCTGCGCAGCATAAATCCACTGCGCAACAGGGATCGACCCAACCTCCCGAACCGGACGCACCGGCAACAGCCAGCGCGACACTTTTTGCCGCGAGCAACGACAGCGCGGCGAAACTTGCCGCGATGCTTTCCGCGCTTTCTGAGCAAACAGAAGTGCAAGGCGTGCCGCTCCTGAAACAGATCCAGCAGATGCTGGAACAGCAAAATGCAGCGCTTGCGGTACAAGATGTACAGCCCAGTGAATCCAACGAAAACAACGCCGCAATGGCGCACCTGCGCCAAACCCTCGCGCAACTTTTTGCCGACGACCGTGCGTTGCGCGAACGGTTCCTGACCCTGCTGCGCGCGCACGAAACCTCTCAAGGGTGGCATGAAGCTGCGGCGCTACTAGAAAATGCCTTGCCTGGAAAAGGCGCTGCCGTGCTTGGTAACGTGCCCGCACTGCCCCTTGGTTTGGCGCAATGGCTCGCGAACCTCGACCTCGATACCGCACCTACATCGACCTTGTCCTCGGGCATTGCCGAAACCCCGCTGTGGCAACGCCTGTTACGGGAGTGGCGGCAAAGCGACAGAGATAGTGCGCACCCCACAGCGCTTTCGGCACTTCTGAAACCCGCTGACAGCCCGAATATGCGCATTGAAAAGCTGACGGCGCCACTGTTGCCGAACGATGCGCACCCCGCCGCTGACCCGCACGACGCACTGCGGTCCATCATCGAAGAGAAACTGGGACTGGAAAAATCCCTTGCGCGAACCTCAGGGAGTGCGGACCCCCTAGCGCGCTCGGATGGTCGATTCGCTGAAACCCCATTCGCGCCCCCCGGTGCTTCGACGGCGCCTCGCGCCGCGTTCGAAACAATTCGCACCCCATTAAGCCAACCCGCCCAATGGGCGATGGAAACCGCAGAGCGCCTCGTCTGGCACGCTGGACAAGCGGTACATAAAGTCGAACTGCAGCTCAACCCGCCCCATTTGGGTCGACTGGAAGTGTCGTTGCAGCTCAACCAAGACCACCTCACCGCCCACTTCGTCGCCGCGACCCAGGCAGCGCGGGATGCCCTCGACCAGGCTCTGCCGCGGCTGCGGGAACTCTTGCAACAATCCGGCATTCAGCTTGGTCAATCGAGCGTTTCCAGTAACGGCACCGATCACGGCGGCTCGACGCCGTGGGGAAACCCGCAACATGCGCATAGCGACTGGCCAAGCGAATCCGCACTGAGCACGTCGGCGCTCACAGCAGAACCGGAATCGTCCCGTCCGCCGTTGCGCTCGCCCACCGTTCGTGCGGGTCACAACGCATTGGACGCATGGGCGTGATTACGCCGCTTTTCGGGCGCTTTTTTTCCGTCGGGTCCGCGATAATTCGGTTATGATGGTCTCTGACGAAAGGAGAGCAACCCATGGCGAAAGAGGCACCCAAAGAGGAAAATGGCCAAGAAGCGGCTCCGGCGAAATCGGGCAAAGGCAAGCTCGTCATCATTTTGCTGATCGTCTTGATCATCCTGTTGCTCGCGGGCATGGGGTTCATGGCTTTCCTGCTGCTCAAAAAGAAGGGGGGTGACGGCCACGGTGACGAGGCCGCAGTGGCCGAGCACGCGCAACCGGCTGCCAAACAGCACACCCCTGCCACACCACCGCCCGTCGTCGTCGACCCCGGAAAACCGCCCGTTTTCGTCGCACTCGACCCGATCGTCGTCAATTTGGCCCCTGGCGAAGGGGAACGCTACCTCCAAGTCGCGATCGTGCTACGCATCGCCGACCAACAATTCGACGCGGCGATCAAGCAGTTCATGCCGGAGATTCTCCACCGCGTCAATCTGCTCCTTTCCAGCAAACTGCCTTCCGAACTCGCCACGCCGAAAGGGCGTGAAGAGTTGGCGATGGACATCCGCGACACGATCAACGAAGTGCTGGGCTACCCACCGCGCCCGCGTGACATGCAGCAACTGGGCCCCAGCGGCCCAGTTCAGGCGGTGCTCTTCCGCTCGTTCATCATCCAGTAACACCACAGGGGGGTTTCGTGGACAGTTCCTCCGAATTTCTCTCGCAAGAAGAGGTCGACGCGCTCCTGCGGGACGTGACCGGCGAGGAGGATGAGCCGGAAACCCCCACCGAAGAGGAAGAAGGGGGGATTCGCCCCTACAACCTCGCCACCCAGGAGCGGATCGTTCGTGGGCGCATGCCCACGATGGAGCTCATCAACGAACGGTTCGCCCGCTACCTTCGGGTCGGTCTCTTCAACTTCGTTCGCCGCAACATCGAGGTTTCGGTCGGCGCTCTTCACGTCCAAAAATATGGCGAATTCCTGCGCAATCTGGTGATCCCCACCAACCTCAACCTCGTTCAAGCCAAACCGTTTCGTGGCAACGGTTTGATCGTGATGGAACCCAACCTGATCTTCCTCATCGTCGATATCCTCTTCGGCGGTGACGGCCGCTTCCATACCCGCATCGAAGGCCGAGATTTCAGCCCCACCGAACAACGCATCATCCTTGGGCTCCTCAACGTCATCTTCGAAGACTATCAGCGGGCATGGGCGCCGGTCTATAAAATCAAACTCGGCTACGTCCGCTCCGAGATGAACCCGCAATTTGCCAGCATCGCCACGCCGTCGGAAATCGTCGTCGCGTCGCAGTTCGTGCTCGATCTGGGCGTCGGCCAGGCCAATCTTCACATCTGCTGGCCCTATTCGATGCTGGAACCGGTGCGCGATCTCCTCTACTCGACGATGCAAAGCGACCAGATGACGCACGACTCGCGTTGGACGCGGAACCTCGCGCGGCGGCTCGTCGAAGCCGAAGTGACGCTCAATGCGGTGCTGGGGCACGGACGACTGACGCTCGGCGATCTGGTCGACTTGCGTGTCGGTGACGTGATCCCGATCGAAATCCCAGAACTGGTAACGGTCTACAGCGATGGTGTTCCGGTGATCCGTGGCCATTACGGAACGCGGAACAAACACTATGCGGTGAAAATCCACCACTTCGTCGCGGAAGAGGAGCCGCCGGACGATCCGCCAAACGGCGCACCGCAAGAAGTGGACGAGACCGCCGAAAGCACCGAGGAGTAAGAACCATGGTCGATGAGAACGAAACCCCACAAGAGCCGGAAAAAGAGACGGCGGCAGGCGAAGAAGAGGTCACGCCGGACGATTGGGAAGCGGCGATGCAAGAACAGGCTGCACAAGAAGCGGTTTCAGAAGGTGAAAACGGCGAAGGCGGCGTCGATGAGGCGGCGCTTGCCGACGAATGGGCTGCCGCGCTTGCCGAACAGGAAGGCGGTGCATCTGCCGAAGAAAGCCCTTATGCCGCGAAACCCGCAAAAGAGCTCTTCCCCGATTTCGGCGGCCCGAACCAGAAAGTCGAAAACCTTTCCGATTTTCAGATGATCATGGACATCCCGGTCCAGATCACCGTCGAACTGGGCCGCACCAAAATGCCGATTCGCAACCTCCTGCAGTTGGCGCACGGCTCGGTGATCGAGCTCGACGGCCTGGCGGGTGAGCCGATGGACGTGCTCGTCAATGGCACGTTGATCGCGCAGGGTGAAGTCGTAGTCGTCAACGAAAAATTCGGGATTCGCCTCACCGATATCATCACCCCCGCGGAGCGGATGCGTAAGCTCCGCGGCGGATAATCGTGATTGCTCCGTTGCGCCGATTGCCGGCCGCGCAGCGTTGAACGCAAACGCGTACCCGCGGCCGGTTTGGCGTTATCCCACCAACAGCCGGTTGACGCGCTTGACGAAGCCGGCGGGATCTTCGAGCGCGCCGCCTTCGGCCAAGAGCGCCTCTTCATAGAGCAGTTGTGCCCATTCGGCGAACGCATCCCCTTCGCTGCTGGCTGCCCGCGCAAAAAGGGGATGGTCGACATTGACTTCGAGCACCGGTTCGACCGCGGGCGCTTTCTGCCCGGCCGCTTCCAGGATGCGCTTCAAGTGAAGCGTCATACCCCCTTCCTCGACCACCAGGCACGCAGGAGATTCGGTCAGCCGTGCCGAAGGGCGCACCGCCTTCACTTTGCCTTTGAGTGCCTCCTCCAGCCGCTTGAGCGTCGCGTCGTGCGTCTTCGCAGCGCTCTCCACCGCGGTTTTTTCCGCGTCATCGAGCGCTTCGATTTCGTCCGCGCCCCGCGTGACGCTCACCAAGGGCTTGCCTTGGTATTCGGTGAGGTAACCCGTCCACCACTCGTCGATCCGGTCGGTAAGGAGCAGCACCTCGATCCCTTTCTTCTTGAAGAGCTCAAGGTGGGGGCTATGACGCGCCGCCGCGAGCGAATCGGCGGTGAGGTAGTAGATCTTCGTCTGCCCCTCCTTCATCCGCGCCAGATAATCGTCGAGAGAGACGGTCGGCTCGTCCCCTTCACTTGCCGTGGAGACGAACCGCAACAGCGCGGCGATTTTCTCGCGGTTGGCGTGGTCCTCACCAATCCCTTCTTTGAGGACACGTCCGAACGTTTTCCAGAAGGTGGCATATTTCTCCGGTTCGTTCTTCGCCAGCTGCTCCAGCAAGCCCAACACCCGCTTGGTGATCCCGCCGCGAATCGCGTCGAGCGCTTTGGCCTCTTGCAGCATTTCCCGCGACACGTTGAGCGGCAGATCCGCAGCATCGACCACCCCGCGCACGAAGCGCAAATAGTGCGGCAAGAGCCGCTCCGCGTCCTCCATGATGAACACGCGCTTGACGTAGAGCTTCACGCCATGACTCGGTTTCGGGTCCCAGAGATCGAACGGCGCGTGTTTCGGCAGGTACAGTAGGAGCGTATATTCGTGTTTCCCCTCCACTTTGGCATGGAGCCACGCGAGCGGCTCGTCGAAGTCGTGTGCCACGTGGCGGTAGAAGTTACGATACTCTTCGTCGGTGATCTCACTCTTTGCGCGTGCCCAGAGCGCCGTTCCCTGGTTCACCTGCTCCCATTCGCCGGTTCGACGGTATTCGCCCTTCTCCTTGTCCCACTCCTCTTTCGGCATCAAGATCGGCCAGAGGATGTGCTCCGAATACTTGTGGATGAGCTCAGTGAGCCGCCAGCGGGAAAGGAAATCACGCGCCTCCTCCTTCAGATGGAGGATCACTTCGGTACCGCGCTCGGCACGCGTAAGCGGCGCCACCGAGTACGCCGACGCCTCATCGCCGCTCAGCGTACAGCGCCACTCGACGCCGCTTTCTGGCGGCAAGCCCGCTTTACGGGTGCGCACCGTAACCGAATCGGCAACGATGAACGCAGAATAGAACCCAACGCCAAACTGCCCGATCAGCAGCGAATCTTTCTGCGCATCCCCCGAGAGATTGCGGAAAAACGCTTTCGTCCCGGAGCGGGCGATCGTCCCCAGGTTTTCGATCACCTCGGTTTCGCTCATCCCGATCCCGTTGTCGCGCACGGTGATCGTTCCTGCGGCTTTGTCATAATCGACCCAAATCTTGAGCTCGCCCGAACCTTCGTAGAGCTCTGGGTTCGTTGCCGCTTCGAACCGCAGTTTGTCATTCGCGTCCGAGGCGTTCGAAATCAGCTCGCGCAAAAAGATTTCGGGATTCGAATAGAGCGAATGGACCACCAGGTGCAGCAGTTCCTGCACCTCGGCCTGAAACGGGAGCGTTTTACCCGCGGGTTGCGCCTGACTCGTCACCGTTTCGTTCGCGTTCATCACCAAACACTCCTTGTTCGACTCATTCATACCCGATACTGCACATCGACGATCTCGAGCACCCGCACCCCACCGGGAACGGGAACCCGAACCTCGTCACCCACTTCGCGCTTCAAAAGCGCTTTGGCAAGCGGAGAAATCCAGCTGATCTTCCCTTCACTCGGGTTGGCTTCGTCCACACCAACGATCTGCCAGGTCTCTTCCGTCTCGGTTTGGACGTCATAAACCGTCACCGTCGCGCCGAAATAGACGCGGTCGGTGGCTTCCCGCGCCGCCGGATCGACCACTTCGGCGCTTTCCAACCGTTTCGTGAGATAGCGTATGCGGCGATCGATCTCACGCAAGCGCCGTTTGCCGTAAATGTAATCGCCATTTTCGGAGCGGTCGCCGTTGCCTGCGGCCCACGCGATCACCTCCACGAGGCGCGGTCGCTCGACTTTCACCAGATGCTCGAACTCATCGCGCAACGCCCGATAACCTGCCGGTGTCATATAGTTCTTGAAACCGGCCACTGCGGCCACCTCCGGCAGTTCGAGATCCTCCGCTTCGTCCGACTCTTTGACGAACGCTTTGCTCATCGGTGTTACTCCGGCCAGGAAAGGGTCAAAACCACCGGCTGATGGTCACTTGCAGTAGTCTCCGTGCATACCTCAACCGCTACCACCTGTGCCACCAAATCGGGCGTCACCCACGCGTAATCGCAACAGTACGGGTGGTCCGGCCACGGTGCGCCGTGCAAACCCACCGTATGCGCATGGGGCTTGCCGGGGTGCGCGACCGACCACGCGTCGACCCAGCGGTTTCCAGCTGCCAACGCGCGATATTCTGGGGATTGTGGCGAAAAATTCAAGTCCCCGACGAGTACGGCGGGCGGCACAATCCCCTTTCGGCTCCCTCCTGCCTGAGCGTCGCCGGTCTGCGCCTCCCCGCTGGGCACCGATTCCACGACCATACGTTTCAGGGCTTCGACTTGTGCCATCCGCTGTCGCGCACAGTAATATTCGAGGTGGGTTCCCACCACCGTGAGCATCCGCCCCGCGATCGCGACTTCCGCGACCACCGCGGTACGCGGCAACCATTTTGCTGTGGTGGCCGGAGGCGCCGGGAGCGCAACCGACCGCCATGCCCGAATCGTATGGCGGCTTCCCAGCCAATTGCCGAAGCGTTTGCGCCGCCCGTCGCTGCGTGCGGTGTCGATCCCCGGAGCGTAACACGCTACGTATTCTGGGAGGTCGGCAGCCAGAATCGCCACCTGGTCGGCATCGTCGTTGTCGGGTAACTCCGGGTAGTGCTGTGCCACCTCCTGCAGGACGACGATATCGGGCGCAATGCGGCGTATTTCCGCAATGATCCGATGCCAATCGACCCGACAATCGGCACCCCGACCCCATTGTACGTTCCAACTCATTATCGTGACAGGTTTTTTCGTCTTCACACGCGATTCCATATATAGCGCTTATATTACAGCCAAATCACTATCCCTAGCGTTTTTGAGTTGACAGTCTCGCGCTTCGACGCTAGACTGGTTCACTGTCCGAACGTATCCGATTGTCCTTGGAGCAAACCACCATGTCTACCCGCACCACGAAGCAACCCACCGTTGCCAATCTTCCCCCGCAAGAGATTTCGCTGGAAGTTCTGTTGGAAAAATATGCGAAAGACGGCGAACGGTCGATCGAAGACGTCCGCCGTCGGGTTGCGCGGGCGCTGGCGAGCGTCGAAAAAGAGAAGACCCGTAAGCAATGGGAAGCGCGCTTCCTCTGGGCCCAAGAAAACGGCTTCATCCCGGCTGGCCGCATCAACAGCGCCGCGGGTACGAAACTACAAGCCACGCTCATCAACTGCTTCGTGCAACCGGTGGGCGATTCGGTCACCGAAGTCGAAGACGGCTACCCTGGAATTTACACCGCGCTCGCCCAAGCCGCAGAGACGATGCGCCGAGGCGGCGGCGTCGGGTACGATTTTTCCCGCATCCGCCCACGGGGCGCGCGTGTCAAAGGAACGCAATCGAACGCTTCTGGCCCCGTCTCGTACATGCGCGTCTTCGACCGCTCGTGTGAAACGGTGGAATCGGCAGGCGCCCGGCGCGGCGCGCAGATGGGGGTGCTGCGCTGTGACCACCCCGACATCGAAGAGTTCATCCACGCCAAAGACCACGGCGACCTCACCAATTTCAACATCTCCGTGGGCGTGACCGACGACTTCATGCGTGCCGTCGTCGAAGACCGCGAAGTGGAGCTCGTCCATAAGGCGGAGCCCGGTGAGGAGTACCTTGCCCAGGGCGCGTACCAACGAGAAGATGGGCTGTGGGTCTATCGCAAAGTGCGCGCGCGTGACCTGTGGGATCAGATCATGCGCTCCACCTACGACCACGCTGAACCGGGGGTGCTCTTCATCGACCGGATGAACGCCGACAACAACCTCTACTACTGTGAGCGGATCGAAGCGACCAACCCCTGTGTCACCGCAGATACCTGGGTCATGACGACGGAGGGCCCCCGACAAGTCGGCGAACTGATCGGCACTCCGTTCTATGCCGTTGTCGATGGCAAACCCTACCCCACCGAATCGGCTGGTTTCTTTGCCACCGGCACCAAACCGGTGTTGCGCCTCCAGACCAAGGAGGGCTTTTTTCTGAAACTCACCGCCGATCACCCCGTACGCAAAGTAACCAAGCGCACGCGCCATACCCTTTACAGCGAATGGGTCCCAGCCGGAACTTTGCAAGCCGGCGACGAAATCGTGCTGCACAACCATCGCGCGCTGGAGGGCTGGGACGGAGAAGGCACGAACGAAGAAGGATATTTGCTCGGTTTGCTGATCGGGGATGGTCACCTGAACACGGAAAAAGCGATCCTTTCGGTTTGGGCCCCAGAATTCAAAGTCGTCGGTGGCGAATCGATTCGGTCTTACCCTAGCGCCCAGGGCATCATGGACGCGGTGACGGAAGCGATCGCCGCACTTCCTCATCGACGGGATTTTGGCGGTTGGCAACGCCCCATCCAGGGAAGGGGTGAGCGCCGTTTGGCCTCGACGGCATTGCGGGATCTTGCCTTTTCCTATGGCCTCACGCCAAACCGCAAAACCGTGACACCGAAGATGGAAAAGGCTTCTTCGGCTTTTGTCTGCGGATTCCTGCGGGGACTTTTCGATGCCGATGGTTCCGTTCAAGGAAACCATGAGAAAGGCATTTCGGTTCGTCTCACCCAGGCGGACGAAACGGTGTTGGAGTCTGTGCAGCGGATGCTCCTTCGCCTTGGCATTCTGAGCGTCATCTACCGCCACCGTCGCCCTGAGGGGGAAACGCTGCTTCCCGACGGACGGGGTGGACGGCAGCCCTATTCGCAGCGGGCGGTGCACGAGCTGGTCATCAGCGGCGACAACTTGCTCCTTTTTGCCGAAAAAATTGGTTTTGCCGACACGAACAAGCAAAAAAAACTCACCCAACTGCTCGCCTCCTACCAAAGGACTCCGAATCGCGAACGATTCGTCGCCACGGTCGAATCGATCACCGATTCGGGTGTCGAACCAGTCTTCGATGTCACAGTCGCCGATGTCCATGCCTTTGACGCCAACGGGCTCTACGTCCATAACTGCGCCGAACAACCCCTTCCCCCTTATGGGTGCTGCGACCTCGGGTCGATCAACCTCACCCTTTTCGTGCGCGATCCCTTCACCGAAAAGGCGCGTTTCGACTTCGCCGCGTTCGAAGAGGTGGTTGGCGTTGCGATTCGCATGCTCGACAACGTCTTGGACGTCACCCACTGGCCATTACCGGAACAGCACCGCGAAGCGATGAGCAAACGCCGCGTTGGGCTCGGATTTACCGGGCTTGGGGACGCGCTCATCATGCTGCGGCTCAAGTACGACAGCGACGCCGCACGGCAGATGGCAGCGAGCATTGCCGAACGGATGCGCGACGCCGCTTATCTCGCAAGCGTGGAGCTTGCGAAAGAGCGCGGGGCGTTTCCGCTCTTCAACCCCGATCTCTACCTCACTGGCGGCAATTTCGCCTCGCGGCTACCCGAAGCGATCAAAGCGGAGATCCGCAAACACGGCATCCGCAACTCACATCTGCTGTCGATTGCCCCCACCGGCACGATTTCGCTTGCGTTTGCCGACAACGCCAGCAACGGGATCGAACCGCCCTTCTCCTACACCTACACGCGGCGCAAACGGCAACCCGACGGCACCTTCAAAGAGTATCCGGTGGAAGACCACGCGTGGCGCCTCTACAAACACCTGGGAGGCGACGTCGATAACCTGCCGGACTACTTCCGCTCCGCGCTTGAGATCTCCGCAAAAGACCACGCCGCAATGGTCGCCGCAGTGGCGCCTTTTATCGACACGTCGATTTCGAAGACGGTGAACGTCCCCGAAGACTACCCGTACGAGGATTTCCAAGACCTCTATCTGGTGGCGTGGCAGTCGGGCCTGAAAGGGTTGGCGACCTATCGCCCCAACTCGGTGCTGGGAGCGGTGCTTTCGGTCGAGCAGAAGAAGCCCGAAACCCAAACCGAAGCCACCGCGAACGCCGAAGCGATCGCGTTTGCTGACGCCAACCGGAGGCTTTCGCTCGCGAAACTTCCCGCGCCCGTGCTCGCGAGCCTGCGCTGGCCGGGCCGTCCCGAACTTCCCGACGGCAACCCAGCGTGGTGCTACATGCTCAACACTCCGGAAGGGGAGTTCGCGCTCTTCGTCGGCCACATCGAGCAAGAACAAGGGGCGTTCCCGTTCGAAGTGTGGGTCAATGGCGCGAACCAGCCGCGCGGTCTGGGCGCAGTTGCGAAAACGCTCTCGATGGACATGCGCGCGAACGACCGCGCCTGGCTCAAGATGAAACTCGACACCCTGGCGACGATCGCGAGCGACAAAAGCTTCGAAATGCGCTTTCCGCCAAACGGCGAACCGCGGCGCTTTCCCAGCGTCGTCGCAGCGTTTGCCGAAGTGATCCGCTACCGCTGTGAGCGTCTGGGCGCGTTTGCCGACCTCGACGCCGGTGAAGGACTTTTCGGCAGCCACACGCCAGTAGTCGATTGCCTCTTTTCGCGCCATGAGCCACGCACCGGTGCCGACGGGACGCTCTCCTGGACCGTCGACGTACAAAACCCCACCACCGGTGACGACTTCGTGCTCGGCCTCAAAGAAATCACCCTGCCAGCGCCCGACGGCAACGGCACCGTCACCCGCCCCTACGCCGTCTGGCTCGCCGGCAACTATCCGCGCGCGCTCGATGGGCTCACCCGCATTCTGTCACTCGACATGCGGGTGATCGACCCGGCGTGGATCGGGATGAAGCTGCGCAAACTGCTCAACTACCCCGAACCGCTCGGGGACTTCATCGCGTTCGTGCCGGGCGAACGGCGGCAGACGAACTATCCGAGCACCGTCTCGTATGTTGCACAACTCATCATCCACCGCTATGCGATGCTGGGCATTCTCGACGAGCGTGGCTACCCGGTGCAAGAGATGGGTTTGATGCAACAGCCGCACCGCGACGACGAACCGCAGTTGATGCAGGGCAAACGCTGCCCCGAATGCGGCAACCAGACGATGATCCGCAAAGATGGGTGCGACTTCTGCACCGCGTGCGGCGCGGTGGGGGCGTGCGGCTAAAGCGGGCAGCTCAACCCAACGCTTCGCTCTCCCGCGGGCGGTCGAAACGACCGCCCGCGAGGCGTTTCACACACCGGCTCGTTTTTTCATCGGCTCCAACACCCCGCAGTGGTGGGAGAACGTACCCCAGCTTGGTTGAGCGTCAGCGTGCCGCACGAATCACTTGCCTGCGCCCCCTGCGGCACCGCCTGGAGCGTAAAGGTGGTTGCGGTGGGGTTGCCCGAAAAGGAAAAGGTATAGTAGTCGGCCAGATCTTGACGGCACTGCGTGTTGGGAAGCGACACAGCAGTGCCGCTGCTGTCTTGGTCATACCGCAAGTTGGTGGTGTAAAAACGCTCCATCCACTGCGCAAGCTCCACCAAGCACCCTTGCGCCGCCGCGCGCCGGCTTTTGAGCACGTGGTTGCGGTAACTCGGGTAAGCGATCGCCGCCAGGATCCCGATGATCGCGACCACCACCATCACTTCGATGAGGGTGAAGCCGCGGTTCTTTCGATCACCCAATATCATGCTGTTCCTCTCAATTTTCTAAAATGATCTCACGCCAAGAAATTCGCCCTTTGAATGGTTGAACCCCCACGTTGATCCGCACAGACTCCACCGTTCCCTTCGAGCCGCCTACAACCAGGCGATCACCCACGATCACCGGCTCGCTCGGCATGCCAACACCCAAGTCGACCCCACCAATCGGCTTATCGTTGAGCGTGTCATCCGAAAAATCCTTGTTGTCATTGAGGTCGAAGAAACCGTAGGTCAGACGCCCGCCGGTAAAGGGGTTGATCGCATTGACGAAACCATCCCCACCGGGTAGACAGGGATCGCTCTTGGGAATGATAGAACTGGCGATCAATACCGGCTCCGCGCCGGTAAAGAGCTTCGATGCGGTCACGATCCGTTCCCCGGGCCGCGTCGTAAAATCGACGAACCAGCCCTTTTTGCCAACCATATCACCTGCAGAAGCCGCGCCAAAGGTCCGAACCGGTTTCCCGTCAAAGGTTCCTTCGCTCTCGATCGATCGCTGCTTCAGATCAGAGCGACCGGTAATTGGCGTCCCCTCATCGATCAGCCCGTACCAACTTTGCACCTGGGTATCACCAGGGTCGCCGCTCCGGAAATAACTCCCTGTACCAAAGAAGAGATAACGTTTGTTGTAATGGGGGTCATCGGGAACCGGATTGACCGCAACCATAATTTGCGCAGTAATCGGCTGCGGGTTCCCAGCAGAATCCATCGCGACAAAGAAAGGTTGTGGGTTTGTCCCGCTCATGAAAGCAGAATTCCACTGGTCGGTATTCGGACGGCTGACGTCGAACTTCCAGACGTTGCCTTTGAGGTCACCAGCATAGATGACGTCTGCGTCGCCGTCGTTATCTTCATCGACCACCGCTGGCGCGGCCAAGCCGTTGTCGCCCGCGACCCCAGTGTCGATCTTTTTCACCTTCCCGGTCGCAAGATTGAAAATATACAAAACGGCCTTGCCGCTCGTGGAGTTGTAGCCATTGCCGACGATCACCGCCCAAACGCCGTTGTTCATTTTTGCGATCACCGGGCGACCGAGCATATAGCCAAGGTCGGGATCACCATTGCAGGCGGCGACTGTGCCGCCGCTGTTGAAGCACTCCCACTTGACGTCGCTAGTCGAAAACCCGTTTGGATTCGTGACATCGAGCCCGAACAGTCCCTTGCCGCCGCGGCCCAAAGTGGCTACCAAGTAATTGCGACCACCCGTTTGACTGCGGTTTGAAACAACGATATCGCCATCGACGAAATAGTCGTGAGTATAGTTGGGCTGACTCAGATTTTTGAGTTTGGGAATCAGCGCACTGGGGATGTAGGCGAAGAGCTCTTCGCCATTCGAGGCGTTGAAGGCGTGCAACATGCCGTCGTTGGCGCCCACATAAACCGTATCGGTCTCTTTGACGTAATAAGGAGAGGAGTGGATGATATCACCCAAAACATTTTGACTTGCGCGATTCCGCAAGGTGCCCCCGAACTGCTGCTCTTGGCTGCGCTCCCCTCGCAGATAATCGACTATGCTACTGCTACCCAGCAATCCTTGATCAGACGAAGAGAGGTTGCTCCAAAGAAATGGTACCGCATTTCCACCAGAACGGGTAAAGAGCTTACGCGTCGCAGGGATTGGGACGTGATCAGATGCCTTCCAACTCATGGTAGGGCTGATACCTGAAGCAGTAATCGGATAAGCAATCAAGTCTCCCGACCAATTGACAGTATTGAAAATTGACTGAAATACCAACGAATCGGAAGCAAAGGAAGTACTGTTGGACGTTACATTACCTGCAGAAGCAGTACGTTCTACAACTGTTTCCAATGCACGCTTCAAAGTCTCTTTTAGACGAAGTGGGTTTTGCACCAAAAAGTAGGTATCAGGAATGCCATCCCCGTTGTTGTCCCACTCGGTCTGAAGATCCGGTCGACTGTTATTGTTGCGGTCGACAAAACCACCCCACTTCGCCGCATACCAAAGGGGATCCTTCAAAAGGGTCGCAGATGAGGTGCCAGGTGAGAATATCTGAACACTTGCTGATTTATTCGAGCAGGAACCGGTTGCGCAGGGAAGTTTTTTGCAAGCATCGGGAGGGTTTGCCTGGTCACAGTAGCCAGGACTTTTCCCGGGAGGAACATTTAGAAAGTATGGAATTGCAATATCTTCATCCTGTGCCACCAGATAAACCCCATCTCGTGTTGTACCTGAGATGATATACCCCACGTTCTGTTGAATGCCACCGGCCTGATAGGTTGTTCTTACGGTCACCTTTAGGGTGTTATCGGGTTGCGCTTCCAGTGTATATTCGGCAATCACATCCATGTCATGGTCGGCCCCCTGCTCAACATCTTCGTAGTTGATGGTGAATTGCGCATAATACCGCCCACCGTTGATCGACGGGTTGGCGTCGGCCGGGCCGGAATTGGCCAGTTGAGTGATATAAAAATCCACAATCTGATTAGTAGGTTGGAATTGGCCTTTAGCAGAGCTAATCCCAGAACCGCCAACAGACTTGGCAAAAGGAACAAGGGTAATGACCTGACCACTGGGCATTTTTACCGCAAAACGGGGCAATGGAGAAGCTAAGGCGACGGCGAAGAGATCAGTATTTTGTTGCCCTGGTAGGTCTGACCGCAGGTCGGTTCGCTTACCAAAGTAGGCCACTGAGGCAGAATAATAACTCCCTTGCTTGGTTGGCTCTTCCGGGGCGAGCCCACGAATCGTCCCCAGTGAAGTTACAGTTTTTGCTGTTGGTGCCGAGTCATAACTCGTTCCTGACTGACCAATAAAATGGCTTCCAACGATTTCTGGTTCTAAGGCGGTAATGGTATTTGCTTCGTTTTGGACGTTGAGACCAGCCAGATCACCGGTGAAACTGGAGAAATAGCTCCCTGGGAGTTGGTCAGAGTCGAAAGAGACGTTAACATCGGAAATGGCCATGATGACAGGTTTAGCACACCACGGCGCTTTCGCTAGAGAGTTCGATGCATATGGATCATCCCACTTTGCTGCGCTCAAACCGAGCTCTGAATCCTTCGGGGCAGAGCTTAGCGGAGAGGCGAAGGCAGTCGTTGGATTTTTCTTACCCGCAAAGTAGCGCAAAGCTTCATAAAGCATCTCCGCAAGAGGGTTTCCCCAATCAACGAACTGACCTTCACTCATTGGCGCAGTCGTCAACCAACCTCCACGATACGCTTTATCATTCCGGTTATTATTGAAGTCACGTATGCGCAAATTGTTGAACGTCGCAACAATTCCCTCTGTCGAGTTGAATTGTCCTGTCGAAGGGTTTATCTCATTTTTAAAGGAAGAAACTGCTTTACGCAGAACTCCACCAGACATGTTACGGTTATAGCTTCCTGTCAACAAACCAAAGAACATCGCTTCATTTTCACCGAAGTCGTGCAGCAAACCAACCGGTTTCCACGTTCCATTGGGATACTGTTTGCATCCGTCATGAAAGCTAGGGGTACAGACCTCAACCCGTACGGTATAATCGGTTCGTTTTCCCCCGTGAGAGTCATCCAACACAGGTCTTTCTTTTGAAGCCCACTCCCATACCCGTTTCGTACTGTCTGTTACGACAGCAAGTAGAGGTGGAAGATTACTGCATGTATTCAGCGTGGCACAATTGGTATCAGCATTCGCAGTTAGATTCCCAAAAAAATGGCGCTTTCCACTTTTCGGTAACGGGAGGGGTGTGTAGTCACGAATGTCATAACCGTCAACTGCAACACTGGTATATTCCTTTGCCCACGAATGCGCATCCTGCGGGATATAAGCTCTTCTTAGTATCGTCTGAGTAGTGGTATCAACTTCGCGGTAGCCTCCATAAAGTACTTTTCTGAGCGCGTCGATTCGGCTAGTTGTGACATAGTTTAGCCAATTACCGGACCATTTTCCAGGACATTTACCGTTTTCTGCCTGAGAAACTGGCGTGAACAAACCACTCTTACCACTGCCGCTGTAGGTATAACAAAGGTTGGAGTCGAACAGACCATAGTAGGTAATCGATGGTTTGAATCGAATATCCAGGGCACCATCTCCATCGAGATCGGAAGCATCGTTATAGGCTTCATAAAACAGACGGTGGTCTTTGCTCGCCACAAGCATATTGAGCGGTGGCGCCGAAGCGGTAGTAGTAAGAGGTGTATTGGGTATCGAGAGCAGTGCGGACGCAGGAGATGTCATGAAAAGTAAGCTCAGCACAACGCTATTCAGTAGAACACTTTTTTTCATCGCTTTCTCCTCACTCCGTCGCATACACCGACTGCAGCATCACCGTCGCCCGCCCCGTCCCCGAATTGCTGCGCGCGGTGATGCGGTAGCGCTTGCAGTTTTTGGGATCGAAAGAGCCACCGTCGATGCAGGGGAAGTCAGAGCCGAGATATTCCACGAAATACTGCGGGGTACCCGCGAGCCCTCCCAAGCTCACACTGGCATTGGCCCAGCCAGTAAAGTTGGATGCTTTCCAGCGCTCGGGGCAGTCTTTGTCCGGTTTTGGACACAGGCCTTGTTCGTCACAGTTGTTGATGGCCGAGGGCGAGGTAGGACAAGTGTTGTCGGCATCGGTATAGCTGGGAAACCCGCTGTTGGGCCGAACGGTTTTCGAGTGTGCCTCGGCCACCGCTTCGCCGAAGCGAAGCGCTGCTTCCGCTGCCTGAAATGCTAGATTGCGGTCGAACGTCGCTGCTGCCATCTTCTCTTCCAACGCCACATTCTGCACCCCGGAAACCCCCAACAGGGTGATGACGAGGAGCAACACCAGCGCAACGATCAACGCAACACCCTGCTCTTTTTTTCTGCTCATGGGGTTCGATTCCGCAAATTGACTACCGCATACCATTTGCGTTCAAGCGGCGTGCCGTCGGTTCCCACGTTCTCTGCCGTTCGTGTCGTCAGCTCAAGCCGCGCCGCAACCACGCGCGTCCAATCAGAAACCGCTGTCGCATCGCGATACTGGGTATCGAGCGCGCCGGAAGCGTCTCGCGTCAGGTACTGGAGCTGTAGGTCCCAGACGCCGTCGACGATCTCTTCTGCCGCAGCCGGATTGGAGCCCTTTTGATTTCCCAACCGCAATCGATAAAGCGAACGACCAGCTGGCGTGTTGCATGAGCCGCGGCCATTGCAGCCGACGTACCAGGCATCCGCGGTAAGTTTGGTAATTGTCCCGCCCCCGGCAAAAGTGTAAGAATTGCCATTGGTCGTCGTACAATCTGTAGGGTACCCAAGCCCTTTGCTACAGTTGCCAGGGGAAACCGAACTGCCTGTGTCCGAACTGCCTGTGTCCGAACTACCTGTGTCGAGGACGATCGTCACATTACTGGCATTGGTAACCTGAAAAATTGCCGCTTGGCGGTAATCGCACGCCATAACGATATCGCCGACCTGCAACCCATGCTCGGAGGTGTTGACTTTGAACTGTGCAACGTTGGAATCAGCGTTGGAATCAGCGTTGGAATCAGCGTTGGAATCAGCGTTGGAATCAGCGTTGCGATCAGCGTTGCGATCAGCGTTGGGATTGTGGTGGACGATCGTCACACCGGAATCGCCCGTCGTGCCACTCCATACGATCACCGCATCGGTACCCGAAACGCGGTCTGCACTATCAGTGCCAAACGACTTTGGAAAGGTATTGTCGTCCCCTTCGTATCCCTGAATTCCCTTGCCCCAGTTGGCCCACCAGGTGGTGCTGGCGTTGTTAAGCACATTGGCGGTGGGCAGGTTGCTGCCGCACGGGATCCCCCCCGCCTCGCGCAGCGAGCGCGCCAGGATTTCGAACGCATAACGGCCCGTCTCCTGCACCCGCGCCAACGCTTCGTTCGTCCGGTAACTCTCGCGCGCGGTGATGAAGAGACTAATTGCCGCTCCCGAAAGGAGTAGCCCCAGCACCATCGCCACCATCAGTTCCACCAACGAAAATCCGAGCGTCAGTTTGCGTTTCATAGCCGTGTCGCCACATCGAACGTTTGCGCGCTTCTTCCCCCGGCACGGCTGTCGTCCCAGCGGATGCGCACGGTGCAGGTGGTTGCGGTGCTGGCGGTGGTGCAGAGAATCGCACCACACGCGGCGTCACCCAGGTTTTCTTTGAGTTTGCCCAACCAATAGGCTTGGTCGCTGGTTGCCAGATTGCTCGCAGTGGGTGCGGTGCAAGCCGGATTGTCCAGGCTTCCCAGGTTGTACGCGCCAGAAGCTGCAGCGTCGCGGTTCGCGCGCATCGCGTCCAGAATCAGGTACGCCAACATCGCCGCCTGGCTGCGCGCCACCGCGCTTTGGTTGGTCTTCAGTGCGTTGGCTTGCAGCGCGGCGACACCAAGCAGACCAACCGCCAGCACCAACACGGCAATCAGGATTTCGATCAGGCTCACACCGCGTTGCGTCCCTTTTTTGGGCGAATAATGACGCCCTTGTTGCAAGAGATGAGCAGGTAGCACAGGATGTCTCATGACCGTTCAACAAGAATCGGGGGATACGGACGCTGCTGGTCGCCCTGTAGTGTTTATCTCGATGATTCTTCCCTGACCGGAAACGCAGAAGGTGAAGGTGTCATTGCCCAACCCCGCCGTCCTGCCAGCTGCTGTGATCCCCTGACTGACGCCGGTTGCCAGGTATGACACGCCCAAAGCAAAGTGACCGCCGGTCGTAATGGTCACATCGGGAAAGGGCCCCAAAACCCGCAACAGGGTGTCGCCGCTCTCCACTGTGCCGACGGTGCCGCGGTCGACAAAAACGATCGCCCCCTGGCTCCAGGTGGCACTCGCCGCGCAGTTGGGTTTAGTGGCGTTGGGATCTGCGGTTTTACAGAGCGTCACCCGTGCGTTGCGCTTGACTGCTTCGATTCGCGCCAAATTGAGTGCCGCTACAAAAGCGTTGGTGGTTGCGGTAAGGCGGTTGGAGACGATGAGGTTACGAAAACCCGGCACGGCAACCGCAAGCAGGATCGCCGCCACGGCGATGGTCACCATCAGCTCCACCAGGGTGACACCACACATCGCGAAAACGAAGCGGTGGGCATGAAAGGATTTAGCCATCAGCAGTCTGTTCGGAAGCTTTTGTGGAACAGCTTAGCGCATTGCGCAGAGAATGAAAAGGGCGCTCCCGACGAATGGTAGGGTTTTGCCGACGAGCGGCATCTTTTTTCGAGAGACTAAAATTCGGGTATACGGATTTAATGGTTGATGGGGCACCTTCACCCCATCAATCTGATACCACCCTCAGATGGTTGATAGATCGACTCCGTAGTTGAGTTCCTCTGCGAAGTCCGGCAGTCCGTAACCGATGGTTTTCTTGTACCTGAATCCGTGGGAAACCTGTCCCCGATCAATTGCAACCATATGATTTATTGATAGAATACGGCATCTTCCTTCTTCACCCAACTGATCATGCCCCGCTTTGAAGTCCGTCAATCCGCGAAGCTGAATCTGACCTCTTACTCCGGCCTGGCGCTGATTGGGCAATGCTGCGAGGCGGCGCAGGTGGAAGCCGTGATCGATCCGCGCTTGCCGGTATCGCAAGGCATGAAGACCTCCGACTTGGTCAAGGCGATGACTGGCTTGCTCAGTCTGGGCAAGAGCGACTTCGAAGCCATCGAGCCGTTTCGGCAGGATCGCTTCTTCAAGGAAGCGCTGGGGCTGTCGAAGGTGCCGAGCAGTGCCTGGATGCGCCAGCGACTCGACGCCAAGGCCGGCGAGTTGCGGGAGCGGACGGACGAGCTGTCGGTGCGCCTGCTGGAGAGGACAAAAGCGCCGATCACGCCGCACAAAGGATTCGTGCGCTTCGAGATCGACACCTTCGTCATGGACAACAGCGATACCAAGAAGGAGGACGTCGGCCACACCTACCAAGGCGTTGATGGCTATTGCCCGATTGCGGGCTACCTGGGCAACGAAGGCTGGAACATGGGACTGGAACTGCGTGCCGGGAACTGGCATTCGGCGCTCGAGACCGAGTACTTCTACGAACGGGCGTTTCCTCGGGTCAAGCGTTTGGTCAGGGCGGATCAACCCGTCCTGATGGTCGAAGACAGCGGCTTTGACAGCGCGCGACTGCTGTTCGCCAAAGCGGAAGAACGCGACGCCTGGGCGCGTGATGGGCGCGTATTGGAATTCGTCACGAAGTGGAACCCAAGAAAGCAGGACAGAACGGCCTGGGTCAAGCGGGCCGAGGAAGCGAACGCCTTTGAAGTGACCCGACCAGGCAAGCGGGTGGGACTTCTCGACCTCCAGGTCGAGCGCGCCTGGCAGAAACAAAAGCGCACCTTCCGGCTGATCGTGCGGGTGACCGAGCGCACCATCGACAAGAAGGGACAACACCTGCTGGTGCCGGACATTGAGATCGAAGGCTGGTGGACGAGAGCTATGCTCGAAACTGGTGTACGGAGTGATTGAAAAGGGCGGCGTACTCTGCTGAAATCGGTTTTACCGAACTGATGAACAGCAAAGGAGCACGCCACCATGAGTAAAGATAACATCGTTTCTTTGTTGATGCCAGGGGGTATCGAGGACTCGTTGACGGAGTTGCTGCGCAATGGCGCCAGGCGACTGATTCAGCAAGCGATCGAGGCGGAGCTGGCCGAGATGCTGGCAAAGTATGAGGGGCAGACAGACGAACAGGGGCGCCGTGCGGTGGTTCGCAATGGTTATCTGCCGGAGCGGGAAATTCTGACCGGCGTAGGACCGGTAACGGTGAAGGTGCCGAAGGTGCGCAGCCGTGGGAAGGAATCGGTGGTATTTCGCTCCTCACTGGTGCCGCCGTATGTGCGCAAGGCCCGTCGGGTGGAGGCCGCTCTGCCGTGGCTCTACCTGAAGGGCATCTCGACCGGCCAGATGAAAGAGGCCCTGGAGGTGCTCGTCGGCCCCGAGGCAAAAGGGCTGTCTGCTTCGGTGATTGGCCGCCTGAAACGGGAGTGGGAAGCGGAATATACCGAATGGTGCCAGCGGGACATGAGAGGGGTGCGCTGGGTTTATTGGTGGGCAGACGCCATCTACAGCGGCCTGAGGGCCGAGGGCCAGAAGCTGTGCGCCCTGGTGATCATCGGCGTCAACGAATGGGGCGAGAAACATTTTCTGACCATCGAGGATGGCATTCGGGAATCGACCCAGAGCTGGCGGGAGGTGCTGCTGGGGCTGAAGCAGCGCGGCCTTGATGTGCCGCCGAAACTGGCAGTAGGCGACGGCGCCTTGGGCTTCTGGGCGGCGCTCGAGGAAGTGTATCCCGAAACCCGTCACCAGCGCTGCTGGGTGCACAAGACGGCCAACGTACTGAACTACCTGCCCAAAGCCGTTCAGCCCAAGGTCAAGAAAGCCTTGCAGGAGATCTGGATGGCCGAAGACCGGGCATCAGCCCACAAGGCCTTCGACCATTTCGTTGCGACATACCAAGCCAAATACGCGAAGGCGGTGACCTGCCTGGAAAAGGACCGGGAGGCCCTTCTGGCCTTCTACGACTTTCCGGCCGAACACTGGGTGCATATTCGCACGACCAATCCCATTGAGTCGGCCTTTGCCACGATTCGCCACCGGAGTGACCAGGCCAAAGGCTGCGTGAGCCGAAACACCCTGCTGGCAACGTTGTACAAACTGGGAATGAGCGCACAGAAACGCTGGCGGCGGATACGAGGGTTCAACTACCTTGCCAAGGTTGTCGAAGGAGTAAAGTTCAGGGACGGAGTGGAAGTCAATGACAAACGCGAAACCGACGAAAGCAGGAACGCCGCCTGATCAGGTCATACACCAGATTTGACTATAGCTCGGTGGACGAGCCTCACCCTGCCGGCTGTGGAGGTGATCGAGCACTACCGGTATCACGGCACACACGAACAGTTCCATGCCGAGATCAAATCTGACCTTGATCTGGAACGGTTGCCGTCGGGCAAGTTCGACACCAACGACGTGATCCTGCATCTGGGGGCATTCGCCTACAACTGCCTGCGCCTCCTTGGCCAATTGGGCCTGACCGGCGAGATTGCGCCCATTCGCCACCCGGCCAAGCGCAGAAGGCTCAAGACGGTGTTGCAGGAGATCATGTACCGGGCGGCGAAGTTTGTGGCACATGCCAGAAAACTCATTCTCGACTTTGGCCGCGGATTTGCCGGCCATGTGCAGGTGTTCGTCGCGCTTCAGCAGCGATTGTTGCGAGCGGCATCGCCATGACGATGGTCGGGCTGAAACCCACCCCAAGGACGGATTCCGCTGCGGTGGAAGGTAGCCCTTCGCCTGAAAGCTGCAATATGACGTAACGCCGTCCCGACAAGGCCGACTTTTGCGGGCAAATACGGGTCCATCACCCCCGAAAAGATGGTCGGCATGACAATGAATCGGTCTGTCCGGCAAAAATTTCATGCCGGACAGCTCACAGGAAAGGTTTCGACTTTGGTGACCACGGATTCAGGATAATGTCAATAGCGTAGAGAATCCGTTGCGAAGGAACCCGATGCGTATTGGTCAGTTGGCACAGTCAGTAGGGGTAGATACACAGACGATCCGCTTCTACGAACGGCAGGGCTTGTTGCCGCCGCCTGGTCGGCAGGAGAACGGTTACCGTGTCTATACCGAGAAACACGTTGAGCGGCTGGCCTTTATTCGTCGCTGCCGCACCCTGGATCTGTCACTGGCTGAGATTCACGAACTAAAGCGCTATCAGGACGACCCTCATCAGCCTTGTACCGCCGTCAACGCCTTGCTCGATGATCACATCTCTCATGTGCGGTCGCAGATAACCGCTCTGCAAGCGCTTGAGAAACAACTCGTTTCACTGAGAGCGCGTTGCAACGATGACCGGGAAGTTGAGGCGTGTGGGGTTCTTGCTGGAATTAGCGAAGGAAACATGCACCAGCAGTAGGTGAAGCATCAACCAGATAATCCGATGAGATGCCGGTCTGTCTCACTCTCATGCAAAGGTAAGATCAACCATTTAATCCGCTTACCCTAAAATTCTTGCATCCATCTCATACGAATTTTAGGCACACGCAGGCCCGAGTTCAAACGGTGATACCGAGCCTTATGTTCAAACCTTGATGATAGTATCGCTGTAACGCGCGACGATCGGGTCGTGGGTGATAAGCCGCATTGGCTCGGTGATGGCCTGCGCAACGAGGATGCGGTCGAACGGGTCGGCATGGAGCGCCGGCAGTGCTTCAACGGCTGCTGCGTGCTCGGGTTCGACCGACAGGAATCGATAGCCAGACTCGCGAAAATAGCGCACTGCATCTTGGCTCGACACCGGCATGTCGCCGCGTCCAAGGCTGTGCTTGATGGCGATCTCCCAAATCGTCGCAGCGCTGATCCAGACTGTCGACCTGGGGGACTCGATCAACTCGCGCGCCTGCTTTGGCAGCTTTGGGCTATCGGTGATCGCCCAAAGGGCGACGTGGGTATCAAGCAAGAGGTTCAAGGCCGTTGCCCACCCAAAAACAGACGCGTGATCTCCTCGTTGTGGGCGTCGATGTTGTCTGGTACCTCGAATTTGCCCTTGGCAACGCCAATGCGTTTGCCCGTTGACGCCATATCTATGGGTACCAGCTTGGCAACCGGACGCCCATTGCGGGCGATAACGATCTCGTGTTCTTTGCCCTGCTCAATGGCTTTCACCAGCCGGGACAGAGAAGACTTCGCTTGCAGCATATTGACCGATTGCATCATAGTCTCCGAACAACCGGCTCCAGTCTAGTCTGGCTAAGCTAGTCTGTCAAGCGCCTGCGTCTAGCCTGTCACCCACCCCGCGCCGAACCCCCAGCCACCACCCAGACACGAATCCGGGGGCAATTGCCGGGGGTGGCGCGCGCAAAGCCGAGACGTTACGAAAGCAGCGCTGCGATCACCCGCTCGGTGACCTCATCCACCGGCCCGACGCCATTGACGCGCCGGACTTTCGGTGCGGCAGGATCGCCGCTCGCTTCCCACGCGGTGTAGTAGTCGATGAGCGGTTTCGTCTGCTCATGGTAGACCTTGAGCCGCGCCCGCACGGTCTTCTCTTTGTCGTCGTCGCGCTGAATGAGCGGTTCGCCCGTGACGTCGTCGATCCCGGGCTGTTTCGGAGGGTTGTATTTCACGTGGTAGGTGCGGCCTGATGCGGGATGGACCAACCGACCGCTCATCCGCTCTACGATCTCCTCATCGGGCACCTCAAAAACGAGCACGACATCGAGCGGCACGCCGTCGCGCTTCAATGCCTCGGCCTGTGCGAGTGTGCGCGGGAAACCATCGAAGAGGTAACCATTTGCGCAATCGGGCGCTTGCAGCCGCTCGCGCACCAGCCCCAGGATGATCTCATCAGAGACCAGTCCGCCGGCGTCCATCACCTTTTTCGCTTCCAACCCCAGCGGCGTCCCCGCTTTGACCGCGGCGCGAAGCATGTCGCCCGTGGAGATCTGCGGAATGCCGAAGTGGCGACAGATCGCTTGTGCCTGGGTCCCTTTACCGGCTCCAGGCGGCCCCAAAAGAATCAAATGCATAACGTTTCCCTCCTTCTCGATTACCCAAACTCGTTCCTGCGCGATTGCGCGAAAAACGCACGGATCCGCGCTAAGTCCTCCGCGGTATCGACCCCTGGCGGCGGCGCTTCAGCAGCGAAATGGACGACGATGCGGGCGCCGTACCACAACGCACGCAGTTGTTCGAGTTTCTCTGCTGCCTCCAGCGGGGCTTCGCCCCACGTTGCAAAACGGCGCAAAAACCCGGCACGGTAGGCATAGAGACCGATATGACGCCAAACGGGGACGGGTGGTGCCGCGTTCGCATCGAGCGCAAAGGGGTCTGCTTCCCGGACCCAAGGAAGAGGCGCCCGCGAGAAATAGTTCGCGTATCCGTTGCGATCGCAGACCACCTTGACCACATTGGGGTCACGCCATTCGCGCACCGTTGTCACCGGGACCGCTGCCGTAGCGATCGCCGCGTCGGGATGCGCAGCCAACCGTTCGACCACCGCATGAACGAGCGCAACCGGCAGTAGCGGTTCGTCCCCTTGCCAGTTCAGGACGATCGTCTCGTCCCCCCAACGTTGCTGCGTGACGACCTCTGCCAAACGATCCGTACCCGAAGGGTGTTCTGGCGCCGTCATCACCACGGCACCGCCAGCCCGTTGCACCGCTTCGGCGATTCGCGGGTGATCGGTGGCCACCCAGACCGATTCGGCTGCCGCGCGCTGCGCTTGCTCCCAGACGCGGACCACGAGGGGCTTGCCCGCAACGTCCGCAAGCGCCTTTTCAGGAAGACGGCTCGAAGCAAACCGAGCCGGGATGACGATCTGAAACGGCGTCACAGCGCCCCCGCTTCGGGGCGTGGTTCCGAGGGGGGTGCTGCCGAAGTTACGCCCTTTTTGAGCGCGGCAACCTCCGCTTCACTGAGCGGCTCTGCCTCTTCGGCAAGCATCACAGGAATCCCATCGCGAACCGGATAGGCCAGACGATCGAATGGACAGACGAGCGCAAGCGGTTGTTTGCGCACGAGCAGTTTCCCTTTACACAGCGGGCAGACCAGGACGTCCAGAAGCTGCGGATCCATCGATCGTTTCCTCGATTCGGTCGACAAGTTCGGTTGGCACCTGGGCACGAACGACCAATACGAAATCGTCCGCCACGGCCCATTCGGCGCATTTTACCGCATCTTTCGCGGTAAAAAGGCGCCAAACCCCGGGTTCCGGTTTGGGGAGGTCATGCGCATGGAAACGGTGGTGATCGGGAAACGGATGGCGCGCTACCGTTGCTCCCAGCGCTTCAAGCGTGACAAAAAACCGTTCGGGATGTGCGATACCGGTGATCGCGGCAACGCGCCGCCCAGCGAGTTCGGAAAGCGGTATAAGGGTTTCGGCATCCCCTTTGCGCCCCCGTCGCCAAGCGGCGAGTGGCTGCAACCCGACGGGTTCGATCGTCAATGCCCAAGTGGCAGGGATTGCGTCACGCCCCAACAACGCACGTACGGTTGCCCGCGCCTCGGTGTCGTTTGCCGCACCGCGCACAAGCACCGCCGAAACGGAGCGCAACCGGTCAAGGGGCTCCCTGAGCGGCCCAGCCGGCAGCAACCAGCGATTGCCGAGTGTTGCGGGATCGAGCACGACCAGCTCGAATTGTCGCGCCAACCGGTGGTGCTGCAGGCCGTCGTCGGCTAGGATCACGTCCAGATGCGGCTCGGTGGCGAGCAGATGGGCAATAGCATGCGGGCGGTCGCGTCCGACGATCACCGGCACCCCGGTCGTCTGCGCCAGCAGCGTCGGTTCATCGCCGTGACGGCGGGGATCGCAGCCGCTCACCCGCTCGCAGCCGCCACGAGCGGCAACGTCGCTGCGGTAACCGCGGCTGACCACCGCGACGCGTCGCCCCCGTTCGCGCAACGCACGCGCGAGCGTCTCCACCACGGGGGTTTTGCCGCTCCCTCCCGCAGTCAGGTTGCCAACGACGATCACCGGAACCGGAAAGCGCCGCCGGTGGCGTTGCGCCCAGGCGCGGTGCGCAAGAAACCCAAGGCGATAGCACGCCGCAAGCGGTAGTAGCGCCTGCGCCGCAAAGCCACGCGATTGCCACCAGCGCGGTGCTCCCCCGCGCACGCCACAGCACCTCACTGCGGTTGTTCCACCGCGAAGGTGACTTTGGCCAACCCCGCCTCTTGTGCGGCGCGCAGCGCGTCGATCACGCGCTGGTGCGGCGTTGCCGCGTCCGCTTCGATCACCACCACCGGGTCGCTCTTTGCTGGGGCTTGGCGCACCAACGCTTGACGCAGCGCCGCAACGTCTTGCGTCGGAACTGCGACGCCTTCGACGAACACCTGCCCGTGCGCGGTGATCTGGACGTGGATCGTTTCCGGCTCCTGCGCCGTCTGCGCTTCCCCTTCGGGGAGGTCGATCCGCAGCTGCCCCACTTGCGAAAAGGTGGTCGTGACACTCAAAAAGATGAGGATCACAAGCACCACGTCGATCAGGGGCACCAAGCTGAGCTCGGGGGCGTCGCGGCGCGAAGCCTGGGTAGTGAAACGCATCACCAAACCTCCCGACGCCTACCCGTCGACCCGCTCACCGTGCGCCACTTCGATGAGGCGCACCGCCGCCTGCTCCATCTCCAGGATGAGGTCGTCAACGTACGCGCGATAGTGGCGCCAGAAAATCGTTGCGGGAATCGCGATGATGAGCCCGAAACCGGTGGTGTAGAGCGCTACCGAAATGCCATGCGCCAGTTGTTGCGGGTTCGCGGTGGCCCCTTGGGAGGCAAAGATCTCGATCATCCCGACGATCGTGCCCAAAAGACCCAGAAGGGGAGAAATCACCGCGATCGTTCCGAGCGTCGTCAAATAGCGTTCGAGTTCGTGCGCCACCACCCGCCCTTCGTCTTCGATCGCCTCTTTCATTACCTCACGGGGCGCCGCGTAGTTGCGGAGCCCGGCCGCAAGGACCCGTCCCAAGGGTGAGTGGGTCATCAATTTGGCGGCCAGCGCGTTGGGTGATTCGCCACCGCGAAGCGCGCGCAGCACCGATTCGAGCAACCCGGGCGGGTTGATCCGCCGCCGGCGTAACGCGACGGCCCGTTCCAAAACGATCGCAAAGCCAACGACCGACGCGACGATCAGCGGCCACATCGGCCAGGAAAGCAGGGAAAAACTACCCACGAACGCACTCCTCGAGCATGGCTATCGAAAATGTGTGACAAAATACCACCAACGACTGCGGTTGCCAAGGTAAACGCCCCATGTCCGACCCCATCTGGACCGTCTCTGACCTTGCCGAAGCGGTACGCGCATCGCTCTCCACTGCGTTTCCCGTCCCGCTCTGGGTCACGGGAGAGGTCAGCAACTTCAGCCGGGCCCCTTCGGGACACTTCTACTTCACGCTGCGGGACGACCACGCGGCGATCGCTTGTACCCTGTGGCGCTCACGCGCCGAACGGATGATGCGGGGCGAAGGGGGGGGGCTTCCCAAAAATGGCGATGCGATCGAAGTCTCTGGGCAACTGACCACCTACGCACCACGCGGCACCTACCAGCTCGATGTGCAACAGATCCGCGCTGCTGGCGCCGGCGCCTGGTTTCAGCGGTTTTTGGCGGTGAAAGCGAAACTGGAAGCCGAAGGGCTCTTCGATGCAGCACGCAAGCGGCCGTTGCCCCGCTTTCCCCGGCGCATTGCGATCGTCACCAGCCCGCAAGCGGACGCGTTGCAGGATGTGTTGCGCACCCTTGCGGCGCGCGCGCCGATGATCACTGCGGTGCTCGTGCCCACGTTGGTGCAAGGCCCTCAAGCGCCGGATGCGATCGTCGCAGCGCTCACCACCGTGGCGCAATGTGCGGCGGCACTTCGTTTGGAAGCGGTGTTGCTGGTTCGCGGCGGCGGGGCTGCGGAAGATCTGGCGGCGTTCAACGAAGAGCGCGTGGCCTGCGCGATTGCCGCTTGCCCGATCCCAGTAGTGAGTGGCGTGGGCCATGAGACCGACACGACGATCGCCGACTTCGTCGCGGACGCCCGCGCCCCCACCCCAACCGGCGCGGCGGTGCTGATCGCGCAAGGGTGGAGCGAAGTTGTGTCTCAAGTCCAGGAGCTCGACGCACGGCTCAAGCGTGCGTTTCGCATCCAGTGGCAGCAGGTCAATCAACAGCTCGATTGGGGGGAACGGGACCTGAAACGGCTCTCGCCCGCGTTCGCGATCCGCGAACGGCGCGAACGGCTCGAGCAGCGCTACGCCGCGCTGCGTGAAGCGCTTGCCCAACGGTTGCGCAGCTCAGCCCGAACGCTCGAGGCCACCGCGGCGCGGCTCTGCCACCCGCGCGCGCAACTCGCGGCCCAACGCACGGCGCTCGAGGCGATCGCGCAACGCCTTCCCCACCCGCTCGCGCTGCTTGCCCCCTATCGCAGGGCTTGGTCGGCAAGCAGTGACAGGTTACGCGCCGCCTCGTTCGATTTGGCAGAGCCGAAGCGGCGATTGGAGACGCTCGCTGCCCGCCTCGAGGCGCTTTCCCCCACCGCGGTCTTGGCACGCGGTTATGCGTTGGTGTTCGATTCCGAAAGCGGACGGCTCATTACCCGCGCCGCGCAATTGGAAACCGAGGAACGGATCGCGATCCAATTTGCCGACGCCCGGGCGTTAGCAGAGGTTGTCGGTGGCGAAAATACCGAGTAGAATGGTCAGGCTTTACTGTTCAACCAACCCATGGAGGGCCAAACGATGATCCATCAACTTCCCGAACTCCCGTTTGCGAAAAACGCGCTCGAACCCTATATGAGCGCTGAAACGCTGGAATACCATCACGATAAGCACCACCAAGCCTACGTCAATAACCTCAACAATCTGATCAAAGGGACCGAATTTGAAGACATGCCGCTCGAAGAGATCGTCAAGAAGGCTCCTGCTGGCGGCATCTACAACAACGCGGCGCAAACCTGGAACCACTCGTTTTTCTGGAACTGCCTCTCGCCAAACGGCGGCGGCGAGCCTTCCGGCGCGCTCAAAGCAGCGATCGAAGCGAAATGGGGGAGCTTCGACGCATTCAAGAAAGCGTTCCATGCCTCGGCCGTCGGCAACTTCGGTTCGGGCTGGACGTGGCTGGTGAAGAAAGCCGATGGCAGCGTCGATATCGTCAATATGGGCGCTGCCGGAACTCCGCTCACCACGGGTGACACGCCGCTCCTTACCCTTGACGTCTGGGAGCACGCCTACTACATCGATTACCGCAACCGTCGCCCCGATTTCGTCACCGCGTTCCTCGACCATCTGGTCAACTGGTCGTTCGCGGAGCAAAACTACGCGGCGTGACCGCACCCCGTTTCGATCGAACCACGCCCCGGCAACGGGGCTTTTTTACGCGAAGGGCAACGATGAACAACCGGCATCCCATTTTGGCGCACATCGATGCGCTTGGGCAGCAGATCTGGCTCGATCAATTGACACGGGAATGGCTCCTCGATGGTACGTTGCGCGCGTGGCAAGCGAAAGGGGTCCGTGGCGTTACCACCAACCCAGCGATCTTCGAAAAAGCGATCAGCCAAAGCGACGCGTACCGTGACGAACTGGCTACATTGCGGAGAAGCAACCTGGAGCCGGAAGCGGCGCTCGAATTGCTCGTAGCCGCCGACGTATTGAGCGCGTGCCAACAGTTTCGCGCCACCTGGGAAGCGAACGCCGGACGCGCCGGATATGTGAGTATCGAAGTGAGCCCAGCGTTGGCCCACGACCGTGACGGCACCATCGCCGCGGCAAAGCGGCTCACCGCCCGCATTCCCGAACCGAACGTGTTGATCAAGATTCCGGCAACCGCCGCTGGGATCGACGCGATGGCAACGCTCGTCGCCGAAGGGATCGGCGTCAATGTCACGCTGATTTTCTCTCCGGGTCAATGGCAGGCCGTCGTCGACGCCTACCGCCGAGCGGCTGCCGCGGCGCAAGCGCTAGGCATCACCCCGGGGTATAGCGTCGCGAGTGTCTTCCTTTCGCGAATGGACAGCGCGGTCGATCCCCTCCTGGCGGAACGGGCGCCGGAGCACCCGGAGTGGCAAGGGATGACGGCGGTTGCGATGGCCAAAGCGATCGGCGCTACCTATCGCAGCCTGTTGGCTACCGATCCCCTTTTTGCTGCACACCCGCAACGGGTTTTGTGGGCGAGCACCAGCACCAAGAACCCAGCCTATTCCGATCTTTTGTACGTCGAACCCCTCATCGGGCCAGAAACGATCAATACCCTGCCACTCGCCACGCTCGAAGCGCTGCTCGATCACGGCAAAGCGGACGAAGCCACACTTGCGCTCCACGTCGACGAAGCACACCAGCATCTGCAACGTTTGCAGACGCTGGGTATCGACCTCGAGGCGATCGGCGCCGATCTGCAGCGCGCGGGGCTCAATGCGTTTGCGCAAGCCCAGGCGCGGTTGTTGGCGATCGTTGCCGGTTAGGCCGGCTGCATCACTGCTTCAGGGGGTTGCGCATATTTCTCCAGCTCTTTCTTGCTCACCCCCTGGCGGCCGGTGCTGGTTTCGAAGAGCTCTTTCATGTCGAGGATCAGGACGATCTGACCGTTGGAGAGGATCGTCACACCCGCCACCCCTTTGGGTCGGAAATCTTCGAGCGATTTGATCACCGCGTCTTCCCGCCCAGCGAAGCTGTCGATACCAAGGATGAACGAAAATTCGGCCATTTGCATCAGTACGCCGTAATTGGGGCTGCGGGTCATCGGCCAATTGAGGAGCAGCGAAAGCGGCAAAATCGGCAGCACTTCGCCCCGCACCACCAACGTCGAGCGTCCACCTACCTCGCGCACCTCGTCGAGGTGAATCGGAAGGATTTCGCGCACCATCGAGAGCGGCACTGCGAAGGGTTGTTCGCCTAGACGGACGAGCAGCACCGGCAGAATCGCGAGCGTGAGCGGCAGGCTGATGATGAAGGTCGTCCCGCGCCCCGGTTCCGATTGCACGTCGATCGTGCCGTTCAATTTGGTGATGTTGGTCCGCACCACGTCCATCCCCACGCCGCGCCCCGAGACGTCGGAGACCTTCTCTGCGGTGGAGAAACCGGGCAGAAAGATGAGGTTGAGGCTTTGCCGGTCGTCCAACCCGTTCGCTTCGTCGGCCGAAATCAACCCTTTCTCGACCGCTTTCGCGCGAATCTTTTCCGCACTCATCCCTTTGCCGTCGTCGGCGATGATGATCAGGATATGGTCCCCTTCCTGTTTCGCGGAGAGTTGAATCGTCCCTTCCGGTTTCTTCCCGGCAGCGATGCGCTCTTCCGGCGATTCGATACCGTGATCCACCGCGTTGCGGATCAGGTGAATGAGCGGATCCGAAAGATCGTCGATCATCGTCTTGTCGATCTCGGTCTCTTCACCGCTGATCACGAGTTCGATCTGTTTGCCGAGCTGGCGTGCCAAATCGCGCGCAATACGCGGATATTTCTGGAACAACCGCCCAATGGGCTGCATCCGCGTTTTCATCACCGCGTTTTGCAGGTCGGAAACCAAGAGATCGAGCTGATTGACCGAAACGTCGAGCGCATGAAGGGTATCGGGGTCGGTTTTCCCCGCCAGGATGTCGCTACGCAACGCGGTCAAGCGGTTTTTGGTAAGCCCGATTTCGCCCGCTAGGTTGAGCACCTGGTCGAGGCGCGACGTTTCGATGCGGATTCCCTGGTCCCGATTTTCGGCTGGCCGCCGCACCGGGGCAGGGACGGACGCGCGCTTGGGCGCAGGTGGCGCCGCTTTTGCTTCCGCTTTGCCGTCGTGCGCTTTGGCGTCGTCTGGCTTCGGCGTCGCCTTGGACTCGTTCGCTGTTTCCCCCGCAACCACTTGGTGCAGCAACTCCCAATCGGGCTCACTGCCCCCATCTTTACCCGAATCTACGGCATCGGCCTGGCTTTTGGTACCCCCACCTGCGGGTTCGGGCAGTTTCCCGGCAAGCGCGGCCCGCAACCGTTCGAGTAGTGACTCTTCCGCGGGCGGCGGTTGCACGCTGCGCTCCAAATAGGAGAACATGTCCCGGACGGCGGCGGTGGCTTCCAGGATCAGATCCATGAGCGATGGCGTGAGCGACAGTTCGTCGTTGCGCAGCTTGTCGAAGAGGTTTTCGGTCAGGTGACACAACGTCACCAGTTCGTTCGCGCCAAGAAACCCCGCACCCCCTTTGATGGTGTGAAACCCACGAAAAATTTCGTTCAAGAGATTTTTGTCGTGCGGGTTCTTTTCGAGCTCGACCAAACGGTTATCGACGCCTGAGAGCAGGTCTTCCGCTTCGACCAAAAAGTCCTGGAGAAGGTCCTGCATACCAGCAAAATCGCTCATGGCTCTGCTCCTTGTTTCTGCGCTGTCCCGAGCCGTCAGAAGCCGAGACTACTCAGTAAATCATCCACCTCTTCTTGGGACGACAAAACGCCCTCCCCCTTCTGGACGGCTGGTCCATTCATCAATGCCGCGTCGCCTTCCGACTGGTGTTTTTTCTGGCGCAACTCTTCTGGCATCGCTTCGATGAGGATCTGCAGCAGTTCGGTTTCGATCCGGCCAACGATCTCGATCACTTTTTTGATCACTTGACCGGTAAGGTCTTGGAAATCCTGCGCCATCACGATGTTCATGAGCTGCTCGGCGGTGAGGTGCGCGTTCTCTTCCGTAAGCGCAAGGAACGCATGCGTCTCTTTCGCAAGCGCTTTGAACTCCTGCGGCGAGAGCTGATTGGCAAAGAGCTGATCCCAACGGGCGCGCAGCGCCTGCGCTTTGCTCTCCAACTCTTTTTGCAACGGCGACGCGATCTCGGCCGCATTGAGGACCTTGACCGCAGCTTCTTCAGTTTTCTGCGCGATGTAGCGCAGCCGCTCTTTGGCATCGGGAACTGCTTGCGCTGCTTCCGCGACGACCGATTCACACCCAAGCTCTTTGAGCGCCTCATGGAGTTGCCGCGCCACCTTTCCGATGCGGCGGTAGAGTTCGTCGCGCTGCTCGGGTGTCAGGGGCGGTTCGGCTGCTTCGCCTGGGTCAGAAGCATCCGAATCCGCCTCGGCGCTTGCTTGAAACTGCTCGGCAACGGTATCGAACAGCGCCTGCAGTTCATCGCTGTCACCACTCTCCGTTTCCGGTTCCGAGCTCTGCGCCGCAGCGCCGACGATGCTGTCGAACAACGCTTGCAATTCGTCGCTGTCGCCAGATTCGTGTTTTTTACTCATCGTCTTGCTCCACGCGCTACTGTTTGCCCAGCTTCGCAAAGATGCGGTCGAGCTTTTCCGCCAACACCGCTGCCGTGAAAGGCTTGACGATGTATCCTGAAGCGCCCGCCTGCGCCGCCGCGATGATGTTCTCCTTTTTCGCTTCTGCGGTGATCATCAACACCGGCAGGTGTTTGAGCTTGTCGGAACTGCGGATCTTTCTGAGCAGCGTCAGCCCGTCCATGTTGGGCATGTTCCAGTCGGTGATGACGAAATCGAACGGTTGGCTTTCCAGCTTGTTGAGTGCCACCTGGCCGTCTTCAGCCTCTTCGACGTTGGTGTACCCCAGTTCCTTCAACAGGTTGCGCACGATGCGACGCATCGTCGAAAAATCGTCGACCACCAGAAAACGGATTTTGTTTTTGTCCATGGATCAGCACTCCTTGATCATCGTGTGAGTAACGGCCGGAGGGTCTCGGCCAACGCATGGGCGTCGAATTTTGCCACATAGCCGTCGACACCCACCCGTTCGCCCATCGCCCGGTTCGCTTGCGACGAGAGCGAGGAGTGCATGATCACCGGAATGCCTTCGAAACGGGGGTCGGCCTTGATGTATTTGGTCAGCACATAACCGTCCATCTCCGGCATTTCGGCGTCGACCAAAATCACATCGACCTGTTCGCGCAAACTTTGGCCGGTTTGTTCGGCAAAATTGGCCATACTTTCGAGTCGCGCCCACGCCTCTGCGCCGTTGTTCGCATGTGCGTGCTTCACTCCGAGTTTGTCGAGCACCTCCGCAATCTTTTTACGCGCAACGCCCGAGTCATCGACGAAGAAGACGTGGTAGCGGTGCCCTTCGGGAATCGGCAAAATCGTCCCGACCACCTCTTCGCCGAACACGCGCGCCAGAATCGATTCGACGTCGATGATCGAGACGATGCGGCCATCTGGGAGCTCGGTGATCGCAGTGATCATCCCGTGGACCTGCTGCGAGACGTTTTCCGGTTCGCGCACCAGCCCCCACTCGACGCGGATGATGCGGTCCACCGATTCGACTAGGAACGCCAGTGTCTTTTGGCTGTATTCGGCGACCATCATCGTTGGCGCAAGGCGGTCGTCCATCGGCGCCAACCCCATCACTTTTGCCAACGACACCACCGGAATGACGTTACCGCGCAGACTCACCAACCCTTCGACACCAGGCGGCACGTTGGGCGCGCGGGTGATGAATGGGGTGCTCATCACCTCACGCACTTTGAACACATTGACGCCAAAGATTTCGCTCGTCCCCAGCGAAAAGAGGAGGATTTCGAAACGGTTCGAGCCAGCCAACCCGGCGCGCGCCTCGATCTCTTCGAATGCACTGTGTTCCGACTTCTCCTCGACCAGTTCCGGTTCGATGACCGTTTTCGCAGGAAGATTCATCGCTCAGCCCTCCCGTTTGCCATGGGCTTCGTACAAAACGCGCCGCAGAATCGTCGCCAATTCTTGCGGCTGGAATTTCGGCACATACTCGTCGACCCCGACCGATTTCCCCAAGTGCTGGTTCTGCATCCCGGAAAGCGACGAGTGCATCAGGACCGGAATCCCGGCAAAGCGCCGGTCGGTCTTGATCTTTTTGGTGAGGATGAAACCGTCCATCTCCGGCATCTCGATATCGGTGAGCACCGCCGAGACCAACTCTTTCACTGGTCGCTTGAGCGCGCGCGCCCGTTCCGCGGCCCGTTCCAGGTTTTCCCAACATTGTCGGCCATTGACTGCTTCCACGTACCGGACGCCCAGCTTTTGCAACGTCCGTTCGACCTGTTCGCGCGCGATCGCCGAATCGTCGGCGTAATAGATCGTGAAGCGGTCCGCATCGGGTAGGGGTTCGATACCGGCATAGAGATCCGCTTCCGCCTCGACCCCACCCGTGGTATCGGAAAGCACCTTTTCCACGTCGAGGAGCATCACCAGGCGCCCATCGGTGAGTTCCGTCACCGCGGTGACGAGCCCCCCCATCTTCGCGGTGAGCATATCGGGCGGCACCCGCATCTGCGACCAATCGAGCCGCAAGATGGTATCGACCGATTCCACCAGGAACCCCTGTACGTGCTGGTTGTATTCGGTGACGATCATGATGTTGCGTTCGCTGCCCGGTTCCACCCCGACATACTCGCCCAGATCGACCACAGGCACCAGCACCCCGCGCAGACTCACCATCCCTTTCACCGCTTTGGGCATTTCCGGCGCCGCGGTGATCGGCGGGGTCTTCATCACTTCACGAACTTTGAAGACATTGATCCCAAAAGTCTCACGCCGCCCCGTGGCTTGACTCACTCCCAAGGTGAACAGCAAAATTTCGAGTTTGTTGGTCCCTGCGAGTTTCGTGCGCTCGTCGATGCGCTTGAGCAGGTCGGTCATGGTGGACTCCTTGCGCGCTGTCACTTCGCGATAGTGCTATATTACGACGAATCGACAAAAAACTTGAGGCAAATTGGACAAAAAAAAGGTCGCAATTTTTCCTCAAGTTTTCTGCATTTCTACCGATAATTGAGGATAGCAGGTTCGACTGAGAGGAGAGCACCATGTTCGGCAGCAAGGCCAAACTTCAAGAACAAGCAGCGCGGATCGCTGCGCTCACCGATGAACTGGCGCGCGCCCAGCAAGCGCTTCAGGAAGCACGTCGCGAAACAAAAGAGGCACGTGCCGAAGCCGACGCTTGCCGTAAAGAAGCAGAGAATCTTCGCCGCGTCCTCAATGAGTTCGTTGCGTTTGGGCAATCGCTCGGGAGCGTTCGCAGCAGTTTCGTGACGCTGGCCGAAACGGCAGAGACCAACCAAGATCAAGCCGAACACGCGGAAAAGAGCGCCGCGCAAACGGAACGGGTGGTGCGTACCATCGCGAACAATCTGCAGAAGTTGGCTGAGGCATCGCAAGAGGCGATGACCAAGATCGGCGCGCTCGACGAACGGGCGCAACAGATCAGCGGCATCGTCAATCTGATCCGTGAGATCGCCGATCAAACCAACCTGCTCGCTTTGAACGCGGCGATCGAAGCCGCACGCGCCGGTGAACAGGGGCGCGGATTTGCGGTGGTCGCCGACGAGGTACGCAAACTCGCCGAGCGCACCGCAGTGGCCACTTCCGATATCGCACGACTGGTCGAGCAGATCCGCAACGACAGCAGCGCAAGCCGCACTGCGATCGTCGCGTTGGCCGAGCGCGCCCAAAGCCACAGCGAAGAGAGTCGCACCACCGCGCAAGAAGTAGAGGCGTTGGGGAATGAAATCGAAACGATCCACCGCGAAGCGGCGCTCTCGGCGCTGCGTGCGTTCTGCGAAATCGCGAAATTCGACCACATCGTGTACAAATTCGAGGTCTATCAGGTGATCCTGGGCAACAGCCAAAAAAGCGTGGACGAGTTCGCCAGCCATCAAGCGTGCCGGTTGGGCAAGTGGTACTACGAAGGGAAAGGGCACCGCTGCTTTAGCCACTTCCCCGGTTTTCGCGACCTCGAAGCGCCACACCGTTCGGTACACGACGCGGCCAAAGCGGCTCTTACCGCGTACGCGCAGCACAACTGGGATCAGGTGGTTACCGCACTCGCACGAATGGAAGAGGTGTCGATGCAGGTCATCAACCTCTTGGATCGCCTGGTTACCGCGGGGGAAGAGAACCCAGCGCTCTTGCAGTGCGAAGATTAGTCGTCGACGAGACGATCCCAATCTTCACTGCCGTCCAACACCCCGCGTGCGCGCACTTTCACCGGCCGCCGCGGGGTGTTTGCTAAGCGCGCATTGCCTTTGTCGAGGGATGCGTGCGCGGCATCGTCGTTGCGCTGCAGTCGGGCCGATTCCGCATCGCCTTGAAGACCGTGGTGCGTTGCCCCTGTCGTCACCAACAGCCGCTCCAGTGCTTGCAAATCGGTGCGCAACGCACGGACCGCTAGATCGTCCGGGTAGCGTGCAGCGACGGCGTCGGCGTTGAGCGCCGCAAGCCGTACGTATTGCCACACTGCTTCCCAGTCCATGATGGCTTCGCTCCATGACGATCTTGTCATGAAGCGTTATCGGCACCAAGGAAAAAAACTTGAGGGTTTTTAGCGCTGACAGGAAGCTGCCCACCACCGCTCCGGATCGAGCACGGTAGCGAGCGCTTCTCCCCGAGTTGCCAACGCCACCCACCCTGCAGGGTGCGCCGCGTCGTCGGGTAACGGCTGGGTCGCCACACCGCCTGCGCGCTCGGCACCATCGACACCGGTAAGTACCGTCCGCGTTCCGCAAGCCAGTGCCACCACCACAGGGTATTCGAACGGCGCACGGTCGGTTTCAGGAATGAGCGGCCGCCACGGGTATGGGGTACCGGCTTGGGAGAGGTACCACTCCCCGTTCACGAACCGGCAGGCGTTTTTCGGCATTTGCGGGAAAAACGCCGCGACCGATTCGGCAGGTACCGCTACCGCTTGCTCGGCTACAGTGAACCAAAAAGCCCATAAGATCGCCGGCGCGAACGGCATCGCCATTTCCCAAGCGTCGTTGGTCTCGCGAACCACCCACGCGGCTTGGGTAGGCAATTCAGACAGCCAGGCCGATTTTACCGTCGCGACCCCGTCCGGATCCCCGGAGAGGACGAACCGAACCGTCGCGCCCATGCGATAGCACCGCATTGCCAGACGCAGCGCCCCGTGCGCCCCACACGCCTTGGCCGCGCTGAGCGCCAACTGTTGCCAACGGTCGAGCACCTCGGCGAACGCTGGGGTGATCACCGCCGCGTCGCCGGTGAGAGTCACCGACCACGCCGGCAATTGCGTCCGCCATACCCCCTGCCACGTTTGCACCCAAAGAGACAACGGCAATTGGGCCGTGCGCACCGCGTCATACACCGAGCCGTCCGTTTCAGGGAACGACGACGCGGCGTGCTGCGCATGCACCAACGCACGCCACCACGTCTGCCAGGGGGCACCTTCCGCACCCGGTTCGCAAACCAGATCACCCGCCACGTCGGTGGCCGGAGAGGCGCTGAGATGGGGCGCACCCGTCTGAGGTTCGGTGGGCACCGATGGTGTTTCGATGGCGCTGGGTGCGTCAGGCGGCGGGACGGGTTGCGCCCGTTCCTCGGCAAGCCGTTCGACCGCGACAGAGCCAGGCACCGCAAAGAGTTCGACCGCATCGCGAAGTGCGCGTTTGTCCGCAGCCGCGCTCGTTACGATCCACGACCAGGTGGTTGCGTTTTCCGCGATAGGGTCGGGATCCGCGCGAACCGAACCGAACGCAGAAAGCGCCGCAACGAGCTCTTCTTGCAATGCGCGGCTTGCACGCACGTGCGGCGCTGGGGTCAGAGTAACGCGCCACGCAGAAAATGGGTCGTTGGTGTGAACTTCCGTAGGCGCTTGTTCATCGAGCGCCGCCCCTTTTCCAGGCCATTTCGCCAACCGGTCTTCCAGAATGCGCGCGAGACGCGAAAACGCTTCATCCCCCATCGCCGCTGCCGCGCCTTTGAGCGAATGCGCCAAGCGGACCGCCTCTTCCTGGATCGCTTCGCTCCACCCGTCGCGGTCGGCCTGCGCCAAAAGGGATTCGATCGCCGAGATCGTTTCTGCTTTTTCCGCCGCGTAGAGCGCGTTCAGGTCTTCGTCATTCACGCGCCACCCCACGCCGCAGCGTTTCCGTGATTTGCGAAGCCTGCTTGCGCAGATCCTCTTCGGCTTCGCGTTTCAAGACGATGATACTGATGCGCCGGTTTTGCGGCGCGTAGGGGTCTTCCGGCACGAACGGAACGGTGTCGGCCATGCCGACGACGCGAAAGACCTTCTCCGGATCCAGTCCTCCGGCGACCAACTCCCGCCGCGCCGCGTTCGCCCGGTCGGCGGAAAGTTCCCAGTTGGAAATACCGCGCCCGTTGTTGGCAAACGGGGTGGCGTCGGTATGGCCCGCGATCATGATCTTGTTCTCGATTCCGCTCAGCGTGCGTCCAATGAGGCGCAACAGATCCCGCATGTACGGTTGGACCTCACTGCTGCCGGAAGCGAACATCGGCCGATTCTTCTCATCGACGATTTCGATCGCCAGTCCGTCTTCGGTGATTTGCATGCGAATCTGGTCACGCAGCGCGCGCAACGTGCTGTCGGCCTCGATCATCGCCTCCAGGAGCGAACGCATCCGCTCCATTTGTGCGAGTTCGCGCCGCTTCTGATTTTCCCGCTCCTGCGCCTCGGCGTCGCTCGTCGCACCTTGCACGCGTTGCACATCTGGAGATTCGTTCGTGCTGTCCGAGCGGCCTTTCGTGGGCAAAGACCCCTCGCCACCGTCGCGTTGGAACGTGCTTTTCGATGGGGTGTCCCCTCGTTTCACCTGCCCAACGCGCCGGGAGAGGTCCTCACCGCCCCCCGGAATGATCCGCTCAGCATCGCCGGAGCCCGACCCGCCATCACTCGCAACCTTGAGCGGGTTCTGGAAAAATTGCGCAATCCCGTCGAGGTCTCCTTTCGCGGTCGAGCCCAACAGCCACATCAAAAGAAAAAAGGCCATCATCGCGGTGACGAAATCGGCGTACGCGATCTTCCATGCGCCGCCATGCGCGCCACCGCTGACCTTCTTGACCCGTTTGACGACGATCGGCTGTTGGGTATCGTCGCTCATCGCGCTACCCGGTTACTTGCGGTTTTTGAGCTCTTCCTCGAGCTCGGCGAAGGTGGGCCGCACCGTCGACCACAACACCTTGCGGCCAAATTCCACCGCCATCTGCGGCGGGTAGCCGTTCATGCTCGCGAGCAGCACCACTTTCGCCACCTGGAAAGGCTTGCTGCCGTCTTCGACCTTGAGTTCGAGCTGGCTGGCGATGGGGCCGACGAAACCGTAGGAAACCAAGATCCCCAAGAAAGTCCCGACGAGCGCGCCCCCAATCATCTTCCCGAGCACCGCGGGTGGTTCCCCCACCGAGCCCATCACGTTCACCACCCCCATCACCGCGACGACGATACCGAACGCCGGAACCGAGTCCGCCGCTTTGGAGATGAGGTGCGCGGGCAAATGGGCTTCGATGTGGTGCGTTTCGATCTCTTGGTCCATCAACCCTTCGATTTCGATCGCGTTGAGGCTGCCGCTCACCATCATGCGCAGATAATCGGTGATGAATTCCACTAAATGGTGATCATGCAACACCAGCGGGTACTTGCCAAAAATGGCCGAGCCTTCAGGGTTTTCGACGTCCTGTTCGATCGCCATCAACCCCTCTTTGCGCACCTTGGTGAGAATCTCAAAGAGCAGCGCCAGCAGTTCGATGTAAAACGCGCGGTTGTAAGGCGAATTCTTGAAGACCGCCGCAAGCCCGCCCACCGCCGCTTTCAGCGAACTGGGGTTGTTGGACGCGACAAAACCCCCGATCAATAACCCGACGATCGCGATATATTCGGTTGGGACGAAGAGTGCGGCAAGGCTACCGTGCACCGCGTAGGTGCCCAGCGCCGACGCCAAGATGATCACGTAACCGATCAGGAGAAACATCGGGTATTAGCCGTTTCCGATAGTGCTATCAACCGGTGACTGCAGACGCCGCGCGCCGCCGGTTTTTCTTCACCGGCAACGTGCGCTGCGCCGCTGCCAAGCGGTGTTTGCGGTTTTCTTGCCCCGCCCCGGCACGCGACGGCATGTGGCAAAGCCCGCAGACGAAGGTTTTCGCCGGTTCATAGGCGTGGGTGACGAAATGGCCACCGCATTGCGAGCAGGGGGTGAGTTGCAACAATTCGGCGTCGAGAAACCGCAACAGCGTCCACGCCCGAGTGATACTCAATACCGGTTCGATCTGAACGGCATCTACGGTATCGAGATAGAGTTGGTACGCGGTGATCAAACGCCGCCGGTGGTCAGTTTCCGCCACCTGTTGCCAAAAATTGGCAAAGAGCGTGGAATGGACGTTCGGCTGCCAGCTCATGAACCAATCGGTCGAAAACGGAAGCATCCCTTTTGGCGGCGAGACACCCCGCACTTGCTTGTAGAGCTTCATCAGCCGATCGCGGCTCAGCACCACCTCCGCTTCCAGCAGCTGCATCCGCGCCCCCAGGCGGATCAATTCCGCTGCGATCAAAATTTCCTGCGCATCGGCTTCGATCTGTTCAAGTTTTTTCGCCATCGTCGTCTCCCACGATCGGGCTTTTCCGCGGTTTCGCTTGCGCCAAGATGAGCGCGTGCAACTGCGCTGCGGCTTCGTCGCGCCCTACGTCACCTGCCAATTGTTTCAACAACGCACCATCGAAGCGAAATTGCGGCACGAGCATCGCCCCTTGCGCCAGCCGGACCAGTTTGGCAGGCGAGAGCGTCTGCAACCACCGCAGGTCTTCCTCTGCAACACCCAGCTTCACGGCTGCTGCGGCAACGTTGTCGTGCGCCATCCGCTGCGCGAGGATGAGAAAGTTGAGGTTCAGCTCGCGAATTTCCTCGGCAAAGTCTGGGGCTGGCATCGTCGGCGCTCCTCCTGCCGCCACAGTATAGCAAGAAGCACCCTCGCCCAAAAAGGGAAAAAGCGAAAAAAATCGGCGGCAATTTCGGTTTGTGGTTTTTTTGCTACACTGTGCGCACCGCCGTTACCGCGTTTCGTCACGATGAATTTCTGTTCCGTCTGTGGCCATCCCGTCGAACGGAAGATCCCGCCGCTCGACCATCTGCCTCGTTACGTCTGCCCAAACTGCGCGACGATCCATTACGAAAATCCGCGCATCGTCGCGGGGACGTTGCCGCTACGGGGCAACCAGATCCTGCTCTGTCGCCGCGCGATCGCCCCACGAATCGGCTATTGGACGCTTCCTGCCGGATTCATGGAGTGTAACGAAAGCACCCTCGAAGCCGCGATGCGGGAAACCTGGGAAGAGGCGGGAGCGCGGGTTCGGATCGACGCGCTCCATGCGTTGCTGGACGTTCCCCACATCCATCAGGTGCACCTCTTCTACCGCGCGACCTTGTTGGACCTGGACTGGGTGCCTGGCGCTGAAACCTTGGAAATTCGCCTTTTTCCTTTATCGTGCTTGCCGTGGGACGAACTGGCGTTCCCAACGGTTCGCCGCGCGCTGGAGTACCTGTTGCGCGGCGAAGCCACCGCCCTCTCGCCACAGGGCACCACCCGCTATCCGACCGTGCCGCTCATCGAAACCTTGCCGCCACGCTCCGCACGCCCTTAGTGGCCCGCTCTTTCAGTAAACGAGACGCAACGTCCCGACTGCGTAGCGCTGCGCAAACGGCCGCGTCGATTCCACCCCTTCTTCGTAGGAAAGCAACTGGTACGATTTGGCGTCCCGTTGCTCGGTCACTTTTTGCGCTGCGCGCTGGAAAATGCGCCACGATTCGCCGTTGCCCCCTGTGGTGAGCGAGCGCATCGTCAGCACCAGACGGACCACCGCCTCCGATTCCGGTTGCACGGTAATCGTCCAGTTGGGGGCGAGCGGATCGTAGAGCGCATAGGCAACCAGCGCCGCACCGCCCAATTGCCGCAGAAGCCCGAGATGGGAGATCGGCGCCGAGGCTGGAGTGGACGCAGTCGCCGCGGTAGCGCCAGTGCCAGTTGCAGCGTTCGCAGCGGAAACCCCTAGGGAGGAATCGGAGAGCAGCAGCGCGCTTCCGGCTACCGCCGCGCCCTCTCGCGCGATCTCGGCAGAAGTGAGCCGCTCCTGCGCACAACCGGTAAGCCCCACGGCCCCTCCCACTACGAGGACGAGCCAACACCCCCCTTTCGTGAAAAAAGAGCACCGCCTCATCCCTCTCCCCCATGCGCCGTGACGTCGCGCTCACAAATACTGGAACAAGCTGAGATTGGAAACCTTGACGAACGACTGTTGTGCCGCGGAGAGCACCATCTGTTGTTGCGCCAATCGCGACAACGCCTCGGTATAGTCGAGATCTTCGATGCGCGAGCGCGCCTGCGCGTAATCGAGATCGAGCGCTTTCCCCATCTCGGTGAGCGCATCGAGTTCCGCAAGTTGTGACCCCACCTTCGCTGTATAGTGTTGCACGCGCGCCAGGAAGCGATCGACCGCGTCGATCCCGGCGCTCGACGCATGGATGGTGGTGGTGCCAGCCGTAGCGGGATCAAGCGCGTCGATCGCATCTTGGAGGTCGTTGAAAAACCGTGCCAGCGGGTATTGCGTGGGCGGGCCGGCAACGAACGTGCTTTGATCGGCATCGAAGAGCCCCCCGGGGCCACCGGTCGAAGATCCCGGTACGTTCGCGTCGATCAGCCGCGCCGCGCCCACCCGCATCTGCTTGACGTTCGCATCCCCTTGATAGTAGTAACGATCGGGGGTCAGTGGGTTGGCGTCGTGATCGCCCCAGGCGACCGGCGGCCGATCGTTTTTGAAGCCCGCGAAGAGATAGTTTCCCTGTCCATCCTGACTGTTTGCCAACCCAACCAAATTGGCCAGTTGGCTGCGCAAATCCTGCGCGAGCGCCGCGCGGTCCGACGCCGCGAGCGCCCCCGTTCCCGCTTGCACGAACTTGTCGCGCATGTATTGCAGGGTGTCGCTCATCTGCGTCAAACGGGTATCGGTCAGCCCGAGCACGTCCTTTGCGTAGCCGATGTTTTCGAGAAACTGCTGGTTCACGCTCTGCGACTGCTGCAATTCGAGACTGCGCGCCGCACGTACCGGGTCGTCCGACGGTACGACCATCTTGCGACCGCTCGCCACCTGCAATTGGGTCTGATGCATTTGGGTCTGCGCCCGCTGCATCGCGAAGATGTTGCGGTCATAGACTTGGTTGGTTGCGATCCGTAACATAGCCGTTCTCCTGGTTACTGAGCAATCGCGAGCACTTCATCGAAGAGCTTCTGCGCGATCTGCATCGTCTTGCTCGCCGCCTGGTAGGCCTGTTGAAATTGGATGAGGTTCGCCGCCTCTTCGTCGAGGTTGACGCCCGCGTAGCTGTCCCGTGTCGCCTGCACCTGATCGACCAGCGCTTTACTGGCTGTGGCTTCGGTTTTCACCGAACGGGCAAGCGTGCCCAATTCGGCCACGGCGCTTGCCCAGGCGGTTTGAAACGTCGCGGTGGGAATACCCGACGCATCGGCATAGAGCGTTTTCGTCGTCTGAAGGCTGGAAAGTGCCAACATATTGACGTTGTCGGCAGGCCCTGAGCCCGTTGCGCTCGTGGGATCGGCCTGCGCCGCGGCTACCGCGCGGGGATCGGTGAGTGCTACCGCCAAAGTTCCCCCTTGTGCAGGAAACGGCCGCACTACGACCCGTTCGCCGGCATTCAACGTACCAGTAAGGGTCAGCCCTTGAAACGTTGCCGGGAGCGTTGCTCCGGTATAAAGCGACTGACCGTCATGCAGCCGCGTGATGGTGTAATTGCTCCCATCGTACCGAATTTCGAACGATGCAGGTTGCATCGCCGCGACATCGAGCGGCGTTGCCCATCCTACGGTGAGGTTGCTCCCTTGGTCACCGGTGAAGGTCTGAGTTGACGGTACTCCGCCGAAAAAATCGCGATTGGTGACGCCATCCAAGCCGTACCCTTGCTGGTGTTGTGCATTGAACGCCAACGCCAATGTGGTCGCCAAGAAACCCAATTGGTCCTGAATCCGATCGAGCCCTTCACGGCGAAACGCCAGGAGCGCCCCCAGTTCCCCTCCGGTGACAAGCCGCTCGGGCAGCACCTGTGGAGCCCCGCTACCACCAAACTGGTAGGTTAGCCGACGGTGCATGGCATCGCCGGGATCGGCTTCGGTAGCGAGCATAGCGCTCGCCACACCCTGCACGAGTGTCTGGCCGCTACCGATAAACACCGACATCATCCCCTGGTCGTCGATCACCGTTTTGATCCCGATCAACCCGGCAAGCTCTTTCGCCAATTGATCCCGCTGATCGAGCAGGTCATTGGGGGGCGCTTCCGCACCGCGGGTCGACGCTTGCAGGATCTGTTGGTTGAGATCGGCGATGTTGCGCGCCAAAGCAGTCACCTGCTGCGCCACGCCGTCGAGGCGCTGCTCGACGTCTTGACGAATCTCGTCGATCCGCGCGTCGAAGAGGCGAAAGCGTGCCGTCAACACTTCGCCTTGCGAAAGGAGCGACTGCCGTGCTGCGATGCTTTCCGGGTTGTCTGCGACCTCCTGCACCGCGTCGAAAAACTGTTGCAGCGCAGGGGAAAGGCCAGCGTCCGGGTCCGCGACGAGGTTGTCGAGCGGCGCGATCAGCTCCTGATAGTGTTGCGCCTGCGCGTAGCGGGTAGTTGCAGCAAGAAGGTTGCCCTGCAAAAACTGGTCGTACGCGCGCTCCACGCCCACCAACAGCGCGCCCCTACCGATGTAGCCGAAGCCGACAAATTGCGGAAATTGGGTACTTTGGTTGACCCGCTGACGGCTATACCCTTCGGTATTGGCGTTCGCGATGTTGTGGCTTGCGGTATCGAGCTGATAGCGCGCCGCCATCAACCCCGTCAAGCCGATCTGTAACATCCCCATCGCACCGCTCCTGCTGCCGTTATCCCTGCAGAAAATCAAGCAAAGTTCATGCCAACCTCAGCCACGGTGCTTTGTAATGTCGCGTTCCGAACCACCCGGACAATTTTGTGCGCGTAGTCGGGATCGGTAGCGTACCCAGCCGCGGCAAGCGCCTGCGCAAACGCTTCGGGCGTGCGCGCGCCACGCACGCGCGCGTAACGGTCGTTCTCCGCGATCAACCGGACATAGTCGGCAAACGCAGCGTCGATCGAGGGATAGGCGCGAAATTCGGCAATCTCCGTTTGGGGCCGTCCGTTGCGGTATTCGGTGGTCTGCACCCGCACCCGCTCTCCGTCCCAGTCGCTTCCCGCTTTGATGTTGAAGAGGTTGTTCGACGGCCGACCGTCGGGGTGGCGGAGCATCGCGCTGCCCCAACCGGTTTCGAGCGCGGCTTGCGCCAACACGAACTCAGGAGCCAGACCGAGTGCTTCAGCAGCGCGGCGCGCAGCAGGAAGCAGTTCGCGGACGAAATGGGCGATCCGCTCCTCAGGAGGGGCATCGGCAGGCAAAGGGACGAAATTGGACGGCGCTGGCGCTACGGCTACAAGCGCAGCAGGCACCGTCGTTTCCGGCTCGGCGCGGTGCGTATCCAGCGTCGTTTCCCTCGCTGGATCCTGACGCTGCGCGTGCCCTTCTAACAGCGGTGTGCCGCCGTCGGCTGCGACCGGAACCAATGCCGGAGCTGGCTCCGTGGAAACGAGCGGCGTCAACGTGGGTTCCAGCCCCAGTAATGTCTGAACGAAATCGCGTTGTGCGATGAAGGATCGTTCGACGACCGGAGCCGTTTGCCCGTTCGCAGCGTCCGCTTGGCGGAACGATCGCTCGACCACGGGCGGTAACGCGGACGCGATCGCTGACAGGGTATTCCTTTCGTGCTCCGGGTTTGGAGCGCGGCGTGCTGCCACACGATTCGGCGCGTCATTTGCCGCAATCGCCGTCTCTGCGGCAACCTTTGCCGGATCGCCGGTTGCGCCCGGTTTCGGCAACCATTGCCGCGCCAGCAGCTCGGCAAGGCCGACGCCCCCACTTTGGGCCAAATCGCTGGCCAGTTGCTGGTCGGAGAGTTCTTGCCACAGCTTGCGCGCACTGGTGTCGAAAAGGCCATTTTCGGGTACGGTCGCGCGCATCGCTTTCAACAGCTGCTGCAACATCAGCGCTTCGAATTGGCGCGCCGCACTGCGGATGGCTGCGGGTTGGTCCTCGCCGCGCGCGGCACGCCGCAATGCGGCTACCGCACGCGGATCGAACGCGGGAAGCGAAGATGCCGCCATCAGATCACCTCCAATTCGGCTTCCAACGCGCCCGCCGCTTTCATCGCTTGCAAGATGCTGATGAGGTCCATCGGTGTCGCCCCGAGCGCGTTGAGCGCCTGGATCACCTCGGCCAGATTCGCCCCCCCTTTGATGTGGTGGAACACGCCAGGGGGCTGCTCGATCTTGACCGACTGCTGCCGTGCAACGACCGTCTCTCCGCCAGCAAGCGGCGCGGTCGGTTGACTAACCGTGAGGTCCTCTTGGATCGTCACCTTGAGGTTGCCGTGGGCGACTGCCACTGGCTTGAGCCGAACCTCTTGATTCATCACTACCGATCCAGTACGGGCATTGACGATCACTTTCGCGGGCTCAGTTGCCGGCGTAACCGGCAACTCCTGGAGTTGCCCAAGGAACGCAACGCGCGCACTTGCGTCGTGCGGCGCGTTGACGAGGATGGTCCGCCCATCTTGCGCGGCGGCGGTACCAGCGCCGAACTTCTGGTTGATCGCAGTCACGACCCGAGCAGCCGTGGTGAAATCGGTAGTTTTGAGCTCAAGGCGCAACGGGCCATTCGTTGCCAGTGCAACCGGCACTTCGCGTTCCACTGTGGCGCCCCCCGGGATCCGTCCGGCAGCCAGATGGTTGATCGTCTGCGCCGCACCACCTGCCTGCGCACCTGCGCCTCCGACCAAGACGTTTCCTTGCGCAATCGCGTAGATCTGCCCGTCAGCCCCTTTCAACGGCGTCATCACCAGAGTACCACCCCGTAAGCTTTTCGCGTTCCCGATCGACGAGACCGTGACGTCGATTCGCTGCCCCGGTTTGGCAAACGGGGGCAATTCCGCGGTGACCATCACCGCCGCGACGTTCTTGAGCTGCAAGCGCGTGCCCGGAGGGAGCGTCACGCCCAAATTACGCAGCATGTTGAGGGTGCTCTGAACGGTAAAAGGGGTTTGCGTCGTCTGGTCTCCTGACCCGTCGAGTCCGATCACCAGGCCGTACCCGACCAACTGGTTCTCCCGAACGCCAGCGATCGTCGCCAGTTCTTTGAGGCGTGCCGCGTGCGCAGCCGGTAAGAACGCGAGCCAACACGCAACCCCCACCGCGATCCCCCGCGCCACCGTTCTCCAACCGAACCCGTACCGCATCGTCACCTCCTCAGAAGGGCAGGAAGTTGAGGAAGAAGCGCTGCAACCACCCCATACGTTGCGCCTCGTCGATATAGCCACTGCCCACGTACTCGATGCGCGCGTCGGCCACTTGGGTCGACGCCACTGTGTTCTGCGCCGAGATGGTGTCGGGATTGACGACGCCCGAAAAGCGGATGTATTCGCGCCCTTGGTTGATCGCCAGCTGCTTTTCCCCCGAAACCAACAGATTGCCGTTCGGGAAGACGTCGATCACGGTGACGGTGATCGTGCCGCTGAAGGTGTTGTCGGCCGAAGCCGCCCCTTTCCCCTCCAAACTCATATCCGAGGAAGCAGTCAGCCCCAGCCCCGTCAGTCCGCTCAACGGTAAGCGCGTGAGCGAATCGATACTGGCGGAGTTGTCCGATTTGCGCGACGCGCTTGCCGCCGAATTCTTCGTCGCCGAGGTTTTTTCGACTAGGTTGATCGTGAGGATGTCGCCGATGTAGCGCGGTTTGCGGTCTTCGAACAGCGGCCGCGCCACCTGCGGACGAAAGATTGCACCGTTGGGCGCCGGTTGCGCCTCGATCGGCAGTGGGCGCGCGGTCATCGGTTGGTGCACGATCGCAGGCGGCGTGGTATCGAGCGCAGCACAGCCTGCAAGGAGCGCCGCCCCCCAAGCGACCGCAAGCCGCGCCGCCCACTGCAGGACCTTTTTCTGCCACACGATCATTTCCCCATACCGTTTCATACCCAGCGCCGTCATGCTCGTTTCTCGTGATGCCCACGCATTGCTTACAGTTGCGTCAGCCGCCCCAACATCTGGTCCGAAGTCTGAATCGCTTTGGTATTGAGCTCGTAGGCCCGCTGCGTGACGATCATGCTCACGAGCTCTTCGGCGACATTGACGTTGGAATTTTCGACATACCCTTGGATGATGCTTCCGGCGCCGTTCGTTCCGGGCACGTTGATCTGAGGGGCGCCACTCGCTGCGGTTTCAGCGAAGAGGTTTTCCCCGAGCGCTTGTAACCCCCCTTCATTGACGAAGGTCACTAGCTGGATCTGCCCCACCTGGGTCGGTGCCACCGCGCCGGGTTGCAGAACGCTCACGGTGCCGTCCTTGCCGATCGTGATCGACAGCGCGTCGGCGGGGATGTTGATCGCATCGGCGAGCGGATAGCCCGAGGCGGTGACGACATTGCCCTGATTGTCGAGCTGCAACGAGCCATCGCGGGTATAGGCGATGGTGCCGTCAGGCATCTGGATCTGCAAAAAACCGCGCCCTTGAATGGCGACATCGAGCGGATTGTCAGTTTTTTGTAGCGTCCCCTGCAAAAAGATCCGTTCCGTCGCGACGGGCCGCACACCGGTCCCGAGCTGCAAGCCACTGCCGATCTGGTTTTGTTGGGTGTTTTGCGCCCCCGGTTGCCGCAGCGTCTGGTAGAGCAGGTCTTCGAACACCGCGCGCTGCCGTTTGTAGCCGGTGGTATTGACGTTTGCCAGGTTGTGGGAAATGACGTCGAGCTGGGTTTGCTGCGCGTCGAGCCCAGTGCGGGCGATCCAAAGGGAACGGATCATCGCGGTTCTCCTGATAGCGACTGCTAGGGGTCAAGATAGCCCAATCGGGCGAACGGAAGCGGGTAAAGTAACGGGTACTTTCCCGCCCAATTTGGTCATCGCGGCGACAACAGCGCGGTAGCGCGTTGGTCGTCTTCTTCGGCAACCTGGATCGCCTTGGTATTCATCTCGAACTGGCGTGCGAGCGCAATCATCCGCACCATCTGGTCGACCACGTCGACGTTGGACTTTTCGAGATACCCCCCACGCACAGAGACCGCGGGGTCTTCAGGGGGCGGGGGCGTCCCGGCAGGCAGGCGGAAGAGCCCGTCGTCACCGCGTTGCAATTCGGTAACCGGCGGATTGACGAGCCGCAATCGCCCCACCGCTTCGACCTGTCCGTTCGCGGGGTCGATCGCGTTGATCGTGCCGTCTTTGCCGACCAGATAGGTACGGTCGGACGGAAGGGTGATCGGCGCGCCACCTTCGCCCAAGACCATTTGTCCGTTCGGCAGCCGCAACATTCCGCCGTTGTCAACCTGAAACGCACCGTTGCGGGTGTAGGCTTCGCCCCCATCAGGCAATTGCACTGCGAACCAGCCAGGACCGGCGATCGCGACGTCGAGCGCACGCCCGGTCTGCTCGAGCACCCCTTCGGAAAAACGCGCCGAGACGGTGGCATCGACGACGAACGCGCGGCTGGGAAGCGCTTGAGATTGCACATTCACCGCACGGAGCCGGTGTAGTGCCTCTTTGAACCCCGGGGTATCGACGTTCGCCAGGTTGTTCGCGACCGCCGCCTGCTGTTCGAGCGTATATTTCGCGCCGGTCATCGCGAGGTAGATCATTCGATCCATGGCTCACCTCTTGCGCTTACCGCAGGTTGATCACGGTCTGCAAGATCTGGTCTTGCGTGCGGATCGATTGGGCGTTTGCCTGGTAGGCCCGCTGCTGGATGATCATATTGACAAGTTCCGCGGTGAGATCGACGTTCGAGGACTCGACCGCGCCGCCAGAGATGAAACCGCGCGTGCCCGACCCCGGAATCCCCGCCGCTGCTTGTCCCGATTCGAGCGACGCCGCCCACATGTTGTCGCCCATCGAGATCAACGCGTTGGGGTTGCGAAAGGTCGCGATCGCCACCGTGGCGATATCCTTCACGTCACCGTTGGTGTAGCGCGCCTGTAACCGCCCCTCTTTGGTCACCGAAACGCTCGCGAGCTCCCCCGCAGGCTGGCCATCCTGGGTGAGCGTCGTCACGGATGAGGCCAGCGAATATTGCGTGGCGTTGAACGTGACATCCACCACGCCGTCGCCATTCCCACCAAAATCGGCGCCGTTCGACAGCGGCGAAGTGACATTGACGGTCAGATTGGGTGAAGAGGTCAATGCGCCAGCACCGTCGAAGGTCATCGTCGTAAGTGGGTTATTGATGACCAGCGTAGGGTCACCGTCGAACGAACCATAAACGTTCCAACTGCCCGGCGCGGTTTTTTGGAAATAGAAGGTAAGGTTGTGCGCGATTCCCAGCGAATCGTAGACCTGCACCGAAGTGCTGAAATTGTAGGTATCCGGATTGGTGGCATCGAACGTCGCGGTGATCGCAGGCTGCCCCGCGTCGAGGTTGAACGTCATCTCGACTTGGCTCGTCTCAGCGGGCTTGCCCGCATCGAACGGCACCCGGATCGGTTGCGGGTCACCGGCTCCTGCAGCCCCGGGATACCCCAGCAACTGGTAGCCGTTTGCCGAAATGACGTAACCGTCTTTGTCGAGCTGAAATTCACCGGCGCGGGTATAGAACATCTGCAGGTCGTTCGCAACGGGTCGCTTGGTGATGAAAAACCCTTCGCCGTTGATCGCCATATCGAGCGCATTGCCGGTCGTGGTAATGCTTCCCTGCGTGAAGCTTTGCCGCACTGCTGGCACGCTCACGCCGCTTCCCACCTGCATGTAGGGGTTTGCCCCCAACGTGGTGGAATAGACGTCGGCAAAAACGGTCTGATTCGCTTTGAAACCGGTGGTGTTGGCGTTCGCGACGTTGTGGCTGATCACATCGAGCGCTTTTGCGGAACTCGACAGACCGCTCAAACCTTGCTGGAAGGCCATCGTTCTTCTCCTTTAACTCAGGACCTGCTTGATCTCATCGAGCCGATAGACCCCGTCCGATCCCAGTTGCAAATCGGCACCGTTCGGCCCCCGCACCACAGCGGTGACCTGCGCCAACTGCAACGCTTTTGCTGTAACCGGATCCCCATTGCTTTTTGCCTCGATTACCATGCGGTAGGTGCCCGGTGCAGCGATCTGACCGTCGTCGGCACGGCCATCCCAGACGAAGTTGTGGGTACCCGCCTCCAGCGCACCCAGGTCCAGTTTGCGCACGGGCAGGCCATTTGCGTCGAAGAGGGTCACGGTGACCTGATCGGCGGGTTGCGCCAATTCGACACCACCCACGCCCCCTGCTTGCGTCAGTTCCAACCGCTCGCCTTCGATCAACACGCCGCGGCCCACCAACGCCGAGAGTTCGGAAACGCTGTTGGTATCCAAAAACTGCTGGAACATTTTGTTGAGGTTCTCGATCCCCTGAACCGTGCTCATCTGCGCCAGTTGCGAGGTCACCTCCGCGTTGTCCATCGGGTTGAGCGGATCCTGGTTTTTGAGCTGCGTGGTCAGCAACGTCAAAAACCGGTTCTGCATCTCGTCGGTTGCCGACGCGGTGCTGCCTTGGCGCCCCCCCAGACGAGCCAAAATGGCGTCGGCGCGGGTGGCTGTGGTTGCGTCGCTCGTAGCGGGGATCGCGCTCATGGCTCAACTCCTTAGGCGTTAGCCTTGCAACAGACGCAAGACGTTTTGCGGCGCGGCGTTTGCTTGCGCGAGCATCGCGGTCCCAGCCTGCTGCAGGATCTGAGCGCGCGAGAGCGCCGCGGTCTCTTGCGCGAAATCGGCGTCCCGGATGCGGCTGCGTGACGCTGAGAGGTTTTCGATCGCGCTTTGCAGGTTGTTGATCGTGGCCTGGAAGCGCGACTGCACTGCACCGAGCGTTGCCCGGATGTCATTCACTGCCTTGAGTGCCGCATCGATCGCGCTGATCGCCGAAAGGGCGGCATCGACCGCGGAGATGGAAATCGCCGAACTGGTTGCCGCTGCCGACCCGCCGGCAACCGCAGAGCCCATGCTCCCTGACGAAAAAATGCTCACGGCATCGAAACCAATTTTGTCCGACGCGGTAATCGCGCTTGCGCCGCCTGCCGAATAGACGCCGTTGGAATCAAAACCGCTAGCCGTGGTCGTCCCGGAGAAATTGGCCCCCACTTGGAAGACGAACGCTGCATTACCCGTTGCCGCGGAAAGGACTTTCACCCCGTTGAATTCGGTGTCCCGACCGATCCGTTCCACCTCGAGCTGCAACTGCCGGAACTCTTTTTGCAGCGCGTCTCGGTCGCTCACCGAGTTCGTCGCGTTTGCCGACTGCACCGCGAGATCGCGCATCCGTTGCAGAATGTCTGCGATCTGCCCCAATGCCCCTTCGGTGACCTGCGCCATCGAGATCGCGTCGTTGGCGTTCCGAACCGCGACGGTCATGCCGCGTATCCCAGAGGTCATCCGTTCGGAAATCGCGAGCCCCGCAGCGTCGTCCTTGGCGCTGTTGATGCGCAGCCCCGAGCTCAACCGCTGCATCGCGGTCTGCATCTCGAGCCCGCTCTTATAGAGGTTACGCTGCGCGTTGAGGCTCATGATGTTGGTGTTGATCACGCTCATGATATGGCTCCTTTTCGAATTTGGGCGAACCGCCCCTCACGTTATCTAAAGTGGGCGTTACTGCCCGATCGACAATGTTTTCTTTAGCAAATCTCGTGCCGTATTCATCACTTCGACATTGTTTTGGTACGAACGAGACGCTGAAATCATGTTCACCATCTCTTCCACGACATTGACGTTCGGCATGCGCACATACCCGTTGGCGTCTGCTGCCGGGTTGTGTGGGTCATAGACCATGCGGAAAGGGGCGGCGCTCTCTACGATCTCTTTGACCCGCACCCCTTTTGCCACCTCACCCTGAATCGGACGGACTTGAAAAACTACCTGCTTACTGCGATAGGGTTGTCCGTTTTCGTCGACCACACTCTCGACGTTCGCGAGGTTCGACGCGGTGGTATTCAACCGCACCGACTGCGCCGAAAGCGCGGAACCCGCCACCTGAAAGACATTCAACAGACTCATCGCTCACGCTCCTCATTGCCCTGTGATTGCGGTGCGCATCCCCCGCAACAACCGGTTGATGAAGTTGAGACTCGCTTCGTAGTAGAGGGTGGTTTCCGCAAACGCGGCGCGCTCCTGATCCATATCGACCGTGTTGCCATCGACACTGCTCTGGAGTTCGGTGCGATAGCCGGTAAAGGCGTCAAGCGGCAGCGCCGCTTCTTGAGTGCCCGCAAGGTGTGCAGGATGCGTACGCTTCAGTTCCGGAGCCGAAACTCCCCGTTTTTCTCGCACCGCCCCCAACGCAGCGCGAAAATCGAGATCTTTCGCTTTATAATGGGGCGTGTCGGCGTTGGCGATATTCGACGCGATCATCTGCTGGCGTTGGTTGTGCACCCGCAGTGCGGCGCGTTGAAACGCCAAGACCTTTTCCATTTTGTCCACCATGACTCTGCTCCTTCCAAACGACCCACCCACTTCACAAGCAGGTTGCATGCCAGACAGAATATCGCGCCGCGTTCCATCCGAACGGCAAAAAAAAGCGGCTTTTTTTCGGCAATTGGCCAGTTTTGCCGCGGCAAAGGTTGCCGTTCTCTTTTTTTTCACCCTCATCGTAAGCGCGCCACCCGCGCGCGCAGCAGCGGACCAAGCGGAGCCGACCGTACTGTCACAAACCGAGCTGACGCGGATGGTCGAAGATGCGGTTACCCCGTTACTGCGCGGCATCGAGGACCGTGTCACGTTTGAAATCGCCTCCCCATCGGTATTGGAAAACCGCCCGGCCTGTACCGCAGCGCAAGTCGACGTTCCGCCCGGCCAACGCCTTTGGGGACAGATCATGGTGACACTGCGCTGTTTTGCGCCCGATCCCTGGACGGTCTACGTGCCGGTCTACGTTCGCCGCTTCGGCACCTATCTTGTGACCACACGCCCGCTGCGGCACCGGGAAACCGTAACCGCCCGCGACGTTCGACCCGTGGAAGGGGAGCTCACCACGCTACCCGAAGACGTCGTGCGCGCCACTTCCGAGGCGGTAGGAAAAGAGTTGCGCGTGAGTGTCGCACCTGGGCAACCTTTGCGAAGCAGTTGGCTCGTCGCACCACTTGTCGTGCGCAACGGACAAAACGTCACCGTGATCCAACATGGCAAAGGTTTCCGCGTCGAAACCGAAGGACGCGCGATGAATAGTGCCGCTCAAGGCGAAGCGGTGCGCGTGATGCTGCCCAACCGCCAGGTGATCGAAGGCAGCGCCACAGCCGACGGCGCAGTGGTCGTCGAATGAAAAACGGCTCAAGAATTTTCCGCGTGAACCGTTAACTGCGAATACCGGAATCGAGGAGCGGGAAACCGATGAAAATCGACAAACCAATTCTGCCACCTGGCGGAGACCCTTCAGTGCGCGGGACTCCATCGACGCGCAAGCCGGAACCGGGCCCAGGAGGGGGTCGTCTGCCTCCTCCTCCATCGGCATCGGCGGACGAAACCGTTGCGCTCTCTTCCCGAGCGAGCCTTCTGGCGCGAGCGGAGCAGATGATGAACGAGGTTCCCGAAATCGACTGGCAGCGAGTCGAGACGCTGCGCGCCGCGATTCAAAGCGGTCAATTCCGGATCCACCCGGAAAAAATTGCCGACAGCTTGGTGCGTGAAGTCGAAGCATTGCTCCATTCCGAATCATGAGCGAAGCGAAGCTGCCCGCGCCCACCGCGACCCAGCAGACCCTCCTTGCGCGCATACTCCAAGAGGAAATCGCGGTGCTGAAAAGCTTTCTGACGGCACTCGACGCCGAACGGCGCGCCCTGCACAGCAACGACCCCGCAGCGATCGAAGCGGCCGTCACGGAAAAAAACCGCATCGCCGACCAGCTTCAAGGGTTCGAGCGCCAGAAGCTGCGGGTGGTGGCAAGCACTGTTGCCGGTGCCGAGTCGGAACAGAAAGCGGTGCTCACCGCGTGGCAACGGTTGCCGCCGCTTGCCGACGCGTGGCATGCAGTGTGTCAACTGGCCAGACAATGTCAGGAGCGCAACCAAGAAAACGGGGTATTGCTGCGAGAGAAACAGCATTTCGTGCAGCAAGCGCTCGACGTGTTGCTCCACAGTCAAGAGCGCCTGAACATCTATGATGACAAAGGGCAATCGCGCTTGACCCTCACGGGGCATTCCCGGAAAATCGGTTCGGCGTGAATGCGTAACGAAGGGGTACGATGGAGCGGTTCGTCATCTTCAACCAAAAAGGGGGCGTAGGCAAATCGACGCTTGCGGTCAATTTGGCGGCAATCGCTGCGGCACAAGGGCATCGCACCTTGTTGATCGACCTCGACCCGCAGGGCAACGCCACGCTCTACGCGCTGGGTGCCATTGAGTCGCCCAAACCCACGCTTGCCGATTACTTCGATCAAACGCTCAATTTTCGCCTCAACCCCTGGCCCAGCGAAGCGTTCGCCCACCCCACTCGGTGGTCCAACCTGGCGGTTGCCGCCAGCGATCCCGAACTGGAAGCGCTCCTGCCCAAGCTGGAGAGCCGCTACAAAATCTTCAAACTCCGTGACCTTTTGGATCAGTTGGCGCCGGCATTCGATCGCGTCTATCTCGACACGCCGCCTGCCCTCAATTTCCTGACCCGCTCTGCGCTCATCGCAGGCCACCACTGCCTGATCCCCTATGACTGCGACGATTTTTCGCGCCGGGCGCTGCTGCAACTCGCGGAAACGGTAGCGGAAATCCGGATCGACCACAACCCGCGCTTGGCCATCTTGGGCATCGTCGTCAACCAGTACCAAACGCGGGCCGGGGTGACGCAACGCGCCGTGGCGCAGCTTGCCGAATCGGGATTGCCGGTATTGGAACCCTTCTTGACTTCGTCGGTGGTGGTGAAAACGTCCCACGAACGGCGCGAACCCCTGATCGCTTTTGCCCCGAAACACCCCTTGACGCAAAAAATGGTTGCGCTCTTCGCCGCGATCGAAGCCCGCGTTCCCCAGTCGTAACGCACTATTGACTGCTGCCGCTCCGGCAACCCCCAGTACCTTTCCCGTTTACAACGCTTCGAGCTTCGCCACGCTCAAGAGCAACCGTTTGACCCCGACACTAGGGCCGAAACGAACCGTTGCCTGTTGGTGCACACCGCTGCCTTCCACTTGAAGAATCACCCCTTCGCCAAACTTGGGATGACGAACCGCTTGTCCTGGCTGCCACGAGGAACCGGGCCGATCACCCGACGTGTGCGCAGATGGCGGGGAAGACGCCGCGCTCGACTCGGCGTCCCATCCCGGCGCACGCGGCTTGCGCCCCGAAAGCGGCAACAACAGCGTTTCGGGAATCTCGGTAACGAAACGGGAAACCGGGCGGTAACGACTTGCGCCATGCCAAAACCGGCTTGCCGCCCAACTCAAATAGAGCCGCTCTTTGGCACGAGTGACCGCTACGTACATCAACCGCCGCTCCTCTTCCAGGCCGGCACCGTCGCCGCCAAAATTGGGGAGCGCATTTTCGTGAGGGAATACCCCATCTTCCAACCCGACCAAAAAAACAGCGCCGAACTCCAGCCCTTTCGCGGCATGCACCGTCATCAGACGCACCGCGCGCTCGTGACTCCCTGCTTGCATTTCCCCCGATTCGAGCGCGGCGTGCTGAAGAAACAGGGTGAGCATCTCGTGCCCGGTCGCCGTGATGCCTTCGCGCGCCATCTCGGTGACGAATTCGTGGCCCGCATCAACGAGCGCCGCCAGGTTCTCCAGCCGCTCTTCGCGCGCTGCGCGATCACGCGTAGCTTCTTCGGCAAAAAGGGCCTGTAAGCCGCTCTTTTCGATCACGAGCGCGATCGCATCCGGAAGCGGCAACGTCGCGGTGGCATCGCGCAGCTCGTCGATGAGCGCCGCAAAGCGCTGGACAGCCGCGCCGCCGCGACCACCAAGCTTATTCGCCGCGGCCTCCCAATGCCCTTCGCTCTCAGCCGCAGCGAGCAACTGTTCGACCGTTTTCGCCCCGATACCCCGTGCCGGCACGTTGATCACCCGCAAGAGCGCATTGGTGTCGTCCGGCAACACCAGAAGACGCAAATAGGCGATCGCGTGTTTGATCTCCGCGCGGTCGAAAAAGCGCACCCCCCCATAGACACGATACGGAATCCCCGCAGCCAAGAGGTGATGCTCGAAAACGCGCGACATCGCATTCGTGCGGTAGAGCACCGCAATCTCGTCGGCACTCCAGCCGTCGCGAATCAGTGCGCCGATTTCATCGACGACAAATTGCGCCTCTTGCCCTTCGTCCATCGCCTCGAAGGTGCGGATCGGCTCCCCTTCGCCGCGATCGGTCACGAGTTTTTTCCCCAACCGGCTCGCGTTGTTGGCGATGATGGCGTTCGCTGCAGCCAGAATGTTGCCCGCCGAACGGTAGTTGCGTTCGAGCCGCACGAGCTCCGCTTGGTATTCTTGCTGAAAGCGCGCCAGCAACGCGCTCATCGCGCCGCGAAAGCCGTAGATCGCCTGATCGTCGTCCCCGACGCAGAAGAGCCACGCCCCCACCTCACCGGTAGCGACATCGCATGCCAACTGTTGCAACCAACGGTATTGCAACGGGTTGGTGTCCTGGAACTCATCGACCAAGACGTGCTGGAAACGTTGGCGATAGTGCGCCCGCAAGGTTTCGTTGCGGTGCAGCAGTTCGAGCGCCCGCAAGAGCAATTCGGCGAAATCGACCACCCCTTCGCGCGCGCACGCGGCTTCGTACTCCTGCCACAAGGTGAGGAACAATTGCCCGCGCGCGCCTTGTGGCGCGAGCTCCTCCGGTCGCTCCCCGCGTTCTTTGTGGGCGTTGATGAACCCGACGAGTTCGCGCGGCGCCACCATCGCTTCTGGGACCGCCAGACGCTTGAGCAGCCGTTTCACCAACGCCAACTGGTCGGCCGCATCCAGAATCTGGAACGCCGTCGGCAACCCGGCTTCGGTGGCATGACGGCGCAACAGACGGTGCGCGATGCTGTGAAACGTCCCCAACCAAACACCCCGCTGCCCATCCACCGCTGCTGGCACCACCAATTGTGCCAACCGCTCGCGCATCTCCCGCGCCGCCTTGTTGGTGAAGGTGACTGCCAGAATCGCGCCTGGATCGACCCCTTCCCGCTCGATCAACCACGCAATCCGGTGGGTCAACACGCGCGTTTTTCCCGAGCCGGCGCCAGCCAACACCAACGCATGGCCAGGCGGTAGGGTCACCGCACGCCGTTGCTCGGGATCCAGGCGGTCCAGCACACCGTCGGTCATCACGCATCCTTTTCGCCGTACCAGGCGCGATTGTACCCAAGCCGCCCTACTGCCCCCGCTCACGTGGGGATCCCTTCAAGAAAAATCGCGAGAACAAGAACAAACGCTCAAAAAGACTGAACCGAAATTCTTGCCTTATCACTTTTGATGCGATAATATTCGCGATTACACTGTTTCATGGTGATCTCCTCCTTTCTTTTGAGTGGTTTTGTCTCCCTCCCTCTCCATCTAACCCATGGAGTTCCCGCCCGCGCCCTTCGCGCGGGCTTTTTTTTGCCGCTTGCCTTCGCGCTATACTTCGATTCTTACGCGCATGGCAAGGAATCGCGATGAAAGAGAAGTACGACGCCTTTTCGATCGAACAGACCGTCCAAAACGAGTGGGAAACCACGCAACCCTTCGCGGTGGCCGAAGACCCCAACCGCCCGAAGTTCTACTGCCTCTCGATGTTCCCCTACCCCTCCGGCAAACTCCACATGGGGCATGTACGCAACTACACGATCGGCGACGTACTGGCCCGAGCCAAACGGATGCAAGGGTTCAACGTGCTCCAACCGATGGGGTGGGACGCATTTGGGATGCCCGCCGAAAATGCCGCGCTTCAAAACGGCGTACCCCCCGCGCAATGGACCTACAGCAACATCGCCTATATGAAGGGGCAATTGAAACGGTTGGGTTTTGCGATCGACTGGCAACGCGAACTCACCACCTGCCGCCCCGAATACTACCGCTGGGAACAGTGGCTCTTCAAACGGCTCTACCAGAAGGGGTTGATCTACCGCAAGATGGGCTGGGTCAATTGGGACCCGGTCGACCAGACGGTGCTCGCGAACGAACAGGTGATCGACGGCCGCGGGTGGCGCAGCGGTGCGCTCGTGGAAAAGCGCGAAATTCCCATGTACTACATGCGCATCACCGCGTACGCCGAAGAACTGCTGCAAGGACTCGAAACGCTCCCCGGTTGGCCGGAACAAGTCAAACGGATGCAAGCGAACTGGATCGGCAAGAGCGTTGGCGCCGAGGTTCGGTTCCCCTACGACGAAGGCTCGATCGGCGAAAGCGGTGTGCTCACTGTCTTCACCACCCGTCCAGACACCTTGATGGGCGCCACCTACGTCGCGGTCGCGGCCGAGCATCCGCTCGCGACGAAAGCCGCGCAACACGACCCGCAATTGGCCGAATTCATTGCCGAATGCCGCCGGGGGTCGGTCGCCGAGGCCGACCTCGCGACCATGGAAAAGAAAGGGATGCCAACCCCCTATTTCGTGCGCCACCCCATCACAGGCGAAAAACTCCCCGTCTGGGTTGCGAATTACGTCTTGATGGCGTACGGCGAAGGGGCGGTGATGGCGGTGCCCGCGCACGACGAACGCGATTACGCCTTCGCGCAAAAATATCGTCTGCCGATTCGCCAAGTCATTCGTCCCGACGGCTTCACCGGCACGATCGACGGCAGAGGCCCATGGGAAGAGACCTTTGCGGCCAAAGGGACACTGGTCGACTCCGGCCCCTTCACCGGGCTCACGTCGGAGCAAGCGTTCGACGCCATCATCGCCGCGCTCGCGGAAAAAGGGCTGGGTCAGCAGCGGGTCCAATATCGCTTGCGCGATTGGGGGATCTCACGCCAACGCTACTGGGGTTGCCCAATTCCGGTGATTCACTGCGACCACTGCGGTGAGGTACTCGTCCCCGACGAACAACTCCCCGTCGTTCTGCCCGAATCGGTCGAGATCACCGGTCGCGGCTCACCGCTAGCTGAACTCGCCGACTGGGTCAACGTCCCCTGCCCCGAATGCGGGCGACCCGCACGGCGGGAAACCGACACGATGGACACCTTCGTCGAATCGAGTTGGTATTTCCTGCGTTACTGTTGTCCCGACAACGACCAGGCGATGGTCGACGACCGGGTCAAGTACTGGATGCCCGTCGACCAATACATCGGCGGAATCGAGCACGCGATCCTGCACCTACTCTATTCTCGCTTCTTCACCCGTGCGATGCGGGACCTTGGGCTCATCCCCTTTTCGGAACCCTTCACCAACCTCTTGACACAGGGGATGGTGGTCGCCGAAACCTTCTACCGCGAAAACCCAACAACTGGCAAAAAAACCTGGATCAATCCGGCCGACGTGATCCTGGAACGCGACAGCAAAGGTCGACCGATCTCCGCGGTACACCGCGTCGATGGCAAACCGGTCACCATCGGCGGCATCGAGAAGATGTCGAAGTCCAAAAACAACGGTGTCGACCCACAAGCCCTCATCGACCAATACGGCGCCGACACCGCGCGCTTCTTCATCATCTTCGCCGCGCCGCCGGAAGCGCAGCTCGAATGGTCCGATGCGGGCGTCGAAGGGGCACATCGCTTCTTGCGCCGTGTTTGGGCGTTCGGCGTTCGCTACCGCAACGAAATCGCGCCCCAGCTTCCCACGACCGCTGAGGCGCGTAGCGCGACGCTGCGGCAACTTGCCGCGCCCCTTGCTGCGGCACGGCGCGAATTGCACCTCATCCTGGAACAGGCGAACCGTGACCTGGCGAAACTCCAATTCAACACCGTCGCAGCCGCGACGATGAAAATGCTCAACCTGCTTGAGCGCCTGCCCGATGGTGACGCAACCGAACGCGCGGCGCTCGCGCACGAAGGGTTCTCGATTCTCCTCAGAGTGCTCGCACCGATTACCCCGCACGTCACCGAGATCCTGTGGCGCGAATGCGGCTTTGGATCGACACTGCTCGACGCGCCATGGCCCGAAGTCGATTCCGACGCGCTCACGGTTGCCGAAATCGAACTCATCTTGCAGATCAACGGCAAGACCCGCGGCAAAGTTGCCGTCCCGTCCGATGCTGCCGAATCTCTGATTCGCGAACGTGCCCTGGCGCACGAACTCGTCCAGGCGGCACTCGATGGGAACGAACCGCGGCGTGTGATCATCGTTCCAGGAAGGCTCGTCAATGTCGTCGTTTGATACCCAGCGCCGCCGCATATTGATGGGCGTTGCGCTCTTGCCAACGCTTCTTCTTGCGGCATGCGGCTTTCGGCCGCGTCATTACGTGGGGTTAGAGCACCGCGCGCTCCACTTTCGCTTCGACCGCGCCGCCGCGCTCGAACCGCTCGTTCAGGAGATGCTCGCGGGCACACCGGCAACGGTGGTCACTGACCCCAAAGCCGCGGACGCGACGGTCGTTTTGGGGCCGCTCGAAGAGGCACGGGAGATCATCGCGCTCTCTGCCAGCGGGACGGTTCGCGAATACGCGTTGCGCAGCGTCCTGACCGTTCGCCTCGTCGACCGCGCAGGCGAAGAGCGGCTGCCGCCAACCCGCCTCGTTGCCGAACGGGACTACAGCTACGACGACAGCCGCATCGCGGCCCGCGCTGAAGAGGAGCAGGTGATTCTCACCGACATGCGGCGCGAACTCCTCAGGCGTGCCCTCTTGCTCGTCGACCGTCGGCTTGTGGCGCGCCCATGAAATATCCCGCTGCCCGCCTGCCACAGCTCTTGACCCGCAGCCCGTTTCCCCCACTCTGGGCGGTGACGGGCGATGAGCCGCTCCTCATCGAAGAGGCCGCCGACGCGATTCGCACGCACGCCAAAGCAGCCGGGTTCACGGCGCGGGAACGGGTCGTCATCGACAAAGGAGACGCGCTCGCCACGCTCACGCCCACCACCGAGAACCTCTCGCTGTTTGCCGAAGCGCGCTTGCTGGAGCTCCGCTTCCTGGTTCCCCCGCAGGGCAAAGAGGCACCCCTCTGGTTTGCCGCCCTCTGCGACCGGCCACCGGAAGCCACCGTCACCCTGCTGATTCTGCCCCCGCTCGACTGGGCCACGAAAAAGACACGCTGGTACCAAGCCCTCGAAAAAGGGGCGATCCTTGTCGAAACCCAAGCTCCGAGCCGCACGCAACTGCCCCAATGGTGGGCCGAACGGCTGCACGCCCAAGGGCAGCATGCCTCGCGCGAACTCTTGGCCTATTTGGCTGAATGCAGTGAAGGCAACCTGCTTGCCGCGAAACAACAACTGGTGCTCTTAGCCCTCCTCTTTCCACCCGGCCCCCTACCGGAAGCAGAGGTCCGCGCAGCAGTCACCGAAGTAGCCCGCTTCGACCCGTTCGAACTGCGGCTTGCGGTCCTTACCCGCAACGCAACGCGCGCCGCCCGCCTGATCACCGCGCTGCGCGACGAAGGCGTAGCCGAAGCGCTCGTCCTCTGGGCGCTCGCTGCGGGCGTTCGCGCGCTTGCTCGAGCAAGCGAAGCCGCGGACCCGCGCGCGGTGGATGCGATCGCGAAAAGCGAAAAACTCTTCAGCCCTGTTGAAAAGCAGGCCTTGCGCAGCGCCACCCGATTGGAGTCCGCACAATGCCATCAGTGGCTCCGCCGAGTAGCACAACTCGACCGGATCGCCAAAGGGGTCGAAGCGGGTGACTTCTGGTGCGAAGCCGAACGTCTCGCGCTCGCGCTCAACCCCGCGACGCGCACCTCTGCCGACTTTTCCGTTACCTGGAGCACACTATGACCGAAACCATCGACGCCTATTTCGACCGTCTGGGGCAAGCCGCGCGCACCGCCGCGCAAGCGATCGCGCGCGCGGGCACCGCACAGAAAAACGCGGCGCTTCGCGCGATCGCCGACGCGCTCGACGCTGCGCGTTCGGACCTTACCGCCGCTAACGAACACGACCTACAAGCGGCGCACGCAGCGGGCCTATCGCCCGCGCTGATCGACCGCCTCACGCTCTCCCCCAAAGTGATCGACGCGATGATCGAAGGGCTCGAACAGATCGCGGACCTACCCGACCCAGTCGGCGAAATCCGCGAACTTCGGCAACGCCCCTCCGGTATCCAAGTGGGCCGAATGCGCGTGCCGCTCGGCGTGGTTGGCATCATCTATGAATCGCGCCCGAACGTCACCGTCGACGCCGCGGCTCTCTGCCTCAAAGCGGGCAACGCGGCGATTCTTCGTGGCGGGAAAGAAGCGATCCACAGCAACCAGGCAATCGCCCGGTGCGTTCAGCAAGGATTGGCTGCGGCCCAGCTCCCGGCCACGGTCGTGCAGGTGATCGAACGAACCGAACGCGAACTCGTCACCCGCCTCGTGTCGTCGCCGCAATACGTCGATGTGATTGTGCCGCGCGGCGGCAAAGGGCTCATCGAAGCGGTCGCTCAAGCCGCGAAAGTCCCCGTGATCAAACACCTGGACGGCAATTGCCACGTCTACGTGCACGCTGCCGCGAAACCCGAATGGGTCGTCCCGATCGTCGAAAACGCCAAAACCCACCGCTACGGGGTCTGTAACGCCGCAGAGACGCTCTTGATCGACGAAGCGGTTGCCCCTCGCTACCTCCCCGAGATCGGCGCGATGCTCGCGCGCCACGGCGTCGAGATGCGTTGTTGCCCGAAAGCGTGGTCCCTCTTGCATGCCGCGCCCCAAGTTCCTGCCGAACTGCTCAAACCGGCCACCGAGGCCGATTGGGCGACCGAATACCTCGCCCCGATCCTCGCGATTCGGGTCGTCACCGGGCTCGATGACGCGATCGACCACATCGCGCGCTACAGCTCGCACCACACCGAAGCGATCATCACGGAAGACTACTCGGCGGCGATGCGCTTTTTACGCGAAGTCGACTCCGCGTCGGTGATGGTAAACGCCTCGACGCGCTTCGCCGACGGGTTCGAATACGGATTGGGCGCCGAAATCGGCATTTCGACCGACAAATTCCACGCGCGCGGCCCCGTAGGCTTGGAAGGCCTGACCAGCGAAAAATGGATCGTACTGGGACACGGCACGATCCGCCGCTGACAGGCGAACAACCCCGTTGACCGGCGGGGCGATGAGCGTTACGATATCATCTCATTCAAACGTTTTTTGGAGGAGAAAATGGTTCGTACGCTCATCGCCCTCATCCTTTCCTATGCCCTGCTCGCCGCCGCGCCGGCACAAGCAGAAATCAAGCTGGGCAGCGCCACTTTCCCCGAATCGATCACCCTCGACGGCACGCCGCTCCATCTCAATGGCGCGGGAATCCGCAGCAAGGTCATCTTCCACGTCTACGCGATGGGGCTCTATCTGCCGCAACCGGTCACCCAGGCCGAAGCCGCACTCACCAGCCCCCGCCACGCGCGATCCGCATTCAACTTCTGCGCGACCTTTCTGGCGCCACGTTCGCGGACGCGCTGATCGAAGGGCTGAAACAGAATCAACCGCAGGAAGCGCTCACCGCTTATCAAGCCAGCATCGACGCTTTGCGCCAAGCGATCGTTTCGCACAGCGAATACAAAGAAAACAGCGTCGTTTTGATCAGCGAAGACAAAAACGGAACGGTGCACATCACCGTTCAAGACAAACCGTTGGTCGAGCCGATTCAACAACCGGGCTTCTTTTCCCTGCTCCTGAGTATCTGGCTCGGCCCGAAACCCGCACAAGATTCCCTCAAAACCGAGCTCCTCAAAGGGAGCGCTTCCTGACGCGTTTCCTTACCGGTACAATCGTCGCTATACCCGATCCCGGAGATGGCGACGATGCCGCCCCAACCAAAACCCAACGCCACCCTGTGGGTTGTAGCCCGGCCGCTACTCGCCCCCTTTTGGCTGGAAATCGCGGCAACCGAAGACGGCACCGTGATTGCCGCTACGTTTCGCACCGATCCTCCACCGTCTCGTCCGCAAGCGAACGCTCCTGCGGCGATTCATCAACTCAGCCACTGGCTCGACACCTGGCTCGAAGCACCGGCAACCCCACTTTGGCCGCGGGTTGCACCACAAGGGACCCCATTTCAACAACGCGTCTGGAACGCGTTACGAACCATCCCCTGCGGTGAAACACGCACGTACGGTGCGCTTGCCGCGCACTTGTCTACCAGCCCGCGTGCGGTCGGCGCCGCGTGTGGCGCAAACCCCTGCCCGATCGTGATTCCCTGTCACCGAGTTGTCGGCAAAAACGGGGCGCTGATCGGGTTTTCCGGTGGTCATTCCGGTGCCTGGCTCGACCTCAAAGCATGGCTACTCGAGCGCGAAAACGCGCGAACGTGACGCGCGCCAAACCGGTTACGCTTTCCCCCCTCACCCAACAATGGATCGACGCATTCATCGACCACCTGTGGTGGGAAGAGGGGCTGAGCGCAAACACCCGCGCGAGTTACCGCCACGACCTCACCGGCTTTGCCCAATGGCTCGAACAACGCAATGAAACTTTCCGCACGGTCACCGCGGCAACGCTCCTCACCTATCTGGCAGAAAAACCCAGTAAAGCAGCTTCGCAACGGCGCCTGATCGCCTGTTGGCGGAAATTTTTCGGCTGGCTCGTCCGGGAAGGAAAAATGGCGCACAACCCATGCCTGACTTTGACCCAACCGCCTTTGCCGCCCAGATTACCCAAAACCCTCACCGAAAACGAAGTCGAAAACCTGCTGCAGGCCCCGGACCCGGAAACCCTGTTGGGTTTGCGCGACAAAGCGATACTCGAACTCCTCTACGCAACGGGGTTGCGTGTCAGCGAATTGGTCACATTGCACTTGGCGCAATTGCGGCTCCAAGAAGGTTGGCTCATCGCCACGGGGAAAGGGAATAAAGAACGGCTGATCCCTTTTGGGGAATTAACTGGCGAATGGCTGAGCCGTTACCTGCGTGACGCGCGCCCCAAACTCTGCAAACCGCATACCACCGATGCACTTTTTCTCACCCAAAATGGCGGAGCGATGACTCGGCAACGCTGTTGGCAATTGATCAAACGCTATGCCATCGCAGCAGGGATCGACCCGCGCAAAATTTCCCCCCATACCCTACGCCATGCGTTTGCCACCCACTTATTGAATCATGGCGCCGATTTACGCGCGGTCCAGATATTACTTGGCCACGCCGATATCAGTACCACACAAATCTATACCCATGTCGCGCACGCCCGTCTCGAAGCGCTCTACCATCGCCACCACCCCCGCGCCTAATCCTCACGCGCTTGTCAAAACAAACAGTTTTGCTAAAATAGAAACGTTCGTTCAATTTATAAAAGGAATTCCGCTATGGCTCTGCACAATATCCCATTGGAAACGCTCGAAGCCCTTTCCATCGAAGCTTTGGAAGAGCTGAAAAAAGATATCGAAAAAACCATCGTCAAAAAACAAGAAGAGCGGCTCGAACAACTCAAAGAAGAGGTTCGGCAAATGGCCGAACGGCTTGGCGTTCCCTTTGAAACGCTTCTGGAGCGGTTGACCCGCGAACGGAGTGGCAAGGGGCGCAAAAATAGCGCGCCGAAACGCAAACTCCCGTGGCGTTTCCGTCACCCTACCGATCCCGACAAAGGTTGGACGGGCCGCGGTTTGCCACCGAAATGGCTCCAAGAGTGGGAAGCCTCTGGGCGTTCGCGTGAAGAGCTGCGCATCGGCTAACGATGAGTTGGCACATCCTGTTCGCGCTGCTCTTTGGCTACGCGCTCGGATCCGTTCCCTTTGCGCTGATCACCAGTAAACTCTTCGGCTTGCCGGATCCGCGTACTTTCGGATCGAAAAACCCGGGCGCTACCAATGTGCTGCGCACCGGTCACAAAGGAGCAGCCCTTTTGACGCTCATCGGTGACGCTGGCAAAGGCGCCGCTGCGGTACTGATCGCACAAGCCGCGACGCAATCCCCCACCCTGGCGGCTGCCGCAGGGCTCGGCGCTTTTCTGGGCCACGTCTTCAGCTATTTCCTTCGTTTTCAGGGCGGGAAAGGGGTCGCCACCGCGCTCGGCGTCCTGTTGGCGATCCAACCGTTACTCGGCCTCATTGCTGCACTCATCTGGCTTACCGTCGCGGTGGTCTCCCGCTACTCGTCGCTGGCGGCGCTCATTGCGGCGCTCCTTACCCCACCGCTCGCGTGGCTCCTCAACCGCACCCCAGCCGAAGTGGCTCTCGTCACCGTGCTCGCAGTGATCCTCATCGCGCGCCACCATCAAAACATTCGCAATCTTTTGCAAGGGACCGAATCGAAGATCGGCGCTAAAGCGGCAACGGCCAGCGCGGATGGATCGTCACCCGGTAATCCCGCTTCACCGGAAAACCCAACCTGACGCGTTGCGCCGCAGCGTGCGCAATCATCGCTCCATTGTCGGTGCACCACTGCGGCGGGGGAAAGACGACCGAACAGCCTAGCGCCTCCAACTCAGCCGCCAAACGCGCGCGCAACTGCGCATTCGCGGTGACTCCGCCCGCCGCAACCAGACGGCGGGCACCCGTCATCTCGACCGAACGCACGGTTTTAGCCACCAACACGTCGATCACCGCCGCTTGAAACGACGCCGCCAGATCCGCCTTCGCCTGAGGGTCGTCGCCAATCGTTTCGGCAGCAAGCGCCACCGCGGTCTTCAATCCACTGAAACTGAACGCGATCTCCGACGACTGCATAAGCGGGCGCGGCAGTGCATAGCGCGTTGCATCCCCCTGCTCGGCCAGTTTTGCCAACTGTGGGCCGCCCGGATAGCCCAACCCCAGGATTTTGGCGGTTTTGTCGAACGCTTCACCCGCTGCATCATCGATCGTCTCGCCCAACAACCGATAGCGCCCCACGCCTTCGACCCACAAAAGCTGCGTATGACCGCCCGAAACAAGGAGCGCCACGAACGGAAACGCCAAATCGGGCGCAGCCATCAACGGCGAAAGCAGATGTCCTTCCAAATGGTGGATCGGCATCGTCGGAACCCCGCGGGCAAACGCCCAACTCTCGGCAAACGCTGCGCCCACCAAAAGCGCGCCTGCCAAACCGGGCCCCGCCGTGTACGCGACCAGATCCACATCCGCCGGCGTCCAGCGCGCCTGCGTGAGCGCACGCGCGACGAGCAGCGGCAACCGCCGCACATGGTCGCGCGACGCCAACTCTGGCACCACTCCGCCATAATGGGCGTGCAACGCCACTTGAGAAAACAGTTCGTGCGCAACCAGCCCGGAAGCGTCATCCCAAAGCGCCACCCCGGTCTCGTCACACGACGTTTCGATCGCCAAAATCCGTTTCATGCCGCGATTGTACCGAATCCCACCGTGAAAAGCCTTGCCCCCAGTTGCCGCACTCAGGTATAATCGCATGCTTTCCGGTACCAGATTCGAGGAAACATTCATGCCCTACGTGCGTGTCAAAGAAAACGAACCCGCCGACGTGGCGATCCGCCGCTTCAAGCGTCTGGTGGAAAAAGCGGGGATTTTGACGGAACTGCGCAAACGCGAGTTCTATGAAAAACCTTCGGAAGAGCGCAAACGCAAGCGCGCTGCCGCGATCAAACGCTACCAGAAAAAACTGCGGATGCAGATGCTTCCCCCGAAGATGTTCTGATCAATCGCTTTTTCTTTTGCGCGCCACACTGAAGGAGCCGCTGACTTCAGTGTGGCGATTTGCTTTGCGCTGCAATGATCCCGCCTGAGTTCGTCGAAACCCTTCTTGCGCGCACCGACATCGTCGAAGTCATCGGCAAGCGGATCAAACTCAAAAAATCGGGCGTGAACTATTTTGCCTGTTGCCCATTCCACGGCGAAAAAACCCCCTCATTTTCCGTTTCACCCAGCAAACAGTTCTACCACTGCTTCGGCTGTGGCGCCCACGGCACTGCGATCACCTTCTTGATGGAATACGAGGGGATGTCCTTTCCCGATGCCGTCGAAGCGCTCGCCCAAGAAGCCGGCTTAGTCGTTCCCAAAACCCGAACGGGTGACCCAAAAGCCGCGGAAACGGCCCGCAACGAACGCGAACAGTTGTTGCATCTCCTCGAAAAAGCCGCCCACTTCTATCAGCAGCAACTGGCACGCCACCCCGAAGCGCTCCGATACCTGGAACGCCGTGGCATCGGGCGCGACGCGATCCACCACTTCGGCTTGGGATATGCGCCGGACGACTGGCAAGCGCTCGCAGCGATCTTTCCCCATTACAACGATCCCCTCTTGGAAAAAGCGGGCCTGGTGATCGCACAGGACAACGGACGCCGCTACGACCGCTTTCGCCACCGCATCCTCTTTCCGATCCACAACCGCCGCGGACAGGTGGTCGCTTTCGGCGGCCGCGTACTCGACCAAAGCGAACCGAAATACCTCAACTCGCCTGAAACCCCACTCTTCAGCAAAAGCCACGAACTCTATGCGCTAGCGCTTGCACGAGACGCAATTCGCACGCGCGGACACGTGATCGTAACCGAAGGGTACATGGATGTCGTCTCGCTTTGGCAGCACGGCATCGACAACGCGGTTGCGGTGTTGGGTACTGCCGCCACGCCGCACCACGTCCGGACGCTCGTCACCCTCACCGACGAGATCCTCTTCTGTTTCGACGGCGACGACGCGGGGCGCCGTGCCGCATGGCGCGCGCTCGAACAGAGCCTGGAAGCACTCAAAGACGGCGTGACGCTGCGCTTTGCCTTCTTGCCAGAAGGGGAAGACCCCGACTCCCTCGTACGCTGCGTCGGCACGGACGCGTTTCGCGAGCACCTTCAACAGAGCCGCACGCTCAGCCAATACCTGATCGAGACGCTCACGGAAAATGAGTCACTCGACACCCCCGAAGGACGCGCGCGCCTTATCCACCACGCGCAACCGCTCATTGCCCGCATCGCCGCCCCAGAGCTCAAGCGCCAGATCGAACAGGAGATCGCCGAGCGCGCCCGTATCCCACTCGATGACTGGGCGGCCGCGCCAACGCCTCGTGTCGCACCGCGGCGGACACGGACACGCACGCAACCGCATTGGCACGCCACACCGCGCAAAACCGTTGCAACGTTGGGAACGCGTCTTCTACGACTGCTCCTTGCCCACCCGCGGCTTGCCGCGCGCGTTCCCGTCAACTGGCTCGACGCCTCGGAAGATCCCGACCTCCAAGCGGCACAACGGCTTGTCGATGCGATCGAACACGGCGAAATCGCGCCGGAGCAACCGTTGGCTGCGATCCTCTCCCATTTCCAATCGGACGAATCCCTGCGCGCCCGGCTTGAATCTCATGCCGCGGCGCTCGTCGAAGAATCCGCACCCGACGACACTGACCCGGAAAGCGAGCTTGCCGATCTCCTCGATGCCCTCGCTGCCCAGACCCTGCAACGCGAAATCGCTGAACTCATGGCAAAAGCCCGTGTCCAAATGCTCACTGCCGAAGAACGCCAGCGACTCAACACTTTGATTCGCGAGGCCAAGCGCCCACAAAATGACCGGCGCGGCAACTGAAACGCAATCGCAAGGCATTTAGTCCGACTCCATGCTATAATGGTTGGTTATCCCGGTACCACTCCTTCGCCCTTTTCGAGGTAAAAGCGCTATGACGCAAACCAACAAAAATGGCCAAAAACGCAAATCCACGCGACGTACCACAACGGCACGTGCAACCGAACGGGCGCTGATCGAGTCGGTCGCCGCAAGCCAAAGCCCGGAAGACGCCGAAAAACGGCGCAACCAAATCAAAGCGCTCCTGGCGATGGGCAAAGAGCGCGGGTACGTCACCTACGCCGAGATCAACGACCACCTGCCGGACGACATTACCGACGCCGACCAGATCGAAGCGATCGTCACCACCTTCAACAACCTGGGCATCAAAGTCTTCGAGGAAGCCCCGTCGCCGGAAGAATTGCTGATCTCCGATACCGCGCCGGCAATCGCGCACGACGACGATCTCGACGAACAAGCCGAACAGGCGCTCTCCACGGTTGACAGCGAATTCGGCCGCACCACCGACCCCGTGCGGATGTACATGCGCGAAATGGGACACTCTGAACTGCTGACCCGGGAAGGCGAAATCGAGATCGCCAAACGGATCGAAGATGGCCAGCGGAGCATGGTACAGGCGATCGCCGCGTGCCCGCCAACCATCGCGTTCATGTTGGAAACGGTCGAAAAAATCGAAAACGACAAACTGCGCGTCGACGAAGTGGTCGATGGCCTCATCGACAACCTCGACGACATCGTCCCGCCTACCACGGACGAAGAAGACGACGCAGAATCCCTTGACGACGACATCGACGAAGCGCTGGACGAGTCCGACGACGACGCAACCGACGACAGCGACGACACCTTCGACGACGTCAGCGACGAAGACGAAGAGGAAGAAGAGGAAGAAGAGACAAAAGAAGAGCGCGCAGCACGTATCCAGGCCGAGAACCTAGCCACCCTCAAAAAGGGGACGCTCGCCCATTTCGCCAAAATCCGCGAATGGTACCAAGCGCTGGATGCTGCGCTCACCCAAGGCGGAACCCAAAACCCCGAATACCAGAAACTGCGCGATCTCATCGCGCACGAACTGCTGCACATCCGCTTTACCGCGCGCTATATCGAGCAAGTCTGCGACATCGTGCGCGGCTTCATCGAGCAGGTGCGGCAGCACGAGCGGCAGATCCAAAACCTCTGCACGCAAATCGGCACGATGCCGCGGGATCACTTCCTCAAAACCTTCCCTCCGAACGAAACCAACCTCGACTGGATCAAGAACGAGATCGAAGCCGGCCACCCGTGGTCCGAATCGCTGGTGCGGGTCTTCCCCAGCGTGCTCGACGAACAGCAGCGGATCATCGAAATCGTCGAGCGCGCGCGCGTCCCGCTCGACGAACTCAAAGACATCTTCAAACGGATGTCGCAAGGGGAAGCGAAGATGCGCGCAGCAAAGCGCGAAATGGTCGAAGCCAACCTGCGGCTCGTCATCTCGATCGCGAAGAAATACACCAACCGCGGGCTACAATTCCTCGACCTGATACAAGAGGGCAACATTGGCTTGATGAAAGCGGTAGACAAGTTCGAATACCGCCGTGGCTACAAATTCTCCACCTACGCCACCTGGTGGATCCGCCAGGCAATCACCCGCTCGATCGCCGATCAAGCGCGCACCATCCGCATCCCGGTGCACATGATCGAAACCATCAACAAGATGAACCGCATCAGCCGCCAGATCCTGCAAGAGACCGGCGAAGAGCCCTCCCCCGAGGTGCTTGCGGAGAGAATGGGTATGCCAGAAGAGAAGATTCGGCGCATCCTCAAAATCTCCCGCGACCCGATCTCGATGGAAACGCCGATCGGCGACGACGAGGATTCGCACTTAGGCGACTTCATCGAAGACACGTCGGTGCAACAACCGATCGACGCCGCACTGCAAGCCGACCTGCGTGAAGCGATGCGCGAAGTACTCGAACAGCTCAACCCGCGCGAAGCCAAAGTGCTGCGGATGCGTTTCGGCATCGAAATGAACACCGACTACACGCTCGAAGAGGTGGGACGCCAATTCGACGTCACACGCGAACGGATCCGCCAGATCGAAGCCAAAGCGCTCAGGAAACTGCGCCACCCCTCGCGGGCTGAGCTCCTGCGCGCTTATCTTGACAACGAAAGCTGACTCCCTTACGCTCACGCACTGGCCGCCCTTGGCGGCCTTCCTGTGCGCCCATAGCTCAACGGTTAGAGCAGCGGACTCATAATCCGTTGGTTGCAGGTTCGAATCCTGCTGGGCGCATCAAAAAATCAGACTGGCCAGCACCCACCACCGCGCTAAAAGCTGCGTTTCTTGAATTCCGATTCCGTCCGCAAAACCGCTTCACGCAACGCTCGGGCATCGACGAGCGCGTGGTGACGCCGATCTTCGTCCGACAGGATCGACTCCAAGATCGCGTGCCGGCGCGTACCAACCGGAGTCGTCCAATCATTGAGCCAGTGCGCAGCGAGCTTCAGATTCGCGGCGCGATAGGGGGCAATCAGGTCTATAAAAAGCCGCCAATCTTCTCGGACGTCGAAAACGACCGTCAGCGAATCACCAAGCGTCACCAGCCACGCCACAAGGGCTTTTCCCGCCTCGGTCCGCGTCAATCGATGGGTATTCTCGAGCAGCGGCAGGACGAAGTGATAAACGAAATGGGAACAATCGGCAATTCCCCAACCCTCTGCCAATTCGCAATAAAATTCCTGCCCATCCTCGGCGACCAATCCCGCCGAAATCAAACGCGGATCTGTGAAATCAGTAAATTCGGTGTCGAGAAAAACGCGCATACTACGCCCTCCTGTATACACGAAATGATAGGATGATGATTATGGCGATTCAATGGTTTCCTGGACACATGCACGCCACGCGCAAGCGATTGCAGGAAGCGCTTGCCGAGGTCGACGTCGTCATCGAAGTGCTCGATGCCCGCATTCCGGCAGCAAGCCGGAATCCACTGTTGGAGACACTTCGCCGCAGTCGGCAAAAGCCGTGCTTGAAGCTCCTCAACAAAAGCGACTTGGCCGACCCCGAACGCACCGAAAGATGGCGTGCGGCGCTGCAGCAAGAAGCCGGTGTGGCTACGCTGGCGCTCTGCGCCCACCAACCTGCAGACGTGCGCCAAGTGATACCCGCCGCGCAATCGTTGGCACCCCACCGCAATCATCCCACCAAGCCATTGCGGATGATGATCGTCGGCATTCCCAACGTGGGCAAATCGACCCTGCTCAATGCATTACTCAAGCGCAAAGCGGCCAAGGTTGGCGACGAACCGGCGGTGACCAAGGCGGTGCAGCGCTACCACCTGGACGGCTTACGGACCATTTTCGATACGCCGGGCATGATGTGGCCGAAGATCGAAATCGAACACGACGGCTGGATGCTCGCGGCATGCCACGCAATCGGGCGCAATGCGGTGCGTGAAGAAGAAGTGGCGCTCGCGCTCATCACCACGCTTCAGGAAGAGGGCTATGCCGAGCGCATTGCGAAACGATACGGCCTTCCCGAAACTCTGATCACCGCATCCCACCCAGAGACGATCTTGGAAGCGATTGCCGAACGGCGCGGCTGCGTCGCCCGAGGTGGCGTAATCGACTGGGAGCGTGCCGCCCTCGTCTTCTTGCAGGATTTCCGGGACGGCCGCTTGGGCCGAGTGACGCTGGAGACCCCGGAGAGCCGTACGCTGCGCATCGCGCGCGCCACAACCGGCGACAAAAGTGATATGATCGAAACAGCTTCCCGTTGCGATGAGCACCATGACGCCGAAAGCGAAACAACCGACAAAACCGGAAGCGGCGCACCCAAACGGTGACCCCCAATTGGCGCCGCCAAGCCATGAACAGGGGCAGCTCCCCGACCCCGTCCCGGAACACCCGCTCCTTTCCGGCAAACGGGAAATCGGCCGAGGTCGCTTCAGCATCGTCCTCGACGCGGGCCCTGAACGCGTGTACAAAATTGTCACCCATCCCGACGAATACCTCTACTACACCGCGGACGATCGCCCGCAAGGGCCTCATTTTCCTATCGTCCATGCGTACCACGGTATCATCGGCCGTTCGTCGCTCGGCTACCCGATGCACCTCTTCGAAATGGAAAAACTCTACCCACTGCCGGAACAGTCGCCAGCAGGCCAATTGGCGCGCCGTTTGGCCGCCGTCTATTGGGAAATGTGCAAACAGTGGGGCGAACTCAGCCGCAAAATGGGCGCAATCGCGTTACAGCAGATGGTGCAAACGCAACCACCTTTCGACAAGACACTGACTGAGGCCTTGGACGCGTTGGCGCGCTTTATCGAGCAGTACCGGCTGTTGCCCGATCTCATCGCGCAAGACAATTTGATGATGCGCAAAGATGGCACGCTGGTCTTCTCCGATCCCTTGGTGCTGGAAGAATAACGCCTTTTTGCGCGCGTTCCCGAACCGCGTCATTTGCGCCGTTCGTTCCCCCTTTCACGGGTGCCGGCCCGGCGGCACCAGACGCTCGACAACGTCGCAGCGGCCATCTTCCGCAATACGACGCGTCAATTCGATCCAGCCTGCTTTCCCACCGAGATCGGGACCGTTGGTGTAGAGTACCCGAGGCGACTCCTCCGGTGAGTGCACCTCCCACCCCAAAAGCTCTGCGACGAACTGCCCCAATTCGTAGTGCGTGGGCCGACAACGCAACCGTGATGGCCAAGGTTCTGGGATCGTGGCGCCATTCCAGGCGGCGACCACCACGGGAACTTCGCCAGCATGCGCGGTAAGCTGCCCGTGGCCCCAACGGCCGCCTTCACCCAGCAATTCGTTGTGGTCACCGGTAAGGATGAACCAAATCGGCTTGTCCGTTTTGCTTCGTACCGCAGTAACGATCTGCCGTGCCAATTCGTCGAACCAGGCAACAGCGTTACGGTAGGTCGTCTGCATCTGAGCGCTGCGCGACGAGGTATCGACGGGAAACGGTTGCCATCCTGGCGGCAGATAGCGGTCGTACGCCGAATGCGCAACGCGGGTGTGGAGGATCAACAAGGTTTTGTCGCGAAATGGTTCCGCGGCGATGCGTTCGAGTAAGACGCGATCGACCCCCGCTTCGGCACGATTGGGATCGCATCGATCCACGGTGCAGAAATGGTCGGCCGAATCCGCCCGTGTGAAGGTAAACAGGTTGTTGGTCTGAGCCGACTCGACCACGACACGATACCCATGTTGCTTCGCCAGCGAGATCAGGTTACTCTTACCGGTAACCGGAATGTCACTACGCCACGGCTCACGCTGCAGATTGAAAAACATCGGCAACGTCACCTTGGTTGCCACCCCAGCGGACTGCCCGATCGTGACGATGCACGTTGGGCACGTACGCAACGATGCCAGAAACGGCGTAGTGGGTTGCGGGTTACCAAAAGCGCTCATCACGCTTGGATTGGTCGATTCTCCCATCACAAGGACGATCACCCCATCGACCCCCTCGCCGATCGGGCGTACGTGATACGGCTCGCCACTCACTGACTGTGCCGCCGCCAGTGCAGAAATCCCGCCATGCGCTGCGGTTGCGCCGATCGCGTACGACGTGACCAACCAGGCGTTTTTGAGCGCATAACCGTAGGGACGCGGATAGAATGCCTGCGTGTTTTCGGGGTGTCGGTACGCTTTGAGCGGTAACACCAACCACAACGCCAAGAAAAGCATTCCTGGCCACCACCGCCCCTGCACGCCGAAGCGCCGGTTCATTCGCCGCACTGCAGCGAAAACGGCAAGCGGCAAGAGCGGCAGCAGCAGCGCTGCCCAAAAATGGTGGAGCAGCCCAGAAAACGCCACCGTGATCTCGCGCCACTCAGTGAAAAGCAGCACCGGCTCGTGCGGCGCAATGGGCGCACCGTAATAGCTGTAGTGCAGAAATTGTCCCCACTGCGCCGCTGCGAAAAAGAGCGCTGCCATCCAGGCGGCAACCACGGAACGCAATGCCAGCGTCAGTGCGAACCAGAGGCCTACGATTGCGATCGTCAGCCCTTCGGGTTTGACCTGGTAGCTCGGCTCCAACGCCGCAAAAACGTGATCGATGCCCAAATAGACCGCCAGCCAAAGGAGCGTCCCGCCCAGCCAGATCACAACTTGCGCCAAAGCGCGCTGTGCCAGATTTTGCTTCGATGCCATCATTGACTACTCTGCTTCAACGGATCCGTTTTCACCGCGTTCGGCTCTCAACCCGTGGCTCGGGCGCGTTGGGTTGCGCCAGGAGCCCGTGCAACCACGTGAGCCCTTCCTGGAGTCGCTCATGAAGCCCATAAGGGGGCGGAACAAGTCAAGATAGTTGTCGCCTGATTCATGCAATCACCTGCCTTCTATTTCAGCTTGGGTAGAGTCCCGAACGACGCTGTCCCGTTCCGGGTTGAGCGTGACGGCCCCGATCGGTGTCCAGTCCCGTGTCTGCCCGGACCAGCGCGCCGGGTGACGTTCGCGGGCTTGAAGATAGGTCTGGTGCCGTGCCGCCAGGATCGCATGGTCTTCCCCGGCATGCCGTTGGGCGGGGGTGACGTAGCGCAGGCCGCTGTGGCGGTGCTCGACGTTGTACCAGTGCACGAAGTGCTGTCCCCACTGGCGGGCTTCGTCCAGGCTGGCAAAGCCGCGCGCCGGGAATTCGGGGCGGTACTTCGCCGTTTTGAAGAGCGATTCGACGAAGGCGTTGTCGTCGGACACCCTGGGGCGAGAGTATGAGGGCTTGATCCCCAGCCAGTGCAGCATCGCCAACACCGTGGTGGCCTTGAGCGTGCTGCCGTTGTCGCCGTGCAGCACGGGTTTTTCCGGCAGGGCGTGGAGGCCTTCGGCCAACGCGGTGCGCTTGAGCAGGCTCACCGCGTGTTCTGCCTCATCGGTGGCATGAATCTCCCAGCCGACGATCTTGCGGCTGTACAGATCCATGATCAGATACAGGTAGAACCACTGCCCCTTCACGTGGGTGGGCAGGTAGGTCATGTCCCAGCACCACACTTGTCCGGGGGCGCTGGCTACGTGCGTCGTCGGCGCTCGCGTGCGCTGCGGCGCACGGCTGCGCCCACGGTGACGGGTTTGTCCGTGGGCACGCAGCACGCGCTGAAAGCTCGATTCGCTGGCAAGATAGACGCCCTCGTCGGCCAGCGTGGGGACGATGCGCGCCGGGGGTTGGTCGGCGAAACGGGGCTCGTTGGCCAACGCCTGGATCCTCGCCCGTTCTTCGTCGCTGAGCGCATGCGCCGGCTGCGCACGCTTTGCCAGGGGCCTGCGGTCCCCCTGGCGCAGTCCTTCCTGCGCTTTCCAGCGCTGCAGGGTGCGCAGCGTCATGCCTGCGACCTCGCAGGCCGGGCGTAGGCGCGCGCCGGCTGCGTGTGCCTCATCGATGTGTCGGACCAGTGTTTGGCGATCTTCCAGGCCGATCATGCGTCCTCGTCCTTGGGGAAGATCGCTTCGAGCTTTTTTGATAGCACCAGCAACGCTGCCGCTTCGGCCAGCGCCTTTTCCTTGCGGCGCAGGTCGCGCTCGAGTTCCTTGATGCGACCCCGCTCGGCCTTCTTCTCCCGCAGAGCCTGCCGTGCGACTTCCTCGGGCTCATCGAGCGCCTGCAGGGCGGCGGTGCGCCATTGCTCGAGCGTCTGGGGATACACGCCATGCTCGCGGCACCAGGCCCCTTTGCTCGCCTCGTCCATCGCGGCGGTCGAGAGCACCGCTTCGAATCGGGCCCCCGCACTCCAGCCCCGCTCGCCAACGGGCTGGGAGAGCGCCTCGGCTCGCCAGCGCGCTAGCGTCGCAGCTGAAATGCTCAGCTCTCGCGCCAGCGTCTGCACCGCGACACTTTCTGGCGGCAACAGCCGTGCAACCGCCCTGTCCTTGAAGGACTGTCCGTATCTGGCCACTTCGTTCTTCCTTTGTCGCCCTCTGGTTTCAGGATCTATCGAGACGACAACTATTCTGACACAGAGGGGGGGTTGCAGGACCACCAGCCCACTTCCATACATCCCCCACCCGCTTTTCGGTGGCGCCGTGACCGCAAGCTCCACCCACAGGTGGTCCTCCGGCAGCACATTGCGCAACCGCCGCACCAAAATCGGGACTTCGTACCGCTTGAGCAATGGGTACCACACCATCACCACTGCTTGCGGAAACCGACGCCGCACCTCACGAACGAACGGCACGACGGCACCATAGTCCTTCGCCCCTTCGTACGAAGGGTCGACGAAAACGATCCCGCGCCGCACGGGGGGCGGCATCCGTTTGACCGCTGCTTGCCATCCGTCGGCAAGCGTAACGCTCACCCTGGGGTCACGCGCAAAGAGCTGCCGCAACGCTTCGCCGTCGGTGGGGTGGCGCTCGAAGCAATAGAGTCGATCGGGAAGATCGGCGCGCATCAAGAAGCGCGCGATCGCGGGCGACCCGGGATAAACCGTCATCGTGCCATCGGGATTGAATGCATTCAAAATGGACCGAAACGTGGCAAACGCCGCAGGGGCCTCTGCCTGCGCCGCCCAAAAGCGACCGACCCCGTCGCGCCACTCTTCCGGAAGTCGACCGCCAATGCGCTGCGTCAGCGCATAGACGCCAGCCCCCGCGTGGGTATCGAACGCACACCACGGCTTCTCTTTTTGGTTGAGCAGCGCGAGCGCTTCGCTCAACACCTAATGTTTGAGCAGGTCACCGGGATTCCCTGCATGAAACGCATGACGATAAGCAAGCATAAGGATGCGCAACTTTCAACACGAACGCGGTTTCATGGGATAATGAAACGCGTTTCAGAAAAAATGAGAGCGTGACAATGGCCTGTTTTGCCCTCGACGACAAGAGACCCATTTTATCGGAAGGCGTCTGGATTGCCGAGAGCGCCGAAGTGATCGGTGACGTTCGGATGGGCCCGGACGTCTCGATCTGGTTCAATGCGGTGGTTCGCGGTGACAACGAACCAATCACGATCGGGGCGGGTACGAACATCCAAGACGGCGCGATCCTGCACAACGACGAAGGCGTACCGCTCACGATCGGAGCCCATGTCACCGTCGGCCACATGGCGATGCTGCACGGGTGCACGATCGGTGACGGCACCTTGATCGGGATCAACGCGGTGATCCTCAACCACGCGGTGATCGGCAAAGAGTGCATCATTGGCGCCAATGCGCTCATTCCCGAGCGCAAAGTCATCCCCGACCGCAGCCTGGTCGTGGGCTCCCCCGGCCGGGTGGTGCGCACGTTGAGCGACGAAGAGGTTGCCGCGTTGCGCCAAAACGCGCAGCACTACATCGACGCGGCGCGCCGCTACCGCCGGTTCCTGCGCCGCATCGACTAACTTGTAAGCACCTTCTTCATGGGCGGCTGGCGTGCTCCGGCACCATGAAAAGGAGTTCGTCGCTGCGAATCCAGTTGTATTGGCGGCGAACGGTCTCTTCGAGCGCCTCGCCGCCGGTTTCCAATTGCCGAATCACCTCGCGCAGCCGCTCGTTGCGGGCTTCGAGCGCGGCGTTCTGCGCACGCAGCTCGGCCACTTTCGCTTCCAGACGTTGCCGCGCGACGATCCCCCCTTCGCCGAACCAGAGCTGGTATTGCAACCCCAGTACCAGGAGGAGGATCGCCAACCGCCGCAGCGCCGTGACCATCGCGTGACACTCCGCGTGCGACGACGCCGCAACAAGACTCAGCCGCGACGCAGGTTATAGAACGCGGCGATACCGGGATAGTGGGCCGTATCGCCCAAATCCTCCTCGATGCGCAGCAGCTGGTTGTATTTCGCCAGTCGGTCGGAACGGGAAAGCGAACCGGTCTTGATCTGCATCGTCGACAACCCAACCGCGATATCGGCGATCGTCGCGTCTTCGGTCTCGCCCGAACGGTGCGAAACCACCGCGGTATAGCCCGCGCGTTTCGCCATTTCCACCGCAGCGAAGGTTTCGGTAAGCGTCCCGATCTGGTTGATCTTGATCAGGATCGAATTGGCTATGCCTTCTTGGATTCCTTTTTCCAAGATTTTGGTGTTGGTAACGAAGAGATCATCGCCAACCAGTTGCACCTTCTGCCCCAACCGTTCGGTCAAGAGCTTCCACCCGGCCCAATCGCCTTCGGCCATGCCATCCTCGATCGAAACGATCGGGAATTTGTCCACCAGGGTCGCCAGGTAGTCGGCAAACGCTTCCGAAGTAAGCGTGAGTCCCTCCCCTTCGAGGACGTATTGACCGTCGCGGTAGAACTCGGAGCTTGCGCAGTCGAGCGCCAATACCACGTCACGTCCGGGTTCATACCCTGCCGCGGCAACCGCTTCGAGAATCAGGTTCAACGCCTCTTCGGTGTTTTTCACGTTGGGCGCAAACCCGCCTTCGTCCCCCACCGTCGTGGGCATGCCGCGTTTGTCGATGATTTTCTTCAAGTGGTGGAACACTTCGGCACCGCAGCGCAACGCGTCACGGAAGGTCGACGCGCCCACGGGCATGATCATGCACTCTTGAATATCGAGGCTGTTGTTGGCGTGCGCACCGCCGTTGATCACGTTCATCATCGGTACCGGCATCGCTTTGAGGCCGCTGCCGCCCAGGTAGCGGTAGAGCGGCAGTCGCGCCTCTTCCGCGGCGGCCTTCGCCACCGCGAGCGACACCGCCAGGATCGCGTTCGCACCCAAGCGCGATTTGTCCTCGGTGCCGTCGAGCTCGATCATCGTCTTGTCGATGAGCGCCTGGTCGTCGGCGTCGAGACCCAACAGGGCTTCGCAAATTTCGGTATTGACGTTTTCGACCGCTTTGAGTACCCCTTTGCCCAAATAGCGGTTGGGATCGCCATCCCGCAATTCGAGTGCTTCCCGAGAACCGGTCGACGCCCCGGAAGGAACCGCTGCCCGCCCGAGGACGCCCGATTCGAGCAACACGTCTGCCTCGACCGTGGGGTTGCCGCGTGAATCGAGCACCTCGCGGGCAACGATATCTACGATTGCTGCCATGGTTTCACTCCTTTACTCTGTATTCGTTCCGACCGCGCCTTACGCAAGCCCTTCGACGACGAGCATGTCGTACTCCGCAACTCCTTCGCGGGCGGCACGCGCTTGTCGGTAGGTTTCGGAATCGTAAAACGCTTTCGCCGCGTCATAAGAGGGAAATTCGACGACGACGACGCGCACCGGCTGCCAGGCGCCCTCCAGCACCTCGAAGCGGCCACCCCGCACGAGGAAACGCCCTCCATGTTCGGCCACCGCCTGCGCAGAGAGTTCGCGATAACGCGCAAGCGCGTCATTGTCGGCACGGCGCGCCACCACAACCACATACCCTTTCGCCATGTTCGGCTCCTTTCAGCGAAGTAACCACTCGTTTTCGAGGAAGGGGCTGCGCTTCACCACTCGATCGAGCTCGACCAACGTCGACAGCAACGCCTCGAGCCGCGGAATGGGCCAAGCGTTCGGCCCGTCGGAAAGGGCCTTGTCGGGGTCAGGATGGCACTCCATGAAGAGCCCGGCCACCCCCGCAGCGATCGCGGCGCGCGCCAAAACCGGGACGAACTCGCGGCGGCCGCTCGACCGCCCGTCTCCCCCGCCGGGCAGTTGGACCGAATGCGTGGCGTCGAACACCACTGGGCAACCGGTCTCGCGCATGATCGCGAGGCCGCGCATATCGACCACCAAATTGTGGTATCCGAACGAAACGCCGCGCTCACAGACCAGGATCGTATCGGCACCGCCATTGGCCGCTTTGGCTTTCGCGACAACGTGGCGCATATCCTCCGGGGCCAAGAATTGCCCTTTTTTGATGTTCACCGGTTTGCCGCTTGCGGCAACCGCCTGAATGAAGTCGGTTTGGCGGCAGAGGAATGCGGGCGTTTGCAACACGTCGACCACTTCGGCAACCGGCACGACCTCACGCTCCGTATGGACGTCGGTGAGCACGGGAACGCCGACGGTCTCGCGCACTTCGGCTAGGATCTCGAGCCCTTTGGCCATACCCAGACCACGAAACGACGCGACCGAGGTGCGGTTCGCCTTGTCGTAACTCGATTTATAGATGAACGGAACCCCCAGGCGATCGGTGATCGCCTTGATCGCCGAAGCGGTTTCGAGCGCCATTTGCCGCGACTCGATCACGCACGGCCCGGCAATCAGGAAAAAGGGGCGATCCAGCCCCACCTCGAAGCCACAGAGTTTCATCATCGCCCCTCTTTTTTTTCCCGGCACGGCCGCACCCATCACGCCTCCTTGGGGAGCAAAACCGGACGTCCTGCCCGTTCCCGCGCCGCGAGCGCCGCAGCGACGAACGACGAAAAGAGCGGATGTCCGGTACGGGGATTCGAGGTGAATTCGGGATGGAATTGGCACCCCAAAAACCACGGGTGGACCGAACGGGGCAACTCGACGATCTCACACAGGTCCGTACCCGGCGCACGGCCCGAAACGACGAGTCCGTGCTGTTCCAATTCCGGCAACAGTCGGTTATTGACCTCATAGCGGTGGCGATGGCGCTCGACGATCTCATCTTTGCCGTAGATCTCGTGCGCCAGCGTCCCCGGCGCCACGCGACACGGCTGGCCACCAAGCCGCATCGTACCGCCCAGATCGGCGTCCGCACTGCGGCGGATCACCTGCCCCGAGCGATCCTGCCATTCGGTGATCAACCCCACCACCGGATGCGCCGTATCGGGATCGAATTCGGTCGAGTGGGCGTCTTGCCATCCCACAACGTGGCGCGCAAACTCGACCACCGCCAACTGCATCCCCAAGCAAATGCCCAGATACGGAATCTGCTGCTCGCGCGCGAATTGGATGGCGCGAATCTTGCCTTCGGTGCCCCGCCGGCCAAACCCACCGGGAACGAGGATCGCGTCGAGCTGCTTCAGGATCGCTTCCCCACCTGGTGCTTCGAGATCTTCGGCATCGATATAGTGGATGTTGATCCGGCAGCGCGCTTTCAAACCGGCATGGTTGAGCGCTTCGATGAGCGATTTGTACGATTCGGTGAGATCGACATATTTTCCCACGAACCCCAAATCGATCTCAGTCTGCGGATGGTTGAGCGCATCGACAATCTCTTGCCAGATGCGCAGATTGGCAGGCCGCGCCAAAATTCCGAGTTTGTGGCAGACGATCTCGTCGAGCATCTGCTCGTGGAGCAACAACGGAATGCGGTAGATGGTGTCGGCGTCGCGCGCCTCGATCACCGCTTCTGGGCGGACGTTGCAAAAGAGCGCGATTTTGCGCCGCTCCGCTTCCGGGATTTCCCGGTCCGCACGGCACAACAAAATATCGGGCTGAATACCGATCTCCCGCAACTCTTTCACCGAGTGTTGCGTCGGTTTGGTTTTGAGCTCACCCGCCGTCGGAATGAAGGGCAGCAGCGTCAAATGGATGTAGCACGCCCCTTGCGGCCCGAGCTCTTGCCCCATCTGGCGAATCGCCTCCAGAAAAGGGAGCGACTCGATGTCGCCGACGGTTCCCCCAACCTCGACGATCGCGACGTCGGCACCTTCGGCACCGCGACGAATGTAGAGCTTGATCTCATCGGTAATATGCGGGATCACCTGAACGGTTTTGCCCAGGTACTCCCCGCGCCGCTCTTTGCGAATCACCGACTCATAAATTTGCCCGGTAGTGAAGTTGTTCCGCCGGCTCATCTTAGCGCTCGTAAAGCGCTCGTAGTGCCCCAGGTCGAGGTCGGTCTCCGCACCGTCTTCGGTGACAAAGACCTCGCCGTGCTGGAACGGGCTCATCGTGCCAGGGTCGACGTTGATGTACGGGTCGAGTTTGAGATGGGTGACACGAATCCCGCGCGATTCCAAAATCGCGCCAAGTGAAGCGGCGGCGATCCCCTTACCCAGTGAGGAGACGACGCCGCCGGTGACGAACACATACTTGGTCATAGCGAATAGGCGCTCGCGAAAAGCGCTATTCTACCCGAAACTCAGGTGGCGAGCTCCGGCCGGTTGCGGAAGTATTCGAGCGCTTCGGGGTTGGCCAGCGCCTCGACATTCTTCACCGCTTCGCCATGCACCACCTGACGAACCGCGATCTCGACGATCTTGCCGCTTTTGGTGCGCGGGATATCGGGAACCTGAACCACTTTCGCCGGTACGTGTCGCGGCGTGGTGTTCACACGGATCGTCTCTTTGATTTTCTGGACAAGGGCGTCGTCCATGGTTAGGCCGTCCCGCAACCGCACGAAGAGCACCACCCGCTCGTCGTTGCCCCACCGCTGGCCGATCACCAACGATTCGACCACTTCGTCAAGCTTTTCGACTTGACGGTAGATCTCCGCGGTACCGATCCGCACCCCGCCCGGATTGAGCGTGGCGTCCGACCGCCCGTAGATGATGAAACCGCCACGTGGCGTCTCTTCGGCATAATCGCCGTGGGTCCAGACCCCCGGGAACCGTTCGAAATAAGCCGCGCGGTAGCGCTTGCCGTCGGGGTCGTGCCAAAATCCGAGCGGCATTGCTGGAAATGGCCGAGTGCATACCAGCTCCCCTTTCGCTCCGACCACCGGATTACCCTGTTCGTCGAAGACCGCGACCGCCATCCCCAGCCCCTTGCACTGGATCTCGCCACGATAGACCGGAAGCGTTGGGTTCCCCAGGACGAAGCAGGAGCAGATATCGGTGCCGCCCGAAATCGAACTCAGACAGACATCGGTTTTGATGCGTTCATAGACGTAATCAAACCCTTCAGGCGCCAGCGGGCTCCCGGTAGACAACACGGTACGCACCGACGAAAGCGAATGGGTCTCGATCGGTGCAAGCCCCTGCTTCGCCGCGGCATCCAAGAATTTCGCCGACGTGCCGAATTGGGTCATTCCCTCGGCGTCGGCCAGATCGAAGAGAATCCGCCCTTCGCGCGCAAAGGGCGAGCCGTCATAAAGGAGCAACGTCGCTTCGCTCGCCAAGCCGCTCACCAACCAGTTCCACATCATCCAGCCGCAGGTGGTGAAGTAGAACAGGCGGTCACCCGAGCGAACGTCGGTATGCAACCGATGCTCCTTCAGGTGTTGGAGCAATACCCCCCCGGCGCGATGGACGATACATTTGGGCACACCTGTGGTGCCCGAAGAGTACAAAATGTAAAGCGGATGGTCGAACGGCAACCGGACGAACGCGATTTCACGCACCGCCTCATGTGGCGTCAACCAATTCGCCCACGAAACGGCACGGGGAATCGACGACAGCGACCCGTCGAATTCTGCCGCTGGCAACCCCCCGGAGACGCTCAGGTAGGGGGTTACCACCACCCGTTCGACACTGGGAAGCCGCTCGGCGACCTCGGCCACTTTGGCACGGATGTCGATCGCTTTACCGTTGTACCAATAGCCGTCGACGGTGAAGAGCACCTTGGGTTCGGTCTGACCAAAACGGTCGAGCACCCCCTGGACGCCGAAATCGGGTGACGCCGAAGTGAAGATCGCACCCAGGCTCGTCGCGGCGAGCATCGCCACTACCGTATGCGGATGGTTGGGCATATACGCGGCAACACGGTCTCCACGCCCAACCCCGGCTTTCGCCAACGCCGCGGCACACTGCGCAACCGCCCGATAGAGTTCCGCCCAAGTGAAGCGCAGGGTCTGTTTGTCTTCGCCCCAAAAGATGAGGGCGGGGGTATCGTCGCGGCGGCGCAGCAAATTTTCCGCGAAATTGAGCCGCGCTTCCGGAAACCACTGCGCAGCGGTGATCTCCGTCCCTTCGACGAAGATCACGTCACCCCGTGTGCCGATCACCCCACAATCGTCCCATACTTGCGCCCAGAACGCTTCAGGGTGCTCGATGCTCCATTGGTGCAGCGCACGATAGTCCGGCAGATTCACGCCCCAGCGACGCTCGGCACGATGTGCAAACGCCGTGATCTGCGCGTGTTGCACCCGTTCCGGGCTTGGCGCCCAAAGCATGGTTGCATCCTTGCTCATGGAATTTCCCCCTTTGGTCTGCGAACCTACCTCATCTTATTCTGGATGAATCAATTTTTCCCGCAACGCATCGGGAATCGGCACCGATTGGCCGGTGCGGGGATTGAACCAAACGATCTTGGCATACCCCGTGGCGTAGAGAGGATCCTCACCCACACAACACAATTCGTACCACGTCATCACACTCGAACGCCCGGGTTCTCCCAAAAAGAGCTTGACCTCCACCGTCGCCGGGTAGGTCACAGGACGCAAAAAGGTGCATTCGGCGTTGATGATCACCGGCGCCCCTTCGGCCTCGGGATGCACACGATAACCGATGTGCTCCAGCCATTCGACACGCGCCTGCTCGTAGAATCGGAAATAGACCGTATTATTGACATGCCCGTAGGCATCCATATCCCCCCAACGAACCGGAATGCGTGACACCCACGCCAACCGCCGCACCGCGGCTTCCGGGTTGTGGCCACCCCCCGCTTGGGGCGCAGTTACCTCGCTCATTGTCGATTACCCCCTTGTCATTCGAACGCTTTTTTGCCAACATACGCTAGCGTATGGAACAGATTGTAGCGTAAGGAGCGTAAAGATGGAACGCGAAACGATGGAGTTCGACGTCGTCATCGTCGGCGCGGGCCCTGCTGGGCTTGCCGCGGCGATCCGGCTGAAGCAGCTCGCGAACGAACGCGGCGAGGATTGGTCGATCTGCGTGCTGGAAAAGGGGGCCGAAGTCGGCGCGCACACTCTTTCGGGCGCGGTATTCGACGCCCGCGCGCTTGCGGAACTCATTCCCGATTACCGCGAACGCGGCGCCCCCATCGGGACGCCCGTCACCGAAGATCGCTTCTTGTTCCTCACCGAGCAGCGTGCGTTCAAAACCCCCAATTTTCTCCTGCCCGTGTGCTTTCAAAACCACGGCAACACCATCGTTCGCGCCGGGTTTTTGGTCAAATGGCTGGGCGAACAAGCCGAAGCGCTCGGCGTCGAGATCTTCCCTGGCTTTGCCGCGGCTGAGATGCTTTTCGACGACAACGACCGTGTGATCGGGGTGGTTACCGGCGACATGGGGGTCCAGAAAGACGGAACCCCAGGGCCCAACTACCAACCGGGAATCGCGATCATGGCCCGTTATACCCTCTTTGCCGAGGGGTGCCGCGGGCATCTCGGCAAGCAACTCGAAGCCCATTACCGGCTCCGCGATGGGAAAGACCCGCAGAAATATGGCATCGGGATCAAAGAGCTCTGGCGCATTCCCAAAGAGCAACACCAAGCGGGCCTCGTGATGCACACCGCGGGCTGGCCGCTCGACCCCCACACCTACGGTGGGTCGTTCTGCTACCACCTGGAAGAGGATCTGGTCGCGATCGGCTTCGTCGTCGGTCTCGACTACCAGAACCCGTACCTCTCTCCGTTCGAAGAGTTCCAGCGTTTCAAGACCCACCCCGCGATTCGACCGATGCTCGAAGGCGGGGAACGCCTCGCGTACGGAGCGCGGGCATTGACCGCAGGCGGAATCCAGTCGCTCCCGAAACTGGTCTTCCCAGGCGGCGCGCTTATCGGAGACGACGCGGGCTTTCTCAATGCCTCACGCATCAAAGGGCTCCACACCGCGATCAAGTCGGGGATGCTCGCAGCCGAAGCCATCGCCGACGCGCTCGCAGCTGGGCGCGCGCACGACGAACTCACCGCCTACCCAACCGCTTTCGAAACCAGCTGGATGAAGGAAGAGCTGTATCGCGCCCGCAATTTCAAACCCCTGATGCACAAAGGTCTTTACCTTGGGTCGCTGCTCTTTGGGATCGACCAGATGGTGTTCCGAGGCAAAGCGCCGTGGACCCTACACCACGCACAAGCCGACCACGAAGCGCTCAAACCGGCAAACACGTTTCACCCGATCGCCTATCCCAAACCCGACGGCAAGATCACCTTCGATCGCCTCTCGTCGGTCTTCCTCTCCAATACCAACCACGACGAAGACCAGCCGTGCCATTTGCAACTGCGTGAACCAGAGAAGGCGATCGCCGTCAATTTCAACGTCTATGCGTCACCGGAAACCCGTTACTGCCCCGCGGGTGTCTATGAAATCGTCGAAACGGACGCCCAGCCGCGCTTACAGATCAACGCGCAGAACTGCGTCCACTGCAAGACGTGTGACATCAAGGACCCCACCCAGAACATCAACTGGGTGACCCCTCAAGGGGGCGAGGGTCCGATCTACCAAGGGATGTGACCCCGTATCGCGTCACTCCAGAACCCGGCGGGCGTTGAGCGGTTGCACCGGGCGCGCGTTCTCGTTGAGGAGCGCGCGCAGCCGCTGCAACTGCGGCTCGCTCGCCGTGATGGGCTCTTGCATCACGTACCACCGCACCCCTTCGGAGCACGGCGGCGTCGTCAAGGAGCCGTTGTAACGGAAAAACCCTTCACTGCGCGGCAGTAACGCGCGCAGATCAACCGTTTCGTTACTGATCCGTTTGCGCTCCTGATGCCCTTTGCGGCGCACATGCCGCGCATCGTGCGCACCCTCGGTCGGCTCTGGCGCCCACCGCAAGATCTGCGCCAATACCGGATTCTCGTCGCCACTTTGGAACCAAACCCCGACTACCGCAAGCGCGCCTTTGGCGTTGCGATGCACGAAGTGGGCTTCGAGCGGATAGCGGTTGCCGTTGTCCGCATGTTCGCTGGGCGAATGGAAATGAACGTTGATCAACGAAAAGGTCTCACCCTCTGCGGTGAGGGTCCATTTGCCTTCTGGCACCGGTAAAACGATCGTATGACCGTTATCGACCACCGTCAAAGGCAAAGGTGCTTCGTACTGGAACTGGATCGGGCGCAGGTCGGTGCGCAACACCCGAACGCGGTCGATATCGATCGGCGACTGATTCTTTCCAATCTCGCAAAGCAAATACTCCTTGGAGAGTTTCCCCCACCGCTCGGGCCCGAGCTTACCGTGGTAACCCCAAGCAGCACCGCCTGCGGCCTGTGCCAACGTAGCCGTAGCGAACAAGCCAACTGCAATCCATCCGCGAATTCCTAGGCGCATCCCATCCGCTCCTCTCGAACACTTTCCGAGTAAAATAGCACAAGTTACTCCCAAGACCTATCCTTCACTCATGGCACAAAACCCTTATCCTCACCCCATCCTGGCACGTGAAGGTTGGCCCTTCATCGCCCTCACGGGTGTGGTGGCGCTCGTCACCACGGCGTGGTGGGAAGCCGGGTCGCTCCCCTTTTGGGCGCTCTTTCTCTTCGTCGTGCAATTTTTCCGTGACCCGGCGCGCCCCATCCCAGATACGCCGAACGCCGTCCTTTCCCCGGCAGATGGCCGCATCGTCGCGATCGAAGCAACCACCGACCCGTGGCGCAAATGCCCGGCGCTCAAAGTCAGCGTCTTCATGAACGTCTTCAACGTCCATTCGAACCGAAGCCCCGTGGACGGCACCGTGCTCAACCGCTGGTACCACCCCGGCAAATTTCTCAACGCAGCGCTTGACAAAGCCAGTGTCGAAAACGAACGCAACGCGCTTCACTTCAAAACCGACGACGGACACGAACTGACCTGCGTGCAAGTGGCTGGCCTCATCGCCCGCCGTATCCTCTGCACTGTGGAACCTGGCCAACATCTGGCGCGGGGTGAACGGTATGGCTTCATCCGCTTCGGTTCGCGCGTCGACCTCTACCTGCCACCGGAAAGCCAGGTGTGTGTCACCATTGGGGAGAAGGTGAAAGCCACCTCGACCATTCTCGCCCTTTTGCCGGAAGCACCCGAAAAACCATGACCAACCCAGTTGACGAGATACCGGACGAGGAGACTCCGAATCACCCGCGGCGGGCGATCTACCTCCTGCCCAACTTGATGACCACCGCTGCGCTCTTTTTCGGCTTCTATTCGGTGGTCCAGTCGTGGCATGGCGATCTGGCGGCAGCCGCGATCGCGATCTTTATCGCGATCCTCTTCGACGGACTCGACGGTCGTCTGGCGCGGCTCACCCACACCCAAAGCGCGTTCGGCGCGGAATACGATTCGCTTTCCGATATGGTCTCGTTTGGGGTTGCTCCGGCCGTCCTCGCGCTGGCCACCGCGCTCAACTCCTTGGGCAAACCGGGGTGGATCCTCGCGTTCGTCTACTGTGCAGCGGCGGCGCTGCGTTTGGCGCGCTTCAACGTCAATCAAACGGTCGTCGGTAAGAACTACTTCCAAGGATTGCCCAGCCCTTCCGCCGCAGCGCTCGTCGCAAGCTTCGTCTGGCTGGCGCACGACCTTGCCTGGAACCCCACCACCACCGCAGTTTGGTGTGGCGTGCTCACCCTGTTCGCGGGCCTCAGCATGGTAAGCAACATTCTGTTCTGGAGCGGGAAATCGATCGATCTACGCCGCTCCGTTCCGTTCCTGGCCGCAGCCGGGCTGGCGTTGGTGTTCGCGTTCATCTCGTTTTACCCCCCCGGCGTACTCTTCGCGTTGACGCTTGCTTACGCGCTGAGCGGTTACTTCCTCGCGCTGTGGCGCTGGTGGAAAAAAAGGCACCCCCTTGTCAAAAACGAAAAAGGTGGGTAGATTTACGCCATGGCTTGTGCATCGATTCCCTCTCGCACGCGAAACATTCTCCTTCGGGCAGGGCTTCTGCTCGGTCCTCTGCTGCGCCTTGCGCGCTGACGAACTCACCCACTCCCCCCTTATCCCAATCCCTTCGCCCTAGGGGCAAGAGACCCTACAACCGTCATTTTTGCGAGGAAGCCATGAAAGAGTCGTTGATCATTTTCGATACCACGTTGCGCGACGGCGAGCAGAGTCCTGGCGCTTCGATGACGCAAGAGGAAAAGGTCCGAATTGCGAAACAACTCGAACGGTTGCGCGTCGATGTGATCGAAGCGGGCTTCGCCGCAGCAAGCCCCGGTGATTTCGCCGCCGTGCAGGCCGTGGCGCATGCGATCAAAGAGAGCACGGTCTGTTCCTTGGCGCGTGCGAACGAAAAGGATATCGCTGCGGCCGGCGAAGCGATCGCACCCGCAGAACGTAAGCGCATCCATACCTTCATCGCCACCAGCCCGATCCATATGGAGAAAAAGCTCCGCATGTCCCCGGATCAGGTGCTCGAACAAGCCGTGAAAGCGATCGGTTGGGCGCGACGCTATACCGATGACGTCGAATTCTCCGCCGAAGACGCCGGCCGCTCCGAGATCGACTTCCTTTGCCGCATCTTCGAAGCCGTGATCGACGCGGGCGCGACCACGATCAACGTTCCCGATACCGTCGGTTACGCGTTGCCCCACCAGTTCGGAGAACGGATTCGTACGCTCATCGAACGCATCCCCAACTCCGACAAGGTGATCTGGTCCGTGCACTGCCACAACGACCTGGGCCTTGCGGTCGCCAATTCATTGGCTGCGGTGCTCGCCGGCGCCCGTCAGGTAGAGTGCACCATCAATGGTCTGGGAGAGCGCGCGGGCAACGCGGCGCTTGAAGAGATCGTGATGGCGGTACGCACCCGACAAGACGTCTTCCCGTGCGATACGCGTATCGACACCCGCCAGATCGTCCCCGCGTCGAAATTGGTTTCGCAAATCACCGGCTTCCCGGTACAACCCAACAAAGCGATCGTTGGCGCGAACGCGTTCGCGCACGAATCGGGCATTCACCAGGATGGCGTGTTGAAGCACCGTGAAACCTACGAAATCATGCGCGCCGAAGACGTCGGCTGGACCACCAACAAGATCGTGCTCGGCAAACACTCGGGGCGCAACGCCTTCAGAACCCGGTTGGCAGAACTCGGCATCACGTTCGAAAGCGAAGAGCAGCTCAATCAAGCGTTTGCCCGCTTCAAGGAACTGGCCGACAAGAAGCACGAAATCTTCGACGAAGACCTCATCGCGTTGATGAGCGACGAAGGCGTTTCCGGTGGTCATGAAGTCGAACGTTACCGTCTCGTCTCCAGTTGCTTCCACAGCGAAACGGGAGAGACCCCGAAAGCGCGCTTGGTGATTGCCATCGACGGCGAAGAGCAGACCGTGGAAAGCGAAGGTTCTGGTCCCGTAGACGCTGCGTTCCAAGCGATCGAGAAACTGGTTCAGAGCGGCGCCGAATTGCTCCTTTACTCGGTGAATGCGATCACCCAGGGCACCGATGCGCAAGGAGAAGTCACCGTCCGGCTCAGCAAAGAGGGACGAATCGTGAACGGTCAAGGAGCAGACACCGACATCATCGTCGCATCGGTCAAGGCCTACTTGAACGCGCTCAACAAATTGTTGGCAAACCGCGCGCGCATCAGTCCTCAGGTGTAGACGAAGCGTGCCGTCGGCGGCGGGGGAAAAACCGCGCATAGCGGACCACCGCCGCAAAAAGGAGCAGCGCAAGCGCCGCCTCTACGCCCGCCAGCCAGCGAACGGGCGCGGGATCGAAGAGGCGTGCGCTCCCTTCCAACAGGTAGAAACTGCACCACAGCGCCGTCCACTGGTATGTCCGTAGCCGTCCACGCCACAGTCCGGGAAGCAGCAGCGCCAACGGCACCGCTTTGAGCACCAGCCAAGAACCACCCGGTCGCAGCGGAGCGAGCACGCTTTCCCAGGCCACCGCCAAAACCGCGAGCAAAAATGCCAGCGTCGTCGCGATCGCTGCCCAACGTTGCGACATCACGCCTCCTTTGGCCAAATTTCGGTCACCGTCACGTGTGGCGTCACCAACCGAATGCGCCCCGGCTGAAAACGCTCGACGCTCACCTGAAAGCGCTCGGGTTCGCGGACCAACCACCAGGCGCCCGACAACCGCTCCAAGCGACGCAGCACCAACACCGGTTGCGGAAAGTACGGCAACCAGCGCTTCAACACGATCCCGAGCTGTCGCGTCCCCCGCTTCGCTTCGGGCGCAAGGGATAGGATCGCGGTCGCCGCCTCGATCGGCGCCAGGATCTGAAGGCCAACGATCCGTGCCGTTGCTGCGGTTCGTTGCCAGCGGACCACCCCCAACCACCACTGGGTCGCAATGGAGACGCTCACGTGCTCTGCAGTAAATCGCACCGCGACGATTTCACCGTCCCGCACCGAAACCGATGCCGTGAAGCGAAGCCGTGCGCCCAAAACCAAATCGGAAAGCTCGACGATCTCGGCCCCTTGCCAGGCCACAGGCGCACCGCTTGCCAACGCCGCGATGGCCTCCCACCCGACCACCACTTTGGCGTCGCAATGGCAGGGTTGCCGGCGGACGCGTCGCCCCGCCAGCCCCAGCCGCTCTGCGAAAGCAAGCAGGAGCCAAATGAGCTGCTGCGATTGCGTTTGGTGGGGTGCTTGTAACCAACGTTTGACCAACCGATCGACTTGGCGCTCCAGCGCAGAGAAATCGAGCCAGAAGAGCGTCTGGCACGCTCTTGACACCGTTCCCCGGCGAACCAACTGCACCGTCGGCTCCGTCGCAATGCCCCAAAAGGGAAGTTGCGCGGGCTCTCCACCATCGGCCTGCGCCGTATCCGGTGCGGCGGGGAGCAGTCGGGCGGTCACACCGTGCAGCGCCAACACCGCCATCAGACATTCCACGCGGGCATCCAGTGGCCAAGCCCCGTCACCGGCAAGGTATAACGCGAGCGCAGCTGCGACTTCCCCGGTGACCACGCCGTCGTGCTGCTGCCCCTCAGCAATGACCTTAGGCAACCAGAGCGTCCAAAACGACGTCTCCAACGGATACCCCACGGCCCAGGCAACAGCAACCACCCAAGCACCGGCCACCGTCGCCGCCGAATCCTCCTGGTTCGCATACCGCGCGTGCCACAGCGCCAAGATACGCGCTGCAGTCGCACTGTCCCAGCGAACGGTTTCCGGTGGCAATTCGGGAAAATGCTCGCCCAGACGCAAGGCGAGCCACTGCGGGGAAACGGACACCGCGGCAGTGGCTGCCTCCGCCGTCATCACGCCTCCGATTGCTGGGGCGACAATCCCACCGACGCAAAGAGCGCGGTCAGTGCCGCTCCGGGTTCGGGCGCACGCATGAACGCTTCGCCGACCAGAAAAGCGGGAACACCAGCCTCCCAGAGTCGTTCGACATCGACGCGCGTCAAGATCCCCGATTCGGCAATCGGCAAGCGATCGTCTGGGTAGTGCGGCAACAAGGACAAGGTCGTTTCGAGCGAAACGGCAAAGGTTCGCAGGTTGCGGTTGTTGACCCCGATGAGCGGTGTAGGCAACATCAGCGCCCGTTCGAACTCCTCTGCGTCGTGGACTTCGACCAGGACGTCGAGTCCCAATTCCGTTGCCAGCGCGGTCAAGTCCCGCAGACGCGCATCGTCAAGCGCCGCGACGATCAACAAAATCGCGTCGGCACCGATCGCAGCCGCTTCCCAAACCTGCCACGGGTCGATCAGGAAATCTTTGCGCAATACAGGAAGCGAAACGGCCCCACGAGCTGCCTGCAAAAAGGCGTTGCTGCCTTGAAAATAGTGCACGTCAGTCAAAACCGAAAGACACGCAGCGCCCCCCGCTTCGTAACTTTTCGCGATCGCTACCGGATCGAACGGGTCGCGCAAAACCCCTTTCGAAGGGCTCGCGCGCTTCACTTCGGCAATGACCCCCGGCACCTGTTCCGCGCGCTTACGCTGCAACGCCTGAGCAAAGCCGCGCGGTGGGTCGGAATGCAATCGCTTTTCCGCGGCGGCACGCACCACCGCATCGGGTTGCCGCGCACGCCCCGCCGCCACCTCTTCTTTTTTGGTTGTCAGGATTGCCGCCAGAATATCGGGAATAGATGCCCCCACTCGCGTTCCCCCTTGCTCACAGCGTCGTGACCGCGGTCGCTTTGACCGATTCGTTCACGGTTGCCCTTTTTCTGCGGCATCCGCCAAGCGGTTCGTCGCCTGGACGAACGCCTCCAACCTGGCACGCGCGGCACCATTGGCAATCAGCTCACGTGCCAATTCGACCCCATGCGCAATCGATTCGACACGATTCGCCGCATAGAGGGCAACCCCCGCGTTCAAGACGACGATATCACGCGCCGGCCCCGGTTCGTCCGCCAACACCTGACGCACGATCGCCGCTGACGTCGTCGCGTCGTCCACTTGGAAATGGCGGCTCGACGCCATCGCCAGGCCAAAATCTTCGGGGTGGATGCGATACTCCCGAATCTTGCCATCCTTGAGTTCGCCCACCAAGGTTTCCGCACCCAGCGTCACCTCGTCGAGTCCATCGAGGCCATAGACGACCAAGACGTGGCGTGCTCCCAGCCGCTCCATCACCCGCACACAAATCCCGACCAGATCGGGATGGAATACCCCCAAGAGGCTATTGGGCGCCCCGGCTGGGTTGGTGAGGGGGCCGAGGATATTGAAAATCGTGCGCACCCCCATCTCTTTCCGAACCGGCATCACATTCTTCATCGCCAAATGGTGCAGCGGCGCGAACATAAAGCCGACGCCGGCTTCCGCAATACATTGGGCCACGGCTTCGGGGGAGAGATCAACGCGTGCGCCGAGCGCTTCGAGCACGTCGGCACTGCCCGATTTCGACGAAACGGAGCGGTTACCGTGCTTCGCCACTTTCGCCCCGCCAGCGGCGGCGACGAATGCCGTGGTCGTGGAAATGTTGAAGGTATGCGCGCCATCGCCCCCCGTTCCCACGACGTCGAGCAGATGGTCGTGCGGTCCCGGCACCACTACGCGTGTAGCCAGTTCGCGCATCACTTGCGCTGCCGCCGCAATTTCGCCGATCGTCTCTTTCTTCACCCGCAGACCAGTCAGAATCGCCGCAGTCATCACCGGCGAAACCTCTCCGGCCATGATCTGACGCATGAGCGAGAGCATCTCGTCGTGAAAAATTTCACGGTGTTCGATCAAACGTTGCAGTGCCTGCTGGGCAGTGATCATCGCTTTCCCTCCCCTCCTAGGTCACGCCACATCGGCACGCGGCGCGTGCTGAACCAAAAAATTCTTGAGCATCGCATGGCCGTGCTGCGTCAAAATCGATTCCGGATGGAACTGCACCCCTTCCACCGCCAGCGTGCGATGGCGCAACCCCATGATCTCACCATCCTCGGTCCACGCCGTCACCTCGAGTTCAGAGGGCAAGTCTTCGCGCGATACCGCCAACGAGTGGTAGCGGGTACATACCACCGGGTTGGGTAACCCCGCAAAAACGCCGGCCCCTTCGTGATAGACCGGCGCAGTCTTCCCATGCATGATGCGCTTGGCATGCACCACGCGGCCACCGAACGCTTCGGCAATGGCTTGGTGCCCCAAACAAACCCCTAGGATCGGAATTTTGCCCGCAAACGCGCGAATCGCGGCTACACTCACCCCCGCTTCTGTCGGCGAACACGGGCCCGGCGAAATCACCAGATAAGTGGGCTGCAACGCTGCGATCTCGGAAACGGTGATATCGTCGTTGCGCACCACTTTGACGAAAACCCCCAACTCGCCGAAATATTGGACGAGGTTCCAGGTGAAACTGTCGTAATTGTCGATCATCAAGAGCATGCAAAGCCCTCGCTCATCGAACGGCGCGCAACCGCTCTTCCAATTTCTCGGCAGGCAAAAACCCCCCAATGCGGGAGCCATCGCGCAAAAAGAGCGTAGGCGTGCCGCCAATTCCCAACTGTTTCCCCAGCGCGACGTTGCGCTCGATTGCACTCGTATCGCACGACGCTGGTGCCGCAGGCGGCGTTTTTCCTTCGACCATCCAGCTTTGCCACGTTTTGGCCGGATCGTCGGAACAGAGGATGCGCTTGGCTTTTTCCTCTGAATCAGGTCCCAGAATGGGGTAAAGGAACAGGTACTGCGTCGTATTGTCCACCTGTTGCAGCGCTTTCGCAAGGCGCTTACAAAAGCCGCAGTTGGGGTCTTCGAACGAAGCAAAGACGCGCGACCCGTCGCCTTTTTTGATCACGATCGCGTCTTTGAGCGGCAACGCGGAAAAATCGATACGGGACAATTCGTCTAGCCGCTTTTCGGTGAGATTCACCCGGGTTTTGGCGTCGATGATCGAACCCACGACAATGTGGCTCACCTCAGTGTTGGTGTACACCAGTTCGCCGCTCTTCAGCACTACCTCGTAAAGCCCAGGCATTGGAGCCGCGCGGACCGAGCGCACCGCATCCCCGCCCAACAGGGCATTGATCGATTGCTGTACGTTCGCTTCCTCGGCTGTTTCGGCGAACGCCATCGCGTGAAACCCAAGGCAGAGCAAACCCAAGAACAGTACCCTTTTCATCACACCACGGCTTCTCGTCATTCTCAACACCCTTTCGTCTTTACTGCGCCAGCGTCGCGTACCGGACCAACCGCCTTTTCACGAACGGCAGATGATCTACCAACGACATACCGCAATTGCGCGTCCAACGCAGCAACGGGTTATCCCAAGCGAACCCTTTCGCCAACGCGTCCGTCACCGTCTGAAGCAAAAACGGCTCTTCGAAACGCCGCCGTTCATACCGCGCCAATAATACCGGATCCCCAGGATCTTTCCCACTTTCGGGCGATCCCAACAAGGCCGCCAGTTCGGCCGCGTCGTTGAACCCCAGATTGATCCCGTGCCCGGAAAGCGGATGAATGCCATGCGCGGCGTCGCCGATCACCACGGTGCGTTTCCCCACGACGCGCTCACACCGTAACAAGGATAGCGGAAACGCTTGGGGGGGCGTGCGCAAAGAGAGCCGCCCCAACACCCGTTCCCCTGCTTCGGCAACCGTCGATGCCAACGTGGCGGCATCCATCGCCAGCAGTGCCTCGGCATGCGATGGGGACGTAGACCAAACGATCGAAACCCGATTCCCGGGCAGTGGCAGATAAGCCAAAACCCCATCCTCGCGGAACCACTGAAACGCCGTTTGGTCGTGCCCCTTTTCGGTTTCGAAATTGGCCACCACCGCGTGATGGTGATAGGGATGGATCTCGGCGCGAATGCCTGCTACGTGCCGCACCCACGAGCGCCGACCTTCGGCACCAACCAGCAAACGCGCCCGCCAATTCCGGCCATCGTGCGCTTCGACGGTCACCCCCTCCCAATCCACGGCACAAGCGCGCAATGAGGCCGCTGCTTCGGTCACGCAATCGACCGTCGCGCACGCATGGAGCGCCGTCCAAAGTGCGGTGCGCACCGTTTCTGCTTCGGCGATAACCGCCAGATAGGGAAGCGGGACCTCGTCTGCAGCAAAGACGATTCGCCCCGCTGCGTCGCCCTTCACCACCATGCGGGTCACGGGCTGGAACCTTTGCTCGGGAACAAAAACCTGTAGCCCGGCCAACCAACCCCAAGGACGAGGCGCAAACGCGTAAATACGCGTTTGCCACTGGTCGGGATCTTGAATCGGTTCCGGCGTTGGCGGGTTGGGTTCGATCGACAAGACGCGCCAGCCCGCGCGCCCCAGCGCCAACGCCAGTGATGAACCGGCCAAACCCCCACCATGAACGATGATGTCGTAATCGAACCGTAAAGAGCCCATGACTCTCTGCTTCGCGCTCCAATGCAAGGATTTTCGCACGAAAGCGGAGAGGAGAGCTATAGTCAAATCTGGTGTATGACCTGATCAGGCGGCGTTCCTGCTTTCGTCGGTTTCGCGTTTGTCATTGACTTCCACTCCGTCCCTGAACTTTACTCCTTCGACAACCTTGGCAAGGTAGTTGAACCCTCGTATCCGCCGCCAGCGTTTCTGTGCGCTCATTCCCAGTTTGTACAACGTTGCCAGCAGGGTGTTTCGGCTCACGCAGCCTTTGGCCTGGTCACTCCGGTGGCGAATCGTGGCAAAGGCCGACTCAATGGGATTGGTCGTGCGAATATGCACCCAGTGTTCGGCCGGAAAGTCGTAGAAGGCCAGAAGGGCCTCCCGGTCCTTTTCCAGGCAGGTCACCGCCTTCGCGTATTTGGCTTGGTATGTCGCAACGAAATGGTCGAAGGCCTTGTGGGCTGATGCCCGGTCTTCGGCCATCCAGATCTCCTGCAAGGCTTTCTTGACCTTGGGCTGAACGGCTTTGGGCAGGTAGTTCAGTACGTTGGCCGTCTTGTGCACCCAGCAGCGCTGGTGACGGGTTTCGGGATACACTTCCTCGAGCGCCGCCCAGAAGCCCAAGGCGCCGTCGCCTACTGCCAGTTTCGGCGGCACATCAAGGCCGCGCTGCTTCAGCCCCAGCAGCACCTCCCGCCAGCTCTGGGTCGATTCCCGAATGCCATCCTCGATGGTCAGAAAATGTTTCTCGCCCCATTCGTTGACGCCGATGATCACCAGGGCGCACAGCTTCTGGCCCTCGGCCCTCAGGCCGCTGTAGATGGCGTCTGCCCACCAATAAACCCAGCGCACCCCTCTCATGTCCCGCTGGCACCATTCGGTATATTCCGCTTCCCACTCCCGTTTCAGGCGGCCAATCACCGAAGCAGACAGCCCTTTTGCCTCGGGGCCGACGAGCACCTCCAGGGCCTCTTTCATCTGGCCGGTCGAGATGCCCTTCAGGTAGAGCCACGGCAGAGCGGCCTCCACCCGACGGGCCTTGCGCACATACGGCGGCACCAGTGAGGAGCGAAATACCACCGATTCCTTCCCACGGCTGCGCACCTTCGGCACCTTCACCGTTACCGGTCCTACGCCGGTCAGAATTTCCCGCTCCGGCAGATAACCATTGCGAACCACCGCACGGCGCCCCTGTTCGTCTGTCTGCCCCTCATACTTTGCCAGCATCTCGGCCAGCTCCGCCTCGATCGCTTGCTGAATCAGTCGCCTGGCGCCATTGCGCAGCAACTCCGTCAACGAGTCCTCGATACCCCCTGGCATCAACAAAGAAACGATGTTATCTTTACTCATGGTGGCGTGCTCCTTTGCTGTTCATCAGTTCGGTAAAACCGATTTCAGCAGAGTACGCCGCCCTTTTCAATCACTCCGTACACCAGTTTCGAGCATAGCTCCGGAGAGGAAAAAAGAAACGCCACCGACCCAAATAGGGAGCAGCCCCTCACAACAAAAAGAAAACCGCGATGAATTATACGTGAAGGCTTTCCGGCCCACGAAGCGTAAACGTCAAACGCCCATCTTTTGGGATGGGCGTTTGGTGTTTGGGTTTGACTGGTTTGGGTTGTTGGGTTGAGTCTGACGATGACCTACTTTCCCGAGGAGTGTTCCTCAGTATCATCGGCGCTGCCTTGTTTCACGGTCCTGTTCGGGATGGGAAGGCGTGGTGCCAAGGCGCTATGGTCGTCAGACTCGAAGCTGGTGTGACGCTTTGGAACGGCGTGTGGGTTTTAGGTAGGGGGTGCGTTTTGGGTGATGTGTGTGTGGGTTTATGTGGCGTTACGGCCATAGGATCAAGCCGGTCGGGCAATTAGTACGGCTCAGCTCAACGCCTTGCAGCGCTTACACATGCCGCCTATCAACGTGGTGGTCTTCCACGGCCCTGATCGGGAAGTCTCATCTTGGGGTGAGTTTCGCGCTTAGATGCTTTCAGCGCTTATCTCTTCCGCACTTAGCTACCCGGCGGTGCCACTGGCGTGACAACCGGTACACCAGAGGTGCGTCCACTCCGGTCCTCTCGTACTAGGAGCAGCTCCCCTCAAACTTCCTACGCCCACGGCAGATAGGGACCAAACTGTCTCACGACGTTTTAAACCCAGCTCACGTACCTCTTTAAATGGCGAACAGCCATACCCTTGGGACCGACTACAGCCCCAGGATGAGATGAGCCGACATCGAGGTGCCAAACACCGCCGTCGATGTGAACTCTTGGGCGGTATCAGCCTGTTATCCCCAGAGTACCTTTTATCCGTTGAGCGATGGCCCTTCCATGCGGGACCACCGGATCACTAGGACCTGCTTTCGCACCTGCTTGGCTTGTGGGCCTTGCAGTCAAGCACGCTTATGCCCTTGCACGTACAGCGCGATTTCCGACCGCGCTAAGCGTACCTTCGTGCTCCTCCGTTACCTTTTGGGAGGAGACCGCCCCAGTCAAACTGCCTGCCATGCACGGTCCCGGGTGGGGATGCACCCACCGCGGTTAGAACCTCGATGGGGCCAGGGTGGTATTTCAAGGACGGCTCCACCGAAGCTGGCGCCTCGGCTTCTTTGCCTCCCACCTATCCTACACAGGCCACATCAAAGTCCAATGCAAAGCTGCAGTAAAGGTTCATGGGGTCTTTCCGTCTAGCCGCGGGTAGATTGCATCTTCACAACCACTTCAATTTCGCTGAGTCCCAGCAGGAGACAGTGGGGCCACCGTTACGCCATTCGTGCAGGTCGGAACTTACCCGACAAGGAATTTCGCTACCTTAGGACCGTTATAGTTACGGCCGCCGTTTACCGGGGCTTCGATCAGGAGCTTGCACCCCATCACTTAACCTTCCGGCACCGGGCAGGCGTCACACCCTATACGTCCACTTCCGTGTTTGCAGAGTGCTGTGTTTTTATTAAACAGTCGCAGCCCCCGATTCTCTGCGACCCCCAAGCGCTTCAGGGGCAAGCCCTTACACGCTCAGGGGCACACCTTCTCCCGAAGTTACGGTGTCAATTTGCCGAGTTCCTTCTGCTGGGTTCTCTCAAGCGCCTTGGTGCTTTGACACCAGCCCACCTGTGTCGGTTTGCGGTACGGTCACCTTGCAACT
>NZ_BAAHXQ010000002.1:0-374328 GCF_054656675.1 Hydrogenophilus hirschii
TGATCTCCCGCCACACCGTCAGCAGTTCCGCTTGTCCTTTCCAGCGGGTGAGCCGCGCGGGGAGGGTCACCCAACGTTTCCCGCGGGTTTCCGGGAACTGCGCGTACCACTGGGCGAACCAACCGGGGTCAGGGCGGTAGCCGCGCGGATAGGCAGCCGGGTCGATGCCGCGTGGGATGACGACCAAACGCTCCGGGTCGGTTTTCGGGTAGTGGCAGAGCACGTAGTGGCGAATCGCTTCGGAGACGCAGATCGCCGTTTCGCCGCGGGTCATCACGGCGCTGTAGCGGTTCACGGAGTAGAAGCCGTGCACGGTGGTCACCAGCCGAGGACGCAAAGCAGGTGGAATGCGACGCCAGGCGAGGTAACCGACCCAGGCCGGGAGGCGGGAGCGCAGGTGGAGGATATCGACCCGCTCGCGCATGAGGAGGTCGCGCACTTTGGGAACGAAACGCCAGAGGGTGGCGACTGACTTTTTGCCTACGGGCCAGGGAATCCATTCTGCGCCGATCGCGCGCAGATGGTCGGCGTAGCGGCCCCCGTCGGCGATCACGATCGCGCGATGCCCCGCGGCAACCAGCGCTTCGGCGATCTCGACGGTACCGCGTTCGACGCCCCCCGAGTGGAGCGCCGGTAACATCTGGACGACGGTGAGTGGCCGCGCGTGCATAGGGAAAAGGCTAGCGGTTGAACCATTTCAGTGTCGCGCCCCAGGGTGCGACGTCGATGCGGGTGGCGTGACTACAGGCAAAGTCGAGTGCGAGCCACCGTTCGCGCGGCAGCCCCAAGAGGTGTCCGGCAATGGCTTTCAACGGGCCGGCGTGGCCGACGACGACGATGGCATCGACGTCGAGACGGCGTTCGCGCGTCTCCTGCCACCATTCGAGCGCGCGGATCGCCATTTCGGCGGCCGATTCGCCGCCGGGGGGCTGGAAGCCGAACGGGTTCGCCGCCCACCGGGCGATGAGCTCGGTGTCGATCGTCGCAAACGGGACGCCTTCCCATTCGCCAAAATCGATTTCCAATAACCGGTCGTCGTAGGACGGACGGCCCAACGCGCGGGCGAGTTCCGCGGCCCGTTCGCTGGGGCTGCTGTAGAGGTGGAAGTGTTCGGGCAGCAGTGGCGTGAGACGCGCTGCGACCGCTTCCGGGTCTTCCGCGAGTGGCCATTCGCTCTGGCCGTAGCAGACGCCGTCGGGTGCTGCCGTTTTGGGGTGTCGGATCAAATAGAGTTCCATGCGCACAAAATTCCTAGTAATCCTGTGGTAAAGGCCGTCGATTCGATCGCGCCGAGCACGTCACCGGTAAAGCCGCCCAAGCGCTTGTCGGTGCGCCAGATCCAGTAGCCGGCACCAAGCCCGATGCCGGCGATCATGCCCGATGCCACCGCAAGCGGCAGTGCGGCTAAGGGCAGTACGATCGCCAGTCCCGCTTTCGCCCATTCGCCGCGAGTCAGTTTGGCGGCGGCGAAGGGGTAGGCCTTGCTGCCATCGGCGGAACGCAAATAGGGCAGGCGCGTCATCGGTATGAGAACGATGAAGCGGGCAGCCGCATGGGCAGCGACGAGCGCGCTGCAGACGGCGAAAACGCCATGGGCGCTGCCCAGCAGGGTGAGCGCCTGCCACTGCAGGGTCAATGCCAGCCACAGTGCGACTGCGCCGAACGTGCCGACGCGAGAATCCTTCATGATGGCAAGAACGCGAATTGTATCGTAGCCGCCGCCAAAGCCATCGACGGTGTCGGCCAGTCCGTCTTCGTGAAATGCGCCTGTGACGATAAGGTGGGTTGCTAGGGCGCAGAGCGCCGCAAGCGAGGCACTGGCGAAAAGGGTGGAAGCGACGAGGTACGCGCCTGCGCTCAGTCCCCCTACGATGAGTCCGACCCAGGGAAAATAGGGCAGGGTGCGCGGAACGTGCGCGGCGCGATAGCGCCCGGCGCTTGGGCAGGGTAAGCGCGTGAAGTAGCGGAGCGCTTGCGCGAAGCGCCTCCATTCACGGTGTAAAGAACGCATCCAGCGGGGCGGCATTTGCCGATAGCGGTTCACGCGCGGTCGGCGACGCCAGCCGATTCGAAGCTCGCCATTTCGTTGAGAAACGCGGCGGCGGCTTGTACGAGTGGGTAGGCAAGCGCCGCTCCGGTACCTTCGCCCAGCCGCAGGTCGAGGTCAAGGAGGGGCGATACGCCCAGGTGGTCGAGCACGGCGCGGTGCCCCTGTTCGTTCGAGCAGTGGGTGAAGATCAGGTAGGGGCGGATTTCCGGTGTGATCGCCAGCGCCGCGACAGCCGCTGCGGTGGCGATGAAGCCGTCGACCAGCACCGCGACGCGGCGTTCGCTGGCGGCGAGCATCGCGCCCGCCATTTGGGCGATTTCCAGTCCGCCATATTCGGCGAGGATCTGCCACGGGTCGGAAGGCGTGCCGCCGCGCGCCAACGCTTGTTCCAGCACGGCGCGTTTGCGCGCGACACCCGCGTCATCAAGCCCTGAGCCGCGACCGACCAGCGTGGCAAGCGGCAACCCCGTGAAGCAGTGCAACAAGAGGGTGGCGGTAGCGGTGTTGCCGATCCCCATTTCGCCCAGGATCAGGACGTCGAGGGGATCCGGTAGGCGGCTGACGATTTCCGCCCCGGTCGCGACAGCGCGGTGGGCAAGCTCCAAGCCCAGCGCAGGCGCAGTCACCGCGTCGTTGCTGCCAAAAGCGAGTTTCGCATCGATGAGATCGGGGTGTGGTGTGAAGAGGTGGTCGACCCCGGCGTCGACTACTTTCAGCGGGATGCCGAAGGTGCGGCAAAAGACGTTGATCGCAGCGCCTCCGGCGAGGAAGTTCCGCACCATCTGCCAGGTGACGTCGCGTGGGTAGGCAGAGACGGGGTGGGTGCGGGTGAGGCCGTGGTCGGCGGCGAAGACGAGTGCGTAGGGGTGGTGCGCGCTTGGGTCGAGGCGGTTCTGGATCAATCCGAGTTGCAACGCCACCGCTTCGAGCCGCCCCAGCGCACCCAGGGGTTTCGTTTTGCGGTCGATTTTGTGTTGGAGTTTGGGGGCCAGGGTTTCGTCGATCGGCGCGGGTGTTGGGCGCATGGGTGTTCCTTTCAGGATTTGAGCGGGAGGGGAAGTCCTGCAGCGACGAAGGTAACCCGGGTGGCAACGGCCGCAACCGCCTGGTTGAGCCAGCCCGCTTCGTCACGGAAGTGACGAGCGAGGGGGTCGTTGGGGACGATGCCCAGCCCCACTTCGTTGGCCACGAGAAGAATCGTGTGGTGCGGCGCCGCTTTGGCGAGATGTTCCAAGAGCGCGGCGCGTTCGGCTTCCCACGCTGCGCGCCGGGTGGCATCGGAGGCGTCTCGTGGTGTCGGTGGCAGAGCGTTCGGGGGCGACCACGCCGTTTCCCACCAGAGCAGCCAATTGCTCAACCAGAGGGTGAGGCAGTCGATCACGACGGTGTTGGCGTGTGTAAGCGCTGCGTCGAGCGCTCTGCTCAGGTGGTACGGCGCTTCGATGGTGTGCCACGTGTTCGGTCGCTGCGCGCGGTGGTGGGCGATGCGCGCCGCCATTTCGTCGTCGCCTGCGTGGGCGGTGGCAAGGTACGCCACGGGCTCAGGGGCGGCGCGGGCGAGCGATTCGGCGTAGCGACTTTTGCCGGAGCGGGCGCCGCCCAGGATGAGGTGGATCGTCGCTTGGGGGTTAGGTGTCGGCGGCATCGGGGTGACGCTACGCGCTGTGGTCGGCCAAGAACGGTATCGCGAGTTGTTCCATCGCTTGGGCAAGCGCGACGTCCTTCGCGGTGAGGCCACCGGCGTCGTGGGTGGTGAGGGTGACTTCGACCCGGTTCCAGACGTTGCGCCATTCGGGGTGGTGGTTTATTCGTTCGGCAACGAGCGCCACTTGGCTCATCCAGCCGAACGCTTGGACGAAATCGGTAAAGCGGTAGGTGCGCTTGAGCGTTTCGCCTTCGCGTTGCCAGCCGCGTGGTAACAAAAGGGTTTCGAGGGTGTGCCGGTCTGCGTCGTTGAGCTGAGCCATTGCGGTCACTCCTGTCGCGTCGATGCGGGGATGATACCCAATTCATGCGCTGGCGCGGCGTACCGTTCCCAGTGGAGGTGGTCGGAAAGGGGGTCACGCTTGGCCCAACCGACTTGTTGCAGCTCCGGTTCGGGAAGGAATTCGCGCACCCATCCCAGGCAGAGATAGGCGATCGGGACGACGTGGTGTGGCAAACGAAAGATCTCCCGTAAGGCTTGCCGTCGGATGATGCTGACCCAGCCAACGCCAATTCCTTCTGCGCGCGCCGCCAGCCAGAGGTTTTGGATGGCGCAGACGCAGGAAAAGAGATCCATCGAGCGCTGGTGGGTGCGCCCCAGTACTACGGGACCCCCACGGCGGCGGTTGCAGGCAACGAGGAGGTTGATCGGTGCTTCGCGAATCCCTTCCAGTTTGAGTTGGCGATAGCGGGTGCGCCGTTCGCCGCTGAAGCGCATTGCGGCTTCTGCGTTGGCTTGGGTAAATGCGGCATGGACTTGGGCTTTGGTTTGCGGGTCACGCACGATGACGAATTCCCACGGCTGGGAAAACCCGACCGAAGGGGCGCGGTGCGCGGCGTCCAACAGGCGCATCAGAAGTGGTTCAGGGATAGGGTCGGGGAGAAAGTGGCGGCGCACGTCGCGCCGCTCGGTAATCGCGCGGTAGACCGCAGCGCGTTCGGCAGGGGAGAAAGCGTTAGCGATCATCTCCGGACGTGCTCGGTTGCGGTGGTAAGGTGCGGAGCCGTTCGATGTAGGCAAGCGGTAACTGCAGTTGGGCCGCGAGCGCTTCGTTGCTGGCTGGGGAAGTTTGAATCGCGGCAATCGTGCCGCTAAGCCCCTGCGAGAGCGAGTGTGCCGGGCGTTCGCCGGGTAACGGGGTACCGTCGGCGGCGTATTTGTTGCCGTAGCCGCGCGGTGTGACCATTTTTCCGTGCGCGACGAAGGTGTTGCTGTTGCCCACAAGCACGGTCGAGAGCATACCGATTTCGCATTCGGCCATTTCGGCAAGCGTCGTCATCTGGATCTGCTGCCGTTTGCGGTATGCCGATTTGACGATGGCTACTGGTGTGGTGGAGGCACGGTGTTGCAAAAGCAGCCATTGCGCTTCGACGATCTGCTGGGTGCGTCGTCCCGATTTGGGGTTGTAGAGCGCGACGACGAAGTCGGCGGCGGCAGCGGCGGCGATGCGTCGGGCAATCACCGGCCACGGCGTGAGGAGGTCAGAAAGCGAGATCGCGCAGAAGTCGTGGGTGAGCGGTGCGCCGATAAGTGCCGCGACCGCAGAGAGTGCGGTGACGCCCGGTACGACCTCGACCTGAATATCCGCTTCGGCATCGGGGCGCCAGCCGCTGGCCAAAAGCGCTTCGAAGGTGGGGCCAGCCATGCCGTAGATGCCGACGTCCCCGGAGGAGATCAACGCGACGGTGTGTCCGCGTCGGGCGTATGCGATCGCTTCTTGTGCGCGGTCGATCTCTTCGGTCATCCCTTTTTTGATGATCGTTTTCCCGGCGGTGAGATCGGCGACGAGCCGCAAATAGGTGACGTAGCCGATCACCACATCGGCCGCTGCGATCGCTGCGCGCGCGGCATCGGTCATGTGCGCTTCGCTCCCAGGGCCGATGCCGACGAGATAGAGCGTTCCTTTGGTACTCATACGCTAGCTCCTTCAGCGGGGTTCAGAGCAAAGCGAGCGGTACACGTCGCGTTCGGATGCGTTGCGGGTTGCGCCATCGGGTTTCGTTCCTTCAGGGGGTTGGTAACAGTAGGCGAGGGAGATGGTGACGTTGCGCCCGTCACTGCCGCAACGGCGCAGTTTTTCCACCGGGAGCATCGGGTAGCCCGGATGTTCGGCCAGGGTCGATGCGCGCCACCCCGCTGCGAGCAGCGCCGCCGCTTCGGCAACCGAAGGGGTGCCGGTATAACGGCGCACCGTCTCCGAAGGGGAAGGAACCGGAATCGCGGCGAGCGCTTCGGGCGGGTAGAACGAGAGGCTGGCGCCAGCGTGAAGGTAGGGCGCCAACGCTTCGTGTAACCCCGATTCGTCGCGCTTCAGGGTGATCGACGCGCAATGGACGATTGTGGCCGGTTCGGGCAGACGTGCCAACGCTTCCTGCAGGGCCGTGGCGATCGTTTCCGCAGGGGTGCCCCGGTCGCAACCGACACCGACGGCAACGCGGGTGCGGTCGATCCGCTCCGGCGGCGCGTAATGGATGAGCCGTTCTGGGAACGCTGCGCGGACCTGCGGCGGGGGTGGGATGCGACCCACCCAAAGGAGCGCGCGGAAGTGGTTGGCGAGTTCGCTGGGAAAGGGGCTGTCCGGCGAAACGTGCCGCACGTGGATGTGTTGGGGCAGTGGTATGCCGCGGCGGCCGCCGGCGTGGTGGGACCACCAGTCGCGGTCGTGGTCGCACGTTTGCCACAGGAGCACGGGGTCCCCATTGACGACGGCAGCCGAGACATGGACGACCGTGTCGTGGCTGGCTTGGAAGCGCCAGTCGAGTTCGCGGCCCAAAAGGTCGACCGCAAGGCTTTTCTGGCTGTCGGATGCGGTGGTGAGCACACAGGTGGCTCCCAGCGCTTCGGCAATCGCTTGCGCCAACGCGTTGGCGCCACCCAAGTGGCCCGAGAGCACGGGGATGACGAAGCGGCCGGAGTCGTCGATCACGACGACCGCTGGGTCGCGGTTTTTGTCGGCAAGGAGCGGCGCAATGAGGCGGACGATCGCACCCAGTGAGACGACCGCGACAAGGGCGTCGTGTTGCTGCCACAGCGTCTCGATCGCGTCGGCGGTTTTTCCGGCGTAAGGAGCAACGCCAGGTGTATTGCCGAGCGCGGCTGCGTGTTTTTCCGGGAGGTAGAGCGGCGCGGACGGTGCCACCGCGGCGCGCGCGCGGGCCGCGGTCTGAGCGCCGTGGCGGGTGATTGCGACGAACGCAGGGGCGGCGAACGTACTGCGCGCCGCTTGCCAGATGGCAGCTTGGTTGGGAGATGTTTGAGTCGGGGCTTCTGGCGTCGGGTTCGTTGGCTTGGGGGGCATCGTTGGTGTCATCGTGGCGTTACTGGGGGCCTGGGTTCCTGGGGCTTGCGACAGCGGCGTGGGATTCATGGGGTTTCGCTTCGGATGCGGGAACGGTCACGCTGGTGCGTGGAGATGCCGCGGTCTTTTTGCGACAGCCGCGAATGCGTTCGCCGACCGGCGTCGCGTTGGGGTTACGCAGGATGAGGAGCGCGAGGTAACTGAGCGTGGCGTCGGCAAGAGCGCGGAGCGCTTCGCCGCGAAGGATACGCTCGTTAGGCAAGCCGACTCGTTCCGCAAGGAGCGCGTGCGGAAGGAGCGACCGTTCGCTGAGCCAGGCAACGAGCGTAGGCCAGAGGGGTTTGACTTTGAGCAGGATCAGGGTCTCGAAGTGGGGCAGGACCGCTTCGATGAGAGGTAAACCGTAATTGGCGGGAAGCACCGCGATGCGTTCTTCCTGTGCAGCAAGGGGAATCGCTGCGGCTGCCGCGGCAGCGGCGAAGCTATTGACACCCGGCAGGGTTTGGATGCTCATACCGGGAGCCCGTTCGCGCACGGCCGCAGCCAGATATTGGAACGTGGCGTAGGTCGAGGCGTCGCCTTCGACAAGAACCGCAACGTCGCGACCCGCAAGCAGGGTGGGTAGGATCGCCTCCGCGGCGCGGGCCCACGCCCTGGTGAGGACAAGGGGATCGTGGCTCATCGGGAAATGGAGTTCGATCGCGTCCGCCGGGGTGGTCAAGCCTGCCCGGTTCGCGATCGTCAGCGCGACCGATTCGCCACCCTGTTTGCGTACCGGATAGGCCCACCGTGCCGTGCCGGTGAGGATGCGCCATGCGCCGCGGGTGATCCAATCCGGGTTGCCGGGGCCAAGCGAGATTCCGTAAAGGGTGCCCAGCGCCTCGGTCGTTGCGGCGGCTGGAGGTGTGGTCTCAGACAGGAAGTGTGGCGAAACAGTCATGATGGCTCCTTCGTCGCCGCAACGAGCCAGACCGGGTTTTCGGCGGCGAAGCGGTGCATCGCCAGGATGGGTTTGGTGCGTGCCGCCCACAGTTGGGTGGCGTGCCACGGGGCGTCGAGTGCGGTCATCGCCGCGGTGGCGGTAGCCAAGTTTTCCAGGGTCACGAAGGTGGCGACGAGCCGTCCGCCAGGGGCGATGCGTTGCCAACAGTAGGTCAGGAGTTCGGCCAGTTCGCCACCGGAGCCGCCGATGAAGACCGCGTTGGGGTCGGGGGCTTCCTCGAGCCCAGCGGGCGCTTTGGTGTGGCGAATCGTCCAGTTGGCCGCGTGAAAGCGGCGCGCGTTGGTCAGGGCGATCGCGACGTCGTCTGCGTTTTTTTCGAATGCCCATACCGCCCCTTCGGGGGTGAGGCGGGCCGCTTCGAGGCCGACGCTGCCCGACCCGGCGCCGATGTCCCAGACGGTGTCGTGTGGGGTGAGGGCAAGAAGCGCAAGCGCCACCGCGCGCACTTCCCGTTTGGTGATCAGCCCTTTTTCCGGTTGTCGTTGGGCGTAAGCGTCGTCGTCCCAGCCGAAAGCCGCTTCGGTGCCGGGGGTGGTGCTGGTCAAGATCGCGATGTGCGGGTGGGGAAACGCGGTTGCGGCAGCCTGCGACGGTTCGAGATCGCGCCACAGCGCTTCGCCGTCGAGCCCGATGCGCGCAGCGACGCTGATGCGGTACCGATGCGCCAGGGATAGCTCGGTGAGCGCACTGGCGATTTCGGTTGCGCCAGCACCGGGCGCCGTCAATGCGACGATCGGTGATCGGTTGTGCGCAGCCGCTACGAGCACGGGGCGCAACGGATGGTGGGGAGCGTTCTTCCACGACCACGGTTCGCGTACTTTGCCGTGCGCGGAGACGAGCGTGGCGTTGTGCCAGGGGATACCCAGACGCGCACAGGCCAGTTGGACCGAACTGCGCTCAGGCAGCACCGTGACCGCGTCGGGACCGAAGTGCGCAAGCAGTGCGGCCGCTGCGCCGTGAAAGAGGGGATCCCCCGTGGTCGCAACGACCACCCGTTCTCCTTGTGCGATCGCACGAGCGCACCGCTCTGGCAGTTGCGCGAGCCACGCTTCGAACGGTTCGAAACGGGCGTTGGGCGCAAACCGTTCGGCAAGCGGGGCAAACCCCTTCGCCCCGAAAACGAGGGTGGCCTGTGCCAGCGCGTCGGTGACTGCGGGCAGAAGCGGTTCTCCGGGTAGCCAGCCGATGACGGTCGGATTCATCGTTCCTCCCATTCTGCAAGCCACTGCGGCGCTGTGGATTCATCGATGCGCGCCACCGCATTGCCGGCAAAATCGACGGTTTGGATGGTGAGCCGCCGAGCCGACCCCGGCCAATATTTCGTTTTGAGCGTGTGCCAGGCGCGTGCAGCAAGCGCCGAGTGAAACGCGACGTCGAGGCCAAGTTCGGCCAATCGTTCTGCGGCAAAACGGGCCGTTTCGGCGGCGGCGATCTCAGCAACCAGGGCGGACGGCGCGCCGACGGCCCGCGCGCAGTCGGCAAGCAAGGTGCGATCTACCTCCCCTTTTCCGGCGTGGGTGACGGGCATTCCTTGCGCCATTTTGGTGAGTTTGCCGACCATCGCGCCGATGATCAGGTGGCGGATCCCGTTTTTGCGCGCGGCATCGAACGCGGTGCGGACGAAGTCCCCCATCTGGACGAACGCCGCTTCGGGCAGCTCCGGCCACAGCGCCATCATCGCCTTTTCGGTGCGCCCACCGGTGGTCAATACGACGGTGTCACACCCTTGGGCACGCGCAACCCCGATCGCTTGGACGACGCTTGCGCGAAACGCCGCGGTGGAGTATGGGCGAACGATGCCGGTAGTTCCCAGGATCGAAATGCCGCCCACGATTCCCAAACGCGGGTTGAGCGTGCGTTTGGCAAGCGTTTCGCCCCCAGGCACTGCGATGGTGACGAGAAGACCGTGGTCCGCGCAGTTCGGAAGTTCCGGCGTCAGGCAGACAGCGCGTTCGGGAAGGGGGGAAGTGGGTAGCGCGGCGCAGGTGGCTGGAGGTGCTGCACCCAACAGTTCGCTCAGATTCTCACACAAATTTTGCCGCGGCACCGGGTTGATCGCGGGTTCGCCCACGGGAAGACCAATGCCAGGGCGCGTGACGATGCCAACCCCTTCGCCAGCAGCCACGAAAAGGCCAGGGGCGGAGACCCAGGCAACGGTTGCGGTGATGGGCGCTTTGTCGGTGACGTCGGGGTCGTCTCCTGCGTCTTTGATCACGACCGCGGTGGCGCGTCCGTCGGGATAAAGGCGCTTTTCGTGGATGGGGAAGACGACGCGTTGCCCGTTGGGGAGCTTGGTTTCGATCGCATCCGGGATCGCGCCGGTGAGTAACCCTTGTGCCGCCGCACGCGCTGCTGCGGCGGCACACGCGCCGGTGGTGAATCCGGTGCGACCGCGGTGGGCGCGCCGCTTGGCGTTGGGATCTGCGTGGCCGGTCACAGCGCGCGATTCCTTCAGCGTTCCGAATCCGCCGTTTCCGCGAGCGCCATCAATGCGTGAAGTGCCGCAACCACCAACGTCGATCCCCCTTTGCGCCCGCGCACGACGATCCACGGGGCACGGTTGCTGGCAATCAGTGCCTCTTTCGATTCGGCGGCGGAGACGAACCCGACAGGCATACCCAGGACCACCGCCGGCTGTGCTTGCCCGGCTTCCATGAGTCGAACCACTTCGAGGAGCGCGGTGGGGGCGTTCCCGATCGCGACGACCGAACCGGCCAAGAGGCCCTGTTCGGCGGCACGGCGCATCGCCATCACCGCACGTGTGGTATTCGCCGCTTTTGCCGCGGCGATCACTTCGGGATCCGAGATGAACTCATGCACTTCGATGCCGAAGTGCTGTAGCCGAGGTTTCGAGAGCCCAACACGGATCATCTCGACGTCGACGATGAAGGAGGCGCCGCGCCGTACCGCTGCGATCGCGGCGGAGACCGCCTCGGGATGAAACTGCACAAGCCCGTTCATTTCGAAGTCGGCCGAGGCGTGGATCATGCGTCGCACCACGGGCCATTCGTGCGCAGGGTAGGCGTGAGCGCCCACTTCACGGTCGATGATCGCGAACGATTCGTGCTCGATTGCGGCACCTGCAGCGGTGAGTTGTTCGGTAACACGCGGAGTGGGTAACGGGTTCGTCATACTTGTTCCTGGAGTTGCTCAGTGTGGAAGTGGAGATCGGGGCCGTTTTCGTGATGGGGGTGGTCGTGGGGTTCGTGAACGCCACGGTGGTGGTGGAGATGGTGGTCGTGATGATCGTGGTGATGATGGCCAAGCCCGTGTGCGAGCGCAAATGTGCGGTATTTGCACCCGGTGCAGGCGAGCGTCGGCAGCGTTTCGTGCGGTTGGGTGAGGAGTCCGTCGAACCAGGCGGCGATCTCAGGGCGAAACCCGAGGTAATCACCAAGCGCCCACGCGACGGTGGGATATTGCCGCTCGAGACGCGCCACCTGCGCGCGGATCCGTTCGATCAAAACGCCGGTGAAGAGATAGACCGGCAGCACGATGATCTGGGTCATGCCCCAGGTGACGAAGCGCTGCGCAACCCGTTCCAGCCGCGGGTAGGTGACACCGGTGAAGGCGAGGTCGACCAGTTCGTGGTCGGTCGCTTCGAAAAGGCGTCGCGCGAGTTTCGCCAATTCGGCATTTGCCCCGGGGTCACTCGAACCGCGCCCCAATAGGATCACCCCTGTGGTCTGCGGATCGGGCATCGCCAGGCGGCGCATCGCACGCTTGCGTTCGCCTTGAAGCGCGGCAAAGAGTTCGTCGCCGGTTCCCACTTGCGGGGTGATGGTGAATGTGACGTCGGGAAAGGCGCGTGCGGCTTGGGCGACGGCTTGCGGGATCTCCATCTTGACGTGACCCGCGGCGTTGATGATGAGGGGGATTACCAAAACTGTCGCTGCCTCTGGGGCTGCCGCGCGTGCGGTTTGGGCAGCATGGGCCAACCCTTCGGGCAAAAGCACTTCGGCAAACTCGATGAAGCAGGTGAGGATGGTGTGGTGCGGATGGCGTTCGCGGGCGGCTGCGGCGAACTGCTCGACTTCATGATTGCCTGCGGGTTCGCGCGAACCGTGGCCGACGATGAGGACGACGGGGTTGGCGGAAGGGCTCACGACGCTCCTCCGTTGGGTTTTTCGGGTGCCTTGTCTGCACGACGAAAGCGGTGGGTGAAGGTTGGGTCGTAGAGCTTACTGCGGGGGGCAGCGTCCCATTGTCGCGCACCGAGCGCTGGCGAAACGATGATCATCGCTTGCGAGACGATCTTTGCGGCGCGGCAAGCGGTGCTGAGTTCGGACAAGGTGGTGCGGACGATCCGCTCTTGCGGCCATGACGCTTTGTGGACCACCAGCACCGGGCTCTCCGGCGCCCAGCCGGCGGCAAGGAAGGCGCGTTCGATTTCCCGCGTCAGTGTGATCGACAGAAAGAGACAGACCGTGGCTTGGTGCGCGGCGAGCGCCTCGAGCCGTTCGCGCGGCGGCATCGGGGTTCGTCCTTCCGCACGGGTCAAGATCACCGTCTGGGTGACCTCTGGCAGCGTGAGGGATTCGCCCGCTGCCGCGGCAGCGGCAAACGCCGACGAAACGCCTGGCACCGCGCGCCATGGGACACCTGCTGCGTCGAGCAGCCGCGCCATTTCGGTGAGTGCGCCGTAGAGCGTGGGATCCCCTGTTTGGAGCCGCACCACGGTAGCGTGGCGTTGCGCCCGTGTGGTCAGCCACTCGGCGATCGCCTCGAGCGTCATACCTTTCGAATCGGCAATTTCGGCCGACTGCGGTGCGTAGCGCGCGACCGCCTCATCGACGAGCGAACCGGCATAGAGCACCGCGCCTGCTTCACTGAGCAGCCGCTGCCCTTTGACGGTAATGAGTTCTGGGTCGCCAGGGCCCGCCCCGACGAACCAGACGGTGCCGGGGCAGGGGCTAAGCGGTGGCAAAGACACGGGGTGTTACCTACCAGTGCGCGACCGTTACGCGGCGCGATGCAGACGAGCGGTAAAGAGCGTGTCTTCGCCGAGCCACGGTTTGGCGTGTTTCGCTGCGGCAAGGAGCGCCAAATCGAGCGCCGGTTCGACCACCAAGACGCTCAAATAGGCAGCACCAAAGGTCGCGATCTGCTGCCACGCTTGTGCACCCAGTCCCAGGAAGGCCCAGAACGCGACCCACAGCACCACACCACCCTGGTAGGTGAGGGAAAGACGAAAGACGTCACGGTAGCGCAAATCGGTGTAGGGGGTTTGCGGCGCGATGGTCCGTTTCGCGACCGCCGCGACGGCAAAGAGCGGGACGAGAAGGGTGGTGACGTTCGCGAAATATTGCGGCAAATCGTACGGGGCGAAGAAGAGGCTCTGAACGAGCAACGCCGTGGCTAAACCGACCGCCGCCGGGGCAAGGCCAAAGAGCAAGAAGAGCGTGCTGCCCAAGATGAGGTGCACTTCGGAAACGCCCACCGCGGGGTGTGGCAGCAGTTCGAACGCCGCAAATGCGATCGCGAACGCACATGCGCTGCGCACCCAAAAGCGCAGGAGGTGTGCAAACGTTGGAACCACGCGTTCGGAAACGAACAGCGTCGTCCAGACAGAGCGCGCCGCGCCGAAGAGTGTGGCCGTGCCAGTGAGGTAGGAGAGGGCCATCTTGGCCCCGGTCAAGAGTCCAGGTTCGATATGCATCGTGCTTCCCTCCGAGCCATGCCGTTACGAAAATTCTGCGCTCGGGGGAAACAGCGAAACCGTGAATACGGAGTACGATGACGCTATCCCACGTGCCGTCACCCCGCGGCGCAGTTGGGTTTGCGCGTCACGATCGGTCTCCTGGCTTGCCGTCGCCCTGCCGCGACGCCTTCCCAGAGCGGTTGCTCCAGTGGCATCGTGTCGCGTCAGTCAGGCTCACAGTAGCGGGGGCTGCGCCGGATTTGCACCGGACTTCCCGTGTGGCCAATTGGCCACTATCGTCACGCGTGCGGTAATTATCAGGATTTGTCGTGTTGGAGTCAACACAAGCGTAGCACAGGAAGTCTCTTGACATCGAAAATGAGAACTACTATCATTGGCGTCATTGATCCGATCGGCGGCAGAGGAGAAGAAGTGATGAGTGGTTGCACGTTACAGCGGTTTGCGATGGGGGTATTCGTTACGGTCGCCTGTTTTTCGACAGTAACCGTTGTGCACGCAGAGCAGGGGATGGATGCGGTAAAGACGTATATGGTCGAGCATGCTACTCGAATGTTGGAAAACAGCAAAAAACTTTCAAATGCTGCCGAACGGTATTACCAAGCAAGCAAGACCTTCCGTTTCGACTACGGAGCGCTTTGGCAAAAGGATCGTCCGAATGTTGTCGGTTGGGTAAGTGAAATGAAAAAAGCGTGGTTATCCGCGCACAACAACTATGAAGAGGTGGAAGGGATCGTGGCAGGGATACCGACGTTGGCGCAATACGATTTGATTCTCGATGCGGGCAATCCTGGGACCTGAATCCGTGGTCACCAAAGTCGAAACCTTTCCTGTGAGCTGTCCGGCATGAAATTTTTGCCGGACAGACCGATTCATTGTCATGCCGACCATCTTTTCGGGGGTGATGGACCCGTATTTGCCCGCAAAAGTCGGCCTTGTCGGGACGGCGTTACGTCATATTGCAGCTTTCAGGCGAAGGGCTACCTTCCACCGCAGCGGAATCCGTCCTTGGGGTGGGTTTCAGCCCGACCATCGTCATGGCGATGCCGCTCGCAACAATCGCTGCTGAAGCGCGACGAACACCTGCACATGGCCGGCAAATCCGCGGCCAAAGTCGAGAATGAGTTTTCTGGCATGTGCCACAAACTTCGCCGCCCGGTACATGATCTCCTGCAACACCGTCTTGAGCCTTCTGCGCTTGGCCGGGTGGCGAATGGGCGCAATCTCGCCGGTCAGGCCCAATTGGCCAAGGAGGCGCAGGCAGTTGTAGGCGAATGCCCCCAGATGCAGGATCACGTCGTTGGTGTCGAACTTGCCCGACGGCAACCGTTCCAGATCAAGGTCAGATTTGATCTCGGCATGGAACTGTTCGTGTGTGCCGTGATACCGGTAGTGCTCGATCACCTCCACAGCCGGCAGGGTGAGGCTCGTCCACCAGCCTTCGATCTCAATGTCCGGCACCAGCAGGTGTTGTCCCTTCTTGTCGATGGTGCGCTCGGTCACCCGCACGATCAGCCGGAAGGTGCGCTTTTGTTTCTGCCAGGCGCGCTCGACCTGGAGGTCGAGAAGTCCCACCCGCTTGCCTGGTCGGGTCACTTCAAAGGCGTTCGCTTCCTCGGCCCGCTTGACCCAGGCCGTTCTGTCCTGCTTTCTTGGGTTCCACTTCGTGACGAATTCCAATACGCGCCCATCACGCGCCCAGGCGTCGCGTTCTTCCGCTTTGGCGAACAGCAGTCGCGCGCTGTCAAAGCCGCTGTCTTCGACCATCAGGACGGGTTGATCCGCCCTGACCAAACGCTTGACCCGAGGAAACGCCCGTTCGTAGAAGTACTCGGTCTCGAGCGCCGAATGCCAGTTCCCGGCACGCAGTTCCAGTCCCATGTTCCAGCCTTCGTTGCCCAGGTAGCCCGCAATCGGGCAATAGCCATCAACGCCTTGGTAGGTGTGGCCGACGTCCTCCTTCTTGGTATCGCTGTTGTCCATGACGAAGGTGTCGATCTCGAAGCGCACGAATCCTTTGTGCGGCGTGATCGGCGCTTTTGTCCTCTCCAGCAGGCGCACCGACAGCTCGTCCGTCCGCTCCCGCAACTCGCCGGCCTTGGCGTCGAGTCGCTGGCGCATCCAGGCACTGCTCGGCACCTTCGACAGCCCCAGCGCTTCCTTGAAGAAGCGATCCTGCCGAAACGGCTCGATGGCTTCGAAGTCGCTCTTGCCCAGACTGAGCAAGCCAGTCATCGCCTTGACCAAGTCGGAGGTCTTCATGCCTTGCGATACCGGCAAGCGCGGATCGATCACGGCTTCCACCTGCGCCGCCTCGCAGCATTGCCCAATCAGCGCCAGGCCGGAGTAAGAGGTCAGATTCAGCTTCGCGGATTGACGGACTTCAAAGCGGGGCATGATCAGTTGGGTGAAGAAGGAAGATGCCGTATTCTATCAATAAATCATATGGTTGCAATTGATCGGGGACAGGTTTCCCACGGATTCAGGCGTGAGGCAGTTGTGTTTCGCGATCGCGCTGAGCAGCTTTTGGGTAGCTTGCAGGGTGAAATGACGCCAGAAACGGTGGCGCAGTTGCGCGCACTATTTGCCGAGATGAAAACAGTCATTTTGAACAAAGGAGACGGCGGGCGCATCACGACACTCAGTCACGAAGCCGCTGACTTGGTGCACAAGGCATTTGCTGCTGTGGAAATAAAGCGCGACTGGCGTTCGGTTTTCCCTCTGTTATTCGAAACGTTGGACCAGATTCCCGAATTGGCGGCTGCGCAGCGGTGGGAAGAGGCGGAGATGAAGCGGCTTGAAGCGTATGCGTTCTTCGATCCCGATATCGAACAGTACCTCATGCCGCGTGCGCCGTCGTTGGTGGTGGCGCTGGAACGATCGTTTTGGGAGGGCAGTGCCGATCGTCCTGGGCTGCAACGGCTCATCGCCGAACGAGCGGATGCGCAACGGTTAAGGACACACTGATTTATTCGCAGATCGATGGGCCGAACTCATCCCTGACATGCGACAATTGAAGTACTGACATTTGATAGGCACTTGACGATGCAAGCGAGCTTTTCCGAACTGGAATATGCGAGCAAGAAGAAAGTGACGCGGCGCGACCGGTTTCTTGCCGAAATCGATGCGGTAACGCCTTGGTCGGCGCTGGTGGCTGAGATCGAACCGTTCTACCCGAAGGGAACCGGACGAGGCCGGCCGCCGATTGGCGTGGAACGCATGCTGCGCATGTATATTGCCCAGCAGTGCTTCGGATTGTCCGATGAAGGGATCGAAGACGCCATCTACGACAGCCAGGCCATCCGGCGCTTCGTTGGCATCGACCTGTCGCGGGAGTCTGCGCCCGATGCCACCACCCTGCTCAAGTTTCGCCGCCTGCTGGAAAAGCACCATCTGACCGAGCGCATCTTTGCTGCCATCAATACCGTGCTGGCGCAGAAGGGTTTGATCCTCAAGGAAGGCACGGTCGTTGATGCCACGATCATCGCCGCACCGTCCTCGACCAAGAACCGAAGCGGCAAGCGCGATCCGGAAATGCATCAAACCAAGAAGGGCAATCAGTGGTACTTTGGCATGAAAGCCCACATTGGCGTCGATGCCGAAACCGGCATCACCCACACGCTGGTGACCACCCCGGCCAACACCAATGATGTCACCCAAGCCCATGCCCTGCTGCATGGAGAAGAGAAAGTGGCCTTTGGCGATGCGGGCTACCAGGGCGTCGAGAAGCGGCAAGAGAACCGCAACGGCAAGGTTCGATGGGAAGTTGCGATGCGTCCGGGCAAACGCAAGGCGCTGCCGAAGACGGCGATGGGCAGGTTGATCGACAAGATCGAGCAACTCAAGGCAAGCGTGCGTGCCAAGGTCGAGCACCCGTTTCACATCGTCAAGAACCTCTTCGGCATGAAGAAGGTACGCTACAAGGGATTGGCGAAGAACACTGCGCAGCTCTACACGCTCTTTGGGTTGGCGAATCTGCTGATCGCCAAGCGGCAATTGTTTGCGCTGGTTGTGCAACCTTTTTTCTGTAAATTTCCGTGGTGTTGGTCATGACGCCGGGGTTACGGGTTGAGGTTGAGATAGACCTTGCCGGTCATCCACTCGTCGTCGAGTTCGGCCAGCAGCGCCGAGACCAGGCGCAGGCAGGAATCCATGTTGGGGAAGATGCTGGCCACTCGGGTGCGTCGTCGCAGTTCCCGGTTGATGCGTTCCAGCCCGTTGGTGGTACGCAAACGGATACGGTGCGCAGCGGGGAAGTCGAACACCGTCAGGGATTCAGGAATCGCGGTTTCGGCCCACTCGGCCAGTTTCGGATGCTCCTTGCGCCAGGTGTCCAGGGCGGCTTTCAAAAGCCGCTCGGCTTCTGCCTTGTCCGGAGCATTGAAGATCGCGCGCAGTGTCGCGGCGACGTGCTTTTTCGCCTCCTGTCGGGTGACGAACTGGCCGGCGTTTTGCTGCAGATGGAACTGGCAACGCTGCCAGGGAACAGAAGGGAACACCGCTTTGCGGGCAGCTTTGAGGCCCGCATGATCATCCGCGATGATGAGCTTGATCCCGTGCAAACCGCGGGCAAGGAGGGATTCCAGGAAACGTCGCCAATTGATCTCGGCTTCCGACGTGGCCACCGTGCAACCGAGCACCCGCCGTTTGCCCGTCGCATCGACGCCGACGGCGATCAAGACGGCACAATCGACGATTCGCCCTTCCAGCCGCACTTTCTCGTAACGGGCATCCAGAAAGAGATAGGGCACTTCGCCCAGAGGACGCTCGCGCCAGGCCGCAAGCCCCTCGTCGAGCCTGGCGGCGGCACGGCTCACCTGGGCGGTGGAGAGCGAAATCTCCGGCCCCAGCAGGCGCTGCAGTACCTCGATCACCCGGCGGGTGGAGACCCCCTGGACGTACATCTCGGCCAGGGCCAGATGCACCGCCTGATCGGTGCGGGTGCCTTTTTCGAGGGCAGAAGGGTAGAAGTCGCCGCAACGCACCTGGGGCACCTGAAAGGTCAGCTCACCAAGGCGGGTGAGTACCGTCTTGGGTTTGTACCCGTTGGCGTAGTCACGCCGTCGCTCACTACGTTCATAGGGCGCCGCTCCAAGGAACTGGGATCGTTCGATCTTGGCGGCTTCATTGACGAGGATGCGCAGAGCCTTGCCGGCACCCTCCAGTCCGTGTTCGAGCAACACAGCATAAGCCATTTCCAAAGGATTGGTTTCGACACGCATCGCCATGATGGGCATACTCCTTTCTCGAAGTCATGGCGTCAGACCGAGCGCCGCGCGCTTCCTGCCAGAGGCACTAAACGGAATTTACAGAAAGGATGGTACACAACCGTTTGCGCTCAACGCCCAAGGTGCGTCCTGAGAGAGGCGAAATGAGGAAATTCGCCGAGAAACGGGGCGAAAGCCAGCCGAAAATGGCGGCAAAAAAGACATTTCTTGCCCACCGAGGTGTGAATGTCGAAGGGATACGGTCACTCTCGCTCATTTCCAGTAAAATGCTGATTTGTTCAGCGTGTCCTTAAGGGAGCACATTGCAGCACTCAAAAAGGAGTTGAACGAAGGCAGAGCGCGATTGAGCGCCCAAGCCAGTCCGTTGGCAGTTTTGTTGCAGTCTCTGGCGATCATGATTCGAGAAGGTCTCGAAGCGGTTTTGGTGATTGGGGCGTTGCTCGGTGTTCTGAGAACGATGCAAGGAAACGAGTACACGCCCTACGTGTGGGGTGGGGTATCACTTGCCGTGCTCGCCAGTTTTGCGCTTTGGCTGCTTGCTGAACATATCGTTACCATAACGACGATGCAAAGAGAGTTGCTCGAAGGGGTCACCGCATTATTGGCTGCTGCAGTTTTGGTATATGTCACGCATTGGATTTTTCATAAGACTTATGTCGTGCAGTGGGTGCGTTTCGTTCAAACAAAGACCTGAATCCGTGGGAAACCTGTCCCCGATCAATTGCAACCATATGATTTATTGATAGAATACGGCATCTTCCTTCTTCACCCAACTGATCATGCCCCGCTTTGAAGTCCGTCAATCCGCGAAGCTGAATCTGACCTCTTACTCCGGCCTGGCGCTGATTGGGCAATGCTGCGAGGCGGCGCAGGTGGAAGCCGTGATCGATCCGCGCTTGCCGGTATCGCAAGGCATGAAGACCTCCGACTTGGTCAAGGCGATGACTGGCTTGCTCAGTCTGGGCAAGAGCGACTTCGAAGCCATCGAGCCGTTTCGGCAGGATCGCTTCTTCAAGGAAGCGCTGGGGCTGTCGAAGGTGCCGAGCAGTGCCTGGATGCGCCAGCGACTCGACGCCAAGGCCGGCGAGTTGCGGGAGCGGACGGACGAGCTGTCGGTGCGCCTGCTGGAGAGGACAAAAGCGCCGATCACGCCGCACAAAGGATTCGTGCGCTTCGAGATCGACACCTTCGTCATGGACAACAGCGATACCAAGAAGGAGGACGTCGGCCACACCTACCAAGGCGTTGATGGCTATTGCCCGATTGCGGGCTACCTGGGCAACGAAGGCTGGAACATGGGACTGGAACTGCGTGCCGGGAACTGGCATTCGGCGCTCGAGACCGAGTACTTCTACGAACGGGCGTTTCCTCGGGTCAAGCGTTTGGTCAGGGCGGATCAACCCGTCCTGATGGTCGAAGACAGCGGCTTTGACAGCGCGCGACTGCTGTTCGCCAAAGCGGAAGAACGCGACGCCTGGGCGCGTGATGGGCGCGTATTGGAATTCGTCACGAAGTGGAACCCAAGAAAGCAGGACAGAACGGCCTGGGTCAAGCGGGCCGAGGAAGCGAACGCCTTTGAAGTGACCCGACCAGGCAAGCGGGTGGGACTTCTCGACCTCCAGGTCGAGCGCGCCTGGCAGAAACAAAAGCGCACCTTCCGGCTGATCGTGCGGGTGACCGAGCGCACCATCGACAAGAAGGGACAACACCTGCTGGTGCCGGACATTGAGATCGAAGGCTGGTGGACGAGCCTCACCCTGCCGGCTGTGGAGGTGATCGAGCACTACCGGTATCACGGCACACACGAACAGTTCCATGCCGAGATCAAATCTGACCTTGATCTGGAACGGTTGCCGTCGGGCAAGTTCGACACCAACGACGTGATCCTGCATCTGGGGGCATTCGCCTACAACTGCCTGCGCCTCCTTGGCCAATTGGGCCTGACCGGCGAGATTGCGCCCATTCGCCACCCGGCCAAGCGCAGAAGGCTCAAGACGGTGTTGCAGGAGATCATGTACCGGGCGGCGAAGTTTGTGGCACATGCCAGAAAACTCATTCTCGACTTTGGCCGCGGATTTGCCGGCCATGTGCAGGTGTTCGTCGCGCTTCAGCAGCGATTGTTGCGAGCGGCATCGCCATGACGATGGTCGGGCTGAAACCCACCCCAAGGACGGATTCCGCTGCGGTGGAAGGTAGCCCTTCGCCTGAAAGCTGCAATATGACGTAACGCCGTCCCGACAAGGCCGACTTTTGCGGGCAAATACGGGTCCATCACCCCCGAAAAGATGGTCGGCATGACAATGAATCGGTCTGTCCGGCAAAAATTTCATGCCGGACAGCTCACAGGAAAGGTTTCGACTTTGGTGACCACGGATTCAGGAAAGATCCAGCAGTCAGTGTCAGACGGTCATTTGTTTGCGGTAGGAATGCTCAGTTTTTTGTCGTCTTCCGGGAAGGGTTCGAGACGGTACTTTTTTACGAAGCGCTGCTGCTCGATAGCCCTCCGTTTTGGGTGTTTTCCGGTTTTCTGATCGGTGTCGCGGGGACGATTTTCATCGCGTGGCTGCTATTGAAATTGGGTAGAAAGTTGCCTATCGAGAAGTTCTTTGCGGCGACCGGTATCTTGCTTATGATTCTTGCATTGGTGTTTACTGGTTTCGGAATGCGGGGACTGCAAACCGCAGGAGTTATCGAATCAACTCCTGTCCCTCATTTCCCGGAGTCGACTTTTCTGCAACTTTACTTGGGAATTTTCCCTACTTGGGAAAGCTTAATGGCGCAGGCAGCTCTTCTCTTGATGTTCCTAGTGGGGGTATTGGGAATCGTAGTTGTCGCCCGAAAAAACAGGGCAGCAACGCCCTCGTAGAGGTCGAAACCCCCAGCGTCTTCATGGTGAGTTAGGGTCGAGCAAAAACCGTGCGTCCGTGATTCCGGCTTGTGTGAGGGCCACCATCAATTGTGCCGCGGCTTCGAACGGCACCGTGCGTTCCACCGCAAGCAGCACCGGAGGTGGTGCGCTGGGTTGTGCACCGTCAACGAGCGCTGCCAACCGTTTTGGAAGTACCTCGCGGGGGAGCGGTTCGCCGTTCCAGAGCAGTGTTCCCGATGCGGTCAGCGTCAAAATGATCGCTTCTTGCGGTGGCGTTGCCGGTTCGGCATCGGCGTGGGGCAGTTTCGTACGGACCGCGTGCAAAAGGGCGGGAGCGGTGACGAGCAAGATCACGAGGAGCACCAGAAGCACATCGACGAGCGGGACGATATTGATCGTCGGGTTTGCCGTGATTCGGCGCTTTACGGTCAGGAACGGCAACGAGCGGTGCTTCATGGTGTTCGAGGAGGCTGTTCTTCGTTTTCCGCTAAGAGCAGCAGGTAGCAGGCGTGGGCAAAGGCCTCCAGCTCTGGGATCACCAAGCGGTTGGCGCGGCCGAAGAGGTTGTGGGCAATCGCCGCGGGGATCGCTACCGCCAGCCCCACCGCGGTCATGATGAGCGCCTCCCCAACCGGCCCGGCAACGGCGGCAAGCGACGCTTCGCCGGCGATCGCGATCGTGCTCAAAGCGTGGTAGATGCTCCAGACGGTACCGAAAAGGCCGATATAGGGGGCGGTGTTGGCCGCGGTGGCAAGAAGGGTCAGGCCCCACTCCTGCTCGGCCACTTCGCGTTCGAGCTGTGTTTGCAACGCCCGGTAGAGCCATTCGCTGCGGTGGAGCATCGCCCGGTGGCTGGCGGTACGCCAGGCGTCGAGCGCCGCGTGCGCCAGCCGCCCGTAAGGGTGATGCGTCGCCTCGCGCGGCGCAACCAGCGCGCTCAGCGCCGCGTGGCTGTCGACTTCGGCAAAAGCAGCGCGAAACGCGCGAACGAACGGCCGCTCGCGTGTGGCCAGCCAGAGCCGCGCGCCGATGATCGCTACGGTTGCAAAGAAGAGGAGCACGAGAACGATTAAAACTATCCACCCCACGGCATCGAGGCGGGCGAAAAAGGGGTGCGCAAAAAAGGCAAGCGGCATGAACGGTTCGCTCACGATGTTACCCGGAGTGTAACTGGAAACGAAAGGGTTGCCAGACGGTCACAGTCCGATCCTGAGATGCTCTCGGCAGGGCGCAGCGCCATTGGCGCACCGCTTTCAACGCGGCGGCGGTAAGCGCGGGATGGTCGGTGGAGGAGCGTTCTCGGTCGATCTCGGCGGCAACGATCGTTCCCGCCCCGGTGAGGGTCACGCGCAGGGTGACTACCCCCTCTATTCCGAGCCGCCGCGCCACGAGCGGGTAGGGAGGGGGCGGGCGATGGGTGCAAAAGACTTTGAGCTCAGCGTTTGCTGGCTCGGGGGGCGTTGGCGCGGGTGCTGCAGGAGAGGGCGCTGCCAGAGGTGCTGCTGCTGCTGCCGCAGGATCGTTCCCGTGGGTTGCGGCAGCAGGGTGGGCTTCCAGCGTAGCTGAGGGGGTTGGCTCGGCAGCCGTCTCCGCGTCGGCCGGTGGCGCTTTCTTGGAGGGAATGGGGGGGACAAGTGCAGAAGTGGCGATCGATGACGTCTGACGCGCCACCACCGGCTGTTCGACAGGGCGCGCGGGTTGCTCTTTTCGCGGCGGACGTTCCCGGCGATTGGCGGGTTTCGGGAACGAGTTGGGTGTAAGGGGAGCAGCAACTTGGGTTTTCGCGACCGGTTCAGGGGCTGCGTTTGGCATGGGTTCGGATGCAGGGGTTGCGGTAGGTTCAGGTGCAGGTTCGGGCGTCGGTTCAGATGCAGGACGGGACGCGGCGGACGCGCCATTTTGGTTTGTTACGGCAGATTCGGTCGTAGGCCCTGGTGCAGGGGCAGTAACCCAACCGACGGAAAGCGTTACGGCACGGGGCGGAGCCAGGGGGGTTGGGGTAGGAGCAAGCGCGCCCGCAGAAAGCGCCGCCCCGCCTACGAGCGATAGGCTGAGGAGCGCCCCTGCGGTTCGCTGTCGGTTGTGCCATGCGGTCATGGGATGAAGCATACCATCGGCATGCGCTGCCTGTGCGTGTTCAGAAGCGCACGCGCAGACTGGTCCACAGGGTACGCCCAGGGCCAGGGACTGGGGTACCCCACTGCGGCACGTTGGGGGGCGTCGGGTTGGTCATCGTCGTCCCTTGACCAATGTAGGCGCCGCCAAGCGGGTGGGCGTAAGAGCGGTCGAACACGTTGTCGATGCCGAAATGCCACGTCACGGCGTTGGAGAGCGTCAGGCTCCCTTGCCAGTGAAGCAGCGCGTAGCCCGCTGTCGGAATTTCGTTGCGTATGCGGTTGGTCCGCGATTTGCGTTCGACCGCTTCGACGATGAAACGCTGTTGCCACTGCCCACGCGTCTGGTCAAGCGTGAGCTTGACGTTGCGCGGCATCACCCCGTAGAGGTTGTCGCCCGTTTCGGTATTGCTGCCGCGGCTACACGCGAGCGTTGCGGCAAACGCCCAAGCGCCCCAGCCGTTGCGGGCAAGGGGCCCGCGTAGCGTCAACTCATGCCCGTAGAGCTTCGCCCGTTGGTTCACATATTTGAGTACCGTGAACCGGTTGGTGACGGGGGTGGCGCGGGGGGCGTTGGCGGTGGCGTCCCACTGCACGGCGTCGATGTAGTCTTCGATCACGGTGAGGTAGGGGCGCCACTCGATGCGCCACCCTTGGTCGCTTGCTTGCCAAGCCAGGCGTGCTGCAGCAGTGTAGGCCTGCTCCGGCTTCAGATCGAGGTTGCCGATGTAGCCGTTACCGTCGCCGACGAAATTGTTCATGAGCGCCGCCATTTGCCAGGTGCTCCACGGGTAGCGCTCATAGAGGCTCGGTGCGCGGCTCTGATGCGCCAGGTCGAGCACTGCGCTCCATTCCGGCGAGAGTTGCCAACTGTTGGACCAAACCAGGTTCCAGAGGGTGTCGCTGCGGGAGCGGTCGCTCGTATTGAACGCGGTGCTGTCGCGCAGTTGATAAGTGAAGCCTGGCGCGGTGCCGTCGCTGTTGGCGTAACCGTGTACCGGATCGGCGTCGGTGGTGACGCGCTCGACGCGCACCCCGAGCGTGGTGTGCCACGTGGGCGAGAGGGCGCGTTCCCATTCGGTGAAGAGCGCGGTCCGTTCCCGCACACCGTTGCGGATGTTCCAGAAGGTGTCGGGCCACATCCCACCACCCGAAGGGGGCCACCAGTCGTCCAGGGTGTAGCGGTTCCACTCTCCGCCCACGCGCACGAGTGACGCATCATCGAGTGCGACCGTTGCTTTGATCTTCGCGCCGTCGGTGGTGCTCGAGGCGTACATCGGCATTCCAGCGGCGCAGGTCGGGCCGAGGGGGGCGCACGGGGAACCGTCAAACGCCGTCGGGCCACCGGACGCCATCCCGTACCAGTAGCGTTTGTCTGCGCCGAAATCCATGAAGTGGTCGACCGTTTCATGGTAGAGCCGTGCTTCGAGCTCTCCCCAGGCGAAACGGCCGCGGTAGGTCAACGCGGCACGCTTCTCCTCGTTGTCCAAAAGATCCATCCGTTGGTTGGGGTAGAGCTGGTAGGGTTGCTGCTGCAGCCCCACTTCGGCACGTACCTCGTGTTCGCCGCTCTTCCAGCCGAAATCGACGGCGTGGTTGCGAACCTGGTAGGCGGTGGAGCCGATTGCGTCGGTATCCAAGGTGTGGCCAAGCCGTCCGGTAAAGCGGTAGTTTTTGAAGGGGCCGCCAGCGCGCAGGTTGTCGCTTTCGGCAAAACTGCCCTGGTATTGTGCTGCGAAGGTCTCGGTGCCGTACCAGGCGGCGAAGTCGACCGCTTTGCCGTTGCCGTTGCTGCGGTAGGTGGCGCCCGCTTCGCCACCACGAACGGGCGTTGAGTCGCTCGCGAATGGCGCTTTGCGCCGTTCCACCACCACCGCGCCGCCGATCGCGTCGCCACCCACCGAAACGGGGGTGACGCTCGGGTAGAGGGTGAGCTGTTCGATGCTCGTTGGCGCGATATAAGAGAGCGGCGTATTCATATGGTTGGGGCAGGTTGCGGTGAGATCCGCACCGTCGATCGTTACCCGCAGCCGTTCGTCGGCCAGTCCGCGCACCACCGGTAGCGGCGAAAGGGCTCCGCCAGCCAGGATTGAGCCGCCAGGTAATTCGCGGAAAAGCGCTGCGGTGGTCTGATACCGAGCGCGCAGCGAACGGATTGTTTCCGGGGTCAAGGCGAGCGCGTTGCCGCCGTCTTCGATCGCCTTGTCCGTGACCGTGATCGCAGGAAGCGTCTGTTGGGCTGCAGCAGGCAGAGAGACCGCTGCTAAGAAGGTGATAATGAGGTGCCTACGCATCAATGCGCTCCAGTAATCGAATTGCAGTGCGATATTGTGAGAAGAGCGCCGAACGCAAGCAATTGACAGCGATCAACTCGTTTGTTGCTGTTTGTTGATTCTGGTCAATGTCGCATCTCGATCGCTTCGGCTATACTTGAACCATGAATCGTCGAAACGCTGCGCTGTTGGTTGCCCTGTGGTGGTGCCTGACTGCGTTCTTCCCACTGGTGTCGTGGGAAGTGCAGGCGCAACACGTTTCTGCCGACGGCTGCCTCTTGGTCGGTGACGATTCTGGTGCGGCGATCGGGGTGCCATCGCGAATCCCCAGCGCCGCACACGACCATCACGATCCTTTCGCGGCGTGCGGATACTGTCTTCTTGCAACGACCCACCCAGGCATTGCGTCGCCATGGGTCGCGCCATGGGGGAGGGTTGTCACCGTCGCGACGCTGCCTGTCGCCTTTTATTTCGTTTTTGTCGATGCGATCGCGCATCGCCTCCCCCCGGTGCGCGCGCCACCCCGTTGATACTGCGATCGTTGAGGTTGTCGTGGAGTCATCGTATCAGCGGAGTACGCAATGGGACGTTTCTTCGTCACGTGCCGCCGTATCGTATGGGTGGTCTGTGCGGTAGTGCTTACTGCCTGTTCGGATCGACCGGCGTTTCACGCCCAAGAGATCACAGGTGCCGAATTCGGGCGTGATTTCGCGTTGCCGGATACCGAAGGGAAGGTGCGCCGCCTTGCCGATTTTCGCGGTGAGGTGGTGGCGCTCTATTTCGGTTTCATTCAATGTCCGGACGTCTGCCCAACGGCGCTTGCGCGTGCCGTCGAGGTGAAACGCCTTTTGGGCGCGCAGGGCGAACGCTTTCGCGTGGTGTTCGTGACTGTCGATCCCGAACGCGACAAACCGGAGGTGGTTCGTGCGTACCTGAATGCGTTCGATCCGGCGTTCGTCGGGTTGATTCCGCCCGATGCAGCAACGCTTGAAGCCACCGCCAAGGCGTTCCGTGTTTTTTACCGCAAGGTGCCTACGGGTGCGAGTTATACGATGGACCACACGGCAACCACGTTCGTTTACGACCCGAAAGGGAAATTGCGCTTGGCCGTGCCGCATGCGATGGGTGCGAAGGAGTTCTCTGAGGACGTCGCGCGGTTGTTGGCCGAGGCGCCGTGAGTGACGATTGGGTGGGTGTGCAAACCCTACCCGGAACGAGGAAAGGATTTGCCGTGGAAATGACACGTTTTGTGGTTCGCCGTAATCTGTTGGCTTGGCTGGTGGTTGGCGCAGTGGCTGGGGTGACCGCCACGGCACACGCACAAGCGCCGGTGACGATAACCGACCCGTGGGTACGGGCAACGGTACCTGGTCAGAAAGCCACCGGCGCGTTCCTGCAAATCACCGCGCACGAAGCGGTGACGCTGGTGGGCGGCAAGACACCGGTTGCCCCGGTGGTGGAGATCCACGAAATGAAGATGGTAGGCGACCGCATGCAGATGCGCGCGCTCCCCAATGGCTTGGCGATTGGAGCTGGGCAGACGGTTGCGCTCGAGCCCGGTGGTTACCACGTGATGTTGATCGATTTGCCGAAAGCGGTCGAGGTGGGGCAGAAGGTTCCCCTGACCTTGACGTTTACCACGGCCAACGGAGAGCGATTGGACGTCGATATCGAGGCGGAAGTCCGCCCGCTGGGGCGGATGGGGCGCCCGATGTCGCACGGAGGGCTTGGCCATGGGCCTCAGCGTTGAAGCGCTTCTTGGGGGGTCGGTCGAGTCGGTCGCAGCTGGCATACCCGCTCATCCTTCGCAGCAGAAGGAGACGCACGCTACGCGCCACGTCGAACGCGGCGTGCCTCTTTGGGCCGCGAAGCACGCTGGCCCGACGTGGCGCGTCGAGCGGGGAATCGTTGCGCTCTTTCAGCCCGACGATGGTCGTCTGAGTGCTGCCGAGCGGTTCGTGATGCTTGCTTACGGTGGTGACCTCATCGGGGTGGAGGCGCAACTCTTCGGCACGTATGCGTTCGATGCGGTTGCGCTCACCCGTACGGTGCTCACCTCGTGGAGCGCGGCACCGCTGCTACCGACGCACTATTTGCGCCAGGCCGAACGGGCGCACGAAGGGGCGCTCTTGCGCTCAGGTTCGGCGCTCGCGCGGCTCCAACGGTTGCGCAGGCTGCTCGACCGTGCTGCACCGGGGGCGCCGTGGCCAAGGCTGCGCGACATCGCCGCGATCACTGGGTTGCAGGTGGAGACGGTCTCGCGCCTCCTGTCACGAGAGCGTGGTAGGATTGTCGCTTCGTGTTCGTGACCGGATTTCCCCGACGATGGCAGACGCACCCGAACGGGCGCTGGCAACGCCAGCGCCCACGCAAACCGATGCAACCGAAGCGCGCCACCAGGCGCGGATGGCGCGCAAAAAAGCGGTAATCGACCAGAAGATCGCTGCGGCGAAAACCGAACGCGGTGTGGTGTTGGTCCATACGGGGCCAGGCAAAGGGAAATCGACCGCGGCGTTTGGGTTGCTGGCGCGGGCGCTCGGTCATGGCTTGCGTGCCGTCGTCGTGCAGTTCGTGAAGGGGCGAAGCGACACGGGCGAAGAGGCCTTTTTCCGGCGGCAGGCGAACGTCACTTGGGTGGTGAGCGGCGAAGGGTTTACCTGGGAGACGCAGAGTCGAGCGCGCGATGTCGCGGCGGCGGAAGCAGGGTGGCGCGCCGCGGAGACGGCGCTAGCGGACCCTACGGTTGGTCTCGTGGTGCTCGACGAACTCAATATCGTGCTGAAGTACCGCTACCTGCCGCTCGAGCGGGTGTTGACGGCGCTCGCCAACCGTCCGGCGATGCAGCACGTGGTGATCACGGGGCGCGGCGCGCCGCCGGAACTGCTCGCCGCTGCCGATACGGTGACCGAGATGCGGCTCGTGAAGCATGCGTTTCAGGCGGGCGTTGCCGCGATGCCGGGGGTGGAGTTTTGATCGCTTCGTTGCTTGCTGCCCCAGCGTCGGGGCAGGGGAAGACGGTGGTAACCGCGGCGCTTGCGCGCGCGCACCGCAAGCTGGGGCGACGTGTGCGGCTCTTCAAGTGCGGTCCCGATTTTCTCGATCCGATGGTGCTCGCTGCGGCCTCAGACGCGCCGGTGGAGAACGTCGACCTTGCGATGTGTGGGCTCGACGATGCGCGCTGGCGGTTGGCGCGTGCGGCTCGGGATGCCGACGTGGTGCTCGTCGAAGGGGTGATGGGCCTGTTCGACGGCGATCCGTCGGCGGCCGAACTGGCAAAACGCCTCGGATTGCCGGTGTTGCTGCTCATCGACGCAGGCAAGATGGCGCAGACCTTTGCGGCGATCGCGCACGGGTTGGCGTCGTTCGACCCCGAATTGCACGTTTGGGGGGTCGTGGCGAATCGTGTCGCGGGGGCGCGTCACGCGGCAATGCTCAGCGAACGGTTGCCGTCTGGGCTGGCATTCGTCGGCGCGTTGCCTAAGCGATCCGAGGCGCAGTTGCCCGAACGCCATCTGGGGCTTTTCCAGGCTGCTGAGATCGCCGACCTCGACGCGCGGCTCGACGCATTGGCCGACGCGATTCTGCCGTGGGTTGCCGACGCTCCCTGGCCTGAGGTTGATTTGCCGGATGCGCCTGCACCGAACCTGCCGCCGCTGCTTGCGGGCAAGCGCATCGCGGTGGCAGAGGACGCGGCGTTTTCGTTCCTCTACCCAGCGAACCGCGAATGTCTTGAAGCACTGGGGGCAACGCTCATCCCGTTTTCCCCCGTTGCCAATGAGGCTGTGCCATCGGCTGCCGACGCCGTCTGGCTCCCCGGGGGGTACCCCGAGCGTTTCGCAGCGGAGCTGGCGGCAGCAGAGCGGTTTCGCATGAGCCTTCGCGCCGCCCATGCTGCTGGGGTTCCGATCCTTGCCGAATGTGGCGGGATGGTGGCGGTGGCGACCACGCTCGAAACGCTCGATGGGCAGCGATATCCGATGGCTGGATTGCTCCCGGGGCATGTCGTGATGCAGTCGCGCCTTGCGGCATTGGGCGGGCAGCGGCTGGTGCTGCCGGAAGGGACCCTCACAGGCCACACCTTTCACTATTCCCGTTGGGAAACGCCACCGCAGACGCCGTGGCGCTTCGCGGAATATCACCCCCCACGGGACAAGGGAGCGCACGGCGAAGCGATCTACCGGGTGGAGTCATTGACGGCAAGCTACGTCCACTGGTATTTCCCTTCGGCACCTGCCGTGATCGCCGCCTGGTTGGGTGGCAAGCCGGAGTGAGCGGTGCGCTTGCCGGTCGATCGCGTCCTCGATTCCCCCCATGCCGACGCACGCCCGTCCGACGCCGTGGTGACGCTCGCGGTGATCCATGCGATCAGCCTGCCGCCGGGCCACTTTGCCGGAGACGCGATCGAGCGCTTTTTCCTCGGCAGACTCGACCCAGACGCGCACCCGTTTTTTCGCACGATTGTCGGGCTTCGCGTCTCGGCGCATTACCTGATTCGACGCGATGGTACGACCATCGCGTTCGTCCCGCCCGAACGACGGGCGTGGCACGCGGGAGTTTCCCGCTGGCGCGGGCGCGATCGGTGTAACGACTTTTCGATCGGGATCGAGCTCGAAGGCGACGACAGCACGCCGTTTGCGCGGGCGCAGTACGATCGCCTCGCCACATTGCTGACGGCGCTGCGTCACCGTTTCCCGCACATGGTCGACCTCGCGGGCCATTGCGATATCGCGCCCGGTCGTAAAACCGATCCCGGGCCGCTTTTCTCATGGGCGGCACTCGCTGAGCGCTTGTACCCTACCGGCCTATCCTGGCACTTTCCCCACACGTGATCGCAGCGGTGTCGCAGATTCGCCACAACCTTATCCGCTTTCTGCTTGTTTTTGCGTAATTTTTCTTGAAACGTCAAGCTTTTGGCGCTATCCTAGCGACACCCCCAAAGAGAAGACACTGCCGCTGGGCGTTTGCCTAAAGCGGTAGGAATTTCTTCGCCCGACACGAGTCGGGTGGTCGAAAAAAAAGGAGTCACACAATGAGATGGGTACAGTGGTTTGGTCAGGCGGCCGCCCTGACTTTTTTTTCCGGGCTGCTTTATGTTGCCCATCACGATCCTCGTCCGCTCTTGACCTGGTCGATCGAACCGGTGAACGCCGCCAATTTGCCTGCGCTTCCGCCGGCGTTCGTCGGATACCAAGGCGAGGATCGTCCGCTGGCGATTCCCGCGAACGCAGAGGGTCGTTCCAGGGTCGCGGTAACGCAAGGCGACGATCGCGCCGAATTCGGTGCCCAAACCTCGTTGCAGATCTATTCGCTCACGGAAAGTACCCCCGAACTCAGAAAATTGCGCCGTTTCGTCGCGAAGCGCTACGATACGCCGGAGCAGCAATTGGTGCGCTGGTTCAAGGCGATCGAGACCGAAGCGCGCCGTTATGGCTTCGATCCGCTGCTGATCGTCGCGATGATCGCGGTCGAATCGGGGTTCGACCCGAAAGCGAAGAGCGATCAAGGGGCATTGGGCCTGATGCAGGTAATCCCTGAATGGCACCTGGACAAGATCGATGCACGTGTCGATGGCGCACCGCAAGCCGACCACCTTTTCGATCCCGAGATCAATATCGCGGTCGGGATCGAAGTGTTGGCCGAAGGGTTGCAGCGTTTCGGTTCGTTGGAATTGGCGCTGCAGTACTACAACGGGAGTTTGAAAGATCCACAAAAGCGCTACAGCAAAAAGGTGTTGGCGCGCTATCGGCAATTACAGCGTGTGGCTGGGCTCGAAGGTACGCGCGTTGCGGTTTTGCCCGGCACCGACGATACCCGCTGAGGTCCGGCGAAACACCACGACATGGCGGGTGTCGAGCCGTACGCCGATCGCGCTCTCGAGCGGCAAGGGATCGTGGCTGGGGTGATCCATGAGGACGATGGCGCCGCTTGCGAGCCGCAAGGTATAGCGGATGATCGAACCGCGAAAGACCGCATGGATCGGGCGCGCGATCACCGGGCTGGCTTCGTCGTGCACGAGGTCGTCTGGGCGCAGCAGCACGTCGACCGCATCCCCCGGCGAAAGGGTGGTATCGGTGAGGCACGGTAACGTGCCCAGTTCGGTGCGCACCTGTCGTCGCGCTTCGAAGGTTCCGGGTAAAAACGCCCCCTCGCCGACGAATTCGGCAACGAAGCGGTTCTGGGGTTGATGGTAGAGCCCATACGGGGTATCCCATTGGACCAGTTGGCCGTTTGTGACCACGCCCAAACGGTCGGCGATCGCAAATGCCTCGAATTGGTCGTGGGTGACGAGGAGTGCCGTTACCGCTTCGTGTTTGAGGATGCGGCGCACCTCCATTGCCAGACGTTCGCGGAGCCTCGAATCGAGGTTGGAGAACGGCTCATCCAAGAGCAGAAGCCGAGGCCGTGGCGCCAGCGCCCGAGCCAACGCAACGCGTTGCTGTTGGCCGCCGGAAAGCTCATGGGGATACTTGTGCGCGGCGGCGCCGAGATCGATCAGGCTGAGAAGCGCTTGGACGCGCGCCGTGCGCTCCTTGGGCTGCCACGCCCGTAGCCCGAACGCGATGTTCTCCGCAACCGTCAAGTGCGGGAAAAGCGCATGGTCCTGAAATACCATGCCCACGCGGCGGCGGTGGGGTTCGAGCGCGCGGCGGGCATCGGCAACGGGCGTGCCGTCGATTGCGATCGTCCCTGCGTCCGGGGTATCGAACCCCGCGATCAGCCGCAGCACCGTCGTCTTGCCGCTTCCGCTCGGCCCCAGCAGGCAGCCGATCATGCCCGCATCGAGCGTCAGCGAGAAATCGCGCAGAACCGTATGGGTGCCAAATCGCTTCGTGACCTGCTCCAGTGTCAGCATGGTGTTTCCCGAGTGTGTGCCGAGGTGGGATGGGTGACCTCTTTGGCAAGGAACCAGGCGGGAAGGGTGCCCGCCAACGTCACCGCCAATGCCGGAAGTGCCGCCTCTTTCCAACGCCCGTCGTTGGTCAATTCGAAAATTCGGGTAGCGAGCGTCTCCCAACCGAATGGGCGGGTCATGAGGGTGATCGGCAACTCTTTCAAGATATCGATGAAGACGAGTGCCGCTGCGGCGAACAGCGCCGGCCGCAGCAACGGAAGGTGGATCCGGCGCAGAACGCCGTATTGGGTTTCGCCCAAACTGTGCGCCGCTTCGTCCATCCGCGGCGTGACCCGTGCCAGCGCCGTCTGGATGGGGCCGAACGCGACCACCAAAAAGCGGATTGTGTACGCGATGAGCATCGTCACGACCGTCCCGCCCAGAATGGGCGGCCAGTGGGCATCGAACCACCGGCCCAGCGCGACCCACGCGTGATCGACCGCGCTGGTGACCGCGACGACGCCCACCGCCAGAACCGCACCCGGCAGCGCATAGCCCACGGTGGCGATGCGAACTGCGGTGTGCATGAGCGGGCGACCATCGAGCCGCTGCGCGTAGGCAAGGAGCACCGCGAGCAACACGGTAACGAATGCGCCACTACCGCCCAGCAAGAGCGAATTGGCGAAAAAGTGCCAGTAACGGCTCGTCAACGCGTCCCGCCCCAGTGTCCACGCCCAAACGCCGAGTTGCGCAACGGGCAAGAGGAGCGCGACCGCCAACACCACGGTGCAGACGAGCGTTGCGCTCCAGGCGGGGAGTGGTGCGAGCCGTGTCGGGGTGAGTGGCTGACTGCGGCCCGTGGTGGTGAAACGCGCCCGCTTGCGCGCCCACTGTTCGAAGAGCAGCGCCAGAACTGCCAAAAACGCGAGGAGCGCGGCGATCTGCATCGCAGTCGGTAAGGAAAAGAGTGCATACCACGCCTTGTAGATCCCGACGCTCAACGTTTCGACGCCGAAAAGCGCGACGACCCCGAAATCGGCGAGCACCTCGAACGCAACGAGCGCGCACCCCGCAACGATCGCCGGACGAGCAAGCGGGACGGCGACACGCCAAAAGGCTTGTCGTCGGGTGAGCCCCAACGCTTGTCCTACCTCCAACGCCCGCGCGCTGGTAGTCACGAACGCGACGCGCGCTGCCAAATAGACGTACGGATAGAGCGCGAACGCAAGGACCCAGGCCGCGCCCCACAGTGTCCGCACTTGCGGCAAAGGGAGGTCCCAGCGCTGCAGGAAGCCGGCGACACTGCCGGTGACGTCGAACCAGGCAAGATAGACGAAGCCGAGCACGTACGCAGGCATCGCGAGTGGCAGCAGAAGTGCCCAGCGAAAGAGCGCTACGCCAGGAAAGCGGTACGCCGTGGTGAGCCACGCCAGCCCCACCCCCAACCCGAACGCCAAGAGCAAGACGACGAGCAGCAACTGCGCCGTCTCTAGGAGTTGTGTCGGTAAGAGATAGGTGGTGAGATGGTGCCACACGTCAGAATCGATCGCGCGAAACGACGCGACGATCGCAACGAGCGGTGCAGCGGCAAGGGCAACGAGCCCCGCCACCACGACGTGCCAAAAAGCGAAACGGGGCACACCTGCGGGTGTGCCCGTCACGGCAAAGCGTTTCAACGTGTGCAAGTGACCGATTAGCGCCAGCCAGCGCGATCCATCAATTGTACCGCTGCGCGCTGCAATTCACCCGCTTTGCTGAGCGGCGTCTGGCTCGCTTGGAAAGTACCCCAGCGGGCGACGACGGGGCTCACCGGTGTGCCTTCCACCACCGGGTATTCGTGGTCCTGCTCGGCAAAGATCTTTTGCGCGTCAGAGGTAACCAACCACTCGATGAACCGTTTCGCCAGTTCCGGGTGTTTGGCGTGTTTCGTCACGCCAACCCCTGAGACATTGACATGCACGCCGCGATCCTGTTGATTGGTCCATACCGGCACCACGGGGAATTGTGGGTTTTTGGCGACCAAGCGTCCCAGGTAGTAGGTGTTGGTGATACCGACATCGCAGATTCCTTGCGCGATCGCTTCCAGGACGGCCGTGTCGTTGGGGAAGGGGAGCGTGGCAAGGTTCGCGACCCACCCTTTGACGATCGCTTCGGTCTTGGCTTCACCCAGATCGGCGATCATCGTCGCGACCAACGACTGGTTGTAGACGTTTTTCGACGTGCGCAGGCACAAACGCCCTTTCCATTTCGGGTCGGCCAAATCCTCATAGCGCGCGATTTCGTCGGCGCGGACGCGCTCGACGTGGCGCATCACGGTGCGGGCGCGCAGGCTCACGCCAAACCAGTGGTTGTCTGCATCGCGCAGATGGGCGGGAATTTTTTGCAAGACGACGTCGCTGGTAAGCGGTTGCAGCACGCCAGATCTCTTCGCAAGCCACAGGTTGCCCGCGTCGACGGTGATCAAGACGTCGGCTGGTGTGTTTTCGCCTTCGGCTTTGAGCCGTTCGATCAACGCGCCGTCTTTGTCCGTGGTAAAGCGGACGGTGATGCCAGTGGCTTTGGTGAACGCATCGAACACCGGTTGGATCAACTGTTCGTTGCGCGACGTATAGACGGTAAGCGTCTCGGCCGCAACGGTTGCCGAAACGGGCGCAGCGATCAGCGCTGCGGTGAGTGCGGTCAGAAACGTTCGGCGTTGCATTGCTGTGGGCTCCTGTGATGTTGAAGACACGCGCCATGATAAAACAAACAAGAATCGTTTGCAATAACTTCCGAGAAATTTTGTGCGCAGCAAAGACGCCGAAAGAGAGGCGTAAGTTTCCCGCTCAGCCGACAGTGAGCAGGCGCGCGATCCGAACGCACGCTTCGGCGATGCGATCGGCGTCGGTGGTGTAAGCAAAGCGCAGGTAGCGGTGGGCGTTGTGTTCGCCGAAATCGCGCCCCGGGGTCACCGCGACGTACGCTTCTTCCAGGAAACGGTGGGCCCAGGTGTCGGCGTCGTCCCCGAGCGAAGCGATGTCGACGTAGGCGTAAAACGCCCCTTGCGGGTGCGCGGGCGGAGTGAGGTGAAGCGCGGCCAACCCTGCAAGGAGCGTTTCGCGGCGCTCAGCAAACGCCTGGCGCCGTGCCTCCAAAATTGCCAGCGTCTCCGGCGAGAACGCAGCGAGTGCGGCGTGTTGCGCCACGGTAGAAGGCGCGATGTAGAGGTGCTGCGCGAGTTTTTCCGCTTCGCGCGCGATCGCGGCGTCGGGGCACAGCAACCAACCGAGCCGCCAGCCGGTCATGCCAAAATATTTCGAAAAGCTATTGACGAGGAACGCGTCGGGAACCGTTTGGTAGAGCGTTGCGCGAGGGCTCTCAAACGTCAACCCCTGGTAGATTTCATCCAGGATCAGCACGCCGTAATGGGCACGGACCACGTCGGCAAGCGCGGCAGCCTGCGCGGGGGTGATCATCGTACCCGTGGGATTGCTGGGAGAGGCGAGAAGCAGTCCACGGGTGCGCGGCGTCCAAGCCTCGGCAACGGCCTGCGGCGTCGGTTGGAACGCTGTTTCGGGATGCACGGGGAGCAACCGAGCGTGCCCTTCGAAGAGGCGGATCAGATGGCGGTTGCAGGGGTAAGAGGGGTCGGGCAGCAGCCATTCGTCCCCCGGATGGGTGGTGAGCGCCAAGGCCAACGTCAGCGCAGCCGACGCGCCCGCGGTGACGACGATCTGTTCTGGGGTAACCGCCGCCCCCAACCGTTCGGTGTAATCATGGGCGATCGCTTCGCGCAGCTCGGGAAGGCCTGCGGCATTGGTGTAGGGGACACGCCCCGATCGTAGAAACCGTTCAGCTGCGGCGACGATCGGTTCCGGTGTGGGGAAGTCCGGTTCGCCCACCTCCATGTGGATCACGTCGTGACCGGCGCGTTCGAGCGCGTGCGCGCGGCGCAGCAGTTCCATCACATGAAAAGGGGCGATTTCCGCAACCCGTGGGGCGAGCGTCCAGGAGGGCATCGTTTCCTACTCACGTTGTCAGACAAGCGGCAATGTTTTATCATGTTCGCTAGCGATTGGCTAGAGGATGCGTGCAGATGGCGATGATGCAGGTCATACGGCGTGTGGCCGTGGGTTTCCTCTTAGGCATGTGGCTGTCGTTCGCCCATGCCGCAGCAGGCCCAGGGGTGCGGTCGGAAGCCTATCTGGCGGTCGACGCCCAGACGCTCGCGGTGTTGGCGCAGCACGGGAATCCAGAAGAGCCGCGGCCCATTGCGTCGATCACCAAGCTCTTGACGGCGCTCGTGGTGCTCGACGCCCAGCAACCGTTGGACGAGCGGATCACGATCACCCACGCCGATTACGACCGGATCAAGGGAACGCGATCCCCGTTGTCTGCGGGAACGCAGCTCACCCGCAGCGAAGCGCTCAAAGTGGCGCTGATGGCTTCCGACAACCGCGCCGCAATGGCGCTTGCGCGCCATTATCCTGGCGGACCAGAGGCGTTCGTACGCGCGATGAACGTGAAGGCCAAGATGCTTGGCATGCGCCACAGCCGCTTCGTCGATCCGGCGGGGTTGTCCCCGGAGAATGTCGCCTCCATGAACGATCTGGTGCGCCTAGTGCGTGCCGCCTACCAGCACCCGTTGATCCGCGACTATTCGACGCAAGAGGAAACCGTGGTGCGAACCCGAAGCGGTTTGGTGCGGTTTCGTTCCACCAATGCGTTGGTGCGCAACGACTCCATGCCCGTTGCGCTGCAAAAGACGGGCTATACCCGCGAAGCGGGGCGTTGTCTGGCGCTGGTGACTCCGGTCAAAGGGCGCCCAACCATTTTCGTCCTCTTGAACAGCTGGGGGAAATATACCCGCATTGCCGACGCCAAGCGGTTGCGCTATTGGTTGGAAACGGGCAAACCGTTGCCTGCCCGCGCGCAGCAGGGTGGTCGCCGTACCGGTTGACCGTGGGTACGGGCCGGTTGCGTTCGGCTACTGCTTGTGCCCAAGCGCGCGCGAAATCGCTGCCGCGGTGGCTTTGACGAGTGGTGCTTTGTCGCGGTCGAACCGTTCCGCAGGGGTCGAGAGCGAAATGCCGGCAACGAGTGCGCCGGTTTCGTCGCGGATCGGTGCGGCGATGCAGCGCACGCCGAGCTCCTGTTCTTCCAAGTCGTACGCAACCCCCTCCTGAGGCAACTTGGCGAGTTCGGCTTCGAGTGCAGCACGCGTGGTTAACGAATGGGGGGTTTGCGGCGCCAGACCCGTACGGGCACAATAGGCGGCGCGCTCAGAGGGCGACATCTCGGCCAAGAACCACTTGCCGGTGGCGGTGGTATGGAGCGGCGCGCGCGAGCCGACGATATGGACCACGCGTACCGACGAGCGGCCACCCGAGGCGCGCTCGATATAGACGATCTCGTCGCCATCGCGTACCCCCAGATTCACGCTCTCGCCCGTGGCGTCGTGGAGCTGTTGGAGATAGGGAAGTGCGACGTCCCGCACGGTGAGCCGCTCTTTCACCTTCGCGCCGAGTTCCAAGAGGCGCAGCCCCAGTTGATATTGGCCGCCGTCGAGTCGTTCGACGAGGCCGCTTGGGACGACTGCGTTGAGGATGCGGTGCACGGTGGACGGCGGGAGCCCCACCTGCGCGGCCAGATCCCGGAGTGCAACGGGGGCGTTGTGTTCGGCCAGGAGATCAAGGAGGCGCACCAGGCGGTCGATGACTTGGATTCCTGAGGGCTTCTCGTGGGGGGCGTTCATCTTTTTTGGGCTGATCACGATCCCGTCATTGTACCGTACTTTCCATCATATGGAATAACGCTTCCCTTGACGGTAGGATTCGAACTGTTTAGAGTGCACGAAACAGCGAAAGGTGTCCTGCACATGAATCTACAGCAGTTGCGTTATGTGATCGAGGTGATTCGCCACGGCATGAACGTTTCCGACGCCGCCGAATCGATGTTTACCTCGCAGCCTGGCGTTTCGAAACAGATTCGGGCGCTCGAGGAGGAGCTGGGTGTCGAGATTTTCGTGCGCCACGGCAAGCGCCTCACCGGATTGACGGAGCCGGGCAAACAGGTGGTTGCGCTCTGTGAGCGGATTCTGCGCGACGTCCATAGCCTCTATACCGTTGCGGAAGAGTTCGCGAAAAGCGACGACGGCGTGTTGGCGATCGCCACCACCCATACCCAAGCGCGCTATGTGCTGCCGCCGGTGATCGACCGCTTTCGTCGCCTCTACCCGAAAGTGCGCTTTTCGCTCCATCAGGGGAGCCCCCGGTACGCGTGCGAAATGGTCTTGGCGGGCGATGCCGACCTGGTGATCGCCACCGAAGCGATCAGCCAATACCCGGAATTGGTCGAATTGCCGTGCTACCAGTGGACCCATTCGCTGGTGGTTCCGAAAGACCACCCGTTGGCAACCGTCGAGCCGCTCTCGCTCGAAGCGATCGCGCACTATCCGCTCATCACGTACGACGGCGCGTTCACGGGGCGCGACCACATCAACAAGGCATTCTTGGGACGGGCGCTGAAACCAACGGTAGCGCTCACGGCGATCGACTCCGACGTGATCAAGACCTACGTGCGTTTGGGGCTGGGGGTTGGGATCATCGCGAAGATGGCGTTCGACCCCGCTGTCGATGGCGATCTGGTGCAGCGGGATCTTGGCCATTTGATCGAATCGAACGTCACCCGCATCGGGATCCTGCGCAACGCCTACCTGCGCGGCTTCGTCTTTGCGTTCATCGAAACGCTCGCGCCTCACTTGAAGCGCGACGTGGTGGCGCGCGTGGTACGCGGTGAGGGCAGTTTTTACGAATTGTGACCGCGAAGCGGCATGTGGCCCAGGGGCTGCGCGCCGCGCCCGGCAGCAATGTGGGGGCACGCACCGATCGCGCGTTGTAGGTAACTGTGCGCCGCGGCAAAACAGGTTTGGGCTGCTTCGGCAGTGAGGGTTGGCGCGGCGTGCGGCGCGGCAGTAGAATTTTCTCCCGAAGCGTTCTGCTTTGTGAACCAAAAGCCGAGTTCCGCGGTGAGCGCCGCGGCAAGCGTACAACCGGTGCCGTGAAGCGCGCCAAAGGGTTGGCGGGGGGCGCGGAATTCCAGCATCGTTTCCCCATCGAACGCCAGATCGACCAGCTCGTCGCCCGGCAGATGCCCTCCTTTGAGCACGACCCATCGCCCGGATGTGGCGGGAAGGAGTGCACGCAGCCGTTCCGCGGTGCGGCGCATTTCGGCGCGCGACGTCGCTTCCGGTAAGCCAGTGAGCGCTGCGGCTTCCGGCAGGTTCGGGGTTACCACGGTCGCAAGTGGCAGCAGCTGTTCGACCAAAACGGAGACCGCGTCGGCATCGAGCAGCCGGTCGCCACTGGTCGCGATCATCACCGGGTCGACGACAAGGGGCGGCAGTGCTGCAGGGTCGGGAAACCAGCGGCGCAACGCTGCCGCAACCGTTTCGATCACCGCGCGGTTACCCAGCATCCCGGTTTTGATCGCGGCAACGGGGAGGTCGGCGAAGAGGGTGTCGAGCTGCGCGGCAAGGAAGGTGGGGGGCGGGGTGTGAATCGCAGTGATGCCGCAGGTATTCTGCGCGGTGAGCGCAGTGACCACGCCGCAGCCGAACGCGCCCAGTGCGGTGAAGGTCTTGATGTCGGCCAAGAGCCCCGCGCCGCCAGACGGGTCGACACCGGCGATCGCGACGCAGTTGGGGATAGGGGTGGAGTGGGGTTCGGTCATAACACCGCTTCCGCTTGCGGGGAAAGCCACTTCCGCAATTTTTTCAGCGCGGCGGCTTCGATCTGCCGCACCCGTTCCGCAGAGATCCCGTATTCGGCGGCCAGTTCCTGCAGCGTTGCCGGTTTTTCGCTGAGCCAGCGGCGGGTGACGATCGCGCGGCTGCGTTCGTCGAGCTGCGTGAGCGCCTGCTGCAACCCCTCATGGCTCAACCGTTCCGCTTCCGCTTCGGCCACCGCCTCTTCCGGCGTGCCGCCGGGGTCGGGCAGGTAGGCGAGCGGCGCGCGCCAGTCGGCCTCTTCGTCGCTATCGATCGGCGCCTCCAACGCGACGTCGCCACCTGCGAAGCGCGCGTGCATCTCCGCGACCTCTTCCGGTTTCACCGCCAGCGTTTCGGCAATCGCGTCGGCTTTCGCGCGCGTGAGCGGTTCGCTGCCCAGAAGTTTGCGTAGGTTGAAGAAGAGTTTTTTCTGCGCCTTGGTGGTCGCGATCTTCACCAGCCGCCAGTTGCGCAGGATATAGTCGTGGATCTCCGCTTTGATCCAGTAGGCGGCAAACGTGAGGAAGCGCACCCCTTTGTACGGGTCGAAGCGGCGCACCGCTTTGAGGAGCCCCACGTTGCCCTCTTGGATGAGGTCGGCTTCCGGCAAGCCGTAGCCGAAATATTGCCGGGCGATCATCACCACGTAGCGCAGGTTCGCGAGCACCAGCTTGCGCGCGGCGTCCAGGTCGTTCGTTTCATGAAAGCGACGCGCCAGCTCCTGCTCTTCGGCCTCAGAGAGCACGGGAAAGCGGTTTACCGCCTGGATGTAGCGGGACAAACTGTTTACGGGACTAGGAAGCGACCCTTGCCACGCCGCGGGCAGCGCCGCGGTGCTGTGGACGCCAGATGCAAGCGGTTGGGGTAGCGTCGTTGTGGCTTCGCGCATCGTGAACCCTCCTTCCTCGACCCGATGGTCATTTTAGCACTCTCACCCTTGGAGTGCTAAAACGGGCGGAAAGTTCCACATAAAAACAGTGTCAACGATTTGTGGCGCGAGTGCAACAGCTCGGTGCAGGGAGAGAGACGCAATTGTTCATTGCCTCTTGCGTTGGGACGTGATCGTGGTCACAATAAGCGCCAAGCATTCGCGCTTGCGGTGCTCAGTTGGCGGGTGCAGGCGCACCCAGGGTTAACATCTCATGCAGAGGAGAAGCACGATGCAAAAGAAACTGATCGCTCTGGCAGTTGCCGGGCTGGTCGCTGCGCCGGCGATGGCTCAGTCGAACGTGACGATTTATGGCGTGGCGGACGCCTATTTTGGGTTTGGTTCAGACGACAATAAGGATATCTCCGCGATCGACAGCGGCGGGCTGGCCGGTTCCCGTATCGGTTTCAAAGGGTCTGAAGACCTGGGTAATGGTCTGAAAGCTGTCTTTACCCTGGAGCAAGGTTACGCAATCGATACCGGTAAGGCCGGTCCGTCCGTCGGTGACAGCGTCTTCAGTCGTCAAGCGTGGGTCGGGCTGCAGGGCAGCTTCGGTACGGTGTCGCTGGGTCGTCAATACGCACCGGGGTTCTTCGTGGCCGATTATGACGCATTGCTGAGTTCTAAGATCAGCCCGCAATCTACGCTTTCCGGTCTGAAAGGCATGACCATTACGCCAAACTCGCCAGCACGTTGGGACAACTCCGTGAAGTACACGGGTAGCTTCGACGCGGTAAACGTGCAAGCCATCTACTCGATGGGGACAACCGAAGTCGCAGCAAGTGGGGTGAGCGACGACGACAAATACGGTTTGTCGGCCGCTTACGCGAATGGTCCGGTCAGCGTTGGGGTGATCTACCACAACGTGGGTTACGCCAGCAAGGATCAGTCTGAATGGTTGATCGGTGCGTCGTACGATTTCGGGATGGCGAAAGTTGCCGGTTCGTATCAAGCCGCGTCCAACATCGGTGGTATTGCGAATGCCGATTCGAAGCTCTGGAACTTGGGTGTGATCGTTCCGGTGGGTGGAGGCAACGTGCATCTTGCGTATGCGAAGGTTGACGAGGACGGTACCAGCGTCGATCCGTTCTCCTACACCTTGGCTTACACCTATCCGTTCTCCAAGCGCACCACTGCCTATGCGGGTTATCAGAAACTCGACTACGATACCGCTACCAAGGATGACATGGATCTCTTCGTGGTTGGTGTGAACCACAAGTTCTGATCGCATCGGCTGAACGGTTCGATCATGATGAAAAGGGCGCGCAGGCGCCCTTTTCTTTTTGCCTTTTGTGCTCCATGCGTACCGAACTACCTAAACGTTGCGGTTGGCGTTCGGTGCGCTATTCTTCCGTCAGCGGCGGTTGTTGCGCATCGCGCGTTGTTCCAGCAAATCCGCGTCGAACGCAATTCGGCGCGGCCCTTTCATGCGTGGCTCCTTGCGTCAAATTCCGGGAAGGCGTTCGCAAGCGCTTCGTACGCGGCGCGTTGCGCGTCGTTCGCAGGTTGCGGAAGGACGACGGTGAGTTCCAGGTAGAGGTCGCCTGCTGGGTTTCCGGGAATCCCCCGGCCTTTGACGCGCAGCGTCTTGCCGTTTTGCGCGCCCGCCGGCACGCGGACTTTGAGTTCGCTGCCGTCGGGCAGTCGCACCGGGACGACCGCGCCCAGCGCCGCTTCCCACGGCGCGAGCGGCAGTTTGCGGTAGACGTCGCGCCCTTCCACCCGATAGTCGGCACTCGGGCGGAAATGGACTTCGAGCAGCAGGTCGCCGTTCGGGCCACCGTGGATACCCGGTCCCCCTTGGCCCGCCAGCCGGATGATCTGCCCTTCGCGGATCCCTTTGGGAATTTTGATTTCGAGCGTGCGCGGTTTGACCACGAGATGGCCGTGCGCGTCGAGCTCGGCAGCGCGCAGGGTCACGGTTTTGGTGCCGCCGCGGTAGGCCTCTTCCAGGTCGATGAGGATCTTCGCGTGGTGGTCTTCGCCGCGAAACGCTTGGGTTCCGGTGTGGGCGCGGCGATGGGTTCGGTGTCCGGCGCCCATGCGGCCGAAGAGTTCGGTGAAAAAGTCGGAGAAGTCGCCCATCTCGGCAGCGTCGAAGGGGCCGCCGCGAAATTCGAAGCCGGCGTCCCACCCGGGTGGCGGCCGGAACTCTTGCCCGGCCCGGTAGTGGGCGCCCAGTTGGTCGTACGCGGCGCGTTTTTCCGGGTCGGAAAGGACCGCGTAGGCTTCGTTGATCGCTTTCATCTTCTGTTCGGCATCCGGCTCTTTCGAGACGTCCGGGTGGTACTGCCGCGCCAGTTTGCGGTACGCTTTTTTGATCTCGTCCTGGGTTGCAGTGCGCGGCACACCCAAGATTTGGTAGTAGTCGCGAAATTCCATCCGCTCAGCCTTTTTCTGCTTGCATTGCCTGTTTTCAATGTAGGCGCGCGCGGATGGGTTTTCAAGTGGCGCGCTGCGGCTGGGAGCGGAGCGGTTGTGGTGGACAAGCCTAAACGGGGCGGCAAGGTGGTGCGGTTGTGGCGGGCAAGGCCAAACGGGGTGACAAGGTGGTGCGGTAGAATCGGTCAACAGCTTGGGGAGGTGCTCTATGCTCGGCCGTCGCAAACTTCCCATTGGTATTCAGACCTTTGCGAAGATCCGCAACGAAGGGTACTACTACGTGGATAAGACTCCGCTCGTTGCCGCTCTTGCAGAAGGCGGAGGTGCTTATTTTCTTTCTCGTCCACGCCGCTTCGGCAAGTCGCTTTTCCTCGATACCGTGGCCGAAGCTTTTGCCGGAAATCGTCTGCTGTTCGAGGGTGGAGCGCGCGCCGAGCGGCTTGGGGCTGATCCGCAAGCGGCTGCGCGCTCGCGGCTTTATCTTGCCGACCATTGGGATTGGGGCAAGCGCCATCCGATCGTTCGGGTTTCGTTTGCCGAGGGGCGATTGGAGCGGCGGGCGCAGCTCGAGGAGCACATCCATGCGGTACTGGAAGAGAACGCCGAGCGGTTGGCGGTACCGATCTCGGATCGTGCAAGCGACGTCCATATCCGGTTTCAACAGCTGATTTCGCGCGTGGCAGAGCGGTACGGCGAGCGGGTGGTGGTATTGATCGACGAGTACGACAAGCCGATCCTCGACAATCTCACCGAACCGCAGGTGGCGCGGGCGATGCGCGAGGGGTTGCGAAACTTCTACTCGGTACTGAAGGGGCGTGATGCCGATCTGCGCTTCGTATTGCTGACCGGCGTTTCGAAGTTCAGCAAGGTTTCGCTTTTTTCCGGTTTGAACCATTTGCGTGACATTACTTTGTCGCGCGCGTTCGCCACGATCTGTGGCTATACGGAGCACGATCTCGATTCCGTTTTCCAGCCCGAGTTCGCCGCAGCGGCAGAAGCGGGTGTGCCATTGGAGCGGGAAACGGTGCGCCGATGGTATAACGGGTACGCGTGGGAGGGCGAGCCGGTATACAACCCGTTCGACATCTTGCTGCTTTTTGCCGAACGTGTCTTCCGGCCCTGGTGGTTCGAGACGGGGACCTCTTCGTATTTGGTCGACTGGCTTCGCTCACGCGGCTACTTTACCCCTGCGCTGGAACAGACCTTCGCCACGGAACAGCTGCTGTCGGCATTCGATGTCGATCATATCGAACCGGAAGCGATGCTGTGGCAGAGCGGTTACCTGACGATCGAGGCGGCTATCCCTTCCCATAGGGGAGTGGTCTACCGCTTGCGGTTGCCTAACCAAGAGGTGCGCTCTGCGCTCAACGAGGCGTTGCTCACCGTCTGGGCGCCGCCGCAGGTCAATGCGCTTGCCAACGCGGCTACCTTTGCTGTGTACGACATTTTGGCCAAGGGTGATGCGACCGCGCTGCGCGATCATTTCGAACGGCTTTTTGCGGCGATACCGCACGATTGGTATCGTAAGAACCCGATCGCGCAGTACGAGGGCTATTTCGCGAGTGTCTGTTACAGCCATTTGGCAAGCCTGGGCGTGACCATCGTTGCCGAGGATGTCACGAACCAGGGTCGGGTCGATCTGACGGTGCAGCACGGCGGTACCGTTTGGGTCTTCGAATTCAAGGTGGGGGAAGGGCAAGGGGCACAGGAGGCGCTTGCTCAGCTTCGAGCCCGGGATTACGCCGCGAAGTACCGCAATGCACCCGGCGTGAACCAAGTGGTCGAGGTCGGGGTGGCCTTTTCGCCGCGCACGAAGCGCATTGCCGGTTGGGAGGTGAATCGGATTGCGGTCAATTCGGCGGGGTGATGAGCCGCTGATGTTCGATTTTGAGGCATCGGTCTTGCACGACGGTGATGCCGCGCGCGATCAGGGGTTCTACCGCTGCGTCGTTGCGGATCCCAAGCTGTAGCCAGAAGGTTTGGCACCCTTTGGCGAGCGCTGCGGTGACCACTGGCGGGACGTCTTCGGCTTTGCGAAAGACGTCGATGATGTCGATCGCACCGGGTACGTCAGCGAGCGTCGGGTAGGCGGGCAAGCCTTCCCAGGTGGTTAGCCGCGGGTTGATGGGGAGGATTTCGTAGCCGGCGTCGCGCAGATAGCGTGCGACGCGGTAGCTCGCGCGGTCGGGCTTGTCGGAGATGCCGACCACTGCGATGCGGCGCGCGTTTGTAAGGAGCGTTTTGAGCGTTTCGTCGTTCGGGTTGGGGATCATCGTGTGGCTCCGGAAAGGGTCAATCGGCAAAGGTAAGAGCTGCGGTCGTTTCAGTCACCGGCAGCGCGGTGACCTCGGGTATCGCGGCTGGGTTCCAGTGGGCAACGGCCCATGCCACGATGGTTTTCGGGGATGCGTTGCAGAGCGCCTTTGGGGGATTTTGCCGCAAAAAGGTGAGCGCGGCAACGAGCGCAGCGGCAAGTGTTCGGGGGTCGTCGTAGGGGAGCGGTGGCGCGAGGTTCTGTTTCGAGAGTTTCTGGCCGTTCGCTGCAAGCGCGACCGGTACGTGGGCGTACTGGGGAACGGGTAGGTCCAGCGCCCGAGCGAGCGCAATCTGGCGGCAGGTGGAGCCGAGGAGATCGGCGCCGCGGACGACGTGGGTGACGCCGATCTGCGCGTCGTCGACCACGACCGCCAGCTGGTACGCGGCAACCCCATCGGCACGCCAGACGATGAAGTCGCCCAGATCTTCGGGGAGGTTTTCAGTGACGCGCCCTTGGATGCGGTCGCAAAAGCTCAGGGTTTCGGTGGTGCGGTAGCGCCACGCCCGGGGTGTGCGCTGAGGGGCAAGGCCGTTGCGGCAGGTGCCGGGGTAGCGGCGACTGCCGTCGATGGCGCGCGGGGCGTCGGCAAGGTCTTTGCGCGTGCAGCCGCACGGGTAGAGGCGACCGTTTTGGCGTAAGGTTTCGAACGCGTCGCGGTAGGCGTCGCGGTGGTGCGACTGGTAGGTGACGGGGCCGTCCCATTCGAGTGCGCACGCTTCGAGTTGGCGAAGGATCGTTTCGGCGGCATCCGGAACGACCCTAGAGGTGTCGAGGTCGTCGATCCGAACGTGCCAATATCCCTGATGCGCGCGCGCGTCGCAGTAGCTCGCGAGCGCCGCGACGAGCGAGCCGAAGTGGAGCGCCCCGGTGGGCGAGGGGGCGAAGCGGCCGTGGTACGCGAAGGGCGGTGGTGCGGGTTCCGTGGTGGGGTTTGGGTCAGCGCTGGCTGCAGGTGCCGCGGTTGGGTTCGCGTTAGCGGCGTTCACCATGGTTTGCCAAAAGGCGTTGGATGCGCACAAGGCCCCGTTCCCGGCGGAGCCGTTTGATGATGCGCGCCAAATGGACGCGGTCGCGCACGTCGATCACGAATTGGATCAGGGTGGTGGCTTCGGGTTGCGCGTCGAGTTGGACATGGACGATGTTGCCGCCTTCCTGTGCGATTGCGGCGCTGATCCGCGCAAGCATCCCGATTTCGTCACGGGCGACGACGGTGAGCGCCGCGGGGAAGTGACGCGATTCGGGGATGGTGTCGCTCCATGTGACTTCGACCCAGCGCGGTTTGCCGCCGCGGCGCACGATGGGGCATTCGCTGCGGTGGATGTCGAGGCCGTGCCCTTGCCGCAGGATGCCGACGATGTCGTCGCCGGGCACAGGGCGGCAACAGGGGGCAAAGGTGATCGAGACGTCGGCGCGTTCGCCCACTTTGAGGCGGGAGAGCGGTTGTGGTTTCAGAAGGCCGCTGCGGCCGCTCTCGTGGTCCTGTGCGGCAACGAGGAGTTCAGCGAGCGCGATCGCGTTGCGGTGTCCCAAACCCACCTCTTGCAGGAGTTGCTTTTTGCTTTTGCCCGAGAGTTGCCGGAGGAGCCGATCCCACGCGAGCGCGGAGATCGCGCCCAACGTGAGACCATAAGGGCGCAGCGCCTGGTCGAGCAGCCGTTCACCCAGGATCACCGCTTGTTCTTGGGTCTCTTGCCGCAGGAAGCGGCGGATCGCGGCGCGGGCGCGCGCGGTGCGGACGAAGTTGAGCCACGCGGGGTTGGGGCTTGGGGTGTTGCTGGTGATGATTTCGACGCGGTCGCCGTTGTTGAGCTCGGTGCGCAGCGGCATCAGCTCACCGTTGATGCGGCACGCGATCGCTGCGTGGCCCACTTCGGAGTGGATCGCGTACGCGAAGTCGACTGCGGTGGCGCCGCGTGGCAGGGAAAAGATCTCGCCGCGCGGGGAAAAGACGAAGACTTCGTTGGGGTAGAGGTCGATACGCACCGCTTCGAGGAAGTCGTGCGCTTCGCTTTCGGCTTGGAGTTCCAGGAGCGACTGCAGCCACGCGTGGGTTTGCCGTTCGGCGTCGCTCGCGGGTTCGGCGCTTTTGTAGAGCCAATGGGCGGCGACCCCTTGTTCGGCGAAACGGTGTTGCTGGACCGTGCGAATCTGGATTTCGAGCGGCACCCCTTGTGGGCCGATCACCGTGGTGTGGAGCGACTGGTAGCCGTTCGGCTTGGGGAGTGCGATGTAGTCTTTGAGTTTGCCGGGGATCGGTTTGAAGTGGCGATGGATCGCGCCCAGGGCGAGGTAGCAGCTTGGTTCGTCGGTGGTGACGATGCGCAGGCCGAAAAGGTCGAGGATCTGCTCGAAGGGAAGATGCTTTTGCCGCATCTTCTGGTAGATCGAGTAGAGGTGCTTTTCGCGGCGGTAGATTTCGGCATGGATGCCCCATTCGGCGAGCGCGGTTGCCACCGCGTCGTGCAGTTCGTCGAGCAGTTGCGCGTTGGCGCCGCGCGCCGTTTCGACCGCGGCAGCGAGCACTGCGTGCCGCCACGGGTGTTCGGCGGCAAACGCCAGGTCTTGGAGTTCGCGAAAGAGGGCGTTCAGCCCCAAACGGTGGGCAATCGGGGCGAAGATTTCGAGGGTTTCATGGGCGATGCGCCGCCGTTTGTGGGATTTGAGCGCCGAAAGGGTGCGCATGTTGTGGAGGCGGTCGGCGAGTTTGATCAAAATCACCCGCACGTCGCGCGCCATCGCAAGGAACATTTTGCGAAAGTTCTGCGCTTGTGCCTCTTCGACGGTTTGCGATTCCAGCTTTTCGAGTTTGGTGAGCGCATCGACCAGTTCGGCAACGGTGGTGCCGTAGCGGTGCGCGATTTCGTGCTTCTTGACGCCGCAATCTTCGATCACGTCGTGGAGCAGCGCCGCGATGATGCCGTTGTCGTCGATGTGCCACTGCGCCGAGATTTCGGCAACCGCGATCGGATGGGTGACGTAGGGTTCGCCACTTGCGCGCTTCTGGCCCTCATGGGCCCATGCGGCGAAATGGACCGCATCGTCGATTCGGGCAAGCGCTGCGGCGTCAAGGTAGGTAGCGAGCGTTTTGCGCAGCGCGCCGTAAGTGACCGGGATGTTTTGCGGTTGAAAAGGGCTAAGCCGGGAAAGCGGTGCGGCAGCCGCAGCGGGAGGGGGCGCGTCTGCCATCGCGGCTTCCCGGTTGCGGATCAGGTGTTGCGTTTTTCCAGGATCTCTAAGCCCACCGCACCCGCGGCGATTTCCCGCAGTGCGATCACGGTGGGTTTGTCTTTGCTGTTGGGTTTGAGCGGAATCAGTGGTTCCGCGCCCAGGCTCAACTGCCGCGCGCGCGTTGCGGCGGCGAGCGTCATTTCGAAGCGGTTGGGGATCTTTTTGAGACAGTCGTCTGCAGTGATGCGTGCCATCTTCGGGTTCCTCAATGCGTTGGGGACAATGCGGCAATTTCCGAGAAAAGTTTCCGATGCCGTGCGGCCTGTTTGGCAGTACGACACCGTTCGGCCGTAACGACCGCGATGAGTTCTTGGGTTGCGACGTCCAAGCGATCATTGATGATAACATATTCGAACTCATGGACGTGGCGAAGTTCCTCATGGGCGTTCGCAAGGCGTTTCGCGATCACCGCGTCCGAGTCCGAAGCCCGTTTGCGCAGCCGCGCTTCCAGTTCGGCAAACGAGGGAGGGAGGATGAAGATCGTGACGCACGCGGGGAAACGCGCTTTGATCTGCCGGGCGCCTTGCCAGTCGATTTCCAGCAATACGTCGCGGCCAGCTGTGAGTTCCGCCTCGACCCACACGCGCGCGGTTCCGTAGTAGTTGCCGTGGACTTCGGCCCATTCGAGAAAGGCGCCGTTTTCGACCATCGTGCGAAATTGCGCTGGGGAAACGAAGTGGTAGTGAACGCCGTTTTGTTCGCCAGGGCGTGGAGCGCGTGTGGTATAGGAGACCGAGAGGCGAAGGAGCGGGTCGGACTCGATCAGGCGGTGGACGAGGGTGGTTTTGCCCGCTCCGGATGGGGCGCTGACTACGAAGAGGGTGCCGGCGAAGTGGATGGTTGGGTTCACGGTCGCGTTCCTTTGCGCGTGACTGGGATGCTGACGCTACGGGGTCACTCGATATTTTGCACCTGTTCGCGCATCTGTTCGATCAATACCTTCATTTCCAGCGCGATGCGGGTGAGGTCCGGGTGTGCTGCTTTTGCCGAGAGGGTGTTGGCTTCGCGGTGAAATTCTTGCATCAAGAAGTCGAGCCGTTTGCCAACGGGGCCGTCGCGGGTAAGCGTATGGGCAAGTTCGTCGATGTGGGCGTCCAGGCGATCGAGCTCTTCGGCGACGTCGACTTTCTGGACGTAGAGTGCTACCTCTTGGCGGATGCGATCCTCGGTCTCGGGCGTGGTGATCTGGGCAAGCGCTGCAGAGAGTTGCGCGGCGTAGCGGGCGTGCGCTTCGGGGGCGAGACGGCGCGCTTCGCGGACCCATTCGCGGAGTTGCTGGGCGCGCGTTTCGAGCGCTGCAGCCAATTGCGCCCCTTCACGGGCGCGGTGGGCGATGAGTTCGTCCACTGCGGCGTCGAACGCGGCAAGGAGCGCCGCACGTTGGGCTTCGGTGTCGTCGGCATCACCTGAGAGCACCCCGGGCCATTGCGCGATTTCGCCGACAGAGAGGGGCGGCGCGTCGGGAAAGTGGTCGCGAATGGTTGCTTGGAGCTGCGCCAAGGCCGCCAATGCTTTTGGGTCGACAGCGGGCGGAGGGCTTTCCGCGGTGTGTTGGAGTTGTAGACGCACTTCGACTTTGCCCCGTTTGATTCGTCCGGCAAGGCGCTGGCGCAATTCCGGCTCCAAAGGCCGCCACGGGTCGGAGAGGCGAAAGGAGAGGTCGAGGAAGCGATTGTTGACGCTTCTGAGCTCCCACGTGGCTTCAGCAGCGGGGCCAAGCGCGATGCGCTTCGCCGCGAACGCGGTCATGCTGTGGATCATCGGCTGGCTCGTTATAATGCGATGATGGGAATTGTACACGCTGCCCACCATGGCTGAAAGTGCGCCGAACGTTCCGTTGCCCGTCGGATGGTTGGTGGAGGGTTACCGGATCCGATCGCTCGTGGCGCGCGGGGGCTTTTCATTCGTCTATCGGGTTACGGGAATGGACGGGCAGACCTACGCGCTCAAAGAGTTTTTCCCGCACGAGATGGTCGTGCGCCACGCCAAAGAGGTCGAGCCGACCGTTTTGCCGGGAAAAGAGAAGGCGTTTTACTTCGGCTTGAAATGTTTTTTCGACGAGGGGCGAACGTTGGGGCAGATTGGGCATCCCAACATCGTGCGGGTCTATAGCCTCTTTCGCGCGTTCGAGACGGTCTTTCTGGCGATGGCGTTCGAGGAAGGGGTGAGTTTACACGACTACATTCGCCGTAAGCGCGGGCGATTGCGTGAGACGTTTATTCGCGTGCTGCTCATTCGGCTGCTCAAAGCGTTGCGAGAGATTCATGCGCACAAACTGCTCCACCTCGACCTCAAGCCCGCCAATATTTTGTTGCGCCAGGGGGGAGATCCGGTGCTGATCGATTTCGGTTCGGCGCGGCAAGGGATCGCGCACGAGATCGCTTGGGTGCGGACGATGTTCACACCGGGGTACGCGCCGCCCGAGCAGCTGGAAGCGAAAAAAGAGGCGATCGGCCCGTGGACCGATCTCTACGCGTTGGGTGGGATCGTCTATGCGTGCATGACGGGCAGTTCGCCGCCGCGCGCCGAGGAGCGCCAGACCGCAGACCCGGTGCCGTGTAAGTTGGCCGAACTGCAAGGAGTTTATAGCGCAGAGCTTTTGGACTTGACCGCGCAACTTTTGGCGCTCGATGTCGCGAACCGGCCGCAGAGCGCCTATCAAGTCTATAAACGGATCGCTGAAAGTACCTACCAATTGACGCGAACGAGTACGCTCGTGGTGGGCGGCGAATAGGGGAAAGAGGATGCGGTTTGCCATTTTCCAGGCGACCTCGGTGGGCGATCGCCGCAAAAACGAAGACCGGGCTGGTTATGCTTACTCCCGCGACGCACTCCTCATGATGGTCGCCGATGGAATGGGCGGGCATGTCTCGGGTGACCGCGCCGCAGAGGTCGCGGTGCAGGTTTTGGCCAAAGCCTTTTCGCTGGCGGCAAAGCCCACGGTCGATGATCCCGCGACTTTTTTGGCCCATGCCTTCATCGAAGCCCATTTCGCGATGAATGCGCTCGTTGCCGGCGATCGCGCCGGTAGCGCCGGTAGCGCCGGTAGCGATCAGCAACCGAGGACAACGCTGGTTGCCGCGTTGGTGCAAAATGGGCAGCTGTGGATCGCCCACGTCGGTGATTCGCGCCTCTACCATCTGCGTAACGGGCGGGTGACGCTGCGCACGACCGACCACTCCCAAGCGCAGCTCTTACTGCAGCAAGGGCTCTTGACCGAAGCGGATCTGCGGTACCACCCGTCGCGCAACCGGCTGCTGGCGTCGATCGGCGGTGAAGAGGTGCCGCGGGTCGAATTCACGCGGCGCGTCACGTTGCAGCACAACGATGTCGTCGCCCTCTGCTCCGACGGGTTGTGGGGGCAAGTGGACGACGAAGAGATCGCGAAGCGCCTCTCTGTGCCCAACCTGGAGTGGGCAACCAAAGCGCTGGTCGAAGAGGCGGTGACCCGCGCGATGGGCCATTCCGACAATGTGACGCTCTTGACGATGCGGTGGCTGGAAACCGCGCACGAATCGCTCGATGCGGTATTCACCGAGACCACCGCGGGGGTGGTGACCTCGATTTTTTCCGAGATGGACGACGCGGTGCCGAGCGATCTCGTGTTGTCCGACGACGAAGTCGATCGGGCAATTCAGGAGATCAACGAAACGATCGAAAAATTCCGGAGGAACCGATGAGCGAGCGTGTCGATGGCCGCGCTGCCGATGTGTTACGGCCTGTCACCATTACCCCAGGGGTCGCGCCTTATGCCGAAGGTTCGGCGTTGATCGCGCTGGGCAATACCCGGGTGCTGTGCACGGCAAGCGTCGAGGCGCGCGTGCCGCCGCATCGCAAAGAGAGCGGCGGCGGTTGGGTCACCGCGGAGTATGGGATGTTGCCGCGCGCGACGCACACCCGCAGTGAGCGCGAAGCGGTGCGCGGTAAGCAGAGCGGGCGTACCCAAGAGATTCAACGGTTGATTGGGCGGAGCCTGCGAATGGCGGTCGATCTCGACCGCTTGGGGCCGCGGCAGATCATTCTGGATTGCGACGTGTTGCAAGCCGATGGCGGGACCCGCTGCGCGGCGATCACCGGGGGCTGGGTGGCGTTGGCGCTCGCGTGCGACCGTCTGGTGCGCGAGGCGGTGCTACCCTCGTCCCCCCTGGTTGCGCAGATCGCCGCGGTCTCGGTGGGGGTCGTTGCGGGGGCGCGTCTGCTCGACCTGGCATATGAGGAAGACTTCCGCTGTACGTTCGATATGAACGTGGTGATGAACGCGCGTCAGGAACTCATCGAAATCCAGGGTACGGCAGAAGGGCAAGGGGTGTCGCGTGCCGAGTTCATGCAACTGCTGACCCTTGCCGAACACGGGATTGAGGGGCTTATCGCTGCGCAACGGGCTGCGTTGCAGGCTGCTGGCGTAGCGCTGGCCGAGGAGTGTGGAAGATGGTGACCGTGGTACTCGCAAGTGACAATCGCGGCAAACTCGCTGAATTCGAGGCGCTGCTCGCACCGCTCGGGGTGACGGTGCGGCCGCAGGGCGCTTTCGCGGTGCCCGCGGCGAGCGAGCCGTACGGTACGTTCCTGGAGAACGCGCTCGCGAAAGCGCGGCATGCTGCACGTCTGACCGGGTTGCCCGCGTTGGCCGACGATTCCGGACTGGTCGTGCCCGCACTCGGTGGGGCACCGGGGGTCTTTTCGGCGCGCTACGCGGGGGAGCCGAAATCGGACGCGCGCAACAACGACAAATTGCTGGCCGAAATGGCAGTGCTTGAAGGGGAAGCGCGCCGTGCCTACTTTTACGCCTGCCTGGTTTTCGTCGTGCACGGTGACGATCCTACCCCGTTCGTCGCCGAAGGGCGGTGGTGGGGGACGATCGCCGAGGCGCCCCGAGGCACGAACGGGTTTGGTTACGATCCGCTCTTTATCGACCCGGAGTCGAACCAAACCGCTGCGGAACTCACGCGCGACGAGAAAAACCGCCGCAGCCACCGTGCGCGCGCTGTTGCGCGACTCGTGGCGGCGTGGCCCGAACTGTTTGCGGCGCTTCCGACTGTTACCGTGCGCTCGTAAGGTCCCTGCGCATCGTGACAAAGCCCGACGCGTACCCGGTCACTCCGCCAAACGAACGGGAATCCTACCCGGCACCGAGTAAGCCCCCGCCCCTAGCCGTTTATATCCATGTCCCTTGGTGTGTGCGCAAGTGCCCCTATTGCGATTTCAACTCCCACCCGCAACGAGGCGCGTTGCCAGAACGGGCTTTTGTGGCGGCACTCGCCGAAGATCTGGCACACGATGCGGCGCTCGTTTCCGGCCGCACTGTTACCTCGATCTTTTTCGGTGGCGGCACACCCAGTCTGCTGTCACCCGATGCCATCGCGGCGATTTTGCAGCACGTGCACGCTACGCTTTCCATTGCCGCAAACGCCGAGGTGACGCTCGAAGCCAATCCGGGGGCCACCGAAATCGCAGCCTTGTCGGCGTGGCGCGACGCCGGGGTGAACCGGGTGTCGATCGGGGTGCAGAGCCTCGATCCCGTGGGGCTCGCCGAATTAGGGCGCATCCATGACGCTCCCACGGCGGAACGGACTGTTGCCGCTGCGCTCGAGGTATTCCCGCGCGTCAATGCCGATCTGATCTACGGCTGGCCGGGACAGACCCCGCAAGGAGCGGAAGCGGAGGTGATGCGGTTGCTCGCCCTTGGTGTCGCGCACGTTTCGGCGTATGAGCTGACGATCGAACCCAACACCCCGTTTGCCGCAGCGCCACCGGCTGGCCTGCCGGACGAGACGCGTTTGGGGGCGATCGAAGCGGCGGTTCATGCGGTGTTGGCAGGCGCTGGGTTCTCGCGCTACGAAGTGAGCGCTTTTGCTAAGCCCGACCACCGCGCGCGCCACAACCTCAACTATTGGACCTTTGGTGATTACCTTGGGATTGGGCCGGGCGCGCATGGCAAGATTTCGTTTCCCGGTTCGGGCATTCTGCGAACCCGCAAGCGCGCGCATCCCAACGATTACCTTTCGGCAGGGCAGCATAGGAACCGCCCAGACCGTGTCCAGGGCTTGGACACCTCGTCCGTGACCAACCCCTATACCGCTGCGGCACATTGGGTGCAGGCAGACGCGTTGCCGTTCGAGTTCCTGATGAACGCGCTGCGCCTGGCCGAAGGGGTGCCGCGCCCGCTTTTTACCGAACGGACCGGGTTGCCATTCGCGGCGATCGCAGACACCTGGGAGCGGCTCGCTGCGCGTGGCTGGGTGGTGGACGATGCGGCGCGTCTGGCGTGCACGCCACTTGGTTGGCGTTACCTCAACACCGTCCTCGAAGCGTTCCTGGACCCTATGGTATGCTAATCGGTTCCCCAACGGAGCCTCTTTGACGGAAATAGCGATGCAACCCGACCGAACCGCCGAATTGACCGCGTTACTCGAAACCCGCGTGCTGCTTTTGGACGGCGCGATGGGGACGATGATTCAGCGGTACCGCTTCGACGAAGCCGATTTTCGTGGAACACGCTTTGCCGATCACCCCACTGAGCTCAAAGGCAACAACGACCTTCTGACGCTTACCCAGCCCGACGCGATCGCTGCGATTCACCGCGCCTACCTCGACGCAGGCGCGGACATCATCGAGACCAACACCTTCAACAGCACGCGCGTGTCGCAAAGCGACTACGGGTTGGAAGCGCTGGCGTACGAATTGAACCGCGAAGGGGCGGCGATCGCGCGCCGCCTTGCCGATGAATATACGGCGAAAACCCCGGAAAAACCGCGTTTCGTCGCCGGGGTGCTTGGCCCCACCTCGAAAACCCTTTCCCTTTCGCCCGACGTGAACGACCCCGGTTACCGCGCGATCACCTTCGACGCGCTTGCCGACGACTATTTCGACGCGGCGCGCGGCCTCATCGACGGCGGTGCGGATCTCATCCTCATCGAAACGGTCTTCGATACGCTCAACGCCAAAGCAGCGGTCTTCGCGCTCGAACGGCTCTTTGCCGAACGCGGCCAGCGGCTTCCGATCATGATCTCCGGGACGATCACCGACGCCGCTGGGCGCACCCTTTCAGGACAGACGCCGGAGGCGTTTTGGGCGAGCCTTGCGCACGCCCGCCCGCTCACCTTCGGGTTCAACTGTGCACTCGGTGCGCGCGAATTGCGGCCGCACATCGAAACGATCGCGCGGGTGTGCGACACCTTCGTTTCGGCCCACCCAAACGCGGGGCTGCCCAACCCGTTGGCGCCGACCGGTTACGACGAAACGCCGGAGATGCTCGCTGCCGAAGTCGAAGGGTGGCTTGCCGAAGGGTTCGTGAACGTGGTCGGCGGTTGCTGTGGCACGACTCCGGAGCACATCGCGGCGTTGGCGGAGGTGGCCAAGCGCTATCCGCCGCGCAAACGCCCGGCACCCAGCAAGACGCTGGTGTTGTCGGGGCTCGAACCACTCGTCGTCGACGCAACCACCGGTTTCATCAACGTCGGGGAGCGAACCAACGTTGCCGGGTCGAAAAAATTCGCGCGCCTCATCCGTGAGGAGCGCTACGACGAAGCGCTTGCGGTTGCCGCGCAACAGGTCGAAGCGGGCGCGCAAGCGATCGACGTCAATATGGACGACGCGATGCTCGATGCGCCGAGCGCGATGAGCCGTTTCTTGCAACTGGTTGCCGCAGAGCCGGAAATCGCTCGGGTTCCCGTGATGGTCGACTCCTCGCGGTGGGAAGCGATCGTTGCCGGGTTGAAATGCCTGCAGGGAAAGGGGATCGTCAATTCGATCTCACTCAAAGAGGGCGAAGCGACGTTCCTTGCGCAAGCGCGTGAAGCGCGGCGGCTGGGCGCTGCGGTGGTGGTGATGTGCTTCGACGAAGCGGGGCAGGCCGATACCTTTGCCCGCAAGATCGAAATCGCGGAACGAGCCTATCGGCTGCTCACCGCAGACGGATTCCCGCCGCACGAGATCATCATCGACCCCAACGTCTTCGCGATTGCGACCGGGATCCCGGAGCACGACCGCTACGCGCTCGATTTCATCGAAGCGGTACGCTGGATTCACGAAAACCTGCCGGAGGCGAAAACCAGTGGTGGGATCTCCAACGTCTCGTTTGCGTTTCGCGGCAACGACACCGTTCGCGAAGCGATGCACACGGTGTTCCTCTACCATGCGATCGCTGCGGGACTCACGATGGGGATCGTCAATGCGGGGCAACTGGGCATCTACGACGCGCTCGACCCGGAACTGCGCGCGGTGGTCGAAGATGCACTATTGTGCCGACGCCCCGACGCCGCGGAGCGGTTGATCGCGTTTGCGCAAACGCTTGCCGAACGGGGGCAGGGGCAAGGGAGCCAGACGGCGCAGACGGCGCTCGAATGGCGCAACTTGCCGGTTGCGGAGCGGCTCAAGCACGCGCTCGTCAAAGGGATCACCGAATTCGTCGTCGAAGACACCGAAGCGATGCGCGCCGAATTCGCGCAGCAAGGGAAAGGGCCGCTTGCGGTGATCGAGGGGCCACTGATGGACGGGATGAACGTCGTCGGTGACCTTTTCGGCGCGGGCAAGATGTTCTTGCCGCAAGTGGTGAAGTCGGCGCGCGTGATGAAGATGGCTGTGGCCCATCTGTTGCCCTATATCGAGGCGGAAAAAGCGGCGAGCGGCAACACCGCGGCGAAAGGGAAGGTGGTGATCGCCACCGTCAAGGGCGACGTGCACGACATCGGCAAGAACATCGTCAGCGTCGTGCTGGCCTGTAATGGCTACGAGGTGATCGACCTGGGCGTGATGGTGCCGTGCGAAAAGATTTTGGCCGAGGCCAAAGCGCATGGGGCCGATGCGATCGGCCTTTCCGGGCTCATCACCCCGTCCCTCGAAGAGATGGCCTATGTGGCGAAAGAGATGCAACGCCAAGGGTTCAAGGTGCCGCTCTTGATCGGCGGCGCGACGACGAGTCGAACCCATACCGCGGTCAAGATCGCCCCGCACTACGATGCCGGTGTGGTCTGGGTGCCGGACGCATCGCGCGCGGTGGGGGTGGTTTCGGCGCTCCTCTCCCCAGAAAGCAGCGCCTATTTGGCGAACGTCCGTGCCGAGTACGACCGCATTCGGGCGCGCCACGCGCAGAAACAGGGGTTTCGGGTTGTTCCGCTCGAAACGGCGCGGCAAAACGCCTTTGCGACTGACTGGGCGCACTACCAACCCCCGCGCCCCATGCGCGAAGGGGTTTTTGCCGAAACGGTGCCGCTTGCTACGCTCGTTGGCTACATCGATTGGGCACCCTTTTTCCAGACGTGGGATCTTTCCGGGAAATTTCCGGCGATCCTTGATGACGCCACCGTCGGGGAGACGGCGCGAAACGTTTTTCGCGACGCCGTTGCGCTCGTTGCCGCGCTGGTTGCGGCGGACCCGGCCTCCCAGGGCATCACACCGCATTGGCACGAAGCGGTAGAGAACCTCTTGCCGCAGGGGGTGGTGCCGCTTGCGGATGGTGTGGTCGGCACCAGTGGAACACTCACGGCCCGTGCGGTTTGGGGCCTGTTCCCGGCGCAGCGGGTGGCGCCCGAGGATATCGCGATCTATCCCCCCAATACGCAGCCGTGGCGGGATGCGGGGGATCCGCTCATGGTCTGGCATGGCCTGCGGCAACAGCACGAACGGCCTACCGACCAACCCCATTACGCGTTGGCCGACTTTGTCGCGCCCGTGGGGACGCCCGATTGGATCGGCGCGTTTGCGGTCACCGCCGGGATTGGGATCGAACCGCTTCTTGCGGCCTATGCCGAGCGCCACGACGATTATCACGCGATTCTCCTCAAAGCGGTCGCGGATCGACTCGCCGAAGCGTGCGCCGAGTGGTTGCACGAACGGATTCGGCGCACGGAATGGGGGTACGCGCCGGACGAGTACCTGACCAACGACGAGCTGATCGCTGAAAAGTACCGCGGCATCCGGCCCGCACCGGGGTATCCGGCCTGTCCCGACCATACGGTGAAGCGCGACCTGTTCGCACTGCTGGAGGTACCCCAGCGCATCGGCGTGACGCTCACCGAAAGTTTCGCGATGCATCCCGCCGCGAGCGTCTCCGGCTTCTACTTCAGCCACCCCCAAGCGCGTTACTTCGCGATCCCCAAGATCGGCGACGATCAACTGCGCGATTGGGCGCGCCGCACTGGGATGGCGCTGGACGAAGCCGAGCGGTGGCTTGCCCCGATTCTCTGAAAAAGGCGGAGCGGCGTGTTTGCGCGGTTTACCCCACGGGGGGACGCTGTGCGCGGGGCGTAACCAGCTGCAACAGCGCAGCAAGTGCCCATTCGACCGTCTGAATTCGCACTGCCGCGCGGTTGCCGCGGAAATGGCGCGTCGCTGCCGTCACCCCGTCTGGTCCTGCCCACGCAAAGCAGACCGTTCCCACCGGTTTGTGCGCCGTTCCCCCGGTGGGGCCCGCGATACCGGAAACCGCCACGGCCCAGGTAGTCGCAGCGCGTGCGCGCGCGCCGCTTGCCATTTCGCGCACCGTCGCTTCGGAAACAGCGCCGTGCGCGGCGAGCGTCTCGGGCAGAACGCCCAGCAGCGCCGTCTTTGCCCGGTTGGCATAGGTGACGAAACCGGCTTCGAACCATTCGGAGCTACCGGCAACACTGGTGATCGCGGCGGCGATCAAACCTCCGGTGCACGATTCGGCGGTGGCGAGCGTTTCACCGCGTTCGCCTAATAAGCGACCGACGCGCGCAGCAAGGTCATACAGAAGCGGCGGGACGTCGTGCACCGCATCGTAGGTCTGGGCATCGTCCAAGGTCTCTTCGTCTGGGAGCGCCTCGTTGGCTGGTCCGATGCGGGACTGCTGCATTGTCTCTTCCTTTCGTGTGCAATGCCATTTCGCAGAAAATGGCTTACCGCGGCAGCACGTCGTAATGGACCGCAACGGCGAGCACGAAGAGCGTCATCACCGCCGCGATCAGATCGTCGATCATGATGCCCAACCCCCCCTTGACGCGGCGTTCCACCATGCGAATCGGCCACGGCTTCGTGATGTCGAAGAGGCGAAAGAGCGCAACCGCAGCCCCTTGGGCCAGCCAGTTCGCGGGCGTGAAAAGCAAAACCCACCAAAGCGCGACGATCTCATCCCAGACGACGGCCTCTGGGTCGTTGTCCCCCAGCGCGTGTGCTGTGACGCCGCATGCCCAGACGCCAAAGCCCGTGCATGCGATGAGCCAGGCAAGCAGCCATTCTATGGGGAGCTGATGGACGAGCAGTGGCCACAGGAACCAACCCGCCAAAGTGCCCATCGTACCGGGTGCCCAACGCGAAAGGCCGCTGCCCAAGCCGAGAGACAGGAAATGGACGGGGTGCCACAGCAGCGCCGTTGGGGAACGCGCGTGTGCCGGGGCGCGCACGGATGTGCGTGTCACGAAAAAGACTCCGGTTGAATGTCCAAATCCAAGGGCTCAGCGACACGGAACGGGTCCCACCCTTGGGGAGGTAGCGTGGTACGGGTGCCATCACGCCGCAAAAGCACCAGCGGCGACGCCTCTGGGATGGAGCGTGGCACGACCGAACCGATGCGGTGCACGGAGACACCCGCGCGTCGTGCCGCTTCCGCGACGGCTGTTCGGTGCCTCGGGTTCGCAGTAAACAGTAACTCATAATCGTCTCCGCCGCCCAAAAGCGCTGCCCATGCCTTTTCAGCAGGCGCGCCTTGGGCCACCAAAGGTGCCAGCGGCAATGCGGCCTCTTCCACGCAGAGCGTCAATTCGGGTCGCGTCTCCACCAGATGGTGCGCGTCCTGCGTCAGCCCGTCGGAAATGTCGAGCATCGCCGTCGCGATGCCGCGCAGCGCAAGCCCAAGCGCGATGCGCGGTTGCGGCCGTTCCAGCGCAGCGATCCATTCGGAACACCCCGGCAGATCACCTGAGAGGCGTCCCGTGCGCACCGAAAGCCCCAACGCGGCGCGGCCCGGTTGGCCGCTCACCCACAGATCGTCGCCAACCTGAGCGGTCGAACGGCGAATCGCCGCTTGCCACGGAACCACCCCGAGCGCGGTGATCGTGATCGCAAGTGGTCCTCGCGTCGTGTCGCCTCCGATGAGCGCGACACCATAGCGCTGCGCGCACGCTTGCACGCCGCGTGCAAACCCTTCGAGCCATTCCGGATCGTATCGCGGGAGCGTCAGCGCAAGGAGGAACGCCGTCGGCTCTGCCCCCATCGCTGCAAGATCGGAGAGATTCACCGCAAGCGCTTTCCACCCCAGGTCCTGCGGGGCGAAGTCCGGCAAAAAGTGGCTGCCTGCAACGAGGGTATCGGTGGTGAGCGCGAGCGCCGCAGAGGCATCGTCGCGATTTCCACGCAGCGCAGACGCGCACGGCAGGAGCGCGGCATCGTCGCCGATTCCCAAGATGGATGGCTCGGGCGGAGCGCACGATCGGAAAAAGCGCGCGATCAGCGTAAATTCGTCTATTTTTCCCATAAAAAAATTGGCTGTCCGAAACGGTTATTGTTACAATGGTAGCAAAAGGTGGAGTGGATCATGTCACTTGGACTGCCACAGGGCAACAAGGTATTGGTGACGGGCGGAGCGGGGTTCATCGGCTCACACCTCTGTCGTCGGTTGTTGGCCGAAGGGTATGAGGTGCTCTGCGTTGACAACTTCATCACCGGACAAAAACGCAACATCAAAGCGCTCTTGGACGATTACCGTTTCGAATTCATACGGCACGATATCAATGAGCGCCTCTATGTCCAAGTGGATCAGATCTACAATCTGGCGTGCCCCGCTTCGCCGATCCATTACCAGTTCGACCCGGTGGCGACGGTGCAGACTTCGGTCCTTGGAACGATCAACATGCTGGAATTGGCGCGGCGCACCCGCGCACGGATCCTGCAGGCGTCGACCAGCGAAGTCTACGGTGACCCCGAAATCCATCCGCAACCCGAACACTACTGGGGGCGCGTGAACCCCATCGGGCCACGCGCCTGCTACGACGAAGGGAAACGGTGCGCTGAAACGCTCTTTTTCGACTACCATCGCGAGCTTGGCGTCGATATCAAAGTCGTGCGCATCTTCAACACCTATGGTCCCAACATGCACCCCAAAGATGGGCGCGTCGTCTCCAACTTCATCGTCGCGGCGCTCACAGGCGAGCCGATCACCGTCTATGGCGATGGATCGCAGACGCGATCGCTCTGTTACGTCGATGACCTGGTCGGGGGCTTGCTCAAGATGATGGCGCAATCAAAGGAATTCACTGGGCCGGTCAATCTGGGCAACCCACACGAAATCACGATCTTGGAATTGGCAGAAACCATCCGCGATCTGGTAGGGTCACGGTCCGAAATCGTCTTCCGTCCGCTGCCGCAGGACGACCCGAAGCAGCGGTGTCCTGATATCACCCTGGCGAAAACCCACCTGGGGTGGGCGCCTACGGTCCCTTTGGAAGTGGGTCTCGCGAAAACGATCGACTATTTCGACCAGTTGTTGCGCGAAGGAACTGGGTGATGGGGTACGGATCCAACCGGTGGCAAAAAGGTCTCTGGATCGGGGGGGTTCTCGCACTCTTGTGGGCGAGTCAGCCCGCAGATGCTTTCGTCGAAGACGAATTCCGCCCGCCTGAGGAAGACGCGCCCCCTTTCGATGTCCCGGAAACCGGACTCTTTTTTCCGCGCATCATTTATGACGAACAGGGCGACGACGTGACCCGCGTACCGTACCACCCCACGGGCTACAACGACACTGCGTTCATCAAACGGGAAAAGTTTCAGATTCTGAAGTGGCAGCAAGATCCACCCAACTTCGTGATCGTCTTCGTCGAAGATGCCACGCCGTATCAATACGAGACCGCGGAAGTCGACATCATGGTGCGCATCGGTCACTTCGATCGTTTGAAAAATCTCATCGAAGCCAGCCGTGTGGTGCGCACCAGTATCCCCATTCAGAAAGGGATCAACCGGATTCCGATCAATGTGATGAATTACAAAGGGGATATCGTCCAGGCGAAACTCATCGGGGTGCGGATGAAACAGGCCTACCAACCTGTCGAATTGGGAGATTGAGATGTATTTCGAATTTTTCCATTTCACGCGCCCCCCTTTCGCCAATACCGCCGACCCCGGTTGTTTCTACGCGAGCGCGGCACACCGCGAAGCGTTGGCGACACTGCTTTATGGCGTGCGGGAGCGCAAAGGATTGTGCCTGCTCACGGGCCCGGTGGGGAGCGGCAAGACCCTTTTGCTGCGTAAACTGGCCGCGGACAACCCCACGTTTCGGTGTCTCTTTTTGACCAATCCGTGGTTGTCCGAAAAGGAGCTCTTTTCTCTGTTGTGGCAAGCGTGGGGTGAGGGGGACGAACCAGCGTTCGTCAGAGAGCCCCTTTCCGCGATTCAACAAGCGCTGGCGCGTCAGGCGAAAAAAGACGAAGCGCTGCGTTTCGTACTTCTGGCCGATGAGGCGCATCTGCTGCCCGAGCGCTTACTCGAGGCGGTGCGTCTGCTCCTCAACCTGGAAGACGAACGCGGAAAATTGATCCAGATCGTTCTGAGCGGACAAGAGGAGCTCGCGCTGATTCTCAAACAAAACCACATGCGGCCGCTGTTGCAGCGCGTGGCGTTGTTCGATCATCTGCGTCCCTTCTCGTTGGACGACACCATTGGCTACGTCCAGCACCGCTTACGCACTGCGGGCGGGGACCCGTACCTTTTCCCCCGCCCGTGCTTGGAGTGGATTCATCAGGAGAGCCGGGGCGTACCGCGGCTGATCAACCAGATTTGCGATCATGCGCTGATTTTTGCGTTTGGCCGCGAGTCGCGGGTAGTCGAACGGCAGGATATCGAAGCGGCATTGGCGAAGCTTCCCTTGGCTGCGGTTTTTCTGGAACCGGAAGCGGTTTCGTCACACCAAAGAGAGTCGCCAGCAAACGCCGCTCAAGCCGAGGAACAAGCGGCGGCAGGAGCGGCATCCACCCCAGATCTTTCGCCGCAACAGGCCGCCGCAGCCGATATTCCGCCGGAGATTCCCGGGCTAAACGCGCAGTCGCAATCCAGTCCTGCCGCAGCGCCGCCGTTTCCGCCCGACGGTGCGGCACGCTCGCCCGTCGATGTCGCTGCGTTGGGCGCCAACGTCGAAGCGGCGTCAGCATGGCCGTCGTCTTCTCCGCAAAAGGGGGGCGGGCAAACTCGTGGCCATTCGCTTGCCTGGGGGCAGTGGTTTTTGAGCATGGGCATCGCGCTGCTGCTTGGCGCAGGCGGGGCCTATTGGTGGATGCACAACCAATCCCCATCGGAATCGTCCCTCGGGCGCACATTGGGGCCAGCGCCAAGCCGCACGCAAACGGAAGGGATGGATCGCCTGGGGCCTTCTCGTGCATCCGACACCCCCGTGCGGAGTGACCGTGCCGACGCGATCGCATCGAACCGCAGTGCGCCTGCTCCGTTCTCTACAGCATCCGAATATAGCCGGGACAACAACACGGTTGCAACGGCGGCGCAACCCGTACCGGTCGTGCAACTGCCCACGACGCTCCCGCTTCCGGTTGCGACGCACAGCACGGAGCAGGTGGTGAATGACACCAAGGCGGCGCTCACAGCGATCAGCAACCATTTCGGCGCCGACAATACCACGGTGCGGGATCTGTTCACCGCAGCAAACCCTGGCGTCAATCTCGATCGGATCACTGCGAATACTCGTATCCGGCTGCCGCAATTTCGTCGTACGGACATGATCGTGGCGGATCAACGGGGGCGCTTCTATCTCTACTACGCCACGCTTGCCGACGACCAGCAGGCCGCAGCGGTCAAACAGCGGTTGGCGCCTTTGGGTGTCTCGGTGGTGCAATTACCGACGATGCTAGGAGATCAGACCGTCGTCCGACTCTATCTTGGCCCCTTTACCGATTTCGACGAAGCGGCACGCGTGGCCGATTTGGTCCGGTTTACTTACCTTCCCCTGTTGGAACGGTCTGGCGCAAGCGGGTCTTGAGGAGGCGCTTCGCCAAATCGAGGGGGCGATCGGTTGCGCCGATCCCGATTCGGGGAAACACGCGGGGCACCGGTGAAGAAGCGCGCTGCCGCCGAGTCACCCAACCGGGTTGCGTGGTGAAAATGGCCTGAAAACCGAGCTGGGCAAAGCGGTCGATTTGGTCACGACGCCAATCACCATTGGGGGGGGCGATCCACGTGGGTTGGACGCCAAGTCGCTCGGTGAGCAACCGCTGGCTGAGTGTGAGGGTGTGCGTGAGCGCAGTGTCGTCAAGATGCGCGAAAATTTCATGGCAATGACCATGGTTACCGATCGCAAACCCCGGGAGGCTTGCGAGTTGCTGCGCTTCTCGCCAGGTGAGGGGGCGAAGTGCGGGGGTTGGTGGCGGAAACGGGTTGGCGCCCCTGTCGCGCAGAATCGCGGTAACCTTCGCTTCGACATCGGGTGGCGCGAGTGCTTTGATCTCGGCGATAAGCGCAGGCGACGGTTTTTGTCCCACCGTGGCAAGGCCCGCTTGGAGACGGTCCCACCAGAACCACGGAGTTTCCAGGTAGCCGGTAGCCAGGAAAAAGAGTGCGGGCACCCGGTACTCTTGGAGAATGGGTGCGGCGACGGTTAGGTTGTTGGCATAGCCGTCGTCGAAGGTGACGAGGAGCCTTGGTTTCTGCCATGCTTTTCGTGGCGTGGTGAAAAACGTTTCGACGCAGACGGGCGTAAACCAGCGGGTGAAGAACGCCAATTGATCGCGAAAGCGCGACGCGGGGACTTGGAGCCAATCGTCGAGCGGTTCGTCGTCTGGTACGACGCCGTGGTACATCACGATGAGGTCGGCGGTAAACATCTTTAGTCGCGCTCCGTCCGTTTCCACCCCAACCGGCGTTCCGTCACCATCGAATGCAACACAGCCCACAGTTTTTCAAAAATATAGCGTGGTGCGTGCATCAACGCGCGGGCAAAGAGTGGCAGGAGTCGATAGCGATGCGCGGCGTATAGGTAGTGGATCAGGATTGCGCCGAAACCGAGCAACGCGGCAATGCGGACCGGTTGCGGCGCGATCCATGCAAGGAGCGCCAAGAGGATCGCCACCCAGGCGATTGGCGGGATCAGCAGATCGAACAGTTGCCCGACGGTTTGCCAGGGGCGGCGAAGCAGCTGGCGGAGAACCTGTGGCGCGTAGTGGCGAATCGTCCATAACTTGCCCCGTTCCCAGCGCGCGCGCTGGGTAGCCAACTGGTGGCGCGCAACCGGCATCTCTGCCCACACCGCTGCCGCATCGGTGAAGTCGACCCGTTTTCCCGCAAGAAAGAGATGTTGGTGGTATTCGATATCCTCGACGATACCGTGGGCACGGTACGGGACTGCGGCAACGGTATCGCGCGCCAAGGCAAAGCCGTTGCCGAAAATGCCCGCCGACCACCCGAAACGGGAGCGCGCGAGCGGGCGCACGCCGTTGAGTGACGCCAGTTGAATCGCTGCGATCTCCGTGCGCGCATTGACACGCACGTTGCGCACTGCGTAGCGGAGCTGAACCGCCTCGGCTCCGCATTGGAAACAGGCGTCCAGCACGGTGAGCGCATGTGGGTCGAGCACCGAATCGGCGTCGAGCACGAGCACTGCGTCCCACGACGGGTCGCGAAGGAGTTGGTTGAACGCATAATCGAGCGCACCCCCTTTTCCGGGGGGCGGGTAGCTGAGCACCGCCGCCCCTGCCGCCTGCGCCACTTCAGCAGTTTCGTCGGTGCAGGCGTTGGCAACCACCAGAACCGAAAAGTGCGAACGGGGATAATCCAACGCCAGCGCCGCGGTGACCGTCGTCGCGATATGTTTCGCTTCGTTGTGTGCCGGGATCACGATGCGAAAGCGGGTTTGGCCCTGCGCACGCGACGACCGGGCTTTTTCCGGTAGCCACGGGTAGGGAAGGGGCGCAGCGACCCAGGTCAGAAGGAGCAGATAGAATGACGGTATCCCACCCAAAAGCCAGACGAGCCACCACCATGTCATCGCCGCAGCCTCATTATCTCTTCGTTCATTCCCGTTTCCCATGTTTGAGCGAGACGTTCGTCGTCGCACAAGCTGAATCGTTGGCGCGCATGGGGGTACCGGTTTGCCATATCGCCAACCGCCGCCCGGCGTTCGACGAGGTCCATCCGCCGATGCGTCCTTGGCTGGAACGGGTATTGTACCTGCAATCGCAGCGCCTCTCGGTATGGGTACGCGCCCACCGTTGGGCGATTGAGCGTTTTGCGCGTCGCTATTGGCAAACGCTTGCCGAAACACTACGGTACGAAGCGCCGCTACCTACCGCGTTGGCGCACTGGGCCGGTGCCGTCTTGTTGCTGTACCACTTTCGTGGGCAACGGGTCCATGTGCACGCCCACTTCACGTACGGTGCTGCGGCGGTCGCTCATTGGTGTCACCGTTTGGCAGACGTGCCCTATTCGTTGACGTTACACGGCTCCGACGCGCTCTACGACAACCCGCCCGATTTGGCGCGCAAATTGGCGGCAGCCGAGGCGCTTGTGTCGATTTCGGCGCACAATTTAGCGGTGCTCGGCACCCGTTTTCCGGGTCTATTGCCGCGTAACAGAGCCGTGATTCCGCTGGGCGTCGAACCGCTGCCGTACCAGCCGCCGCCACCGATCGCGCGACCGCTGCGTCTCCTCAACGTTGGGCGTTTGAGCGAACACAAAGCCCAACATGTGCTCATTGCCGCGTGCGCGCAGTTACGGGAAAAAGGTGTTCCCTTTTTGTGCGACATCATCGGCAGTGGCGAGCGCGAAGCGGCGCTGCGCGCGCAAATCGCCCAGGCCGGGTTGGGCGACGTGGTTCGGTTGCTGGGCGCCAAATTTCACGACGAAATCCTGGCCAATTATCGGCGCTACCACGTCTTTGTCTTGACGAGTGTGGTCGAAGGGATGCCGCTCGTTTTGATGGAGGCGATGAATGCTGGTATACCCATCGTGACGACCGCGGTTGGGGCGATCCCAGAATTGGTGGGGCCAGAGGGGGCGTTGTTGGTGCCGCCGGAGGATCCCGACGCGGTTGCCGAAGCGATTCTTCGGATCGCGGAAGGGAAAATCGACAGCGCGCGCATGACCCAGGCCGCGCATGCGCGGCTGACCGAACGCTTCGATCTGCGCCGCAACCATGCGTGCTTTGCCGAGTGGCTGCGTGCGCAACCGACGGCACTGATCCCGCAATAGCCGTGGGCGAGCGTCGTAGTCCGCGTTATTGATTCCCTATTGATCCCCTTTGCCGCGCAGCGTCACCCAAACGGTCTTGACGAGCAGCAACAGGTCGGTGTGAAGACTCCAGTCATCGATGTAGGCCAGATCCATCCGCATCCATTCGTCGAACGGAATCGACGCGCGGTTGGGGGCGATCTGCCACGTGCAGGTGATGCCGGGGAGTACGCTCACCCGGCGCAGGTAGGTGATGCGGTCCATTCGGGCGTAGTCGTCGAGCGGCAACGGGCGGGGGCCAACCAGGCTCATATCGCCCCTGAGGACGTTGAAGAGTTGGGGCAGTTCGTCCAAGTTGAGTTTGCGCAACCAACGGCCGAGCGGGGTGATGCGTGGGTCGTTGCGCATTTTGAACGCCGCGCCGTCGCGGTCGTTGTGGGCGCGTAAGGTTTCCCGCAGCGCGTCAGCATTGGGAATCATCGTCCGAAACTTGTAGAGCGGAAAGATGCGGCGGTGGTACCCCAGCCGCGGTTGGACGAAGAGAACCGGAGAACCCATCGTCACGCGGATCGCCAGCGCGATGAGGAGGAAGAGCGGCGAGAGGATCAAGATGCCGAGCGCGGCGGCAGTGACGTCCAGTAGGCGTTTGACGAGCAATGCCCACCCCATCTGTGGGCCGGAGTCGAAGCTCAAGAGGGGTACAGCCCCGTGCCCGCTTGCTGACCAGCGGATCAGATGGGTTCGTGGCGCCAACGGCTCTGGCAGAGGGAGATAGGGCGCAAGGAGCGGCACTGGGAACAACACCTCGATACCCTCCGCTTCGGCCGCGCTGAGCGCGTCTCTGACCGCTGGATCGAGGGTGGCGAGCGGCAACGTCACGACCACTTGATCGACGACCGATTCGTGCATCCAGTAGGCGAAATCGTGCAGTTGCCCCAAACAGGGAACCAAATTTAGCCCGTCTGTTTCCGTTGTTGGCGTACCGAAGTAACCCAGGAGTCGAAAATGGGCGTTCGCTCGCAGCGAGGAAGTTATCTCTGCCGCGAGCGGCGTGGCGCCAAGAAGCACGGTATGGTTTAGGTAGTGTTGTTCCGGATCGAGAAAACGGAGCACCCGGTTGTAGAGCCAGTGCAACAGATGGCTGGCTACGAAATAGAGGAGCGCGAACGCCACGATATACTGCGGGGTGATGAGCGCGATCGCAAAGAGTTGGCTGCTTGCCGCAAGCACCAGCACCCCAATTCCGGTCATCACGGCGATCTGCACGGTGGGTAAAACGAAGCGCCTAGTTGTTTTGGTACGCGTCTGCACCAGGTAGGAGAGCAGCAGCCAAAAACCGCTCCAAACAAGGAGCAGCAAAAGGTTCTGTAGCGAGATCCGCCATTCCAGGAGGCGGAGGAACCGTACGCCCTCGAACGCGGGCCCGGTGAAATAGGCCGCAAACAACAATGCGACCCAGAGCGCGACGAGATCGACGAGGGGCAACGAGCGCAAGACGAACGGGGGCACGACTGCGTCACCGATCGGATCAAAAAGGGGAACAATGATACCATGCGTGCAGCAATGTTTTGGGCAAGCTTACTGCGATAACCAGCGCCAGCGGCAGAGGCGCTGTTGCCACGCGAAACCTGCTTTGCGAATGCCGCTGAGCGAGGCGCAGTTTTGTGAGGCGCAATAGATCCAAAGAGTGGCAGTGGGAAAATGGTCGCAGAGGCAGCGCAGCGCAACGGGATAATGGCCGCGCCCACGGGCAGCACCGAGCGTGTAGCAGTCGTAGATCACCACCGATTTGGGCGGAAGGGACCAACAGGCATCTCGCCCCAGTTCGTAGGAGAGGTCCAGCCACCCGTCGTGGCGCGTCCAGGCGAAATGGACTGGGTCGCCGTGGGCACGGAGAACCCAAAGGAGGTCGCCGCGCGCGAAACGGGAAGGTGCGACGCGATCGACCAGTGCCAAATGGGGGTCGGTAGCAAAAAAAGGGGCGAGGTGTGCGTGACAAGCGGTGGGCGTATCGATCCATGCCAGGGTCACTTCCCGAACCCGAGGCTCGGGGGGGGGATCGGATGCCGCGCGGTCACGCGGGGCGGCGAAGAGTTCGATACAAACGCGTCGCGGGACGACAGATCGAAAGAAGGAGCGCAGGGTCATGAATGAAGACGGTGTTGTCGCGGCACCACTGCCGTCAGTCGAGATGATGGGGGTACGGATCCATCGTGTCAACCGCGAAACGCTGCTGGCGTGGTTGGGGGATGCCCTTGTCGGGGAAGCCTGCCGGTTCGTCGCCAACGTCAATGCCCACGCGATGAACTTGGCATGGGTACGCCCGTCGTTTCGGCAGGCACTCAACTGCGCCGATCTGGTTTTCGTCGATGGCTACGGTGTGGTGCTTGCGGCGCGTCTGTTGCGATTGGAAATCGGCGAGCGGCTGACTTTTGCCGATTGGATGCCCGATTTCTTGCGCGTCTGTGCGACGCGGAAAGCGGCACTCTTCTTTCTAGGGGATACCGACGAGGTTGGCGCTGCGTTCGCCGCGTGGGTACGCGCGCACTATCCGGGCATCGTTTGGGCTGGGCATCATCATGGTTTTTTTGTGCGGTCGGGTGCAGAAAACGAACGGGTGGTCGCGGCAATCAACGCAAGCGGCGCACAGGTGCTCCTTGTCGGGATGAGCATGCCGATCCAGGAGGAGTGGTTCGTAGCAAACCGGCATCGACTCCCCGGCGTACGCGTCGCGCTGATGTCCGGGGGATACGCGCGCATCGCAACCGGCTTGATCCCGCGCGGGCCGCGCTGGATGACCGATCATGGGTTGGAATGGCTCTACCGATTCTTCCAGCAGCCGCGTTACACCTGGCGGCGCTATTGGGTAGGTAATCCTCTGTTTTTGATGCGTGCAGTAGCGTGGCGCTATTTTGCGGTTTCACCCCGCGACTGACGTTCCCATCGCCGCGCCGCGAGCATTGCACCCCAGATGACCCACAGGTAGTAGGGCATGAAGATGTAGTCCGGGTTCGCCTGTTCTTGAATTGCCCACGCGAGCGTACCACCCATTGCGGTCAGCCCGATATCGGCAAAAAAGCCGGTGCCTCCGCGAAACGTCTGCCAACCGTACCAGCTTATCAAAGCCAGAACGACCAGATGGACAATGAGGCCAGGAATGCCGGTTTCGGCCGTAGTCAGCAATGCAAAATTGTGCACCGGTTGGTTGTACCACGAAGCGACTTGGAGGTAAGTACGGTCGTAGCGGTGCATTTCACGGGTATATTGTCCAAGTCCAACGCCAGCAAGTGGCCGGTCGGCGATGATGTTTGCGGCCGTTTCGGCAAGGGGAATGCGCACCAGCGCCGAACCGCGATCCTCTTTGGTCAACCGGTCACGGAACGTCGCCGATGTGGCGTACAACGCGGCAAAGACTGTGCTCACTGAAAAAATCATCACGAGTGCGCCGATGATGACGTTCTTGCCGTTTTTCTTCATCCACAACAGCATTCCCAAGGCCAGCGCAAAGCCGAAACCCAGCCACCCGGCACGTGAACCGGTCAGCGTAAAGGTAGCAAACCCGACGATCAGTGCGAACACGACGAAAGCGCGTTGCCATGGTCTTCCCTTGAGTGTGGGAACGAAGAACCAGAGGTAGAGCAACGCGACTGCAAGAAAATTCGCCAGGGTATTGGGGTGACCGAACGTGCCGCCGAAGCGCAGGAGATAACCGCTTCCCGCGGCGCTGTTGAGCGCAAATTCCGTTTTGAGCAATTTTTCCGTGAAAATGGCCTGGACGGTTCGTTGGTCCAACACCGCGATCGCTTCGAGGATCACCGCGGCAGCAAGAGCCAATCCGAGCCAATGGAGGTGGTAGGGGCGGAGGTATCGTGCCAGGATCCAAAGAAAAAAGACGGCCTTGATTTCGCGCCAGTAGAGGCTCCAGGCAAAGAACGATTCCTTGGCGACCAGGAGCGCATTGGCGCCGTCCCACAAGAGCATCGCAACGAGTGCGATCGCCAGGGGCTTGGGAATCGCGGAGGTCGCAGACTGGTACGTGCGATCGAACCACCACAACAGGGCAAGGAACAGCAACAACAGATCACTGAGCGAAACGCGAAAACCGTTTGCCAAAACGGTGTACGGCCAGTTTTCGCGGAACGCGAAGTTGTTGTCGATGAAGGTGAGCGCCAGTGCGAAAACGGCCACCGTCCACGCCAGCTGGTCGATCGCTTGACGCGAGAGAAACAGAAAGAGAACGGGAAAGAGCGCAATACCGAGTAGCCCCGCCAGCGTTGCCAAAAGCGTAGCCGTATCTTGCTGAGCAAAGGCAATCGACAGCAACCAAGCGCTACTGGCGCCAACAAGCAGCGCCGCGGGAAAAGTGAGCAAGGCGTGTGGGTCGGAGGCGCCAGCGCGCATGGTCGTCACAGCAAGCGAATCAACCAACGGGGCAAGGGGTATTCACGGAAGGTGAGAACCGACCCCAAGACCGGGATGCTCAAGCCGTTGAGCTCCTTGACGAGCGCTGCGACAGCTGGCTTGCGCACGGCGCCGCTTTTGAGCACCAAAACCACGCCGTCGGTTTCGCTTGTCAAGAGATAGCTGTCCGGACAACGGTTGAATGGCGGGGTATCGATCACCACCGTCGCGTAGAGACGACGCGCTGAAGCCAACAGGGATCGGTACCAGCGGACTTTTTCCGCAACCGAATAGTTTTCACCGCCGTACAAGGTGAGGATGTTGAGCGCTTGGTCCGAAGGCAGTTGCTGCCAGGAAAAAGGGTCGCCCACAGCGAGTGTCAGCGAATCGTGACGCATCGGTTGGGGTTCGAGCACGAGGCGAAGCAGGAGGGTCCGCCCGTCTGGGGTGCTGCTCGCCAGGTGGTGGGCCAGAAGGAACGTGAGGGTGGAGACGCCACTTTGTGGAATCGGTGCCGCAAAAAGGACGGTGTGAGGCGCTTGCGCATGGCCAAACGCCAAATGGTGCGCGATGCGTTGCACCTCCATGCCCCAAGCGCTGGGCAGTTGGCGAATAGGCGGCGGAAGGATCAGCCGTTTTGGCGCGCGTGCTGTCTCCGAACGGGATGGCTGGGCGACTACGCCCAAGTCGTCCGGGCGCGTGGTGTGGGCCGGCTTCGCCTGAGCTGCGTCACGCACGCTCGTCTCGCGTTGCGGTTTCTGAGCATGCGGCATCGTTGGCTGGGGTTCGTAAGCGGTATCGGGCTTTTCCAGCTCATCGAAGCGACCCCAGGGGTCGTGGCTATCGATTGCGGCATCCCACGGGGTTTTGCGTCGCCAGGGGTCTGCGTTGTCACGCGCCAGAATGTCGGAAAGTCTCATGATGCTCTCCCGCTAGCGTGCGGAATGGTCTGCGCGAAGGCGCTTTGCCAGGGGTGTCCAGGCGGAGGGGCATCGAGCGCACCCAAGAGGGGCGCGTACGGTGCCGCGTCGGTGGGGGTATAGATGCGCTGTTCCGCAAGGTACGCTGCTGCCGCTACGCCGGCGGCGACGAAAGGTCCGACGATGAGTGCCAGCGTAAGCATCAAGCCGGGACGGGGAAAGACGGGCGACACGGGCAGTTGGGGTTGTGCGGCGATCGAGACGTTGGCAAAGCGTGCATCGTCTTTGGCTTGGCGAATACGCGCCTCTTCTTGTTTGTCGACGTAGAGGCCGTACTGTTTGCTTGTGAGTTCGCGTTCGAGTTGCAGTTGTTCGTAAGCGAGCGAACGTCCCGTCAATTGCACCGCTTTGTCGTTGAGGTCATCGATGCGCGCCTGAAGCGCTTCGAGCGCCGCTTGACCGCTTTGCGTTTCGACCTTGAGGTCTTCGATGATCTGTTTGAGGTATTGCCGAATCTGGTTGCGCATGTTCGCGTACTGGGCTTCGGCGTCTTGTACCGGTTTAGATCCAGGTTGATAGTCGTTGCGCGCGCGCTGCAGATTGATCGTGAGCTGCGCGAGACTCTTTTCCATCTCGATCAGGGCAGGGTACTCGTAGATTGTCGTCTTCGGTAAGCCGACGAGGGTGCGACCCCCATTCTTCTCGAATCGGGTGAGCGCTTCCGAGAATGCGTGGGTTTTGGCGCGAAGCTCTTCCAGGTTGGAGAGCATCTTCATCCGCTCCTGCTCGAGGTCGCGCAACAACTGAAGCAGGGTTTGGCGTTGGACTGCGGGGTCGACCACGCCGGTTTGTGCGATCACCTGTTCGAGCTCGCGATTGAGTTGCGCGAGCCGCCGTTGCAGAAATTCGGTTTGGTTGCGGAAAAATTCGATGCCGCCGGAAACGCGGTTGATTTCGATATAGTAATCGACGAAGGTATTGACGATCGTTTGTAACACGTGCTGCGTCTCTTGTGGATCCCCCCCTTTCAACGTGACGCGCACGACGTTCGATTCGGTCAAGGGTTCGGCTTTCAGCCTTCCTTTGAGTTCGGCTACCGCTCGTTGTATTGCCGCGGGGTCGTCGCCATTGGCTACCCCCAACCGTTTGGCAACTTGGGCGAGATGTTCGCTCGATTGCAGCAAAAAGATGATGGTGTTGAGGTCTTTCAACGTGACGTCCGAGGCAAAAAATGCTCCCCCCTCAGGCGAGATCATGAACGGGCGCGTGAGCGCCGGTTTGACGAGAAGATCGGCGCTGGTTTCGTAGCGCGGCGGGGAGAGAAGGGTAATGGCCAGCGTGACGCCGATCACGCCAAGCAGCGTCGCAACGAAGACCCTTTTTTTGTAGAAAAAGATGCTGAGGACGTCGCGGACGGTTTGCGTTGGTGTCGTGGAAGGCGGAGGGCTGCTGGGCACGGGAAGATTCGAAGACGCTGTGTTCATCGCGAGATCCTTACAGGTTCCGTTGATAGCTGAAACTGAACGGGCGGGGGATCAACGACCAGAGCTGTTCCGCAGTAAGCGCCGCATCAGCCAGTCGCGTGTTGGGGACATAGATGACATCACCTTGGCGCAGGATCGGGTCTTTCCCCAAATTGCCGGTGGTCAGGATCGCGTTGAGATCGATGACGCGACCCACGGGGTGGTTCGCTTCGTCACGGGTGATCAGCAGCACGGTGCGGGCTTCGGCGCGCGGGTCGAGCCCGCCAGCCATCGCGATCGCCTGGGTGACGGTGGTGGGGCCGATCAGTTCGACGTAGTTGGGTCGTCCGACATAGCCGAAGACATAGGCCCGGTTACCCGTCGCTTTGAGGAGCAGCGTCGAGACGTTGAGACCCGAGATGACACGGGCATACGCCGCGGTGATCGCCCGTTGGGCTTCGTCGATCGTTTTCCCGGCGACGAAGATCGGTTCGATCAGCGGGAGCGTGATTCGGCCGTCGGGTCCGACGACCGTCAACCGGCTCTGCCCGCGCGTTGCGGTGCGGATCGCTTCTTTGAGGTCGCGGATGCGCTGACCGTAGCGTACCAAGCTTACGGTGCTACGGGGCTTTGTGAGCAGTTTGCTGTAGAGGCGATCGAGGTCACGCGCCAATTCCTCCGGGGTTTTTCCTGCGGCGCTGACGTCCCCGATGTACGGAACGGTGATCCGCCCGTCCGGGCGGACGTCGACCGTGCGATCGAGCTGCGGGTAGTCGACGAATTCGACCCGGATCTGGTCGCCGATCGCCAGCCGGTATTCGGGGTGGAGTTGCGTGTCGAATTGGTAGACGATTTCGAGTTCGTCACCTGGGGAGAGGAGATAGTCGCGCCCGACGAAGAGCGCGGTATTTTCCCGCACGTCGGAAGTATGGACGGAAACCCCGTTGGGGATCTCTGGCCGCGGGGTGGCGCATCCCGTGAGGATCAGGGTTACTGCAACCAGTGCCATGAACCCTTTGCGCAGCCGAAAAACCGACATAAACGTACCCCCCCTATTCGATCTGCTGATGATAGTATAGTGGATAAATCGCGCACGATCGAATTTTTGTGGGTGTTTCGTTCGTTATGGCGCAATTTGTCGTATATATTGTAAGACATGTCGAGCGGGTAGGGAGGTCGTATCGTGGAAGTGCGAACGTCTCGTTTGCCGTTGGTCGCGGTTGGGGTGGCGGCATTGATCGCGGGGTGTCAGTCGGCAGCCTACAACGTGCCGGGAATAGAAGAGAAGGAACGGGGGGTTTTGCCTGCGACGCAAGGGGTCGCGGTGCCACCACCGAGCGGTGCAATCGTCGAGCGCTACGCCGATCACCTCTTCGACGGACCGGCCGGGCAAGATTTCCTCGGGGCACTCAGTATGGGCTACCGCGAATTGGCGCGCGAGCGCGATAGTGCCAGCGACTTTGCCGACGCCGCAAAATTTTTGCAGCGCGCAGGCGCCGCCGCGCGCGGTGAGCGGATCTGGCCAGAAGAGATCGCCGCGCGCGTGTTGCCGAAATATGCGCTTCAGGATCTCATCTATGCGCGAACCCGTCTGATGCGGGCGTTCGATCAAGGTGCCGACCAGCGTTACCCGCGCATTGCCGCGCGGGCGCAGGTGGCGTTCGACTGCTGGATGGAATCACAGGAAGCCAATCGCTATCCTGAGTACGTGCACCGCTGCCGCATGGCGTTCGAGGAAGCGATGAGTCAACTGGAAGCGGGCAACGGAGCCCCCGCCGTGACTCCCGCGCCAACGCCGAGACAACCGGAGGGTGCTGCTGCGTGTGTCGCGAACGCGTGTGCGCCCCTGTCGCTCTATTTCGACCTCGACAAGGATCAGCTCTCGGCGGCGGAACGGGAAAAACTGCGTGACTGGGCCCAGGCGGCCAAAACGCACCCGGGTATGATCGTCGTTGCCGCCCATGCCGACCGTTCGGCGAGCACGCGCTACAACGACGCGTTGGCGCAGCGACGGCTCCGGCACGTGTTGGGCCTTTTGGCGGCAGAAGGGATCGGGCGCGATCGTATCGTCGAAGCGCGCGCGTACGGTGAGCGGCGCGTTCCGGTTCCGACACCAGACGGGGCGGTCGAAGCGCGTAACCGCGTCGTCGAGGTCTGGCTGCTCAGTCGTTGAGCGCGCCTTCTTTGCGCCACCACCGTTGGTGGGGGCCTGGGATACGCCACAGACCCACCCCATAGACCGACACGCAACCGAGCACGACGATCAGGAATTCCGTGATCGGAGAAGCCGACGGCAAAGCCGTGCGCACCGCGAAAGAGAGGAGCAGCGCGGTGAGCGCCGTCGCCGCAGCGAGCGCTAAGCCTGCGCGGTTCGCACCCAACCAGGGCCGCCAATCGAGGCGTAGAAGTCCCAGTGCGACGGTTCCCATGGTTGCCAAGAGGTAAAGACTGGGGATGAGATGCGCCCACGCTGCAGCGCGCAGTCCCAATGGGGCCGCAACCAGCAAACTGACGGCAAGGAGTCCAAGATAGCCGCTTTGCAGGCGCAACTCTTTTTTGGCGCGGCCACACGCTTCGAGCAGAGGGCCAGCCAGATGGTGCGTCAAATGGAGCATCGCGATCAGCGCCAGGATGCGCAGAATGGGTGCCGCGTCACGCCAAGCATCGCCGTAGAGCGCGACGATCACGACCTCGGGAACGGCCGCGAGCGCGGCAAGGATCGGGTAGCAGACGAGCGCGAGCGTCTGTTGGGCGTCGAGGAGCGCACGCGCCAATTTCACCCGATTCTCTTGAATCAGCGCAAACGCCGGAAACATCACGTGGCCGACCGTCGCGCCCAGGCGTTGCAGAGGGATCGATGCCAGTTGCGCGGCCCGCTGGTAGAGGCCAAGCGGTGCAGGGCCAAGGAGCCACCCCAGGATCAGGCTGTCGAGCGCGCCGCCCAAATAGATGATAAACCCCTTGGCGCTCAACGTGAGGCCGTAGCGCACAATCGCCGTTCCTTCCTGCGCGGACCAGCGTGGTCGCCAGACGCGGATACGCGAAGCGTGCCAGCAAAGCAGGGTGGCGAGCAGCCACCAGACGAAGAAACCCCACGCGAGGCTGACGGCGCCCCAGCCGTGCCATGCGAGCGTCACGCTGACCGCCGCGTAGCCGAGCGCGTAGCTGAGGAGATCGATCAGCGCCAATCGTTTGAGGTGGAGGTGGCGGCGCAAGAGCGCACGCGGTACGATCCCTAAGGTCATCACCGCTTGGGTGGCGCCGATGAGGGGCAAAATGGCTTCCAACTCCGGCGCGGCGAACCATTGGCTCAGGACCGGCGCTGCGGCAAAAAAGAGCGCGAGGAAGAGCGCGGCAAGCAGGAGCGAGAGCAGCCACGTGGTTTCGACCGTGGCGCGTCGGATGCGCCGTTTTTGGATCAGCGCCGATCCCAACCCGGCCATCGCCAGCGCTTCGGCGAGGACACCGAAGCCGGTGGCGATCGCAACGACGCCGAAATCATGCGGGGGCAAGAGGCGCGCAAGCGCAACGCCGACACCGACGCTGAGGAAAAGTTGCAGCAACGCGCGTGCAATCGTCCAAGCCATCCCGCTGCCGGTTTTGCGCTCACGGGGATTCATCGCGACCAACCTGTCAGCCACGTGACGAGCACGCGCCCAAGCCACCCTTTCGCGACGCGCCAGTCGGCCTCTTCGCGCACGCGCGGTCCCCATTCGAACTTGTAGGGTTCGTCGCCCAATAGGAAATCGAACTCCCGCCACCCCTTTGCGATGCCGGTTTCGAGCAGCGCGGCGATGAGCATTTTGCTGGGGCTGAAGCGCGCAAAAGCGGTGTCGAACGCCGGTTGGTAATAGCGGTAGGTGCCTTGGTCGTGAAAGCCGTAGGCGATCGCCCACGGTGTGCCGGGTTCGCCGAAGGTGTAGAGCCCAAGTTGCGCCGAGGCGTGGAGGCTGTGCGAAAGGTCATGGTGAAACGCGACGAACCGGGGGTCGTTCCATGCCGACGCGGCACCGTGCTGGCGCATGCTCCACTGAGCGAGCTGCTTCAGGGTATCCCCGATCGCGTCCGCTGGAACGGCACGAAGTGTGGCGTTCGGAGTGTCGCGTGCGATGCGGCGGTGCAAGTAGGCCAGTTCTTTGCGCAGTTTGGGGCGCCAGTTTCGTGCCAGCGCGTCGATGTCTGGGATTCCCGCTAGGGGAATATAGGGGCAGCGCCGGGGTGGCCGATCCCACAGTACGAGCGTTTTCGGCCACGGTAGCGCCAACAGCGCGCTCGTGCTTCGCACCCCTTCCCAGAAGAGGAGCGTGACGTCGGCGTGTGCCACCACGTCGGAGAGAAAACTGTGCCAGAGCCGATCCTGGTGCGCCAGAGGGGCGACGAGGTCGAGATGATCGGGGTGCAATGCGGCACCCAGCCAACGCCAGGCCGAAAAACCGTGCCAACGCACGGCTTCGAGCGGGAGCGCGCCGAGTGGTTCCGCCCCGTCGAACGCAACCCAGAGACGCAATTGGGGGCGATAGTGGCGCAGTACTGCGTCAAGCCACGGAGTATCGCAAAATAAGGGTAGCTCGGCCGCAGCAACCCATTCGTGCCACCGTTCCGGTTGTGTTTGCCACCAGGGTTCGGTATAGCAGCGCCACCGGATGGTCATCGCGTCACTTCCGCGCCTTTTGGTGGTGCCATTGCCACGCTGCGTGCACGGTAGCCCAGACCCGTTCCGCGTTGTGCTGCCACGTGAATTCCCTTTCGACCCGAGCCCGTGCCGCGTCGCCCAGGCGATGGCGCAGCGGCGCGTCGCGTACCAAGCGTTCGAGCGCCGCAAAGAAGGTGGAGTCGTCGTACGGGTCGAACAGCAACCCTTCGCGTTCGGCCGTGAGCACTTCCCGAACACCTGCCGTGTCAGGCGCAACCACTGCTTTGCCCATCGCCATGTATTCGAAGAGTTTGAGCGGCGAACAGTAGGGTTGGGTGTGGGGCAGCACCGCGATATCCAACGCCGCCAGGTGCTGTGGGATCGCGTCATGAGGCAGATGTCCGGTCCAGACGACCCATCGACGTTCGTGCGCGGGCAACTCCGCTAGCCTGCGCGCAACCGCTTCGTCGTGCCGCCCGATGAGCAGCAGCGCGACGGGGTGGCCTGCTGCGCGAAGCCGCTGCCACGCTTCGATGAGCCGTTGCGGCCGGTGCCAGACGATGAAACTGCCGCTGTAGCCGATCACCACCGTCTCGGTTGGCCACTGCCATTGCTGCCGCAGGGGTGTTGCGTCGATCTCGGGGTGAAAGCGGGTGGTATCGACACCGTTGTGATTGACAGTGATCGGTTTCTGGTCTGGGTTGCAGCGGTGTAACGGCGCGGCGATCGCACCCGTGACCGTAAGCGCGCCCGCTGAGAGGGCGAACGCATGACAATTGCTGAAGAGGCGATCGCACCAGGGAAGCGGTTTGACGTCGAGGTAGGTGCCTCTTAGTTCGCCGCGGTCGATGCCGTTGAATTCGGTGACCACAGGGATCCCGCGTTTGTGACACGCCCAGTGGATCGACAGCGTTTCGGCATCATAACGGGTGATCACCAGATCGGGGCGATCGGCGTCGAGCTGCGCGCCTTCTTGACGCGACCGCTGCCACTGCCGCCACAAAAGGAGCAGGTCGCGCAGATAGTAACGCCCCAACGCGCGACGGACTTTGCGCCACACCGTCTCGTTCGTCGTCGGCGCCCTGGACCGTTGTGGAGGCGCGACGACACGAAAGCGCACACCGCTTTGTGCGCAGAGCGCTGCGAAAGCCGCGATGAATTCGGCAACATGAACCGCGGAGCCGTCGGTTGGACTCGATTGGTAGTGCACATACCAAAGCGTGCGAAGGGTGGGGTTAGGTTTTGGGTCCATGGTCGCAGTGGCCTGTCGCGGAGGTGCCGTGGTGAATTGTAACCGCACCACACCGAGTGGGGACTTTGGCGCTTTCGGGCGTCAGCGTCAAGAGGCGTGCCCTCAGCTCAGAGATCTGTTCCGTTGGGGCGATGCCGACACGCAAAAACGGCAGCGTTGGGAACGAACGGACAAGGATCTGTTGGTTGGCGAAAAGCGTCGCGGCAGCTTCCGGATCGAGATGGGTCAATGTGATCGCGTAGGGGATGAGTCCATCAAGAAAGATTCGCGGGGAGGGATGGGCAGGGGTGACCGACAACCAACCTGTTTCGGTAAGAAGCGCCACCAGTTCGCGGTATGCCAGCGTCATGCGCATGAGTTGCCGTTTTTGCCAAACTGTGTCGGAAAGCGCAAGGGTCGCGGCCCAGCGTGCGGGGTGGCTGACCGCCCACGGGCCCAGGTGTGCGTCGAGCGCGGCAAGGAGTGGGGGTTCGGCAAACGCAACGCCGAAACGTAAGCCCGCCAGTCCAAAGAATTTGCCGAGCGACCGCAGGACGACCGCGCCGCGGGTTTGGGCAGCCCACGCGGGCAGCGGACTGGGGCAGGCAGTCGCAATCGCTTCGGCGTCGGCAAACGCTTCGTCGATTACGAGCAGACCGTGACACCGCGCCAGCCGCTCGTGCCAGGCGCGGATCTGGTCGAACGACCAGCGGTGGCCGGTGGGGTTGTTGGGTTGCCCCAAAACGAGGGCGTCGGCCGTTTCGAGTGCCTGGTCGATCGCTGAGGCAGTGAGCGGTACGGTTCGGACCAAGCGGCCGGCAAGCGCCCAGGTGCGCTGGTATTCGCCGTAGCTCGGGGTGGGGATCACGACGGTGCGGATCGCGGGAAAGAGGGTAGGGAGGATTTGCAGCGCCGCTTGGGTGCCGGGAATTGGAAGCCCTTCGGCGCCGTAGTACGTGGCGATCGCCGCGGGCAGCGCGTCGTCGGGCTCAGGGAGGCGTTGCCAGACTTCGGGAGGGACCGGCGGGAGTGGGTATGGCCATGGGGCGATTGCGGTCGAGAGGTCGATCCAGCGCTCTGGAGGCCCGCCGTAACGGGCGATCGCAGCGCGCAGGCGCCCGCCGTGGCCGATCGCGGGGGTCGCGTGCTCGGAGACGCTCATCGGCTTACCCACCACGCGGTCAAAAGGAGTACGCCGATCGTGGCGCGGCGCAGGAGCGCAAGGGCAGCAAGCGGTGTTTCTGGTGTGGCAGGAGCGCCGCAGCCGAGCGTGCCGCGCGGTTGCCAGACGCCGTGGTAGGGGGCGGGTCCACCGAGCCGCACGCCCAGTGCGCCCGCGCCCGCAGCCATTACCGGGCCGGCGTTCGGGCTGGGCCAATGGGGGGCTTGGCGCCGCCAACAGCGCAGGGCGTCGCGAACATGACCGGCAAGCGCGTAGGCAAGCGCGGTGAGGCGCGCACTCGGCCAGCCAAGGAGGTCGTCGGCTCGGGCGGCGAACCAGCCGAAGTCACGGTAGCGCGGGGTTCGGTACCCCCACATCGCGTCAAGCGTATTGGCCAGGCGGTGGAGCAAGACCCCGATGCCGCCCGCGACGGCGAACCAGAAAAGCGGCGCGATCACGGCATCGTGGCCGTTTTCGAGTGCCGATTCGGTCGCAGCGGTGGCCACGCCGCGGGCGTCCAAGAGCGCCGCGTCGCGGCTGACGATCTTCGCCACCGCGGCACGTGCGGCGGGAAGATCACCACGCGCCAGGGGGTCGGCCACGGCCACGATGTGCTCTTCGAGACTGCGCCAGCCAAGCGCCAAACCCAGGATGAGCCCTTCCCAGAGCCAGCGCAGTTTCGGGAATGCGGCAAAGAGCCACAAGGTGAGCAACAGCGGCGGGGTCACTGCCGCCAGCCAAGCGAAGAGTCCGGCGAGCCGCTCACGCCACATTGCAGTAGCCATGGAATCGGGGGTGGGTTGGGGCCCGACGCGCTGCGTGTGTAAGCCGCGTTCGCGCGCCCAGCGTTCACACCGCTCGGCCCAGCGTCCGAACGCAACCAGGGGATGAAAGCGCTTCGGCTCGCCGATCAGGCGGTCCCAAGCCAAACCGATGAGGAGCGCAAGCAAGTGGGTCATGGGCGCGATTATCGCAGAACATCAGGTGCCACACGTGGTGCGAAACTGCGCGAGAAATTCTGGGCTGGAGGGGCGCGCCAGGTCGGCGTACGCAGGATTTTCACGGAAGGGGTCTTGGATTGCGCCCAAGAGCCGTTCGAACGGGGCAAGGTCGCCCGCTTCGGCGGCGCTCAATGCGGCGGTGACTGCTTCGTTGCGTGGGATCAGCCACGGGTTCGCTTGCGCGAGCCGATCGGCGAATGTGCTGGAAGGTTGTCCTGGCATCAGGCCCACGCGGTGTTGCCACCGTTCGAGCCATCGCGACAATTCGGAATCGGGAATGAGTGCGCGCAGCGAGGCGTCGTCACCGGCGCTGAAGCGCACGAGCGCCCGGAAAGCGGCGGTGAAATCGGCGGCGTGCGTCGCCAGCAGATCAAGCCAGTCGGAGATGAGTGCTCGGTCGTGCGCGATCGTCCGCGCGTCGCCGTCCGGCGTCAACCCCAATTTGCGGCGCATCGCGGCGAGCCAGGCCGCTTCGTACAAGGCGGGAAAGCGCTCGAGGACGCGGTTTGCAAGGGTCACTGCAGTGTGCGGGTCGGGGTCGAGCAGCGGCAGCAGTGCTTCGGCAAGCCGGGCGAGGTTCCACTGCGCGATGCGGGGCTGTTCGCGATAGGCGTAGCGGCCGAAGCGGTCGATCGAACTGAAAACGGTTTGCGGGTCGAACGGTTCGAGAAAGGCGCACGGTCCGAAGTCGATCGACTCTCCGCTGATCGTCATGTTGTCGGTGTTCATCACGCCGTGGATGAATCCGACCGCAATCCATTGCGCGACGAGGTGCGCGTGCTGTTCCGCTACCGCTTCGAGGAGCGCGAGCGCAGGAGGTGCCGTGTCCGTCACGCGTTCGGGGTAGTGGCGCGCGAGCGCATAACGGGTCAGCCGTTCCAGTTTTTCGCGTTCGCCGCGCGCGGCGAAAAAAGCGAAGGTGCCGACGCGGAGGTGGCTCGCGGCAACTCGGGTGAGGATCGCGCCAGGGTGGCGGTGTGTGCGTACGACCCATTCCCCCGTCGTTGCTACCGCCAGTGCGCGTGTCGTCGGGATACCGAGCGCGTGCAGCGCTTCGCCGTAGAGCGCCTCTTTGAGCATCGCCCCGAGCGCCCCCTTGCCGTCGCCGCCGCGTGAGAAAGGGGTCGGGCCGGAGCCTTTGAACATCAGGTCGCGGCGATTGCCGTAGCGATCGACGACCTCGCCCCAAAGGAGCGCTCGGCCATCCCCGAGTACTGGGGCGAATCCGCCGAACTGGTGTCCGGCGTACGCTTGGGCGACCGGTTCGGCTTCTGCGGGCAGCTGTTGGCCGGTGAAAAGCGCTGCGCAGGTGGCTTCGTCGAGCATCGCGAGCGGCAGGTCGAGCTCGGCCGCAAGTTCGTGGTTGAGATAGACGAGCTTGGGGTCGGGGACGGGGTCGGGTTGCCACGGGATCGCGAAGTCGGGTAGCTCGCGGACGAAGGTGTTGTCGAATGGAAACGGGGGGAGCGCAACGTGGGGTGTCGACGGCATCTCTGGGACTCCGTGGGGAACTTGGGTTTGGTTGCGGTTGGTTTGGCTCGGTTTGGTTGGGTTTTGTTGGGTTTTGTTGGGTTTTGTTGGGTTTGGGTAAGCGTAGCGTGGGGGCGGTGCTTTGGCAACCCAACCGGGTTAGGGGGTAAGCGGCGCTGCAGGTACAATGACGCGATGCACACACGCGCGATGATGATCCAGGGAACGACTTCGGACGCGGGCAAGAGTACGCTCGTCGCTGCACTGTGTCGGCTGCTGCGGCGTGAAGGCGTACGGGTGGCCCCCTTCAAACCGCAGAACATGGCGAACAACGCTGCGGTCACCATCGACGGCGGCGAGATCGGGCGGGCGCAGGCGGTGCAAGCACAAGCAGCGGGGCTTGCTCCGCATACCGATTTCAATCCGGTGCTCTTGAAGCCACAGAGTGACCGCACCGCACAGGTGGTGATCCACGGGCGGGTGGCGGCGCAGCTCGACGCGCGGCAGTACCACGACTACAAACGGCGCGCACGCGAAGCGGTGCTCGAATCGTGGGCGCGTCTGACCGCACAGTACGATTTCATCGTGGTCGAGGGGGCGGGCAGCCCTGCCGAGGTCAATCTGCGCGCGAATGACATCGCGAACATGGGGTTTGCCGAAGCGGTCGACATTCCAGTAGCGCTCGTTGCCGATATCGATCGCGGCGGGGTGTTTGCGCAGCTCGTCGGGACTCTTGCGTGTCTGTCGCCAAGCGAAGTGGCGCGGATTCGCGGCTTCGTGATCAACCGTTTTCGCGGTGACGTTTCGCTTTTGACGCCAGGAATCGAATGGCTGACGGAACGTACGGGCAAACCGGTGTTTGGCGTCCTCCCCTATTTGCGCAATTGGTCGCTCGACGCCGAAGACAGTTTGCAGTCGGCAGCGGTGCGGTGCGACGCCAAGCTGCGGGTGGTGGCGATCGCTTACCCCCGGATCGCGAACCACACCGACCTCGACCCGTGGCGGCTCCACCCGGAGGTCGATTTTCGCTGGTGGGCGGGCGGCCCGTGGCCGGGTGCCGACCTGGTGATCCTCCCGGGGTCGAAAGCGGTGCGTGCCGATTTGGCTTGGTTGCGCGCGCAGCAAGGGGATGCGCATCTCTTGCGCCACTTGCGCTACGGCGGCAAGGTGATTGGGATCTGTGGCGGTTTTCAGATGCTGGGTGAATCGATCGCGGACCCCGAGGGAGTCGAAGGGGCGGCAGGGCACAGCGAAGGGTTGGGGCTACTCGCGGTCACGACCACGCTCACGCGCGCCAAGCGCCTCACGCAAGCGCGCGGCCGCATGATCCACCCTGCGGTCGTCGGCGCGACGCCGGTTCCCGTGACGGGCTATGAGATTCACCTGGGGGTGAGCGACGGGGCGGCACTCAGCATCCCGCTTCTGACGGGTGACGCCGGGGCAAGCGACGGGGCGGTGTCGGCGGATGGCCAGATCGTCGGCACCTATTGGCACGGACTCTTCGACGCCGCGCCGGCGTTTGCCGCATTCGCGCGTTGGGCAGGTGCAGGGTCGCTCACCGCGATCGATGCCGAGGCGCGGCGCGAAGCGATGATCGAGCAGCTTGCCGACAGCGTCGCAACCCACTGCGATTGGCGCGCACTCGTCGGGTGTTAGTCGCTGCGTGCTTGGGGCCTGGCCCGTTTGTGTTTATTCGGGTAAGAAGATCGCCCGTTTCGCTGCGGCAAGCGCTGTTTTCACGACCAGCCACAGAATCACCGCTGTGGTCAGCACAACGAGCACGACGGCAAGGGTGTTTAGGGCGCTATTTGCAGTGAGGTGGGCCATCGTCATCGTCGCGACCGTGAGCGCTGCGAGGGGGAACGAATAGGCCCAGGCGGAGAGAAAGAAGGGTACTTTGGCGAAACGCGCCGCATTCGTCGCAAGCACCAGCGCCAAAAAGAGGGCGACCCCATAGAGGATGCGTGTAGCAGCGTCGAGCGTTTCACCGTCGAGTTTGAGCCACGCGAGCATCCCGACCGAGGGCGGCGCAAGCAGGATGAAGAGCGTGGGGGCGAGCCGCTGCGGCAGCGGTTCGAAGAAGATGAGGCGGTGCATGACGATCGTCATCAGCACCAACCAGAAGACGATCCCGATCGCGAAAAAGTACCAGCTTGCTTCGAGATGGCCGTACCCGACGCCCGCAAGCGGCGCGACGACGTTCCCAACCACCGGGATGAACCAGGCCGGGTTGATGTGGGTCAGTTGGTAGTGGGCGTGGTGGAGCCAGATGTGCATCATTACGGGAACGAGGATTGCGTGTCCGATTGCGCCGACGAGCCAGAAACCGTGACCGATTCCCGGAGCGAAACTCTGATACGCGGTGCCCAAGAGCATCAGCGAAATCGTGATCGCCGCAAAGAAGTTGAGCCGTACCGGATGGCGCCAATCCTCGCGGATGCCTTGGGGGTTGTGCGCGGCTTTCAAGAGTAGGAGCAATCCGTAGAGTAAGAAGAGCACGGTTGCCACGACCGTCACGGCCTGCCCGATCACTGCGGGCCAGTGCCACAGATGGGCGGCTTTGAGCCAGACCAAAGCCAACCCACAGATCCCCATGATCGAAGCAAAGAGCGGCAGCGGAAAATAGCGGATCACGTCGGGTTGTACGGTGGGAGACGGTTCGGCAGTTGGTTGACGCATCGGGGTTTCCTCATCGGCACCAGCACGGTACGCTATTCTAGCAAATCGCTATTTTCTGATAAACGGAAAAGAAATGCGGCGCACGAGGCGCCGCCAAAGAAGCGAAGTTAGGAGGAGAGACCCATGAGACCTGTGCGTTGGGGTTGGAGGTGCCAAACGGTGGGCACAGGTCAAAGGTTCGCTTCACCCAACAGTCAAGCAAATGGCGTGCCAAAAAATAGCTTCTAGATGTACGCTTGGTAACTTGTTGGAATGAAAAATATTTTTTCAATGAGCGACCGAGTGGGGCGCAAAAACGATGGGCAGAATACTGCCGCATGATGACACATTGTGACAGATTGGCAGTGAGGTGTCATTTTTTGCCGGGTTTGCGGCGCGCGATCCCCAACGCCGCGAGGCGTCGGTAGAGGGTGCGTTCACTGATCCCCAGATGAGCGGCTAGGGCGCGCCGCGGGCCAGGAAAGGTTTCCGCCAGTCGGCGCAGTTGTGCGTCATCGAGCGCGTCGCTTTCGTGCCCGATGCCTTGGCTGGTCTGAGGTACGTGCGCTTCGGTCGATCGAAAACGGACTTCGTCGGGAAGGTCTTCGGCGCGAATCGTTTGACCGTTGCTCAAAAGCACCGCACGCTCGAGGATATTGCGCAGCTCGCGCACGTTGCCGGGGTAATGGTACGCTTCGAGTAACGCCATCGCGTCCGGAGTCACCGTGGGTGGCTTCTCGGGCACGATTCGTTTGAGGAGCGCCGCGGTAAGGAGCGGGATGTCGCCCGTGCGCTCACGTAGCGGCGGGACACGGATCGGAAAGGTATTGACGCGGTAGTAGAGGTCTTGGCGAAAGCGGCCGTCGCGCACCATTGCCGCCAACGGTTGATGGGTTGCGGAGATCAGACGGATGTCGGTGGTACGCAGTTCGGTCGACCCCAAACGGCGAAAGGTGCCCGTTTCCAGCAGACGCAGCAGTTTCACCTGCATCGACAAGGGAATGTCGCCCAATTCGTCGAGGAACAGGGTGCCGCCGTCGGCAGCTTCGACGAGCCCGATTTTTCGCTGGGTCGCGCCGGTAAACGCCCCTTTTTCGTGTCCGAACAGTTCCGACTCGAACAAGGTCTCCGGGATGCCGGAGCAATCTACCGCCACGAAGGGTTTGTCGGCGCGATGGCTCATGCGGTGGATCGCCTGCGCGATCAGTTCCTTACCGGTACCCGATTCGCCTTGCAGCAGGGCGGCCGCGTTGGCACGTGCCACCCGATCGATCAATTCGACCATCCGGCGAAATGCGGGTGACTGTCCGATGAGTTGGGTCCGAGTCTCACCGTGACGGTCGATCGGCAGCGGCTGCTGCCGTTCGACCAACCAGCGGATGGTGCCCGTCTGGTCGGGCAACGGGGTGAGTTCGATCGTGACGTAGCGCTCGCCATCGGTGGTGTGGTGGCGATGGACCGTGCGCGCTTTCGTTCCGGTACGCAGTGCCGTTTGGAGGGGGCAGGTCTCACCGGCGCGGTCACACGGGACGTCGTAGTGGTGGGAGAGGCGGTAGCAGGTCGTGGCTTCGCCGAACGGGCCCATGAGTTCGCGGTAGGCAGGGTTTGCGGCAACCACGCGATAGTCGCGGTCGATCACGACGTAAGGCGATTCTTGCGCGTCGAGCCACGCCACCAGTGCGCCGAGTTCGTGGGAAGGATCGGTCGCGGTCATGATGCGGTGTCAGAACCGTTCCAGCCACAGGAAGAGCCAAAGCGCCGCTGCTGCGATGAGCGTCAGAAAGACCGCGGCGCTCCCCAGGTCCTTGGCACGCGCGATCAGTGGGTGGGGATCGGGATGGACGAGGTCGCAAAGGGCCTCGATCGCTGAGTTGAGGAGTTCGACGACGAGTACCGCGACGAGACTCAGCACGAGGAGCAGCCGTTCCGCCGTGGTTTCGCCAAGCCACATCGCCAGCGGAAGCGCGATCAAGAGGAGCGCCACTTCTTGGCGAAACGCCGCCTCGAAACGCCACGCCGCAGCGAGCCCGCGCAGCGAATAGCGCAACGCGCCGCCCAGCCGCTGGAATCCCCCGCGGCTTTTGAACGACGATTCCGGTTCCGAGGGGCGAAACGGGCGCATCAGCAGTCACTCAAGACGCCATCACGACGCGACGTCCAGGGTTACGGGCACTTCGCGGCGCTCGCCCGCGCGTTCGACGGTCAAGGTGACCGTTTCGCCGGGTTGGTGGCGCTCCAACAGATCGAGCAGCGTTTCGAGGTCGGGTGTGGGTTCGCCGTTGAGTGCGACAATTACGTCGCCAGCGATCACCGCACCGTCGCGCGTCGGGCGGAACGGAACGATCCCGGCGCGCGCCGCGGCACCGTTGGGATCGACGCCGATCACCGCGACACCCTGCGCGATGCCTAATGCTTCGAGGAATGCTGGCGGAGCGACGCGGATGCCCAGCGCGGGTCGGATCAAGCGGCCGTCGCGAATGAGTCGCGGGACGATACGGTTCACTTCGTCGACGGGAATCGCGAACCCGATCCCGGCAAACGCGCCGCTGGGACTGTAAATCGCAGTGTTGACGCCGATCAGTCGGCCCGCGGAATCCAGCAGCGGCCCGCCGGAGTTTCCGGGGTTGATCGCGGCGTCGGTTTGGATCACGCCGCGAATGGGCCGCCCGGTAACCGATTCGATCTCGCGGTTGAGGGCGCTCACGATCCCTGTGGTAAGGGTCTGGTCGAGGCCGAACGGGTTACCAATGGCATAGACCCGCTGCCCCACCTGAAGCGACCGGCTTTCGCCGATGAGAATGGGGTGCAGTTGCTCGCGCGGCGCGCCGATGCGCAGCACTGCCAGGTCTTTGTCCGGATAGGCGCCGACGATCGTCGCTTGCCAGGTGCTTTGATCCGTAAGCGTGACGTACGCGCGATCGGCGCCTTCGATCACGTGAAAGTTGGTGACGATGTGACCGAGCCGATCCCAGATGAAGCCGGTGCCACTGCCTTTGGGAATTGCGAAGAGGTTGAGCGAGAAGAAATCGAGCGCGGTTTGCGCGGTGCGGATATGGACCGTGGAGGGAGAGGCAAGGCGAAAGACTTCGATCGCGTTCTGTTCGTCTGCCGCCAGATCGCCGCGGGCAACCACGGGCCGCGGTTCGACGGCTTCTCGCGGTAAAGCATGCTCTTTGGGAACCAGCCAACCCGTGACGGCAGCCGCGGCGATGATCGCAAAGGCAACCCAGACCAGCGGCGAAAGGAGCCGTCTGCCGCTTGTGGGAGGTTCGCTGAAACGCATGGGACGCATCCTCGGTGACCCGGATGCGCCCCATTGTAACAGCCTCGATTCGTCTCCGTCCAGAGAAAGGTCAGCCAACTTGCACCGTGATGCGCCGCGGTTGGGCATGTGTGCGTTTGGGGATACGCAGCTGCAAAACCCCGTCTTGCAATCTTGCTTCGATCCCTTCCGGATCGAGTTCGCGGGAAAGGGTGAATTGGCGCGCGAAACGGGGGGCGCGCACTTCGGCGTAGAGCGGTTCCAGCCCTTCCGGTGTCGACAAGGTGACGTTGCCTTCGATCGTCAGCGTTTCGCCTTCGATTTTCACCTCCAACGCCTCTTTGCTGACGCCAGGTAGGTCAGCCCACAAGGTGATGCCCGTTTCGTCTTCCACGATATCGACGCGAGGTGGAACCGCGGTGACCTTCTCCGCAGTGCGCGGGTTCGTAGTTTCGTTCGGGTTCGCGGTCGTGGTTGGTACCGTCCGTTCGTTTTGCGTGGTCATCGTTACCTCCTTTCTCATGCGCCGTCCTGGGCAGATCTCACTGCACTGCGATGCGGCGCGGCATCAGGTGTGCCTTGCGGCCGATGCGGATGGTGAGGACCCCGTCGCGGTATTTCGCGTCGACCTGGTCGGGGTCAACATCTTCCGGCAACGTCAGCGTCCGTTTGAATTTGCCGCTGAAGCGTTCTTGCGCGTAGATCGTCTCTTTCTCTTTCGGCTGCCACGGGCCCCGCTTGCCCGCAATCGTCAATACCCCTTGCTCCAACGTAATGTCGAGCGCGTTGGGGTCGACACCCGGGACAAACGCGTAGACGAAGATCGCATCGTTCGTTCGACCGACATTGACCGCGGGAAAGAGCGGCACGCCGCTTGCTTCGCGTAGCGACAAAGGCCACCCCGCGAGCGTCTGTTCCAAATCGCGCTGCAACCGTTCGAACTCTTCGAAAACGTGCGCAGGAAAACGCAGAAGGCTCATCATTTCGTCACTCCTTGGTTGATGTGTTATGCTCTTTTCATAGGGTTGGAACCGCGCTTTTCAGGTTGTGTACCATCCTTTCTGTAAATTCCGTTTAGCGCCTATGGCAGGAAGCGCGCGGCGCTCGGTCTGACGCCATGACTTCGAGAAAGGAGTATGCCCATCATGGCGATGCGTGTCGAAACCAATCCTTTGGAAATGGCTTATGCTGTGTTGCTCGAACACGGACTGGAGGGTGCCGGCGAGGCTCTGCGCATCCTCGTCAATGAAGCCGCCAAGATCGAACGATCCCAGTTCCTTGGAGCGGCGCCCTATGAACGTAGTGAGCGACGGCGTGACTACGCCAACGGGTACAAACCCAAGACGGTACTCACCCGCCTTGGTGAGCTGACCTTTCAGGTGCCCCAGGTGCGTTGCGGCGACTTCTACCCTTCTGCCCTCGAAAAAGGCACCCGCACCGATCAGGCGGTGCATCTGGCCCTGGCCGAGATGTACGTCCAGGGGGTCTCCACCCGCCGGGTGATCGAGGTACTGCAGCGCCTGCTGGGGCCGGAGATTTCGCTCTCCACCGCCCAGGTGAGCCGTGCCGCCGCCAGGCTCGACGAGGGGCTTGCGGCCTGGCGCGAGCGTCCTCTGGGCGAAGTGCCCTATCTCTTTCTGGATGCCCGTTACGAGAAAGTGCGGCTGGAAGGGCGAATCGTCGATTGTGCCGTCTTGATCGCCGTCGGCGTCGATGCGACGGGCAAACGGCGGGTGCTCGGTTGCACGGTGGCCACGTCGGAAGCCGAGATCAATTGGCGACGTTTCCTGGAATCCCTCCTTGCCCGCGGTTTGCACGGGATCAAGCTCATCATCGCGGATGATCATGCGGGCCTCAAAGCTGCCCGCAAAGCGGTGTTCCCTTCTGTTCCCTGGCAGCGTTGCCAGTTCCATCTGCAGCAAAACGCCGGCCAGTTCGTCACCCGACAGGAGGCGAAAAAGCACGTCGCCGCGACACTGCGCGCGATCTTCAATGCTCCGGACAAGGCAGAAGCCGAGCGGCTTTTGAAAGCCGCCCTGGACACCTGGCGCAAGGAGCATCCGAAACTGGCCGAGTGGGCCGAAACCGCGATTCCTGAATCCCTGACGGTGTTCGACTTCCCCGCTGCGCACCGTATCCGTTTGCGTACCACCAACGGGCTGGAACGCATCAACCGGGAACTGCGACGACGCACCCGAGTGGCCAGCATCTTCCCCAACATGGATTCCTGCCTGCGCCTGGTCTCGGCGCTGCTGGCCGAACTCGACGACGAGTGGATGACCGGCAAGGTCTATCTCAACCTCAACCCGTAACCCCGGCGTCATGACCAACACCACGGAAATTTACAGAAAAAAGGTTGCACAACCCGCTTTTCAAGAGGGTGCCATGAACGAGCAACAAAAACAGAATCTCAACGTCGGTTACTGGTTGATCGCGATCGCGCTGCTGTTGCTTTTCCAAAGCCAATGGCAAGCAGCGAGCCAGGTCGAGCCGGTGCCTTACTCCGAATTCGAGCGCGCCCTGGCCGAAGGGCGCGTGGCGGAAGTGGTGATCGGTGAGCGTACGGTGACCGGCATCTTGAAGCAGCCGGAAGGGAACAAGCGCGCGTTGGTCGCGACGCTGGTCGAACCGCAGCTTGCCGAGCGGTTGGAAAAATACGGGGTGACTTATACCCGGCGGTTGGAAAACACCTTTTTCCGCGATCTGTTGTCGTGGGTCGTGCCGGTTCTGGTCTTTTTCGCCGTCTGGTATTTCCTCTTCCGCCGCTTCCTCGATCGTCAAGGGATGGGCGGGTTCATGACCATCGGCAAGAGCCGCGCGAAGGTCTATGTCGAAAAAGCCACTGGCGTGACTTTCGACGACGTCGCCGGGGTCGATGAAGCGAAAGCCGAACTGCAAGAGGTCGTCGAGTTTCTCAAGAATCCGCAGGAATATACCCGGTTGGGGGCGCGGATGCCCAAGGGGGTGCTCTTGGTTGGCCCGCCGGGCACCGGAAAGACGCTGCTTGCGAAAGCGGTGGCAGGGGAAGCCGGGGTGCCCTTCTTTTCCATCTCCGGTTCGGAGTTCGTCGAAATGTTCGTCGGGGTGGGTGCCGCGCGGGTGCGCGACCTGTTCGAGCAAGCGCGGCAGCACGCGCCGTGCATCATCTTCATCGACGAACTGGACGCCCTGGGACGGGCGCGTGGCGCGTTCCCTGGAATGGGCGGACACGACGAAAAAGAACAGACGCTCAATCAGCTGCTCGTGGAGATGGACGGGTTCGACACCTCCGCGGGGATCGTCGTGCTCGCCGCGACCAACCGGCCTGAAATTCTCGACCCGGCACTGCTGCGCGCGGGCCGCTTCGATCGCCAAGTGGTCGTCGACCGTCCGGACAAAGCGGGGCGGTTGGCGATCTTGAAGGTACATGCGAAGAAAATCCGCTTGGCACCGGATGTCGACCTCGAAAAGGTCGCGGCGATGACCACCGGTTTTGCCGGCGCCGATCTTGCGAACCTCGTCAATGAAGCGGCAATCCAGGCCACGCGCCGCAAAGCCGACGCGGTGACGATGAGCGACTTCACCGCCGCGTTCGAGCGGTTGGTGGCAGGCGCTGAGCGCAAGAGCCGGACGCTCGATGCGCGCGAACGTAAGGTGGTGGCGTACCACGAGATCGGCCACGCGTTGGTTGCGCGGGCGTTGCCGGGTACCGACCCCGTGCACAAGATTTCGATCGTGCCGCGGGGCGTCGGTGCGCTGGGCTATACCCTGCAGCGTCCTTCGGAAGATCGGTATCTCCTGACGCGCGAAGAGCTGGAGCGTAAGATCATGGTGCTGCTGGGCGGACGCGCTGCCGAAGTGCTGGTTTTTGGTCACCTCTCGACCGGCGCTGCGGACGATCTGGCGCGGGCGACCCAGATCGCACGCGACATGGTGACGCGCTACGGGATGGATGAGGATTTGGGGTTCGTTGCGTTCGAAACGCAGCGCCCCCGCTTCTTGGAAGGGGCCGTTCCTGCCGATCAAGCTCTTGCGGCGGTTTCGGAGCGGGTGCGCGAGCAGATCGACGCCGCGGTGCGGCGAATCGTGATGACCGCATTTGCCTGTTCCCTGGAAATCTTGCGCGCGAACCGTGACGCGCTCGAAGCCGCGGCGCAAACGCTCCTCGAGAAAGAGACGCTGGAAGAACCCGAGGTCGAAGTGCTTTTGCGCGACCTCGTCCAACCCCCCTGTGTGCACGGCACCGATCGCACCGCAGGTGCTTTGGCCGCGCCGACGGAGGAAGCGCCAGACGAAGCGTGACGGTTGCTAGTGACTCCGGCACCAAGGCCCGGCAAGCGGCGGTGCGATCGCACCGCGTTCGGTGAGGATCGCGGTGACGAAGCGGGCCGGAGTGACGTCGAACGCCGGGTTGGGGCCGGTACCGATACCGTCAGGCAACGCGGGCAGCCGCGTGACGCCGTTTGCGGTTCGTACCACCGCATGGGTGAGTTCGTCGCTGCCCCGATCTTCGATCGGGATCGCGCCACCGTGGGGGCAATCGGGGTCGAACGTGCTCGTGGGCGCAGCAACCAGGAACGGAATGCCGTAGGTGTGCGCGGCGAATGCTTTGAGCGCGGTCCCGACCTTGTTGGCGACGTCACCGTTGGCGGCGATGCGATCCGCGCCGACGATCACCAAGTCTACCACGCCGTTCGCGAGTAACCACGCTGCCGCATTGTCGGTGACCACCTGAGCAGGAATGCCTGCAACCGACAACTCCCACGCCGTCAGCAAACCCTGATTGCGCGGTCGCGTTTCGCTCGCCAAGACTTCGACCGCGATACCGGCTTGGTGCGCCAGATAGACTGGGGCGAGCGCGGTGCCAATTCCACAGGTTGCCACCCAACCGGCATTGCAGTGGGTCAAAACCCGCACCGGTTCACCGGCACGCTTTTTCGCCGCGGCTTGCAGCCACGGCAACCCGGTTTCGCCGATCGCGTGGCAGAGCGCGGCGTCTTCGTTACGCAGCCGCTCGGCGGTTTCCCACGCGGCTTGGGCGCGTTCGGCGGGCACAAGCGGCGCGAGTACCTGACGCATGCGCGCAAGCGCCCAATGCAGATTCACGGCGGTGGGGCGGGTGGTGGCGAGCGTTGTGATCGCGTCGTCGAGCGCCGCATCACGCGCGTCTCGTTGCAGCGCCAACGCGACGCCGAACGCGGCAGTGACTCCGATCAGCGGGGCGCCGCGTACCGCCATCGTCCGGATCGCGTCCGCGGTATCTTCGAGCGTGCGCAAAGTCAAGAAGCGGACCGCGAACGGAAGTTCGCGCTGGTCGAGGATCACGACGGTATCTTCGTCACGACGGATCGTGGCATAGGGCGGAAGCTTGACAGTAGCGGTCATTCGGACACTCTTGCGGAGACACCCGGCCAAGATTGTACGTCCCTTTGCAACCGCGGCAAACTTGCTTACAATGCTTTACTTTTGGGTAGGCTTGCGCTCCTTTCGGCGCCGCAACTGGGGAGAAAGGATGGCAGTGCGATCAGTCGGGGTAGTGTCGCCGCAACGGATGGTCTTCGACGAACCGCTGCGGCTAAAGAGCGGCGGCGTGTTGCCGCGCTACGAACTGGTCTATGAGACCTACGGCGAACTCAACGCAGCGAAAACGAATGCGGTGCTCGTTTGCCACGCGCTTTCCGGTTCGCACCATGTTGCCGGTTACTACGAAGACGACCCGAAGAACATCGGCTGGTGGGACAATTTCGTTGGACCGGGGAAACCGCTCGACACCCGGAAATTTTTCGTGATCGGGGTGAATAACCTCGGCGGATGTTACGGGTCTACCGGCCCCAAATCGATCGATCCGGAGACGGGAGAGCCGTACGGTTCCCGCTTTCCGTTCGTGACGGTGGAAGATTGGGTCGAAGCGCAAGCGCGCCTTGCCGACCGTCTGGGCATCAGCGAGTTCGCGGCGGTGATCGGCGGCTCGCTCGGTGGGATGCAGGCGCTTTCGTGGGCGTTGCAGTACCCCGAGCGGGTTCGGCACGTATTGGCGATTGCCACCGCACCGAAGCTTTCGGCCCAGAACATTGCGTTCAACGAAGTGGCGCGGCAGGCGATCCTCACCGACCCCGATTTCCATGGTGGTGACTACTACCGCTACGGGGTGGTGCCGAAACGCGGGTTGATGCTCGCGCGGATGATCGGCCACATCACCTATCTCTCCGACGATGCGATGGCGGAAAAGTTCGGGCGGGCGTTGAAACATGGCGCGTTTCGCTATTCGTACGACGTCGAATTCGAGATCGAATCCTATCTGCGGTACCAGGGGGAGAAATTCTCCCGCTATTTCGACGCGAACACCTATCTCTTGACGACGCGTGCGCTCGACTACTACGACCCGGCGGCCGAATACGGTGGGGATCTGGCGCAGGCGTTCGCCCGCGCGCAAGCGCGTTTCTTCGTGCTCTCCTTTTCCACCGACTGGCGCTTTTCGCCCGCGCGCAGCCGCGAGATCGTCTCAGCGCTCGTCCATTCGGAAAAACCGGTCAGTTATCTGGAAATCGAGAGCAAAGCGGGGCACGACTCCTTTCTTTTGGAACATCCCCATTACCATGCCGCGGTGCGGGCGTACCTCAACCAAGTGGCGGTCTGAAGGAGGAGCGGATGAGTACGGTGATGACCCCTGACACGAACGAAACGGTCCAGCCGGAATCGGCGTTGCGCTTCGACCTTGCTGCGATCGCCCGCTGGGTCCAACCGGAAGAGCGGGTGCTCGACCTCGGCTGTGGCGATGGAGCACTGCTCGCTTACTTGAGCGCAACCAAGCGGGTGGTGGGCTACGGTATCGAAAACGACGTCAATCGCGTGATCGCCTGTTTGGACCGCGGGGTCAATGTGATCCAAAGCAACCTCGACCAAGGATTGGCTGGGTTCGAGGACGGTTTTTTTGACCGCGTGATCATGAGTCAGGCGCTGCAAGCGATGCACAATACGCAAGGAATCCTGCAAGAGATGCTGCGGGTGGGGCGCGAAGCGGTGGTGAGTTTTCCCAATTTCGCGTTCTGGAAACACCGCAAAAGCATCCTGGAAGGGTGGATGCCGGTTTCCGAAAGCCTACCGCACCAGTGGTTCAATACCCCGAACATCCGTTTTTTTACGGTCGCGGATTTCACCACCCTGTGCGATCTGCTGGACATCGAAATTTTGGAATGGATGGGGTTTGACGACCGGCATCAGCCGCTGCCGCCGGATGCCGACCTCAATTTTCTGGCGACACTGGCGATCGCGCGGCTGGCACGCCGTTGATCCGCGCCCCCGTATGGTCGATGGTGGGGCGCACAATGGTGGCTTAGGGGTTAGCCGATGCGGTTTTGCTCGACGTCTACCAACACCACCGGACGATCGAAAATCGCCGCAACGGCTTGGGCGTAGCACTGGGCCCATTCGCCACCTTCGGCAAAGAGCGATTCGCCAGCGCAGTGTGCGAGCGCCAGTGCGATATCGGCGGCAAGAATCTTGCCCATCTTGTTCGGCATGTCGCATTCGAGTGCGTCCATCTGGTGGGCAAGCCAGCTGCGCGCCGCATCGGGTTCCAACGTCGCAACGGCATTGTCGGTCAAATCGAAGGTGTATTCGCGGTCGACTGCGAAGCGGACGGTGACGGTAGTGCTCATGGTCAATCTCCCTCCAAATGTCATCCGCCGCATTGTAGACCACTTTTTGCCGTGTGTGCTCACCGGCTTTGCGTCCGGTTTGCCGCTTTATACTCTGCTGCAGCTCGTGCCCGCGTGGTTGCAGCAAGAGGGGGTCAGTTTGGCGACGATCGGTGCGCTTTCCCTGATTCAACTGCCGTACACGTGGAAGTTTCTTTGGGCACCGGTGCTCGACCGCTGGGCGCTTTGGCCGCGATTGGGGCGTCGACGGGGGTGGATACTGGTCCTTTCGCTGGGCGTTGCCGCGGCGATCGCAGGCGTCGGTCAGGTCGATCCGGTGGCTTCGCTGCCGCTTGTGGTGACGCTGCTCGTTGCGATCGCTTGGGGAAGTGCAACACTCGACGTCGTGCTCGACGCCTACCGGCGGGAACTCCTATCTGATGCCGAGCTGGGTTTTGGCAACGCGGTGCACGTCAATGCGTATCGCGTGGCGGGACTCGTCCCGGGCTCGTTGGCGCTCATTTTGGCTGAAGATTGGCCGTGGCCTGCGGTGTTTGCGTTCACCGCGGCATTTCTGCTGCCGGGCGTGGTTTTGGCCCTTTGGCGGGTGCCCTTGGCGCATGGCGAGGAGGCAGCGCCCGCTTCGTTGCGTGCCGCTGTAGTCGAACCCTTTCGCGAGTTTTTTCGCCGTGAAGGACATGCGGCTGCGTTCCTGACGCTTGCGGTGGTCTTCGCGTACAAATTGGGTGACGCGTTGGCAACCGCGCTCGCCACGCCATTTTACCTCGCGATGGGATTTTCGCTCAGCGAAGTGGGGCTGATCGCGAAGCACGCCGCGCTCTGGCCGCTCATCGCAGGGAGCCTGGTGGGTGGGATTTGGATGATGCGTTTGGGGATCGTCCCTGCGTTGTGGTGGTTCGGCTGGGCACAAGCGGTGACGATTTTCGGCTATTGGGCACTGGCACTGCTGGGCGCCGGGCCGAGCGATGGGCTTCGGCTCGCGGCGCTTGCTGCGGTGATCGCGGCCGAATATTTCGCCGCCGGATTGGGTACCACGGCGCTCGTTGCGTTCGTTGCGCAGCGGACTCACCCCGCGTATGCCGCGACGCAACTGGCGCTCCTCACCTCCCTTGCCGCTGCGCCGCGCAGCATCGTCAATGCCTTTTCGGGCGTGCTCGTCGAGGCGCTGGGGTGGCCCCACTTTTTCGTGCTCTGTTTCGTCTTGACGTTGCCGGGTATGGCGCTGGTGGGATTGTTGTGGCGGCGTGCTATAGTAAATGGCGATCGAAACAAAATATGAGGACGAAACGATGGTACTGAAACCCCCTGCTTTCGACGAAGTGGCACAAAAATTGCGCGAGCTTGCAGAGACAAGCCCGCTGCGCGATTTCGAAAAGAACGCAAAGCTCTTGATGGCGTCGATGTTCGAGCGCATGGACCTGGTGACACGGGAAGAGTTCGAGGCGCTGCGTGAGAGCCTCCACCATCTGCGGCAGGAGACCGCGCGGCTACATGAGCGGGTGGCTCAGCTCGAAGCCAAACTGGGCGATGTCGAGCGCGAGGGGAGTTGAGGGGTAGCATATTCTCGGTAAGTGGGATGACGGTTTGTCCAGGCAGGTCAACGCACCACCCGTTCGGGGTGGGTATAGATCAGGTAATGTTGGCCTGTGGCACGTCCAATCAGCGTCATACCCAGACGTTGAGCAACGTTGTATCCCATTGCCGATATCCCGGATCGTGAGACGACGATCGGGATGCCCATCAGCGCTGCTTTGAGCACCATCTCAGAGGTTAACCGGCCGGTGGTATAGAAGACGTGACCTGCCGCTGAAATGTCGTCGAGCCACATCCAACCGGCAATCGTGTCGACGGCATTGTGACGGCCGACATCTTCCACGTAATACCGAATCGCTACCGCTGTCTCGTTCACGGCAACGAGGGCACAACCGTGGATTGCGCCTGCGGTTTTGTAGAGCGTTGGACGCAGACGAACTGCTTCCAAAAGCGCGCCAATCGCTTCGTGGTGAATAGAGGCAGTGGTGGGTAACGACGCAGCCTCGACCGCTTCCATGATCGAACCGAAAACCGTTCCCTGACCACAGCCCGTTGTCACGGTTCGTTGCATTAGGCGGTCAGAATCGAGCGCGGCAAGCTCATGAAGCCACACTGCTGCTGATTCGACTTCCCAATCGACCTGGACCGACGCGATCGCCGAAAGCGAACTGACCAACCGTTGATTGCGCAAGTAACCGATCACCAATGCCTCCGGAGCAGCTCCAAGCGTCATCAAGGTGACGATCTCTCGTTTGTTGACGTACACGGTCAAGGGACGTTCGGCAGCGATCGCGATTTCCCGTTGCGTACCCGTTTCGTCCCATGCGGAGATCGTTTGGGTGAGGGGGATCTGAGCGTTGCTCAGAAGTGGTTTTGGGTTTTGCATCGTTGGCTCCTTGCGCAATCGATGGTCTTGCATTCTAACGTGCCTCAGATTACGATGAGCAATATGGAAGAGGTCGAATTATCGGGTTACGTAGTGCTCGAATGGGTTCCCAGTCAGACGCCGTGGAGTGACGGCAATTGGCAGGTGACCGCGTTTCACGTTGCCATGCCAGAGGGTCTTTCATGGTCGTCACGCTCCGAAGTAGGGGGGCGAACCATTGCGGTGCTCCAAGACGATGCCATGCGCAAATGTTTTGCGATGGGGCCGTTGCCACTTCGAATCTTTCCAGCGGAAGCAGAAGGGATCTACCTCAACGTAACGGCGCCGCACCCCATGCTCTTCGTCTTGTTGCGGTGCGACGAAGGCGAGGCGTGGCCGACGCCGCGGCATGTGACAGTCAGTCAAAACGAAGCCGCGCGTTGGATGGACGGTGGTGAATGGGTGGAATCGTGTCCATTGCCTTCGCCGTTGTGGGATCCGCTGCGGGTGTTCGCCTTGGCGCACTATCGACCTGAACGCAAACGTAGGGTGCGGCGCAACGACCCGCTGGGAATACTCAAGCGGTCGACGGACGAGGAGATGGGGGGCGACGAATGATCGATTGGCGAGGTTGGGCAAAACGCAAACGAGCGGCGCAAGAAAGTGAAGCGGTTACCCGCTGGCGTGCAGCGCTTGCTGCGGTACCGCCTGACGGTGATCTGACGCCGTTCTTGGCGTCTGATGCTCCTGAAGAGGTTCGCCAGGAAGCATTGCAACGCCTTTGGGCAACGGGGGCATTTGGCCAACCGGACGAACTCGACAGCGATTTCATCGATGTCACGAAAGACCCGCTGCTGAGCGAGGACGAGGCCAAAGCACTCGTCCAATGGCAAAACGTCACTTCTTGTTTGTATCGCGAAGAACAGCAGAGCCAGGATTTGGGAGATACGCGCGCTGCTTCACCAGACGAAGAAGTAGTGGCGCAGGCCCCGGTTGAGGCGGAGGCGCAAAAACTAACTGGCGATGTAGCGCAGGCGGAGTTTCCATCGCAATCCATTGAAATTGAAGAAAAAAGCGTCCAGTTTGTGCCTTCTTATAATTTTGTGAACACAAAAACTGATTGATTCAGAATTTCAAAATTGCAGTTCAATCTTCCTTTGTTTATAGTGCTCAGCAAACGATAACGATCGTTCACGACGGAGAGACCACCCTTGTGCACCGCGTCAGTTGCTTTTCCCTCCCATACGCGTTCAGATAGTCACTATTTTTGTGGTTAGAAAAGGGGGAGGGGATGAGGATGAGCAATTCGCCTCGTGAACGCGCCTTAGCCGCGATTGCGGCGCTTCCATCCTTTGCGCCGGTTCCTGCGCTCGAATTTACGGTCGGCAATCGACTGGCGATCATTGGGGATCCTGATGTTGCTTTTGGTTGGGGTGAGCGTGTCCAGCAAGCGTGTGCCGTCATTGTTCTGGCAACTGCACATCATCACCGTCTCGCCGCGTTGCGTGCTGCCCACCCGGACGCGTTGGTGCTTCCTGTAGATCGCGCGGCGATCGAAGGGCATGCAGGCGCCTACCGCGTTCTGTGGGAATGCGGTGATGAACAAGGTGAGATTGCCTGTGACTTGATTCTCGATCTGCAGGCAACGCCTCACTGGTCTGGTTTCGAATTGCCTGTGGGTTACTTCGCTCCAGGCAGCGATCCGCTTGATCAGGCCCTTGCAGTGCTTGCACTTGTGCAGCTCATAGGGGAGTGGGAAAAACCCCGTTACGTGCGCTTCTCCTCTGCGCTTTGTGCTCATGAACGGAATCGGATCGGGGGGTGTTCTCGTTGCCTCGAGGTCTGTGATACGCAAGCGATCCGGCCTTCAGGGGATCATGTCGCCATTGATCCTTACTGGTGCCAAGGGTGCGGGGATTGTGTCGGGGTTTGTCCAACAGGTGCCGTGCGTTTTCAGTACCCGCGCCCAGCCGATTGGTCGACCGCGCTTTCAGCAGCGCTCGACGCGTGGTCCGATGAGACTCCGTGCACACTCCTTTGTTACGACGAACGGTGGCGTGGCGCTTTGGCGCAATGGGAGGCCGAAGGGGGAGAATTACCCGACCACTTTTTGCCTCTGCCGATTTGGCGAACCACGATCTTCAACGAAGAGTGGTTGCTCTATGCCCTGTTGCGCGGTGTTGCGCAGATAGTGCTGGTCAGCGCTGCCGAGATGGAAAAACCGGCCTTGTTACGTGCCGCCGCGATTGTCCAAACAGTATTCGAGGCGCTCGGTGATCCGTATGCAGCGGAGCGTGTATCGATCGTTTGCGAAACCACACCGGAAGCGCTCACGAAGCGCTTTTCAGCACCCCTTTCACCGTATGTATCGCCGGGGCGGTTCCGTTTTCGCTTGCAAACGGAAAAAAACGATTCGATGCGCCTGATTCGCGACGCACTCGCCAAGCTTGCAGCCGAGCGTCAGGTCGATGCGCCAGTTTTGTTACCGTCTGGCTCTTCGTGGGGCGCTGTGGCAGTTACGGATCGGTGTACGCTTTGTTTCGCCTGTACCGGGGTTTGTCCCACCCAAGCGTTGCAGGCGGGGGGGGGTATTCCGAAGCTTCAATTCACGGAGGCGCGTTGTGTGCAATGCGGGCTGTGCGCCAACACGTGTCCGGAGCAAGCAATCGAACTCACTCCGCGTTGGAATCCCTCACAGGAAGCGAACCAAGCTGTGATCCTGCGGCAGTCGGAGCCAGCCTATTGCGCAGAGTGTGGCGCTGTTCTTGGACCTCGCTCGGTGCTCGACAAAATGGTGGCCACGCTCCAATCGCATCCCCTTTTCGGCCAACCGGATCGTCAGCTTCTCTTGCGGCTCTGTGCCGATTGCCGTGTCAAGGCACAGTTCCGTGAAACCGACCCCGTTCGCATTTGGGAGCTTTGAGATGACGGTAACGGACGCTTTCGTCGACGATACAGTGGTGCAGGCGCGGGTCGAACACTATGCGATGTTCAGCGCGTTGCTGGCTGAACCACCCAGCGCCGAGTTGATGGAAGCGGCGAAACGGTTGGCAGCTCATTATGGGGGGAGTGGTGACGAAACGACGCGCCTCGTGACGGCTTGGCGGCAGTTCGCGCAGGCTTTGGAGACTCAGCCGCCAGCAGTCTGGGCAGAGGAGTACGAACGGCTTTTCTATGGCGTCTCTCGCCCCGAGGTGATCCCGTACGGTTCGTTTTATCTGACGGGATTCATGATGGAAGAGCCGCTGGCCGAACTCCGCTCCTGGTGGGCTGAAAAAGGGTTGCACCGGCGTGCGGAGATCAGTGAGCCCGAGGATCACATCGCGGCGGTGCTCGAAGTGATGACCCATTTGATCGCGCTGCGGGACGAAACGGCACAACGTGACTTTTTCGTTCGCTTCGTCTGGTCATGGGCAGGGCGATTTGCTACTGCCCTTGCCGAAGCTCCCAATGCTGGTGGGTACCGTGCGCTGGCAGAGCTGCTCGATGCCTTTTTGACGTTGGAAGCTTTTTACTGGGAAGTGGAAGTGTGAGAAAGAAAAGGAGTTGCCCATGGACACCATGAAAACCAACAGCGAAATGCACACATCGATCAATGTGGATCGTCGCCGCTTTTTCCGAGCACTCGGTGCGTCGGCGATTGGCGGTGGAACGTTGGTCGCAGCTGTATCCGCAGAAGCGGTACCAATGAGCAACGAAGCGTTGCCTCCTACTGCGCGCAAACAGACGCTTTCGGGGCATCAGAAAAAATATTTTCGTACCGCACGTATTTGATGAGGCGGGATCTGGCCCAAAGCGAGAGTGAACAAGGAGAAATAAGATGTTGACCAAGAAAAGGGTAAGCAATTCCACGGTTGGGTCTGCGCGCAGCCTTTCCGCGCCGATGCTGTCGCGGCGGGAGTTTTTGAAACGAGCGGGATTGGCTTCGGCAGCTGGAGCGACCTTTCTCGGCACAGGTTCTGGTCGGTGGGTTGCGCCAGCGGAAGCGCAGACGGCTCAAACGGTCAACCCAGCAAGCGGTGAAGTGGTACGACGCACCGTTTGTACGCACTGTTCGGTGGGGTGTGCGATCGATGCGGTGGTGAAAAATGGTGTCTGGATCCGTCAGGAACCAGTCTTCGATTCGCCGATCAACCTGGGATCGCATTGCGCCAAAGGGGCAAGCGTACGTGAGCACGGTCACGGCGAGCATCGCTTGAAATATCCGATGAAGCTCGTCGACGGTAAATGGAAGCGGATCAGTTGGCAAGAAGCGCTCGACGAGGTCAGCGCCCGCCTTTTGAAACTGCGTGAGCAGTTTGGTCCCGACAGTGTCTATTGGGTCGGATCGTCGAAACACAGTAACGAACAAGCATATCTTTTGCGCAAATTCGTTTCGATGTGGGGCACCAACAACTGTGACCATCAGGCGCGTATCTGCCATTCGACCACGGTAGCGGGGGTTGCGAATACCTGGGGCTACGGGGCGATGACCAATTCCTACAACGACATGCACTTCTCCAAGGCGATCCTCTTCATCGGTTCCAATGCCGCAGAAGCGCACCCGGTCTCGTTGTTGCACGTGCTCCATGCGAAAGAAAACGGCGCGAAGATAATCGTCGTCGATCCGCGCTTTACCCGTACCGCCGCCAAAGCCGATTACTTTGTCCGCATCCGATCAGGCAGTGATATCCCTCTGATTTATGGGGTTCTGCGTCATATCTTCGCCAACGGCTGGGAAGACAAAAAATACATTGCCGAACGTGTCTATGGAATGGACGAAGTGCTCAAGGAGGTCGAATATTGGACCCCTGAGCGTGTCGAAGAGGTCACCGGAGTTTCCGACGACCAAGTCCATATGATCGCAAAAATCATGGCGGAGAATCGTCCCTCCACCGTCGTTTGGTGCATGGGCCAAACGCAGCATACGATCGGCAATGCGATCACGCGTGCGATGTGCATCCTCCAGCTTGCACTGGGTAATGTCGGTGTTTCAGGCGGCGGCACCAACATCTTCCGTGGCCATGACAACGTCCAGGGAGCAACCGACATCGGGCCCAACGCTGATTCACTGCCGGGTTACTACGGGATCGCGGAAGGGTCTTGGAAGCATTGGTGTCGCGTTTGGGGTGTCGACTACGAGTGGATGAAAGCCCGTTTTGCTTCCAAGGAGTTGATGGAACGTCCGGGAATTACCGTCTCGCGCTGGATCGACGGGGTCATGGAAGATCCGGCCAAGATGGATCAGCCAACCAATCTCAAAGCGGTCGTCTTTTGGGGGCACGCGCCCAACAGTCAGTCGCGCGGCAAAGAGATGGTCGAAGCGATGAAACGGCTCGACACGCTGGTCGTGATCGACCCCTATCCTTCGGCTACCGCAGCGATGGCAGCGATGGTACGCAAAGACGGCGTTTATCTCCTGCCGGCAGCGACTCAATTCGAGACCGAAGGCTCCTGCACCGCGTCGAACCGTTCCGTGCAGTGGCGGGAAAAGGTGATCGAACCGCTCTTCGAATCACAGCCTGACCACGTGATCATGTACGCGTTCGCGAAAAAGTTTGGCTTTGCGAACGAGCTGTGCAAAAACATCAAGGTGACCAAAAACGCCCGCGGGTGGGAAGAGCCAGACGTCGAGGATATTCTGCGCGAGATCAACCGCGGTACCTGGACGATCGGCTATTCGGGTATCTCGCCAGAACGGATCAAGCGGCACATGAAGTACATGCACACCTTCGACGTCAAGACGCTCCGTGCCAACGGTGGTCCCTGTGACGGCGAATACTTTGGCCTCCCCTGGCCGTGCTGGGGGACGCCGGAAATGAAACATCCCGGTACCCCAAACCTTTATGATACGTCGAAGCCGGTGATGGAGGGGGGCGGCTGTTTCCGGGCCAACTTCGGTGTCGAGCGAAATGGCGTTTCTCTGCTCGCTGCAGAGGGATCGTATCCCAAGGGAGCAGATATCAAAGGTGGGCATCCTGAATTTGACGACAAATTGCTCAAACAGTTGGGTTGGTGGGACGAATTGACCGAGGCGGAGAAGCAAGCGGCTGAAGGCAAGAACTGGAAAACCGATCTCTCCGGCGGGATCATTCGGGTGGTGATGAAGAATCATGGTTGCTTGCCTTATGGCAATGCCCGGGCACGTGCCGTGGTCTGGAACTTCCCCGATCCGGTGCCCAAACATCGCGAGCCGATCTATTCGCCGCGCCCCGATCTGGTCGACCAATATCCGACCCATGAGGACAAGAAATTCTGGCGTTTGCCAACGCTCTTCAAGACCTTGCAACAGCAGGTGAAGGAGATCAGCACAGAGTACCCGATCATCATGACCTCGGGGCGGATGGTCGAGTACGAAGGGGGTGGGGAGGAGACCCGTTCCAACCCGTGGCTTGCAGAATTGCAGCAGGAGATGTATGTCGAGGTGAACCCGCGCGACGCCAACAATGCCAACGTCCGGCATGGTGAATGGGTTTGGATAGAAACCCCGACGGGTGCTCGGATCAAAGTCAAAGCGCGGATTACCCATCGCGTTCCTCCTGGCACGGTCTTTCTGCCGTTCCACTTCTCTGGCCATTGGATGGGTCAGGACATGTTGCCGTTCTACCCGGAAGGAGCGCATCCAATCGTTCGCGGCGAAGCGGTCAATACTGCAACGACTTATGGCTATGACGTCGTGACGATGATGCAGGAAACGAAAACGACGCTTTGCCGCCTCAAAAAGGCATAACGAAGGAGCTTAACGATGGCGCGAATGAAATTCGTCTGCGATGCCGAACGGTGCATCAACTGCAATGGTTGCGTTACGGCTTGCAAAAACGAACATGAGGTGCCGTGGGGGATTCAACGCCGGCGCGTCGTTACCCTCAACGAAGGACAACCGGGTGAGAAGTCGATCTCGGTGGCGTGCATGCACTGTTCGGATGCCCCCTGCATGGCGGTCTGCCCCACCAACTGCTTTTACCGGACCGAAGAAGGGTTGGTATTGCATGACAAAGACAAATGCATCGGGTGCGGCTACTGCTTCTACGCCTGTCCCTTCGGTGCGCCGCAATTCCCCAATGGCGCTACCGCTTTTGCCGCACGCGGCAAGATGGATAAATGCACGTTCTGTGCAGGTGGCCCTGGCGAGAACGGTTCCGAGGAGGAGCTGAAAAAGTATGGTCGCAACCGACTGGCGGAAGGTAAATTGCCGCTTTGCGCGGAAATGTGTTCGACCAAAGCATTGATCGCGGGGGATGCCGAAGTGCTCTCCGACATTATGCGGGAGCGGGTGTTGCGCCGCGGTTATGGTGTCGAACTGTGGGGCTGGCGGGTTGCTTATGGCAATGAGTCTGGGCAATCGGCAACTCCGAACAAGCGTTGAGAGGAGGGGAGGCCATGTTGAGACATTGGGGCACAGGCTTATTGGTGATCGCGGGGCTGTTTTTGACGGCCTGTACGGAAAAACCACAAGATTACACCCCTGGGAAAAGCACGGCGGCCTACGATCCTCCTTCGTACGTCTCGGCGCCTTTCGCCGGCGATCGTCAGGCTTGGCTCGAAGCGGTGAATACGCGGACGAAGAAACAGAGCGAATATGTCCGCGTTCAGTAAGAGGAGAACGTGTCATGAAGGGGTTTGGTGAACGTTGGCTAATTGGGTGGAAAGAGGCGGGAATTCTGGTGTTCTGCCTGCTTTTTTTCACCGTTTCCGCGCAGGGCGCCGAAGTCGGTGAGACGCGGGGCGGACGGATCGATCCGAATGCTCCCGCTGCAATGGTTGTGCCTCAAGGGCACAATAACGCGGCCTTTTTTGATGGCGTTCGGCGTACTCTTTATGCGCCCGGGGTGACCTCGATTCAGACGCCGGAAGCGAACGTCCTCATCCAATCCGAGGGGAACACATGGCGGCAAATCCGTAATGGCCCGATCACCGTGTGGGGCGGATGGTTAATCCTGGCGGTGATGGTGGCGATCACCCTTTTTTATTTGGTAAAGGGGACGATCAAGCTCCATGAACCTGCAACGGGAAGGAAGTTGCTTCGCTTCACGTTCTACGAGCGCTTGGTTCATTGGATCGTGGCACTCAGCTTTGTGCTTCTCGCACTAACCGGATTGGGCCTTCTCTTTGGTAAGCATCTCATCGAACCGGTCTTCGGTACTTCGGTTAATGCTGCGCTATTGTGGGTAGCCAAGAATGTCCATAACTATACGGGCCCTGTCTTTGGGTTCTTTTTGGTGTTGATGATCTTGCGGTGGGCGAAAGACAACCTCTTGACCGACCAAGATTGGCTTTGGGCGAAAAAGTTCGGTGGTTTACTTTCCGGGGAGGAAATTCCCTCTGGACGCTTCAATTTCGGCGAGAAGTTTTGGTTCTGGGTGGGTGTGACCGTGCTGGGGTTGACGGTCACGGTGACTGGACTGATTCTCGATTTCCCGCTCTTTGGTCAGACCCGCCAGGACATGCAGCTTGCGCATATCCTCCATGCCTCGGCCGCGCTCCTCATGATCGCGATGGCGTTTGGCCATATCTATATTGGAACGATCGGTTCGGAAGGGTCGCTTGACGGGATGAAGACCGGCTACGTGGACGAAGCGTGGGCAAAACAACACCACGCGGTCTGGTATCAAGAGATCACGGGACGGCGGCAATGAGAGCAACCGAGTGGATGACTGCCGCTGGGGTTTTTGCGTCGGAGAAAAAACCTGCCGGCAGTCACCACATTGTTCCCTTGGTGCGTGCGCCAAACGGGGCGCCCGTGATCGGCTTTGCGGGATGGTCGGGTAGCGGAAAAACGACATTGGTCACTCAGGTGGTTGCTGCGCTGACAGCAAAAGGGTGGAACATCGCCGTCGTGAAACACGCCCATCACATGAGCGATATCGATCATCCCGGAAAGGATTCCTGGCGCCATCGCCATGCTGGCGCGCGTCAGGTCGTGGTTGCATCACCTCGGCGCTGGGCGGTGATCCATGAAAATCAGGCCGGAGAGCCGATGTTGTCCGAGTTGTTGGCTGCTCTGCAACCATGCGATCTCGTACTTGTCGAAGGCTATAAACGTGCGGCGATTCCGAAAGTAGAAGTCTGGCGAGGTGAGACCTTTGGCCCTCCGCTTTGGTCAGAAGACGCTTGGGTTTTCGCTGTGGCCACTACACCGGATCTGCGCGCAAAACTATCTTGCAATCGACTTATGCTACCATTGGAAAACCCTGATGCGATAGCGATGGCAGTGATCGATCTCGTCAGTGGTGGCACTATTGGGGTGAAAACTGAAGCGATTTTCACACGTTGAATCGATCCCGAAGGAGAGACCCCATGAACAAAAGAGCCTTTGTGCGTACGTTGCTTGCTACTGTTGCGCTTGGCGCGTGGGTTCCAACGGTCCGCGCCGATGAACCGGTGAAAGCGGTTTACCATTTCACCCAAGGAGTGGAAGAGGCTGCGCGCGGGCTCAACAACATCCGTAACCACCTTGACGCCGACCCAACCGCAAAGATCGTCGTCGTCGCGAACGGTAAAGCCGGCGTCCAGTTCATCTTGGAGGACGCGGTGGACCACAATGGCAAACCGTTTGCGGAGCGGATCAGCGCACTGGCCAACCGCGGGGTGGAGTTCCGCGTCTGCAACAACACGTTGACGGCATTCCAAATTCCCAAAGAGAAACTGGCGCTGGAGGCGAAAATCGTTCCCAGTGGCGTTGCGGAAGTGGCGCGCTTGCAGGCAAAAGAGGGGTACGCCTACATTCGGCCTTGATCGGGTATGATTCCGCGTATGGCGGAATACCCCGAAACCGAACCCCCTGTGATCCTAGGTGTCAATGTGCTCGGCGAGCCGTTGGCGCCCTGTTCTTTTGCCCCGTTGACCGGTTTTACGCGCGACGGTCACTGCTGTGCGCACCCCGAAGATCCCGGGGCGCACACCATTTGTGTGCGCGTCACCGACGCGTTTCTCCAATTTTCTTTGCAGCGGGGTAACGATCTGGTCACTCCGCGACCCGAATGGCGTTTTCCTGGCCTCAAAGCGGGCGATCGCTGGTGTGTCTGTCTTTGGCGCTGGATCGAAGCGCTGGAAGCGGGCGTCGCGCCGCCGGTTGTGCTCGAAGCAACCGACCAATCGGTTCTCGACACTGTGCCGTACGATCTCCTTGTGGCCCATGCGTGGCAGGGTTGAGGGGCGGTGGGCTCGGCACGTTATCGGTTTTTCATGACACGGTAAGGAGGGAAAGATGGGCATTCAGACGCGCGCTATCGAATACGTGGTCGATGGCAAAACGTTCGAAGGAATCCTGGCGTGGGATGATCGCGTGCAAGGCAAGCGCCCGGCGGTTGCGGTGGCGCACGCGTGGGCAGGCCGCAGTGCGTTCGAAGTCGACAAGGCAAAGCGTCTTGCCGAACTGGGGTACGTCGGTTTTGCGATGGACGTTTATGGCAAAGGGGTGTTGGGGCGATCGCGCGAGGAGAATGCGGCGCTGATGACCCCCCTGGTGCAGGATCGCGCACTGCTGCAAAAACGGCTGCAAGCGGCGATTCATGCGTTGGCGATGCAGCCCGAAGTCGATCCGGAAAAAGTCGCTGCGATCGGCTTTTGCTTCGGTGGGCTTTCGGTGCTCGATCTGGCGCGGGTCGGTGCGCCGGTGAAAGGGGTGGTGAGTTTCCATGGGCTCTTCACGCCGCCTGGCAATACCACAGACAACAAAATCACTGCGAAGGTGCTTGCGTTGCACGGCTGGGACGATCCGATGGCAAAACCGGACGCCGTTCTTGCTTTTGCCAAAGAGATGACCGACGCGGGGGCCGACTGGCAGCTCCACGCCTACGGCCACACGATGCATGCGTTCACCAATCCAGAAGCAAACGACCCGGACTTCGGCACGGTCTATAACGCGAAGGCCGATGCCCGTTCGTGGCAAGCGATGCAGAACTTTTTAGCGGAACTCTTCGCGTGATCGCAGCGGATCACCCGCTCGTTGCGCTTACGCTCTGTTTTCGGAATAGGACGCTGCCGTGGTCGGAGGCGGCAGCGATCGCTGCGCACACACCGGCGATTACCCACGTCTATGCGCCGCTCACCTATGCGTGGGCACCGCACGAAGCGTACCTGCGTCGCTATGGCAGCGGCCGGAAACGGGTGCTCTTTGTCGGCATGAATCCGGGGCCGTTCGGGATGGTCCAGACTGGGATTCCGTTTGGCGACGTCCCGAGCGTCCGCGATTGGCTGGGCATCATTGCGCCGGTGGAAGCGCCGCCCCGCCAAGATCCGAAAAAACCGGTGCGTGGGTTTTCCTGTCCGCGTCGCGAAGTTTCTGGAGTGCGCCTTTGGGGTATGTTCGCTAAGCGGTTTGGCACCCCGCAACGGTTTTTCGCCGACCATTTCGTCCTCAACTACTGTCCGCTGGCGTTCTTGGCGCATGGGCGTAACGTCACGCCGGACAAACTGCCCGCTGCGGTGCGGGAACCCCTATTGACGCAGTGTGACGCCTATTTGCGCGCGGTGGTCTCGCTGTTGCAACCCGAATGGGTGGTTGGGATTGGGCAATGGGCGACAAAACGGGTGGCGCAGGCGCTCGCATGCACCGCGGGGAAGGAAGCTGCCATCGTCTTGCCAGAAAAGGGTGATCGACCCGATCGGCCCGCGCAGACGATACCCACGCCCAAGGTCGTCACGATGCTTCATCCCAGCCCTGCGAGCCCTGCGGCGAACCGGGGGTGGGCGGCGCAGGCCGTTGCACAACTCGAAACCGCTGGGGTTTGGTGACCATGGCGAATGATTCCGTGACCGATCGTGACGCGTGCCGAACCGGACCTTTGACAGGATTGGTCGTGCTCGACCTGTCACGAATCTTGGCCGGGCCATGGGCGACGCAACTGTTGGCCGACCTAGGGGCTGAGGTGATCAAGATCGAACGACCTGGTCGTGGTGACGATACCCGGCAATGGGGGCCGCCGTGGTTGCGCGATCGGAAGGGTAACGAAACAGGGGAATCGGCCTACTACCTCTGCGCAAACCGCAACAAACGCTCGGTGACCGTCGATTTCACCCAGCCCGTAGGGCAAGCGGTGCTGCATCGGCTGGCACAACGTGCGGACGTGGTGGTCGAGAATTTCAAGGTGGGTGGGCTTGCGCGGTATCGCCTCGATTACCCGACGCTGGCTGCGCGCAATCCGCGCCTCATCTACTGTTCGATCACCGGCTTTGGTCAAACCGGGCCGTACGCGGGCCGCGCGGGTTACGACTTTCTCATCCAGGGCATGGGTGGGTTGATGAGCCTAACCGGCCGCCCCGATTCCGAGCCTGGTGGCGGCCCGATGAAGGTCGGTGTTGCGCTCACCGACATTCTCACCGGGTTGTACGCGACGATCGCGATTCTTGCGGCGCTGGCCGCGCGAGAAAAGACGGGGCGGGGTCAGCATATCGACCTGGCGCTTTTGGATGTTCAGGTGGCGTGCCTGGCGAATCAGGCGCTCAATTATCTCGTTTCCGGTAGGGTGCCCGATCGGCTGGGCAACGCCCATCCGAATATTGTTCCATACCAGGATTTTCCCAGCGCCGACGGCCACATGATCATCGCGGTGGGGAACGACGCGCAATTTGCGCGGCTTGCCGAGCAGTTGGGGCACCCCGAGTGGGCTGTCGATCCCCGTTTTGCCACCAACGCGGCGCGGGTTGCTCATCGTGACCTCTTGATTCCACTCATTGCGCAAGAGACGCGCAAACAGCCAACGGCGCATTGGATCCGTGCGTTGGAAGCGGTTGGCGTGCCTTGTGGGCCGATCAACGATCTGGCTGCGGTTTTCGCCGACCCGCAGGTGATTCATCGTGAAATGAAGCGCCTGTTGCCCCATCCGCTTGCGGACGAAGTTCCGCAGGTGGCCAATCCCATTCGCTTTTCCGAAACTCCTGTCACCTATCGCAACGCGCCGCCGCTTCTTGGTGCCGACACCGAGGACGTACTGCGTTCGGTGGGGTATGACACAGCCGAAATCGCCGCTTTGCGCCAAAAGGGGGTGATTTGAGTTATCCTAAATAAAGATCAAAAAAGTTTTACCCACAACCAAAGGAGACGGTGATGAAAAGACGGGAATTCTTGCACAGTTCGCTTGCAGCCCTGTTGCTGCCCGTTGCATGGCACGCTCAAGCGCAGGGTCAAACCTTCGTGACGATCCTCACGGGGGGGACGAGCGGTGTCTATTATCCGCTCGGTGTCGCGCTGTCGCAGGCCGTTGGCCAAGTACTGCCCAATGCCAAAGTTAACGTCCAATCTACCAAGGCCTCTGCCGAAAACCTCAACCTGCTTGCGAAAGGGCGAGGTGAAGTGGCGTTCACGTTGGGGGACACGTTCGCGCACGCGTGGAATGGTGACGCCGAAGCGGGTTTCCAAACGCCGCTCAAACAGCTGCGTACCCTGGCGGCGATTTACCCCAACTACATCCAGATCGTCGCAACTAAAGATTCGGGAATTCGGTCCCTGGCCGATCTCAAAGGGAAACGGGTTGCGGTTGGCGCGCCCCGTAGTGGTACCGAGATCAACGCCCGAACGATCTTTCAAGCGGCGGGCTTTTCCTACGACGACCTGGGGAAAGTCGAATATGTGTCGTTCGGGGAGTCGGTGGAGTTGATGAAGAACCGACAACTGGACGCGACACTGATCTCCGCCGGGTTGGGGGTTGCGGCGGTGCGCGACTTGGCCGCAGCGTTACCGATCGTGCTCGTGCCCGTCCCCGAAGCGGTGGTGGCGAAAATCGGCAACCCGGTCTTCCAGTCTGAGACCATCCCAGCCGGGACCTACGAAGGGCAGAGCGAGGAGGTACCGACGGTGGCGATCCGCAATTATCTTGCCACCCATGCGGGGGTTGACGAAGCGGTTGTCTATGCGATCACCAAAGCGCTCTTCGCGCATCGCGATGCGTTGGTCGCGGCGCACAGTGCCGCAAAAGGGATCCAGCTCGAACGGGCGGCAAAGAATCCGCCGGCACCGCTGCATCCAGGGGCGGCCCGTTACTACCGCGAACGGGGTGTGTTGAGCTGATCCTCTCTGTGTGACAGAGCTTGGGTGACGCGATGCGTCAAGCCATCGGTACGGGTGGGGCGGTCAAGCCGACTGCTTCACCACCCCATGTACCCCACGCCGAAGAGTCGGAAGCGGTTGCGCGCCTTGCGGCGCTTGCCCGCGGATGGCGGTGGTTGGTGGGTGGGGTCGCGCTTGCGTTTTCGTGTTATCAACTGGTGGTCGCGGCGTTCCATCCCTGGTCGTCGCAACTCATCCGGGAGTGGCACGTTGCGTTTTTGCTCGCACTCACTTTTTTGCTCTATCCGGCGCGCCGCCTTGCTGCAGCGGCGGCGCCGCCGGTACGGGGCGGTGGGATCGGTGGTTTGTTGCTCGCGCTTGGCGCGGCGTCTCTGGCTCTCTATTATGGTGTTTTCGAACATGATCTGATCCTGCGCGCCGGTGATCCGACCCAAGCCGATCTTGTCGTGGGCGTTGCGCTCTTGATACTGGTCTTCGAAGCCGCACGAAGGGTGTTGGGTTGGCCTCTGCCCCTTCTCTGTGCGCTCTTTTTGTTGTATGCGCTCTTTGGTCAGTGGGCGCCTGGGGCGCTCGCCCATCGCGGTTATGCATGGCAACAGGTAGTCGAGCAGCTCAGTTTCGGCGCTGAGGGGATCTTCGGAATTCCAATCTACGTCTCCGCGACGTACATCTTTCTCTTCATCCTTTTCGGTGCGTTCTTGGAACGGGCCGGGATGGTGCAACTCTTCAACGACGTGGCGTTGGGGTTGGTGGGTCGCGCGGCGGGCGGACCTGGGAAAGTTTCGGTGCTTTCGTCGGCGTTGATGGGGACGATTTCCGGTTCCGCGGTGGCAAACGTTTTGACGACCGGACAATTCACGATCCCTTTGATGAAACGCGGTGGATTTTCCCCGACTTTTGCCGCAGCGGTAGAGGCAACTGCGTCGATGGGTGGGCAAGTGATGCCACCCGTGATGGGGGCGGTGGCATTCATCATGGCAGAAAACATCGGTGTTCCATACGCCGAAATCGTCCGTGCGGCGATCGTGCCGGCACTGCTCTATTTCGCTACGGTATTTTGGATGGTGCACCTGGAAGCGAAGCGACGCGGCCTAGAGGGACTGGCGCCTGAAGATTGCCCCAACGCATGGCAGGCGTTGCGCTCGCGGTGGTATTTGGTGTTGCCGCTCGCTGGGCTCGTCTGGTTATTGTTCGCGGGTTATACCCCGATGTATGCGGGGATGGCAGGGTTGGCGCTTACCGCGGTGCTCGTCTTGGGAACCGCTGTGGCGGCGATGTTGTCGCGGCAAGCGTTTCGATACCTCTTCTGGATTGCCGTTGGCGTTTGGGGGGCGCTGGTCGTACGCTGGGGCGTCTTGCCGGTGTTGCTGCTTCTGGCCGCGTTGGGAGTGGTGCTCCTTTGGCGTCGTGAGGGACGAAACACGTTGCATCTGGTGCGTGAGAGTCTCGTCGTTGGGGCGATGCAGGCATTACCCGTTGGCGTGGCTTGTGCGATCGTTGGGGTGATCATCGGCGTGCTGACGCTGACGGGTGCTGCGACGTCGCTTGCCGGTTATATCCTTTCTGTCGGCGAGCAGCATCTGTTGCTGGCGCTCGTCTTGACGATGCTGATTTGTCTCGTCTTGGGGATGGGGATCCCGACGATCCCCAATTACATCATCGTCAGTGCGATCGCGGCGCCAGCGCTCCTCGAGTTGGGCGTACCGCTCATCGTCAGCCATATGTACGTCTTTTATTTCGGTTTGATGGCTGATCTCACGCCTCCTGTGGCGCTGGCGGCGTATGCCGCTTCGAGCGTTGCGAAATCACCCCCACTGCCCACCAGTCTCAAAGCGTTTCAGCTGGGAATTGCCGGTTTTGTCGTTCCCTATCTTGCCGTTTATGACCCCGCGTTGATGTTGCAAGGCGACCCTGCTTGGTGGGCGGTTTTGTGGGCGATCCTGCGCGCCCTGTTCGCCATAGGGTGTTGGGGGTACGCCATCGTCGGCGCCCGTAAAGGTGGTTCCCTCGCTTGGTGGGAGCGGCTCTGGGCAGTGGCGGCGGCAATCCTTTTGGCAACACCGTGGTGGGTTGCCGACCTTGCTGGGATCTTTGCGGCCGGGCTGCTCATCGTTCGCCTGTATCGGTTTCGCTCAGAGGAACCAACGCGCGACGACTCCGCTCTTCGGGCTTCCGCCGGTACAGCGGAAAAGCGTATGGAACCACCTACGGGGCAGAATGGCTAACCCATGCATTGGCTGCTTTGCCTCTCATGGGCGGCATTCGGTGCGTCGGGGGCGCGTGACGTGTCGTTGCCGGACGCCCCTTTGGCGCCGATTCAGGAGGTATTGGGGGCAGCTGGGACGTTGCGTTGGCGCCATTCCATCGAAAAGATCTGGTGGGAAGAGGAGTACACGGCCGAACCCGGTGGAGTGCGCTTGCGTACGGCACGAGTGCGGGGTAGCGGTGCGGGCATGGAACCGCCACCGGATGCGCATTTCGCGCACGGTGTTTGGGTCTATCGACCCAACCGGTTGTTGCCGAAAGTGGTGTTGACCCACTCTTCCTTTGTTGCACCCTATGAATGGTGTGACGAAGGAAACCGCTGTCGTGCATTGTTGCCACCGACAAGCCGTTTCGGTGCCAAGCAGGATCCGACGACGTCGGTGTCGGCTTGGCGTATGGAGATCGCGCCGTGTCGCGATGAACAAGAGAAGCGCGTACTGGGAGCAGATCGATGAGCCATCACCCTTTTTGTTGGGAAGATCCGTTTTTACTCGAAAATCAGTTGAGCGACGAGGAGCGCGCCGCACGGGATACCGCAGCGCGCTACGCGCGGGAGCGCTTGCAGCCGCGGGTGCTCGAAGCGTTTCGCGAAGAGAAGACCGATCGCGCGATTTTCCGCGAGATGGGGGAACTGGGACTTCTGGGATGCACGCTGCCCACCGAGTATGGGTGCGCCGCGATGAATGCGGTGAGCTATGGGTTGATCGCCCGCGAAGTGGAACGCGTCGATTCCGGCTTTCGCTCGATGTTGAGCGTGCAAAGTTCGCTCGTGATGCTGCCGATCTACCGCTTTGGCACCGAAGCGCAGCGGCAGAAATTTCTTCCGAAGCTGGCCAGAGGCGAGTGGGTCGGTTGTTTCGGCCTTACCGAACCCAACCACGGATCCGACCCCGGCAGCATGGAGAGTCGGGCGCGTGCGGTCCCCGGTGGGTATCGCTTGACTGGGCGTAAGATGTGGATCACCAACAGTCCGATCGCCGACGTCTTCGTCGTTTGGGCAAAAGATGACGAAGGCAAGATTCGCGGTTTCGTGCTCGAAAAGGGCATGAAAGGGTTGAGCGCGCCAGCGATTCACGGCAAAGTGGGGCTACGCACCTCGATCACCGGTGAGATCGTGATGGATGAGGTGTTCGTCCCCGAAGAGAATGTCTTTCCGGAGATCCGTGGGTTGCGCGGCCCCTTTACGTGCCTGGATTCGGCGCGTTACGGAATCGCTTGGGGGGCTCTGGGCGCTGCGGAATTCTGTTGGCATACGGCGCGGCAGTATGTGCTCGACCGCAAGCAGTTCGGGAAGCCGCTTGCCGCGAACCAACTCATCCAGAAGAAGTTGGCCAATATGCAAACCGAAATCGCAATCGGGTTACAGGCGTGTTTGCGGTTGGGGCGGATGAAAGACGAAGGAATCGCCGCGCCGGAGGTGACGTCGATGCTGAAACGCAACTCCTGCGGCAAAGCGCTCGAAATCGCACGGATGGCGCGTGACATGCTGGGCGGCAACGGGATCTCCGATGAGTTCGGCGTGATTCGCCATCTGGTGAATCTCGAGGTGGTCAATACCTACGAGGGGACGCACGATATCCACGCGCTCATTCTGGGGCGGGCGCAAACAGGGATTGCGGCGTTTTGATCTGGAACGGTCACGAAAGCGGGAGGCGTCAGCGGGAAGCGTCGGTCGTAGCGAGCGCCGCTTCCCGTTTTTTGTGGTTCGTCTGAGTGCGCTTGACGGGGCGGTCAGTCGGAGGTTTTCCCGACGTCGCCAGAGTTTTCGCGTTGCGAACCCCATCTTTTTTGCTTGCCTGAGAGGTCTCCGTCCTCACGGCGGTATCTTTTTGGGCAACTTTCTTTTTCGAAGCAGTAGCCACCGCTTTGCCCGCTTGAGGACGTTGTGCTTGAGAGACCTTTCTAGCTGTCGTCTTAGCCGTCGTGTTGGCGGCCGTCTTGGCCGCCGCCTTTGCTGTCGTGTTGCCCTTCGTGTTGGCCGTCGTCATTTTCGCCGGAGCCGGTTTGCTTTGGGTCGTGGGCTGTGTGTGGTCCGCACTTTCGGCGATGGTGGCTTCTGCTGTTGCGTTGCGTAAGACGCTCTCAGGGGTAACACCGGGAACCCGACCTGCGCCGACAAATCGATTGGTCCAGTATGCCTCATCCATCGAAGCGACGGTGACCGCTTTGCCCCGGCGCGGCGCATGGAGAAATTGGCCGTTGCCAATATAGATGCCTACGTGGTCGACAGAGCGCTTTTTGTTTCTTCCTGTTTTGAAGAAGACCAGATCGCCCGCACGTAACGCGTCGCGTGCAATGCGCTCTGTGGCGTGAAACTGCTCTTGTGAGGTACGGGGTAGTTTGATACCGGCGCTCGCGAACGCCACCCACACCAAGCCACTGCAATCGAGCCCCTGCGCGTCCGTGCCACCCAAGCGGTAAGGAGTACCCTGGAGCTCGAACGCGGTCTTGAGCGCTTCGCGTAAACGGTTTTCCCGTTGCGGAAGCTCGAATCCATAATTCGGGGATCGGTAGGCGAGCGCCTGGAGCCAACCGTCGAGCGCGTCGCTCTCTTCCTCTTTCTCCTCATTTTCCTGAGCCTCTTCGCTGGCGTCTTGGGTGGCGACGGTGTAGGGCTCGGCGCTCAGCCAAGAGCGGTTGTTCCCAACCGTGCTACAAGCAGATAGGGTCAGGAGCGCAGCAAGGAGCGCCAGGAGAGGAAGTGGGCGGTTCTCGACCATTACGCGATGATGCCGAAAAAATCGATTTTTGGCAACCGGTTACAACAGCGCCAACGTCGGTTCGGCTTGATTCATCGTGTAAAAGTGAAACCCCGGCGCGCCCAAAGCGCGCAACCGTTCGAGGAGGCGTGCAACCACCTCGTGGCCGAAGGCGCGGATGCTCGCGACGTCGTCGCCAAACCCTTCCATCTTGCGCCGAATCCAGCGCGGGATTTCCGCGCCGCAGCTGTCGGCGAAGCGGGCCAAGCGGAAAAACTGGGTGATCGGCATGATCCCCGGGATGATCGGTTGCGTGACACCGCGGCGTGCCGCTTCGTCACTGAAGTGGGCGTACGCGTCCGGGTTGTAGAAAAACTGGGTGATCGCGCAGTCGGCACCGGCGGCCATTTTTGCGGCGAACGCGTCGAGGTCGGCGGTGGCGTGCTTCGCTTGGGGGTGGTACTCTGGGTACGCCGCCACCGCAATCCAGAAGGTGTCACCGTACCGGGCGCGCACGAACGCAACGAGATCCCGTGCGTAACGAAACGGCCCGGGATCGACGACACCGGAGGGGAGATCGCCGCGCAACAGCACCAAGCGGCGAATCCCTGCGGCCCGATAGCGGTCGAGAATCGTGACGATCGACGCTTCGGTGGCACCGATGCCAGAGAGGTGCGGCGCGACGTCCCAGCCAGCCGCTTGCAGCGCGTCGACCGCAGCGAAAGTGCGGTCACGGGTGCTGCCACCGGCGCCGTAGGTGACAGAGGCGTAGGCAAAGCGTCCCGAGTTTTGGAGCTTTTGGGCAGTGGCGCTCAGTTTTGCCATGCCTTCAGGCGTTTGCGGGGGAAAGAATTCGACTGAGTACTCCATCTTCGGATTTCCTGTTTCGGGTTAGAAGGGTAGGGCGGCGACACAAACGATCGGTAGCGGTGTTGGGTAGCGGACTAATGGGAACCCGGATCGCTCGTCTGCGTGGGCGTACCCCGAACCGCCGCGATCAGGAACTCCTGATTCCCCGGCTGGTTGCCGACGCCGCCACCCCGAATCGGGCTGGGGAACCACGCGACGGTGTGCCAACCGAGTGCGGCCAGCGCCGTGACCATCTGCTGTTTGAGTGCGGGTTCGTGCTGCGCCCAATTGCGAACGATGCCGTTTTTGCTCAGCGCCGCGGGGCCCAGCTCGAATTGCGGTTTGACGAGCCAGATCAGCCGCGCGGTGCTGCTTGCAAGGGCCAGAACCGCAGGCCACACCGTTCGCGCGGAGATGAAGGAGAGGTCGCCGACGATGAGGTCGAACCCGGCAGGCGGAAACAGCGCGCCGAGTTGCGCCGGGGTGATATGGCGGGCATTCACGCCTTCGAACGTGACGATCGGTACGTCACGAACGGCGGCTGCGTCCGGATTCGTGCCTGCGGAAACCACGAGCGCTTGGGTGCGCAGCGGGGACGCCAACTGATCGTGCCCGACCTCCAAGCCGACGACGCGCCGCACGCCATGGCGCAGCAGGCAGTCGGTGAAGCCGCCCGTCGATTGTCCGACGTCGAGCGCAACGCAACAGGCGACCGACCAGCCGAGTGTGGTGAGTGCCGCGTCGAGTTTGTCACCCGCACGGGATACATAGCGCGGGCGTTCGGTATCCGCGACGATGATGGTTGCGTCGGCTGGGATCCGATGCGCCGCTTTGCGGCAGATCGTGCCATCGACATGCACCGCGCCTGCGGCAATCAACCGCTGCGCGGCAGTGCGCGACGGCGCAAGACCCCGCGCGACCAGCTGCAGGTCGAGGCGACAGAGGTCCGTCGGCGTCGTGGTGGCGGTGGAATGCGAACGGTCTGCCTGCGGTGGCGTGGACACGGCTACGGATGCCTCGTGCCCACGCCGTTGCGACGCCGCAGGGGAGCGTTTGCTGCGCGCGTGAAAGTGGTTCATCGCCATCGCGCGCTGTCCGGACTAGTAGCGGTAGTGCTCCGGTTTGTAGGGACCTTCCACGGGAACCCCGATGTAGGCCGCTTGCTCCGGCGTCAGTGTCGTGAGCTGCGCGTCGAAGCGGGTCAGTTGCAGCCGCGCGACCTTTTCGTCGAGCACCTTCGGCAACCGATAGACCCCCACCGGATAGCGCTCCGGGTGGTTGAAGAGTTCGATTTGCGCCAGGGTCTGGTTCGCGAACGACGAACTCATCACGTAGCTGGGGTGGCCGGTTGCACATCCCAGGTTGACCAGCCGCCCTTCGGCAAGGAGGATGATCCGCTTGCCATCGGGGAAGATCACGTGATCGACCTGCGGTTTGATGTTCTCCCAGCGATACTGTCTCAGGCTGGCGACGTCGATCTCATTGTCGAAGTGGCCGATGTTGCAGACGATTGCTTGGTCTTTCATCCGTACCATGTGGTCGTGGGTGATCACGTGGTAGTTGCCGGTTGCGGTGACGAAGATGTCGGCTTTGTCGCACGCGTAATCCATCGTCACGACCCGGTAGCCTTCCATCGCCGCCTGCAGCGCACAGATCGGGTCGATTTCGGTGACCCAGACTTGCGCGCACAGCGCGCGCAGCGCTTGCGCCGAGCCCTTGCCCACGTCGCCGTAGCCGCAGACCACTGCGATCTTGCCGGCGATCATCACGTCGGTGGCGCGCTTGATGCCGTCGAGCAGCGATTCGCGGCAGCCGTAGAGGTTGTCGAACTTCGATTTGGTCACCGAGTCGTTCACGTTGATCGCCGGAAAGCGCAATTCGCCCCGTTCGTGCATTTGGTAGAGGCGATGCACGCCGGTGGTGGTCTCTTCGGTGACACCGCGGATTTCTCCGATTCGCCGCGAATACCAGTGGGGGTCGCGCCGCAGCTGCTCCCGGATCCGGGCAAAAAGGACGCGCTCTTCGTCGCTGGTTGGGTTCTCGAGTACCGAAGGTTCGTGCTCCGCTTTGACCCCGAGGTGAAGGAGCAGCGTCGCGTCGCCGCCGTCGTCGAGGATCATGTTCGCAAAGCGCCCTTCGCCCCAGTCGAAGATGCGGTGGGTGTAGTCCCAGTACTCCTCGAGCGACTCACCTTTGCGGGCGAAGACGGGGATGCCGCGCGCGGCGATCGCCGCTGCGGCGTGGTCTTGGGTGGAGTAGATGTTGCAGCTCGCCCACCGCACTTCTGCACCGAGATCGACCAAAGTTTCGATCAAGACCGCGGTTTGGATGGTCATGTGGAGACTGCCGGCGATCCGCGCGCCCGCAAGGGGTTTTTGTCCCGCGTATTCACGGCGAATCGCCATCAGTGCGGGCATTTCGGTTTCAGCGATTGCGATTTCGCGCCGCCCCCATTCCGCTAGGGCGGGGTCGGCGATGGCGCAGTCGGCAAAAGGTTTGCCGACGAGGAGAAGTTCAGCCACAGCGTTCATCGAATGACTCCTTGACGTTGAACGGTGGCCGGGTGGGGGCTCACCAGTCCCCCAACCCGGCGGGTTGGGATTTGGTGAGCGCCGTTGGGGTAAGCCGAGCCTGGGCGGACGACCGCTTGCAGCGCTCCTCGGCACAATAATGATAACACACTGGGGCAGGCGCTATGACGGCGGGGTATCACGGGTGATATGGGTGAGATAACGAAGCAGTACGCCCGCAACCAGCAAGGGAAGTGCAAAACCTAGCGCAAAGGTGCGGAATGCCGCTAGGGCAGGGTGGTGCAGCGCGTCGAGCACCAGATAGGTGAGGTAGGCGATATAGAGCGCGACCAGAAGCGCACCTTCCTGACGATTGACCGAATAGCCAGAGAGGACAACTGGCAAGAGCAGCAACGTGGCGCCCAACATCACCCAGAGGTCGGTCGTCGTCACCGAGACAGGTACGGTGATGCCACCGAGCGGGATCGCAGCGAGCGCCGACGCCCCGCCCACTGCCAGCAGGTTGAAGACGTTGGAGCCGATCACGTTGCCTACCGCCATGTCGCGTTCGCCCTTGTAAACGGCCATGAGCGAGGTCGCGATTTCTGGGAGCGACGTGCCGACTGCGACCACCGTCAACCCGACGACCACTTCACTGATGCCGAGCGACTTGGCGATTGCGACCGCACCGCTCACTGCCAGATCGGAACCCCAAACGAGTAACGCCAACCCACCGACGATGAGCGCGATTTGCACCGGCAGAGGATCGTCCCAGTGGCTTTTCGGGATCTCTTCGGCAAACTCGGCTTCTGCATCTTTGCCCGCGTTGCGCGATTGACGGATCAGGAAGATGGTGTAACCGATGATGAGTGCAAAGAGCAGCGCGCCGTCGAACGCAGAAAGCGTTCCGTCCAACGCAGTGACGGCAAAAAGCACCGAAACGCCAAGCAGTACTGGCAGTTCCTGGCGTATCACCTGCAGATGTACTCCGACCGGAGCAATGAGCGCGGATAGACCCAATGCGATCAGGATGTTGACAATGTTGGAACCAACGACGTTGCCGATGGCGATTTCACCGCTTCCTTTGAGGGCGGCGCCTACGGAGACAGAAAATTCAGGGGCGCTCGTGCCGTACGCAACGATCGTCAGGCCTACCACGAGCCGCGAAATGCCGAAACGCACCGCGAGTTTGGCCGCGCCCCGCACCAACAGGTCGGCGCCCAGCGAAAGAACGACGAGACCGGCAACGAGAGCTCCCCAAGCAGTTGTGTTCATCGGTGCTCCTCGGGGCTCAGAGACCCGCGTCAGCCCGCAGCGCGGCGGCTTTGTCGGTCCGCTCCCAGGTGAACTCCGGTTCTTCACGGCCGAAGTGCCCGTAGGCGGCGGTTTTGGTGTAGATGGGGCGGCGCAAATCGAGCGTTTCGATGATCGCCCGCGGGCGCAAGTCGAAATGGCGTGCCACCAACGCTGCGATCTGTTCGTCGGGGATCTTGCCGGTGCCAAAGGTATTGACCATCAGACTCACCGGCCGGGCGACACCGATCGCGTAGGCCACCTGAACCTCACAGCGCTCGGCAAGCCCTGCGGCGACGATGTTTTTCGCGACGTAGCGTCCGGCGTAGGCAGCAGAGCGGTCGACTTTCGAGGGGTCTTTGCCGCTGAATGCGCCCCCGCCATGGTGGGCAGCACCACCGTAGGTATCGACGATGATTTTACGCCCGGTGAGCCCGCAGTCGCCGTGCGGGCCGCCGATCACGAAGCGTCCCGTCGGGTTGATGAGGTAGCGGATCTCCCCTTTGATAAGCTCGGGAGGGAGGACCGGCTTGACGATCTCTTCGATCACCGCTTCCCGGATCTGGTCGTAGGGGATGTCGGGATGGTGTTGGGTCGAGACGACGACGGTGTCGATCGCGGTGGGTTTATCGTCTTCGTAGCGCACGGTCAATTGTGCTTTCGCGTCGGGGCGCAGCCACGGCAAGCGCCCGTCTTTGCGCAGTTGGGCCTGCCGCTCCATGATCCGGTGCGCGTAGTAGATGGGTAGCGGCATCAGGGTCGGCGTTTCGTTGCAGGCAAAGCCGAACATCAACCCCTGGTCGCCAGCCCCTTGGTCCAGAGGATCGTCGTGCGCCTGGTTGACCCCTTGCGCGATATCGGGCGATTGGCGGTTGATCGCAACCAGGACGGCGCACGATTTGTAGTCGAAGCCGATCTCGGAGTCGTCGTAGCCGATGCGTTTGACTACCTCTTGGGCGATTTCGCGATAATTGATGTGCGCAGTGGTCGTGATTTCGCCCGAAATGACGACGAGGCCGGTCGAGACCAACGTTTCACAGGCAACGCGCCCGTTCGGGTCTTCGCTGAGGACGGCGTCGAGCACGCCATCGGAGATTTGGTCGGCGACTTTGTCGGGATGCCCTTCGGAAACCGATTCGGAGGTGAAGAGGTAGTGTTTGCCCATGGTATTTTCTCCGATCCCCTTGCCAGCCCTGCGTAGGCGGCTCTGAGGGGATCGTGGGCAGAGCTGCCGACGCTTTAGCGGTATTTGCTGTCCGCCCCGCAAGTTGTCGGATTAACTCGGCGGATGACCGAGTATCATAACAAAATTTTGGGACAAAAGGAACCGCGGTTGACGAAACGGGTGCGGACGGTTTTGTTGCGGAGTCTGCGTTGGGTGCTGTCGCGACTGTCGCTGACTGGCGCACAACGCTTGGGCCGGATGATGGGTTGGGTATGGTGGCTGGCCTCTGCCCGCTATCGCCGTGATCTGGCGGAAACGCTCGCGTACGCCGGATTTGCGGCGCGTGCGTTGCGGCGTCGCGTGATCGGTGAAACAGGGGTGCAGGTCGTCGAAGCCTTATGGCTTTGGCTGCAGCCGTATGCGCAGGTGGTGTCACTCGTTCGGTCGGTTGAAGGTTGGGAAGCGGTACGCGCTGCACGAACGGGCGGGAAAGGAATCCTTTTTTTGACACCGCACTTGGGCTGTTTCGAGATCACGTCGCTCTGGGTCGCGCAGGCGATGCCGCTCACCGTGCTCTACCGCCCGCCGCGGCAGCCCGAACTGGTGCCCTGGTTGCGAGCGGGTCGGGCGCGCGGCGGGGTGCAGCTCGCGCCAGCCGATCGCAGCGGGGTGCGCCAGTTGGTGGCCGCGTTGCACCGCGGCGAAGCGGTGGGGTTGTTGCCCGACCAGACGCCAAAAGCGGGAGAAGGGGTGTGGGCGCCGTTCTTCGGCCGTCCTGTCTGGACGATGACCCTGGCGGCGCGCTTAAGTCTGATGCGAGACGTCGTGACGGTGGTGGTGTGGGGCGAACGGTTGCCGAACGGAGCCGGTTTTCGCTTGCACTTCGCGCCGGTGGCGTGGTCGGGTGATGAGGCGGTGGCGACACGCGCTGCGCAGATCAATCGCGTTTTGGAGACGTGGATTCGGCGTGCTCCTGAGCAGTACCTTTGGGGGTACCCACGCTTCAAGGTGCCAGCTGGAGTAGCCCCGCCGGTGGAAACGGCGCATGGGTAAGCGGTTGCGTTGGCACAAAGATTCGCCGCTGCGGCTTTGGGCGTTGCGTCAGGCGGATCGCGCGGTGGTGGCGTTCATTTGGGCGCTGCATTGGCTGCCGCTACCGGTATTGGCGAAAGTGGGCGCACGCTTTGGTACGCTGTTACGGTTGCTGGCCAAGCGGCGTCGACGGATCGCGGAAGTCAATCTCGCCCGTTGTTTTCCGGAATGGACGGATGATGCGCGCGCGCGTCTGCTGCGCGAACATTTCCATTTCTTGGGGCGCAGCCTCCTGGAGCGGGGCATCGCGTGGTTTGCGTCGCCGGAACGGATCCGTCGGCTGGTCCGTTTGGAGGGCTGGGCAGAGCATGTCGCGCCGTTGATCGCAGCGGGGCAACCGGTCATTCTGGTGACGCCCCATTTCCTGGGTTTGGATCTGGTCGGGACCCGGTTGACGCTCGAAGGGGATTTCGTCAGCGTCTATTCACGACAGCGCCGCCGCCCGGTTGCCGATCGTTGGTTGCGCCACGGTCGTTCGCGATTTGGACAGCAACTCTTGATCGCGCGGCAGGATGGCATCCGCCCGGTGGTGCGTGCACTCAAGGCAGGGCAGCCGTTCTATTATCTGCCCGACCTCGATTATGGCGGGAAGGATGCGATTTTCGTTCCCTTCTTCGGGGTACCGGCGGCGACGATTACTGCGCTTCCTCGCCTCGCGCGTCTGGCGAATGCAGCGGTGGTGTTGTGTATTGCTGAAATGGATCCTTCTGGGCGGGGCTATCGTGCGCGTTTTTCACTGCCGTGGCGCGATTATCCAACCGATGATGAACGTGCGGATGTCGAGCGAATGAATCGCGAGATCGAAGCTGCGGTCTGCCGTTTGCCTGCGCAATACTTTTGGGTTCATCGCCGCTTCAAAACCCAGCCTGAAGGGAAGGGGGAATGGTATCGATGAAGCAGACAGCGCGCGCTGATTGTTGACTTTGGCAATCGCTCGATTATAATTGCAAACCTCGCCGAGCGGGAATAGCTCAGTTGGTAGAGCACAACCTTGCCAAGGTTGGGGTCGCGGGTTCGAGTCCCGTTTCCCGCTCCAGTGGCGCGGTGGCAGAGTGGTTATGCAGAGGACTGCAAATCCTTGGACGTCGGTTCGATTCCGGCCCGCGCCTCCAGTTCGGCGAATCAACGCCCATGCGGGAATAGCTCAGTTGGTAGAGCACAACCTTGCCAAGGTTGGGGTCGCGGGTTCGAGTCCCGTTTCCCGCTCCATAGCTCAGTGCATCTCTTCTTTGTCGGGCGGCAGTGGTATGACCAGGATCCCTTCTTCTAAAAGGGAGACGAACTCTTCCCGGTTTGCTTGACCCTTGATGGGGCGAAGTGGTGCTTCGCCGTAGTGGATTTTTCGCGCCTCTTCAGGGAAGCGGGTGCCGACATCTTGCGCTTCGCGCTTGAGTTTCTGAAGCGTGTTCCAGATACGTTCCAAAGCTTGCGCAGACAGATTCGGCGGGTTGTCGGAAGTGGTCGATGCCTGTTTTTGTTGCGCCGAAGTGCGTTGAAGTTTGGGGGTGGTATGGACAGCAGGGGCGGCAGGCAAGCGGCGAACCGCTTGCGTGCCGCAGTGCGGACACGTTACCCACCCTTTCGCGATTTGTTGATCCAGCGCTTCCGCAGATGGTACCCATAATTCGAAGCGGTGGGCATGGTCACACGCCAGATCGAAAACGATCATCACTGTTTCGTTTCGGGCAGCGGAATTTGGAAATGTGCGAGCGTTTCTAGAGTGAGTGCGCCTGCCGCCAGCCCATGGTCGCGTTGATACGCGATCATCGCGCGGCTGGTCGCGATGCCCAGCTTTCCGTCGATCGGGCCCGGGTCGTAACCCGCGGTTTTGAGCTTCACCTGGAGGGATTTGACCAGTTCGGGTGTCAAGTCGTTGTTGCACAACGCCTGGCGAAGCGCCACCTGTGGTTCGCCTTCATAGAGCGTCTTGACCAGTTCGATGACTTTGGGCGGTATCGCTTTCTCCTCGATCTCTTCCGGTTTGGCGATAGTCAGCACAGGAATTTTTCGGATTGCTGGCTCGATCTGCACGGGTACCGCACGTGCCGGTTTGTCGAGCACCCAGCGGGTGACCTCTTTGTATTCGGCGGGGATGACTTCGACTTTGGTCGTGGCGGGTTTCACCAATACGCGGCGCTCGACCTGTTTGGTCTTGGCTGGGATGGTGCGTGCGCAAAGGGGTTGTACTGCGCCTTCCAGCAAACGGTTGACACCAGGTATGCGGCACCGTTCGAGTATCGTGCTTTCGGCTTCGATCACAACCGTTTCTGTTTGGGTCTCATAGACCGGCGGGATCGTGATCGTGCGGCGGATTTCGGGTTTGACCAAAATTTTCTCGGTTACCGCTTTATAGACTGGTGGTTCGATACGGTAGGTTGTTCCTCCTTCGCGGATGATGACCTCTTTCTGCGTCTTTGCCAGCTGTGCCGGGGAGACTTCGAACGTTGTCGCACTATCCTGCACGACGATCGAGAGCGGCTCTTTTTTCGGGAGGGGATAGATCACGGCCTGGACCCAGCATTGCCCCGGAGTGACGCGGGTAGTCAGCAACGGTTGGAGGGCTTTCTGTTCTGGTGATTGCGATGGGCTGGAGGTCTGGTCGGCCATTTCGGTATGATGGGCGGGGCTGGGTTCCGAGGCGAACGAATGTGTCTGAGGATTCGGTGCCGGCAAGGACGTTTTTGGTGGTTGGGTGTGACGCGAAGCCGCGGTGTCATGTTCAGTGCGTGGTGGTGTGGATTCGGATGTGGAAGGGATATGCGAACACGCAGGAAGGATTGCGGACAAAGCAAGCCACAAGCCTAAACGGGACGTTGCCATTTTTTGCTGCTCCGACTGGCTGTTACAGTTAGAATTGTAACGGAATTTCCAAGGAGTAAAGGGTGGAAAGTTATTTACGACGCATGCCGGGTTGGTTGCTGACAGGAATTGGGGTCGTTTTGGCATTCTGGCTGGGTTTTTTTGGGGTGGTCGCGTGGTGGCACTGGCGGCAACAACCAAACGATGCGGAGAAAGTTGTCGCCGCAGAATCGGCTGTTGAGATGCAGGTCGCTCCCGTTCCGCAGTCTCTCCCCCGCATGCAAGCTCCCGTGGAGGAAGTCGGGGGCGCGGTCAATATTGCATCAACGGAACGGTCGCTGACCCCCACGAACCCAGGGGATCAGAAGCAACCGCCTATGACGCGCCTGGGATCGCCCGCTCCAAATTCCGCCGACCCAACGAATGACCAAACGTGGTCTGCCATTTCCGGTACAGAGGCCGAGAAAACTTCCATTCGACCTATGTCAGAATCTGCGGTGCCTGTTCACGACGACGCTTCGATTGAGGCGGCGCGTCACCAATGGCATGCGTGGCAACAGGCGAATCGCTGGGTTTTGATCGTTCGTCGGAGCGTATCGAAAGCGTCGCTCGAAAAAGAACAGTTACGTTTGCAGTCGATGGTGCCGTCTGGTTTGGAGCTGCTACTGGTATCCGCCTCCCGCGGCAATAACCAACACCAGTGGTTGCTGGTGTTGGGACCTTTTGAGAACCGAGAAGCAGCGCGATCGACCGTGTTCGAATTGCCCGTACCGTTTCTGAGCGAGCAGATGGATCTGGCACGCGCCAGTGCGATACGCTGGAAGTGAGCGGAAGGTCGAAGTGATGAGAGATGGTGGCCAGGGGCGGAATCGAACCACCGACACGCGGATTTTCAGTCCGCTGCTCTACCGACTGAGCTACCTGGCCGAGAAGCCCGAATGATACGGGAATTCGGGGTTTTGGTCAATGGGTTCTTGCAACCATTTTGGTGGAGCCGGGGGGAGTCGAACCCCCGTCCGGAAGCCCTCCACAGCGAGGACTACATGCTTAGCGCCTTGTTGCGTTTAGCATCGACGCCGGCCAAGGCGCGCGCCACGTCGATGCGAGCCATTTTGGGTTTCGCACAAAGCCGCCAAACGGCCAGGCAGCTTTGGCTAGCCTCAAGTGGTGACGCTGCACAGGTGACCGAAGTCACCATCCGGCCGTGAGGCTCAGCCGGTGCAGCGCGTCGCCGGGATTAAGCGGCGACGGCGAAACGCTCGTCGTTGGCGTTTGTTTTTTGCCAGTGGATTTACGAGGTGACTGGACCTCGGCATGCCCTCGACTGCTTTGCAGCCCCCGTCGAAGCCAAGTACGGCCCCAGCGCAAGTACCATTATAGACGAAAAATGCAGGAGCAAGTTCCTATTGGGGAGAAAAAAGCGAGCAGATACGCCGAAATGCCTCGGGTGCAAGGCGTGCCGCACTGGCTGGCATTAGCGTTCCGGACGATCGGCGCAGATCATTATGGTTTGTTGTAATACTGCACACAACTTCTTTTCATCGTCGGTGACCGCAAAGACACGTGCCTGGGTGAGCGATAGCGTCTTTCCTGAACGGAGGACACTCCCTTCAGCAATCAGCTTTTTACCAAGGGCAGGTGCTACCAAGTTGATCTTGTACTCGACGGTCAGGACGGAGGTGTTTGGCGGTGCCAGGGTCATCGCGGCATAGCCAGCGGCTGAGTCAGCGATCATTGCGACGACACCGCCATGCACGTAACCGTGTTGTTGTCTGATTCCGTCCCAGCAAGGAAGCGTGATCGTAACGGTGCCAGGTTGCACATCCGTGAGTTCAGCGCGGATCAGCGCCATCGCTGCTTGGCGGGAGAAACTGCTGTGAATTCGCTCGTGGCTGGGAACAGACACTGCATCTGGGCACATTGCTAATCACCTTTACCATTTGGCGAGTGCGATGAGGTAGTTGACAGCGACGTCGTCGGTGAGGAAGTAGCGTTTCGTGAGCGGGTTGTAGCCCATGCCGATGATCGCTTTGGGTGTCAGGCCTGCCGTTTCCGCCCACGCAGTGATCTCGGCAGGTTTGAGGAATTTTCGCCAGTCATGGGTGCCTTTGGGCAAAAGCTGCAAGAGATACTCCGCGCCGATGATCGCAAAGAGGTACGATTTGGCGGTTCGGTTGAGCGATGCGAAACAGACGGTGCCGCCCGGCTTTGCCAGCTTGGCGCAGGCGCGAATGGTGCTCGCGGGGTCGGGTACGTGTTCGAGCATCTCCATGCAGGTGACGACGTCGAAAGTATCTGGGTGCATTTCGGCGAATGCTTCAGCAGCGATCATTTCGTAATGCACCGGCGCGCCGCTTTCGAGTGCATGAAGCTTGGCCACGGTGAGCGCTTTTTCCGAAAGGTCGATGCCGGTAACCTCAGCGCCTGCGTGCGCCATCGCCTCGGTGAGGATGCCACCGCCGCATCCGACGTCGACTACGCGTTTGCCGGCAAGCCCTCCGCACTGCGCGATGATCCAGTCGAGGCGTAACGGGTTGATTTCGTGCAATGGGCGGAATTCACTGGTGGGGTCCCACCAGCGGTGTGCCAATTCGCTGAATTTGGCGATTTCGTTTGGATCGACGTTTGCAGTTGCGTTCATGGTATCGCCCATAGTAAAACGCCCTGCTGGAGCAGGGCGTTTTGGGGTGAACAGTTATCGGTGATTACTTGGTGCCAATCACTTCCACTTCGACGCGGCGATCCGGCTGCAAGCAAGCGATCAAGGCTTTGCGCTCTTTGATCTTGTCGCACTTGTTACCGGTGACCGGCATCTTCTCACCTTTCCCTTCGGTGTAGATGCGGTTCATCGGAACGCCCTGGCTCACCAAGTATTTCTTCACCGCTTCCGCACGACGCTCGGAGAGTTTCTGATTGTAGGCATCGGAACCGATCCGGTCAGCGTGGCCCACCGCCAAAATGACCTCGACGTTGATGTTTTTAATTTGTGCGGCGAGTTCATCAAGCTTGCGCTTCCCTTCCGGACGGAGGGTTGCTTTGTCGAAGTCAAAGAGGGTGTCGGCAGAGAGTTTCACTTTGTTGGAGACCGGTTGCGGTGCCGGCTTCGCCATCGGTTTGGGAGGTTCACACTTCTCTTTGGCGATTACCTCGGGGTCACACGAGCAGGCAAGCGGCTTGCCGTTGGTGTCTTTGACTTGCTCGGCGAGCGCCGGCGTCCAATAGCCCGTGCGCCAGCAGAGCCCAGTGCCGCTGCGCGCCACGACGCCGCGACCGTCGATCACGTAGGGAATGTCGCCCTGTTTGGCATCGACGACGATGTCTTGCGCGAAAGTAGCCATCGAAGCGCCCGTAACGAGTGCGGCCGCGATAAGGGTACGAATTGGGTTCATGGTGCCTTCCTTTCTTATCTGGGTCACTGACTAGCCCATTATAATGACTGTGCCACCTCATGACAAGCATGGGCCAGATTGTTTGCGATATTTGCGCCACTTTTCGGCGAAAACGGCGAGCTGTGTGTTGCTTTTTTGCAACAAGAGGGCGTGGTCGCGTTTTTTCGCAACGCCAGCAATCCAAACGTCGCAAACCTGTTCGCGGTCGGCAACCCAAACGAGATGGGAGATGGGGTCAAACAGAGGCCGCGTCAGGAACGATTCGAACGAGACGGTGATGAGGTCTGCACTTTTGCCCGGGGTGAGCGAGCCGATTTCGTCGGCAAGCCCAAGCGCTTTCGCGCCGCCGAGCGTCGCCATTTCGAGTAGGGTTGCGGCGGGGAGTGCGGCGGCGTTTTTCTGGGTGAGTTTGGCAAGGAGCGCAGCGTGGCGCATCTCCCAAAACAGATCGAGCCGATTGTTGCTCGCGGCGCCGTCGCTGCCAAGCGCCGCGATGACGCCGTGCGCGTGCCAAGCGGTGACATCGGCGGCGCCGCTGGCGAGTTTCATATTGGAGGTGGGGCAATGGACGAGCGCGGCTCCGTATTTGCCCAACGTCACCAATTCGTCGCGATCGAGATGGACGCCGTGCGCGGCGATCACTTGCGGCGTTTCCAGGATGCCCGTGCGCGCGAGCCGTTCAAGCGGCGAGACGCCGAACTGCGCAAGCGACTGCGGCGTTTCGTTGGCCGTTTCGTTGAGGTGCAGGTGAACTGGGAGTTCCAGTTCGTTGGCGAGCGCCGCGATTCGGGCAAATGTGGCGTCACTGACGGTGTAGGGGGCATGGGGCGCCAGCGCAAAGGAGAGGAGCGGCGTGTCGCGCCATTTTTCCCAAGCGGCCAGCCCCTTTTCGAGGTAGGCATCGGCGTCGTTGGCGTATGGAGTTGGGAACTCCAGCGTGACGAGCCCAAGCATCGCGCGCAGCCCCGCTTCATGAAACGCTTGCGCGGCAGCATCGGGGAAGAAGTACATGTCGAGCGCAGTGGTGATGCCGCCCGCGATCATCTCCGCAGCGGCGATCCAACTCCCTTCATAGACGAATTCGGGTGAGACGAGCGCCTGCTCCCGTGGCCAGATCGCTTCGTTGAGCCAGCGTTCGAGCGGCAGATCGTCGGCAATACCGCGCAACAGGGTCATCGCGGCGTGGGTATGGGCATTGACGAACCCCGGGAGCGCGACATGGTTTGGGCGAACGATCCATGGCCATTCCGATTGTGGATAGCGCGTTTGGGCTTCTGTGATGGGGAGCAACGTAGCGATGCGCCCCTCGGCAACGACGACGGCGTGGTCGGTGAGGACTGTGCCTGGGGGATCCATCGGGATCACCCAAGCAGCGGCCAAAACGAAGCGTTCCTGTATGGGTGGTTGGGGCGTCGTCGTGGGCCCATTTTGGCGATCTTGCGTGGCCATCGTCCGGTGTTCCTTGCTCTGGGTGGTAAAATCGGCATAACGAATCGCATGAGTGTACCGTATGGAGTCGATTGCGCGTGAAACCTTGGCGGTGAGCCTCGAAGAGGAGATGCGTCGCAGCTATCTCGATTACGCGATGAGCGTGATCGTGGGTAGAGCACTTCCCGATGCGCGGGATGGTTTGAAGCCGGTCCACCGGCGCGTGCTCTACGCGATGTATGAGTTGGGTAACGATTGGAACAAGCCGTACAAGAAATCGGCGCGCATCGTCGGGGATGTGATCGGTAAGTACCACCCGCACGGTGACTCCGCGGTCTATGACACCATCGTGCGCATGGCGCAGGATTTCAGCCTGCGCTATCCGTTGATCGATGGGCAAGGAAACTTCGGTTCGATCGACGGTGACGCCGCCGCGGCGATGCGCTACACCGAAATTCGCATGGCGCGTATCGGGCACGAGTTGCTGGCCGATATCGACAAAGAGACCGTCGATTTCGGGCCGAACTACGACAACTCCGAGCGCGAACCGTTGGTGTTGCCAACGCGTGTGCCCAATCTGCTGATCAACGGCGCAAGCGGTATCGCCGTGGGGATGGCGACCAATATCCCGCCGCACAATTTGAGCGAGGTGGTCGATGGTTGTCTCGCGCTGTTGGAAAACCCGGAACTCACCGTCGACGACCTGATGCGTTACATCCCCGCACCCGACTTTCCCACTGCTGGTTTGATCGTCGGCTTGGAAGGGGTGCGGGAAGGTTATCGCACCGGCCGTGGCCGCGTGGTGATGCGGGCACGCACCCATTTCGAAACCATCGGTAAGGGGGCATCCGAGCGTCCGGCGATCATCATCGACGAGTTGCCGTATCAGGTCAATAAACGGACCCTTCTGGAGCGCATCGCCGAACTCGTCAATGAGAAACGGATCGATGGGATCAGCGAAATCCGCGACGAGTCCGACAAATCGGGCATGCGGGTGGTGATCGAACTCAAGCGCGGCGAGCATCCCGAGGTGGTCTTGAACCATCTTTTCAAATTGACGCAATTGCAAGACACCTTTGGGATGAACCTGGTCGCGCTCGTCGACGGGCGTCCGCGCACGCTGAATCTCAAGGAATTAGTCGAGTGCTTCCTCGACCACCGGCGTGAGGTGGTGACGCGGCGCACGGTCTTCGAACTGCGCAAGGCGCGTGAGCGCGCCCATATCCTCGAAGGGTTGGCGGTGGCGTTGGCGAACGTCGATGAGATCATCGCGCTCATCAAGGCGTCTCCTACGCCTGCTGCGGCGAAAACGGCATTGCTGTCGCGCCGTTGGCGCTCGCCTCTGGTCGAGGAGATGCTCTCGCGTGCCGTTGCCGACGCCCGTGCCTACCGGCCGGAAGGGTTGCCTGCCGAGTTCGGGTTGGCACAACAGGGGTATCGGTTGAGCGAAGCGCAAGCCGACGCGATCCTGGCGTTGCGCTTGCAGCGGCTTACCGGTCTCGAGCAGGAGAAGATCCTCAACGAATACCGCGAGGTGATCGACCGCATCACCGATCTGCTCGATATTTTGGCGCGGCGTGAGCGGGTGACTGCGATCATTGCCGACGAGTTGCGTGACGTGAAAGCGCGTTTCGGTGACCCGCGGCGCAGCGAGATCGTGACCGAAGCGGACGAAATCCGATTGGAGGATTTGATCGCGCCGCACGAAACCGTGGTGACGCTGACCCATTCGGGGTATGTCAAGCGGCAGCCGCTCGACGACTATCGCGCGCAACGGCGCGGCGGGCGTGGAAAATTGGCGGCGAGCACCAAAGAGGACGATTTTGCCGAACAGCTCTTCGTTGCGAACTCCCACGACTGGGTGCTCTGTTTTTCGAGCCGTGGGCGGGTCTACTGGTTGCGCGTGTTCGATCTGCCCGAAGGGGGGCGGACCGGCCGTGGCAAGCCGATCGTCAATTTGCTGCCGATCCAGCCTGGGGAACAGATCCAGGCGGTATTGTCGGTGAAAACGTTTGCCAGCGACGCGTTCGTCTTCTTTGCCACAGCGCAAGGAGTGGTGAAGAAAACTGCGCTCGATGCGTTCGCCAATCCGCGTAAAGCGGGCATCATCGCGTTGGGGCTCGACGACGGCGACCGCCTGATCGGGGTAGCGATCACCGATGGTGATGCCGACGTGATGCTGCTTTCCGACGCCGGTAAAGCGGTGCGGTTTTCCGAACACGACGTGCGTCCGATGGGTCGGGAAGCGCGCGGGGTGCGCGGGATGCAGCTGGAAGAGGGGCAGCGGGTCGTGGCGATGGTTGCGGTGGCGCAGCCAGACGAGGATGCGAGTCTGCTTTTGGCGACCGAAAACGGCTTTGGCAAGCGGACCGCGGTTGCCGAATTCACCCGCCACAGCCGCGGCACCAAAGGGATGATCGCGATTCAGACGAGTGCCCGCAACGGCAAATTGGTCGGCGCATGTCTGGTGCGCCCCGGGGATGAGGTAATGCTGATGTCCCAAAACGGTGTCGTGATTCGGACCCGAGTCGATGACATCCGCGAATTGGGGCGTGCAACCCAAGGCGTGACGTTGATGGCGCTCGACGCCAACGACCGTCTGGCGGCGGTGGTGAAAGTCGCGCAAGGGCCAAACGGCGAAACGGACGAATGTGACGGGTAACCGGAAAGGGAAGTAGGAAGTACGGAGCGGGATAACGAGAAACACGGTGAGGGGTGGTGCGATGCGGGTATTCAATTTCAGTGCCGGGCCGGCGACTTTGCCGCAACCCGTGCTCGAACAGGTGCAGCGCGAACTTTTGGATTGGCACGGCATCGGGTCAAGTCTGATCGAAGTGAGCCACCGCGGGCCGCACTTTTCTGCGGTGCGGGATGAAGCGGAGGCTCGGTTGCGCCAGCTTTTGGCGATTCCAGACGATTACGCGGTGTTGTTTTTACAAGGTGGCGCGACGTTGCAATTCGCGCAAGTAGCGATGAACCTCTTGCGTGGGGGTTCCGCCGATTACATCGTCACGGGCGCGTGGTCACAAAAGGCCTACCGCGAAGCCTTGCGGTTGGCGCCGGCGTTGGGGGGAAAGGTGCGGCTCGCGGGTTCTACCGAAGAGAGCGGGTTCACCCGGGCGCCGCGTGCCGACGAGCTCGACCTCGATCCCAACGCGAGTTACGTGCACGTATGCACCAACGAAACGATTCATGGCGTCGAATGGCTCGATCTCGAGGCGATTGCCGCCACAGGCGTGCCGATCGTCGCCGATATGAGTTCGCACCTGTTGTCGCGGCCGATCGATGTGCGCCAATTCGGTTTGATCTACGCGGGGGCGCAAAAGAACGTCGGCCCCGCTGGGGTGACGATCGTGATCGTGCGCCGTGACCTCATCAACGACCCGTGGGTGGGTACGCCGTCGGTGATGCAGTACGCGGCGCAGGACGCCAACCAGTCGATGTTGAATACCCCGCCCACCTTCGCGATCTACGTGGCGAACCTCGTGTTTGCCTGGCTCGAGGCGCAAGGCGGTGTTGCGGCGATCGAAACGGTCAATCGACGGAAAGCGGAAAAACTCTACGCTGCAATCGACGCGCTGCCGCTCTATGAGAATCGGGTCGAGGCACCGTGGCGCAGCCGCATGAACGTGCCTTTCCGGTTGCGGGACGAATCGCTGAACGAACGGTTTTTGCACGAGAGCGACGCGGCTGGGCTCAAATACCTCAAAGGACACAAAATGGTCGGCGGGATGCGGGCGTCGATCTACAACGCGATGCCCGAAGAGGGGGTCGACGCGTTGGTGGCGTTCCTACACGATTTTGCCGCGCGCCACACCGCTTGACGGCTGATGGGAACTGGTAGGGAGCGGATGATCATGGAGGCGTCGGAGAAAGCAACCGAAGACCCGGCGTGGCGGGAGCGGGAACTCATAGCGGTGCGGCAGCGGATCGACGCGATCGATGCCGAAATTTTGCGTCTGTTGTCGGAACGGGGCGAATGCGCCCGGCGCATCGGTGCGCTCAAAGGAAATGGGGTGATCTACCGCCCGGAGCGAGAGGCCGACGTGCTGCGCCGCCTGATCGCCGCGAATCCCGGACCCCTGCCGAACGAGGCGGTGCGGGTGATCTTTCGTGAGGTGATGTCGGCGTGTCTGGCGCTCGAACAGCCGTTGCAGGTCGGGTTCCTCGGTCCTTGGGGAACGTTCTCTGAGATGGCGGCACGCAAACATTTCGGCTCGGCGCCTCATTTCCACCCGATGACCACGATCGACGAAGTCTTTCGCGAGGTCGAAGCAGGCAACCTCGACTATGGGGTCGTCCCGATCGAAAATTCGGCCGAAGGAGCGGTGGGGGTGACCCACGACCTGCTGCTCCTGCACCCCCTCAAGATCTGCGGCGAGGCGCTACTGCGCGTCCATCAACATTTGATGGGGCAGGCTCCATCGCTGCGTGCGGTGAAGCGGGTCTATTCGCACGCGCAGAGTTTAGCGCAATGTCATGAGTGGCTCAACCTCCATCTTCCCGACGCGGCCCGGATCCCAGTGGGGAGCAACGCCGAGGCGGCGCGGATGGCGAGCGAAGACTCTGACGGCGCGGCGATTGCCGGTGCGGCGGCGGCAGAACGGTACGGGTTGCCGATCCTCGCGCACAACATCGAGGACGACCCCAACAATACGACGCGCTTTCTGGTGATCGCAAAGCACGATGCGGGGCCTTCGGGCAGAGACAAGACGTCGCTCGTCTGTTCGGCGCCGAACCGCCCTGGCGCGATGCACCGTTTGTTGGAGCCCTTGGCCAAACATGGTGTCTCGATGACGAAACTCCAATCGCGGCCAGCCAAAGGGGGGCTGTGGGAGTACGTCTTCTTCATCGATATCGAAGGGCATCAAAGTGACCCGGAGGTGGCACAGGCGTTGGCGGAACTCGAGGAGCGTGCCGCATTCGTCAAACGACTCGGTTCCTATCCCGCCGCAATCGCCTGAGCGTCTGCACGGCAGCTTCCTTTTCATGATGACAACAACCCAGTGAGGTGACACGTGACCAATCGACCACACCAGGAACAGACGAGCGGGGTGCAGCGATCGGTATTGCCGCATGTCCCCGCAGCGATTCGAGCGCTTGCCCCCTATCAGCCCGGAAAACCGATCGAAGAGTTGGCGCGGGAACGGGGTCTGGATCCCGATCGGATCATCAAATTGGCATCGAACGAAAATCCGCTGGGGATGAGCCCGAAAGCGATGGCTGCGGTAGGCGCGGCGTTGGTCGACGGAGCACGTTATCCCGACGGCAATGGTTTTGCGTTGAAAGCAGCGCTTGCCGAACGTTTCGGACTGGCACCGGAACGAATCGTCTTGGGGAATGGCTCCAACGATGTGCTGGAGCTGGTGGCGCGGCTCGTGCTCCAACCGGGAACGAGTGCGGTCTTCTCCCAATATGCGTTCGCAGTCTATCCCTTGGTGACCCAAGCGTTGGGGGCGCGAGCGATCGTCGTGCCCGCGCGGGATTACGGCCACGATTTGGACGCGATCGCTGAAGCGATCGCCGAGGATACCCGTATCGTTTTCGTTGCCAACCCGAACAACCCAACAGGCACCTTCGTGCCCGGGGAGGTTATCGAGCGGTTTTTGCACCGCGTCCCCGCGGATGTGCTCGTCGTGTTGGACGAAGCCTATACCGAATACCTTGAACCCGCCGACCGCTACGACAGTTTCGCGTGGCTCGAACGCTTTCCCAATCTGGTGGTGACGCGCACCTTCTCGAAAGCGTACGGTCTGGCCAGTTTGCGTGTCGGTTACGCGGTGGCAGACCCCGCGGTTGCTGATGCGATGAACCGCATCCGACAGCCCTTCAACGTCAATAGCTTCGCGCTCGCGGCTGCGACTGCGGCGCTTGCGGATACGCGCTTTTTGGCGGAGAGTGTCGCGGTGAATCGCGAGGGGTTGCGGCAGCTGACCGAAGGGTTCGAGGCGCTGGGTTTGTCCTACCTGCCGTCGAAAGGCAACTTCGTCGCGGTTCGGGTCGGCGATGCGGCGCGGGTAAATGACGCGCTGTTGGACCGCGGCATCATCGTGCGGCCGATTGCCGGTTATGGGATGCCTCAGTGGCTTCGGGTCTCTGTTGGGCTACCGGAAGAGAATGCGCAGTTCTTGACAGCGCTTGTCTCGATCCTAAAGGAGCGGTCGTGAGCAATCCGGAATCGCGAGCAACGGCGTCACTCAAGCGGTTGGTGGTGGTGGGCGTCGGCCTCATCGGTGGGTCGTTTGCATTGGCGCTGAAACGCGCGGGTCTCGTTGCCGAGGTCGTGGGTCTGGGGCGCCGCGAAGCGACGCTGGAGCGCGCGCAGCGCCTTGGCGTGATCGACTGGGGTACGACCGAACCGAAAGCGGCCGTGGCTGGCGCCGATATGGTCTTCTTGGCGATGCCCGTTGGGCAGACGCGGACGATCGTGCAGACGATCGCACCGCATCTTGCTCCAGAGACGATCGTTACCGACGCGGGAAGCACCAAACAAAACGTCGTCGAAGCGTTCTACCTCGATTTGCCGGATCATCTGGCGCGTGCCGTGCCGGGGCATCCGATCGCGGGAAAGGAGCAAAGTGGCCCCGACGCGGCCGACGCCGCGCTCTTCGTCGACCGCAAGGTGGTACTGACGCCGCTACCGGAAAACGACCTTGAAGCGGTGGCGCGCGTGACCGCGCTCTGGGCGGCTTGCGGCGCGGAAGTTCGGACCATGACGCCGCAGGAGCACGACCGTGTTTTTGCGGCGGTGAGCCATTTGCCTCATGTGCTCTCGTACGCGCTCGTTCACGAATTGGCGGGGCGCGCCAACGCCGAGACGCTCTTCGATTATGCCGCGGGGGGGTTTCGTGACTTCACGCGCATCGCCGGTTCCCACCCGGAGATGTGGCGCGACATCTGCTTGGCCAACCGACAGACGATCCTCGCGGAGCTCGACGAATACCTCTCAGAACTGGCGTGGATCCGAGCGCTTTTGCTGAGCGGCAACGGCGATGGGCTCTATCATCTGTTCGCCGCGGCGAGCGAAGCGCGTAATCGTTGGGCGGTGGCGCGCGAACGGGCAACGGAGGGGCCGGAGTGAGCGAACGCATTCCACATCTGGATCTGCCGCCCGCGTGTGCCGCGGCAGGAACGGTTCAATTGCCCGGCAGCAAAAGCATCTCGAATCGCGTGCTGTTGTTGGCGGCACTCGCGCACGGCACAACCCGTCTTTACGACCTGCTCGATGCAGACGATACCGCACGCATGCGCGAAGCGCTCACAGCGCTGGGCGTCACGTTACAACCGCAACCGGACGGCGCGCTCGACGTCCTAGGTTGTGGTGGCCGTTTCCCCAACCGCGAGGCGTCGCTCTTTCTGGGGAACGCGGGTACCGCGTTTCGGCCACTGACTGCGGCGCTTGCAGTGCTGGGCGGGAATTATCGTCTCGACGGTGTGGCGCGGATGCGCGAACGCCCGATCGGCGATTTGGTCGATGCTCTGGCGCGGTGGGGGTGTCAGATCGATTACCTTGGGACGCAGGGATATCCGCCACTTCGCATCGGTGAACGCCAAAGCGTTGCGGCACCTGCGGTCACCCGCGTGCGCGGCAACGTCTCGAGCCAGTTCCTCACCGCGTTGCTGATCGCCGCGCCGCTCTTGGGACAAGAGGCGGTGATCGAGGTGGACGGGACGCTCATTTCCCAACCCTACGTGGCGATGACGATTGCGCTGATGGCGCACTTCGGGGTGACGGTAGATCGCGAGGGGTGGCAGCGTTTCGTCGTTCCCGCAGGCAGTCGCTACCGTTCTCCTGGAACCTGGTACGTCGAAGGAGACGCCTCGTCGGCCTCCTACTTTCTGGCGCTCGGAGCGCTGGGGGGTGGGCCCGTGCGCGTCGTCGGCGTCGGGGAAAAGAGTGTTCAAGGCGATGTCGCGTTTGCCGACGCGCTCGCGCAAATGGGTGCGCGGGTGCGCAAAGGGGAGAATTGGATCGAAGCCGCGGCGCCCGAAGGATTCGATCCGATGGGCGGAGCCGCGCCACGGCTGCGGGCATTGACCTATGATGCGACCGCGATCCCCGACGCAGCGATGACTTTGGCGGCGCTTGCGCTCTTCGGTGACGGGACAAGCCGCTTGACGGGGATCGGCAGTTGGCGGGTGAAGGAGACCGACCGGATCGCGGCGATGGCTGCCGAGCTCACCAAAGTGGGTGCAACGGTCGCTTGTGGCGACGATTGGCTCGAAGTGACGCCACCTGCGACGTGGCGCGCTGCGACGATTGCCACGTACGACGACCACCGAATGGCGATGGCGATGTCGCTTACCGCGTTTGGCGACTGCTACCAGCGGATTCTCGACCCGGCGTGCGTGAACAAAACTTTTCCCACCTATTGGGCGTGTTATCGGGCGATCGTGCGTCCGGTGCCTGTAGTGGCGATCGACGGCCCCAGTGCGTCGGGGAAAGGAACGGTCGCGGCGCGGGTCGCAGCCGCGTTGGGTTGGCACACCCTCGACAGCGGGGCCGTCTACCGGGCGCTCGCATGGCTGGCACTGGAAAAGGGTGTCGCACTCGACGACCCTGCGGCGCTCGTTGCGCTGGCTGGCACCGCACGGCTCGAATTTCGGGACGGTGGGGTTGCGGTAAATGGGGTCGATGTCGGGGATGCGATCCGTACCGAAGCGGTGTCGTGCGCGGCGTCGCGCATCGCGACGCTGCCTGCGGTGCGTGACGCGTTGCTGGCGTTGCAACGCGCCAGTCGGCGGCGTCCCGGGCTGGTCGCCGACGGGCGCGATATGGGCAGTGTCGTCTTTCCGGACGCGTGCGTCAAGGTCTTTCTCACCGCGTCGCCCGAGGTGCGCGCCGAGCGGCGTTATAAGCAGTTGATCGCAAAAGGATTCAATGCTAACATTGACCAATTGCGTCGGGAACTGGCGGCGCGCGATGCCCAAGATCGGGCGCGCGCCGTGGCTCCGTTGCAAGCAGCACCGGATGCGCGGCAACTTGATACCACGGCGATGACCATCGACGAGGCGGTCGCGACGGTGCTCGAGTGGGTGCGTACGGCATGTGCCGTGAGCGATGCCGTACGTGTGGGGTAAATCAAACTTTTTTCACATTTTGGACAAACGCAACATGGATTCTGTTACCGCAGTCGCTGAACCAACCACCAACGAAAGTTTCGCTCAGCTCTTCGAAGAGAGCCTGATGCAGGAGTTCCGTCCTGGGCAAGTGATCACGGCCGAAGTGGTCGATATCGACGACAACTTCGTCGTCGTGAACGCCGGGCTGAAGTCGGAGAGCTACATTCCAAAAGAAGAGTTCCTCGACGCGAACGGCGAACTCGAGGTGAAGGTTGGCGACTTCGTCAAGGTGGCGATCGAAGCGCTGGAAGACGGTTATGGGGAAACCCGTCTGTCGCGTCGCCGCGCGAAGATGCTGGAAGCGTGGGACGAGATCGAGCGCATCTTCGAAGAGGGTCGGACCGTAACCGGACGGGTCACAGGGCGCGTCAAAGGCGGTTTGACCGTGAATGTGATGGGCCTGCGCGCCTTCTTGCCGGGTTCTCTCGTTGATATCCGCCCGGTGCGTGACACCACGCCGTTCGAAGGGCAAGAGCTCGAGTTCAAGATCATCAAAGTCGACCGCAAACGCAACAATATCGTCGTTTCGCGCCGCGCCGTGCTCGAAGAGCAGATGGGCAGCGAACGGGAGAGGATCCTCGAGTCGCTGGAAGAAGGCGCAGTGGTCCAGGGGGTGGTCAAGAACATCACCGATTATGGTGCGTTCGTCGATCTGGGTGGCATCGACGGGCTGCTACATATCACCGACCTCGCTTGGCGTCGTGTTCGCCATCCGTCCGAAGTGATCTCGGTGGGCGACGAAGTCACCGTGAAGGTGCTCAAGTTCGACCGCGAGAAGATGCGCGTTTCGCTTGGCATGAAGCAGCTCGGTGACGACCCGTGGGTGGGCATCGCGCGCCGTTATCCAGCGGGGACCCGTCTCTTCGGTAAGGTCACGAACCTCACCGACTACGGTGCGTTCGTCGAGATCGAACCGGGGATCGAAGGGTTGGTGCACGTCTCCGAGATGGATTGGACCAACAAGAATATCCATCCGACCAAAGTGGTCCAAGTGGGCGACGAAGTCGAGGTCATGGTGCTCGAAATCGACGAAGAACGCCGTCGGATTTCGCTCGGGATCAAGCAGTGCAAGCCGAACCCGTGGGAAGAGTTCGCGCACAATCATCAAAAAGGCGACAAAGTGCGCGGTCAGATCAAATCGATCACCGATTTCGGGGTTTTCGTCGGTCTCGAAGGGGGGATCGATGGGCTGGTGCACCTTTCCGACCTCTCTTGGACCGAACCTGGCGAAGTGGCGGTGCGCCGCTACAAGAAGGGCGACGAGGTCGAAGCGGTCGTTTTGGGGATCGACGTCGAACGGGAGCGGATTTCGCTTGGGATCAAGCAGCTCGAGGGTGACCCCTTCACCAACTACATTGCGATGAATCCGAAAGGGACCGTCGTCAAAGGGAAGGTGAAGTCGGTCGAGCCGAAGGGGGCGGTGATCCAGCTCGACGACGAAGTCGAAGGCTACCTGCGCGCTTCCGAGTTCGCGATCCATCGGGTCGACGACCTCACCCAAGAGTTGAAAGAGGGCGACGAGATCGAAGCGGTGATTACCAACGTCGACCGGAAGAACCGCTCGATTCAGTTGTCGGTCAAAGCGAAAGAGCAGGCCGAGCAAGACGAAGCGATGAACCGGATCGCTGCCGAACAGCCTGCGGCGCCGGCGACGCTTGGCGACCTGATCAAAGCCAAGCTGAACGAGCAGAAACGGTAAATTGGCGCAGCCATGACACGATCCGAGCTGATCGCGGCATTGGCTGCTCAGTTTTCTCAATTGCCTCCGCAGGATGTCGACACCGCGGTGCGCGTGTTGTTGCAGACGATGTGCGATACGCTCGCCAAGGGTGGGCGGATCGAAATTCGCGGCTTCGGGAGCTTCACGCTGCACCGTCGGCCGCCGCGGATGGGGCGTAACCCGAAAACGGGTGAAGTGGTTGCGGTGGCTGCGAAATGGGCACCGCATTTCAAGCCCGGGAAGACGCTGCGCGAGCGGGTCGATGCGGCAAAATCGGGAAATAATTAAGGAGCAGTGATGAAGCGGCTGATAATCCTCGTCCTCTTCGTGGTGGTGTTCGCGGTCGTGGGCGCGCTTGCGTTTCGCAACCACCACAACGTCTTTTTTCACGCGTTGATCTGGCAGGGCGAGGTGCCGCTCGTTTGGTTGCTCGTGGGGGCATTTGCGTTGGGGGTGGTTCTCACGCTTTTGCTCTTTTTCCCTGCGGCGTTGCGTCAGCGGTGGCAGCTCTGGCGCGCCCGGCGGGAAGTGGCCCGCTTGTCTCGGCAGCAGCTTATGACTCCTGAAACGCACTGACGCATGATCTGGGATCAATGGTGGTACGCGCTCCTCATTGGGGCGCTTTTTTTTGCCTTGGGTTGGATCGCCGGACGGATCGATCTCCGTGCGGTGACACGAGCGGCGAGTCAACTCCCACGCGCCTACCTGACGGGGCTCAACCACCTGTTGCACGGGCGGCGGGATCAAGCGCTCGAGGCCTTACTTGCTGCGGCCGAACTCCACCCGGGACCGGTCGAACTGCAACTTGCGTTGGCGGCGCTGATGCGCGAACGCGGTGAGTACGAGCGGGCACTCGCGATTCATCGGGCGCTGGCGGCGCGATCCGACCTGACGGCGCAGCAGCGTGACGAGGTGATCGCGGAGCTGGCGCTCGACTACCATCGGGCGGGTTTTTTGGATCGCGCCGAAGCGGCGTACCGACAGATGCTGGGCGGTCCGCGCGATGGCTGGGCGCGCGCGGCGCTCGTTGCGATCCTGCAAACCGAACGCGATTGGAACCAGTGTCTCGCGCTGCTCCAAGCGGCACCGGAAGCGTTGCCCCACGCGCAACTTTTGCAGATGCATTTGCACTGTGAACTGGCCCAGGAAGCGATTTCCCGTGAAGACTGGGCGACGGTGGCGCACCATTGGCGAGCCGCGTGTGCAGCGGGGGGCAGTCAAACGCTGCGGACGTTGCTGGTCGAAGGGGAGTGGCGTCTTGCGACACGGGACGACGCGAAAGTGCGGTCGGTCTGGGAACGGATCGAACGCCTGCACCCCGACGGTTTGGCGTTGGTGCTGGACAAATGGCTCAGTGCGCTGCCCGTCGAGCAGTGGCCGACGGTCTTGCCGGTCGTTCGCCGATGGTTTCAGCGTTTTCCGCAGATCGACGCCTGGGCGCGGTACGTCGATGTGGAGCTGCAGTGTGGGTCGGCCGATGAGGCGTTTCGCCGTTTACAGGAAGCGATGCGGGTATCGCCCGACTTGATGGTGCTGGACGCCTATTTGCGCCTTGTCGTCTGGATGGTGCCGGAAGGGTGGCGGGTCGAGGTCGATCGGGTCCGTTCGCTGGTGCATGGGTATGTGGAGCGGCTGGCGCGCTATCATTGCCAAAAGTGTGGGTTCAAAGCCAAGCAGCACCATTGGCGCTGCCCCGCATGTGGCGAGTGGGGGACGTTCCCACCACGGCGAACGGTGGCTTTTGAGGGGAGTCGAGCGCAATGACGGAAAAGGAACCGAAGATGGAATTTCCAACGATCGAAGCGTTTGTCGGCAATACGCCGCTGGTGCGGTTGCAGCGCATCACGGCGGGCAAGAACAATACGATTTTGGCGAAATTGGAAGGGAACAACCCCGCCGGGTCGGTGAAAGATCGTCCGGCGATCTCGATGATCCGGCAGGCTGAAGCGCGTGGCCGGATCAAGCCTGGCGACACCCTGATCGAGGCAACCAGCGGCAACACCGGAATCGCGTTGGCGATGGCGGCGGCGATTCGCGGGTACCGGATGATCCTGGTGATGCCGGAAAACCAGAGCGTGGAACGGCGCCAGACGATGCGCGCGTTTGGCGCTGAGCTCGTCCTGACGCCCAAGGATGGGGGGATGGAGTTGGCGCGCGACGTCGCGGAGCAGATGGAGCGTGAGGGCAAAGGGATCATCCTCAACCAGTTCGCGAACCCAGACAATCCTCTCGCGCACTATACCGGGACCGGGCCGGAGATTTGGGAACAGACCCACGGACGCATCACCCATTTCGTTTCCAGTATGGGGACCACGGGAACGATCATGGGGGTGTCGCGTTTCCTCAAAGAGAAAAACCCGGCGATCCAGATCATCGGGTGCCAACCGGACGAGGGCTCGCAGATACCCGGGATCCGCAAGTGGCCGCCGGAGTACTTGCCGAAAATCTTTGAGCCCCATCGCGTCGACCGGCTGGAGTATGTCTCGCAAGCCGAGGCTGAGGCGATGACGCGGCGCTTGGCGCGCGAAGAGGGGATCTTTGCGGGAATCTCTTCGGGCGGCGCGTTGGCGGTGACGCTGCGCATCGCGGAAACTCTGTCCGATGCGGTGATCGTGTTCATCGTTTGTGATCGGGGGGATCGGTATTTGTCAACTGGGGTTTTCCCTGCTTGACGGATTGCGCTAAAATAGATTGGTTTGTCCGTCTTTTGGCTCGATCCGCACTCAGAAGGAAGCACGATGTCCGAGCACGATTGGAAAGAAGGGCTCTACCGCCCGCATCTCGAACACGACGCCTGTGGGGTGGGTTTCGTCGCCCACATCCGCGGTGAGAAACGCCATGAATTCATCTTGCAAGGGCTCGAGATCCTCAAGAATCTCGATCACCGCGGCGCGGTGGGCGCCGATCCGCTGCAAGGCGATGGCGCAGGCATTCTGATCCAAATTCCCGATCGCCTCTACCGCGAAGAGATGGCGAAGCAAGGGGTGACCTTGCCGCCGGCGGGAGAGTACGGCGTCGGAATGATTTTCCTGCCCAAGGAGCCCGCTGCACGCCGTGCCTGTGAAGAGGCGCTCGAGCGCGCTGTCGTCGCGGAAGGGCAGGTGGTGCTCGGATGGCGTGACGTCCCGGTCAATCACGAAATGCCGATGTCGCCCGCGGTGAAGGCGAAAGAGCCGGTGATTCGCCAGCTCTTCATCGGACGCGGCCCCAACGTGATGGTGACCGATGCGCTTGAGCGCAAGCTTTACGTGATCCGTCGCCGCGCGGCGAACGCGATCCTGTCGCTCAAGCTCGAACACGCCAAAGAGTTCTACGTCCCGTCGTTCTCGGCGCGCACCGTCGTCTATAAGGGGCAACTGTTGGCGCATCAAGTGGGCGAGTACTACCGGGATCTCGTCGATCCACGCTGCGAATCGGCGTTGGCGTTGGTGCATCAGCGTTTCTCGACCAATACTTTCCCGGAATGGCGGTTGGCGCACCCGTTCCGCTTCATCGCCCACAACGGCGAGATCAATACGCTACGCGGCAACTACAACTGGATGCGCGCGCGCGAACGCGGAGTCTCTTCTACGCTCTTGGGGCACGACCTGGAGAAGCTCTGGCCGATCATCTATCCCGGACAGTCCGATTCGGCGTCGTTCGACAACGCGCTGGAACTCCTGGTGATGGCCGGTTATTCGCTCGCCCACGCGATGATGATGCTGATCCCAGAGGCATGGGAAGCGCATACCAGAATGGACCCGCGTCGGCGTGCGTTCTATGAATACCACGCAGCGATGATGGAGCCGTGGGACGGCCCTGCCGCGGTGGCCTTCACCGACGGTCGCCAGATCGGTGCGACGCTCGACCGCAACGGGTTGCGGCCAGCGCGCTATCTGATCACTGACGACGACGTCGTGGTGATGGCTTCTGAAGCCGGAGTCTTGCCGATCCCCGAAGAGCGGATCGTGCGCAAATGGCGGCTACAGCCGGGGCGGATGTTCCTCATCGACATGGCGCAAGGGCGAATCATCGAAGACGAAGAGTTGAAGACGACGCTTGCCAACGCCAAACCGTATCGCGAGTGGTTGGAGCGGATCAACATCCACATCGACTCGTTGCCGGTGCCCGGCGCGTCGTCGATCGCGGCGGGTTTGAGCAAACAGCCGATCCTCGATCTGCAACAGGCGTTCGGTTATACCCACGAGGACCTGAAATTCATCCTTGAGCCGATGGCGAAAACGGGTGAAGAGGCGGTCGGGTCGATGGGCAACGACGCGCCGCTCGAGGTGCTCTCGAACCGACCGAAGCCACTCTACCACTACTTCCGGCAACTGTTCGCGCAGGTGACCAACCCACCGATCGACCCGATTCGCGAACAGTTGGTGATGTCGCTGGTTTCGTTCATCGGGCCGAAGCCCAATATCCTCGAACTCAACGAGATCAACCCGCCGTACCGGCTCGAAGTGCCGCAGCCGGTGCTCGATTTTGCCGCGATGGCGAAGGTGCGTGAGATCGCCCGTTTCACCGACGGCCGCTTCAAGAGCTTCGAGCTCGACCTCACCTACCCCGTTTCCTGGGGCAAAGAGGCGGTCGAAGCGTTCTTGGCGTCGCTGCAGGCGCAAGCCGAGGATGCGGTGCTCAATGGCTACAACATCCTGGTCCTTTCGGACCGCAAAGTCGACCGCGAGCGGGTCGCGGTGCCGGCGCTTCTTGGACTCTCGGCGGTGCATCAGCACCTGGTGAACAAAGGGTTGCGCACCCGCACCGGGTTGGTGGTCGAAACCGGATCGGCGCGTGAAGTCCACCACTTCGCGGTTTTGGCCGGGTACGGTGCCGAGGCGGTGCATCCCTACCTGGCGCTCATGACGCTCAAAGAGCTCGCCAATGGCGACGAAGCGCTCGAAGCGAAATACATCCAGCACTTCATCAAGGCGGTAGGCAAAGGCCTGATGAAGGTGATGTCGAAGATGGGGATCTCCACCTACATGTCCTATACCGGGGCGCAAATCTTCGAGGCGGTGGGGATCCAGCAAGCGGTGTGTGACAAATACTTCACCGGGACGGTCAGTCAGGTGGAGGGAATCGACCTCTTCACGATCATGGAAGAGGCGATCCGCATGCACCAAGCGGCGTACGGCAAGGATCTGACGCTCGAAAAGATGCTCGACGTCGGCGGCGAGTACGCGTGGCGCCATCGTGGCGAAGAGCACATGTGGACGCCGGATGCGATCGCGAAGATGCAACACGCGGTGCGCACCGGCGAGTTCGAAACCTATGCCGAATACGCGAAGATCATCAACGATCAGTCGAAGCGGCTGATGACCTTGCGCGGGCTCTTCCAGTTCAAGAAAGCGGCCGAGCCGGTGCCCCTCGACGAAGTGGAGCCAGCGAGCGAAATCGTCAAACGGTTCGCAACCGGCGCGATGTCGCTCGGTTCGATTTCGACCGAGGCGCACACCACGCTTGCGATCGCGATGAACCGCATCGGCGGGAAATCGAACACCGGCGAGGGTGGGGAGGACCCGGCGCGGTTTGCCCCGATCACGCGCGACACGACACTCGCGGAAGTGCTCGGCAAAGACCGCGTCGTGCGGGATATTCCGCTCAAAGCGGGGGATAGCCTGCGCTCTGCGATCAAGCAGGTGGCGTCAGGCCGCTTTGGAGTGACCACCGAATACTTGGTGAATGCCGACCAGATCCAGATCAAGATGGCGCAAGGGGCCAAGCCGGGCGAAGGCGGGCAACTGCCGGGGCACAAAGTCTCCGAGTACATCGGCTTCCTGCGCCACTCGGTGCCAGGGGTCGGATTGATTTCGCCGCCGCCGCACCACGACATCTATTCGATCGAGGATCTGGCGCAGCTCATCCATGACCTCAAGAACGTCAATCCGAACGCGTCGATCTCGGTGAAACTGGTCTCCGAAGTGGGGGTAGGCACCGTTGCAGCGGGTGTGGCGAAGGCAAAAGCCGACCACATCGTGATCGCCGGGCACGACGGCGGCACCGGCGCGTCGCCTCTTTCGTCGATCAAACATGCCGGGACACCGTGGGAACTGGGGCTTGCGGAAACGCAGCAGACGTTGGTGCGCAACCGCTTGCGCGGTCGGGTGCGGCTGCAAGTGGACGGTCAGATGAAGACGGGGCGCGACGTGGTGATCGGGGCGCTTTTGGGTGCCGACGAATTCGGCTTTGCCACCGCGCCGTTGGTTGCCGAAGGGTGCATCATGATGCGTAAGTGCCACTTGAACACCTGTCCGGTGGGGGTGGCAACGCAAGACCCGGAACTGCGCCGCCGATTCGTCGGCCAACCCGAGCACGTGATCAACTACTTCTTCTTCGTCGCCGAAGAGGTACGGCAGTTGATGAGCGAGCTCGGGGTGCGCCGCTTCGACGAGCTTATCGGTCGAGCGCACGAACTCCTCGAGATGCGCCCGGCGATCGACCATTGGAAAGCGAAAGGGCTCGACTTTTCGCGCATCCTCGCCAAGCCCAAGGGCTACGGCGAAACCCCCCATTATCACTGCGAAACGCAGGATCATGGGCTCGAGAAAGCGCTCGACCATCAGTTGATCCGCGAGGCGCAACCGGCGCTGACGCGGGGCGACGCCGTGCGCATCGACCTGCCGGTGCGCAACGTCAACCGTACCGTCGGGGCGATGCTCTCCGGGGAGGTGGCGAAGCGCTACGGCCACAAAGGGCTGCCGAACGATACGATCCACGTGACGTTGCGCGGCACCGCGGGCCAGAGCTTCGCGGCGTTCCTCGCGCGCGGGATCACCTTCGATCTCATCGGTGAAGCGAACGACTACGTGGGTAAAGGGCTTTCGGGCGGTCGCGTGATCGTGCGTCCGTCGCCCGAGTTCCGGGGAGAACCGACCCAAAACATCATCGTTGGGAATACGGTGCTCTACGGGGCGATCGAAGGGGAAGCCTATTTCTGTGGCGTTGCCGGTGAGCGTTTCGCGGTGCGGAATTCGGGCGCCGTCGCGGTCGTCGAAGGGGTGGGCGATCACGGCTGCGAATATATGACCGGGGGTACAGTGGTCGTTTTGGGGCGCACCGGACGCAACTTCGCCGCCGGGATGTCCGGTGGCATCGCTTACGTCCTCGACGAGGATGGCACGTTTGCGGAGCGGTGTAACCTCGCGATGGTGGCGCTGGAACCGTTGCCGGACGAGATCGCTGCGCGCGCCGAGTGTGACTGCGGCCCAGAGCTCGAGTCGCACGGGTTCGTCGCGATCGACCACCTGACGATGGGTGACGAATTGATCCTCAAAGGGTTGATCGAGCGGCATGCCCATTTCACGGGCAGCCGCCGCGCGAAAGAGATCTTGGCCCACTGGAGTCACTGGCGGAGCCGTTTCGTCAAGGTCTTCCCGCACGAATACCGTCGCGCACTCGGCGAGATGGCGCAGGCACGGGAAACGCAGTCCGCTTGATCGATAAGGGAAAACAACGATGGGTAAACCAACCGGTTTTCTGGAATTTGCGCGCATTTCCGAGGCGTACGAAGCGCCCGAGGTGCGGGTCAAATCGTTCAAAGAGTTCGTGCATCGCCTCACCGACGAACAGGCGAAGATTCAGGGGGCGCGGTGCATGGATTGTGGGATCCCGTTCTGCAACAACGGCTGCCCGGTGAACAACCTCATCCCTGACTGGAACGACCTCGTCTATCGCGGTAACGTCCGCGAGGCGGTGACGGTTCTGCACAGCACCAACAACTTCCCGGAATTCACCGGTCGCATCTGTCCGGCACCGTGCGAGGCGGCCTGCACGCTCAACCTCGAGGACAACCCCGTCGGCATCAAATCGATCGAGCGGTATATCGCCGATACTGGTTGGGAACACGGCTGGATCGTTCCGGAACCGGCGCGTGAAAAGACCGGAAAGCAGATCGCGGTGGTCGGCTCGGGCCCGGCAGGGCTGGCGTGTGCCCAACAGTTGGCGCGCGCCGGACACAGCGTCACCGTGTTCGAAAAGAGCGACCGCATCGGGGGGCTGCTGCGCTACGGGATCCCCGACTTCAAACTCGAAAAGTGGCAGATCGACCGCCGGATCGCGCAGATGGAGGCAGAAGGGGTGGTGTTTCGCACCCGCGTGCGGGTGGGGCCGCCGTTGCCCGAAGCGGTGAACGACGACGCCACCGAGTCGATCACTCCAGAAGAATTGCGGGCGCAGTTCGACGCCGTGGTCCTTGCGGTCGGGTCGGAAGTGCCGCGCGATCTCGACGTGCCGGGGCGGACGCTTGCGGGCATCCATTTCGCGATGAAGTTCCTTACGCCGCAAAACAAAGCGGTCGCGGGGGATCAACCCAATCCCATCGACGCCAAAGGCAAGCACGTGATCGTGATCGGTGGCGGGGATACCGGCGCCGACTGTACCGGGACGAGTCTGCGTCAAGGGGCGCTTTCGGTCACCCAGCTCGAGCTGCTGCCCAAACCGCCGGAAAAAGAAGCCAAACTCATTACTTGGCCCTATTGGCCGCATAAATTGCGGACCTCGACCTCGCACGAAGAGGGGCGGGTCGTCCGTGAATGGGCGGTGATGACCAAAGCGTTCCTAGGGGACGAGCAGGGGCGCGTGCGAGCGATTCGCTTGGCGCGGCTCGACTGGTCGAGCGGTAAGCCGGTCGAGATTCCCGACAGCGAATTCGAACTGCCTGCCGATCTCGTCTTTTTGGCGATGGGGTTCGTCCATCCGGCGCAGGAACTCCTCGATGCGTTCGGGATCGAAAAGGACGCGCGCGGCAACGCGGCTGCGGCAACCGATGGGCCCAACGCCTACGCAACGAACGTACCTGGTGTCTTCGTCGCGGGGGACTGCCGCCGCGGACAATCGCTCGTGGTCTGGGCGATTCGCGAAGGTCGGCAGTGCGCGCGGGCCGTCGACGAGGCGCTGATGGGAACGTCGATCCTGCCGCGCTGATCCCGTTCTTCAGGGTCTTCGGTGAGGGCGCCCATCCTTTGCGGGAAAAGGGGCGCCCTTGTCATTTGTGGAGGGGTGATGACGGATACGCAAGACGAACGAAAGGTCGCAGTTCGCCTGGCGGGGGTATTTGCGCTGCGCATGGTTGGACTCTTTCTGGTGCTACCGGTGCTTGCCGACTACGCCCGCCTTTTGCCGGGCGGCGATTCGGCGTCGACGGTCGGTTTGGCGTTGGGGGTGTATGGATTGACCCAGGCACTTCTCTTGTTGCCGCTTGGTTGGGCATCCGACCGTTGGGGGCGCAAACCGATCATCTATCTTGGGTTGGTGCTGTTCGTGCTCGGTGGGTTGTTGGCGGCGTGGGCGCCGACCGTGCACTGGCTGGTTGCGGCCCGCGCCATTCAGGGAGCTGGAGCGATTTCGTCCGCAGTGACCGCTCTCGTCGCCGATTTGACCTCGCCCACGTTTCGCACGCGCGCGATGGCGATGATCGGGGCGTCGATCGGGTTGGCGTTTGCGGGGTCGCTGGCGGTGGCGCCGTGGCTCTACGGAGTGGTCGGGATGCGCGGCATCTTTCTCCTCACCGCGGTGATGGGGGTGCTGGCGCTCGTGATGGTTGCGCGTGGGGTGCCCAATCCGCCGCCAGCCTCAACGCACGGTGCGCCGCACGGGGAAGCGGAACGCCGGGGGTTTGCGGTCGTATTACGGGATTCCCGCTTGCTGCGTCTCGATTTCGGTGTCTTTTGCCTGCACTTCGTCCAGATGGCGATGTGGGTAGTCGTTCCCGCCCTGTTGGTCGCACAGGCTGGGTTGCCGGTATCGGCCCACTGGCAGGTCTATGCGGTCGCGGTGGTGGTCGCGTTGCTCGTGATGGTGCCGCTGGTGATCCTTGCCGAGAAGCGGGGGAAAATCGCTGCGGTCTATCGGGGGGCGGTTCTGTTGCTGGTCGCAGTGCAACTGGGGTTCGCCCTGTTGGCCTTTTTCCCGGACCGCAGCGGCCTGTGGTCGTTGGGTGTAGCGCTCACGCTTTTTTTCGTCGCGTTCAACGTGCTCGAAGCGACCCAGCCGTCGTGGATTTCGAAAGTGGCACCACCGCGATACAAAGGGGCAGCGTTGGGGGTCTATAACACGCTGCAGTCGTTGGGGCTTTTCGCGGGCGGAGCATTCGGCGGTTGGGTAGCGCAACACTGGGGGCGTGGTGCGCTCTTCCTTGCCTGCGCCCTGGCAGGGGTTTTGTGGTATGCTTCCGCGCAACGGCTCTCTCCCCCGGCAGAGGGCATCGAGGAGGCAAATCATGGCATCGGTCAATAAAGTCATTCTGGTCGGTAATCTCGGGCGCGATCCCGAAACGCGGTATCTGCCCAGCGGCGAGCCGGTGGTGAATCTCTCCGTGGCGACGTCGGAACGGTGGCGTGACAAGCAGACCGGCGAGATGCGCGAGCAGACCGAGTGGCACCGCGTCGTCTTCTTCGGGCGGCAGGCGGAGGTCGCCGCGCAGTATCTGCGCAAAGGCTCGCCAGTCTATGTCGAGGGGTCGATCCGCACGCGCAAATGGACGGACCAGAACGGACAAGAGCGTTATACGACCGAAATCCGTGGCGATACCTTCAAAATGCTGGGTTCGCGCGGGGGCAGCGAAGGCGATGTGCCGATGCAACCGGCGGCAGCTCCGGCTGCGCAACCGTCTGGCGCGCCCAGTGCCGCGGCGGCGCCGTTCGTCGATAATGGCTTTGCCGACGACGATATCCCGTTCTGACGATTATGTCCGAAACGGTGGTGTGGGACGATCGTGGCGTTGCCACGATCGATACCGGTTATCTTCGCTCCAATCTCGCTGCAGTCTATCTCTTGGCAGCGGGAAACGAAGCGGCGTTCTTCGATACGGGCGTCAATAGCGCGTTGCCGCGTTACCTGGAAACTCTGGCCAGAAGCGGAATCGCGCCGGAAGCGGTCCGTTATCTTTTTCTCACCCATATCCACCTCGACCATGCGGGGGGGACGGGGCAGTTGTTGGCTGCGCTTCCCAACGCGCAGGTGGTGGTCCATCCGCGCGGCGCGCGCCATCTGATCGACCCTTCGCGCCTGTGGCAGGCAACGTGTGCCGTCTACGGTGAAGCGCAAGCCTTTGCGCTCTACGGTTACCTGATGCCCGTGCCCGAAGAGCGGGTGATCCCGGCAACGGAGGGGCAGCGATTCACCGTTGGCGATCACACCATCGTGGCGTTCGACGCGCCGGGACACGCGCGCCATCACCTCTTTTATTGGGATGAAACGGTGCGGATCGTATTTACGGGCGACACGTTGGGGTTGTCGTACCGGGAGCTCGACGTCGAGGGGCGTCCGACGGTGATCCCGACCACGACGCCAAGCGAGTTCGACCCGGATGCGCTCGTGGCGACGACGAACCGCATCGCTGCGCTCGCGCCGGAAAAGGCGTACCTCACCCATTTTGGCGGGGTGACCGAAGTGGCGCGTCTGGTTGCGGAACACAACCGCCTGGTCGATGCGTACGTCGGGATCGCGCGTTCGGCGCGCGGCGAGGGGACGACGCGTCACCTCGAGATCTTGGAGGGGCTGCGGGCGTTGATGCTCGAAGAGGGGGAACGCCAAGGGTGGCCGCTTACCGGCGAGATGTTACTCGAGTTCCTCGCGTGGGATCTCGAATTGAACGCGCAGGGGTTGGGCATTTGGCGCGATCGGACCTCCCGCGCCGTCTGACGGCGCTCGCAAATCTCTTTGGCACCGACGGCTTGGCGCGACTCACCGCGGCGCACGTTGTGGTGGTCGGTCTGGGCGGTGTCGGTTCGTGGGCTGCCGAGGCGTTGGCGCGTAGCGGCGTGGGACGCCTCACGCTCATCGACATGGACGTGGTCGTCGAAAGTAACCTCAACCGACAGGTACAGGCGCTGCGCACCACCTGCGGGATGGCCAAAGTGACGGCGCTTGCCGAACGTTTTGCTCAGATTGCGCCTGAGCTTGACGTGCGTCCGGTCGATGCGTTCGTGACCCCGGAAAACGTCGCAACGCTCCTTGCCGAGGCGCCCGATGGCGTGATCGATGCGACCGACGACGGCAAGGCGAAGGTTGCCCTTGCCTGTTGGGCGCGGGAAAGCGGCACCCCGTTGATCCTAGCGGGCGCTGCCGGCGGCAAACGCGACCCGACGCGGATTCGCTGTGCCGATCTCGCGTCGGCGATCCAAGATCCGTTGCTTGCGAAGGTGCGCAGCCGCCTGCGGCGCCTCTACGGTTTTCCCCGCGCGCCGCGCAAAATGGGCGTGAAGGTCGTTTTCAGCGACGAACCGATGGTGCGCGGCGCTGCCTGTGACGCGGCTGCGGGACTGGCGTGTGCCGGATACGGTTCGGTGGTCACCGTGACCGGGGCGATGGGGTTTGCTGCGGCCCAATGGATGCTCGAGCGGCTCATTGCGCGCTGAGCGCCTATGGTAAGATTCCCGAAAGAAGGGCCTTTTCCCTGATTCGAGAGCGCGATGCGGATCCTGATCAGTAACGACGACGGCTATTTTTCCCCGGGTATCGAAGCATTGGCACAAGCACTGCGTGCGTACGGCGAGGTGACGGTGGTCGCTCCGGAGCGCGACCGCAGTGGCGCAAGTAACTCCCTCACCCTCGACCGTCCGCTCATGCTGCGGCGCGCACCCAACGGGTTCTGGTTCGTCAACGGCACACCGAGCGACTGCGTCCATTTGGCGGTCACCGGCATGCTCGACGTCGTTCCGGATATGGTCGTTTCCGGGATCAACCTCGGGGCGAACATGGGCGACGATACCATCTATTCGGGGACCGTCGCCGCTGCGATGGAAGGGTATCTGCTCGGGGTGCCTTCGTTGGCGATCTCACTGGTGAGTAAGAATCCGCAGTCGTTCGTGGCGGCTGCGGCGATTGCCGCCCAGTTGGTGGCGCGGGCACAAACGAACCCGTTGGGTCGGGTGCTTTTGAACGTCAATGTTCCCGACTTGCCGCTCGAGGCGATCAAAGGGATCGAAGTGACGCGGCTGGGGCGGCGCCACAAGGCGGAGCCGCTCATCAAAGGAACCAATCCGCGAGGCGAAACCGTCTATTGGATTGGCCCAGCAGGCGGAGCGGCCGACGCCGGACCGGGTACCGATTTCCATGCGGTGGAACAGGGCTACGTTTCGGTGACGCCGCTGCAGATCGACCTCACCGATTACGAGGGCATCGACGCGCTGCGCGCGTGGCTGGCGTAAGGAAGCAGCCCATGGCCCATCAGTTGCGTTGGCAGGAAGCGAACGAAACGGAGCGTGGCGATGCGCCGTTTCGCCGCCAACGCGACGCGCTGGTGCAGCAATTGGCAGCCGAAGGGATTCGTAACGCGCGCGTGCTCGACGCGATGCGTCAAGTGCCGCGCCACCGGTTCGTCGATGTCGCGCTTCAATACCAAGCGTATGCGAATGTCGCGTTGCCGATCGGACATCGACAAACCATCTCACAACCCTATATCGTCGCACGGATGTTGGAACTGCTCCTCGTCCCGCCGCAGCCGAACAAGGTGCTCGAGATCGGGGTGGGGTGTGGGTATCAAACGGCCCTGTTGGCCCATTTGGTCCCCGAGGTGTTCGGCGTGGAGCGGATCCAGGCGCTGTTCGAACAAGCGAAAGCCAACCTGCGGCCGTTTCGGTTCGCCCACGTGCGCCTGAAGTGGGGAGATGGCGCCGTGGGGTTACCGGAAGCGGCGCCGTTCGACGCGATCCTCGTTGCGGCAGCGTGCGCGAAGCCTCCTGCGGCGTGGTTCGAACAGCTGGAGCCCCACGGCCGGATCGTTGCGCCGATGGGGGACGAGACGGCGCAGTGGTTGACGGTCTGGCAGCAGAAAAATGGGCAGTGGGTGGCAGAAACCGTAGAGCCGGTGCGGTTCGTGCCGCTCGTTGCCGGCGTGGAATAGGAGAACGGACATGAGGGAACGGATTGCGATGCGAGTCGGATTGTGGGCGACGGTGGCGATGGTCGTGCTCGCTGGGTGTGCAACACCGGTGAAATCCCCGGTGGTCGACCGCAGTAGCGGGGCGTCAACCGCACCGACGGTTGGCGGGGGAAGCGTGGGGGCGGCGTCGCTCCCCGAATTCCATCAAGTCGCACCCGGTGAGACGCTCTTTGCGATTGCCCGCCGCTATGGTGTCGCGCCTGAAACGTTGGTGCAGTTGAACGGCTTGAGCGACCCGGATCGCATCTTCGTTGGACAGCAGCTGCGGTTGCGTCCGGGGGCGACGCCAAGTGGGGGGGCAACGGGCGTTCAGGTTTTCCCTGTGGGCACGCCGAGCACGACAGCGACTGGGCCGGATGCGCAGGGTGGTGCGGGGATGCCGGGCGGATCCACCTCTTCTTCGACCGGTGTTGCCACTGGCGGGCGTTTGAGTGCGCCGCCGCTCACGGCTACGGCTCCGGTCGGTACGCCAGAGAGCGGCACCGCAACTACCACGGGGCAACCCGCGCCGATACCACCGGCGAGCGCCAGCGGTTGGACGTGGCCAGCGCGTGGTCCGGTGCTTGCGCCGTTCGACGGCAAAATTCGTAAAGGGGTCGATATCGGCGGCAACGTGGGCGATCCGGTCTATGCGGCGATGGACGGGACGGTCTCGTACGTCGGCGAAGGGATCGAGGGGTTCGGGCTGATCGTGATCCTGCAACATGCAAACGACTACGTCTCGGTCTATGCCCACAACGACAAGGTAGTCGTGAAAGAAGGCGATACGGTCAAACGGGGCCAGATCATCGCGCGGATGGGGAAAAGCGGTAATGCCGATCGGCCGAAACTCCACTTCCAGATCCGCCGCGCGGGTAAAGCGATCGACCCGGAGACCGTGTTACCCAAATCGTGACCGAATGGTCGCTCCGCGACGATCGGAGGGAGGTGTGATGGGGCGCACGAAAACGACGAAAACCGAACCACAGAAGACCCACGCGTCCGACGTCGACAGGGCGCAAGGGAACGAACCCAGCGAAACGCCTTTGGACGGCGATACCTCGGCGGCGTTCGACGACGCGCCGGATTTCGATTCCGAGACGTCGGTGGCCGACGCGTGCGTGGATGACACCGAGGAGCGGTTCGACGACGAACTCTTCTCCGATCTGGCGCACCGCTACTTGGAGGCGATCGGCTCGATCAGCCTCTTGGCGCCACAGGAAGAGTTGGCGCTTGCCCGCCGCGCGAAAGCTGGGGACAAAGCGGCGCGGCAGCAGATGATCGAAAGCAATTTGCGGCTCGTGGTGAGCATCGCCAAACACTATCAACATCGCGGGGTGCCCTTCCTCGATCTCATCGAAGAGGGCAACCTGGGGTTGATGCATGCGCTGGAAAAATATGACCCGGAACGCGGTTTTCGCTTCTCGACCTACGCAACCTGGTGGATTCGGCAGGCGATCGAACGGGCGGTGATCAGTCAAAGTCGAACCGTTCGGTTGCCCACCCACATCCACCGCCGTCTTGGCCAGATGCGCGCGGCAGAGCGCGCGAGGCAAGGGGAGGAATCGGGCGATGGCGAATTGGCCGAAGCGCTCGGGATCGCGCTTGCCGATCTCCATTCGCTGCAAGCAGTTGGGATGACGCCGCGTTCGCTCGACGAGTCGTTGGGCGACGACGACAAACGGCAATGGGTCGACAATCTGCCCGACGAACCCGACGCTCAGCCCGAAACGGTGATCGCGCAACGCGAGGTGACCGAGGTGATCCGGCGCTGGCTCGATACGCTGCCCACCCGTTACGCCTACATCGTGACCCGCCGTTTTGGCTTGGACGGACGCGATCCGGCTACGCTGGAGGAGCTCGCGGAAGAGGTCGGCTTGACGCGGGAGCGGGTGCGGCAGATCCAGATGGAGGCGATTCGCCGTTTGCGCCGGATCGCGCGGCAATCGGGGGTGCGACCGGACGAGATGTTGACCTCTTGACAGAGCTTGCCAGTCCGATAACGAAAAAGAGAGCAAAAGGGAGGGAAGGATGACGATGACGGCGCTGATTACCCATCCGGATTGCGCGCGGCACGAGATGGGGAGCCACCACCCGGAATGCCCGCGGCGTTTGAGTGCGATTCACGACCATCTGATCGCGCAGGGTCTAGACCCCTATCTGGTGCCCTATGAGGCGCCGCTGGTGACGCGGGAAGCGCTCGAGCGGGTCCATGACCCCGCGTATCTCGACGAACTGTGGGCGAGCGCGCCGCTCACCGGGCTGGTGCACCTTGACCCCGATACCGCGATGAACCCCGATACGCTGGTTGCCGCGCAACGCGCCGCCGGTGCAGGGGTGCTCGCCGTGGACCTCGTGCTCGGCGGCGAGGTGGGAAACGCCTTTTGTTTGGTGCGTCCGCCGGGACACCACGCGGGGCGTGCCCGCGCGATGGGGTTCTGTTTCTTCAACAACATTGCGGTTGCTGCGGCACACGCGCTCGCGCACCACGGCCTTGAGCGGGTGACGATCGTCGATTGGGACGTCCATCACGGCAACGGGACCGAGGAAATCTTTCGCGACGACCCGCGCGTGCAGATGGTGAGCATCTTCCAGCATCCGTTTTATCCCTATTCGGGAACCGAGAACCCGCCACCGCACATGGTCAATGTGCCGCTGCCTGCGCGTTCGGGCAGTGACGAATTCCGTCAAGTGGTGACCGACCTTTGGTTGCCGGCGATTCGCGCGCATCAGCCACAGCTGCTTTTGATCTCTGCTGGGTTCGACTCCCATCTGGAAGACGACATGGGTTCATTGGCACTGCGCGAAGGCGATTACGCGTGGGCCACCCATGAGTTGGTGCGCTTGCTGCGCGAGATCACCGGAGGGGCCGCGCCGATCGTCTCGATGCTCGAAGGGGGGTACGTGATGAGTTCGCTCGCCCGTTCGGCCGGGGCGCACATTCGCGCGTTGATCGAGGCGTAGCGCTCGGTTGGTGGTCAGCGCGCCGCGCGTGCCTGGCGAAACGCAACATATGCCGCACCGCGTAGCCCCAAGTCGCTCGCATGCACGAGCCAAAGCGGGGTTGCGGCGAGCGCGTCGCGGTAGCGTGGACCGCTCAGGAACGCGTCATGCCATTCTCGCCGCCGCAGCCACGGCGCGATCGCGTTCGCGAGGCTACCGACCAGCACGACGCCCTGAGTCGCCCACGCCATCAGCGTGGCTTCGGCGGCGAAATGGGCCAGTAAGCGGGAAAAGAGGGTAACGGTGTGGGCGGCGGCACTTTCCGGGTCCGCGTGCGCGGCGGCGACGATCGCTTCGGGCGCGAGCGTCGCGCCGTTGAGGAACTGATGGAGTCGCATGAGTCCCGGGCCGGAAAGGAGCCATTCCCAATAGGGTTGTTGCGCCGGCGCGTCTGCCGCGATCGCTGGCCAGTGAGTCGCCAGTTCGGGCAGAAGCGGTAGGCGCAGATTGCCCGCTTCTGTCGAAAGGACGAGGGGTGCCGGTGTACGCGCCGGTTGCCACAAGAACGCGATCCCGAGCCCGGTTCCCGGGCCGATCACTGCGAGCGGCCGTTCACCGGGTTGGGGAACCGTCGCTTGAGGCGAGCGTGGCGCGGACGCAGCGCTGGTTTCCGGTGCGATCGGTGCCGTTGCTGCAAGCTCAGACGGGTTGCCGAGCCGTTCGCATTCGGCATCGGTGACCGTGAGCAGCCCGTAGGCTTGCGCGGCGAAGTCGTTGAGCAGGGTAACGGGTGCGCCGAGCACGCGGCTGAGCGTTGCCGCGTCGATGCGCCAGGTGGGACGGTTCGTGAGTGTGATCGTTGCGTCGTGTACGGGCCCCGCGGCTGCGATCACGACCTGGGAAAGGGGTTCGGTGACGGGGAGTGCTGTCAGCGCCCGCTGCCACGCTTCGTGAAAGGTCGCGGCATCGTCGTTGCGTCCGATCCAGGTCGTGTCTACGTGCAGGTGTGCGCCGTCGAGACGAAGCCGTTGCCACCGGTTGTGGGTGCCGCCGATGTCGGCGACGAGAAACGTCGCTTGCGGCGTTTTTTGCGCTTCGTTTTCGCTCATGGTGGGTTCGCCGCGTGATGAGGCGCAGGGCAGGACGCGTACGGAACGGTTCCGGCGGCAATCGCACGCCAAAGCGCGTCGCGTGCTTCAGGTAGCGGGGTTGCGTTCGTGACCAACGCGGCGGCGACGCGCGCCTGTGCGGCGCTGAGGATCCCAGCAGGCCAGGTGCCCAGTTCGGCGTCGATCGGGCGGGGAAGCACGGGGCCGAAACTGCAGCGGCTCGCGCGGATGATGGGCGTACCGGAGGCGGTCGCGGCGCGGATCGATTCGTACCAACGCGTGGGGACGCTTCCATGACCCGGGCAGAGCAGGACGAACGCAGCCGCCGCCGGCACGGCCGCGTTGAGAAGCACGGCGTCGTCCCATGCGGTGCAGGAGAGCAGCGGCACAGCGGGCCAATCGGCGGGAAGCGGTAGCGGCAAGGAATCTGGAGGGATGCGGTGGGCGCTGCGGGCCGATGCGGGGGCTGGCGTGTGCGCGGGTTCGGTGGTGGCGGTTTCAAGCGGTTCGACTGCAGCGAAGGCATCGCGCGCGCAGGTGTGCGTTTTGCGCACGCCGAGCGCAGGGAAAATTTTGCCCGCGAACGCAACCCAGACGCCGGGTGGGGTTGCCCGATCGGCAGCGATTGCGAGCGCAGCGCGGAAATTGGCTTCACCATCGGACTCCGGATCGTCGGCGGGACGCATCGCACCGGTGAGAACGACCGGGATCGACGGGGCGAGGGTGAGCGCCAACAGCGCCGCGCTCTCTTCGAGTGTGTCGGTGCCATGGGTGATGAGGATGCCGCAACAGCCAGGGGTGGCGAGTGCCGCAGTGACGGCCTTGTGCAACTGTTGCCACGTTTCGGGGGTAGCCTCTTTCGAATCGATTTGGTAAGGGGTGCGTACGCGCACGGGAAGGGACGAGGTAACCCGCCACCGGGCGGCGAGCGTTTCGGCAGCGATCGCGCCAGCGGTATAGGTGTGGCCTACGCCCGCTCCGGCGATGGTGCCGCCGGTGGCGATCCAGACCAGATGGGGCGTGGCGTCGGGTGGCGCGTGGGTGAGGCGATCGGGTGCGGAACTCACGGCGTTACTCCTTGGTTTCGTTGTCGCCGCCGATGAATCAGGTGTCGGTACCAGTGAAGCGTGGAATGGGGGTCTTCGTACTGCTGTTGCCAGGCAAGCGGCAGGTGCTCCGGGGGAAGCGGCGTCCATGGTGGGGCTGGGGAGAAACCGCCGAAAGGTTGGGTGGCGTCCCACGGGTACGGTGTGCGCACCGCGTCGCGGCCGGTGCGGCTCAGCGCGGCGAGAATCGTACTGTCTGTCTCCCCTTTGGCGCGCAACGCGGCGATCGTCGGCTCTGCGGCACGGTCGTGGATTTGCGCCCAGTGGGTGAGCCGTGCGTTCGGCAGACCCAACTCTTGTCCCTGGTAGAGGATCGGCACCGCCGGTTGGAGCAGTTGCGCCGCCGCGAAGGCTTTCGCGGCGCGTCGCGTGGCGTCGGGATCACGATCGTCCGCCCAGCGCGAAACGACGCGCGGCAGGTCATGGTTTTCGAGGTAGAGGGCGGGGCGTGTTCCCAGCGCCCGTGCGGTTTGCCACCAGCGCACGCAGCTTTCGGAAAAGGCGACGGTATCGAGCGTCGTGCCCCCTTGCGCCGTGGGGCGGTCGATGTGCCAGAGTTCGAAGTGCAACAGAAACGACAACAGCCCGTTGGGTTCGGCGATCCACGGCGCGGCGCGCTCGACGGGCAGACCGTTGGCTTCCCCGAGTGTCAAGTGGTCACGGGTGAGTCCGGCGCGGCGCACGAAATCGGCAAAAAGCGCTTCGAGACCGGGTTGGGCGAGGAAATGGCTCCAGGCGGGCTGAGGCAGAGGGTGCCTATTTTCGGAGGGGGGTGCGGCGGCACCGGCAGATGCCTCGGCCTCTGGGGCGGCCAAGCAGCGCGGCTCCCCCCCTGTTGGAGCGACCGACGGTAGCCCCGGCGCTTTTTTGAGGACGGTGAGCGCATCGAAACGAAAGCCGTCGACGCCGCGGTCGAGCCAGAAGCGGGCGATTTCGGCAAGCGCTGCGCGTACTTCGGAATTTTCCCAATTGAGGTCCGGTTGTTGTGGCAGGAAGAGGTGGAGGTAGTACTGCTGCGCGGTTTCGCTCCACGACCACGCGGAGCCGCCAAAAATCGCTTCCCAGTCGTTGGGCGCGTCGCGCCAGTAGTACCACTCCCGGTAGGGGGCTTCGCCCCGTTCGGCTGCGCGAAACCAGGGGTGGTCGCAGCTCGTGTGGTTGATCACCAGATCGAGCACCAGCCGCATGCCGCGGCGGTGCAGTTCAGCGACCAGCGTATCGAAGTCGGCGAGCGTGCCGAAATCGGGGTGGATCGCGCAGTAATCGGTGACGTCGTAGCCAAAATCGGCGTTGGGGGAAGGGTGGATCGGGGTGAGCCAGAGGGTATCGACTCCTAGCCACGCGAGCGCATCGAGACGGGTGATGAGCCCCTGAAGGTCGCCAATCCCGTCGCCATTCCCATCGGCGAAGCTCCGCACCCAGACGGTGTAGATCACGGCGTCGTGCCACCAGCGTGGGATCTGAGCAGCGGGCGGTGCGGAGCGGGTTGGATGGGACGAGGTTGCGGTCACCGTCACCGTTTTTGGGTTCTTCTGGGCAATTCCGACGCTACAATGATAACGCAAATGGTTCGGTGGGAAGGTGCGGCTTTTGGCGGCACACTGCGAAAAGGGGCGCAACGGATGGTGCGTCGCGTAGAAGAGTGAAGAAAGGAGGGCGTGATGGCGACGCTGCGGGGGGTGAATCTCGGTTCGTGGTTGGTGCTCGAAAAGTGGATGGTGCCAAGCCTCTTTGTGGGGCTTGCGGCAACCGACGAAACCACCTGGTGTGTGGAGCTGGGTCCGGCTGCCTCGGAGCGGCTGCGGGCGCACTGGGCAAGCTGGATTACCCGTGACGATTTTGCTTGGCTGGCCGAACGGGGGATCGATCTCGTGCGCATTCCCTTCGGCCACTGGGTGATGGGGCCACCGTACCCTTATCACCCGAAATATGGGGAGAATCCCTTTCCGTTCGTTCCGGGCGGAATCGAGGTGATCGACCAGGCGCTCGTGTGGGCCGAAACCTATGGGCTCAAGGTACTGTTGGATCTGCACGCCGCGCCGGGGTGCCAAAACGGCTTTGACAACGGCGGGATGCTCGATGTCTGTGAATGGCACACCCAAACGGAATACATCGATTTTTCGGTCGAGCTGTTGGGTCGGATCGCTGAGCGCTACCGGGCAAGCCGCGCGCTCTGGGGGATCGAGCTTTTGAACGAACCGCGCTGGGATGTTCCGACGGCGATTTTGCTTGACTATTACCGCCGCGCCTATGACGCGGTGCGCCGCCACCTACCGCCGGAACGGGCCGCGGTGATGTTCCACGACGGTTTTCGCGATTGGCGTGAATACCTGGGGGCACTTCCCGCGCCCGAATATCAGAACGTCTGGTTCGACGTCCACCGCTATCAGTGCTTTACCCGCGAAGACCTCGACGCCGATATTTTCGAACATCTGCGCAAGACGGCGGTCGATCTGCGCCAAGAGGCCGATGCAATCCGGGCAACCTTGCAGCTGCCGACGATCTGCGGCGAGTGGAGCTTGGGGCTCGACCTCGAGGTGGTCTCGCTTTGGGCCGAAGGGCCGTTCAACCATCCGCTCGAACACCTCGACCCGTTCCAGCAGGAGGTGGCGATACGCGCGTTTGCCGCGACCCAGCTCCTGGCGTTCGAACGCTACGATGGTTGGTGTTTCTGGAACTACAAGACCGAGACAACACCGGCGTGGTCGTTTCGTGCCGCGGTGGAACGTGGGTGGCTGCCCCCGTCGTTCGCTGCGAACGCCTACCCATCGCTCGACTAGGAGCGAACGTCGCCTGGGTCAGTGGGGGCATCCGGTAGCGTCTCCGTTGCGTTGCGTGCCTCAGATGCCGATACGTGCGCCGTGACGATCACGACGCCAGGCGTTTTCTCGAGGGTGCGGCGAGTGTACGCGAGCGCTTCGAGGACCAGCGGGTCGGGCCAGTGGTCGCACTCGACCACCCACCATGCCGCAGGGGTGCGTACCAAGCGAACGAGGGCAAGCTGTCGCTGTTTGACGGGGGGCAATGTCCGGTTCCAATCTTCGCGTTGTTCCAGCCGAGGAACAAAAGGCTCGAGATGTAAGTCCCTGAGCGCCGCTTCGAGTGCGGCGCGCGTGCTCGGCGTCGGTTCGTTCGGATAGGTGAGTGCCGCAAGGAGCGTGCCCTCCGGCAGGTAAGGGCGGATCGGCAAGATCGCGACCGTCTCTCCTTCCGGATAGAGAATCCGACCGCTTCCCCATGACCAGAGACCGGCAAGCGATTTCATCAACGGGAGTTTCCCCTCTTCCGGTACCTTCCAGACGGTAAGGCGATGGGGAGGTGCGGTCGCGGAAAAATCGGCAAGGAGGGTCTGACCACCCAGAGTGGTGAGCGTGAGGTGTTCGACCGTCAGAGCCGAGACGGCGGCTGCACGCACGCACGGTGCGTCGAGAGGGCAGATTCGATCCTGTTTGTCGAGCTGTTGGAGGTTCTCCCAGAGATGGGTGAGCCGCTCGATCGAAGCGCGGCAACGCGCGATCTCCCCTTGGTTGTCGATCGGCCAGGAAAGGGCGCTGGTGAGTCGTTCGAATGCCTGTGCTGCCTGCATCAAAAGACCGAGCGAAATCGTTCCCAAGATATAGGGGGTAGCGAGCACCAAAAGGGGGAAAACCGGAAGGAGCGTCCCGTATGCGGTCGAAAAGGTGACGATTCCCAGGTAACCGCGGGTCTGTGCCCGCCACGCTTGCGCAAGCCATGCAAAAAGGCGAGCGGCCAATTGCCGTTCGTGGTGCTCGCCACGCGCGATCGCGATCGCTTCCGATTTTTCTCGGACGTGCGCGAGCGCGAAACGGAAGTCGGCTTCGCGGCTCTGCAGCCGATCGGTGGCATGGGTGAGAGGAAGGCCGAGGAGCCAACCGATACCACTCCCCGTTCCAGCGTAGAGCAGCGCAAGGAGAATCATCATCCCAGGTGGGCCGTAGTCGAGGTCGAGGGTGATTTGCCACAGGATGTCGGCAAAGAGGGTGATCGACAGCAACGAGTAGAGAAGGGAGTGAAAGAGCTCGATCGCTACTTCGGTCGCGATCCGCGCGTCTTCGGCGATTCGGGCGTCGGGGTTGTCCGCGGCGTCCGTCAAGTGGCGGAGCCGGTGGTAATGGCCCTTGTCGAGCCAATGGGCGATGAACCGTTCGGTAAGGAACTGACGCCAAGCAAGTTGCCATGCCCGTTTGATCCACAGGTGGGCGCTGGTGACGGCAACGATCGCGATCAAGAGCGCCGCGAAGCGCCAGATCAGTTCGGGAAGCTGCGTGAGCGCCCGGTTTTCGAATGCGTCGAAGAGCAGGCGCATGAAATGGTTGAGCGCAACGGCAAGCAGCACCTGCGCGACGGTAAGGACGATGAGCCCTACGGTGACGGTCCAAGCGCGCCACGCCGTTTCACCGCGATAGAAGGCAAAGAAAAGCGCTAACCAGATGCGCCAATGGGAACGCGCCGCTTTCGCGCTCATGACCGCGCTTCCTCGAAATGGGCGGGGGAGGGGTCGATCGCGACGGGTCGCCCTTCGCTACGGCTTTGCCGCCACCACAGCTCGGCGTAACGGCCATTGTGCGCCAAAAGCGTTTCGTGGGTGCCTCGTTCGACGATGCGGCCGTGTTCCAAGACCAGGATTTCGTCGGCGTCGCGCACGGTGGAGAGGCGGTGTGCGATCATCAGCGTGGTGCGGCCGGCGCGTGCGGTGGCGAGTTCTGCTTGGATTTCCCGTTCGGTTTGGCTGTCGAGCGCCGAGGTCGCTTCGTCGAGCACCAGGATGCGCGGGTTTTTGAGGAGGACGCGGGCGATCGCGACGCGCTGCTTTTCACCGCCGGAGAGCTTGAGCCCCCGTTCGCCGACCACGGTCTGCAGTCCGTCCGGAAGGCGCGCCACCAGCGCGTCGAGGCGGGCGGCACGAATCGCCCCCCAGAGCGCGTCGTCGCTTGCTGCGGGGTTTCCGTAGCGGATGTTGTATTCGAGCGTGTCGTTGAAGAGCACGGTATCTTGCGGGACGATGCCGATCGCGCGCCGCAACTCGGCTTGCGCGAGGTGCCGCACGTCGACGCCGCCAACCCGCACTGCGCCCGTCTGCACGTCGTAGAAGCGAAAGAGGAGCCGCACGAGGGTCGATTTGCCGCTCCCGGAACTGCCGACGACCGCGACGGTTTTCCCTGCCGGGATCGTGAAGGTGACGTCGTGGAGGATCGGTCGGCGGGGGTCGTAGGCGAACGAGACGCCGTCGAAGGTGACCGTAAGGGGGCCTTCGGGCAACGGCACGGGGTGGTCGGGGTCGCGCACTTCGGGCGGAACGGTAAAGAGTGCGAAGAGGCGTTCGAGATCGACGAGGCTTTGCCGGATTTCGCGATAGACCACACCCAGGAAGTTGAGCGGCATGTAGAGTTGCAGCATCAGGCCGTTGATGAGGACGAGGTCGCCCACGGTCATCGTACCGGCTTTAACGCGCGCGATCGCCTGCAGCAGCAACAGGGTGACGCCAGTGGCGATGATCAGCGCCTGGCCGAGGTTGAGCGCCGAGAGCGAATATTGGTTTTTGATCGCCGCCTCTTGCCATTGCGCGAGATCCCGGTCGTAACGCGCCGCCTCCCACGCTTCGTTGTTGAAGTATTTCACGGTCTCGTAATTGAGCAGCGCATCGACCGCGCGGGTATGGGTCTGCGCGTCGAGCCGGTTGAGGTGGCGTCGCAAGACGGTGCGCCAGTTGGTGACGATCACGGTAAAGAGGATATAGAGTGCGAGGGTTGCCGCGACGATCGTCCCGAAGCGGGCGTCGTATTGGCTGAAGAGGAGGGTGAGGACCAGCGCGATCTCGACGAGCGTCGGCGCGATCGAGTAGATGGTGAAGTTGATGAGTGTGCCGATCGCGCGTGTGCCCCGTTCGATGTCACGGGTGATCGCACCGGTTTGCCGTTCGAGATGAAAGCGTAGCGACAACGCGTGCAGATGGTTGAAGACGGCGAGCGACAACTGACGGCTGATGCGTTGGATCACGCGCGCAAAGAGGATTTCGCGCAATTCGGTGAAGAGCGAGACTCCGGTGCGCGCGATGCCGTACGCGACGACGAGCGCAGCGGGCGCGACCCAAAACGCCGGTTGCGGTGGGGTTGGGGCCAGGGCGTCCACGATCGCTTTGAATAGCACAGGATTGGCGACGAGCGCCACTTTCGCGGCGATGAGCGCGACAAAGCCCAAGAGGACGCGCACGCGATACCGCCAGAGGTGTTTGAGCAGCTGCTTGACCGCTTGCCACGGGGCGGTCGCTTGGGTGGCATCTGGCGGAGGAAGCGCGGATCGCATCTCAACCGGCAGCGCGTGCGCTCAGGGGCGCGTGCTGAGCAAGCAACGCCAGCAGCGTCTCCTCTTGGTAGGGTTTGCCCAAATAGTCGGTGGCGCCCAGCTCGAACGCGTGGGTGCGGTGTTTTTCAGCAAGGCGCGAGGTGATCATGATCACTGGGGTATCACGCGTCGTCGGGTGGGCACGGAGGTGACGCAGAAGCTCGAATCCGTCCATCCGCGGCATTTCGATGTCCGATAGAATCGCAGCCGGTGCGGCGTCTTCGAGTTTTTCGAGCGCGTCTTGGCCATCTTTGGCAGTCAGGACGCGATAGCCTTGGCGTTCGAGCAACCGCTGCGTGAGGCGCCGGACGGTGAGTGAGTCGTCGACGACCAGAACGAGCGGAGCGGCGTGGTGTGCTTCGTGCACCGCAGAACTGGCGTCGTCCGCGGTGGCAGCGCGCACCGTGGCGGATGCACTCTCTGCGGTGCGCTGCCGCGTGGTTGCGTGACGCGCCGTTCGGAGGAGCTGAGTTGGGTGGAGGATCAACGTGATCTCTCCGTCGGGAAGCAGCACGGCACCCAAGATCCCGCCGACGCGGCGCAGGAACGGCCCGGTTGGTTTCGCGGCGAGCTCTTGGCGGCCGGCGATCGCCTCGACCCAGATTGCGATCCGTTCGTCGCCGATCCGCGTGAAGATCACCCAATGGCGCCCTGCGCGCGCCGGTTCTGGGGCAGCGATCAAGGTGTGGAGTCCGACGAGGGGATAGGTTTCGCCCAGATGTTCGATCGTTCCGGCCGCCAAAAGGGGTTCGAGCACGTCGGCTTTGAGCTGTTGCGTATGGACGATCCATTCGGTGGGAATGCCCCAGCGGCGCCCATGACCCACAACCAGGAGGAGTTGCGTCAGCGCAAGTTCGGTGGGGATGCGGATCTGGAAACGCACCCCGCGGCCCCGTTCGCTGGCGACATCGATGCGCCCACCCAACGCGGCGATTTCGGCCTGGACCACGTCGAGCCCGACCCCACGCCCGGCGATCGGGGAGACGGTGTCGGCGGTGGAGAAGCCCGAGCGGAAGATGAAACGCAAGAGCTCGTTTTCCGTTGGGATCTCACCGGGTGCGATCCACCCTTTTTCACGCGCTTTGGCGGCGATCCGCTCGGCGTCGAGGCCGCGACCGTCGTCGGTGAGCACCCACTGCGTCTCCCCTTGGGTGGCTTGAACGGTGAGGGTGATGCGCCCGGTGGGGGGTTTGTTGCGCGCTTGTCGTTCGTCGGGGGGTTCGATTCCGTGGGCAACGGCGTTGCGTAAGAGGTGCTCGAGTGCTGGCGTGAGGCGCTCGAGCGCCGCGCGGTCGACACGGGTTTCGCCACCGACGAGCGCGAATTCGACCCGTTTGCCAAGGGTTTCTGCGGTTTGCGCGACGATGCGCGTGAAACGCTCGTGCAGCGTCGCGACGGGCACTGCGCGCAATGCGGTGATCTCTGCTTGCAGGTCGCGGGTTTGCCGCGATTGCCGATGGAGGCTCACCTCAGCGGCATCGACGGTGCGCACGATCGCTTGTTGCAACGTGCCGACGTCGGCGATCCCTTCGGCGAGGATCCGGGTGAGTTCCTGGAGCCGCGTGTAGCGGTCCATTTCGAGCGGGTCGAATTCGGTGTGTTGCGTTTCCGCGACTTGAATCCGCGCTTGGAGTTGCGCTTCGGCTTGGATTTCGAGTTCGCGCAGGTGGTGGCGAAGCCGCTGGACGTTTTCGGTGAGGTCGGTCGCAGCCCGCCGCAGGGTGACGAGTTCGCTTTCGGCGCGGGCCCGTTGGATCGCGATTTCGCTGAGTTCATTGACCCAGCGGTCGATCGTCGGTGCGGGAATCCGAAGCGTCATCGGCAGCACCGCAGTGGTGCCAAGCGGCGTTTCGGTTTCGGGCGCGTCGGTAGGCAGCGTGATCGGTCGAGCGTCGGGTGCTGCTTCGGCAGACGGTTCGGTCGGTTGGGTGAGGAGCTGGAGGAAGTGGGCGCGGGCAGCGGCAACGAGTTCGGGGAGCGTGCGCTGCGCAATGGCAACGGGCGTCTCTTTCAGGTGTTGTTCGATCTGGTGGATGCGGTCGCCCAGCGCGAGTGCGCCCGCCATTCGGGCGCTCCCTTTGAGGGTGTGCAAAAGCCGCAGGATCGGTTCGAAGGTTTCGGGTTGCGCCGAATCCGGCTCGGGAAGGTGTTCGAGCGCCGCTTCGAGTTGCGCGAAGAGGTCCCGCCCCTCTTCGGCAAAGATCGGCAGGAGCGCTGCGTCGAGGTGATCCTGCGTTTCGCCGCTTGGTTCGGTTTTAGGCGCCAGGTCAGGTTCCGGATTCGGTGCGGGGGAAACGGCGGAGGGGGTGGCTGCGGCTGGCGTTTCTGGCGTGCCCTCAGAGGAAGCTGCAGCGGGCGCTTCTGCTGGGACTGCGGAGGTGGCTACAGCGGACGGTTCTGGCGCAGCGGCGGGTGGCGTTTCGAGCGTGGCGATCAATTCGTCACGCCGTGGCGGGATTTTCCCGTCTTCGACAGTGACGAGGTCGTTGTGTAGCGCCGAGTGCACTGCGTGGAAAACCGTGAGGTCTTGGTCGTTCGGCGCTGCGCCCGCGCGTTGCATCGCCAAGAGCCGCAATTCCCACGCCCGGGCCAAGTCGTGCATTTCAGGGATCTGTGCGGTACCGCAAATGCTGGCCAGGGTATGGGCAGCACGCACGACAGCGTCCGAAGGGGTTTCGGGGTCGTGCAGGAAGCGTGCGAGCGTGGCCAGATGTTCGCGCGCTTCGGTGCGGAAGATTTCGAAGATGGCGCGCGAGACTTTGCGGTTGCCAAAGGTGAAATAGCGGTCGGGTTGGGGGGGTGCCGGCTGGCTGGGAACAGGTTCCGAAGTTGCGGCAGCCTCCGGTTCGAAATCGATGGTGTGCCAATCGGGATGCGGCGCGTGTTCTTCCTTGGCGGAGGTGGGGGGTTCCTGCGACTGCGGTGCAACGGGTTCGGGCGTGGCGGTTTCGCCGCGCTCTGCGTCGCTTTCGGCGCACGAAGTGGTGGGTTGGGACTTAGCGGCTTCGCTTTCTGATCGTGGCGTTGCGCGCCAGCGCTGCGCCGCTTCGACCAGCTCCGCGATTGGGACGGGGAGGTCTTCGCCACTTTGGGCGATCGTTGCGGCGGCTTGTGCGAACGCGTTTTCCGCGTTCGCCAGGAACGCGAGAAAGTTGGCCGAGGGGACGAAGTCGGTGTGGCGCAGGCAGTGGTTGAGTGTCTGCTCTACCTCCCACGCCGTTTCCCCGAGTTGGGTCAAGCCGACGATGCGGCTACTGCCTTTGAGGGTATGGACTTGCCGACGCCATTGGGTAAGCGCGTCCCGATTCGTCGGTTGCTGTTCGAGCTGAGCGCGGGCGGCGCCCATCGCCGCGAGGATCTCGTCGCATTCGGCGAGGAAGATCGCACGCAGCTCGGCGGTTTCGTCGGCTTTCGTGTCTGCGGCGCTAGGGTCGTGCGCTGTGACCACAGGGGAGGCACTCGGTGCCGGTTGGGGCACGTCGGTTAGGGGTTCGTGTGCCTCGGCTCGCGGTTCGTGCGGTGGCACGGGGACCTGCTTGGACTGGGTCGCATCGGTCGCGGTGGCTTCTGTCGCGGGGACAGACGCCGGGTGCTGGGGAAAGAGGCGATCCCACGGGATGGGGTCGGGATTCGGTTCGCTGTCTCTGGGCAGGGCAGGTTGGCTGATCCGTTGCGCCCAGGTAGCGATCTTGGCGATCAGCGGGTTTTGCGGGTCGAAGCGCTGTTTGCCCGCAGCGACGGTTTGCAACCAGTCGCGAACCGCGTCGATTTCGGAAAGCAGCGCGGTGTGGTCGGAGACGACGCAGATCGCGGCCAACTGGTCGAGCGCTTTCTTGATCGCTTTCAGGGGCAGGGTCGCGTCGGGGGTGCGCCAAAAGGTGTCGAGCGCGTGCTCGATCTCACCACACAGTTGGATGACTTCGGCGTCGAGCGCTTGCGCGAGCGATCCGTCCGATTCGACCAAAGTGGGTGCGTCCGTGCGGCTTTGCTGTCCAGAGCGCGCCGCTTGCCATTGGGTGACGAGCGGGCGGCACTGCGCTGCGGTGAGGGTTCCCGCTTGGGCGTCCCGTTCGAGCGCGAGCAGCGTGGTTGCGAGCAGAAGGGAGCGCTGTGGGTCGGTCGTCGCAGCGTCGGGTAACTGCTGAGCAAAGGTCTCCAACGCGGCTGCCAGCGCTTGGATCTCAGAGTCTGGGCGGTCGTAGAGTGCGCGTGCGACCGCAAAGAGCGCTTCGATCCGCTCTGGCCACGGGGCTTCTTGCTCCCAGAGCGCTTGGGCGTGTTGTGTTGCAGCGATCAATGCCTGGTCGAGCTCGATCAACGGCCGCTCGGGTAGCGGAAGCTCGGCGTCTTGGAGCCAATCGTGCGGGTGCCAATATTGGTGGATGAGACGCTGCAGGCGCGTTTGCGGCGCGCTTGCCGCAAGCGGCAAGAGCAATTGGCGAAAGAGCGTCAGACGGGATTCCGCGGTGAGCGGTCCTTTTTGCGCCCGCTGCAGCAAACGGAGGAGTCGTTGCGACTCGGGGTCCCTATCGAGTTGCTTGCGGATGAGCGCTTCGACGAATGCCGTCGCGGCGATCCAGAGGGGCTCGTCGTCGCGGCCCGCATCGAGTACGAGGCGACCGACCAGCGCTTCTCGGGCGGGCAAGAGCGCGACGGGGTCGCCCGTTTTGAGCCAACGCGCAAGGCTCCGGGTGAAGCGGTGCCGGAGTTTTGTTCGGGCGGCCTCTTCTGCTTCGGACGAGCGGATCTGCGGTGTGCCTCCCGGTTTGGGTAACGGAAAAGGCCAGAGATCGGCTGGATGCGCGTGGGTTTCCTTGACGTATTGCGCAAGTGCCAGATAGGGGTCACGGAGCCGTAACGACTGCCAACGGTGGTGGTGCGTCAGTTCGTACCAGAGGTTTTCGACCGCGACAAGCGCTCGCTCCACAGTTGCGAGGGCGGCGGACGAAAGGTCCGGAGCATCGAAGAGGGTGTCGATCGCCTTTTCCAAAAGCGCGAGGAACCGAGGAAGGGGCTCGATCGCTGCGACTTCGAGCACGCTTTTTGCGGCGAAGAGGTGGGTTTGCGCTTCGCGTAAATTGGCTGGGTCGAAGTGGGTGGTGCATGCCGCGACGAGCGTGCGCGCCGCTTGCAGCGAACGGGAAATTTCGTCGGCGATCCAGGAAAGCGCGTCGAAGTCGATGCGAGGCACGTCGCAAAACTCCCTCGGTTAGACCCGGAACCCGGCGACCGAACCGCGCAATTCCGCGGCTAGGTCGGCAAGCCGCGCGATCTCTTCGGCGGTTTGTTCGGTACCGGAGCGGGTGGTTTGGGTGAGCGTCAAGACGTCGCGCATCAGGCGGGAAATGGTTTCACCGCGCTGCGCTTGGGATTGGATCTCTTGCGCCACCCGCGCGATCTGCGCAGCCGTCTCGCGCGAGGTTGTCGCGATCTCGTCGAGTGCGCGGCGGGCTTCTTCCGAGAGCGCAGCCCCTTGCACCACCTCTTGCGTGGTCGCTTCCATCGCGGCGATGGTTTCGTGGGTGTCGGTCTGAATGGTGCGCACGATCGCGGCGATCTGTTTCGTCGCTTCCGCCGAACGTTCGGCAAGGCGTTGCACCTCCTCGGCAACCACCGAAAAGCCCCGTCCCGCTTCCCCCGCTGCAGCGGCCTGAATCGCGGCGTTCAACGCGAGCACGTTGGTCTGTTCGGTAATGTCGGAGATGAGTTCGACGATTTCGCCGATCTCCTGCGACGATTCGCCCAACCGTTTGATCCGTTTCGCGGTCTCTTGGATCTGCTCGCGGATCCGGTCCATCCCTTCCACCGACTGGTTCACCGCAAGCGTCCCTTTTTGCGACGCTTCGAGCGAGCGGCGTGCCGCCTGCGCCGCTTGGTTGGCGCTTTCCGCCGCCCGGGAAAGCGCTTGCGCCACTTCTTGGGTGATCGCGTCTGCTTCTTCGATCTCTTCCGACTGTTGTTGCGCAGCGGTCAAGAGGTTCGTCGAGCGGGCTTGCGTCTGTGCCGTTGCGTGCGCCACTGCTTCAGCGGTTTCGTTGATGCGGCGCACGAGGTTGCCAAGCTCTTCGATCGCGAAGTTCACCGAGTCGGCAATCGCCCCGGTCACGTCCTCGGTCACGGTCGCGCGAATGGTGAGGTCCCCTTCGGCGAGGTCGGCCATTTCGTTGAGGAGGCGCAAAATCGCTTCTTGCGTCCGCCGGTGTTCCGCTTCCGCTTTGGCCCGTTCGGCCTGTTCTTTCGCACTTTGCGCGGCTTGGAAATCGACGTAACGCTTCACTACCTGGACGAAGATCCCGACGAGCGCGATACCGGTGAGCATGAGAATCAAGTTGGTTGCCGAGCGGCCGGTTTCGAGTTCGAGCTCGACCAGGGTGTAGATCGTGTTCGCTTGCTGCTGAAGCTGTGGAATCCACTGCTGGAGCAATGCGGCACTGTCGTGCTGCACGAAATAGGTGGCGGCCGCGTTGAGTAGGGTCGTTGCGTCGTCGCGCAACGATTGGGCGGCGGCAACGAGCGCATCGAACCGGTCTTTGAGCGCAAAGGGGACGGCGCTGCGGTTCCGGTCGTTCGCCAGTGAGCCGAGCTTTTCGATTTCACTTTCCAGCGCCGCGAGCAGCGCTTCGCGGTCGGCCGGGGCAGCGGTAAGCAGCCGGTTGGCTTGTTGCGCCACGTTTTGCGCCGTGAGCGCGGTCATGAGCAGTTCGCGTGCAGCAGTGCGGTCTTCGAGTTGTGCCGCGATCGCTTTCGCTTCTTCACTGAGGTTGTCGGCTGCTTGGCTGATTGCGGTGAGCTGGGCGCGAAAATCGGCAACTGTCTGGTTGGCGACCAACAAAGTGCGCAATTCTTGCTGCGCCTGCTGCCACTGTTGGTAGAGCGCTGCGAGATGGTTTTCGATTTGTTCGGAGCGGTTGCCGCCAAACTCCGTCCAAAGGGCGAACCCGACGGTATCGCGCAATGCCGCGACGCTTTCGCGCAATTGCTGCAAACGGGCCTCCTGTTCGCTGGCGATCGTTTCCAGCGGCGTCGTGCTGCGACCACTCGTGGTCAATTGCGTCAAAGCGTTTTGGAACGGTAGCAGTGCGTTTTCGAATTCCCGCAAAAGCATGTCTTGCTTTTCGGCGATCTCGACTGGCGCAGAGACGAAACGCAAAGCGACGAGCGTGAAGAGCAACGTGATGACGAGCGCAATCGCGGGGCCGCGGAACAGATCCCAGCCGCTGGTGCTGGACGGCGAAGCGGGGATGGAACGGGGGGGGGAGTGCCGTTTGGAGCGTTGAAACAGCGACTGAAGCATGGCCGTCGATTCCTTTCGTGGGTGATTCACTCGTGCAGGGGTTCGGTGGTGAAGGCCTGGGCGGCTTGACGAAGCCAGAAGGGCAAATCGATCTCTTGCCAGACGGGGGCGTTGGGGTCCTCACTTTCTTGCCACATGGCAACAACGCCTTCTTTAGGCGTTGAATGGTCCAGCGGTCGCATCGCTTCAGGGCGGCGAAGACCGACGACCCGCGCAGCAAGCAGCGCAGTGCGCGGTGCGATCGCAGACTGCAACACGACGAGGCGGGCGGTTCCGCTCAGGGGGGTCTCGGTCTGGGTGAAGAGCGGTGCGAGATCGAGCACGTCGTGGAGCTCCCCACGGACGTTGGTGAGGCCGCGCAAGTGGGGCGGGGAAAAGGGGGTGGACGTGAGCGTGAATTCGTGGATAACGCCCGCGGTGGCCGACAGCGGGAGCAGCACCGGTTGGGCTCCGACCATCACGCCGAGCCAGCGCGCGGCGATCCCTTCGCTCTGGTGCTGCGCTGCCGCGAGCTTTTGCGCCAGCGTTTCCTGAAAACGGCGGATGTCGGTCCGTTTGGCCATCGAATCAACCCAGTTGTTTGAGTGCGTCCAAAAGCGCCGCCGGGTCGATCGGTTTGACGAGGTAGGCGATTGCCCCCTGCCGCATGCCCCAGATTTTGTCCGTCTCCTGGCCTTTGGTGGTACACATGATCACGGGAATTGCGCGCGTGGCTTCGTCGCGCGAAAGCTGTCGGGTCGCCTGAAAGCCGTTCAGCCCCGGCATCACGATATCCATGATGATCGCATCCGGTTTTTCGCTTTTGGCGAGCGCGATCCCTTCTTCGCCTGAGGCGGCAAGGATGGTTTCGTAACCGGCATCGCTCAGGATTTCTTGAAACGCTGCCCGTTCGGTGGGGGAATCGTCGACGATGAGAACACGTTTGATGGCCATAGCGGGTTGACTCCTTACGTGATGTGGCGGGCGACCGCCTCCAATAGTTCGCTTTTGGTAAAGGGTTTCGTGAGGTATTCGTCACAACCGACCAATGCGCCGCGGGCGCGGTCGAAAACCCCGTCTTTCGAGGTGAGCATGATCACGGGAATGTGCCGGAAACGGTCGTTTTTTTTGAGGAGCGCGCAGGTTTGGTAGCCGTCGAGCCGTGGCATCATCACGTCGATGAAGATCACATCGGGGGGATTGCCGACGATTTTGGTGAGCGCGTCGAAACCATCCGTCGCCAAGATGACGTGGTGCCCTGCCGATTGCAAAAAGAGCTCGGCGCTGCGGCGGATGGTGTTGCTGTCATCGATGACGAGCACGGTGGCCAACGCGTCCTCCAGGCAGAGGGGGAGGGGAAGCGGTATAATAAGAAATAATCCGCACTTTGCCAAGATCGATGACAGCATTCGCGCGCCATGCCACCGCCCGCCCGTTTTGGTACCTGATCACTCCAGACGACCCCGATGGTGCGCAGTGGCGGGCACGGGTTGCAGCAGCGCTCGAGGCGCGGCCTGATTGGGTGCAGTACCGTAACAAGGCCGCTACGCTTTCGGAGCGCCAGAAAGAGGCCGAATGGCTGTGTGCCCGTGCCGCAGCGGCGGGGGTGGCGGTGGTCGTGATCAACGACGATTGGCGTCTCGCGCAAAGCCTTGGAGTCGGTGTCCATTTGGGTCAGGGAGACGGTTCGCTGACTGAGGCTCGGCAGCGGTTGGGGCCGCAAGCAGTGATCGGGGCGAGTTGTTACGCGTCGCGGCTGCGCGCCGAAGCGGCAGTTGCCGAAGGGGCGAGTTACGTCGCGTTTGGTGCGGTCTTTCCCTCCCAAACCAAACCCGGCGCGCAGACCGCGCCGCTTTCGCTTTTTGCGGCGACGCGCGCGTTGGGTGTGCTGCGGGTGGCGATCGGTGGGGTGACGCTTGCGCGGGTGCCGGAGTTGCTCGCAGCTGGAGTAGACGGGGTTGCGGTGATCGCAGACCTATTCGCGCAACCGTCGCTGAGCGCGGTTGCGGTGCGCGCTGCCGCGTGGCGGGAAGCGTTCGACCGCTGGCAATGCGATTGCCCTTCGCAACAGATCGAACCGAAACGAGGAGCTGAAGATGGATGTCAATGAAGCGTGGTTTGCCCGAGCGCAACAGGTGATTCCAGGCGGGGTCAATTCGCCGGTACGGGCGTTTCGCTCCGTGGGCGGTACACCGCGATTCTTGCGTCGGGGGGAAGGGCCGTTCGTCTGGGACGAAGCGGGCGTGCGCTACATCGACTACGTGGGTTCTTGGGGGCCGGCGATCGCCGGCCACGCGCACCCGAAGATCGTGGAAGCGGTACGGGCGGCCGCGTGCGACGGCTTGTCGTTTGGGGCGCCGACGGTGCGCGAAGTGGAATTCGCCGAACGGCTGTGTGCGCTGCTGCCGTCGCTCGAGATGGTGCGGCTGGTGAGTTCCGGCACCGAAGCGACGATGAGCGCGATCCGCCTGGCGCGTGGGGTGACGGGACGCTCGCTGTTGGTGAAGTTCGAAGGGTGCTACCACGGCCACGCCGATAGTTTGTTGGTGAAGGCGGGTTCTGGAGCGCTCACCTTCGGCCATCCCAGCTCGGCGGGGGTGCCGGAGGCGATCGCGCAGCAGACCGTGGTGCTGCCGTACAACGACAGCGCAGCCGTCGAAGCGCTCTTTGCTGAGCGCGGTGACGAGATCGCCGCGGTGATCGTCGAACCGATCGCGGGCAACATGAATCTGGTGCGGCCGATTCCGGGTTTTTTGGAGACGCTGCGCCGGTTGTGCGATCGCGCAGGCGCGGTATTGATTTTCGACGAGGTGATGACCGGCTTTCGCGTGGGGCTCACCGGGGTGCAGGGGCTTACCGGGGTGACGCCCGACCTCACGACGTTGGGTAAAGTGGTCGGCGGCGGGATGCCGCTTGCCGCGTTTGGTGGCAAACGGGCGTTGATGGAGCATCTGGCGCCGCTCGGCCCCGTTTATCAAGCAGGCACCCTTTCGGGCTCCCCCGTTGCGGTCGCGGCAGGACTCGCGGCGTTGGATCTGATCACGCAACCCGGATTCTATGATGCGCTCGAGGCCAACGCTGCGAAACTGGTCACTGGGCTCACGCAAGCGGCGGCTGCGGCAGGCGTGCCGTTTGCCGCCGACAGCGTCGGTGGGATGTTCGGGATCTACTTCGCCGCGAAGGTGCCGACCTCTTACGCCGAGGTCACCGCGTGTGATGGCGAACGCTTCAAGCGGTTTTTTCACGGGATGTTGGCGCGGGGGCACTATTTTGCGCCGTCCGCATTCGAGGCGGGTTTTGTCTCCGCAGCGCACGGTGACGCGGAGATCGCGGCGACGATCGCGGCAGCGGAAGCGGTTTTTGCCGAACTAGCACGCGGTTGATGCGGCCAACTGCGTCCTGAGCGCCTGGAATACCGGTTCGGTCTCAGGGCGTACGCCGCGCCACAACCAGAAGCTTTCCGCTGCCTGTTCGACGAGCATCCCCAGGCCGTCGATCAGCCGCGCGGCCCCCTGTTGCTGCGCGGCCATCAGGAAAGGTGTCGGGGTGGCGCCGTACATCAGGTCGTACGCAACGGCGTCTGGTGCCCAAAGCGCGCGCGAAAGGGGTGGAGTGCTGCCCGCGAGACTTGCGCTTGTCGCGTTGAGCACGAGGTCGAACGGTGGCGTTGTTTCTCGGTGCACAAGTTGCGCCCACGGCAGTGTGGTGAGCGTGACATCAAATCGAACCGCGAGCGGCGCAAACGCGGTCGTCAGCGCTTCGGCGCGCGCCGCCGTGCGGTTGGCCACCGTGATTGCGCGCGGCCGCGCCGCGATGAGCGGGGCAAGGATCCCTTTCGCGGCGCCCCCCGCGCCAAGGAGTAGAATCCGTTTCCCTTCGAGTGATAGGCCCCAGCGGTTCGTGAGGTCGCGAATGAGGCCGACGCCGTCGGTGTTGTCGGCGTAAATGGCCCCGTCTGCGGTGAAAAGGAGCGTATTGGCCGCGCCCGCTTCTTGCGCCCGCGGCGTTGCGTCGTCGGCAAGCGCCAGCGCGGCCTCTTTGTGCGGGACGGTAACGTTCGCCCCTTTGCCGCCTTCGGCGAAAAACGCTCGAACTGCCGTCGTGAACGTTTCGGCAGGCGCGTCGATCGCGGTGTAGGTTAGATCCTGTCCCGTTTGCTGCGCAAACGCGCTGTGGATGAACGGGGATTTGCTGTGGTGAATGGGGTGGCCAAAGACGGCGTAACGATCGGTCATCGGTCGTGCTCCCAAAATTGTCGGGCTATTGTGTTGCAAAGCGGGCGTTGCGGGTGAAGGTCCAGCGCCGGGTGATCACGAGGATATCGGTCTCTTTGGCCATTTCGGGCGGAAAGCGCGCAAACGGTGCCGCCAGGCGAACGATTCTGAGCGCCGCGTCGTCAAGCACCTTGTGGCCGGAAGAACGGACCACCTTCGCATCGACAAGCCTTCCTTCGCGATCGATCGCTACTTGCAAAATGAGCGAACCGTAGATTTTGCCCTTAGCTTCGCTCGGGTAGTTGAGCGTTCCGATCTGTTCCACCTTTTGGCGCCACGCTTCGAGGTAGAGCGCATAGAGGTGCGAACGGGTCGAAGCGCCGACGTGGCGAACGCGGGGGCGCTCGGCGATCGCTTTGGTTTCCCGATCGATCTGCGCTTGCAACTGCGCGATCGTCTGCGCGGCGTTGAGGAGGTCGATGCCGCGCAGCGGCTCGGTGGGGTGCGGCGCGCGGCCCGTTTCGGTTGGTGCCGGAGCGTGATCCGTGCGTTTGGGGGGCTTTGGGGGCGTTGGTTTCGGTTGCGGTTGCGGTGCGGGGCGGGAAAGCGGAGCGGTTGGCGACGATGCCGAGTGCGTTGAGTGATCGACTTCGGTGGGTTTCGCGGCTTCGGGGGCGGCCCGCTGTTCGACAAGCGTCGTTTCCGCTTGCGCATCGGGTAGCGGCGGCAGCGGCGCGGTGGGGGTTGCCGGGGTGGAGGATTCGCCCCCGCCGTCGAGGTCGACCTGGGCAAAGCGCTTGGCTGTTTCGGGTGCGTGCTGGGTGCGGGCATTGACCAGAACGACCTGTAACGAGTCGTCGTGGCGAACGGCAGGTTGCGGCGGTGGCGCGACGAAAGTCAGGGAAAAGAGGAGTGCGTGCGCGACGACCGAGATCAGCAAGAACCGAACCAGGGTGGGGGGGCGCGCGTCGCTCATACGGTGGCAACGTACCGAACCTTGAGGTCGAGGTCGACGAGATCGACCGTTTCGATCGCGATGCGGACGCGCGTGCCGGACGCCAGGAGGGGAAGCGAGGGAACTTTTACCGCGAGCGGCGCGCTTTCGAGCCGGACCCAGTTTTCGCGCAGGACGAGCGCGGTGGTGGTTTCGACGCGCTCTTGACGCAGCCAACGCAGCGCCCAGTAGCGCTCCATATGCCGCTGCCACTCTTGATACTGCGCGTAGCGGGTTTCGAACGCGGGGATGAGCTCTGCCAAGCGATCCGCTGGGAGCGGTTCGCCGTGCCCCAGGGTGGCGAGCAATTGACGCTGGTTGGCGAGGTCGACGTAGCGACGCAGCGGCGACGTGGCCCACAGGTAGCAAGGAACCCCAAGGCCTTCATGCGGTTCGGTGTGGATCGACATCCGGACCTTCTCGCCGGGTGGTTGGCCGCGGTAGATCCCCGCGACGTCGTGCGCGCGCAGCCATTCGCCCCAACGGACGTTGGTGGCGATCGCCCATTCGCTGACCAGTTTGTCGAGCGGCGCGCCGCGGGGGCGAGGCACCAGCGTGACGAACCCTGGGCCGTCTTCGGTGGTGATTGCCCAATCGACGTAAAAGAGAAAGTCGACGATGCCGTTTTGTACCGACGGTTTGCCCCGTCCCGCTTCGAAAACAGTGGCGACGTCCCACAGGAGTTTCAGTTCGTCACGCCAGGGAAAAGGTTCCGGGAGCCCGTCGCTCAGAGTCTGTTCGTTGAAGTGGGGCTCCAGAGCGTTCAGACGAAGGTTGGCGGCAATGAAGACGCGTTCGAGTTGGGTTTCGGTGCGTTCGAGCGCAAGCGACGGCGCGAGGTCGAAATAGAGCGAGAGCGCCGGAACCCACTGGTTTTCGGCAAGGGTATGGGGGGCGATCGCGCTTGGGGGGAGCATCGTGATTTTGTGCCCCGGCATATAGATGGTCGAAAGGCGTTTCCGCGCCCAGCGGTCGAGTTCGGTGCCGTCGGCGATCGAGAGGGCAGGCGCGGCGATGTGGACCCCCACGCGCCAACCGCCGTCGGCACGGCGAAGCACTGAGAACGCGTCGTCGATTTCGGTGGTCGTGTGGTCGTCGATCGAAAAGGCAGGGGCATCGGCTTGCGGCAACGACGACCAGGCGGTAGCGAGCGCTTCGTCCCAATGGGGCGGCGCGGTCTCTTCGGGGAGGAGCTCCCGAGCAAAACGCCCGAAGTGGTAATCGTGGGTCGAGGCAACGGCACCAAGGTCGATCAAAAGCCGCGTGGGTGTGGTGTTGCGTTCGGTTGCCGCCGCTTCGAGCGCTTGGGTTTCGATCTGGTTGCGGTCGGGCGCGTACAAGAGCTGGTCAAGGAGCGGTGCCCATTCGGGGGGAATCTTCCCCGCGAGCAGTTCGATGCGCCACGCGTCGATCTGGGCTTGACGCTTGCGTTTTTTTTCGAGTCCAGCCAGTGCCGCTTGCAGGATCTCCGGTGGCGCTTTGCGAAAAAGACCTTTCCCTTTGCGGTGAAAGTAGATCGGGGCGCTGTGGAGCTTCAGCAACATCGCCGCCCGTTCGACCGCCGAGGCTTGTTTGCCGAAGTACGCTTCGGCAAGGGTCTCGAACGAGATCGTCTCCTCGGGGCTCACTTCCCAGAGAAAGTCGATATCGAGGGTTTCGGCAAGCGCTTCGGCCTCCGTCAGGAGTTGAGCGGGATTGGGTTCGCGAAAGCGCAGCAACACGTTGGCCGTTTTGACTTTGACGCGTCGGCCGCTCGCAAGTTCGACCTGGACCGAGGCATCCGTTGCGGTCCGTTCGATTCCCGTTTTGAACGCACCCGCTTCTTCGAAAAGGAGATACATAGCGCCTTGTCGTTCGCCGAAGAAAGGGAGAGTTTACCGTACTTGCGCGCAGACGCCCGCGCGGTGGCACCAATCGAGCACCGCGTCGAACGCAAAGGGAAGGGTTTCGGCGAAGCCCCCAGTGAACTGCTGCCAGGCCGACAACCAAACTTCGGCAACCGCGGTCAGAACCGGCAAACCAAGGTCGAGCGCGTACACGATTTCATCGCAGAACCCTTCGCCTTGCGCCTCCATTTCGCCGAATTTGCTGAAGAGGACGAGATCGGGACGGGGATGCTCGGACAAGATCGTGCGCACGCGTGCCGCAGCGAGCGCGAGCGTGGCCGGATCGAGGCGGCACGATTGGGCATGGCGGCCCAAATCTTGCGAAAGCGAAAAGCGTTCTCCGGTGGGAAGGATCTCCAGCGCCATCGCGCACGGGTCGTCCGGAATGCACAACCAGTGTTGCAAGGTGCCATAGACGGAGACGTTCTGACGCCGTAATGCGGTCACGACGTCCGCGAGTAAGGTGTCGGCGTGCTCCCCTTTGCGATAGCCGATTGCCGCGAGTTTCATCGCCTGCTCAAGTTTTTTCTTCACATGCCGATAATAGCGTCAAAGGACCGACAATGTGCACCCCGTTGCCGGGTGTGGGGTGTGCGCACGATGGGGGAAACGATCGTGTGGAAAGGTTTGGTGTCGCTGGCCGTGATGGTCGCTTTTCTGGGCTGGAGTGGACCCACGAGGGCAGCGTGGGTGACGGTGGCCAAAGACCGCGAGCGCGAAGTGCAGGTCGACACCGAAACGATTTTGCCTGCGGAGGCCGGTATCAAAGTGGCGTGGGGGCGTGTGATCCTTGCGCCGAGTGAAGCAGAGCGTCTGGGGTTTGCGATGATTCGGGCGCTCAACCGTTTCGATTGCCAGCACCGGACGTTTACCACGGTCAAACGGGTCTATCACGACGCCGAAGGGTTGCCGATCCGGGACGAAGCCGTCGCTCAGGAACAGGCGGTTCCCGTCGTCAAAGGGAGTGTCGATGAGCGGTTGTGGCGGGCGGTTTGCGAACCGATGTCGCCGCAAGCGTTGCAACGGGTAGCGGCGCAAGCGCTTGCTTCGGCAAAAAGCGCGATGGAACCAGGGGACCCCACGACGCATGAGGGGGCTTCACACGAGCGTGCCGCTCCTGCCCACGCCGCGCCAACCGCTGCGCAGGCAGCACCCGCTATGCAGCTTGCCGAAGGCGCCCAAAAAACACACGAACCGAGCGAGGGCGCCATCCCCATCGGCGTCGATTTGGCCGACCCGAGTCAGTTGCCGCCCGAGATCGCGCAATTGCCTGTGCCCAATCTGCTGCCGAAAAAACCGAAAATCGTCACAACGCCAGGCGCCCACGAAGCGGTGGCACCGAGCCCACCCTCCAAGATGGCGGCACAAAGCGCTGCGAGTGACCGTCACGCACCGGGGGGGCAGGTAGCGACGACGCACGAAGCGTCGACGCAGCACGGTGCGAATCCCCCGACCACAGAAACGGCGCATGCGGTGACGCCGCATCAACCATCGGCTCAGAAAACCGAACGGGGGGTACCCGCGGTCGCGGAGCATCGAACCTCAGCAGCGCCCAGCGTCACGCGCCAACCGCGCGCGCACACCGGAGCACAGACGGCGCTTACCGTAACATCCCAGCATCGCCCCGTGGCGACAGGCAACGCTTCCTCGGCACGCAGCCGTACGCGCCGCGTGCTGCCACCGCCCGATGCCTGGCGGTATGAAGGGGCGGGTGGTCCGGCGGTGTGGGATCGGATGGATCCCGAGTGGCGCATCTGCCGCGCGGGCAGGCGGCAATCGCCGATTACGCTGCGTGGTGCGATTCCTTCGTCCGTGCCGCCACCCGAATGGTTCGTGCGCCCTGCATGGCACACGGTTTCACAAAGCCCGCAAGGGGAGATCGTGCTGGTGCCCCGGGCGCCTCAGAGCCTGCGTTGGCGCGGCGTCGTTTGGCAGTTGCAGCGCGCTTCGTGGCACCATCCTGTGCTCCATCCGGGGCGCAGCGGTGGGCCTTGGCTGGGGTCTTGGGTGTTAGCGTTCGTGGGCAATGGGGCGCGCCTCTTCGTCGAGATCCCAGTTGCACAGAGCACACGCACCGCACCAGAGTTGGAAGCGTTGGCTCAGTGGGCGCAGGGTGGGCGTAACGCGTCCCGGTTGCGGTGGGATTGGCGTTCGCTGTTGCCGGTTTTCGATACCTTTTATCTCTACGAAGGGTCTGAGCCGTGGCCGCCGTGTCGCGAAGGGGTGGTGTGGCTGGTCTATCAGAGCGGAACGGAGGCAGAGGGGGGGGTGATTGCGCCACTCTTGGCCGGACCGCGAACCAGCCGCCCGCCGCAACCCGCAAATGGGCGCCTACTCCTTGAGGCGATCCGGTGATGGCCCAGCGCAGCAACACCCACTTTCGCGCGGCGCGGGAGGTGGGGCGGGCAGCCATTTTAGCCTGCCTGTTGCGGTTAGTTGTGGGGAAGGGGCAACCAGAAAGGGGCCGCTCCTTTGAGGAGCGGCCGTGCCCGTTCGGTGAGCGCGTAGCCACCGGCGTCAGTAAGCGTGAGCGCCCCTGTGAGCAACAGGGCTTGGAAGAGCCAGTGCCACCGTTCGGGCGGAATTCGTACGCCGACACCAAAGGTTTTGATGCGGTCGTACCCGGCGGCGACCACGCGGCTCGTCGCGTTGCCGCGCAAGACGTCGACGAGAAGCTGCGCGCCGTGTCGTTGGCCAGTGCGATAGACTGCCGAGAGCGCCATTTGGGCCGCTTCGCGGGCGTCCCACCGTTTCGGCGGTGCCAGGCAATGGTCACAGCGGCCGCACGGCCCGATTCGCTCCCCGAAATAGGCAAGAAGCGGCTGTCGGCGGCAGCCGGAGGCGAGCACGAGCTGGGCGAGCGCGTCGAGCCGCGCCCACGCAGCGCTTCGTTGTTCGGGGAGTAATTGCGTGTTCGTGTCGATCGCAATGCGCCAACGCGCTGCGTCTTCGCCGCGCCAAAAAAGCTGCGCGAACGCAGGCGCGCCGTCTCTCCCAGCGCGGCCAGTCTCTTGATAATACCCTTCCAGCGTACGGGGCAGGTCGAGGTGGGCGACAAAACGCACGTCTGGTTTGTCGATTCCCATGCCAAACGCGATCGTCGCGACCATCACCATGCCGTCGCGGTGTAGGAACTGGTGCTGTCGGGCGCGCCGCGTCGCAGCGTCGAGCCCGGCATGGTAGGCAAGCGCCGGGACCCCATGCGCAGCAAGCCAGGCGGCGATCCGTTCGGTCTTCGCGCGACTGCCGCAATAGACGATGCTGCTGCCTTCCAGTGGGCGCGCGCGCAATGCGGCAAGAAGCTGCCGTTTCCCGTCGCCACTGCGCGGTGTCATCGCGTAAAAGAGGTTGCTGCGGTCGAAACTGGTGAGGAAGATGCGGGCCCGGTGGAGGTTGAGCCGGGCGATGATCTCGTCGCGCGCCACGTGGTCGGCGGTTGCGGTGAGCGCGACGCGCGGCACCGTGGGGTAGCGGGTAGCCAAAAGCGCCAACTGCAGATACTCGGGGCGAAAGTCGTGTCCCCACTGCCAGACGCAATGCGCCTCGTCGATCGCAAAAAGCGCGAGCCGGTTGCGTTCGTGGAGCGCGTCGAGGAGTGCCAAAAAACGCGGCGTGGGGAGGCGTTCAGGAGCGACGAACAGGAGTTTGAGCCGCCCTTCGAACGCCGCGTCGAGCACCGAATCCTGTGCTGCTTCGTCCAACCCGGAATGGAGCGCCGCGGCAGGGATCTTTCGTGCGGTGAGCGCGCGTACCTGATCGTCCATCAGCGCAATGAGCGGAGAGAAGACGACCGCAAGCCCCGCGCGCAGCAACGCAGGCAGTTGGTAGCAGAGCGATTTGCCGCCCCCGGTTGGCATCAAGACGAGCGCATCGCCGCCTGCGGCGATATGGCACACGATCTCCTCTTGCTGGGGGCGGAACGACGCAAGACCGAAGCGCGTGCGCAGCAAGCGCCGCGCCCGTTCCGCGAGCGTCGGATCGGCCCCGTCCGCCGGGGCAGAGGCGGGCGGACGGTCACGCAACTGCGCTTCGCTCACGAAGCGTCGGACGCAGGAACGTAGAGTTCGCCCCCCAGCTTCTTGAACGTTTCGGCCTGGGATTTCATTCCCGCAGTGAGCGCTTCGGTCTCGTCGAGCCCCGCTTGCTCAGCGAACTGCCGCACCTCCTGCGTGATCTTCATACTGCAGAAATGGGGGCCGCACATCGAGCAGAAGTGGGCGACCTTCGCCGACTCCTTCGGCAGTGTCTCGTCATGGAATTCACGCGCTTTGTCGGGGTCGAGCGAGAGGTTGAATTGGTCGACCCAGCGAAACTCGAAGCGCGCCTTGGAGAGCGCATTGTCGCGGATCTGCGCGCCGGGGTGTCCTTTGGCGAGGTCGGCGGCATGCGCGGCGATCTTGTACGCGATGATCCCTTCTTTGACGTCGTCCTTGTTCGGGAGTCCCAAATGCTCTTTGGGCGTGACGTAGCAGAGCATCGCGGTGCCGTACCAGCCGATTTGCGCAGCACCGATCGCGCTCGCCAGATGGTCGTAGCCGGGCGAAATGTCGGTGACGAGCGGGCCAAGGGTGTAGAACGGGGCTTCATGACACCACGCCAACTCTTTCTCGACGTTCTCGGCGATGAGCTGCATCGGTACGTGACCAGGGCCTTCGATCATCACCTGGACGTCGTGTTGCCAAGCGATTTGGGTCAATTCTCCCAGCGTCTTGAGTTCGGCAAGCTGCGCTTCGTCGTTGGCGTCGTAGATCGAGCCGGGGCGCAGTCCGTCGCCCAAGCTGAACGCGACGTCGTACGCCTTCATGATTTCGCAGATCTCTTCGAAGTGGGTGTAGAGGAAGTTCTCTTGGTGGTGGGCCAGGCACCATTTCGCCATGATCGACCCACCGCGGGAGACGATTCCCGTAAGCCGATCTGCGGTGAGCGGAATGTAGCGCAGCAGCACGCCAGCGTGGATCGTGAAGTAGTCCACCCCTTGTTCTGCTTGCTCGATCAAAGTGTCGCGGAAGATTTCCCACGTCAGCTCTTCGGCTTTGCCGTCGACCTTTTCCAGCGCCTGGTAGATGGGCACAGTGCCGATCGGAACCGGGCTGTTGCGGATGATCCATTCGCGGGTTTCGTGAATGTGCTTGCCGGTGGAGAGGTCCATCACGGTATCGGCACCCCAACGGATCGCCCACGTCATTTTGTCGACTTCGGTTTGAATGTCGGAGGCGAGCGCCGAATTGCCGATATTGGCGTTGATCTTCACCAGGAAGTTGCGGCCGATGATCATCGGCTCCGATTCGGGGTGGTTGATGTTCGCCGGGATGATTGCGCGACCGGCAGCGACCTCTTGGCGAACGAATTCCGGGGTGATCGTTTCGGGAATGTGCGCCCCAAATCGCTGCCCTTGGTGCTGACGGGTGAGACGCTCGGCCAGTTTTTGCCCCCTCGGCCCGGCGGCGCGCAATGCTTCGAGATAGGCCTGCCGGTTGAGGTTTTCGCGAATCGCGACGAACTCCATCTCCGGGGTGATGATGCCGCGCCGCGCGTAGTGCATTTGGGTGACGTTACACCCCGGTTTGGCGCGCCGCGGTGTGCGTTTCAATCCGGGAAAGCGTAAAGGTTCGGTCGCTGGGTCGGCAAGGCGCGCCTGTCCGTATTGGCTGGTCGGGTGGGGTAGCAATTCGGTGTCGCCACGCGCTTCGATCCAACCCGCACGCAGTGGCGGCAGGCCATGGCGGATGTCGATTCGGGCATCCGGGTCGGTGTATGGCCCCGAGGTGTCATAGACGAAAATAGGCGGGTTGGGCTCGAAACCGCCGCCAGGAAGTGGGGTGGGCGCCTGGTGGATTTCGCGCATCGGGACGCGGATGTCGGACCGCGATCCGGTGACGTAGATTTTTCTGCTGTTGGGGAAGGGTTGAACCGCAGCGGCGTCCGGTTTCGCCAAGCGGGCATCGAAGGGTGCGTTCATCGCGCAACTCCGTTGTTGGGAAAATGGTACGTTAGCGCAACTCAGCAGGCGGTGCAAGTAGCAGGCAGATAGCGCATCGGCACACGGCGCACGTGACACAACAGTTCATAGCCGATGGTGCCCACGGCGCGTGCGACCTCATCGACCAAGACTTGCCGACCCCACAGTTCGACCGCGGCGCCCACCCCTACCGATTCGGGGAGATCGGTGAGATCCACGGTGACGAGATCCATCGAGACTCGCCCAATGAGCCGCGTGCGGTGACCCGCCACGGCAACGGGTGTTCCGGTCGGTGCGGTACGCGGATACCCATCGCCATATCCGATTGCGACCACACCGACGCGCGTCGCGCGCTCGGCAACGAAGGCCGCGCCGTACCCAACCGCTTCCCCCGCGGCGATCCAACGGGTTGCGATGATCTCTGAGCGCAGTGTCATCACCGGCGTCAATGCGGCGGGCAACGGTTCCGTGGCCAAGGGGTTCGCGCCGTAAAGCGCGATCCCGGGGCGCGCCCAGTCGCCATGCGCGGCTGGCCACGCAAGGAGCGCAGCCGAATTGGCGATGCTGCGTGGTACTTGGGCGTAGCGTTCGGGAAGTGCCTCCAATGCTTGGGCGAACCGTTCGAGCTGCGCGGCGGTGTGGGGGTGTTTGGGTTGGTCGGCGCACGCGAGATGGGTCATCCAGACGAGATGTCGGGGTTCGACTGCAAGGCGCTCCAGGCGGGCGATCACGCCAGAGAGCGCTTCCGGAGCAAAACCCAAGCGGTGCATGCCGCTATCGACCTTGACCCAGATACGCTCGGGGTGTGGCGCGCCGCGTCGGGCGTGGGCTTCGAGCCAGGCGAGTTGCGGTTCGCAGTGGACTACCGTCCAGAGCCGGTGCGCGCAACACGCGGCGTACTCGTCGGCTGCCAGACACCCTTCCAAGACGAGGATCGGCGCAGTGATGCCGTTTTTCCGCAGCGTCAGCGCCTCTTCGAGGAACGCTACCGCAAAGCCGTCGACGAAAGGCGCGAGCGCCGACGCACATTGCACTGCACCATGGCCATACGCGTCGGCTTTTACTACCGCTAGGGTGCGCCCTGGTTTTCCATGCTCCTGCAGCCAGCGGTAGTTGGCCACGAGCGCGTCGAGGTCGATCGTTGCGAGCGCAGGGCGCACGGTTCGGTCCGTCGCGTCAGTACGGAACGTGGTGGGTTGCGGCCGCGGCGTGATGGGTGCGGTGGCGCGGTGTCTCATCCGTTGGCGTGGGCGCTTTCGGCCCGAAAATGCTTCCTACGACCATCGCCACCGCTGCGGCAAGCATTCCGATCACTTGCGGCTCGATCGCCATCTCGGGGAGATAAAATTCGCCGAAGAGCCAGACGCCCAGCCCCGTGACCACCGCCATCGTCGCCCCGAAGTTGGTCGCGCGCCGCCAGAAGATCCCGAACGCCAAGGGCACGAACGCGCCTGCCAACGTGACGCGATAGGCATTCTCCACCATTTTGTGGATCGAGTCGTTGGTGGAAAGCGCGTACGCCGTGACGAGGGCCGCAAACCCGACGACCGTCCAGCGGGTGATCCGCAGCAGTTGCTGGTCACTCATTCCGGGCCAGACGCTTTTGACGATGTTTTCGGTGAAGGTCACCGATGGTGCCAGCAGGGTGCCGCTCGCGGTACTCATGATTACGGACAAGAGCGCGCCGAAGAAGACGATCTGCAGCCACAGCGGCATCTCCACGGTCACGAGCGTCGGCAGAATCAACTGTGAATCTTCCTGGAGCAATTTCGCGGTGGTCTCCGGGGCGATCATCGTCGCGCTGTAGGCGATGAAGAGCGGCACCGCGGCAAAGAGGAAATAAGCGACACCCCCGAGCGTCGTCCCCCAAACCGCGACGAACTCGTTTTTCGAGCTATTCACCCGCTGAAAGACGTCCTGCTGCGGAATCGAACCGAGCGCCACCGTGACGAGCGCTGCGAACCAAGTGAGGACCGCCTGTGGATCGGCAAGGGAGGGAAACCATTCGAGCTTGCCCGCCGCTTTGGCGTGGTCGAGCACTGCTGCGACGCCGCCAGCCTTCTCCCCAGCAAAATAGGCAACGAGCAACAACCCGACGACGATCAGGATCATCTGGATGAAGGTGGTCCACGCAACAGACCACATGCCACCGAAAACCGTATAGACGAGCACGACCGCGCCGCCGATGAGTACACCGGTATGTTGTGAAATTGCGCCATCGGAAAGTACGTTGAAGACGACCCCAAGTGCCGCGAACTGCGCGCTGACCCAGCCCAGATAGGAGATCACGATGCAGAAAGAGAGCACGATCTCGATGGTGGGGCTAAAGCGGCGACGAAAGAAATCGCCCAACGTCAGCAGGTTCATGCGGTAGAGCGGTCGCGCGAAGATCAGACCGAAGAGCACGAGACAGAGCGATGCGCCCAACGGGTCGGAGGCGAGTCCCACCAACCCTTCCTCGAGAAATGTCGCGCTGATACCCAGCACCGTTTCCGAACCGAACCAGGTCGCAAAGACCATCGCCAGCACGACGATGAAGGGGAGGTTACGCCCCGCGACGATGTAGTCGCGGGCGTTATGCACCTTGGTTGCGGCCCAGAGGCCGATCGCAACCGAAACCAAGAGGTAGAGGATAACGAACGTCAGGAGCATCTCGGCCTCCTTAGAACGAGCACAAGGTGAACACGGAAAAACCCGCTTCCCGTAGTCGTGCGCTGCCGCCCAACGCGGGCAGGTCGATGATCGCCGCGGTCTCGACCACGTTCGCGCCCAGACGGGTGAGCAAATTGGCTGCAGCGACCATCGTACCGCCGGTTGCGATCAGGTCGTCGATCAGCAAGGCGCGCGCGCCCGGCTCGATCGCGTCGGTGTGGATTTCGACTTCGGCCTCACCATATTCGAGCGTATAACGTTCGCGCAGCGTCGTGAACGGGAGTTTACCCGCTTTGCGGATTGGGATGAACCCGGCGTTCAGTTGGTGGGCGACGACACTCCCGATGATGAACCCGCGCGCGTCGATTCCGGCGACGCGGTCGATCTTTTCGTGCATATAGCGGATCACGAAGGTATCGACGAGCAGGCGAAATGCTTGCGGGTCGAGGAGCAACGGCGTGATGTCGCGGAACAAAACGCCCGGTTTGGGCCAATCGGGAATCGTCCGGATGCGCGCAACCAGCGGCGCCGGGTCGGGCAATGGGGGCGGCAGCGCACTCATGGGCGGGTCTCCTTACCACAGCGCGAATTTGACGAGGAAGAGCGCTGCGATCACCGCAACCGCGATCGGCAGTTCTTTGATGCGGCCGCTCAAAATCTTGAGCGCCGCGTAGGTGATGAAGCCGAACGCGATCCCGTGCGCGATGGAGAAGGTGAAGGGCATCGTGATCGCGGTGACCGCCGCAGGGGCGGCTTCGGTGAGATCGTGCCAATCGACTTCGGCAAGCCCGCGCGACATCAAGATCGCCACGTAGAGGAGCGCCGGCGCCGTTGCGTACGCGGGGACCATCGCCGCAAGCGGCGAGAAAAAGAGCGCCAAGAGGAACAGCACCGCGACTACCACCGCGGTGAGCCCCGTGCGCCCCCCTACGGCGGTGCCTGCAGCTGATTCGATGTATGCGGTGGTCGACGAGGTGCCGAGCGTTGCCCCGACCACGATCGCCGACGAATCGGCAAGCAGCGCCCGCCCCATCCGGGGGAGTTTTCCTTCGGCGTCGAGAAGTCCCGCGCGATGAGCCACCCCGATGAGCGTTCCCGAAGCGTCGAAGAGTTCGACCAAGAAGAACGTCATCACGACGGAAACCAAGCCGACGTGCAGTGCCCCGGCGATATCCATCGCGAGGAACGTCGGAGTGAGCGACGGCGGTGCGGCGACCACCCCCTGGAACGGGGTCAACCCCAGCCCAACGGAGAGGAAGGTGATCGCGAGGATCCCGATCAAGATCGCCCCTTTGACGCGGCGCGCTTCCAACGCCAAAATGAGCACGAAGCCGAGGCAAGCCAACAAGGCCGGGGTTTGATGCAGGTCGCCCAAGGTGACGAGGGTGGCGGGATGGGCGACGACGATGCCAGCGTTTTTCAGCCCGATGATCGCGAGGAAGAGGCCGATGCCAGCGGAAATCGCGTATTTGAGGCTTTTGGGAATCGCGTTGATCACCCATTCACGGACCCGGAAGAGCGAAACCAGGATGAAGAGAACCCCCGAAATGAACACGGCACCCAACGCCTGCTGCCACGTGAAGCCGAGCGTTCCCACCACCACGAACGCAAAATAGGCGTTGAGCCCCATCCCTGGGGCGAGCGCGATCGGCAGGTTGGCCCACCATCCCATGATGAAGGAGCCGATCGCGGCGGTCAGACAGGTGGCGACGAAAACGGCGCTCTTCGGCATCCCGGTGGTCGAGAGAATTTCCGGGTTGACGAACAGGATATACGCCATCGTCAAGAACGTGGTCAGACCCGCAAGAAGCTCGGTACGCAGCGTCGTTCCATGCGCCGCGAGCGCGAACTGGCGTTCCAGGAAAGTCGGCATTGTCGTTTTCTCATTCAAGTGGTTGATCGCGGAGCGAATTGTACCGGTTATCGGGCGCGACTTGCCATGGGGGGGTTCCCTGGATATGATGTTCCTGAAGGAGTGCGTCATGGCGATCTCGGCAGTTTCCGCTATCGCTTCCCTGCCACCCAGGGTGGGCTCGGTGCAGCAAAGTACTTCAGATGCTTGGGGTGCGCGCACTCCGGTGCGGCAAGACGCCGAAACGGCGCAAAAGGTGGCTCGGTTGCGTGAAATCGACCGCAAGGTGCGCGCGCATGAAGCGGCGCATGTCGCTGCGGGCGCTGGATTGGTGACACGGGGCGCACAATTCACCACGGTGCGTGGCCCCGATGGTCAGCAATACGCCGTTGCCGGTGACGTGCGGATCGACGTTTCGCCAGGCAAGACGCCGGAAGAGACGCTCCAGAAAGCGGAGCGGATTCGCGCAGCAGCGCTTGCACCAGCCGACCCGTCTCCGCAGGATCGCAAAGTGGCGGCGCAAGCGGCGCAGATGGCAGCGCAAGCGCGAATCGAATTGGCCAAAGCGCAGCAGGAAGCGACGCAGCGCGGGCAGGACCCCACCCAGCCTGAGGACTCGACCCGTTTTCAGGCGCAACGCGCGCTTGCCCGCTACCGCGCAAACGGCGCCTGACGGCGCCGCAACGCCCAGACGCCCACCGCTGCAATCCCGGCATAAGCCAGAAATGCCCAATTCGCGAGCGACAACCCGAATAGCACCAAGCCGGGGTCGCTGCAAAAACCAGTGGGCAGAAAGAGCGTTTCGGATAGCGACGCCAGCCATTCCACGAACTGTTCGAGCGGCGAGAGCTCCGCGCCCCCGCACGTGAATGATTCGGGTCGCCACTGCAAGAGCGACTGATACCCCGCAACGCCTAGGCCAAAGAGCGCGGTGAGAATGGTGCCGACAGCAGTGAAGCGCAACAGCAAGCGAGAACGTGCGCAACTGAGCGCCGCACCGCTTGCGAAAACGGCGAGAACCAGGAACAGAAACCGCTGCAGGATGCACAAATGGCACGGCGCCAAACGCAAAAGATGGGTGAGCACGATGCTGGCAACGGCAAGTGCACAAGCGACCGCAGCGATCCCCCACCACGGTGCGGTTGGGGCGCGGCCAAGCGTAACGAAAAAAGTGCGCCATCGAGCCATGCGTTTTTGTCCGGATCGCTCAGAGTTTCGGGATAATAACGCGTTTTGACGCAGACAAGGGTACGCAGATGCGCAGAGGCAAGACGACGACGCGAACGGTTCGATGGCCACGCCGCATGGTGACGCTGATCGCAGCGGTTCTGTTGGCGCTCGCCGCCTGGTTCGTGCCCGATGCGCGGCTGCCCGCAGACGATCCCTACGGTTGGCCGCACGGTGGGAGCTGGTTCGCAACGACCCTGGTCAATCCCGGTTTCGTCGTCCGCTACAGCGAATGGCACGGCGTTCCCGAGTGGGTTGCGTACCGTGCCGATCCGCCGCCGCGCTATCGTCTGGAGCCGCGTCCCGATCGTTTTTCGCCCGACTCACGCACCTGGCGCTGCCGGTTGCATCTGGGGTGTGTGACGCACGAAAGCTATAGCCGTTCCGGGTTCGATCGCGGCCACATGGCGCCCAACTTCTTGATCGGGACGCGCTACGGGCGCGACGCCCAGCACGCGACCTTTCGCATGAGCAACATCGCGCCGCAAAAACCGGAGCACAACCGCGGCAGCTGGGAGCGGCTCGAACGGCTCGAAGCAAACCGTTTTGCGCCCGGTGCCAGCAAGCTTTGGGTGATCGTCGGGCCGATGTGGGGGGAGAATCCTCCGCGCTTTTCATCGGCGTGGGTGGCGGTTCCGAACGCCTACTATCGCATCTTGCTGCGCGAAGAGACGGACGGTTCGCGGCGTGCGATCGCGTTTCTCGTGCCGCAGGATGCCCCTGCGGACAGCGACTTGCGCGACTTCATCGTCGCGATCGACCGAATCGAGGCGCTCACCGGCTTGGACTTTTTCCCGGCGCTACCGGAAAACGAGCAGGCGCGGTTGGAGTCCGTCGAAGCCGACCCGATTCAGTGGGGACTCGACGACGCTTGGGCGCGTCAGCCAGCGGGGTACTTTGGCGGAGATCGGGCCTTGCCGTGATTGGGTTTAGGAATGTTTGGGAATCGTGAACATGCGCACGAAAGGATTGTTGGCGCGCTCCTCGCCAAAAGTGCTCTGCGGCCCGTGCCCCGGTATGAAAAGGACGTCGTCACCCAACGGGAAGAGCTTGTGCTGAATGCCTTGGATGAGCGCCTGGTGGTCTCCGCCAGGAAAGTCAGTGCGTCCGATCGAACCGGCAAAGAGCACGTCGCCTACCAGCGCCAGCCGATATTCCGGTTGAAAGAAGACCAGATGGCCGGGGGTATGGCCGGGCAGGTGGATCACCTGAAAGGGGATCTCACCTGCCATGACCGCTTGGGTTTCGTCGAGCCACTCGTCCGGCGTGAACGCCACCGTTGGCGGAAAACCGAAATAGGTTGCTTGCTGCGGAAGTCCTTGTAGCCAGTACTCGTCCGCCGGATGGGGGCCGAGAATCGGGATGCCGCCTACGGCTTTAGCAAGCGCAGGCGCGCCCGCGGCATGGTCGATATGGCCGTGCGTCAGCCAAATGGCGCGCAGCGCGATCCCATGCGATTCCGCGGCGTCCAAGATCTTGGGGATCTCTCCGCCCGGGTCGACCGCGACCCCTTCCTGGGTTTCGCGATCCCAGAGCAGCGTGCAATTCTGCTCGAACGGTGTGACGGGAATGACGATCGCACCCAGACGGCTCTTCTCTTGGCTTCCGGTTGCGGTGTATGGTCGACTCATCGCAACAAGCTCTTGACGTGGCTGTCGAGTGCGAGCACGCTGTCTTGCGCGGCAAGGATCGTCCCCTGGGTGGGGTCGACCAGCTTGGTGTTGATATGGACCGCGCGTTTCCCCACCGCATAGGTGCCGACCAAGACCGCCCGCGCCGATTGTTCGCGGGCGATCTGCCCGATTTCGCGGCTGAGGAGCAGTTCCCCCGTATCCTGCTTGACGAAGAGGCTCGCGCGCAGTTTGACTTCGACCACCGGAAAGCCCAGTTGCACCAGACGGGTGCTCGCCTGTTCGGTGATCGCGCGGCCCAATGTCGAAGAATGCTCCAATTGATCGACGTCGACGAACGTTGCAACCAGCACCGGGCCATTCTTGACCCAAGCGGGCGCCTGTTGCGCGATCGCGTCGATCAGCCCGTAGGTGGTGTCGAGCACGGCGCTGGGGTTTTCCTCAGGGGCGCGCAGCGGCTCAGGCTGCGTCGTGAGGCAACCGCTTACCAGCGCAGCGCTCACCAAGAGGAAGGCAGCGGTTCGATTGCGGTGGTTCCAGCGCATGGCTCAGCTCCCGCGGACCGGCAAGACCATTGGGGCGGGGTACGGCGCAGGCGGCGGTGTGTAGAGCGCCAGGTCGCTCTCTGCGATATAGAAAACCTCAGAGGTGCGCGCCAGATAGACCCCCTCCCGAACGGCGGAAACATTGACCATCAGTTCGACTTCTGGGGTCGGCCCTTGCGCGAACTGACTCGTTTGCCAGCGCCAGAGATCCGTTGCGGCAAGACCGACGAGCGCAGAGGCACCCGGCGAGACGTGTTCCCATACGCCGATGTTTTTGTCGTCGCTCAGCACCCAGAGGCCCGCCCCCAAAGCGGCAGCGCTGGTGAATTTGCCGTCGGCAGGGCGGTTGCGAAAGCGGTTCGCCTGGACGTCCAAGCGCAGCGTGATATCGGCAGGCAATTCGGTTCGTACTTTCCAGCCGTGGCGCACCAATTCGGTGGTGATTGCGGCGATCAGCGCACGTTCGAAGGGCGATGGGCGATCCGGCGATGCGAACGCGAGCGTCGGGCACGCGAGCGGCGCGGTGCGGCACCCTTGCTCTTGTTGCAGGGCTTGCGTGATCTGCGCGGCGATGCCTTCGGCGATCACCTGCCAGTGGTGTGCCGATTGCAGTTTTTCTTGGGTGGTGGTCGGAAAATTGGTGGCTACGGGCACTTCGCTGTACGGCGTCATACAAGCGGTTGCGCCAAGGGCGATCGCGCCAAAGATCAGCGCACGCGACACGATTGGGCGGTTCATCGGTTCCCTCTCCTCGTTTCTGCCCTGCTATCGTACAGCGAAAAAGGCGATTTCGGCAAGAGGCACGCCGTTGACACCAGTCAGGTCAGCGGCGGTAGCGCAACGGCATCTCTTCCTCCGGAATGCGGTATTCGTGCGTGTCGGATTCGACGGTTTCGGGCGTTTCCTCCGTGAGCGCGAGCAGTTCGACCATTTGGCGCGCGAATTGTCGCGCTGCGTTGTTGAGTGGTGTGGGCAGATGCGCAGGGATCTGCTTCAGCAAGAGCAGCTTGGTGGCCGAAAGTGCAGGAACAGGCCGCAAAATTCGGTGTCGGTACGGGCCCATCATCTGCGCGACCAGTTTGTCCGCGGCCTGGCGCTGCCAGCGGTTGCTCACCGGCCACTGTGACGGCACGGCGTACGCGCGGGGGTACTGTTCGAGGTCGCGGATCACCGTACGGATGTCCTCGGCCGATTCGCGAAAGGGTAGGAGCGCCAGGTCTGCGATACCGTAGAGCCGTTTGTCGATTTCGGGGCGGTTGCCGCCGCCGTCGAGCACGCCCACCCAATCGTCGAGCGTGCGCAGCTTGGTGACGATCCGTTCGAGCGTTGCCGCAGAACGGGCGTCGGCGATGACGTAGCGGCGCCCTTCGGGGCTCAACGGTTCGCGCGCGGTGTCGGTGAGGATACAGGCCGATTTGTATCCGAGCAACCCCAGACCGTGGCAGAGCAGATGGGACAGGGTGGTTTTGCCGGTCCCGCCTTTGTTGCCGATGATCGCGATCAAAATGGCCATTGCCGCGGCTCCTCTCCGTTCGTCGTCACAGCTTCTGCGTAGACTATCGGCAACCGAGGTCGGTTCTTGAGCGAAAAAGTGGGGAAAAAGCGGGGCAAATCAGAACGGGTACCAATAGAGCGTGCGTCGTCCGGCCTCGTCGAGCGGTTGAACCCGGCCGGGTTCCCGATCGGGCAGGGGAAAAGAGTTGCTGATCAGCACCGCGCCAGGCGTCAGTTCCTTGCGCGCTTTGCGCGCCACCCGACCCATCGGTGCAGGCGAAAGGAATGCATAGACGAAATCGTACCCCTGCCACGATTCGGCAAAGATATCGCCGCTGCGATAAACGAGGTTGGGTTGTCCCTGCGCTTGCCAGCGCGCCCACCAAAGCGGCAACGGCGCGCTTTCGATGCCGACGAAGATGCCGTTGGGAAAGCGGCGCGCAAGCGGCAGAAGGAGCGCACCGGTGCCGCTCCCCAGGTCGAGAAACCGAAAGGGGCGATCGGTGGGGAGCTGCTCCGCGATCGCCTCGACCGCCTGCGCGTTGGAGAGGTAGAGCGGTACGCGCGTCCGGATGGTGTTGCGAAAGATCAACCAAGACGCCACGAATGCCACGAGGTACCAGTAGGGGGCGATCTCAAGCCGTTGCGCGGCGATGATCGCGGGCATGAAGGCCAGATGGATCGGGATCCACCAGCGGTCGCTCGCAAGCAGCCAGGCGATGCCCGCAGCGCCGGCGGCTTGGATGGTGATGATCCAGGCCGGGGAGAGTCCACTTTCGCCCAGCGCACCCAGACGCGCTGAGACGTAGGCAAGCAGCCACCCCCCCAGTTGCGCGAGGAGCGCTTTGGCAATGGGGGGGAGTGCATGGAGCGAAAGGGTCATAGGTAAGCGTGCGGTTCGCCTTTGTCAGAAGGGGATGCTGGGGTGGAGCCGCGCGTCAGCGCAGCGTTTGCGCGCCATTTTGGGTGGTGTCATTCACGCTGACTGGCGCGTTGGTGTTGAGCGCATAGAGGTTCTGGGCGCGCTGCACCGCAAACGGCGTCTGGGTCGCTTCGGGTTGTGTCGGAGGCGTTGTGCTGTTGGGGGGTGGGGTAGGCGCACCGGCGGTGGCTTGCTGTGCAGCCGCCGAGAGGGAGACCCGAACGCTGGCCGGTGCTTGGGTCGGTTCGTTTACGGGGGGTGGTGGCGGTTGGCCAACGGTCGGATTTGGATTTCCGGGTTGCGGTTGCGTGAGGCGCTGCACCTCCGCTGGCGACGCTGCCGAGGTGCTGAGTCGCTCGCCCGTTGGACCGATGATTCCGAAACCAGCAATGGACATGGTTCGCTCCCGAAAGAAATGGATGTGGCTATTACCAGTATAGAAGCGAATGCGAAGAAAGGCAATGTGGTTCCTCAGTAGGAAAGGACCAGCGCTAACGCCAAGGGTAACACGACAAGCGCCGCGGCGTTGCCGACGAGTACCATCGAGGCGACGATCTCAGGCTCTTGGCGGTAGCGTTCCGCGAACAGGTAGTTGAGGACCGCTGGCGGGAGCGCGCCAAACAGGAGGATTTGCGCGGCGTCCCGTGGCGAGAAGGGGTGACCCAATGCGTTTGCTGCGAACAAAACGCCGATCGCGAGCGCCATTCCCGCAAGCGGGCGGGCGATCGCGACGATCAATCCGTCGACGAACGCCGTGATCTGCGCGGTGGCAAGGCGCACCCCCAACGCAAAGAGCATCAATGGGATCGCGATCTGCCCCACCATCTCGATCGCGGTTTGTAGCGGTGGCCACAAGGTGACACCGCTCATACCCACCGCAACGCCGGCGAACGAGGCGAGCACCACCGGAACCCGCCACACCTGCCACCAACGGAAGCGGTGGTCGAGCAGCCAAACGCCGTAGGAGAAGTGGAGCAGGTTGCTGACCAAAAAGAGCGTGACGGCAGCGGGTACGGCGCTTTCGCCAAACGCAAGGAGTGCAAGTGGAATGCCCAGGTTGCCGCAGTTGTTGAACATCATCGGCGGCACGACGGTCTGCGCTGGACGTCGCATCGCTTTTGCCAAGAGCCAGCCGGCGGCGCCCGAGCCGATCACCAGCACGAGGGCCGCGAGCGCCAACGGACCGAACTGCGACCAGACGATCGGTTTGCTCGCAAGCGCATGAAAAACAAGCGCCGGAACGAAAACGTCCATGTTGAGGCGGTTCGCCACGCCCATCTCCGGGCGTTGTCGGGCGCCCACCCAGATCCCCAGAGCGACGATCGCAAACAGGGGAAAGAGGATCGCAACGATCCGGTTCGCCAGTTCCATCGCCGTCTGCTGTCACGAACGCAGTGGCAAAACCGTAGGGCGGGGCGTCACAGGACGTAACGCGCGAGATCTTCGCTCTGCGCGAGATCGCTCAGGCGTTGGTCGACGTCCGGTGCGTCGATCGTCACCGCATTGGGACATTCCGGGGTGCCCGCAAGGAACGCAATCTCTTCGAGCAGTTTTTCCATCACGGTGTAGAGGCGGCGTGCGCCGATGTTTTCGACGCGTTCGTTCACTTGCCAGGCGATTTCGGCCAGGCGGCGGACCGCAGCGTCGGTGAAAGTGAGCGTGACCCCTTCGGTGGCGAGCAGCGCCTGGTATTGGGTGATGAGGTTCGCCTCGGTTCGGGTCAGGATATGGACGAAGTCGTCGACGGTGAGCGGGTCGAGTTCGACGCGGATTGGGAACCGCCCTTGCAGTTCGGGGATGAGGTCGCTGGGTTTGCTGAGGTGAAAGGCCCCAGAGGCGATGAAGAGGATGTGGTCGGTGCGCACCGTACCGTATTTGGTGGTGACACTGGTGCCTTCGACGAGCGGCAGGAGGTCACGCTGCACCCCTTGTCGCGAGACGTCGGGGCCGCGTCCGCCGTCGGAGCCTGCGACTTTGTCGATCTCGTCGAGAAAGACGATGCCATTTTGTTCCGCGTTCGCGATCGCGCGGCGCTTGATCTCCTCTTCGTCGAGGAGTTTTGCGGCCTCCTCTTCGGTGAGCGCCGCTTTGGCTTGGGCAATCGTCATTTTGCGCCGTTTTTTCTTGCCGCCGATCGCTTGGAAGAGCCCTTGCAGCTGTTCGGTGATCTCCTCCATGCCCGGAGGCCCCATCACGTGCGCCGCGAGTGCCGCTTCACGCACCTCGACCTCGATCTCCTTGTCGTCGAGCGCGCCCTGAAGCAGCTTTTCGCGAAATTTGGCGCGCGTTGCGCTCTCTTCCCGTGGAGGAGGTACGGCGGTTTCGTCGGCTGCGTTGGCAAAGAGGGCGGCGAGCCCGGTCGGTTCGGGTTCTTTGCGGGGGGGCGGAAGGAGGATATCGAGGATCCGCTCGATTGCCGCGGCTTGTGCTTTTTCACGGACCGCGGCGATGGCGCGTTCCCGCTCCTCTTTGACCGCGACTTCGACGAGGTCGCGGATGATGGTATCGACGTCTTTGCCGACGTAGCCGACTTCGGTGAATTTGGTCGCTTCGATTTTGACGAACGGCGCTTGCACAAGCCGAGCCAAGCGGCGTGCGATCTCCGTTTTTCCGACACCAGTTGGGCCGATCATCAGGATGTTCTTCGGCGTGATTTCGTGGCGTAGGGGCTCCGGAACCCGGGCGCGCCGCCAGCGACTGCGCAGTGCGAGTGCGACCGCGCGCTTCGCCGCGTGTTGCCCGACGATGTATTTGTCCAGTTCGGCGACGATCGCACGACAGGTGAGCGGGTTGTCACTCATTCCAGCACCTCGATCACGTGGTTCTCATTGGTGTAGATACAAATTTCGCCGGCAACCTTGAGCGCTTCGGCGACGATCGCTTGTGCCGAAAGCTCGCTGTGACGCAGGAGCGCTTTCGCAGCGGCGAGCGCGTAGGCGCCGCCCGAGCCGATCGCGACCACGTCGTCTTCGGGTTCGAGCACGTCGCCGGTACCGGTGAGGATGAGGAGGTGTTCGCGATCGGCCACCGCGAGCATCGCTTCGAGTCGCCGCAGGACGCGGTCGGTGCGCCAATCTTTGGAGAGCGCGACTGCGGCGCGCAGGAGGTGCCCTTGGTGTTTTTCGAGTTGCGCTTCGAAGCGCTCGAAGAGGGTGAAGGCGTCCGCCGTCGCGCCGGCGAAGCCGGCTAGGACTTTACCGTGGTAGAGGGTGCGGACTTTGCGAGCGGTTCCTTTGACGACGATCGCGCCAAGGGTGACTTGGCCGTCGCCGCCCAGTGCGACTTGACCGTTGCGGCGCACGCCGACGATCGTGGTGCCGTGGAGTGTGGTGGACATAGTGAAACGGTTTGGTGGGTTCAACGAGAAGTAGAGGCGTTATTGTCGGCGAATTGCACGAATGGTGCAAGGCCGGCCAATGCAACGACCAATTGGAGCCACAGCGGCGCGTGAAGGAGCCGCAGAACGGGTTGCGCGGTGGACGAAAGACGGGGCGTGACTTGCCGGCGGATGAGGTGGCCAAAGCGCGCGAGGCTGCGAAACGGCCACGTCTGGAGCCGCCGTGCCTGGCAGTTGAGTGGTAGGTCTCCGGTGACCGCCGCGTCACCGATCCGCTTCAACAGGACGGTGACATGGTGGTCGGTCATTTGTGCCGGTAAGACCACGAGGTGGTCGGTCGCGGTGTCCGTTTCTAGGGCAGGTTGCGTTGTTTCTGGTTCGTCGGCGCTCTGGTTGGCGACGCGATCGAAACACCAATCGGGTGGGGTGCTGTCGAAGCGCAGCGCGTATTCGAGCGCGAGCGCTTCGGCTTCCTCTTCCCGCTTCGCGGCACTGAGCCAGAGCAGCAGCAATTGGATCTCTTCGGGGGTATGCAGAAGGGTGTTCGGGGATAGCAACACCAAGATGCCGTTGTCAAGGCCGCGCCAGCGCAGTCGCTTTCCCGCACGCAGCGTTTCGGCGAGCGCCTGCGTCAGTTCCGCTGCGGCTTCCGAAGCGATGGTGTGTACGTCCGAAAGGTCGAAGTGGAGCGTCGGGCTGTTGGGCCAGTGGGTGACGAAATCGTGTGCGTTTTGTGCGTTCAACTCCGCCGGCCACCGGATCCAGCTTCGTCGCTCGCTGTGGGTTTGCGCTGTGTCAGCCGCGGTAAGTGCAAAAGGGGCCAGTTCGCCGAAGGTGGCTGCGTAGTGTTCCGAGAGTTGCTCCAGCGCTTCCGCGGATCCGTCGAGCGTCAGCAGTTCATAGGCCAGTTGCCACAACGCGTGGTTTTCGGTTTTCGCAGCGATACGGGGTTTGAGAAGTGCCCATGCACTGGCGGTATTGCCATTGGCAATGTCGAGGGCGATCGCTTCGGTTTCCGTTGCGGAAAGACGAACGATCGCTTCCACGCCCTCTGCGAGCGCGGTGAGGTAGGGGGGCGGCGCGCCGAGCGCCCATCCGTTCGTGGCAAACCCATCCATGCGCACAATCCTAGCACGAGCAAGGGGAGAGACGCCAGTGGAGTAGCAAAGACGGAGCTTTCTTTGCTATAATTGCACACTCTCTGTCTTCGCCTTCTTGGTTACGATGTCGCAAACCGCCGATCTTTCGCTTACTCACCTTGTCTTGCAGGCAAGCCTTCCGGTACAGCTGGTGATGGCGCTGCTCGTGGGGCTTTCCCTGCTTTCGTGGTATTGGATTTTCCTCAAAATGTTGCACATTCGTGCGGCGCGTCGCGCCACGCAGCGGTTCGAGGTGCAGTTTTGGAACGCAGCCCGTTTGGATCAGTTGGCGGAACGGGTGGAGGCGCGGCTCGATCAGGCTGGACCGATGGAGTTGGTTTTTCTGGCAGGGTATCGGGAATGGCTGCGGCAAAGGGAGCGCGGCGGCGCGATCGACAGTATTCGGCGTGCGATGCAGGTGGCGTATCAGCGCGAGTTGGACGCACTCGAAGCGCATCTGGCTTTTTTGGCTTCGGTCGGGTCGGTGTCGCCGTACATCGGCCTGTTTGGTACGGTGTGGGGCATCATGAACGCGTTTCGCGGGTTGGCGAACATGACGACGGCAACGCTCGCCCACGTGGCGTCGGGAATTGCCGAAGCTCTGATCGCCACTGCGATTGGTCTCTTTGCCGCAATTCCTGCGGTAATCGCGTATAACCGTTTCACCCACGATATCGAGCGGCTCTCGGTGAAAATCGAAACCTTCATCGACGAGATGACCAATTTGTTGCAACGCCAAATCGGGCGTTGACGAGCCAGGCAAGGGAGCGAAGCGATGGCGCGTCGACGGGCGTTGATGAGCCAGATGAACGTCGTGCCCTACATCGACGTGATGCTGGTGCTGCTGGTGATCTTCATGGTCACCGCGCCGATGATCCAACTGGGGGAGGTGCAGCTTCCGAGCGTCGCGCAACTTCCCGCACCGACCTCGGAAGCCGCGGTGGTGGTGATCCGCGCCGACGGTTCGATCGGCTTGAAAAAGACCGCAACGGCCCCAGAAGTGGCGATGGAGCCGCTCGCGCTGTTGCGCGCCTTGCGCGCGTTACAAGCGGAGCGCCCCGATTTGGCGGTGGTGATTGCGGCGGACCGCCGAGTGACGTACGAAACCGTGATGGGGATGCTCGATCGCCTGCGTGGCGCCGGATTTGCGCGTGTCGGGCTGCAGACGAGCACCGGCGAAGGTAGGAAAGACGCCGCCCCGCGGCCGGCGTCATGATCCGTTGACGATGAACGTATTGCGCCGTTCTGATGGCTTTCGTCGCGCGCTGGCATGGACGCTGGCGATGGCCGTCCATCTCTTTTTCGCAGCGGTTTTGCTCGTTTCGCTCGACTGGCAAAGCGCACCGCCCGCACCGGTCGTGGTCGATTTGGTGGCGCCGATCGCTGCGACCACGGAACGGGCGCGGACAGTGACGCCAGGGGATGGTGCTGCGGCGCGCGTTACTCCGAAACCGGAACCGAAGCCGGAACCGAAGCCGGAACCGAAGCCGGAACCGAAGCCGGAACCGAAGCCGGAACCGAAGCCGGAACCGAAGCCGGAACCGAAGCCGGAACCGAAGCCAGAACCGAAGCCAGAACCGAAGCCAGAACCAAAACCGGTGCCGAAATCGCAGCCGCAGCCTGAGCCGCAGATGGCAGTGAAAGCGGAACCGAAGCCAATGCCCAAACCGGAGCCGAAACCGGAGCCGCAGGCGACGAAGGCAGAGCCGAAGCCTACGCCAAAACCAGAACCGAAAACAGAGCCTAAGCCGGAACCTAAGGCTGAGCCCCAGCCAAAACCAGAGCCTAGGCCGGAACCCAAACCGAAGCCAGAGCCCAAGCCGAAGCCAAAACCAGAGCCGGTAGACGATTTTCAGCGGCTGGTGCAGCGGCGTCTGGCTGCGGAACAGAAACCGCCGCAGGCGGAGTCACCGCATTCCGATCCAGTTCGGGAGCGGTTGATGGCGCTTGCCCAGGGGCGCAGTGGGGCGCCGTCTGGGATCAGCGAAGTGGCGCGGGCCAGTTATATCGATGCGATTCGCGCCAAAGTGCGCCAACACGTCGTAGTGCCGCCTGGCGTCGTTGGGAATCCGGAAGCGGTTTTCGACGTGGTGCAACTGCCCGACGGCACGGTCGTTGAGGTGCGTCTGGTGCGCTCGTCGGGGTTTGCGGCGCTCGATGTGGCGCTCGAACGAGCGATCCGCGCTGCGAGTCCGTTGCCGACTCCACCGGATCATCGTCTTTTCGCCCGTGAGCTGCGTTTGATTCTGCGGCCGCTGGCACAGTGACAATGTACTTGGTTTCGCTATAATATCTCGTTCTGTTTCGAGGGATACCGGTGAGGTACCGATGGTCGGCATGATGCGCACTCTGGCCTGTTTGATGATGCTTTGGTGGCTGGGCATTCAGGTCGCTATGGCTCAGCTCGCGATCGAAATCACTGGCTCGAGCGGCCGGCAGATCGCGGTGGCCCTTCCTTACTTGGTAAACGAAGAGGCGCTCCCGCAATCGCTTACTGAGATCGTCCGTTCCGACCTCGAGCGGAGCGCACTTTTCCGCGTGGTCGATGTCGGCTGGATGCGGGTTCCGGAAGACCTGATTCCCGACTATGCCGCGCTCACGCAACGAGGTGCCGAAGCGGTGCTTGCGGGGTCGGTCTATGCGACGGCACCGGGGGTTTGGGAAGCGCGCCTCCGTCTTTTCGATACGGTGCGGCGCAGCGAATTGACCAACCGGGTGGTGCAGTTCAACGCAGGGCAATTACGCGCCGCTGCGCATCGCATCGCCGACCTGATCTATGAAGCATTGACCGGGGTGCCAGGGTATTTCACGACGCGGTTGGCGTATGTCGTCAAGAGTGGAAACCGTTACGAACTCAAGATCGGTGACTATGACGGCAGCCATGCCGCAACGGCGCTGGTTTCTCCAGAACCGATCATTTCGCCCTCCTGGTCGCCCGACGGGCATCAGCTTGCGTACGTTTCGTTCGAAAACAAAAAGCCGGTGGTTTATATCCATGAGGTGGCAACTGGCAGGCGGCGGGTCGCGGCCAATTTCCGCGGCTCGAACTCGGCGCCTGCCTGGTCGCCCGATGGGCGCAAATTGGCGGTGACGCTTACCCAGGATGGGATTTCGCAGATTTACGTGCTCGATCTCACGCTCAATCGGGCGTTTCGCGTTTCGCGTTCCGGTTCGATCGACACCGAACCGGTCTTTTCTCCCGATGGGCAATGGCTCTATTTCACCTCGGATCGCGGTGGGTCGCCTCAGATCTACCGCATGCCAGCCACCGGGGGCGACGCGCAGCGCATCACCTTCGAGGGCAGCTACAATGTAAGCCCGGACGTCTCCCCCGACGGACGCGCCCTCACCTATATCACCCGAATCGACGGGCGGTTCCGAGTCGTCTACCACGATTTGGCCACGGGCTATCGGCAAATCCTGACCGATTCCGAGCGGGACGAATCGCCCGCGTTCGCCCCGACGGGTCATATGATCGTCTATGCCACCGAGGTCGGTGGCCGAGGGGTTTTGGCTGCGGTTTCGACCGACGGCCGGGTGCGTTTGCGTTTGAGCGCTTCCGGTGCCGACGTGCGGGAACCTGCGTGCGGGCGTTTGCCACGTTAAAAATTGTCTTCAACCTGTTCAACGAAAGGAGCTTGTCATGGGTCTTCATCTGCGCCAGTGGATGGTGGTTATGGTTGCACCGGCCGTTTTGGCAGCCTGTTCTTCGACACCAACCGAAGAGGGTAATGTTGGGGTGTCTGATCGCGATGTGGCTGCATCTGCGGTTGCAAGCGGTTCTCCGTCCGAGGCTCTGTTGGCGGAGATCAAGAATCCAGCCCATCCTGCGCACCAACGCAGCATCTATTTCGATTTCGACCGCTACGAGATCAAGCCCGAGTACCAGTCGCTGGTGGTGGCGCACGCACAACTGATGCAGAAATACCCGACGGTCAAAGTGCTGATCCAAGGCAACGCCGACGAGCGAGGGAGTCGCGAATACAACCTGGCGCTGGGACAAAAACGTGCCGAAGCGGTAAAGCAGGCACTTGCAGCACTCGGGGTTGCGGCCGAGCGTATCGAAGCGGTGAGCTTGGGCGAAGAGAAACCGGTCTGTACGGAACGGAACGAATCGTGCTATGCACAGAACCGGCGTGCCGATATCCTCTACGAAGGGGAGTTTTGAACCCAAAGGAGTCTAGCGTATGCGCGCGATACGGTGGGGAATAGTCTTCGCACTCTCGTTGGCGAACCTGTCGCCTGCGTGGGCGCTGTTCGGTGACGACGCCAAACGGCTCGAAGCCCTACAGGGGCAGGTGCAGGCGCTCGAGGAGCGGGTCAACCGTCTCGCGCTCGACGCAGCAAACCGCGAAAACGCTCGGCAGCAGGAGCTAGCCCGACTGCAAGGGGCGATCGAAGAGCTGCGCTACCGCCTGGAACAACTCGAGAAGCGGCAAAAAGATTTTTACCTCGATCTCGATCAACGGTTGCGCGCGTTGGCTGGTGGCGAAGGGGCGTCGTTTGGGGCGCCGCCAGCTTCCGGCGCGCCATCGAGTGAGATCGGGGGGGGCGCTGGTGGTGGCACAGCGGTGGCCCCCGCTGCCAGTTCTGGTGCGACCGCGCCCCAACCGTCTCGCGCCGAGGCGGCAGCGCTCTTTGGACAAGCGTTGCGCGAACTGCAAGCGCAGAAAACGGACGCGGCGCTCAAGGATTTCGAGACGTTCCTGGCTCGCTATCCGTCGGACCCGCAAGCGGTCGAAGCGCGCTTTTGGGCCGGTACGGCCGCGTTGCAACTCAAACAGTACGATAAGGCGCGGCAACATTTCGCGCGGGTGGTCTTCGACCACCCGGGGCACGAGCTCGTTCCCGACGCGATGCTGGGATTGGCCAATGCCCTGCAAGGTCTGGGCGACCGTAAAGAGGCCAACGACATGTTGAATCGTCTGGTCGAGCGCTATCCGAACACGCCAGCGGGTAAGATCGCGCGCGAGCGGCTGGGGCGATGAGTGAAGCGGTGCTGCGCGTCAGCGAGATTTTCACGTCGATTCAAGGGGAGTCGTCGCGTGTTGGTTTGCCGACGACCTTCGTTCGGCTGACCGGCTGCCCGCTGCGTTGCCACTGGTGCGATACCGCCTACGCGTTTCAAGGTGGCTTGCGGCAAACGGTATCCGAAGTGGTTGCCGAAGTGCGCGCACGCGGTGTGCGTACCGTCTGTGTCACCGGTGGCGAACCGTTGGCGCAACCGGCGGTACATCAGCTGCTGCGTGCGCTTGCGGACGCGGGATACGACGTTTCGTTGGAAACGAGCGGTGCGTTGCCGATTGCCGACGTCGATCCACGCGTTGCCGTGGTGATGGACCTCAAAGCCCCCGGCTCGGGAGAGCACGAGAAGAACCTTTGGCAGAACCTCGTTGCGCTCAAACCCACCGACGAGATCAAAATCGTGATCGCCGATCGTGCCGATTACGAATGGGCGAAAATGGTGATTGCCGAACATCGGCTCACCGAACGGTGCGCCGTGCTCTTGTCGCCGGTGGCCAACGCTTTACCGCCACACCAGTTGGCAGAGTGGATCGTTGCCGATAAGCTGCCGGTGCGGTTTCAGCTGCAATTGCACAAGGTTTTGTGGGGTGAGGAGCGCGGGCGATGACCGGGTACACGAAACCCAAAGCCGTGGTGCTCCTTTCCGGGGGGTTGGACTCGACGACGGTGCTTGCCGAAACCGCAGCGCGTGGCTACCAGCTTTATGCGCTCACCGTCGCGTATGGGCAACGGCACGCCGCCGAAATCGCCGCAGCGAAACGCGTGGCGCGTGCGTTTGCGGTAGTCGAGCATCGGATCGCGCAGGCCTCACTCGATGCGTTTGGCGGCTCGGCGCTCACCGATGCCGCGTTGGCGGTACCCGAAGACGGCTCGACGCGCACGACGATCCCCATCACCTATGTCCCGGCGCGCAATACCGTGCTCTTGGCGTTGGCGCTCGCGTGGGCGGAAGTGGTGGGCGCCACCGATCTCTTCATCGGCGCGAACGCCGTCGATTATTCGGGATACCCCGATTGCCGTCCGCCGTTCCTGGCGGCGTTCGAACACCTGGCCAACGTGGCGACGAAAGCAGGGGTAGAGGGGGCGCGCTATCGGGTGCATGCCCCGTTGCTCTACCTTTCCAAGGCCGAGATCATCCGTCGCGGCGTGGCGCTCGGGGTCGACTATGGGCTCACGGTGAGCTGTTATCAGGCCGACGCCGAGGGGCGCGCGTGTGGCCGCTGCGATTCCTGCCGTCTGCGTGCCGCGGGCTTTGCTGCGGCTGGCGTCCCCGATCCCACCCACTACCAGACGGGGTGACGCCCGATGCCCTCGCCCCAGGATCGTCGTCGCTACGATCTGTTGCTTGCGGGGCTCGACCTCCTCGATCAGGCGATCGCGGTTTTCGACGCCGAACCGAAACTGGTTGCGTGGAACCAGGCCCTGTCCCGCTTGCTCGACTTTCCGCCGGAGTTGGTCCGTGAAGGGACCCCTTTCGAGGCGTTCGTGCGCTTCAACGCCGAGCGGGGGGAGTATGGAGACGGCGAGATCGAAAAGCTGGTCGCGGAACGGATGGCGGCAGCGCGCTCGTTTCAACCCCACTATTTCGAACGGCAACGCCCCAACGGTCAAATTCTCGCGGTGCGGGGCGTCCCAATCCCCAACCTTGGGTTCGTCTCCCTTTGGACCGACATCACCGAACTGCGGCGCAACGAACGGCTGATCGAAGAGCAGAACCTGCAGCTCGAGGCGCGCGTCAAGGAACGGACTGCGGAGCTGGCGCGCGCCTACCGCGAGCTCAGGGAAGCGCAGCAAGAGCTCGAAGCCACCGCAGAGGCGCTGGCCTATTCGGAAGCGCGGTTGCGCTTGATCCTCGATTCGATCCCAGCGATGGTCGCCTACGTCGATCGCGACCAACGCTACCGCTACGCGAACCGCGTCTACGCCGAATGGTTCGAGACGACGCCCGAGGCGATCGTCGGGCAGACGATCGCCGAGGTGGTGGGGGCGGAAGCCTATGCGCAAATCGAAACCCATCTCGAGCGGGCGCTTGCCGGGGAGCGGGTCACCTACGAATACCACCGCACCCGCGCCAATGGCAAACGGGTCTTTGCCCGCAGTACCGTCGTTCCGGAAAAGCGGGGCGAGGAGGTGGTCGGTTTCTTCGTACTCTCGTTCGATATCACGGAGCAGCGGGCGCAACAAGAGGCGCTCATCCAGGCGCAGAAGATGGAGGCGGTGGGGCAGCTCACCGGCGGCATCGCGCACGACTTCAACAATTTGCTGACGATCATCCTCGGCAACCTGGAGGCGCTCGACGAAGCACTGACCGCGCGCGGGTTGGCGTCGCTGGCGCGCGAACATATCGCGCCAGCGGTTCGCGCGACACGCCGCGGCGTCGATCTGGTCAAGCGTTTGCTCACCTTCTCGCGGCGGCAGCCGATGGCTCTGGCGCCGGTGGAGGTGGGCGAGCGGGTACGGGGGTTGGGAGTGCTCCTTGCCAGAACCTTGGGCGAACTGGTCACGCTCGACCTGCGCTTGCCCGAAGCGCCGCTCTACGCCCATACCGACGGCCACCAATTGGAAAATGCGCTCCTCAATCTGGCACTCAACGCGCGCGACGCGATGTCGCCAGCAGGCGGAACCCTGACGATCCGGGTGTTGCCGTGCGAAATCTTTGCCGATTTGGCGGAGCGTTACGGCCTTACGCCAGGGCGTTACGTGCAGTTCGACGTAATCGACACCGGCTGCGGGATGGCGCCGGAGGTGCTCGCGCACGCGTTCGAACCGTTCTTTACCACCAAACCCTTCGGTCGCGGTAGTGGCCTTGGGCTTGCGATGGTCTACGGTTTCGTGCGCCAGTCGGGGGGCGCGATTCGTATCCGCAGCGAGCCGGGGGTTGGTACGACGGTCACCTTTGTCTTGCCGCAGTGCGAACCGCCTGCGCCATCCAGCGACCCTGGGCCTGCCGCGAAACCCGAAACCGCGCCGTGCGCCCTTACGGTGCTACTCGTGGAAGACGAACCGGAGGTCCGCCACCTTTTGCGTCAGATGCTCATGCGCCTGGGGCACCGCGTGCTCGAAGCCGAAAATGGTGCCGAAGCGCTCGAGCTCATCGAACACGTTGCGGAGATCGACGTGATAGTCACCGACGCGGTGATGCCGGGCGGGTGCGACGGCGGCACCCTGATTGCCCGGGCGCGGACGGTGCGCCCGGGGTTGCCTGCGGTCTTGGTGAGCGGTTATTGGCACGAAGCCCCAGCACTACCCGATGTTCCGGCGTTGGCGAAACCGGTAAGCCAAGCGGCGTTGGCCGAAGCGCTGCGATCGGTTACCATCGCCCATGTGGCCCAAACGGTAACGCCGGAGGAGAAGCGGTGAGCGCGGTTCCCACGCTGATCGTCGAGGACGAAGCCGACGTCGCGCAATTGATCGCCCGGGCGCTCGAACCGTTCGGCTTTGCGGTGACCCTGGTTGGCACTGCGCAGGCCGCACTGGCGCATTGTGAAACCACCCCGCCCGAATTGGCGATCATCGACCTTGGACTACCCGACCGCGACGGCTTAGACCTGTTGCGAGAACTGCAGACCCGCTACCCTTGCGCGGTGATCATCCTCACCGGGCGTGCCGCGGTGGCCGACCGGGTGCTCGGCCTCGAACTGGGGGCCGACGACTATCTGGTGAAACCCTTCGACCCGCGTGAACTTGCCGCGCGGGCCAAAACGGTGATGCGGCGCTACCAGGCTGCTGGAAGCGGCGAGAAGGGGGCTGCGACGCCTGGCGCGATAGCAGCTACGAACGCCGCGGACGAACGACAGGTAGCGCACTTCGGCGCGTGGCGTTTCGATGCCGCTACCTTCGCGTTGGTCCGCGACGACACTGAGCCGCTGACCCTTTCGACCGCCGAAGCGGAGCTTTTGCTCCGTTTCCTGCGGCAACCCAACCGCATTCTCTCGCGCGAACAGTTGGCTGGCGTGCGCGCGCTCGAAGCCTACGACCGCAGTATCGACGTGCGGGTCTCTCGCCTACGCAAAAAACTGGGGGACGACCCCCACGCGCCGAAAATCATCAAGACGGTTTATGGCGCCGGTTACCTCTTCGCGCTACCCGTCACGTGGCAAGCAGCATCGTGAGCGTATTCGATAGGAGTCCATCATGAGTCAAACGGAGCAACGACCATTTCGCATCTTGGGCGTACAGCAGATCGCATTGGGGGCGCTCGATCGCGCCCGACTCGAAAAACTCTGGGTTGAGTGTTTCGGGCTGCCGATCACGGGAACCTTCCGCTCCGAGCGGGAAAACGTCGACGAAGCGATCCTTGCGCTGGGTAGTGGCCCGTTCAAGGTCGAGGTCGATCTGATGCAGCCGCTCGATCCCGAAAAGAAACCCGCAGTCCATCAGACCCCGCTCAACCATGTCGGGCTGTGGGTCGACGACCTGCCCGCAGCGGTCGCCTGGCTGAGCGCGAAAGGGGTGCGCTTTGCGCCGGGCGGGATCCGCAAAGGGGCAGCGGGGTTCGACATCTGTTTCATCCATCCGAAGGGGAGCGACGAGGCGCCGATCAGCGGCGAAGGGGTGTTGATCGAACTCGTTCAGGCGCCGCCGGAGGTCGTTGCGGCGTTCGAGCGGTTCGCTGGCGCAGTTTCCTTCAGCTAGTTAGACCGCATGAAGACAGCGCCTGCCGTTGTCATCTACGAAGGGGGTGAAGCTCGCGTCGAGGTGCGGCTCGACCGTCGGCGCTTCACATATAACGTTGCTCTGAGTGCAAAGAACTTTCCCGTTGAACGACCCCGAAACCTTTCTCTGGTACGATTTCGAAACGTACGGCAGTGACCCGGCGACGACGCGCATCGCGCAGTGTGCGGCGATTCGCACCGATGCAACCTGCACGCAGATCCTCGAGGAACAAGTTTGGTACTGTCGGGCCGTACCCGATTTCCTTCCGGATCCGGTCGCGTGTGCAGTGACTGGGCTTACGCCGCCGTTGGTCAATGCACGCGACGACGCGCTTACAGAGCCGGCATTTGCCGCGCAGTTGCTTCGCGTCTTGAGCCAACCGGGCACCTGCTGGGTTGGGTACAACAACGTCCGTTTCGACGACGCCTGTTTGCGTTACCTCTTGCATCGCAATCTCCTTGACCCGTTCGCCCATGAAAACCGCCTCGACACCTCCCGCTGGGATCTCCTGGACGTGTTGCGGCTTGCATACGCGTTTCGTCCCGAAGGCATCGAATGGCCTTCTCGCACCGACGATCCGGAAGCACCCAGTTTCAAGCTCGAAGACCTGGCAGCGGCAAACGCGATCGCGCAACCCCGCGCCCACGATGCCCGATCCGACGTGTTGGCACTCATTGCGCTCGCGAACTTGGTTCGCACGCGACAACCGAGACTCTTTGCGTACGCACTCGGTTTGCGCACGCCCGCGCGGGTCGATGCGCTCCTGAGTGCGCGCGCGCCCCGTGAGCCATTGTGGTTGATTTCGCCGTTCGTTCCGGCAAGTCAAGGGCATTTGAGTCCGGTGGTCGTGTTGGGAAAACGCCCGGGGCGGCGCAACGAATGGTTGACGCTCGATCTGCGCGAACCGGTGGCGCGTTTTCTCGAGACACCGCTGGAGACGCTGCATGCATGGCGGTTTTGTCCCGAAGTGTCGCTGCCCGAATCGGCTTATCGCTCCCCCGTGCGGACGATTTCGGTGAAGAAAACGCCGATGCTCGCCAATTGGGCGGCGATCGGTGCAACCGATCCGGCGCGGTTCGGGCTCGATCTCGACGCGATCCAATCGCAGTTTGCCGTGGCGCAGCGCTACCGGGACGCGTTGCATGAGAAAGCGGCGGCGTTGCTCGCACGGGGCGAAGCGGAGTTCATCGGCCAGACGCGCGATCCCGAAATCGCGCTCTACGGGGCTTTTCCCAGTTCGCGCGATCGCGCGCGCTTGGCCGCAGCGTGGCAGGCGGCACCCGACAGTGGGCCTGACGCCGCGGCAATGCAGACGCTGGAAACGGCGCTTGAGCAGCCGACGTTGCGCGAACTGGCGTTTCGTATGCGCGCACGCTGGTACCCCGAATCGTTGTCCGACGACGACGCGACGCGTTGGACGCAGTTACGCTGTGCCCGCGTCTGTCACGGCGCGGCGGGGGCGTCGCTTTCGCGGGCAACCTTTCGCGAACGGTTTGCGCAAGCCGCTGCCGCCCTTTCCGAAGAGCGGCGGGCGGAATTGGCGTCTTGGGAAACCGAAGCTAGCGCAAGGTGTGATTGCGAAGCCGTCGCTTCGGCAGCTACGGCTTTCCCGCCGGTTGAGGCGTGAGGCGGAGCAATTTGCCGTTTGCTTCGTCGGTGAGGAGATAAACCAACCCGTCTGGACCTACTCGGACGTCGCGCACCCGCGCTCCGACCGGAAGGATCGCTTCGTGCAAAACGCGGTCGCACACCGTCTGAAGCCAGCGCACCTCACCGAACTTGAGCGAGCCGACGAGCACCGCTCCTTGCCATTCGACCCCGTACCGGTCGCTTGCAAGGAACGCCATCCCCGAGGGTGCGATCGACGGGGTCCAGTGGATGAGTGGCGGTTGGTAGGGAGTGGGGTGGACCTTCCCCTCGCCGATGGGCCCACCGCCGTACTCCTCGCCGTAGGTATAGTGGGGCCAACCGTAGTTTCCGCCCGGCGTGAGGCGGTTGAGTTCGTCACCCCCCTGCGGGCCATGTTCGACGATCCACGGTTGGTTCGCGCCCGGGTGCCAAATGGCGCCTTGCACGTTGCGGTGGCCCCAAGTGAAAATCTCGGGTTGTGCGTGGCACGCGTTGCGGTCACCGCGTTGGCACCGCTCCTGCCAAAATCGCCCCATCAGACCGGCCCCGTTCTCTGGGTCGATGCGTACCGTTTTTCCCAGATGGTTGGTGAGATTCTGGGCTTCATTGCGCGCCTGGTAGCGCTCGCCCAGTGTGACCAGCAGCGCTTTGCCGTCGGGTTCGAAGAGCAGGCGGCAACCGAAGTGGAGTTCGCCAGGCAGTGGGGGTTCCTGGCGAAAGAGGATGCGCACGTCGGTGAGGGCGCGGTTGTCGGGCGTCATTACGGCGCGTGCTACGGCGGTCCGGGCGTGTGTGCTGCCCACCGGTTCGGCGAAGCAGAAATAGAGGGTGCGGTTCGTGGCGAAATCGGGCGCAAGCACCAAGTCGAGCAATCCCCCTTGACCTTGTGCAAAAACCGGTGGCCCACCGGTAACCGTGTGCCGTTGACCCCTTCGGGGATCGAAATGAACGAGGCGCCCGGGGCGTTCGGTGAGGAGCAACGTTCCGTCAGGAAGGAACGCGACCGCCCACGGATGGGTGAAGCCGCTTGCTACCGTTTCGATCGCAACCGCAGGCGGAGCAACTGCGGTGAGCGGTGGGGCGAGCGGTTCTGCGGGGAGCGCGTAGGGGGAGGACATAAACGACGACGCGGACAATAGCGGGCAACGCGGCGGGTTGCCTTGAGGTTAGACGTTGAACAGGAAGTGGATCACGTCCCCGTCTTGTACCACGTACTCTTTGCCTTCGGCGCGCATTTTACCCGCTTCCCGTGCCCCCGCTTCGCCGCGGTAGCGGATGAAGTCGTCGAACGCGATTACCTGCGCGCGGATGAAACCGCGTTCGAAGTCGGAGTGGATTACGCCGGCGGCTTGCGGCGCGGTCGCGCCGATCGGAATGGTCCAGGCGCGGACCTCCTTGACGCCCGCGGTGAAAAAGGTGTGTAGGCCCAGCAACCGGTACGCCGCCCGAATCAAGCGGTTGAGCCCGGGCTCGCTCATCCCCATCTCTTCGAGGAAGATTGCTTTGTCTTCGTCGGGCAGTTCGATGATCTCCGCTTCGATCGCTGCAGAGATTGCGACCACTTGCGCCCCTTCTTGCGCAGCGTGTTCGCGAACGGCCCGCAGGTGGAGGTTGTCGTCACCGAAACCGTGTTCGTCGACGTTCGCGGCGTAGAGGACCGGTTTTGCGGTCAGCAGGCAGAAGGGTTTGAGCAGCGCCCGCTCTTCGTCACTCAACGCGAGGGCGCGAATGGGGCGGCCGGCATCGAGTTGCGCGTGGCACCGTTCCAAGACCGGTACGAGTGCTTTCGCTGTTTTGTCCCCCGCTTGCGCCGGTTTGCGGTAGCGGTTGAGCGCTTTGTCGACCGTGGCAAGGTCGGCAAGCGCCAGTTCCGTGTCGATCACTTCGATGTCACGCAGGGGATCGACGCTACCTGAGACGTGGACGATGTTGCTGTCTTCGAAACAGCGAACGACATGGACGATCGCATCGGTTTCGCGGATATTGGCCAAAAATTGGTTGCCAAGCCCTTCTCCTTGTGATGCCCCCTTGACCAAGCCCGCGATATCGACGAATTCGACGATCGCCGGGACCACGCGTTGCGGTTTGACGATTTCGGCCAGTTGCTTCAGGCGCGGATCGGGAACTTCCACGACGCCGACGTTCGGTTCGATCGTGCAGAAGGGGTAATTTGCCGCTTCGATACCCGCTTTGGTGAGCGCGTTGAAGAGCGTCGATTTTCCAACGTTGGGCAATCCGACGATGCCACATTTCATGACCGGTTCTCCTGGGGCGTGAGCGAGGGGGTGGGCGGTGCCAACGCATGGATCCGTTGCTGCGCCCGCGACCAGTCGCCACGAGCAATCAAGGGCCAACAGGCCAGCGTATCGGTGAGCACCTGCTCAAGCAGCGCCCGCTCCTCGGCGCGGGGCGGATGGAGGACGTAGTTCGCCACTTGGCTGCGGTCGCCGGGGTGTCCGATGCCCAGGCGCAACCGCCAGAAACGGTCGCTGCCCAATTGCGCGCGAATGTCTTTCAAGCCGTTGTGGCCCGCCGTGCCGCCGCCGAATTTGAGGCGGGCGCGTCCGGGCGGGAGGTCGAGTTCGTCATGAACGACGAGGATCGCTTCCGGAGGAATGCGGAAAAAGCGCGCCAATGCCGCGACCGCTTGCCCGGAGCGGTTCATAAAGGTGGTGGGTTTGAGCAGCCGCAGCGTGCCGGAGCGCGCAACTTCACCGAAAAAGCGCGCTTCTGGGTGAAAAATTGCGCACAACGTGCGCGCCAACTGGTCTACCCACCAAAAACCGATGTTGTGGCGCGTCGCTTCGTATTCGCGGCCGGGGTTACCCAACCCAACGACCAATTGCGGAGGAATTGGGTGACCACTCATGCCGCGACGCGTATCGAAAGGGAAAGGAAAGAAGGTGAGTTACGCTTCGCCTTCGCCTTCCACTTCACCCTCACCGCTGGTTTCCCCGCTGGAAACTTTCACGGCGGTGGCAACGACCGGATCCTCTTCGCCATGGCTCACCACCGTGACCCCTGCCGGAAGGGTAATGTGGGAGACATGCACCGAATGGCCCGGTTCGAGCTGCGAGAGGTCGACCTCGATGTACTCGGGGATGTCTTTTGGCAAGCAACGCACGTCGAGTTCGGTCAAGACGTGGTTGACGATACAGTGGTGGAGCTTCACGACGGGCGATTCCGCTTCGCCGACGAAGTGCAACGGCACTTTGATGTGGATCACTTCGTCAGCCGCCACGCGCTGAAAGTCGGCATGGAGCACGATCGGCTTGAAGGGGTGGTATTGCGCGTCACGCAACAGCACCGAGGTCGGGGTGCCGTCGATTTCCAGCGTGATCACCGCAGTATGGAACGCCTCGTTGTCCAAGAGGTGGTAGAGCTCGTTGTGGTCGAGCGCGATCGGTTGCGCTGGTTGATTGCCCCCGTAGACGATCGCGGGGACGAGACCCGCGCGACGCAGGCGGCGGCTCGCACGCGTACCCTGGTCGTCGCGACGCTGGGCTTTGAGGTTGAATTGCATGATACGCTCCTTACAGTGACAAACCGCACCTCGCCGCCGCGACCAGCAGACGAGGTGCTTCCCAAAACCTCATTCGGTGAAAAGCGAACTCACCGACTCTTCGTTGCTGATGCGCAGTAGCGTGTCGGCAAGAAGCGGTGCGATCGTGATCTGACGGATCTTAGCGCACGATTGCGCGTCCTCTTTGAGCGGGATCGTATCGGTGACCACGAGTTCGTCGAGTACCGATTCGCCGATCCGGCTGGGCGCGGCGCCAGAAAGGACCGGGTGGGTGCAGTAGGCGATCACCCGTTCGGCGCCGTGTTCCTTGAGCGCAGCCGCAGCTTTACAGAGGGTGCCGGCGGTATCGACGATGTCGTCGACGATCACGCAGGTGCGCCCTTTGACATCGCCGATGATGTTCATCACTTCGGCCACGTTCGCTTTCGGGCGCCGTTTGTCGATGATCGCCAGGTCACAGTCGAGCCGTTTCGCGAAAGCACGCGCGCGCACCACACCGCCGATGTCGGGTGAGACGACCGTCAGATTGTCGTGGCGCTGTTTTTCTATGTCGTTGATCAAAACCGGCGTCGAGTAGATGTTGTCGACCGGAATGTCGAAAAAGCCCTGGATCTGATCGGCGTGGAGATCGACGGTGAGCACCCTTTGAACGCCGACGGCTTGCAGCATGTTCGCGACCACTTTCGCAGTGATCGGAACGCGTGCCGAACGCGGGCGACGGTCTTGCCGGGCGTAACCGAAGTAGGGGATCGCGGCGGTGATGCGCCACGCAGAGGCGCGCTTCAGCGCATCGGCAAGCACCACCAGTTCCATCAAATTGTCGTTGGTGGGCGTGCACGTCGGTTGGAGTATGAAGACGTCTTGTCCGCGGACGTTTTCGAGGATCTCGACGTTGATCTCGCCGTCGGAAAAGCGACCGACAACAGCCGAACCCAAAGGGATCCCCAAACGCCGAACCACGTCTGACGCGAGTTTCGGGTTGGCGTTGCCGGTAAAGACCATCATACTGCCGCGTGGCATTTTCACCCTCATCAAGTAAAACGGGTAGGCTTACAGCCTACCCGCGACGAAATGGCTGGGGAGGAAGGATTCGAACCCTCGAATGCCGGAATCAAAATCCGGTGCCTTAACCAGCTTGGCGACTCCCCAAAAAACTGGAATTCGGTTCCGCCCACAGCCACAATGGGTGACGCGCCAACGTCCGGCAACGCTTGAGTGCGCCGAACGGCGGATCCGGCAGGCGCGCATGGGTTACTACAAAACAACAACCGCCTGAACCGGACATCCGTGCGTCACCAAACTGAGCGAGCCACTGCAAGGCGCGATCGACTTCCGGGTGAAGTGCGCGCGCAACCGGCTCCAAATCGTTTCTCAGCGTAGCGTGCGCGAGAGCCGTTATTGTGCAACAAGGCGTATCGCGTGTCAAGAGGGGGGAGGCAAAAATCGATGCGGTAGCGACCGCGACTCCAGGGTCGAGGATCCAGATCGTCTCGGTCGGGAGCGGGTACGGGGTGAGCTTTTCACCAATTCCTTCGGCAAACGCGCTTTCGCCGAAGAGGAAAAACGGGACGTCTGCACCAAGTTCGGCACCCAGCGCACACAGCGTTTCGCGCGAGCGGTTGAGTCCCCAGAGTCGATTGAGCGCCAAGAGCACTGTCGCGGCATCGCTGCTTCCGCCCCCAAGGCCGCCACCGAGCGGAAGGTGCTTTTCCAGACGGATCGTCGCGCCCCATTCGGGGTGGCCGAACCGCGCGCGCAGCAAATGCGCGGCGCGAAGGGTCAAATCGCGTTCCGGTGGCAGTTTGGCCAGTTCTGCCGGGCTATTGGGCGGCAGTTCGCGGACGATTCGGCCGTCGTCACGGCGCGTGATCGTCAACCAATCGCACCAGTCGATTAGCTGAAAGAGGGTTTGCAGCAGGTGGTACCCATCGTTACGGCGCCCGACCACGTGCAGAAATCGGTTGATCTTGGCTGGCGCCGGGACGCGAACGGTGCCGGTGCCCTGGGGTGGTACTGGGATGAGGGGCTCTGGCTGTTGGTGTGCAAAGGTCATGATTCGCTGCCTTGCCGCGTCTCGACGACGAGTATCAGACGGGTATCGCCGCGGCTGATTTCGATTCGGCGTGGCCACCCGTTCGGATCACGATCAGACCACCGCCAGGTCCAACCGAGCGCGTGTGTCGACTCGTGCGCAACCGGCTCGACGGCGGGGGGATTGGTATCGACCGGGCGCCAGCCCCAAAGCGCGGCGCGCCAGGTCGTCCACGGCGGAAGGGCAAAACCAAGAAGCGGTTCGACGAGCGTTTCGGGGTTTGGCGCAGTGCGTGACGGTTGCCCCGGGACGGTGAGCGTCGCGTCGTGGCCGGTTACGGTAAGCTGTGCGACTTCGTTTCCCGTGGGGGAGAGGAGTTGCCACGTCTCCTGATGGGGTGCGGTTCGTTGCCAGACGAAACGGCCCGAGATCCCTTCCGCTTCGTGTTGCGCCGCAAAACGCCCTTCGACGTAAAAGCGCACCGGTATCGCGGCAACCGATGCGGGGGACGTGCTGTCCACGCGCCGCGGGGGCGGGGAAGGGAAGGAGGAGCAGCCGGCGATTCCGGTTGCGAGCAATCCAAGCAGCGCCACGCGCCAGCGGACGCGCACCGCCCAGGCAAGCCGCAGCCGCGTAAGCCCAAAGAGCGACGTGCCTAACCGGTCGCTTCCCTGACGATTCATAGCCCTTCCCTCTCTGTCTGTTGCGGCGTCTCAGGGGCGGCGCTTGCCGGAGGCCCACCTTTGCACCGTCGCCGGATCGCGGCTTGCGTAAGCAGGCTCGCCGAGACCGGCGCCGTGAGGAAGACGAAGAGTGTGATGAGGAGTTCGGCAAAACCGGGACGCCCCTCTTGCCATGCAGCGATCATCGACGCGATCAGCAGCATCCCGATCCCCAGCGTCGATGCTTTGGTGGGCGCGTGCAGCCGTTGGAAGGCGTCCCGGAAGCGATTGAGGCCGATCGCGCCGACGAACGTGAAGAACGTACCGGCGAGCACGCATCCGGCGATCAGCCATTCCCACGCTTGCGAAACCATTCGACGCTCCTATTCGATCACGGCGTGGCGGGCCAGGTACCGCGCTGCAGCGGTGGTACCGACGAAGCCGAGCGCGGTGATCATCAACGCGGCTTCGAAAAGCAGCGGCGTATGGTGCCGCAGGTCCCAAACCAGAAGCAGGCTCGCGGCGTTGAGGTAGAGCGTGTCCAACGCCAACAGACGATCGACCGCGTCCGGTCCGCGCCACAGCCGCCAGGCGACCAAAACGAGGGTGAGCATCAGGACAAAGAGCGCACCGTCGAGCAGCGTGTTGAGCCAGGGCGAGAAAGCGGGCGTCATTGGGGCGTCTCCTCAATATCGAGCGAAAAGATCGCGATGAGCGGCAGTTGGTAGCGGGTATCGATTTCGTGGAGTGCTGCCGCTGGGTCTGCGCAGTCGAGTACATGGATGAGGAGCGAGCGCTCGGCAAACGCCACGGAAACCGTTCCGGGCGTGTTGGTGACGATCGTTGCCAACAGGGCGTTTGCGCGCGCGTGATCGGTGCGAAGCGGCAACACCAGCCACGCCGATCGCGGTTTGGCGGTGGGGCTGAGCGCCAGGCGCGCTACGCGGACGTTCGAGACCACGATATCCCAGAGGACGATCGCCGCCAACCGCAATGCAGGCAGCCAGCGGATGGTGGCACGGGTCCCCAAAAGCGGTCGAAGCCAAAACGGAATCCCCCACCCCAGAACGCACGCTGCAACGAGATGGGCCGGGCTCGCGCTGTGGTTGAGCAGCAACCACGCGCCAGCCAGGAGTAGCGAAAGGATCGGCGCAGGGAACCAGCGCGGTGGGATCGTCGCGGGGGTCATGGCACCTCCGGTGGTTCGGTCTGGGGAAGGACGCCGTCATAAGGCCGCGTCCACGGGGCCGAAAAGTGCACGCGCTCCAAGACGACGCGTGCGTATGCCGTCTGGTCGGCAGCCTGAACCGCTGCGGCGTAGGTGAAGCGGTAGAGCGGTTCTGCCCACAGCGTCATCGCGGCGACGACAACGACCAGCGCCACGACCGGCTGCATGAGCACGCGACTGTCACCGGCGGGCCAGACCGTGATGCGCTTCGGGTGGGTATGCCAAAAGATGGTCACCCCTGCACGGGCGAGCGCGATCAGTGTGAGTGCGCCCACTGCGATGAGCGTGAGCCACACGGCGCCTTGCCCCGGGCGGTCCAGGCTCGCTTCCAGCAGGTAGAGTTTGCCCAAAAAACCCGGAAGGGGCGGGATGCCGATCGCAGAAGCGGCAGCGAGCAGCATGAGGAGACCGAGCGCAACCGGATCGCGCAACGCAGGCGCAGGTTGGATCACGTCCCCGATTTCACCCCGTTGTGCGGCGACCAGCGCAACGACCAAAAAAAGGAGCGTGACGGTGACCGTGCTGTGGACGAGGTAAAAGAGTGCGGCAGCGATTCCCTTCGGGGTGGCCAACGCGACGCCGATGAGGATCGTGCCCACCGACGCGACGGTCAAGAACGCGATCTGCCGCGAAAGGGTGCGGGCCGCAAGCGCCCCGGCAACACCCAGCAATCCCGTGACGATCGCTACGGGAAGCAGCAACGCAAACGCCGCGCTACCCAAAACGCCCGACTCACCGCCCCAGACCGCCCAATGGACGCGAATGATCGCGTAGATGCCGACCTTGGTCATGATTGCAAAGAGCGCGGCAACGGGCGGTGACGCCGCACTGTACGCTGTGGGAAGCCACAGATAGAGTGGTGCGGCAGCGGCCTTGATCGCAAAGACGACGAGCAGCAGTGTGGCACCCGCGCGCGCCAAAAAGAGGGGTTGCGGGGCAAGCGCCGCCGTGCGTTGCGCAAGATCGGCAAGGTTGAGGCTACCGTAAGCGCCGTAGATGAGCGCTAACCCCAAGAGAAAGAGTGCCGATGCGGTGAGGTTTACGACCACATACCCAAACGCGACCCGCAAGCGTGCCTGTCCAAGACCGTGGGTGAGCAACGCGTACGAGGCGATCAACAGTACTTCGAAAAAGACGAAGAGGTTGAAAATGTCGCCCGTGAGGAACGCGCCGTTGAGTCCAGCCCATTGGATATGGAACAGGGGGTGGAAGGCCCGACCGCGGTGGTCCCAACTGCCGATCGCAAACGCCAAGGCACTACCCGCGACCACAGCGGTGAGCAGCAGAAAAAGAGCGGACAGGCGATCCGAGACCAACGCGATTCCAAATGGCGCGGGCCAGTCGCCCAACGAATAGACGCGAATCGCACCGTGCGCGGCATCCCAGGAAAGCAGCGACGCCCCCAGCAGGGTGATCGCCGCACCGCTCAAACTGAGCCAGCGCTCGCGGCGTAACGACGTTTCGGGGTGGTCGCTCCCCGGCGGATGGTCGCTGCTGCGCGCAGCGCCGAGGAGCAAAAGGATCCCCCACCCCAGCGGCCAAACGATCAGCAGGATCGGTAAATGGGTGAAGAGGGCGGTTGCAGCGTTGCTCACCGCGCGTCCTCCGTGTGCTTCGGGGTAAGGTGCGTGCGCTCGTCACCCGTGACCGCAAAACGGCGAACCGCCAACGCAAGCAGATAAGCGGTGGTGGCAAAGCCGATCACGATCGCGGTCAGGATCAGCGCTTGTGGTAGCGGGTCGGCACTAAGTCGGCGGCCCGCGTCGAGAACAGGGGGTGCGTCGATCCAGAGCCCACCCGCGACGAAAATGAACATATTGACCGCGTAACTGAGCAGTGTCAAGCCCAATGCCGTGGCAAACGCGCGCGGTTGCAAGAGCAGGTAGACGGCTACGGTGGTGACGATCCCAATCGCCGAAGCAACCAATCCTTCCAGCGTCATCGTTCGATCTCCTCGGTTTTGCGGTCATTGCGGCGACCCGCAGCCAAAGTGGCAAGGAGCAACAGCGTTGCCCCGACCACCGTGACATAGACGCCAAGGTCGAAGAGTGCTGCCGAGGCAAGCGGGAGTTCGCCTAAGAGCGGCAGGTGTGGGTGACCGTGTGCGCTGGTGAGGAAGGGGCGTCCAAACGCCCACGCAGCGGCGCCCGTGGCGGCTGCGATCGCGATCCCAGCGCCCACCGTGCGTGCGAACCGCCAACCGTCTTGGGTGCGCACGAATTGGTTTGCCGCGGCAAACCCGTGCGCGAGATAGACGAGCAGAAGCGCTGCAGCGGTGACCAACCCGGCGATGAACCCGCCGCCCGGTTGGTTATGGCCGCGCAAGAACAGATAGATGCTCAAAAGAAGCGCCGCGGGCAGCATCACGGTCGTTGCGACGCGCAGAAGGTGGGAATGGGGTTCGATCCACTGTGGTGTCCGTCGGGCGCGATCCTGTGCCCGTGACGCGCCGACAAAGAGCGCCCACGCGCCCAACGCGGCGACCCCGAGCACGGTGATCTCGCCAAAGGTATCGTAGCCGCGGAAATCGACGAGAATCACATTGACGACGTTGCGGCCGCCTCCGCCGGGAAGCGCCTCGGCCAAGAAGTACCAACTGATCGATTCGCGCGGCGTCACCAGCAGCCACCAAGCCAACACGCCGACGGTGACGCCCGCAGCGACGGCGATCGCACCGCGCAGGAAGCGTCGCCGAAACGGGATCGCCGGGGTGCGTTTGGGTAGGAACGAGAGCGCAAGGAACAGCAACACGGTGCTCACCACTTCGACGGCGATCTGCGTCATCGCCAGATCGGGCGCGGACAGCAGGGCAAACGCCACGGCGCTCACCAGTCCGATCACGCCGGTCAGAAGCACCGCGACGGTTCGGCGCGCATGCCAGAAGAGCAGCGCACCCGCCGAAAGCGCGACGAGCAACCAGAGCGGGAACGCAACGAGCAGTGTCGCGAACGAAGGTTCCGGGACTGCTGGGGTGTTAATCGTTTTCGGCCACGGTACGGTGAAATAGAGGAGCGCGAGCGCGCTCATCCAGACGAGCGCAACGATCACGGTGAGCGAGCCGGTGTCGGTACGGCGAGTGATCCAAGCCGCGGCGCGCACCAATCGAGCGATTGCAGCGGCAAAGAGCCAGCGGCCAGCGCGGCGTCCGAAGAGACGGTCGATATCGAGTCGATGGAGGAAGCGGTTGGTCATCAAAAGGGCGTACGCGATGCCGCCCCCGACGAGCGCAAGTCCGCTCATTGCGACGTGAAGCCCGGGATAGTGCCACAACGCTAGGTGAAGTTCCGGCACGGCTGACCCGGCCGTCGCTTCGGCAACCCGCGTGATCAGCGGTTCGGCGAGCCACGGCATCACACCGAAGAGGACGCAAAGGAGCGCAAGGAGCACCACGGGCGCCCGCATGCCCCACGCCGGTTCGTGCGGGTGGGGGTTGGGTAGTGGCCCCGGTTCGCCGTTGAAAAAGGTATCGTGAATGAAACGGAACGAGTAGGCGACGCTTGCGGCTGCCGCAGCCGTTGCGAGGATCGGGACGAGCGGGTGGGGCGCGGTGAGTGTCGCGGTGAAGAAGAGCTCTTTGGACAGGAAACCGTTGAAAAAGGGGATTCCAGCCATCGCCGCTGCGGCGATGATCGCAAAGAGACCGGTCCACGGTAGATAGCGCATCATGCCGTTTACGTGGCGCAAATCACGTGACCCCGTTTCGTGGTCGACGATTCCGGCACTCATGAAGAGGGCTGCTTTGAACAACGCGTGGTTGAAGATATGAAAGACCGCCACGACCACCCCTTCGACGGTACCCAGACCGATCATCGTCATGATCAACCCCAAGTGGCTGATCGTCGAATAGGCAAGGAGCCCCTTGAGGTCGTGTTTGAAGATTGCGATGACGGCGCCGAGCGTCAGGGTTGCCAAACCGACCGGTAATGCGATCATTTCGAATAGGCTCGAACCGGCAAAAAGTGGGTGCAGACGCAGCAGGAGGAAGAGCCCCGCTTTGACCATCGTCGCCGAATGGAGGTACGCCGAAACGGGCGTCGGGGCGGCCATGGCGTCGGGCAGCCAGAAGTGGAACGGAAACTGGGCGCTTTTCGTGACCGCACCGATCAGCACCATCACAAGCGCCCACGAAAAGAGCGGATGATTCTGCAACGCGCCACCTTGCGCGAGCAACGCGCTGATCTGGTGGGTGCCGCCGATTTCGCCTAGGAGCAGCGCGCCAGCCGCCAGAACCACACCGCCTACACCGGTGACGATCAGCGCTTGTCTTGCGCCGCGCCGCGCTTGCGTCTGCTCGTTCCAGTAGCCGACCAAGAGAAACGACGAAAGGCTGGTGAGCTCCCAGAAGACGACGAGCAGCAGCAGGTTGTCCGCGAGCACGATCCCGAGCATCGCGGCCATGAAGAGCATCAACGTCGCGTAGAACTTCCCGGGCGGATCTGTGGGGCCGAGGTAGTAGCTGGCGTAGGTGATCACCAAAAGCCCGATTGCCAGGATCAACGTAGCAAAGAAGAGGCTCAACGCGTCGGCGCGCAGTTGCCAGTTGAGCCCCAGTGAGGGGACCCACTGCGCCGCTTCGGTCACGGCACCCCCCGCCCAGATGGGTGCCGCTAGGGTCAGCAACAGGCCCAGCGCCAGTATCGCGACTGCAGCGGCACTGACAGCCGCGGCCCGTTTCCCAAACCGCGCCCCCGCCCACGCGCACGCCGTGGTGCCGAAAAGCAGAGGGAGGACAATGACCAACGTCAGCATCGGTTAGCGCCCCGAAAATTGCCGCGCCAGGCGTTTGCGCCACGCAGCGGCACGCGCTTCGTCGCCAAGCGCTTGGTACACGGCGACGAGGTGATCGCCGATTTCCGGGTCTGGCGCGCGCCGCCACGCGGCTTCGATCAGACGGCGCGCGGCCAGGTAGTCCCGTTGCCGGAAACGCAACCACCCTTCGCTGTCCATGATGAACCCGTCGTTCGGCTTGAGGGCGCGCGCCAGGCGCAGCAACCGTTCGGCTTCGTCGAGCGACCGGTTCGCGTCGGCAAGCAGGTAGCCGAGCGCGTTGATCGCATGGACGTCGAATGGCCGCATCGCCAAAAGCTTACGCAAATACCCTTCGGCGCTGTCGCGCGCGCCCATCCGTTCGAGCAGGATCGCGTAGTCGTAGAGAAGTTGCGGCACATCGCCAAACGTCGTAAGTGCGTCGATGAGCACGGCACGTGACGCTTCCCACTGCTTCGCTTCTTGCCACAAGCGTGCTTCGCGCAGTGCCGCATCCACGCCTGAGAGGGGGGCGTGTGCTTCCAAGCGCGACAACGCCTCGTCGACCCGCCCCAGCCGTGCCAGCGCTTGCGCCGTGAGTGCGGCAGCCGATTCGGCAAGGTTGCCGGGCAGCGCGCGCTGCGCAAGGAGACGAAGGGCGCGTCGCGGTTGTTCGCGGGCAAGCCACAGTTGTGCCGCTTTGAGGCGCGCTTCCGGGCGCTCTTTGGCAAGGCGCAAAAGCCACCGAGCACACTGTTCGGGTTCGATCCCTTGCGCCCCAAAAGTTGCCAGCGCGTCGATCAGCCGGGGGTCGGTCACACCGCGCTCGACCCACGGCGCAAGCAGCGCAACCGCCCGCTCCGGGTGGTCGGTTTCGGCGAGCAACGCCGCGAGCGCCAAGGTAACGGTGAGCGCTTCGGGTTGGCGTTCCTGCGCTGGCGCGAGGATCGGAATCGCCAGTTCCGGAGCAAAACGGTCGAGCGCCACCTGCGCGAGTTGCGCGAGCGCCGGTGGCCAGTCGGGACGCAACGCCACCGCCGCTTGCGCAGCAGCCCACGCGCGGTCGAGGTCACCCGCTTGCCGTGCGGCCTCGCTGACGATCAGGTGCGCCGCCGGCTCTTCGCGGTAGGGCGCAACCGCTCTTTCGATCAAGCGCAGGATCTGCGTCGGGTTACCCAACTCGGCCAACGCAGCGGGAAGCCCCAGCAGATTGCGTTCGCGCTGATCGGGGTCCTTTTTCAGGATCTCGGCGATCCGTTCGCTGATCTGCGCTTCGAAACGGGCGTTCAGCCGTTCGCGGTGCGCAGCGAGTTGCTGAAGCCGCGCGTCGTCCGGCGCTAGCCATTGCCAAAGCGTGAGGATGCGTTCGAACTGGGCTGCGTCGCCCGCCAGGAGCGCGGTTTGCGCCCAGCGGTCGAGCACGGCGGGGATCGGTTGCGCTTCGGCCGCGCGCTCGTAGGCTTCGAGCGCTTGCCCCCACTGCCCGTTTCGGAGCGCCAATTCCCCGACGAGCCACGCGAAGACGAAATCGCCGTCGAGCGGGGTGCGCAACGGCTCGACGCGAATTTCCGCGGTGGCGTCGGGCGAAGCAGGGGTGGCTGGTGCGGTGTCGCTTTGCGCCGCGGCAAACGGGGCGTACGCCAAGGGCAGAGCCGTCGATAGCAAGGTCAAGAGCGCGCGAAGCGTCATCGGGTTTCTCGATCGAATCGGGTTGCCGATAGGATAGCAAAAGATCGCCACGGTTCCCGCACCCCGGGCTCTGCGTTCGTGCGCGCGTCGCGAAAGGGTTCGCGCGCTCACTGAGTGCGCAGCGCGGCGGCGATCGTCGCCAGGTTGTGACGCATCAGATCGAGATAGGTCGCGGGCCCAGGAGAGGGCGCAAAGGTTTCGGCGTAGAGGGGACCCGCGACGGCAAGGCCCAGGCGCTGTGCGAAAGTTTGCGCCACCCGGCTCGTGCGATGGGCTTCGGTGAAGAGGATGCGAATTCCTTCGCGTGCTGCGCGTGCCTTGAGTTCGAGCAGGCGTTGCGCAGTGACCTCGCCGTGCGGCACCACGGTGTCGATACCGATCAGTTCGACACCGAACGCGGCGTTGAGGTAGCGGTAGGCGTCGTGCAGCACGAACGCCTTGCGGTGCGTGGCGGGCAGGTCGGCCAGACGGGTACGCCCGTCCGCGGCCAGCGCGCGCAGCGCCTCCAGGTAAGGGTGCGCGTGCGCGGTGATCGACTGCTGCGCGCTGGGGATGCGGGTGATGAGGTTTGGGAGTGCCTGCGCTAGGGCCTCGGCAACCCGTTCGGGATCGAGCCAAAAGTGGGGATCGTATTGGGTTGCGTGATCGTCGTGCTGGCCGTGCTCCAGCGTGTTGTCGGGATCGCGATCCTGTGTGTGGTCATGGCTATCGGCGTGATCGTGATCGTGATCGTGGTCGGGCGCGATGCCGGTGGGACGGAGCAAGCGCCGTTGCGGCGCAAGCAGATCGCCAAGCGCAAGGCGCGGGGTGTCGGGTACGAGTCGAGCGCAGTCGCGCACGAACGCGGTGTCGGTGCCCAGCCCCATCGTGACGATGGTCACCGCTTGCCGCAGAAGGGGAAGATGCGCAGGGTGCAGCGTGATGCTGTGCAGATCTTGTTGGGGTTGTGCGATCGCCTGCACCGCCGCGTGCGTGCCAACCAGATTGCGTACCCAGTCGGCAACGATCGGGTGACTCGCGACGATGAGGGGTTGTGGCGTGCGCTGGGCTTGTGCGCGCGATGGGTTCGCAAGCGGCAGGGTTGCCAGCGCGCCCAACCACTGCGCACAATAGGCGAGAAAATGGCGGCGCGTGGGGGCGCCGCGGTCGTGTTCGTTTCTATACATTTTCTGTACTCCCGTTGAGTCGTGCGATTCGGGCGTCATGCCACGCGGTGTTTGGGCGACGGGTGGCGGCGTCGCCACAGACCGTACGGGGCAAAGAAGAGCGAAACGAGGTAACCCAGTGAAAGGGTCGCCGCAACCGCGGGGCCGGGTGGCCAATCGCCGGCAAGCGCCGCGCAGAGCCCGATGGTGCTGCCGGCGGCGCCGATCGAGGCGGCAGTGACGAAAGTCGGCAGTAAACGATTCGCCCACAAACGCGCGGTCAGCGCCGGCAGCATCAACAACGTAAGTCCCAAGAGCGCGCCGAGCGCTTGGAAGACCGCGACCATCATCGCGACGATCACCGCGAGGGTGAGGTAGTAGGTGCGGGCCGACGCGCGCGGGTCGAGGCGGCGCAAGGTCTCGGAATCGAACCATTCGAACGCGATCGCGCGCCGACAGACAACGAGCGTGAGCAGGGTCACCGCAGCGGTTCCGACGATGAAACCGAGCGTGGCGCGGTCGAGCGCCAGTACCGAACCAAAGAGAAGGTGCATCACGTCGGTGGGGTTGCCTTGTGCCGTGATCAAAAGGATCCCAAGCGCGAGCGCCGAGAGTTGAAACCCGGCAAGCGTCGCGTCTTCGAAAAGTGCCGTGTTGCGGCTCGCCCACCCGGCCGCCCACGCCACGGCTACTCCGGCGACGAGGCCGCCAACGGTGATCGCGGGCAGCGAAAACCCGGCAAGCAGGTAACCGGTAGCGACACCGGGCAGGATCGCGTGGCTCATCGCGTCGCCCATCAGACTCATGCGGCGGGTGACCAGCAGCACCCCGCACGGCGCCGCCGCGAGCGCGGCAACGGCCAGCGCCAGCCACGCCTGGCGCAACCACGGGTCCGTCAGCAGCAAAGTGATCGCTTCCCATGGTGCGGTGAAGGCCATCACACCCCCTCCGCGGCAGGTGCATCGGCGCACCACGGCGCATCGTCGCGCGGTGCGATCGGTTGCGCGGCGCGGCGTCGCCATGCGTGCCAGTCGATCGTCTGGGTTGGCGCGAACGCAACCAGCTCCCGCGCAAGCAGCATCGTCCATGGAAAGTCGCTGCGCGCGATCGTTTCGTCGTGTAGAACCGCCAAGACCGTCACGCCGCGTTCCCGCCACTGGGCAAGGATTTGGCGCACCCAGGCGGTCGTCTGCGCGTCCATCGCGGTGAAGGGTTCGTCCAGGAGGATCAGTTTCGCATCGCGCACGAGCAGCTGCGCAAAGCGCACCCGCTGCTGCTGTCCGCCCGAGAGCGCCGCGACCGGACGTTTCGCAAGTGGCGTCAGTCCCATATCGGCGAGCGCGGCGTGGACGCGGTTGCGTTCGTCGCGTCGAAGCGGCCGCCAACAACCGACCTCGGGCCAGAGCGCAAGCGCAACCGCGTCGAAGACCGAAAGCGGAAAATCGACGCGCCACGTGGGGTGCTGCGGCAAGTAGGCGACGCGACCGCGCCACGTTTCCGGGAGGTGGACCGCGCCCGTGATCGGGGGCAACACTCCGGCGATCACCTTGAGCAGTGTCGATTTCCCCGCGCCGTTCGGGCCGAGCACCGCGACGTGGCTGCCCGCTGGTATCGTTGCGGTAAGGTGGTGTATCGCGGGGTGGCGGTCGTAGCCGGCGGTGAGATTGTCGAGGTGCAATGCTTCGCGCGCGGTATCGGGCGGGTTCATCGCGGAAAACCGATCAGTGACAGTGCGCGCATTGGCCGCGGATCACGAGCTCCGCTTCGCGCGGAACGAAACCGTCGGGCAGTGGCGGCCACGGCGTGGGGTGGGGTGGAAGACACCAAGTGCGTCCACACGTGGTGCAGAGAAAGTGGGCGTGCGCCGGGTTGTTGCTCGCGACTTCGAAGCGGGCGGCACGGTCGCTTGCGGCGATGCGCCGCACCAACCCTTTCGCGACGAGCCAGTCGAGCGCCCGATAGACCGTGACCCGGTCGGGCGCTTTGGGAGTCGCAGCAGTCGTTGCCGCGAAAAGCTCGTCTGGCGTCAGCGGTTGCTTGGCTTCGCGTAAGATAGCGAGTGCCCACCACCGTGCCGCGGTGACCCGGCCATAGCGGGCGAGTGTCTGCGCGATGGGGTCTTGTGGCATAGGATGAGGTGTCATTTTTGCAATTTTATTGCATGTGCAGGGTATGTCAAGAGTCAAGGAGTCGATCGATGACAAACGCTTGGGTGTTCGAACCGAGGGTCGCGTGTGTTCCCGTGACCGATGGACGGCTTTTTCCCGTTCGCCGTATCTTCTGTGTCGCCCGCAATTACGCGGATCATGCGCGCGAAATGGGCGCCGATCCGAACCGCGAAGCGCCGTTTTTCTTCCTGAAGCCCAACGACGCGGTTTTTCCAGTGACCGACGAGACGGCGTGCTGGCCTTATCCGCCGATGACGGAAGAGGTCCATCACGAGGTGGAACTGGTGGTTGCGTTGGGGCGTGGCGGCCGCAATCTCAGTGTAGTGGAGGCGGAGCAAGCGATCTGGGGCTACACCGTCGGACTCGACATGACTCGGCGTGACCTGCAAAGTGCGGCGAAGGCCAAAGGGCGGCCGTGGGATGTGGCGAAGGGGTTCGACGCGTCGCTGCCGCTTGCGCCGCTCGTGCCGCGCCCAGGTGTGGCGTTGACCCGCGGCGCGGTTCGCCTTTGGGTCAATGAGACGCTGCGCCAAGCGGGGGATATCGCGCAGATGATCTGGTCGATCCCTGAGTTGATCGCCACCCTTTCGCGCTATTGGCGGTTGGCTGCGGGGGACCTCATCCTTACCGGCACGCCGGCTGGGGTCGGGCCGGTGGTGGCGGGGGATCGCGTGACTGCTGAGGTCGAGGGGGTGGCGCGCTTCACGATGACGGTGGTTGCCGACGGTGACGCGCCCACGCGGTGAGCACGGCGCCTGCGAACACCATAGCCAAAGAGAGCCATTGCGCGGTGGTGAGAAGGCTGCCGAACGCGGAGAAGATGCCGGGGTCGGGGTTGCGGAAAAATTCGCAGAGGAAGCGAACGCTGCCGTAGCCGACGAGAAACGCGGCTGAAACCATTCCGGCGGGACGCGGTCGGCGTGCAAACCACCAGAGGAAGAGAAAGAGAACGATCCCTTCCCCGAAGGCTTGGTAGAGTTGCGAGGGGTGGCGGGGAATCGCATCGACGTGGGGGTAGATCATCGCCCAGGGCAGCCCTTCGGGTGCAGGGCGTCCCCAGAGTTCGCCGTTGATGAAGTTGCCGATACGACCAAACCCCAGCCCAGGCGGAATGAGGGGGGCGACGAAGTCGGTAACCTGCCAAAAATTTTGACCGGTGCGGCGCGCGTACCAGAGCATCGCGGCGATCGCGCCGAGCAACCCACCGTGGAAGCTCATCCCCCCTTTCCAGATCGCGACGATCTCGAGGGGATGGGTAAAGTAGTAGGCGGGTTGGTAGAAGAGCACTTCGCCCAGTCTGCCGCCGACGATGATGCCGACTACGCCTGCGGTGAGGAGTTGTTCCAGGCGCTCTGGGGACCACACGTCGGTTACCCTGAGCCGTTTCGCATGGCGAAGCCCCAGCCAATAGAACGCCGCAAAACCAGCCAGGTACATGAGGCCGTACCAACGGACGGTGAGCGGACCCAGGTAGATCGCAACCGGGTCGATTTCGGGAAAGACGAGTGCCATCGCGCTTCCTGCCGCAAAAGCGTTAGAATACGCCAAAGTCAGAGCCTTGAAGCAGGAGAGCACCATGCCGCAGTACCGTTCGCGCACGACGACCCATGGGCGCAACATGGCAGGCGCCCGCGCATTATGGCGCGCTACCGGCGTCAAAGAGAGCGATTTCGGCAAACCGATCATCGCGATCGCCAACAGCTTCACCGAATTCGTCCCGGGGCACGTCCATCTGCGCGACCTGGGTCGGATCGTCGCCGAAGAGATCGTCAAAGCGGGCGGTATCGCCAAAGAGTTCAACACGATCGCAGTCGATGACGGGATTGCAATGGGGCACGGCGGGATGCTCTATTCGCTGCCAAGCCGGGAGCTCATCGCCGATTCGGTCGAATACATGGTCAACGCCCACTGCGCGGATGCGCTGGTGTGCATCTCCAACTGTGACAAAATCACCCCGGGCATGTTGATGGCGGCGCTGCGCCTCAACATCCCAACGATCTTCGTCTCCGGCGGTCCGATGGAGGCGGGGAAAGTGACGATCGGGGGCAAGACGGTGGCGCTCGACCTGGTCGATGCGATGGTCAAAGCGGCCGAAGACCAGGCAAGCGACGAAGAGGTGGCCGCGATCGAACGGAGCGCCTGCCCCACCTGCGGTTCGTGCTCGGGGATGTTCACCGCGAACTCGATGAACTGTTTGACCGAGGCGTTGGGGCTGGCGCTACCGGGTAACGGCACGCTCGTGGCCACGCACGCTGACCGCGAGCGGCTCTTCCGCGAGGCGGGGCAGCGGATCGTCGAGTTGACTAAACGCTATTACGAAGCGGACGACGAAACCGTGCTTCCGCGCTCGATCGCAACCTTTGCCGCGTTCGAAAACGCGATCGCGCTCGATGTTGCGATGGGCGGCAGCACCAACACGGTGCTGCACCTGCTGGCGGCGGCGTCTGAGGCGGGCGTCCCGTTTACGATGGCCGATATCGACCGCATCAGCCGCAAAGTTCCGTGTCTCTGTAAAGTGGCGCCCGCGGTGCCCGATGTCCATATCGAAGACGTGCATCGCGCCGGCGGCGTGATGGGCATTCTGGGCGAACTGCAGCGTGCGGGGCTTTTGGACGATTCGGTGCCAACGGTCCATAGCCCAACGCTCCAAGCGGCGCTTGCGCAGTGGGACGTCAAACAGACCGACGATCCTGAGGTGCACCGTTTCTACCGCGCTGCGCCGGGCGGGATCCCGACCACGAAAGCCTTTTCGCAGGCAAACCGTTACCCTGAGCTCGATCTCGACCGCGCGCGCGGCGTGATCCGCGATCGCGTCCATGCGTTCACCCAAGACGGTGGGCTTGCGGTGCTCTACGGGAACCTCGCGCCGAACGGGTGCATCGTCAAGACCGCGGGGGTCGACGAGTCGATCTGGGTCTTCAAAGGCCGGGCACGGGTCTTCGAAAGCCAAGAGGCGACGGTCGAGGCGATCCTTTCCGACCAGATCGTGCCGGGCGACGTCGTAGTGGTCCGCTACGAAGGGCCGAAAGGGGGGCCGGGCATGCAGGAGATGCTCTACCCCACGAGTTACCTCAAATCGAAAGGGTTGGGCAAGGTCTGTGCGCTCATCACCGATGGCCGCTTTTCGGGCGGAACCTCGGGGCTTTCGATCGGCCACGTCTCGCCCGAAGCGGCGTGTGGCGGCCCGATCGCGCTCGTCGAGGAGGGGGATACGATCGAGATCGATATTCCCAACCGGCGGATCCATCTTGCGGTGAGCGACGAGACGCTCGCAAAGCGCCGTGCCGCGATGGAAGCGCGCGGCGCGAACGCGTGGAAGCCGGTAGCACGCAATCGCCCGGTCTCGGCCGCGCTGCGTGCCTACGCCGCACTCACGACCAGCGCCGATACCGGTGCGGTTCGGGATGTCACGCAAGTGGAGCGTTGAGATGGAGCAATTGCTCGCCGGGCTCGAGCAGAGAATCGAGTTACTGGCGCAACAACTGACCGCGTCGCGGCAGGAGAACGCGCAACTGCGGCTTCAGGTGGCTGCACTGCAACAAGAGAACCGCCGTCTCCAAGCGGCTGTGACCACGGCGCGCACCGAAGTGGCCAAACAGCAAGAACGGGTTGCGGCGCTGCGTGGTGAGCTGGCGGCGTGGCTTGCGCGTAAGGAGCGTGACGATGGTTGAAGTTCGGGTCGAGGTGACACTGCGCGGCAAGACCTACCGATTGACGTGTGACGAAGCGGACGCGCCGCTCCTGCGGGACGCGGCGCGCCTCCTCGACGAGCGGCTCGCGCGTCTGAGCGGCGAGGGGTTGAGCGGAGAGAAGCTGCTTCTTTGGGCGGCGTTCGAGATCGCAACGGAACTCATTCGCACGCAACGGCAAGGGGGGTTTGACATCGCCGGGTTTCAGCGTAGAATCGAGCGTATGGGTGCGCGGCTCGACAGGCTCTTGGCAGAGGGGCAGCCGCCGTTGCCGCGCTGAACCGGGTACTCCCTGCGGCGTTCGAGAAAGCTGTACGATCCTTGAACCAATAACGTGACGATTGGTCGCCGACCCAGACGTCGCCTGTGTGCATGTGCCCCGTGTACGTGCCTGATGGTGACGGGAACGCGACCCTCCTGAACCGCAGGTTCAGGTCACACAGCCGGATCGGCGCTGCGGGGCTCTTTTTTTCTTGATGCGTATGGACTACTGGTGGCTTGCTTACCCGGTTCTCGGGGTTTTCGTAGGGCTTTTTGCTGGTCTCTTGGGCGTGGGCGGCGGCGCGATCATGGTGCCGGTGCTGACCACGCTCTTTGCCTATCAGGGCTTTTCTTCTGAGGTCGTTGTCCATATGGCGCTCGGTTCGTCGATGGCTGGGATCGTCCTCACTTCGTTCGCGAGTGCTCGAACCCACTACCAACACCATGCGGTGCGCACCGACGCGCTCGTTCCCATGGCAAGTGGCGTGCTGTTCGGTACCTTCGTCGCCTCTTTCATAGCGTCCCTGATTCCCAGTCGCACCCTCGCGATTTTTTTTGCGTGCTTTATAGCATACGTTTCTTTGCAAATGTTCCTCAATTTGAAACCGAAGCCGACGCGTCAGCTTCCGGGTTGGCTGGGGCTCGGTTTCGCCGGGTTCGTGATCGGCGCCGTTTCCGCGCTGGTTGCGATCGGCGGGGGGACACTCACGGTGCCGTTCCTCACGTGGTGCAACGTCCCGGTGGCGCACGCGATCGGCACCTCGGCCGCGCTGGGGATCCCCATTTCGATCACCGGAACGATCGGTTATGTGGTAAACGGCTGGCATGACCCCAATTTGCCACCCTTCTCGTTGGGCTACGTCTATCTGCCTGCAGTGATCGGGGTGAGCGCAACGAGCATTCTGACCGCGCCGATCGGCGCCCGATGGGCCCACCGGTTGCCCGTGCCGGTGCTGAAACGAATTTTGGCCGGGGTTCTGCTCTTGCTCTTGGCGAAGATGTTGTGGACCCTCTACGGGGGTGGGGCATGAGCGGGTTGCTGCTTGGCCAGTCGGTTGCTGTTCCGGACGGGTACGCGCCTGAGCTGCTGACGCCGATCGCGCGTGCCACCGCGCGTGCGACGTTGGGTGACCCACTGCCGCATTGGGTGGGTGAAGACCGCTGGTACGGGTACGAAGGCTCGTGGCTCGACGCGCATGGAAAGCCGCAGGCGGCGGTGATCGAGATCGGGGTGCCTGCCCATTCCCCATACTTGATCGAATCGAAGTCGCTCAAACTCTATCTGAACGGTTTCAACCAAATTCGTTTCGCGGAGGGCGACGCGTTGGTTGCGCGCATCCAAGCGGATCTGGCGGCGGTAGCGCAGGCGCCGGTTCGCGTCGCGCTTCATCCCCTGACGCAATTTTGCCGCGCGGTTGCGGCCGATTTCGGCGACCCCGGCGCATGCCTTTTGGACGCGGTTGCCGCGGATGATTTTCGTTACCAATACGATCCCACGCTGCTTGCGCTCCGCAGCGCCGTTCCCTCCGAACAGCGCTTCGTGATGCAGGCGTTTCGCTCGCTCTGCCCGGTGACGGCGCAACCCGATTGGGCGAGTCTCTATCTGCGCTGTTTCGGGCCGCGCGTCGATCCCGCATCGCTTCTGCGTTACCTCGTTTCGTTTCGCTGTCATGCGGAATTTCATGAGCAGTGCATCGAGCGGATCTACACCGACCTGTGGCGCTTGGGTATGACGGAGTTGATGGTCTGGGGGCGGTTTTTGCGTCGCGGTGGGTTGGAGATCAACCCATTGCGGGCGAGCAGCGAAATGTGGCTGCCGCAACAATGGGTCGCCGATCCGCGGCAATGAGATATTACTGATGAAAAAAGGGTTGCTTTCTTTTGCCCTTTACGCGTACAATGTCCCGAGGATTTTCTCATTGACCGAAAGGAAGGAGCAGCGATGAAAAAAATCGCACAACTGTTGGCGGTGGCTGGGATAGTCGTAACGGTCGCAGCACCGGCGATAGCCGAAGATGCCTCGGCGCTGGCGAAAGCGAAAGGGTGCATGGCGTGCCACGCGATCGACAAGAAACTGGTCGGCCCGTCCTATAAAGACGTCGCGAAGAAATATACCGAAGCCGACGTGCCCAAATTGGTCGAGAAAGTGAAGAAGGGCGGTGCCGGTGTCTGGGGTCCGGTTCCGATGCCGCCGCATCCCCAAGTGGCTGAAGCGGATATCGAAAAGATCGTCCGATGGGTGCTCACCCTCAAGTGATCGGCTTGCGCGCGTTTCGGTGTCTTACCGAAGCGCACGCAGCGCAAGCAAAAGCCCGCAATGGCAAAGCCCGCAATGGCAAAGCCCGCAGAGGCGGGCTTTTTCATTGGTTGATCTGGTCGGCGAATTCCAGCGCTTCAAGAAGCGCCTGATTGTGCATGGCGCTCGCAACCCCTAAGCTTTCGGCCTGGGCGATCAAGCGGGCGGGCGAAGCGCTTTCGCTCGCTTCGGCGAGCGCCAAAAGTGGCGCGTAAGGGCCGTCCCGTTGGATCAGCGCCGCTTTGACCGCTTCCGGTAAAGTGAGGGGTTCCAACGATACTTCGGGCGGTTCACCCGTGAGCTGCGGCAGGATCGAGAAAAGCCCGCAGAGAAAGAGCGCTTCGGCTTCGTCGGCGTCGAAGAACTCCGCAGCGAGACGCTCGAGATAGCGGGCGCGCGTCAATGCCGTCTGCGCGAGCGCGGGCATTTCGGGGTGGTCGTGGCTATGGACGAGCAAGACCGAAAGCCAACGCAGCAACGGCCGGTAACCGAGGATGCTCACCGCATGGCGAAACGAGGTGATCTCCATCCGTAGCCCCATCGCGGGCGAATTGAGGTAGCGCAGGAGCCGGTAGCCGAGCGCGACGTCCCGTTTCAGCACCTTTTCCAATTCTGCGATCTCAGCGTCTTGCTGCAGAAGCGCGATCAAATGGAGCACCGTGGTGCGTGCCGGTGCCGGTTCGCACTGCGTGTTGGGGAGCGCCTCTTTGAGAAAGAACCACCCGCAGACCCCGGCGAAATGGTGCAATGCCGTTTGCGCCGCAGCCCGAGACGGCACCCCCCACGCCAACGCCACCCCTGGCGCCGCGTCGGGGCTTTGGCATTTGCGCCAATCGACGAGCGAAAAGCGCCACGGCGCGTCGGGGTAGGGACTGACCCCATCGTACCAGGCCAGACAAAGCGGCGTCTCTTGCTGGACGCAGTGCGCGATCAGCTGTTGCGTGGCCGGGATGGTGAGTGCCTGTTGGGGGATTTCGAGGAAGGTGTTTTCCGGCCACGCCCATGAAAGGAGTTTGATACTGGGCGGCAGACGCATCAGCGACAACAGCACGGCGTGTGACTGTGGCCAGTGCGGCGTGAGCGCCGTGAGCGTCTGGAGCGCCTGCTCCGTGGTGCTCGCGTGCAGGCAGAGGCGGTTCGCGGTGATCTGAAAGCGGCGATTGAGCGCCGGTTCGCGGGTCAGATAGGCGAAGGCGGTGTTCATTGCGGCGTCGATTGAAACGTGAACGCGTCGGCGAACAAGGCTTCTTCCGGCAGGTTCGCGGCTCGGAAGCGGGCGCGTGCGGCTTCAACCATCGCGGGGGAGCCGCAGACGTAGGCGTCGTACGCCGTGAGGTCGCTGAGCTCAGCAACGACTGCGTCCGGTACCAATCCGGTTCGCCCTGTCCAATCGGGCGCCTGCACCGGCTCTGAGATCACCGGGCGATAATCGAGCCAGGGGTGGGATTCGGCAAACGCCCGCAACCAGGCGTCGCGGTAGAGCCCAGCAGGGGTGCGGGCGCCGAAATAGCAGAGCACGGGGCACTGCGGCGGTTCCCCCGCGGCAAGTTCCAGCAGGAGCGATTGGATTGGCGCAAAACCGGTTCCCCCGGCGACGAAAAGGAGCGGCCGTGCGCGCGATTTCAGGGTAAAGGTGCCGAATGGCCCTTCGAGGCGCCACACCGTTTTCGGTGCGGTTTCGGTGAACACCTTCGGGGTGAAACGGCCACCGGGCACCAACCGGATGTGGAGTTCGAGGAAACCGCCGTGGTTGGGTGCCGACGCGATCGAAAAACTGCGGCGGGCGCCATCGGGCAGCAGCACATCGACATATTGTCCAGCGCGGAAGCGAAAGTCGAGGCTATTCGGCAGCTTGAGCGTGACGATTGCGACCTCGTCGATCTTTTCGATCGTCTCGACCCGCGCCGGGAATTTGTGAATGGGCAGATCGTCGGCGCGGCGCAGCTCCCGCACTTCGATCGTCAGATCGGATCTGGGGTAAGCCCGGCAGAGCAGCGTCCAGCCAGCGGCGCGTTCGTCGTCGGACAAAACGCCCGGCGCGACCCCCTTCAATTCCACGGTGCCGTTCACGACGCGCGCACGGCAGGCGCCGCAGGCGCCGTCACGGCAGCCGTACGGCACAGTAAGGCCCGATCGCAGCGCAGCGTCGAGTACCGTTTCGTCGGGCGCGGCGGTAAAGGTGGCGTCGGGGTGATTCGCAATCTGAACCGTGTGGGTCATGGAACGTCGCGTGCGATAATCGGAAGCCTTTATTGTACGGGAAGAGGGGCGCGAGCGTGACGGTTCGAGTGTTGGTCGTGGGCGGCGGGGATGTCGCGTTACGTGCAGCGCGCGCCTTGGCGTCTCGCGTCCAGTTTTGGGTGGTGGTGCGCGATCCTGCCAAAAGCGCCGCGTGGCGCGCGTTGGGGGCACGCGTGATCGTCGCCGATCTCGACCTCTGGCGGTCGTTGGCGCGAATCGGCGCGGCAGTGGATCAGGTTTGGGTCACGGTGCCGCCTGCGGAGGATGGGGTGGTCGACCCCCGCACCCGTCGTCTGCAGGCAGCGCTGCGGCGAAGCACCGCCCGAAGTAAGCCACGCGGCCCGGGGCGGCGTCACCATTTCGCTCTTCGGCCGCGTATGGTCTATCTGAGTACGAGCGGCGTCTATGGCGACCGAGGAGGGGCGTGGGTGCGCGAGAGCGACCCGGTTGCCCCTCAAACGGCGCGCGCAGCGCGGCGGGTCGCGGCGGAGCGGTTGTGGCGCGATTGGGCGAAACGGGGCGGCTGGGTGGTGCGGCTGCGCGTACCGGGGATCTATTCCGCCGAACGCCTCCCGGTGGCGCGGTTGCTGCGTGGTGATCCGGCGATTCACGAAGAGGAGGACAGTATCAGCAACCACATCCATGCCGACGATCTGGCGCAGATCCTCTGGGTGGCGGGGTGGCGCGGCAAGACGGGGCGCGCCTATCACGCTGCCGACGATCAACCGTTGCCGATGGGCGCGTGGTTCGATGCGGTGGCCGATGCACTGGGGCTGCCCCGCCCGCCGCGTCTGCCCAGACAAGCGGTGTTGGAACGTGTCGGGCCGATGATGGCTTCGTTTCTCACCGAAAGCCGACGGCTGCGTAACGACCGCCTCAAACGGGAACTTCGCTTTCGTTTGCGCTATCCCACGGTTTTTGCGTTGCTCGCGCAACCGATCTGGAAAGAAAGGAGGGAATCGTGCTCTATGGCGTCGTCAAGTCGCTGCATATCATCTTGATGACTTCGTGGTTCGCGGGGCTCTTTTATCTGCCGCGAATCTTTGTCAATCTGGCGATGGAAGAGAACGCAGCCGCACGTGACCGGCTGCTCCTCATGGCACGCAAACTTTTTCGCTTCATGACGCCGCTTGGGGTTTTGGCGGTGGGGTTCGGTCTCTGGCTCTGGTTCGGGTTCGGTTTTTCCGGCGGGTGGCTGCACGCGAAGACGACGCTCGTGGTATTGCTGATCGCCTACCACGCGTATTGTGGAGTGCTGCTGCGCCGTTTCGAGGCCGGCACCAACACCCGCTCCCACGTCTGGTTTCGGGTTTTCAACGAAATCCCGGTGGTGATCCTGACCGTCGTCGTCTTTCTTGTCGTGTTGAAGCCGTTCTAAGCCGGGAAGCATGTCGTGTCGAATCGGTTGCGCGCGTTCGCGCCGTGCCCGCGCGGGTTGGAGTCATGCCTCGGTGACGAATTGACCGCTGCGGGTGCCGCCGAAATCCGGGTGCGTCCCGGTGGTGTTGCCTTTACCGGTGACTGGCCGGTACTCATGCGGGTACACCTCACGAGCCGCATCGCGACGCGGGTGTTGGTCGCGGTGGGAGGCGGCGCGTTGCCGCACGGCAAGCGGCGTGGCGAAGAGGGGGCGGCGCTCTACCGCCTGGCGCGAACCGTCGCGTGGCCGAAATGGGTTTCGCCCGATGCGCGGCTGCGTGTCGATCTCACCGTGACGCGGGCGGCATGCACCGATGCGATCCCTTTTCTCACGCTGCGGGTGAAAGACGCGATCTGTGACGCGCTCCGCGCCCAGTGCGGTCGTCGTCCCAGCGTTGACAAACACGATCCAACCTTTCGGGTTGTCGTCTTCCTCGACGAACGGGGGGCGACCTTCTATTGGGATACGAGCGGGGCGCCGCTTGTGCAGCGCGGGTTCAAGTCAGCAACGACGCTGGCGCCGCTCAAAGAGAACCTGGCTGCTGGGATTTTGCAGGTGATCGGGTGGACACCCACGTTGCCGCTGATCGACCCGATGTGTGGCAGCGGGACGTTCTTATTGGAAGCGGCGATGCGCGCCTATGCGATTCCCCCGGGGCTTTTTCGCGTGTTCGCGTTCGAACAGTGGCACGGACTCGACCGCCAGACGTGGCAGCAGCTACGCAACACCCTACGGGCAGAGACCGCTCGGCACATCGCTGTGCTGCGCACAAAGCACAGGGAGCCGCTCCTTTTTGCCGCCGACGCCGATCCGCGGCAGATCGCCGCGGCGCAGCACAATTGGCAGAAGCTCGAAGCCGCGGTGGAAGCGTCGCTGCCGATCGTGTGGCAAACCGCGGCAGCGGAAGCACTCGAACCGCCGTCTGAAGTGCCGCCGGGCTATTGGGTGACCAATCCCCCTTACGGTGTGCGCCTAGCCGAAACCGAAGCGCTCGCCGCGTGGTACCCGGTGCTGGGCGACGCCCTCAAACGGCGCTGGGCAGGGTGGACCGCCCATTTCTTGACCGCCGATTCGCAATTCGCCAAGCGCATCGGCCTGCGGCCAGCGGCGAAGTGGCACCTCGACAACGGGCCACTGCGCTGCGTGTTGCTGCGTTACCCGATCGTAGCGGGTTCTTTGAAGCGTAACCGCGTCATGAGTGCAGAAGCAGAGGCGTGATCAACGGCAAACCGAGCCGTTACGCCTTCGTTACACGATATCGAGCCCTTCTGGGACTTCCACTTCGGGCTTGTCGGGCCGTTTGCTGTGGAGTTTGATCTGGATGCGCAGGTCATTGACCGAATCGGCGTAGCGCAGCGCATCTTCGTAACGGATCATCCCAGCTTCGTAGAGGTCGAAGAGCGCTTGATCGAAGGTCTGCATCCCCAGTTCGCGCGAGCGTTTCATCACCTCTTTGATTTCGGGGATCTCCCCTTTGAAGATCAGTTCCGCAACGAGCGGCGTGTTGAGGAGGATCTCAACCGCAGCGACGCGCCCTGGTCCCGAGGCGCGCGGCAAGAGCCGTTGTGAGACGATCGCTTTGAGGTTGAGCGACAGGTCCATCAGCAACTGTTGCCGTCGGTCTTCGGGGAAGAAGTTGATGATGCGATCGAGCGCCTGGTTGGTGCTGTTCGCGTGCAGCGTCGCCAGGCACAGATGCCCTGTTTCGGAGAAGGCGATCGCGTACTCCATCGTGTCGCGGTCGCGAATTTCGCCCATCATGATCACGTCGGGTGCTTGGCGCAGCGCGTTTTTGAGCGCGATTTCCCAACTGTCGGTGTCGATCCCGATCTCACGCTGTGAGACCAGGCATTTCTTGTGGGGATGGAGGAATTCGATCGGATCTTCGATGGTGATGATGTGCCCGCGGCTGTGTTCGTTGCGCCAGTCGATGAGCGCCGCAAGCGAGGTCGATTTCCCGGTACCGGTGCCGCCGACGAAGATCACGAGCCCGCGTTTGACCAGCGCCACCTCTTTGAGGATGGCGGGGAGCCGAAGACTGTCGAGCGTCGGGATGGTGTCGGGGATGGTGCGAAAGACGAGCGAAACCCCCCCTTTGGCGCGGTAGGCGTTGACCCGGAAGCGGCCGATGTTGGCTGGCGAGATCGCGAAGTTGCACTCTTTGGTGGCTTCGAATTCGGCGGCTTGGCGGTCGTTCATCACCGCGCGGGCGATCGCAAGCGTGTGCGCGGCGGTGAGTGGCTGATTCGACTGCGGTTGCAGCGCCCCGTCGATCTTGATCGCTGGCGGGAAATCGGGGGCGATGAAGAGGTCGGAACCGTTGCGCTCCTTGACGCGGCGCAGGAGGTCGGTGGTGAATTTCAACGCTTGGTCACGCTGCATCGATGGGTTCCTCCAACGAATCAACGGAACGCGTCTTTGTTCACCGCGTAGGCGCGCGCCTCGTCGGGGGCAACGATATGACGCGCGACCAGTTGTTGCAGCGACTGGTCGAGCGTCTGCATCCCCAACGCTTGGCTCGTCTGGATGATCGAGTACATCTGCGCGATCTTGTTCTCGCGAATGAGGTTGCGAATCGCGGGTGTGCCGATCATGATTTCGTGCGCGGCGACGCGCCCGCTGCCGTCGCGCCGCTTCAAGAGTACTTGCGAGATCACCGCGCGCAGCGATTCGGAGAGCATCGCGCGCACCATCTCTTTTTCGGCAGCAGGAAAGACGTCGACGATCCGGTCGATCGTCTTCGCCGCCGACGAGGTGTGCAACGTTCCGAAGACCAGGTGGCCCGTTTCGGCGGCGGTAAGGGCCAGGCGGATCGTTTCGAGGTCCCGCATCTCGCCGACCAGGATCACGTCGGGATCTTCGCGCAATGCCGACCTCAGCGCGTTTTCGAACGAGAGGGTGTCGCGATGGACTTCCCGCTGGTTGATGAGCGATTTTTTCGCCTCATGGACGAATTCGATCGGGTCTTCGATGGTGAGGATATGGAGCGGCTGCGTGGTGTTGAGGTAATCGATCATCGCCGCGAGCGTCGTCGATTTCCCGGAGCCGGTGGGGCCGGTGACGAGCACGATGCCGCGCGGCTGGTCGCAGATCGTTTTGAAAACCGCCGGGGCGTCGAGCGCTTCGAGTGTGAGCACTTTGCTGGGAATGGTGCGAAAGACCGCGCCCATTCCGCGACTCTGCACGAAGGCGTTGACCCGGAAGCGCGCCAGGTTCGGGATTTCGAACGAGAAGTCGGCTTCGAAATGGGCTTCGAACGTTTTGCGTTGCGCGTCGGTCATGATGTCATAGACGAGCGCCTTGACGTCGGCGTCGGTGAGTGCCGGCAGATTGACGCGCCGAATATCGCCGTGGATGCGCAGCATCGGCGGCAGCCCTGCCGAAAGGTGGAGGTCCGACGCTTTGTTTTTGACGGCAAAGGCAAGCAGTTCCGCGATGTCCATCGAGCAGTCTCCCGCATCTGATCCTGCTATGGTAGCCGATTTCGTCGATGCTATACTCGTTGCGGTCGCAAACGATCGACGAAACGGAGCAGCATGGAGGGCATGAGCGAGGTCGACGCGTGCGCGATCGCCGCGCGGGTTGCCGCGGTGCGGGCACAAATCTTCGAGGCGGCAGAGCGCTTGGGGCGCGATCCGGCGACGGTGACGCTGGTTGCGGTGAGTAAGACGCAACCCGCTGCGGTGATCCGTGCCGCGTTTGCCGCAGGCGTGCGCGTCTTCGGCGAAAACTATGTGCAGGAGGCGGTGGCGAAACAGGAGCAACTCACCGATCTACCCGTCGAATGGCATTTCATCGGGCCGATTCAACGCAACAAGACGCGGGCGATCGCTGCCGCGTTCGACTGGGTCCATTCGCTGGACCGCCTGGAAGTGGCGAAGCGCTTTGCCGAGCAGCGTGATCCCAAACGGGGGCCGCTCAACGTGATGGTGCAGGTGAATGTGAGTGGGGAGGCGAGCAAAGCCGGTGTCGCGCCTGAAACGGTGGTGGCGCTCGTGAAAGCGGTGGCGCGGTTGCCGCGGCTCCAAGTAGTGGGGTTGATGACGATCCCTGAGCCAAGCGCCGATCCCCCATTGCTCGCGCGCCGTTTTCGAACGGTGCGTGAGCTGCGCGACACGTTGCAGCGTGAAGGCTTGCCCGTTTGGGCGCTATCGATGGGGATGAGCAGCGATTGGCCGGTGGCGCTTGCCGAAGGGGCGACCCATCTGCGCATCGGTAGCGCCCTTTTCGGACCCAGACCGCCCAAAACATCGCGGCGCGAAGGTGGTGAAGACGCATCAGGAAAAGGAGCAAAAGCATGCGGTTGAGTTTTTTGGGTGGCGGCAATATGGCCGAAGCGATCCTGGGCGGGTTGGTCGATCGGCGCGTGACCGATGCGAAACGGATCCACGTCGTCGACCCTAACCCGGATCGCCGCACGGCGTTGGAAAGTCGGTATGGGGTGAAGGCGCTTCCCGTGGTCGATGACCCCTTTTTCGAAACCGATCTGATCGTGCTTGCGGTAAAGCCCCAAGTGGTTGCGACGGCGCTCGCGCCTCTTGCCGGTCGCGTCGGGCGAACGCCCGTGCTGTCGATCATGGCCGGGGTGCCGATCGCGCGGATCGCCGCATTGCTGGGGGACACGGCGCCGATCATCCGCGCGATGCCCAACACCCCGGCTTTGGTGGGTGCCGGAATGAGCGGGCTCTACGCGCCGCCCGAGGTGGGCGTAACCGTACGGCAGTTGGCGCAAAAGGTGATGGAAGCGGTAGGTGAGGTGGTCTGGGTCGAGAACGAAGCGGCGATCGACGCAGTGACTGCGGTCTCCGGCAGCGGTCCAGCGTACGGTTTCCTCTTCATGGAAGCGCTCGCCCGCGCGGGTGTCGAGCTGGGGTTGCCCGCCGACGTGGCGCGCCGTTTGGCGGTCGGGACCCTGCTGGGCGCCGCGAAACTCGCCGGCGCGAGCGCCGATCCCTTGGACGTGTTGCGCGCCCGTGTCACTTCGCCGGGGGGAACGACCGCTGCGGCATTGGAAGTACTGTTCGCGCATGCGTGGGACCGCATTCTGGAGACGGCGGTCGCGGCGGCGTACCAGCGCGCGCAAGAGCTGGCGAAAGGAGCGTAACGGATGGGGGGCGGGCAACTTTTCGATCTCGTTTTCGGTACCGTCTTCAACGGACTTTCGGCCCTTTTTTGGATCGCGTTTTTGATGCGCTGGCGACGGATTTCGTTCTTTCTGCCGGGGGGCGCGTTTGTGCTGACGCTCACCGAATGGGCGGCGCGGCCGGTGCGACGCCTTTTGCCGCGTACCCGGCTCGACTGGAGCTGCGTACTCTTGGCGTGGGTGAGCCAAATGGTGTTGATCGGCCTCAAGTTTGCGGTGCTGGGTCACCTGCCCAGCCTGCCGCTCTTCGGCGTTCTGGGGGTGATGGTGGTGGGCGGCGCGCTCGAAACCCTCTATGTCCTGGGGTACCTGGTCTTCTGGGTCGTGCTGGTTTCGGCGTTGCTCACCTGGTTACAGCCCAATGCCCCGCTCGCGCCGGTGATTCACGCGCTTGCCGATCCCTTCCTCGATCCGATCCGTCGTTTCGTGCCAACGATCGGTGGGATCGACCTCAGTCCGGTGATCCTGTTCCTTGCGCTCAACCTGCTGGCGATCGTCGGCGGCGAACTCCGATTCATGGTCGTGCGTGGCTTGTTGGCGGCGTCGGTGGGTGGGTGACGTGTCGGGCTGGCAGACGCATTCGGACGGGGTGTTGTTGTCCCTGCACGTGCAGCCCGGCGCGAAGCGCAGCGGTTGGGCAGGGCGCCACGGCGATGCGCTCAAAGTGCGGATCGCGGCCCCCCCGGTCGAGGGGAAGGCGAATGCGGCGCTGTGCGCCTTCTTGGCCGAAACCTTTGGCCTGCGTCAGAACGCGGTGACGGTGGTCGGGGGCGAATCGTCTCGGACCAAGCTGGTGTTGTTGCGTTGTGACGCGCACGAGCGCACCGCGATTCTGACCCGTTTGGGCGAAATGTTCCCACACTGACCGTGGTGTTGGGAGACGCGGCAATGGGGCACGCAGCGTGGCGCGGTTGGCAGCACCTGTTGCGCCCTGGGGATTGGGGGGCGCTTGCGATTGGCGTTGTAGCGGTTGCCGTGTCGCTGACATGGTTACTGCAGGCAGGAGCCCCCACCCACGCCGTGGTGCGTGTCGCGGGCCGTGTCGTCGGAACCTATGCGCTTGACCAGCCCCAAACCATTCAGGTAACCGGTGCGTTGGGCGTCACCGTGATCGAGATCGCGCCGGGGCGCGCGCGGGTGGTGCGCGACCCAGGCCCCCGGCAGATCTGCGTGCGGCAAGGGTGGTTGACGCGCGCTGGGAGCGCTGCGATCTGCGCGCCCAATGAGGTGACCGTGGAGCTCACTGGGCGCACGCGCCTCTACGATTCGCTCAATTTTTGACCGGTGCCGCTTCGCGTTCGAAGACGAAGGTGCCGCGCCGCATCAGGTGGGTGACGCGCCCCGTGAGCGGCAGACCCCACCACGGTGTGTTGTGCGCAGGCCCGACGAGCGAATGGGCGTCGACGATCCACGGTTCGTCGGGATCGAAGAGGATGAGGTCGGCCGGGGCGCCGACTGCAAGCCGCCCCCATTCGTCGTTATCGACAAGCGCAGCGGCGCGACTGCTCACTGGGGCAAGCGTCTGGGCAAGCGACAGCCCTTGCGATTCGCCCCAGCGCAGTACGAGCGGCAGGAGCGTTTCGAAGCCTGCGGCCCCGGGGGCGCTCTCCGAAAAGGGGTAGGCTTTCGCGTCACGCCCCACGGTCGTGTGATTCGAGGTGATGACGTCGATCGTGCCGTCAGCGACTGCTGCGGCGAGCGCTTCCCGGTCGCGGCTGCTGCGCAAAGGCGGAATCACGTGGGCGTTGGTATCGAACGCCCCGATGTCGAGTTCGGTCATCGTCAAATGGAGCGCGGAGACGCTCGCCGAGACGGGTAGCCCTTCGTCTTTCGCGCGGCGGATCAACGCGACGCTGCGTTCGCTCGACAGATTGACCACATGGAGCCGAACGCCTGCTTCAGCCGCCAATTCGATGAGGCGCGTGAGCGCGACCGTCTCCGCCGCGACAGGGATTGGCGGTAGCCCCAGGCGTGCGGCGACCACGCCGTCGTGCGCGCCGCCCGGCAGGCTGAGGTCGGGGTCGGCAGCGGTGAGCCAGACGGGAAGGTCGAAGCTTGCCGCGTACTGCATCGCCCGCAGCAACGCCAGCGTGTCGCGCATCGGGCGATCGCCTTGCGAGAACGCGATGCAGCCGGCCGTGGTGAGACGCGCCATTTCCGCAAGTTGCTCGCCTTTGAGGCCGACGGTGAGCGCGCCGAGCGGCAGGATGTCGGCGGTTGCGGCGCGGCGCGCGCGCTCAAGCAGCATTTCGACCAACCCCGGTTCGTCAAGCGGCGGGGCTGTATCCGGCGCGACCACCAGATGACCGATCCCGCCGGCCGCTGCGCCGTGCAATTCGCGCTCCAAGCGGGTTTGCTGTTCCAAGACCGGGCCGGTGAGGCGCGCGTAGGTATCGACCAACGCCGGGGCAAGTACGCGCCGCTGCGCGTCCCAGGTTCGATCTGGTGTAAAGCCCGGAATCGCCGGTGCCGCAGGCGGGTCGGCCGGGTGTTCTTGAATCGCCACGATGCGGCCGTCGGCGATCGCAACCGCTCCGTACCCTTCACGCCCCGAAGCGGGGTCGACGAGGTAGGCGTTGGTGATCAACCACTTCATGCGAGACCTCCTGGGGCAACGCCCGCCAATAGGGTGAAGACGGCCATGCGGATCGCGATCCCAAAAGTGACTTGCGGCAGGATTACGGCTTGGGGGCCGTCGGCGACGCTCGATGCGATCTCCACCCCACGGTTCATCGGGCCTGGGTGCATCACGATCGCGTCGGGTTTGGCCCGTTTGAGCCGCTCGGGGGTGAGTCCCCAGCATTCGTGGTATTCGGCAGTGGTGGCGATGAAGGAGCCGTGCATCCGCTCGTTTTGCAGCCGCAGCATCATGATCACGTCGACGCCGTCGAGCGCTTCGTCGAGGTCGTGGGTAACCTGTACGCCCAATTCGCCGAGCGCTTTGGGCAGCAGCGTTTTCGGCCCGGCAACGCGCACTTCGGGAACCCCCAGGGTGGTGAGCGCCGCGATCTCCGAGCGCGCGACCCGTGAATGAAGGACGTCACCGACCACCGCGACGGTGAGACGGGTGAATTCTTTCTTGTAGTGGCGGATGGTGTACATGTCGAGCAACCCTTGGGTGGGGTGCGCATGGCGGCCGTCGCCAGCGTTGAGCACGCGCACGTGGTCGAGCCCACGTTCAGCGAGGTGTTGCGCGATGCGTACCGGCGCGCCGCTTGCGGCGTGACGGATCACGAACATGTCGGCCATCATCGCGCAAAGATTGTCGATGGTGTCGAGCAGCGACTCCCCTTTCGCCGTGCTGCTGGTGGCGATGTTGAGGTTGACGACGTCGGCAGAAAGCCGTGCGGCAGCGATCTCGAAGGTGGTGCGCGTACGGGTCGAGTTTTCGAAGAAGATGTTGAAGACGCTTTTGCCGCGCAGAAGCGGCACTTTTTTCACCGCGCGCTCAGAGACTTCGAGAAAAGAGTCTGCCAACGAAAAGATCTGCTGCAGGATCGGTTCGGGTAGCCCATCGAGCGTCAAGAGGTGACGCAGGCGCCCGTCGGGTGTGAGTTGGAGTGGCGTCATGCAACGAGCTCCCAACGAAAGGTCTGTTCAGGGGTGACGATGAGTTCGAGCCGCACGTGGGTGGCCAGCGGGGTCAGGCTCCGCCAGGGGCAAAAGTCGGGACAGATCGGGAGTTCCCGCCCCCCGCGATCGGCAAGCGCCGCAAACCGCACGCACGCGGGGCGGCCGTAGTCGAAGAGTTCATTGATCGCAGCGCGCACCGTGCGTCCGGTGTAGAGCACGTCGTCGATCAGCAGGATCCGTGCGCCTTCGACCGAGAACGGAAGTTCGCTGGGCCGAACGTCGCGCCGCCCCAGACCCCGTTGTGCCAGATCGTCGCGGTAGAACGACACGTCGATCACCCCAAGCGGTAGCGTTGGCGCGAGCGCGGCGCGCAGCCGTTCGGCGATCCAGCTGCCGCCCGCGTGGATGCCGACGAAGGCGTCGAAGGTATCGCGGTACGGCGCAATCGCGCGCTCGAGTTCATGGTAGAGCGTTTCGGCGTCAGGGGGTGGCGATATCAATGGGTTTTCCGTGTGCATGCGTGATTGCTCCCGGAGGGTAGACGGTGGCGTGACCGTCGCAGAAGGTTTGCAGGATGAGCGCGGCAGCTACCGCGTCGAGGCGCGCTTTGCGCGCTTGCCAGCGCCGTTTGCCCGTTTCGCGCAAGAGCTGTTCGGCGTGCGCCGAGGTAAGCGACTCATCGACCCAGTAGATGGGTTTGGCGTGACGGGCAGTGAGGGTGTTGGCGAACGCGGTGATCGCGGGGTGCATTGGGTGGGGGTTCCCACTTGCGGGTGTGGGTGGCCACCCCAGGACGAATCCACAGGGGTGCCATTCCGCGACGAGGGCGTCGAAAGCGACCCAGAAACGCGTTTCGGGCTGCGCGGCCAGTGTGGTCAGGGGGGTCGCGATCGCGACGGGCAGCGTGGCGACCGCGACGCCGATCCGCGCGTTGCCGTAGTCGATCCCGAGCCAGACGCCGTCGCAGGGCGCGAGCGCGCATTCAGCCATGCCCGGCACCTCCGACCAGAAAACCGGGGCGCACGCCAAGCAGCGCGAGCGCCGCCTGATAGCGCGCTTCTGGCGGCGTGGAAAAGATGATCTCGGGGTCGGCGGGTACGGTTAGCCAGTCGTTGCGGGCGATTTCGCTTTCTAGCTGGCCTTCTCCCCAACCGGCATGGCCCAGCAAGACCAGGAAGTCGCGGACCGCGTTCACGTCGCCCAAGCTCGGCAAGATGTCACGCGACGAGGTGAGCGCCATGTCTTCGGGTAGCGTCATCGATCCCGCCCATTCGCCACTGGGACGATGCAGGACGAAACCGCGTTCGGTCGCGACTGGCCCGCCGTAGAAGACGGGCGCGTCGGCAACGAGGGGGTTGACCGCGCCCGCTTCGACCCGCTCGAAGAGCTGCCCTAGGGTGATTTCGGTGGGACGGTTGATGATCAACCCCATCGCGCCTTGAGGGTGGTGTTCGACCAAATAGACCACCGTTTGGCGGAAATTGGGGTCGTTGAGCTCGGGCATCGCGACCAGGAAATGGTGTTTGTAGCTGACGAAACGTTGTCCCATGGCGGTATTGGATCCTTCTCAGTTGAGGAAAGAGCGCTCCAAGATCGGCGCATACGGCGTACGCTCACTGGGGGGCGTTTCGGGGGTGGGCAGCAAATTGGGGTTCCACCCCTCGCCGCCTTCCCAGATGGGTGTTGGCGGATAGGGATCTGGTGGCGGCAGTTCGGTGTAATAATACTCAGGTCGGCCGTCGAGGATCGTGGTCGCGATCCCCGATGGCATCGGCAAATAGGTCTCCGGAACGCCCGCGAGCGCCGTCTGCATGAAGTCGATCCAGATCGGCAGTGCCGCCCGGCCACCGGTCTCCCGTTTGCCAAGCGGTTTGGGCTGAGGGTAACCCACCCAGGTGACCGCAACGAGGCTCGGGTGGTAGCCGGCGAACCAGGCATCGACCGCGTCGTTGGTAGTGCCTGTTTTGCCCGCGAGGTCGTTGCGTTTGAGGGCGCGTCGCGCCGCCGCGCCGGTTCCCCGTTCGACCACGGTGTGGAGCATCGAGTCGATCAACCAGGCGTTGCGCGCGGGGATCGCGCGAATGCGCTCGTCTCCGGCAACGGTGGGGTGCGCCTTCCAGAGCAGTGTCCCTTGACCGTCGCGGATTTCGTCGATCAGATAGGGTTCGACAAGATAACCCCCGTTCGCGAAGACCGCGTAGGCGCGTGCAAGTGCCCACGGGCTGGTCTCCCCGGCGCCAAGGACCATGGTGAGATACGGGGGGTGCCGTTTGGGATCGAACCCGAAGCGGGTAATCCACTGTTGCGCGTATTGGGGGGTGATGTCGTGGAGGATGCGGATTGCTGGAAGGTTCTTCGAGTGGGCGAGCGCTTCGCGCACCCGCATCCACCCTTCGTATTTGTCGTCGTAATTTTTCGGCGCCCACTCCTTGCTTCCCGTGATCTCGGGGCCGAAGACGATCGGCTCGTCTTCGATCCAGCTGCCCGGCATCCACCCCTTCTCGAGCGCGGCCGAGTAGATGAAGGGTTTGAACGCCGAACCGGGTTGACGAAAACCCTGTGTGGCGTAGTTGAATTTGGCGAGTTCGAAATCGTAGCTTCCAGCGAGCGCCCGGACCGCACCAGTGGTGGGGTCGAGCGCCACGAGCGCTGCTTGCGCATCGGGCAGTTGCGTCGCTTCCCATTCTCCTTGCTCGTTTTGGCGAATACGGATCACGGCGCCAGGGCGAATCTGGAGCGCTGCTGGCGCACGCGGCGCAAGCGCGCGTTCGAGGAACGCGATTCCTTTGCCGGTCAAAGAGAGGGTTGTACCGTTGCGCCACACCGTGATCGCTTTAGGGGCGACGGTGAGCACGACTGCGGCGAGCGCGTCGGGCGCGTCGGGGTAGGCTTCGAGCGCTTCGGCGAGCGCACCGGGATCACGCGACTGCAGCACCGAAGCAGGGATCTCCCCTTCCGGGCCCCGAAAGCCGTGACGCTGGTCGTAAGCGAACAACCCCCGGCGAACCGCGGCTTCGGCTTCCCGTTGCCATTTGGGGTCGATCGTCGTGTAGACCTGAAGCCCCGCGGTCATTGCGGTGTCGACGCCGTAGCGCTCGACGATCAGTTGCCGGACCAGTTCGGCGACGTGCCCGCCCCAGGGAATGGCGCTTTTGACGACGGTATTTTCGCGCTTCTGGTCGCTGGCAAGTGTCAGAGGTTCGGCTTTGGCGGCTTCGTATTGCATCTCATCGATGAATCCGGCCTCCTTCATGCGCCGCAGTACATATTCGCGCCGCGCCAATGCTCCTTCCGGGTTGCGGTAGGGGTTGAGCTGTGACGGTGCTTTGGGAAGTCCCGCAAGGAGTGCGCTTTCAGCGAGCGTGAGCGCTTGGATCGGCTTGCCGAAATAGACCTGCGCTGCGGCCGCGAACCCGTAGGCGCGTTGCCCCAGGTAGATTTGGTTCATGTAGAGCGTCAAGATTTGGTCTTTGCTGAGTTCCCGCTCCAATTTGATCGCGAGCAGAATTTCGTAGAATTTTCGCCAGTAGCTCTTTTCGCGCGAGAGGTAGAAGTTGCGCGCCACCTGCATCGTGATCGTCGAACCCCCTTGCGCCTTGGCACCGGTGATGAGGTTCGCGATCGCGGCGCGTACGATGCCCAGCGGATCGACGCCAGGGTGTTCGTAGAAGTGCTCGTCTTCAGCGGCCAGAATCGCCGCTTTCAAGTGGTCCGGTACCGCGGTGATATCGACGACCACCCGCCGTTCTTCGCCGAATTCCGCGATTTTTTCGCCGTTTTTCGCGTAGATGCGCAACGGCATTTTGGGGCGGTAATCGGCCAGCTGCGAAACGTCGGGCAGTTCCTGCCACGCAAAAAGGATCACGGTGGCGATCACGGCAAGCGGCGAGACGAGGAGTGCGAACGAAACGGCCGTCCATTTGAGCAAACGCATAACGATTGTCTTGACAGCGGGCGGAGATTCGCCGATTATAGCTTTGCTGCCGCGAAAGCGCGTTTTTTATCGATCGAGGGGAGGCGTTGCATTCGATGCTGCGGTTGGGACGACAACAAAAAGCGGGGGAGGGCGTTGGCATCGATTTGGGGCCATCCGCCGTCAAAGCGGTCAAGTTGCAGCGGCGGGGGCAGGCAGTTGCGCTAGCAAGCGTTGCAACCGTGCCGTGTGAAAGTGGGTGGTATTCGGCGTCTGGGGTAGGCAATCCAAAGGCAGTGGTGGGCGCGCTCATGAAGGCGGCTCAGATGCTGGGTGGCGTCCGAGCGGCGGTGATGGCATTGCCCGACAGTGCGGTGATGCAACGCAGCGTCGACTTTCCTGTCGGCCTTTCCGAACGGGAAAAGGAAGAGCTCGTCTTTGCCGAATTGGCGCGGATGTCTCCGTTTCCGGTCGAGGATCTGCGCGCCGATTGGCAGGTGGTCGGGCCTGGCGTCGAACCGGAAACCGAACGGGTGGTGATCGTCGCCACCCGCCACGAGCGGGTCGAGGCGATGCAGCTTATCGCTGAAGAAGCGGGATTGACCCTCTCACACTTGGACGTGGAAAGTCTGGCGTTGCGTCGCGCGGCGCTGCGTGCGGAACTGCTTTCTGGCGTCACGGCGCTCGTCGACGCTGGGGAAGAGACGATCGAGCTCGTTGTCTGGGTCAATGGCGAGCGGCGATTCGACCGCAGCCAATCGTTCGAAGCGAGCCGTATCCGACGTGACCTGGCACGTTTTTTGCGTTCGAACGAAGCGGCTAACCAGATGGTCGCGTCGAATCAATGGAGCGAAGCGGCGAAGACAGACGTGTTGCAACCGTTTTTGGCGAAATTCGCGTTCGAAGTCGCCAATCTGTTGAAATTTTTTCTTACAGCGGCCGGGGGAGGGGTGCAGATCGACCGGCTTTTGCTCGCGGGTGGCGTCGCGACATTGCCTGGGGTTGTCGAAGCGGTGCAGGGTATGGTTTCGCCGCCGGTGGCACTGCTCAACCCTTGGGTGAAGCTGACTGTGGCAGCGCGTTGGCAGGAGTGGTTGCCGGTCGCACCGCGATTTGCGTTGGCAACTGGCTTGGCGTGGCGGGGGGTAGCGTGAATTCGATCGATATCGATCTCTTGCCGTGGCGGGAAGCGCTGCGCGAAGAGCGACGACAGCGCTTCTATTTCGGTTTGGGCGGGGTGGCCCTGTGCGCCACGCTCGTGGTCGCCACAGGGTGGTGGTGGCTCGATTCCCTTTTGGCGCGGCAAACGGCGCGCAACCATTTCTTGGAACAAGAGATTGCGCAGCTCGACCGGCAAATCGCCGAGATCAAATCGCTGGAATCTCTGATTGCGGGGATTTTGGCGCGGAAAGAGGTGATCGAGTCGCTGCAACTGCGGCGGGTCGAACCGATCGCTGTCGTCGATGCGTTGCCGCGGTTGTTACCCGAGGGTGTGGCGCTCACCCAAGTTGAGCGCCATGACGCCGAGGTCACCTTGCGCGGTCTGGCGCGCTCCAACGGCACGGTCTCAGAATTGATGCGCGCGCTGGAGTCTTCTCCCGATTTCCATCGCGTCCGCTTGATCGAAACGCAAGCAACCGAAGTCGACCGGCAAAGTGGCGTTCAATTCGCGCTGGTGGTGACGATCGACCGAGCCTCGATCGAGCAGCGTACGACGCAAAAGGAAGGAGCGGAGCGATGAAGGCGCAGTTCGCCCGGTTCGCTGCCCAGTTTCGCGATCTCGACCCGAACGATCCGGGATTGTGGCCGCTTGCGCCGCAGGTCACCGTTTGGGTCGTGGCTTTCGTACTGGCCCTCTTTTTGGGGTGGTATCTCTTGTGGAGCGATCAGATCGCGGCGATCGAAGCGGCGGTGGCCAAAGAACCGGAGCTCAAAGAGCGGTGGCTGGCGAAGAAACGGCTTGCAGTCAATTTGCCGCTGCTGCGCAACCAAGTGAAAGCAGCGGAAAAGCAGTTTGGGGACCTGTTGCAGCGCCTTCCCAGTCGCGCCGAAGTCGACGGGTTGTTGAAAGAGGCGCACCGCTATGGGTTGCAGCGCGGTTTGCGGTTCGAGCTCTTTCGGCCGGGGACTGAAAGTGTGAAAGAGTTCTATGCCGAATTGCCCGTGACGATCCGGTTGACGGGGGATTACCACCGCATCGCCGGGTTCCTCAGCGACGTCTCGTCGATGCCCCGCGTCGTCTCGTTCGCCGACGTCAAATTGGCTGTCGCGAATCGACAAGGCGACAATCCAACCCTGCAGATGGACGCAACGCTCTTTGCGTATCGTTATCTGGATGAGGAGGAGCGGGCGGCGCAGGTGCCTAAGCCGGCGCAACGCCAAGGAGGTCGGCGATGATGGCGCGGCGCTGTTTCCTGCGTACCCGGTTCGTCGCGGTGGTGGGGGCGCTGCTGACTGCGGGGTGTGGGTTGGTGGTGCCGCCGGACGGCACGGAGGATTTGGTCCGGTGGATGCAACAATCCGCTGCGCCGCTCAAAGGGCGGGTCAAACCGTTACCGCAGGTGCGCACGATCGTTCCGCTGACCTATGCGGCTTATGATCTGCCCGATCCGTTTGCATTGTCGCGCTTCTTGCCGCCGCCACCCAAAGTGGAGGCGGCAGCGGTCGACCCCGGGTTGCCTGCCCCCGATTTGACGCGCGCGCGTGAGCCGCTCGAAGCGTTCGCGTTGGACGATTTGGCGTTACGCGGAGTTCTGGAGCAGAAAGGGACGCGGTGGGGGCTGATCGCTGCGCCGGATGGCAAATTGTACCGGGTGACGGTCGGCAACTATTTGGGGAAAGATTTCGGCCAAATCGTCGCGATCGAACCGGCGGAAACGGATGCGGGGCGACGGTGGCGGATCGTGCTGCGCGAATTGGTCCGTGACGACGACGGCCGTTGGCGGGAACGGGAACGCGAATTGGTGAGCCAAGGGGGGTAAGGTGCGAAACGAGTGGCGACGTGTGGCAGTGCGGTGGTTGGCTGGCTTCTGTGGCATGTGGATGGCACTCTCCGCATGGGCGACCAATCTCACTGGCTTGGAACTGGTCGAGGGTGGCGATGGACAAGCGAGCCTGATGTTGCGTTTCGATGCGGCCGTGCCTGCCCCTGCTCACTTTCAGATGAGCGGGCCGGTGCGCGCGATCTTCGACTTCGTCGGGGCTAAAAATGGGTTGGGCCGCTCGGAAGAGCGCTTTGCGCGTGCAGGAGTCGATCGGGTCTATCTGGTGGAGTCGGGGCAGCGGCTGCGCGTCGTCTTGGTGCTCGACGAGCCGGTGCCCTATGCGCTTGCGGCTACCCCCGAAGGGTGGCGCATCGACTGGCGCCGCGCGGCGCAACCCGCTTCGGAGCCGGTAGCGAACGCGATTGCGGCAGTCGCGTCCGCGCGAAGCGCAGCGCCACCGGCAGCCGAGGCGGTGTTCGACACCCCTGAAATTCGCGACGTCGATTTCCGTCGCGGCGAACGCGGCGAAGGGCGTGTCGTCGTAACGCTCTCTTCGACGAAGGTCTCCCCCGACCTGATCCGCGCGGGGGACCACCTGGAAGTGCGTTTCCCCGACGTCCGGTTGCCCGATCTTTTGCACCGCCGATCCGACGTCCGCGATTTCGGCACACCGGTGACCGAATTGCGCTTTGCCCAAAAGGGGCGCGATGCAGTGCTTTCGGTTTGGGCGAAAGGGGATTGGCAACCCACCGCGTATCAGGCCGATACCACGTTCGTGTTGGAGGTCGCTGAGCCGCCCAAGGAGGAAGAGAATGCCGTTTCTGATCTCCTCAAACCGAAATACAACGGTGAGCGGTTGACGCTCGACTTCCAAAACGTCGAAGTGCGGGCGTTGTTGCAGGTGCTTGCCGATTTCAGCGGATTCAATATCGTCGCGTCCGACACGGTGCAAGGTACGATCACCTTGCGGCTCAAAGAGGTGCCGTGGGATCAGGCGCTCGATATCATTTTGCAGGCGAAAGGGCTCGACAAACGGCAAAACGGCAACATCATCTGGGTTGCACCCACCCAAGAGATCGCGCAACGTGAACAGGAGCGTTTGGCGGCGATCAACCAGAAAGTGGAAAAAGGGGTGCTGCGCACCGAATCGTTCCAGATCAATTACCACTCGGCTGCTGAGATCCATCAGATGTTGGTGAGCGGCCGAAGCGGCGGTGGCAGCAACGGCGGAGCCCAGACGCAAGGCTTTCTCTCTGCGCGTGGTTCGGCGACCTTCGACGCGCGCACGAACAAACTCTTCGTCACCGACGTCGAGGATCGCCTGGCCGCGGTGCGTGCGCTCTTGAAAGAGATCGACGTGCCGCCGAAACAGGTGGTGATCGAAGCGCGCATCGTCGAAGCGACCACCAATTTCGGGCGCGAAATCGGCGCGCGTCTGGGGTTTGATGACGCGCGCATCCGGAGCCTGGGCGGTGGGGTGCTCTACACCATCGGCCCGTTCAATTGGCCCAATACCACAGGCGCCACCGTGACCAACACCAATTACGGTTCGTTCGCGGTTTCGATCTTCAACAAGTCGCTCACGCGCTACCTCAACCTTGAACTCAACCTGGCCGAGGTCTCGGGGAACGGGCGCATCATTTCGAGTCCGAAGATCATGACCGCGAACAACGTCAAGGCGCGGATCAGCGTAGGCGACGAAATTCCGTACGTGACGCCGGGCACCACTACCCAAACGGCGACGGTCTCGTTCAAAGAGGCGGCGCTGATCCTGGAAGTGACGCCGCAATTCACCCCGGATGGGCGGGTACGTATGTCGGTGCTCGTCGAGAAAAACCGTGCCGATTTCACTCGGAGCGTCCAGGGCAACCCGCCGATTTTGAAGAAACAGGTCACAACCGACGTGATCGTCGAAAACGGTGGCACGGTCATCTTGGGTGGGCTTTTCGAGGAGAGCGATCAGCAAAACGAAAACAAAGTCCCCTTTTTGGGAGACCTTCCGATCATGGGTAACCTCTTCAAGAATACCAACCGGACCGCACAGCGCACCGAACTGATGATCTTCCTCACCCCCCGCATCGTCAGCGACGATCTGCGCCTGCGCTAAGGTACACTACGCCCATGTTCCCAGAAAACCGAGGAAGGTGTGGAACCGATCGTATTGGTGGGCATGATGGGCGCCGGGAAGACCACGATCGGCAAGGCGTTGGCAGCCCGCCACGGGTTGTCGTTCGTCGATGCCGACGAAGCATTGGAAGCGCGCACCGGCGTTCCGATCCCGCTCATTTTCGAGTTGGAGGGCGAAGCCGGGTTCCGCGATCGCGAAGCGCGGCTTTTGGATGAGTTGCTGGCCAAAGAGGATCTGGTGATCGCAACGGGGGGCGGCGCGGTGACCCGCGCGGAGAATCGCCTACGGTTCAAGCGCCGCGGCGTGGTCGTCTATCTGGAAGCACCGCTCGAGGTGTTGTGGGAACGCTTGCAATACGACCGCACGCGCCCGCTCCTGCAGGTGCCCGATCCGAAAGCGCGGCTGCAAGCGCTCCTTGCCGAGCGGGACCCCTGGTACCGCGAAGTGGCCGACCTGATCGTTCCCACCCGCGATGGGCGGTTGTCTGCGGTGGTGCAAACGCTCGAAGAAGCGCTGGTCGCTTATGGGGTGCCGTTGCCCGCAACGTCGGCGTGAGGGGCTGCACCAGAAACGGAAGAAAGGAGATGAGCCGTGCGCATCGTCAGCGTCGATTTGGGGGCGCGATCCTATCCCATCTGGATCGATGAGGGGATCTTGTCCCATGCGGAGCTGTTGCTGCCCCACCTGCCCCAACCCAACGGTGTGATCGTCACCAACACCACGGTGGCGCCGCTCTATTTGGAGACCTTTCGCGCTGCGCTCGAACGGCACGGCGTTGCGGTGTCGGCGGTGGTGTTGCCCGATGGCGAGCGCTATAAAAACTGGGAGACGCTCCAGAGGATTTTTGATGCGCTCGTCGACGTCCGCGCGGAGCGAGAAACGACCGTGATCGCGCTGGGGGGCGGCGTGATCGGGGACATGGCCGGTTTTGCTGCGGCGTGCTGGCAACGCGGTGCGCCGTTCCTTCAGGTGCCGACGACGCTCTTGGCGCAAGTCGACTCCTCCGTCGGTGGCAAAACCGCGATCAACCACCCCCGCGGCAAAAACCTGATCGGTGCGTTCTACCAGCCGCGTGCGGTGTTGATCGATACGGCGACTTTGCGCACGCTTCCGGCGCGCGAATTGCGTGCGGGGCTTGCCGAGGTGATCAAATACGGACTGATTCGCGACGCCGCGTTCTTCGAATGGCTGGAACACCGCATCGAGTCGCTCTTGGCGCTCGATGCCGAAAGCATCGCGATCGCGGTCGAGCGCAGCTGCCGGAACAAAGCAGAGGTGGTTGCAGCGGACGAAACGGAACGGGGCGTTCGCGCCACCCTCAACTTGGGTCACACCTTCGGGCACGCGATCGAGACCGCAACCGGTTACACGCAATGGTTGCACGGCGAGGCGGTTGCCGCAGGGATGATGATCGCCGCCGAAGTGTCGCTTCGCTTGGGGTGGCTCACGGAAAACGACTGTGCCCGGATCGAAGGGCTACTCATCCGTGCTGGCCTTCCGGTACGGGGGCCGGCACTCGATACCGACCAGGTCTGGCAACTGATGACGGGTGACAAGAAGGTTGTCGGCGGCAAAATCCGCTTCGTCCTGCTCAAGGGAATCGGGGAAGCGGTGGTGACCGCTGATCTCCCCAAAACCGTCGTCGATGCGGCTTTGGCCGCGCGGTTGGGCTGAGCGCATCCCGGCAAGAGGGTGCGTCAGACCATATCCCGTTGCTCGGTATTGCACACGGTGCCGTACTGAGGCAAGGTAGTTCGTTTCGTCAAACACTGAGGCACGGCGCCCCGGGCGAATGCTTGTCGCTCGGGGCGCTTTCTTGTAGAATCTTTCTGTCAAGTCCTCTAGTCTTATAAAAGACATAAGACATATTTTGTTTGTGCGAGACCATAGCGAGGTGATCGTCATGTTGGAAGCCTACCGTGCCCATGTGGCCGAGCGTGCGGCGCTCGGCATCCCCCCGTTGCCGCTTTCCAAGGAACAGACCGAAGCGCTCGTGGCGCTCCTGCGTAACCCGCCCGCAGGCGAAGAGGCGTTTCTGCTCGAACTGCTCACCTACCGGGTGCCGCCCGGGGTGGATGACGCCGCGAAGGTGAAAGCCGAATTCTTGACCCACATCGCGCGGGGTGACGAGACCAATCCCCTCATCAGCCGTGAGCGTGCCACCGAACTGCTTGGCACGATGCTGGGGGGCTACAACGTGGCGCCGCTTATCGAGCTCCTGAAAGACCCTGTGGTGGGCCAAATCGCTGCAGAAGGGCTCAAACACACCTTGTTGATGTTCGATTACTTCAACGACGTCAAAGCGCTTGCCGACGCGGGGAACGAGAACGCCAAAGCGGTATTGCAGTCGTGGGCAGAGGGGGAATGGTTCACCAGCCGCGAGCCGGTGCCCGAGCGCATGACGATCACCGTCTTCAAAGTTCCCGGCGAAACCAACACCGACGACCTCTCGCCTGCGCCGGACGCCTGGTCGCGTCCCGACATTCCGTTGCACGCGTTGGCGATGCTCAAAAACCCGCGCCCTGGGATCAAGCCCGATGAGCCCGGTGTTCGCGGGCCGATCAAACAGATCGAATCGCTCAAAGCAAAAGGGCATCCGGTTGCCTATGTCGGCGACGTGGTAGGGACGGGTTCGTCGCGCAAATCGGCCACCAACTCGGTGATTTGGTGGACCGGTAAAGACATTCCCTTTGTTCCCAACAAACGCTACGGCGGCGTGTGCTTGGGCGGCAAGATCGCGCCGATCTTCTTCAACACGCAAGAAGACGCTGGCGCGTTGCCGATCGAGATCGACGTCTCTCAGATGGAGATGGGGGACGAAATCGAGCTCGAGATCAACCACGAAACGGCCGAAGTCAAAGCCTACAAAAACGGACAACTGATCGCAGAATCGAAACTCAAGAGCCCGGTCTTGCTCGACGAAGTGCGCGCGGGGGGGCGGATCAACCTGATCATCGGCCGCAACCTGACCGCGAAAGCGCGCGAGGCGTTGGGGTTGCCTGCTTCGACCCTCTTCCGGCTGCCGCAGCAACCCAAAGAGAGCGGCAAGGGGTACACGCTGGCGCAGAAGATCGTCGGCCGCGCTTGCGGTTTGCCAGAAGGGAAAGGGGTGCGCCCCGGGACCTACTGCGAACCGCGGATGACCACGGTTGGTTCGCAGGACACCACCGGCCCGATGACCCGCGACGAACTGAAAGACCTGGCTTGCTTGGGCTTTTCGGCCGACTTGGTGATGCAGTCTTTCTGCCATACCGCGGCCTACCCGAAGCCGGTCGACGTCAAGATGCACAAAGAGCTGCCCAAATTCATCACCGAACGGGGCGGGGTCAGTTTGCGTCCCGGTGACGGCGTGATCCACTCGTGGCTCAACCGGATGTTGTTGCCCGATACCGTCGGGACAGGCGGGGACTCGCACACCCGTTTCCCGATCGGGATCTCGTTCCCGGCTGGGTCGGGTCTTGTCGCGTTCGCTGCGGCAACGGGGTCGATGCCGCTCGATATGCCTGAATCGGTGCTGGTGAAATTCAAGGGCGAAATGCAGCCGGGCATCACACTGCGTGACCTGGTAAATGCCATCCCCTACTATGCGATCAAGCAAGGGCTCTTGACGGTCGAGAAGAAAGGGAAGAAAAACATCTTCAACGGTCGGATTCTGGAGATCGAAGGGCTGCCACACCTCAAAGTCGAGCAGGCGTTCGAACTCACCGACGCGTCTGCCGAACGTTCAGCTGCGGCCTGTACCGTCAAGCTCGACAAAGAGCCGATCATCGAATACCTCAAGAGCAACATCACGCTCTTGAAGTGGATGATCGCCAACGGCTATGAAGACAAGCGAACCTTGGCGCGGCGCATCGAAAAGATGGAAGCGTGGCTCGAAAATCCGGTGTTGTTGGAGCGCGACGAAGACGCCGAATACGCTGCGGTGATCGAGATCGACCTCAACGAAATCACCGAACCGATCGTCGCATGCCCGAACGACCCGGACGACGTCAAGCTCCTCTCCGAAGTAGCTGGCGACAAGATCGACGAGGTCTTCATCGGCTCGTGCATGACCAACATCGGCCATTTCCGCGCCGCGGCGAAAGTGCTCGAGGGGAAAAACGACATCCCCACGCGCCTCTGGATCGCGCCGCCCACGAAGATGGACGAGATGATCCTGCGCGAAGAGGGGGTCTATGGGGTGCTTGGGCGCGTCGGCGCCCGGCTCGAAATGCCCGGCTGCTCGCTCTGCATGGGCAACCAGGCGCAGATCAAGCGCGGCAGCACCGCGATGTCCACGTCCACCCGCAACTTCCCGAACCGTCTGGGGCTCGATACTCGGGTCTATCTCGGGTCTGCGGAGCTCGCGGCGGCATGCGCGCTCTTGGGGCGTATCCCGACGGTCGAAGAGTATATGGCGCTGATGCAACCGGTAAGCGCGCAAGCGCCCAACATCTACCGCTACATGAACTTCGATCAGATTCCGGAATTTGCCGAAGTCGCCAAGCAAGTCGCGGCGTAAGGTTCGGTTCTTCGGGTTCTGATCCCAAGGAAGGGGGCTTTGGCCCCCTTTTTTGTGGAGTCGGCGCCAAGCATCGCATCTGTGCACGATACCGGGTGTTTCGCCTACAATGGACCCGATGGAACAGAGTTCTGAATCTTCCTCGCAATCGGTCCTTGCGTCGCTCTGGGAGCGGATGAACGCGCAGGGCGAATTTCCTGCGCTGGCGCGCAGCGTCGGGTTGGTGGTGCAATTGGCCGAATCGAACGACGCGCGTGTCGATCATCTGGCAAGCGTGATCCTACGCGACGTTTCGCTGGCGTCGCGGATCTTACGTTTGGCAAACAGCGCCACCTACCGCCGCAGCGGCATGCCGGAGATCACGACGGTGTCGCGGGCGCTCGTGCTCCTGGGGTTGGAGACGGTGCGCAACCTGGCGCTCGCCTCAGTGGTCTTGCAGCGGCTTGGTAACGCGCAGGGGACGATCGCGGTCGAGTGGGCGCGCGCGTTGGTGAGCGCGCTCTTTGCCGAACAGCTCGCCCCCAGTTTCCGCATCAAAGGAGAACGTGCTTTTTTGTCAACGCTGTTTCGTCATTTGGGCCGCTTACTCATTCATCACTACTTTTCCGAAGAAGCGGCACAGATCCAGGCGCTCGTTGCCGCCGGGATGTCGGAGGCGAAAGCAGAGTACCAGGTGTTGGGGGTGCATTGTGCGACGTTCGGCCTCTTCGTCGCGAAGGCGTGGGGGTTGCCGCTTGCGGTACAGCAGGCGATCGCGCCTACGGTTGGTGCGCCGCCCGTTACCTTGACCCAGGAACAGGATGCCGTGCGCTGGCTCACCGCCGCAGCCGAGGCGGCTGGCGCGCAACTGGCGCAAGGAAAGACGCTCGCGGCGCTGTATGGTGAGCTGACGCACCGCTATCCGTTTCTCAAGTCGATCGATGCGTCACAGTGGCAGGCGAGCACCAAACGGTGCGAAGCGGCAGCTGCTCATTGGTGGCAAGCCCTCGTAGGGCGTGGCGATCCCTTTGCGGTGCTCGCCGAACCCCAGCCGCAGCTGGAGCCTGGTCGCGCCGCGTCTTGGTCTCGCCGTGTGGAACCGTCGGAGGAACGGGCAGCGGCGGCCGCTGAACCAACGCCCGCAAGCGAATCCGCTAATAATGACTACGCACCCGACCCGCAAACGCCCGTCGATGAAGCACAGGCGATGCGGCGGATCCTGGTCGGAATCGAGGAGTATTCACAATCGCTGCTCGAAGGACAGCCGTGGGCCTCGGTTGCGGTAATGGCGTGCGAAATCGCTTGGCGGGCGCTGCGCTGTGAACGGATTCTTCTCTTTCTCTGCGAAGGCGATCGGCTCGTGCCCGCATTCGGGATCGCACCCGAATGGCGCGACCTGCGTGCGGCGCTTTGGCACATCCCGCTGTCCGGCCCCGGGCACGTGTTTCAGTTGGCGGTGGCGCGGGGGCTCGACATCGAAATCGAGATGCGCAGCGACCCCGCGATTGCCGCGAAGTTTCCCGACGCGATGCGCCGCCTGCCGCGCGGCGAAAGTGTCTTGCTGCTTCCCTTGCGCACGCGCGACGAGACGTTCGGGCTTGCCTATCTCGACAAGCCGCTGCCCCGGCAATTCCAGCTCTCACCCGAACTCAAACGGGTGATTCGACTGTGGCGCAACCAGGTGGCGCTGGGCTGGGCGCAAGCGCGGACGAAAGCGCAAGAAGCGGTTTAGCCGTCGGTTGCCGGGATCAGCAAAATTTCCACCCGCCGGTTCTGCGCCCGCCCTTCCGGCGTGGCGTTCGAGGCGATCGGGCGCGAACTACCGAACCCAACCGCGACGATGCGCCGCGGATCGACACCGCGTTGCATCAGGTAGCTCGCGACTGCCTGCGCGCGGTTTTCCGAGAGCGTCTGGTTGAACGCCGCGCTGCCGGTGGCGTCGGCGTGCCCCTCGATGCGGATGAGGGTGTTGGGGTATTGCTGCACGCTCTGCGCGAGTTGGTCGAGTACCGTGAGGAAACGCGGTTGTAATTGCGCGCTCCCGGTGGCGAAGGTGATCGCCTCCGGCGCTTGCAGCCGGATGGTGTCCCCTTGCCGTTGGATTTCGACGCCGGTATTGGCAAGCTGCTGCCGCAGTTGCGCCTCTTGCTGGTCCATTTGATGGCCGATCGCGCCGCCGACTACGGCACCCACCGCGGCACCGATCAACGCCCCTTTGGTCCGGTCTCCTTTCCCTGCGACGACGTTCCCGAGAACCGCACCGGCAACGGCGCCGGCGGTTGCTCCTTTCGCGGTATTCGCTCGTTCCCCGGTATAGGGGTTGGTCGTGACGCAACCGGCAAGCAACGCTGCCGACGCGAGCACGGCTGCTCCAGCACGCGCGGTACGGGTGGTCAAAAATCGGGTCATCGGTGCACCTCCTTCGGTCCTTTCAGTCATGGGTAGGGGTTGAATCACGGTAGCGGTGACAAAAACGCATCTCTTCCCCGTACGGGAAAAAATCTTCGACAATGCCTGCCCGAATCCGTTCTTGCGCATTTTGCCAGAATTGCGGGGTCAAGAGGTCGCGGTGGTGTTTGAGGAAGATCTGCCGGATCTTCGGGTCCCCCAGCAAGAAGGTCGCGAACTCTTCGGGGAAGACGTCGCGCGGCCCTGCGGAATACCACGGCTCGTCGCTCATCTCCATTTCAGGATAAGGCGCAGGCGGAATCGCGCGGAAGTTCATCTCGGTCATATATTCGATCTCGTCGTAGTCGTAGAAGACGACCCGGCCGTAGCGCGTCACGCCGAAGTTCTTCCACAGCATATCACCGGGGAAGATGTTCGCGATCGCGAGCTCGCGAATCGCATTGCCGTATTCGATGATCGCCGCTTCGGCTTCCTCTGGGGTGGCGGTTTCCAGATAGAGGTTGAGCGGCGTCATGCGGCGTTCGATGTAGAGGTGTTTGATCACCAATTGGTCGTCGATCTCTTCGATCAGACTGGGCGCCTCTTGCCGCAACTCGACGAGCAATTCGGGAGAGAAACGCGCAAGCGGCAACGCCACTTGGGAAAATTCCAGCGTATCGGCCATTCGGCCGACGCGGTCGACTTGCTTCACCATGTGGTATTTGCGGCGCACGGTGGCGTGGTCGATGTTTTTCGAACTGCCGAAGCGGTCTTTGATCACTTTGAAGACGTACGGGAAGGAGGGTAGGGTGAAGACGAGCATCACCATCCCTTTGATCCCCGGCGCGATGATGAACTGGTCGTTGGAGTGGCGCAGGTGGGCGATGAGATCGCGGAAGAACATCGTTTTGCCCTGCTTGCCCAACCCAAGCATCGTATAGAGTTCGGAGCGCGGTTTGTTGGGCATGATCGAGCGTAGGAATTGCACGTAGCCCGACGGGACTTCCATATCGACCAGGAAGTAGGCACGCGACAGCGAAAAGAGCACGGAGATGCGCCACGCTTCGAAGAGCGCGGTGTCGATGATCAATTTGCCGCTGTCGCCGTGGCGAATCGCCAGACAGAAGGGGATTTCGTCGTGGCCGTTGATCCCTTTGCCGATCACGTACGCCGTTTTGTTGCGGTAAAACGGGGAATAGAGCACCTGAATCTGGGCGTTCACTTCCATTTTCGGCCACCGGCCACCCAGGTGCGTCTCCAGCGCGCGTAGGACAAAGCCGATGTCGCGGTCAAGGTCCTCGAAGGGGCGCTCCCAGTCGAAATCTTCGACGATGCGACGGATCGTTGCCCGTAGCCCCCCCTCTTTCGGGTAATAGCTCGTGTAGACGGGCGGGAACGACTCGATGTATTCGGTCGAGATCGCAGGGCGCGCGAAGATGTATTGGTTGTTGAAGTAGCTTCGGTCCAGGATTTTGGTGGTCACCGAATTGAAAAAGGTCTCTGCGAGCTCAGGCTGTTTGTGGTCGATCAGGTGGTCGATGTAGAAGAGTTTGACCGCACGCCAGGTGGCGTCGTCGAGCGTAGCGATGGGAAACTGCGTTTTGAGCCGTTCGACCGTTTCGGCAACGCGCTGATCGTAGAATTCGACGCGATCGCGCACCAATTCGAGCTGCTTTTGCCAGTCACCCGCTTCAAAGAGCTCTTTGGCCCGGGCGCTTACCGCGCGAAAGATACGGTAGTGCTTGTCGAACCCTTCGATCATCGTTCGTGCCATGCCTTGGGCGATGAGTTCGAGTTCATCGGGCATCGGCCGATCCATCTTCGTCTCCCTTGTCTGGTTGGAGTTTTCGCGAAGTATAGCGCGGCAAAGGCGTTTTGACGGATAATAAGGGTTCCTAACACAGGGAGTGAAAGCACCATGAGCTATCAAAAGATCCAAGTGCCAGAAGGGGGTCAAAAAATCGTAATGGGGCAGCCGATCCCCGACAACCCAATCGTACCCTTCATCGAAGGGGACGGGATTGGGGTCGATATCACGCCCGTGATGCGTGCCGTGGTCGACGCTGCTGTGGAGAAAGCCTACGGCGGGAAGCGTAAGATTCACTGGATGGAAGTCTATGCCGGTGAAAAGGCCACGCGCATCTACGGTCCCGATCAGTGGCTTCCTGAAGAGACCCTGGAGGCGCTCAAGGAATACGCGGTGTCGATCAAAGGGCCGATGACCACTCCGGTTGGTGGCGGAATCCGGTCGCTCAACGTGGCGTTGCGGCAAGAGATGGACCTCTACCAGTGCGTCCGCCCAGTGCGCTATTTCAACGGGGTGCCGTCGCCGCTCAAGCACCCGGAGCTCGTCGATATGGTGATCTTCCGCGAAAACACCGAAGATATCTACGCGGGGATCGAATGGCCGGCGAAATCGGAAGGGGCGCAGAAGGTCATCAAGTTCCTTCAAGAAGAGATGGGGGTGAAGAAGATCCGCTTTCCCGAGACCTCTGGGATCGGCATCAAGCCGGTCTCGATCGAAGGGACGAGCCGTCTGGTGCGCGCCGCAATCCAATACGCGATCGACAACGACCGCAAATCGGTGACGCTGGTGCACAAGGGCAACATCATGAAGTTTACCGAAGGGCTCTTCCGCGACGTCGGCTATCAGGTGGCGAAGGAAGAGTTCGGCGCGCAACCGATCGACGGGGGGCCCTGGTGCCAATTCACCAACCCGAAGACTGGGCGCGAAATCGTCGTCAAGGATTCGATCGCCGATGCGTTCCTGCAGCAGATCCTTTTGCGCCCTGCCGAATACGACGTGATCGCAACGCTCAACCTCAACGGCGACTACATCTCCGACGCGCTCGCCGCGCAGGTTGGCGGAATCGGGATCGCGCCGGGCGCGAACATCGGTGACCATTACGCGGTCTTCGAAGCCACCCACGGCACCGCGCCGAAGTATGCCGGGCTCGACAAGGTAAACCCGGGCTCGCTCATCCTCTCTGCCGAGATGATGTTGCGCTTCTTCGGCTGGAAAGAGGCGGCGGACCTCATCATCGCCGCGATGGAGCGCACCATCAACGACAAGATCGTCACTTATGATTTCGCCCGTTTGATGGACGGCGCCACCGAAGTCTCCTGTTCGGGCTTTGGTAAAGCGATGATCGAACGGATGTGAGCAACCGACGACTGACGGAAATTCGCTTGCTGTAAGTTTCGCGTAAGCATTCATCCGTACGCTTTATGCCATCGTCGAGGTCACCCTGGGCGATGGCTTTTTTCGTTAACCACAAAGGAGGTTGAGATGGACAAGTCACCCGACGCCTACTGGAAAGCGACACTGCGCCTCATTGGCACAGTGCTCGTGATCTGGTTTGCGGTCTCCTACCTAGCGGGGATCTTGTTGGCCCCGGTGCTCAATAGCATCCATCTGGGCGGATATCCGTTGGGCTTCTGGTTCGCCCAGCAGGGCTCGATCTATGTCTTCGTCGCGTTGATCTTCTGGTACGCGAAGAGAATGGATGACATCGACCGCGAGTTCGATGTCCACGAAGACTGAGGGGAGGAAACAGCATGTCACTGAATGCCTGGATTTGGCTGATCGTCGGGCTTTCGTTCGCGCTCTATATCGGGATCGCGATCTGGGCCCGCGCTGGTAGCACTTCGGAGTTTTACGCAGCAGGGGGTGGGGTTCCGCCGGTGATGAACGGGATGGCGACCGCTGCCGACTGGATGAGTGCCGCATCGTTCATCTCGATGGCTGGCCTCATTTCGAACTTGGGTTACGGCGGTGGCGTCTTCCTGATGGGATGGACGGGGGGTTACGTCCTTCTGGCGATGACACTTGCACCGTACCTGCGCAAATTCGGTAAATTCACCGTGCCGCAGTTCATCGGGGATCGGTATTACTCCAAAACCGCTGCGGTCGTCGCGGTGCTTTGCCTCTTGATCGCGTCGATCACCTACATCATCGGGCAGATGACCGGTGTTGGCGTGGCGTTCTCCCGCTTTCTCGGGATCTCCAAAGAGATGGGGATCTACATCGGGATGGCGATCGTCTTCATGTACGCAGTTTTCGGCGGCATGAAGGGGATCACCTACACGCAGGTGGCGCAATACATCGTGTTGATCGTGGCCTATACGATCCCGGCGATCTTCATCTCCGCAATGCTCACCGGCAACCCGCTTCCGCAGTTGGCGTTGGGCTCCACCTTGAAGGGCTCAGACGTCTACCTGCTGGAGCGCCTGGATCAGATCGTCACCGAGCTGGGCTTCGGGAAATATACGACGACCACGGTGGGGAGCACCCTCAACATGTTCGTCTATACCCTGAGCCTGATGATCGGCACCGCCGGCTTGCCGCACGTGATCATGCGCTTCTTTACCGTGCCGCGCGTGAAAGACGCGCGCGCTTCAGCAGGCTGGGCGCTCGTCTTCATCGCGATCCTCTACACCACGGCGCCGGCGGTCGGGGCGATGGCGCGCTACAACCTTTTGGCCACGGTTTATCCCGCTGCGCTCGAGAACAAGCCGATGGTGACCGCTGACCAAGGGATCCGCTACGAAGAGCGCCCCGATTGGATGAAGCGTTGGGAAGTGACGGGTCTGCTCATGTTCTCCGACAAGAACGGAGACGGCCGCATCCAGTACTACAACGACAAGACCAAAGACGAAGCCGCGAAGCAGAAGTTCGAACAAGCCGGCTGGAAAGGCAACGAATTGACGGTGGACGCCGATATCATCGTGTTGGCGAACCCGGAGATCGCGATGCTTCCGAACTGGGTGATCGGCTTGATCGCAGCAGGGGGTCTGGCGGCTGCGCTCTCGACCGCCGCGGGGCTCTTGATGGCGATCTCGGCTGCGATTTCGCATGACCTGGTGAAAGGGGTGTTTGCGCCGAACATCAGTGAGAAAGGTGAGCTGATGGCGGGCCGAATTGCGATGGCGATCTCGATCGTCATTGCCGGCTACCTGGGGCTCAACCCGCCGGGCTTCGCAGCAGGGACCGTCGCACTGGCATTCGGTTTGGCCGCCTCTTCGCTCTTCCCGGCGATCATGATGGGGATCTTCTCGAAGAAGATGAACAAAGAGGGGGTGATTGCCGGGATGATCGCCGGTATTGTCGTGACCCTCTTCTACGTCTTCGCACACAAGGGGATCTTCTTCATCAAGGGCACCGAGTATCTCGACCTGATCGGCGGGCCGAACAGCTTCTTCGGGATCACGCCTGAGGCGTTCGGTGCGGTGGGGGCAGCGGTGAACTTCATCGTTGCGTTCCTCGTCGATAAGTTCACACCGGAACCCCCGGCGCACATCCAGGCGTTGGTGGAAAGCGTCCGCGTGCCGCGCGGTGCCAAAGCGGTGGATGGCGCACACGTCCACTGATCGTCCGGTTTGGTCCCTGCCTCGGTTGGCCCGAGGCAGACAGGCCAGACCGCTTGCCGGAACTCCGGTATAATGCGCAGGCCGCCAACTTCGGTTGGCGGCTTGTTTTCTGAGGATACGACCTATGGAAAGCATCCATTTGACCGTCTCGCTTGCGATCAATTGGATCCTCTTTTTGGCACTTTTTCCAGTAACCTTCGTCTGGTTACGCCGCGCGTTTCGTATCATCGTCCAGCGCGACTACTCCGAAGTGGCATTGAAAGGGGGAGAGCCGCCGCCCGATCCGGAACGGTGGGCGCCGTACACCGCGGCAATCAATCTCGTTGCCGGTGCGGTCACCGCGTATGTGATCTATGGTGTGATCGTCTTGGCACTACCGTTCGATACCTGGACCGCGATTGCGGGAACGACGATCTGGTTGAAATTGATCCTGGATTTTGCGCTCAGTCGACACGCCCATTGGCGGGCGAAGCAAGCGCTGAAAGCTGAGCGCGCGCAGAACGCGCCCAACGATTGACCAGCACGGCGTAGCCGGTTGCCAATACGGTAAAAAGTACGAGTGAAAAAAACGAGAGATTGAGGAAGCTGAGTGGAATGCCCCAGAGGGTGATCCGGCTCATCGGCTCGGCCCACCAGACGATCGCAAAGTTGTAGAGCAGCCAGACGACAAGTTCGGCCCACGTCAAACGGCGCGTGCGTTGCCAAAACGCTTTGCGGATCGTTTCCGCCCGCGCGTTGCGTTCGTCGTGGGTCAGCATTGGCATCGTGACCGCGCCTCAGCCCGAGAGAAAGCAGCCAAAAGAAAAGGGCGCTTGGTTGCGCCCCTTTCGCGGCTACGGCATGGCTTCGTAGAGCGGCAACGTCAGGAATTCGGGGAATTCCGGATCCAATGCGATCTTCTCGAAGATTTGCGCCGCTTGTTCATACGTTTCCAGCGGTTCGCCTTGGGCGGCGACCACCGCTTTCACCTTGTCGAGCTCTTCCGGGATCAGGGAGCGGACGAGCTCTGCGGTGACCTTGCGTCCGTCGGTCAAGATCCCTTTCGGGCTATAGACCCATTGCCACACTTGCGAGCGCGCGATCTCTGCGGTTGCGGCATCTTCCATCAGGTTGTGGATCGCGACGGCACCGTTGCCGTTGAGCCATGCGCCCAGGTAGTGGATCGCCACGTTGATGTTGTTGCGCAGCCCCGCTTCGGTGATCGGCTGTTCCGGACGGAAATCGAGTAGCTCCTTCGCCGTGAAGGTTTCCGTACGCTGTTTTTCCCACTGGTTGGGTTTGTCGCCGAGCACCGCGACGAACTCTTCCATCGCGATCGGCACCAAACCGGGGTGGGCGACCCAGCCGCCGTCGAAGCCGTCATTCGCGTCGCGCCGCTTGTCTTTGCGCACACCTTCGAGCGCACGCGCGTTCGCTTCCGGGTCGTTTTTGATCGGGATCAGCGCGCTCATACCGCCGATCGCCGGGGCGCCGCGCTTATGGCACGCCTTGACGACCGAAAGGGCGTAGGCGCGCATGAACGGGACTTCCATGGTGATCAAATTGCGGTCGGCCAGGCAGAAGTCTTTGTTTTTCTTGAACTTTTTGATGCAGGAGAAGATGTAGTCCCAGCGCCCTGCGTTGAGACCTGCCGAGTGGTCACGCAGTTCATAGAGGATTTCTTCCATCTCGAACGCGGCCAGGATCGTTTCGATGAGAACAGTCGCTTTGATCGTGCCCCGCGGCAGTCCCAATTCGTCTTCGGCGAAATGGAAGACGTCGTTCCACAACCGCGCTTCGAGATGGTTTTCGAGCTTCGGCAGGTAGTAGAAGGGGCCGGCGCCGCGCGCGATCTGCTCTTTGGCGTTGTGGAAAAAGGCCAAGCCGAAATCGAAAAGCCCACCAGAGACGCGTTGCCCGTCGACAAGAACGTGTTTTTCGTCCAGGTGCCAGCCGCGCGGACGGATTTGCAGCACCGCGATTTTCTCATTCAGTTTGTATTCCTTGCCGTTTTCGGCAACGAAATCGATCTGACGGCGAATCGCGTCATAGACGTTGATCTGCCCTTGGATCTGGTTGAACCAGTTGGGACTGTTCGCGTCTTCGAAGTCGGTCATGTAGCTGTCCGCGCCGGAGTTGAACGCGTTGATCACCATCTTGCGATCCGACGCAGGGCCTGTGATTTCGACGCGGCGGCATTCCAACGCTTTGGGCACCGGTGCGATCTTCCAGTCGCCTTCGCGAATGTGCGCCGTTTCGGGAAGGAAATTGGGCATTTCCCCTGCGTCGATGCGCGCTTGCCGTTCGACGCGCGCGCGCAGGAGTTCTTGCCGCCGTGGTTCGAATTTCCGGTGCAGTTTGGCTACGAATGACAGCGCCTCTGGTGTCAGAATCTCGTCGAAGCGTGGGTGCATCGGGGCGTTGATCGTCACGCCGTCAGGTAGTGCAGACATCGTTTTTGTCTCCCTAAGTCACAATGAACGGATTTTTCCGCAACGAGTTGCGTTACGGGGCTCCATAGACGGAAACGAAATAATAGCAGGTGAGCGCGGTTCCGACGAAGAGGACGAAGGTGCGAAGCCACTTCGCGGGTAAGCGTCGCGCGACGCGACCAGCGAGATATCCCCCGACACTGGCGCTCATCGCGGTGACCACGAGGTGGGGCCAGCTCACCGCACCGCCGATAACGAAGGTCGCCGCTGCTACCGTATAGATCGCCGCTGAGAGCAGGTTTTTGAGGGCCTGGATTTCATGGATGTCTTCGATGCGTTGCAGCGCAATCGCCGCGATCATCACAATTCCCATCCCTGCGCCAAAGAAACCGCCGTAGATCGCGACGAAGAACTGGAACAGACGCGCACCCGGGTGGGCAATGCTGCTGCCGGGGGGCGCTATGACGGTATCGTTTCGTTTCTCGGCCAGGGGTTGGGGCGAAATGGCTGATGCAGCGGTTTGCCGCTGCTTCGTAAGCCAGCGGTTGATGCGTGGTGGCGCGGCAAAAAGCAGTGTTGCAATGAGCAAAAGCCAAGGAATGAGCGTTGCGAAGGTTCGGTTGGGGGTGAAAAGCAAAAGCACAGCACCCAGCGCGCCTCCGATCAACGCAATCACGACCATTACGACAAGGTGGTGGGCATAGCGGCGCAATTCGTGCCGGTACGCCCAGGCGGTGAAGAGGCTCGCTGGCCAGAGCGCCACCGAATTGGTGGCATTGGCGACAACCGGGGGCAAACCGGCTGCGAGCAGTGCCGGAAAGGAGAAGAAGGTGCCGCCGCCAGCGAGCGCATTCATCGCCCCCGCGGCGGCACCGCCCAGAATCACACCGAACCACGCGGTGAATGGGGTGTCGAGAAATTCCATGAGGCGCGTACGCGCGTCAGACCGCTGCGCCCAGGAGGTAGTCCCTCATTTTGAGATCTTCCTGGATCACATGGTGGATCAACCAGTCGCGCAACAGTTGTAACAGCGCTTCTTTATTTTCCTTGGGTAGACTATCGGCTGAGGTTTGTTGGGAGTGGGCCAGCAGGATCTTTTCGGTCAGGTCGTTGAGGCGCCGGACGAGCGTTTCGTGGGCTTGCGCGTGCTTGTGAAAGTGGGGGTAGTCAATTTTTCGCATGACCGACTCTTCACGCGCAAAGTGATCACGCGTGTAGTCGTGAAGCGCGTCGAGCGCAAGCGTAAGCACCCCCATCGAGGCATGCGTGACAAAGAGGGATTGCACCTCGTTGATGAGTTCGATCAACCGCTTGTGGTCTTTGTCGATCTTTTCATGACCCACCGCGAGTTGCGGACGCCACTCTAAGGGCGTAAAACCGGATTTGTCGTTGGCCATGGAACGCGCACGGTAGCAAAGATGGATATACAGAGATTATACTGATCACTGCGCGTTGTCAGCAGGTCGTTTGCGATGCCTCCACCTTGTCCCTTGTGTGCGTCAGAAGTGTTGCCCATCGTTTGGCAAAACCGAATGTGTCGCGTCGTATGGGTGCAAGATCCCGAGTATCCGGGATATCTCCGTGTGATCTGGCAGCGGCACGTCGAGGAGATGACTGATCTTTCCTGGGCTGAGGCGAACCATCTGTGGCGGATTTTATGGGGCGTCGAGCGTGCCCTCCGCGCGGAGGCGCAACCCGACAAGGTCAATCTGGCTGCGTTCGGGAACGTGGTGCCGCACCTGCATTGGCATGTGATCCCTCGTTACCGAGACGATCCCCATTTTCCTGAGCCCTACTGGGGTCGACGCGTCCGCAATCGCCCGTCCGTTCGGGCCGTTGCGACATGCGAAACGATGCGTGCCGCGCTGACTGCCGAATTGGGGCGCGGCGAAGATGTCGCGTTGGTGTGAGGTTTTACGGTACAATTGCGCCCGATCGGAGGCGTGGCCGAGTGGTTTAAGGCAGCGGTCTTGAAAACCGCCAGGGGTTTGCGCCCCTCGTGAGTTCGAATCTCACCGCCTCCGCCATCCCTTGCATACCGACGATCTGTTTTCGTGCCAAGGAACGCTGAAGGGGTTCAAAACTTCTCCGGTCGTAACACGCCCACTTCGAACGTATAAGCCACCACGGCATAATGGCGGAAGTAGTGGGTCAGGACGTGATCGAGAATCGCGTCGGCAACTTCCGGCGAACAGAGTACCTCGATGCGGACCGTTTTCGCGGCTTCCCATTCACCGCTGCGGGAACCGCGGGAGCCCTGACCGCGGACTTCGCAGACGCTGTAACCATGGGCACCCAGGCGCATCACGTCGGTAGTGAGCAGCCCTTCGATCGCTTCTTCGGCAATGATCACGACGAGTTGTCGGGTAGCGCGCGTTTTCATCTCGTTATCCAATGATCTGTTGGGATACGAAATAATACAGCGGGATGCCAACCAGAATGTTGAAGGGGAAGGTGACCACGAGCGATGCGCCGATCGAGAGCGCCGGGTTGGCTTCGGGCACGGCGATGCGCATCGCTGCGGGGGCCGCGATGTAGGAGGCGCTCGCGGCGAGCGTTGCCAACAGCATCGCGCCGCCTGCGGAAAGGCCGGCGATTGCCGCGGCGATGAATCCTAGGGTAGCAGAGATGAGCGGCATCACGACACCGAAAACCGTCAGAAATACCCCGGCACGCTTCAGCGCGTCGATCTGCCCGGCCGCGACGAGCCCCATTTCCAAGAGAAAGAGCGATAGCGCTCCTTTGAAGCCGACGAAATAGAACGGTTCGAGCGGGGCGATCTTTTCGGGGCCGGCGAGCCAACCCACGACGAGTCCCCCTGCCAAGAGCACGATACTTTTCCCTAAAAGGACCTCGTGCGCGAGTGGTCCCCAGCGGACGGTTTGGAGGTTACCCATCCGCGCCAGAAGAATCCCGACGATGATCCCGGGGATCTCAAGAAGGACGAGGAAAAGCGGCGCGTACGCTTCGAATGGGACGTTTTTGGCGCGGAGAAAGTCGAGCGCGACCGCAAACGTCACCGCGCCCACCGAACCGTAATGACCGGCGATCGACGCGGCGTCGGGCCGCGGCAGTCGACCCAAACGGGTGAGGATGGGAAACGCAACGAGCGGGATGAGCACGCCCAAGAGGATCGTTACCCCTGCTTTGGGTGCGACTTCGAAGAAAGGCTCTTTGGCAAGTTCCACACCGCCTTTGAGACCGATCGCCAGGAGCAGATAGATCGAAAGGGCTTCGTAGAGTTGTCCGGGGATTTTGAGGTCAGAACGCGCGAGTCGCGCCAGAAAACCCAGTACGAAGAAGAGCGGAACCGGATCGAATGCCATGATTGCTTCCGACGAAATGATCGTAATTCATAATTATAACGCCGTGCGCGCCGCATAGCTGTCACGCGAGTGCGCAATGCGCACCCCTACGGCGCGGGCGTTTGGGTAAAAATCTGGTTTGGCAAGCGTCACCTCGACCCAATCGATTTTCGGATCGTGGCGAAAGAGGTGGTCGACGAGTTCGGTGGCGAGCGATTCCAGGAGATCGACGTGGGGCTCCGTGTGCCAAGCGGTGATGCGGTCGACGGCGAGCGAATAGTCGATGCACGCGCTGAGGTCATGCGGACGGATCGGCAGCGCGCCGCGTGCGCGAACGGAGACGAGTAAGCGTTGCGGGGCCAGCCGTTCGTGCGGGCACAGCCCCACCGGGACGACCACTTCCATCTCGTCGATGAACACTTCGTACATAGGCATTCGTCTTCAGGCGTATCGGCGCGATTGTAGCGGCATTGTTTGAGAAGGCAAAAAACGGGGCGGCGCAAATCGAGCGAGCCGCGGTCGGCAGAAATCGAAGCGGTCGATATGGGCTTTGTTGTGCGAAAATCCTAGGGTCACGGTGAGGGCGAGGGAAGATGACACCGCACACAGTCGATATCGTCGTTCTGGCTGCGGGAAAAGGGACGCGGATGCGTTCGGCGCGGCCAAAGGTGTTGCAGCCGCTTGCGGGGCGGCCACTCCTTTTTCACGTGCTCGATACCGCAGAAGCGCTCGCTCCCGCGCAAGGCGTGGTGGTGGTCGGTCATGAAGCGGCGCAGGTAACCGCTGCGCTCGCGGCGTGGTATTCGCGCCAGAGGGTGTCTGCAAGCAGTGGGAACGGGCCGACTGCGCCACAGAAGGCGCCCGAGCAAACCGGTTCAGACATCTGGCGCACGGTGGCGCAGACGCCGCAGCTTGGCACCGGTCATGCGCTGCAGGTAGCGCTACCGGCGCTCGCCGATTCGCCAGCACGATGGGTTCTGGTCCTCTACGGTGACGTTCCGCTCATTCGGCCGTCGACGCTCGTGCGGCTCGTCGCCGCGGCAACCGCGTGCGACGGGGTCGCGCTGCTTACGGTGACCCTCGAAAATCCGAGCGGGTACGGGCGAATCGTGCGCGATGGCGCAGGTGGTGTTGCCGCAATCGTCGAAGAGAAAGATGCGGATGCAGCCACACGTGCGGTTCGCGAAGTCAATACCGGTGTGATGGTCTTGCCGAAAGCGCGTTTGGCTGCTTGGCTCGCCGCGCTTACCCCCAACAACGTGCAAGAGGAGTATTACCTCACCGACGTGGTGGCGCGTGCGGTGGCCGAGGGGGTGCCGGTGGTTGCGGTGCAACCGGAGACGGTGGAAGAGACGCTCGGGGTCAATGACAAGCGGCAGCTTGCGGAATTGGAACGGATTTTCCAACGGCAGACGGCGGAACAGCTTCTGGCGGCGGGGGTGACCCTGCTCGACCCAGCGCGGTTCGACGTGCGCGGGGAGCTTACCTGCGGGCGTGACGTGACGATCGACGTCGGTTGCCTCTTCCTGGGCGAGGTGGTGTTGCACGACGACGTGGTGGTCGGCGCGCACTCTGTGCTGCAGGACTGCGTAGTTGGGCCGGGGACGCGCATCGAGCCCTTTTCGCATATCGTCGGGGCGCAGATCGGCGCGAACGCGGTGATCGGCCCCTACGCCCGCATACGGCCCAAGACGGTGCTCGCCGACGGGGTGCATATCGGTAACTTCGTCGAAGTGAAGAACAGCGAAATCGGCGAAGGGAGCAAAGCCAACCACCTGAGTTATCTGGGCGACGCGACGGTGGGATCTCGGGTCAATATCGGCGCCGGAACGATCACCTGCAACTACGACGGAGCGAACAAATACCGGACGGTGATCGAGGACGACGCGTTCATCGGCAGCGATACGCAACTGGTTGCGCCGGTGCGGGTCGGGCGCGGCGCAACGTTGGGAGCGGGCACGACGCTCACCAAAGACGCGCCGCCAGAGGCGCTGACGCTTTCGCGAGCACCGCAGCGCTCGATCACGGGCTGGAAGCGCCCCCAGAAGAAACGATGAGCGGTTGGCGTGCGCATGCAGGGTTGGGGGCAGGTAGGGTGGTGAAGCGCGGCCAACGGTAACGAACGACGAACTGAAGAGGGCAGAGCACGATGTGTGGGATCGTCGCGGCGGTAGCCGCTAATGGAAGCATGGTCGATTTCTTGCTCGACGGGTTGGCGCGACTCGAATATCGCGGGTACGACTCTGCAGGCATTGCGGTGGTCGATGACGCTGGGGTGCTGCAGCGCGCGCGGGGAACGGGCCGGGTTGCGGCGTTGGCAGAGGCGGTGCGTCGCCAGGGGCTCAGCGGGCGGGTGGGCATCGCCCATACCCGTTGGGCAACCCACGGGGCACCGACCGAAGCGAACGCGCACCCCCATGTGGTGGGTAGCGTTGCGCTCGTCCATAACGGGATCATCGAAAACGCCAACGCGTTGCGCGCCGAATTGTCTGCGCACGGGGCGGTTTTCGCGTCCGAGACCGATACCGAGGTGATCGTCCATCTGGTGGCGCAGGCACGTGCCGCAGGGGCATCGCTCCTCGCCGCGGTGCAGCAGGCCGTGGCGCGCCTTCAAGGGGCTTTTGCGATCGCGGTGCTCGACGCGAACGACCCACAGCGGTTGGTCGTGGCGCGTCGCGGTTCCCCGTTGGTGTTGGGCGTGGGCGAAGGGGCGAACTTCGCGGCGTCCGACGTCTCGGCGTTGGTTTCCCACACACGCCAGGTGATCTGGCTGGAAGAGGGGGACGTGGCCGAATTGACCCCCGCATCGGTGACGGTCGTCGCGGCGGATGGTACGCCCGTGGCGCGCCCCATCCGCACTACGGCGCTCACCGCAGACGCGGTGGCGTTGGGGGGGTACCGCCACTACATGCAGAAGGAGATCTTCGAGCAGCCGCAGGCGATCGCCAATACCGTCGGCGCGATCGGCGGTGGCGTCGCGTTGGGGTCCGCGCTCTTTGGGGCGACCGAGCAGTGGCTAGACCAGATCGACCGGGTGCTGATTTTGGCGTGCGGCACCAGCTACCATGCCGGAATGGTCGCACGCTACTGGCTCGAAGCGGTGGCGGGGATTCCGACGGTGGTCGAAATCGCGAGCGAATACCGCTACCGCGACAGCGTTCCGCATCCAGCAACGCTTGTGGTGGCGATTTCGCAATCGGGCGAAACCGCCGATACCCTCGCGGCGCTCGAACATGCCCATCAACTGGGGATGACGAAGAGCCTGGCGATCTGTAACGTACCAGAGTCGGCTTTGACCCGCACCGCGGCGGCAACCTTTCTCACCCATGCCGGACCGGAGATCGGAGTCGCGTCGACGAAAGCCTTCACGACCCAATTGGTGGCGCTGGCGCTGCTCACCTTGACGTTGGCGAAGCTGCGCGGCCGGCTCACCCCCGAAGCGGAAGCAGCGGAATTGACGCGGTTACGCCATTTGCCGGTGGCGCTACAGGCGGTGTTGGCGAAGGAAGCGGAGATCGCTGCGTGGGCGCCCCATTTCGCCGACAAAGCGCACGCGCTCTTTTTGGGGCGCGGGGTCCATTGGCCGATCGCGATGGAAGGGGCGTTGAAACTGAAAGAGATCAGCTACATCCATGCGGAGGCCTATCCCGCGGGCGAACTGAAGCATGGGCCGCTTGCGCTCGTCGATGCCCTGATGCCGGTGGTTGCGGTGGCGCCGAACGATCAGTTGCTCGACAAGCTCATGTCCAACCTGGAAGAGGTGCGCGCCCGCGGCGGCGAACTCTACGTCTTCGCCGATCAGGGGGTGAGCATACCGCAGGTGCCGCACCTGCACGCGATCCAGTTGCCGGAACACTACGGGCTCTTTTCTCCGATCGTCCATGTAGTGCCGCTACAACTCCTGGCATATCACGTGGCGCTCGTGCGGGGAACCGATGTCGACAAGCCTCGGAACCTGGCAAAGAGTGTGACGGTGGAGTGACGCGCGTCCCCCGCCTTCCGTTTTCACCCGGTGCGGGGTGTTCCGCCCCGCCTGAAAAACGGAAGCGGGTGGATGGGGTTCAGGGGATCAAGAAGACGTGCACCCGCCGCGGCCCATGGGCGCCCAACTGGATCGTCTGCTCGACGTCTCCGGTGCGTGAGGGGCCAGCGACGAAGTTGATGGTGCGCGGCAGATGTTCGCGCCAATCGGTTGTGTCGTCACCCAGTTCGCGGCGCAGCAGCGCCCAGAACTCCTCGAAATGGGAGACGATGCGGGACTGCGATAGCAGCACGAGGTGGTTGTCGGGCACGAACCGGTGGGTGGTGGGATGCACGGGGGCGGAGAGGAAGACAACACTTCCCACTTCGGCGATGCCAGCGTACGCTTCGCTCACCGCGGTTTCCGTGGTGACGGTTGCCGGTTCGCAGCGCAGTTGCCACGCAGCAGGCCAGGGGAGGTCGAGGAGGGTGCCGCTCGCGTGTGTGGGCGGTGTGGCACCCACTTCGGCACACCACGCCGCGACCGCTTCGGGAAGGGCGTCGCGGGAAGGGAGTTCGTGCACCGTTCCGGCACGTGCGGTCCAAAGTCGTTGCCATCGTGCCGCGACTGGTTCAGAGAACGCCAGCCGGGGGTGGGGTGCGCGCGGGGTGATCGCAGCGGCACGCGCAGCGGGATCGGCAGGCTCAACTGCGCCATTTTTGCCCAGCGCAGCGCGGATCGCAGCGAGCACCCGTTCACGACCGTCGGCGTGCCGGGTGGCGGTGCTGTCGTTTGCCGAAGCGGAGTCCAGCCGTTCGGGTCGTTGCGACGTGGGAAAGCCTGCGGTTGCGTTCATCGCTCGCCTCCGTTTGGGTTTTCGCGTTTGGCGTGCCACAGTTCGAGAAAGGTGCGTCCCGGGGGCGTGGGCAGGTCACGAACCCCAAACCAGCCGCGGGCGAAGGGAAACCAGTCAAGCGTCTTGCGCCCGCGCGCCCACGCGGCGAGCAGCCTGACTTTGACCCGTTCCGCGGCATGGTAGAGCGCAGGGCGGGTTGCGAGCCAGCGCCAGAGGGTGAGGGCCCGTCCTTCCAGCGCCGGACGAAGGCCCGCTTTGTGCTGTTCGTGGCGAAGACGGCGCAGCAGGTCCGGCAATGGGATTTTCACCGGGCACACTTCACCGCAACGACCGTTCAGCGTGCAGGCGTTGGGCAGATCGAGCGCGTTGTCGAGTCCGGTAAAGAGCGGAGTCAAGACCGATCCCATCGGCCCCGGGTAGACCCAACCGTACGCATGCCCGCCGATCGCGCCATAGACCGGGCAATGGTTCATGCACGCGCCGCAGCGGATACAGCGCAACATCGGACGGAACGGTCCATCGAGCATCCGGCTGCGTCCGTTGTCGACGAGCACGACGTGAAACGCCTCGGGGCCGTCCTGGTCGCCTGCGCGGCGCGGGCCGACGGAGTAGGTGGTGTAGGTTTCGCTGTCTTGCCCCGTTGCGGAACGCGCGAGCAAACGCAGAAAGAGCGCAACGTCCTCGAGGGTGCCGACCACCCGCTCGATTCCGGCGGTGACGATATGGACCCGTGCGAGCGTCTGCGTGAGGTCACCGTTCCCTTCGTTGGTGACGATGAGGGTCTGTCCCGTCTCGGCTACGAGGAAGTTCGCGCCGGTGATGCCGACGTCTGCTTGGAAGTACTTTTGTCGCAGCTGCAACCGCGCCTCGGTGACCAGCCCTTCGACGGTCGTTTGCCGCGGCGTGCCATGCGCGGCTTCGAAGAGGTCGGAGATCTGCTCTTTGGTTTTGTGGACCGCGGGGGCGATGATGTGTGAAGGAGCTTCTCCCGCCAGCTGAATGATGTACTCCCCTAGGTCGGTTTCGACGATTTCGTACCCCGCTGCCTCCAGCGCCTCGTTGAGCCCGATCTCCTCGGAGACCATCGATTTGCCCTTGGTGATCACGCGGGCGTTCGCTGCGGCGCAGATCTCCAGAATGATGCGGCGCGCCGCGTCGGCATCGGGTGCCCAATGGACGACACCGCCGTGGCGGGTGACCTCTGCTTCGAACGCGGCGAGGTAGGTGTCGAGGTTGGCCAGGATTTCGTCTTTGCGCTGGGCGCCCGCTTCGCGCAACTGCTCGAATTCGGGGACGAGCGCAACCGCTTTCGCGCGTTTGCCGATGAAGCCATCCGCGGCACGGGAAAGCGCCGCCTGGAGATTGGGCTCGTGCAGCGCGAAGACCGCTTGTTCGCGAAAGCGGCGTGGAGTGCGGCTGGTCATCGGGTGACACAGCTGGGCTTTTGTCGATTGCTCGCTCATTGCATGCTCCCGCGGGATCGCGTCAGCCATTCAAACCGGGACCATTTGCCAGCCCCGCCAGCACTTCGAGGGTATGATAGACCCGGACCGGGGCATGGATGCGCGCAAGCCGCCCGGCAATGTTCATCAGACAACCCAGGTCGCCGCCTAAGAGCACTTGCGCGCCGCTCTTCAGGATGTTTTGCACTTTGCGTTCGACCATCGCTTCAGAAAGTTCCGGATATTTGACGCAGAAGGTGCCACCGAACCCGCAACACACCTCGGCCTCTGCCATCTCCACCAGCGTCAGCCCTTCGACACGGGCAAGGAGCTGGCGCGGTTGTCCCTTGATCCCCAGGCTGCGCAAGCCGGAACAGGAGTCGTGGTAGGTGACGCGATAGGGGAACCGGACCCGTGGGAGTTGTTCCAATGGAACCTGTTGGGCGAAGTAGCTCAGCGCTTCCCACGACTTGGCTGCGAGCCGTTGCGCGCGTTCCCGCCATTCGGGATCGTCTTTGAGCAGTTCCGGATAGTCGTGGCGAATCGTCGCAAGGCACGAGCCCGAAGGCGCGATGAGATAATCGAAGGGTTCGAACGCGGCGATGGTCTGCTTCGCAAGCGCACGGGCGGCATCCCAGTCCCCCGCGTTGTAGCCGGGTTGCCCGCAGCAGGTTTGCGCGAACGGGACTTCGACGCGGTGCCCCGTGGCTTCCAAGAGTTGCGCAAGCGCCATCGCGATGTTGGGACGGATGGTATTGACCAGGCAGGTCACAAAGAGACCGACGCGGGGTTGGGTAGCCATAGTACGAAAACACGAGCGGGAAGACCCGCTCATTATACTGAGCAGGAGGCGCACTTGTCGATCGGGAACAGAAATTGGGTGCGACGCAAGCAATGGGGGATCGCGTGGCGCCTAGCGCTGCTCTGCGGTTGGCTGGGCATCGCGCAGACGCAACCGGTGGCGCAAGCCGAAACGGCACAAGCGTGCGCGCAGGCTGGTTCCGCCGAAGCGATTTGGCAGCCGTGGCCGACGGTAGTGGTGCCGTCTGCGCGCGAAGCCCCCGCGAAAGTGGTCGCACGCGAGTCGGCAACCGTCGCGCCGGAAGTCGCTGGCCGAATCGAAAAACTCCCCGTGCGCGTGGGGGACCAGGTGGCGGCAGGCGATGTGGTCGCGGAGCTCGACGCGTCGCTGTTGCGCTTGGCGCGCGACGAAGCGGCGGCGGCGTATGCCGCGGCGCAAACGCGGGTGGCGCAGGCGAAACGGTTACTTGCCCAAGCAGAGCGGTTGCTTGCCCAACGGGTGGGCAACCGCGACAACATGGCGGCTGCCGAAGAGCAGTTGCGGATCGCCGAGCAGGAGGCGGCTGCGCGGGCGGCGCAACGGGCGCAAGCCGAATGGCGCTTGGCGCACGCGGTGGTGCGCGCGCCGTTTGCCGGTGTGGTCACCGCACGCTTGGCGCAGGAAGGAAACTGGGTCGCTGCGGGACAAGGGATCGCGGTGGTGACCTCGGCCGAGCAGGAGGTGGTCGCGCAGGTGGTGGGCGATCAGGCAGCGGAGCTTGCCCATGCTGCCGCGTCACCTCGCTTCGTGCCGTTCGTAACCGGACATTCATCCGCGCTCATCTCCGATCCCTCTTCTGATCCGGCCGCGGAAATCGCGCTCACCTGGGTCGCAACCAACGCGGTGCGTGACGCGCCCGGACAGCGCACGACGGTGCGGTTTCGCTTCACGCACCCTCATCCATTGGCCGCAGGAACCGTGGGGCGGGTCCGGTGGCAATCGTCGGCACGCATCGCGCCGCCAGAAGCGGTCACGACCTTCGACGGTCGCGTCGGGGTTTGGGTGCGACGTAACCCCACTGCGCCGCCCCGTTTTCTGGCGTTACCAGACGCCCTTCCGGGGCGCAGCGCCGTGGTGGCGTTACCGTCTGGGTGGTTACCTGAGGAGGCGCAGATCGCGGTGGGTCGCCAGGGGGGGCTTGCGTGGGCATACGTGGGTGCGCGTACACCCCGATCCGAAACTCGCGCGGAGTGCGGGCAATGAGTGGGTTTGTGCGCCGCTTGTTGGAAAATGGGCCGCTGGCGAACCTTGCGTTTTTGCTGGTCGTTGCGCTCGGGGTCGCCAGTTATCTGACGATGCCCCGGGCGCGCGACCCCGAAATCAATTTCAACTGGGTCAATGTCTGGACGGTCTATCCTGGGGCGAGCGCCGAAGATGTCGCGCGAAAGATCACCGAGCCGCTCGAAGAGGCGCTGCGCACCGTTTCCGATATCCGCTATTTGGTGTCGACCTCGCGTGAGGGGCTGTCGTCGATCTTGGTCCGTTTCGAACGCCTGGACGACGCCACCTTTGCGCGCCGCGTCGAAGAGGTACGGCGTGAGGTGCTCAACAAGGCGAACGACCTGCCGGAGACCGCGAAAACCCCACGCGTGATGGAGATCACGACCTCGAACGGTTTTCCAACCGCGATGCTCGCGTTGTACGGACCGGTGGGTGGGGAGACGCTGCGTGCGACTGCGGAGCGGATCAAACGGGACCTCGAGCACCTTCCGGGGGTAGATCGCGCGTTGGTCTTCGGCTTTCGCGAACCGGAATTGCAGATACGTTTCGACCCGATCGCGTTGGCGGCGCTGGGCGTTGCCCCTGTGACGCTCGCGGATCAAGTGCGCGCCTGGTTCCGCGATCTGGCTGCTGGGCGGGTGCGGATCGCTGGCGAAGAGTGGCTCGCTCGGGTACAGGGCGAAACGGTTTCTGCCGAGGCGCTCGCCCAGTTACCGATCCAAGTGGCGCGTACCAACGACCCGGTACCGGCGCTGCTGCCACTTTCCCAGCTTGCCGAGGTTCAGGAAGGGGCGGAGCGCGCCCGTCAACTCGTCCGTTTCCACGGTCATCCGGCGCTCCTCGTTTCGATCACCAAAAAGGCGAAGGCGAACACCCTTCAGCTTTTGGACGCGCTCAACCGTTATATCGACGAGCACAATTCGGGGCTCGAAGCGCTGGGGCTGCGGCTTGCGCTCGTCGATGACCAAACCCCGGAGACGCGCGCAGCAATCGGTGTGATGGAACAGAACGCGCTGGTGGGCCTTGCGCTGGTTCTGGTAATGGTCGGGTTTTTCCTGGGGCGGCATTTGGCGCTGCTGGTGGCTGCGGGGATGGTTTTTGCGCTTGCGGGGGCAATGGCTGTATTGGCCGTGAGCGGCAGTACGCTCAATTTGACGGTGCTCTTGGGGGTGGTGATCGCGCTCGGGATGCTTGTCGACGATGCGGTGGTGATCGTTGAAGCGATCCACGACAAGATCGTGCAGGGGGTGCCGGCGCAGCAGGCGGTCTTTGCCGGGTTGCGCGAAGTGGCCGCGCCCGTGGCAAGCGCGGTGCTCACCACAGTGGCGGCGTTTCTGCCACTCATGCTCCTGCCCGGCATTCTGGGCGATTTTTTGCGGGTCGTTCCCGTCGTCGTCACTGTGGCGCTGGCGATGAGCCTCGTCGAAGCCTATTGGTTACTTCCGGCGCACATCTTGACGATGCATGCGGCGTTCGATCGGCCGCGTTCGCGCTGGGGGCTCTGGCGCGAGCGCTTTCAGCGCCGCTTGCGCAATCGCTATGGTCGGTGGCTGGTATGGGCGCTACGCCGACCGAAACGGGCGGCGGTGCTTGCGTTCCTGGCGTTCGCTGCTGCGGTGGCGTTGGTGGTGAGTGGCACCGTTCGGGTGCAGTTTTTCGCGTTCGAAACGATTCGGCTCTTCTATATCCATGCCGATCTGCCGGTCGGGACACCGCTTTCTGAGACGCTCGCGGTTGCCGACCGGATGCGGCAGGCGGTGGAAGCGACACTGCCTGCCGAGGAGCTGCGCGCGGCGGTGGCGATGGCGGGCGTGAAATTCACCGATACCGAACCGCTTTATGCCGACCACCATGCCCAGGTGATCGTTTCGCTCAACCCCCGCACACCGAACGGGCGAAGTACCGAAGCGGTGATCGATGCGCTGCGCGACGCGGTGACCGCCGCGGCGAAACCCTACACCGCGTCGTTCTTGATCGTCAAAGGGGGGCCGCCCGCGCAGCGCCCGGTGAGCGTCAAGGTGCGCTCCGACGACGACGCTGCGCGCGACGCCGTGGTGGCGCTCGTCAAAGAGTGGCTCCGCGACATCCCGGGGGTGAAGGACATTCAGGATGATCAGGCGGCCGGGCGCCCCACCATGGAATTGCGCTGGCGCCCGGAGGCGCTGGCCGACGCGAACCTCGACGTCGTCACTGCGACCCGAACCGCGGCGCTTCTTGCCGACGGCGAGTACGTGGGGGAGACGCGGCGGGGCGGTGAGACCTGGCGGGTGATCGTCCAGGCAAAACCCGTTGCGTGGCCGAGCGTCCCGTCGTGGCTCGATTTGCCGATCGTGACGCCTGCGGGTGGTGCGGTGCCGTTATCGGTATTGGCCGACGTGACGGTGCGCGAAACGGCGGGCGTGGTGCGCCGTTACCAATACACCCGTTCGGTGACGGTGGAAGCGGAACTCGACCGCACGGTTGCCGAGACCCAAGCGGTGAACGCAGAGCTACTGCGGCGTTGGCAGGCGGTGGCGGCGCAGTATCCCAACGTCACGCTCGACTTCACCGGCGAGCTCGACGACATCAAGGAAAGCCTTGCGGCATTGCAGAAAATCTTCCTAGTCGGGGTGGGGTTGATCTATCTCATTTTGGCCACTCAGTTTCGCAGCTACGTGCAGCCACTGGTGATCCTGGTGACGGTGCCGTTGGCGTTTACCGGCGTGGTTTTCGGGTTGGCCGCGTCCGGTTTGCCGCTCTCGCTTTACACGATGTACGGGGTGGTCGCGCTCACCGGAATCGCGGTCAATAGCGCGATCGTGCTCGTTGCTGCGGTGAACGACCGCCGCAGCGCCGGGATGAGCCCGATTCACGCCGTGGTGACCGCGGCACGGCGGCGGATCGTCCCGATCCTCATCACGTCGGGCACGACGATCGGTGGGCTCTTTTCTCTGGCAACGGGTCTGGCCGGTCACTCGCTCCTCTGGGGGCCGGTGGCGTCGAGTATCGTCTGGGGGCTGGGCGTTTCGACGATCCTCACCCTTTTCGTGGTGCCGCTCCTGTTGCTCGCGCTGTTGCGGGGTCAAGCGAAACGGGTTGCAATGGTCTGAATGGTGGGCAGTGGTTTTCTGACTCGAAAGTCGTTACAATCCTTCGCAAATAACGAGTCGATACGATGAACACACCCACGATCCTGCCCCAACTGGTCAATCCGAACCCAGCCCCGTTCCTGCCGATGAGTCGCGCCGAAATGGATGCACTCGGGTGGGACGCCTGTGACGTCGTCTTGGTCACGGGCGACGCGTACGTCGACCACCCCAGTTTTGGCATGGCGCTCGTTGGGCGGCTGTTGGAAGCGCACGGTTTGCGCGTGGGGATCATCAGCCAGCCGGATTGGCGCAGTGCCGAACCGTTTCGCGCGCTGGGGCGGCCCCGCCTCTTTTTCGGGGTTACCGCCGGTAATATGGATTCGATGGTGAACCACTATACGTCGGATCGCCGCATCCGCAGTGACGATGCCTATACCCCGGGTGGTGTTGCGGGCAAACGTCCCGACCGGGCGGTGATCGTCTATACCCAGCGGTGCCGCGAAGCCTTTCCTGGCGTGCCGGTGGTCATCGGCGGGATCGAAGCGAGTTTGCGTCGCATCGCCCAGTATGACCACTGGAGCGAAAAGGTGCGGCGCTCGATCCTGCTCGACGCGAAAGCCGATTTGCTGCTCTATGGCAATGCCGAGCGCGCGCTCGTTGTGCTCATTACCCGGTTGCAAGCAGGCGAACCGCTTGAGTCGATCCGTGACCTGCGGGGGTCGGCGTTTGCGGTGAAGCCAGGTTGGCTGCCCGGTCCCGAATGGGTGGAGCTCGACGCCACCGACCCCGATCGCCCGGTCGAGCAGCCCAAAGGGGCGGCACGCGAACGCACGGTGGTGCGGTTGCCGGCGTTCGAAACGGTGGCGGCAAACCCGTTGGCCTATGCGCACGCCTCGCGCCTCCTGCATCTGGAATCGAACCCATTCAACGCGCGCGCGTTGGTGCAACGGCACGGGGTTGGGCCGGGCGCGCGCGATCTGTGGGTCAATCCGCCGCCGTTGCCGCTCACCACGGAAGAGATGGATTTCCTCTACGAACGGCCCTATGCACGCCGTCCCCACCCCAGCTACGGCAACGCACGTATTCCCGCGTGGGAGATGATCCGTTTTTCGGTGAGCATCATGCGCGGCTGTTTCGGTGGGTGCACGTTTTGCTCGATCACCGAACACGAAGGGCGGATCATCCAGAACCGGTCGCAGGAATCGATTGTGCGCGAAATTGCCGCGATTCGCGACAAGACGCCCGGTTTTTCCGGCCACATCACCGATCTGGGCGGTCCCACGGCCAACATGTACCGGATGCGGTGCAAGGACCCTGCGATCGAGTCGCGCTGCCGCCGCCTTTCGTGCGTCTATCCGGACGTCTGCGAAAACTTGGGCGGGACCGACCATCGACCCCTCATCGCGCTCTATCGTGCGGCACGGCAAGTGCCCGGCGTGAAGCTGGTGACGATCGGTTCTGGCGTGCGTTACGACCTGGCGGTGAAAAGTCCCGAATACGTCAAAGAGCTGGTGCAGCACCATGTGAGCGGGCGGTTGAAGATCGCCCCGGAGCATACCGAACCGGAGCCGCTCGCGCACATGATGAAACCGGGGGTCGAAACGTACTACCGCTTCCGCGCGCTCTTCGAACGCTACTCGAAAGCAGCAGGGAAACGGCAACAACTAATCCCGTATTTCATCGCGGCGCACCCCGGAACTACCGACGAGGCAATGGTGAACCTTGCGCTCTGGCTGAAGCAGAACGGGTTCAAACCGGACCAAGTGCAGACCTTTTTGCCAACCCCGATGGCGTTGGCAACCGCGATGTACCATTCCGGACGCAACCCGTTGAAACGGTTGGCAAACGGGGGAAAGCCGGTTACCGTCGTGCGCAAAGGGCGGCAACGGCGGCTGCACAAAGCCCTCCTGCGCTGGCACGACCCCGCCAATTGGCCGCTCATTCGGGAAGCGTTGCGCGCGCTGGGGCGGCGTGACCTCATCGGGTATGGACCCAATGCGCTGGTGCCGCCGGTCGATCCCCCCATACAGCGTCAAAGAACAAGCGCAGGGCAACCCCACAAGCGGTTACCCCAACGCGCATCGACACCACGAAAACAGGGAGTGAAGCGTCCGTGAGTACTCAGCCTCCAGGTGCTACGCCAGAGGAACCGGCGTGGCGCGAAGCGTTGCGTTTGATGATGCCGTTGTCGCTTGGCTTGATCCCGTGGTCGATCGCCACGGGGCTTACGATGCGCGCTTATGGATTGAGCGAAGGCGAAGCGGCGGCGATGAACCTCTTCGTCTACGCGGCAACGGCGCAGCTGGGCACGTTGCCGTTGATCGTTGCCGGGGCACCGATCGCAATCGTCTGGCTTACCGCCGCTGTGCTCAATTTGCGCTTCGTGATTTACAGTGCGGCGATCTCGCCAGCGTTTCACCACCAATCGTGGGCACGGCGTGCGTTGGGCAGTTACTGGCTGGTCGATGCGCTGTTCATCGTGTTGGGGCCGCGGCTCACAGAAGAACCTGACCCCGAGCGGCGCTGGCGCATGTTTTTCGCGGCTGGCCTCTGGTGTTGGTGGCTGTGGCAGCTTTTCGGACTGGTTGGGATTTTCGGCGCGGAATGGTTGCCGCGTGACTGGCCGCTCACCTTCATGGGCACGATCGCGCTGCTGGTGCTTTTGGTGCCGCTTGTCAAAGAGGCAGCGATGCGCGTCACCGCGCTCACTTCGGCAACGGTGGCGATCCTGGCGTACGACCTGCCGCTCAAAAGCGGCGTGGTCGTTGCGGTGCTCGCCGGGCTGGCTGCCGGTGGTGCTTGGACCTGGTGGCATGCGCGCCGCCAAGGAGCGTGAGTATGGCAGAAGCACACGGCGTCTGGGGTTGGGGCTATCTTCCCATTTTTTTGCTCCTCTTTTGGGCCACTTGGCTCACCCGCGGCGCGTTCTTGCTGTTCGGGGAAAAGGTACGGTTACCGCAATCGGTGCAGATGTGGTTGCGCTACGCCCCCGCGGCAGCGCTGGGCGCGCTGGTTGCACCAGACCTCTTTCTGGCCGGTGGGGAAGTCGCGTTCAAGCCGGAGCTGGTTGCGGCAGTGGTGGTGATGGTCTCCGCCGCGTTCTGGCGCAACCCGTGGGCCCCTTTCGCGTTGGGGATGCTGACGCTGGTGGCGCTACAAAACGCGTTCCCGGGGTAGCGGCATGCCAGAATTGCCTGAGGTCGAAACGGTCAAGCGAGGACTGATGCCACTCATCGGTCAGCAGTGGCGGCACACTACCGTTCGCCGGGCAGACCTACGCCGTCCACTCGATGCTTCGGCATTTTTGCCGTGGCGCGATGCTACGGTCTGCGCCGTCACCCGGCGCGCCAAAGTGGTGGCGTTGGAACTGGCGCGTGCAGACGGTGCGCGCGCCTATCTGCGCTTTCACCTGGGGATGAGTGGGCGGCTCTACTTCACGGATCCCGCGTCTGATTGGCTGCCTCACGAACATCTGGAGCTCGCTTTTTCTGCGTCGGTCCTGCGCTTTCGCGATCCGCGCCGCTTCGGTTGGTGCGACCTGTTGCCAGCCGACGACTATGCCCGTTGGTCGGCAACCCTCGCGCCCGAACCCTTTTCACCCGCATTGACCCCGGAATGGGCGATGCACCGCGCCGGACGTGCCAGCATCAAAGCGGTGCTGCTTTCTGGTCGTGTCGTGGTGGGCGTGGGCAACATCTATGCGTGTGAGGCGCTCTACCACGCCGGGATTGCGCCGCAGCGCCCAGCGGAAACGCTTTCCGCGGACGAATGGGCGCGACTCATCGCGGCAGTGCGTGCGGTGCTCGACGCCGCGATCGCCGCTGGTGGGACCAGCTTTCGGGACTACGTCACCGTCGATGGCGCGCAAGGGTGGTTTCAATTGCAGCTTGCGGTCTATGGGCAAGAGGGGAAGCCTTGCGGCCGGTGCGGGACGCCGATCGAACGGATCGTGCAGCAGAGGCGAAGCACCTGGTGGTGCCCGCGGTGTCAGGCGGATTGATCGTTCGATCGATCCTTTTTGTGCTACCCTTTTACTTCTTCACGACAGTCTTGAGCCGAAATGGCACTGGGTCAGTACCTGATCGATTTCGACGCGTGGCGGGGGTCGGTTCGCTCGGCGCTCCTAATCGTGCAGCAGGCGCTTAGCGATGCCGGAGTGGCTGGGCGTGAGCGCGTGCGCGCCCGGTTGCTCGAAGCGTTCGATGCCGTGGATACCCAACGGCTGCGGGTCGCGTTCCTGGCCGAATTCTCCCGTGGCAAGACCGAACTGATCAACGCGCTTTTTTTTGCCGACCATGGCGAACGGATATTGCCGTCGCGGACGGGGCGCACCACGATGTGCCCAACCGAGCTCGAATGGTTCGACGGTGTAACCCCCGAAGTGCTGCTCTTGCCGATCGCTGCCGCGCGCGACGTCACGTTACGCGACGCCCGCATGCAGCCGGAGCTCTGGACGCGGCGACCGTTCGACCCGCAGGACACGCAGAGCGTCTTAGCGGCAACGCAAGGGGTTTGCGAAGTCGAACAGGTGTCGGTCGATGAGGCGGAGTCGCTCGGATTTCGCATCGACCCCAGCGGCGAAAACGGGCTCGAACCGCAGCCCGACGGAACCGTTCTGGTTCCGGCCTGGCGCCACGCGATCATCCGCTATCCGCACCCGCTCCTCGCCGCGGGGCTGGTGATCGTCGATACCCCTGGACTCAACGCGATCGGGGCGGAGATCGACCTCACCCTGTCGCTGTTGCCCGAATGTCAAGCCATCGTCTTCGTGCTGGGTGTCGATACGGGTGTTACCCGCAGCGACCTCGCGGTTTGGCGCCGGTTCATCCAAAGCGGTGGTGACCGCTCCGCTGCGACCTTGGTGGTGCTTAACAAGATCGACGCGCTGGAGGATGGGCTGCGCAGCGAAGCCGAGATCGAAGCGGAGATCGACGCGCGGGTTGCCGACGTCGCACACCATTTGGGCGTTTCGGTCTCGCACATTTTCCCGCTTTCGGCGCAACGGGCGCTGGTGGGGCGCATTCGGCGCGACGACGCGTTGGTGACGCGGTCGCGGATCACGGAGTTCGAAGCGGCGCTTTCCGAAGCGCTGGTCGATCGTCGTCTGGAGATCAGCGAAATTCACCTCAAAGCCGCGTTGGAGGGGCTCCTTGCCGCAACTGGGATCGAAGCCAAATTGACGCAGCTCCACGGCCAGCTGGAAGAGCTCAACGGGCTGCGCCACAAGAACCGCGCTCGGATGCTCTACCTCCTCAAGAAGGTGCAGAGCGAAAAAGAGGAGCTCGACGCATTGGCCGAGCGCAGCAAAGCGGCGAAAGCGCTGTTCGCTCGTGAAGCGAAAGCGCTGCTCGAGCTCATCGGTCGGCGGCGGATTCGCGCAGAAGTCGAGCGGGTGGTCGCGGCGCTCCAGCAGGCGACCTTTTCAGCGCAGATGCGCAGCGAAATCGAACGTTTTTTCGACCGCATCTCGGAGTGGCTTGAGGGAGGCAACCGCAAACTCGGCGAATTGAAAACGATGGTGGACAAGCTCTACCACCGCTTCGAAACGGAGTATGGGCTCAAATGCGATCCCCCTTCGGAGCCGCCGCAGTACGAGACCTTCATCGCGAGCATCCAGGACGTACGGGAAGCGGCGCTCGAACAGGTGGCCGGGTGGGGGTTTCTCTTTTCCCACGGCAAAAAACGGGTGATCGAGCAGTTTGCGTCGCTGGTTGGGCGGGAGATCGAAGCCCGTTGGGAACGCCACTACCGTCAGTTTCTGGCGTGGGTTCGGGTGGTGATGGTGCCGATGGACGAAGCATTGGCCGAACAAGCCGAAGCGCTGGAAAAGCGGATGCAAAGCCTGGCGCGCATCCGCGATTCCGTAGACACTCTGGAACCCCAGATCGCGGCGCTCGAAGCCGAGTACCAGGCGTGGCAAAACCACTGCGCCCGCATTGCCGCGGCAATCGACGGGGTTCGTTCCGCAGCGGGGCTTTGAGTGCGTCGGCACAGACCAAGGGCAGCGGTTGCCGCAACCCCTTCAAGCCCGATTCACGACTCCGGTCTCAACCAGGATTCCACTTGCGCGCGCGCGGGAACGCTGCCGGCATGAACCACTTTCCCGTCGATCACAACACCCGGTGTGCTCATCACCCCGTAGCGCATGATCTCGGGCAGTGATTCCACTTTTTCCAGTTGAATCGAGACGCCCAACGCATTGGCTACCGACTCGATCAGTTGTACCGTATTCTTACAATTCGCACAGCCGGTACCCAAAACTTTGATTTCCATTGCGGACTCCTTTCACGAAACAATCAGTTCAACAGCACGTTGAAGAGATAACCGACGAACAAAATCCCCATGGCCACGACGCCAGCGAACGTCGCGATCAGGGGCAATTTCAAAACGTTACGCAGAATGAGCATCTCCGGTAGCGAAAGTGCGATCACGCTCATCATGAACGCCAACGTCGTGCCCAGCGCGGCCCCTTTGGTGATGAGCGCTTCGACCACCGGGATGATCCCTGCCGCGTTGGTGTACATCGGTACCCCCATCGCTACCGCGGCAGGCAACGCCCACCACGGCGCATCTTTGCCCAAGAGCTTTGCCATCAACTCCTCTGGGACGTAGCCGTGGATTCCGGCGCCCACGGCGATCCCAATGAGGACATAGGGCCACACTTTGCCGACGATCTCCCGCACATGGCGCAGCCCCGCGGCAAAGCGGTCGTTCCAGGTCAGTGTGGTTCCCGTGGGCAATGCGGCGTCTCCCATGTGAATGTCGCGCACCCAATCTTGTAGGTAGCGCTCCATCTTGAGCTTGCCGATCACAAGCCCCGTGGCGATCGCAATCGACAACCCGGTGACCAGATAGAGCGCGGCCACTTTCCAGCCAAAGAGGCCGAAGAGCAGTGCCAGCGCCACCTCATTGACCATCGGCGCGGAGATGAGGAACGAAAAGGTGACCCCCAATGGGACGCCCGCGGAGAGGAAACCGATGAAGAGCGGTACTGCCGAGCAGGAGCAAAACGGGGTGACGATGCCCAGAAGCGCCGCGAGAAAATTGCCAATGCCCAGCCGCTTGCCCGAAAGGAGCGCCCGGGTGCGCTCGGGGGCAAAAAAGGTCTGCACGACGCCCATCACGAAAACGATACCCAAGAGCAACAGCAGCACTTTGGGCGCGTCATAAGCGAAAAAGTGCACCGCCTCACCCAGATGGGTCTCACGGCGCAAGCCTAGGGTGGCGACCACCCAATCGGCCCAATCGGTAAGGTGCGAATAGGCGAACCACCACACCACCGCAGCCGTCGGGATGCCGACGAACCAGCCAAGATGCGTCGGCGGTGTCGGGTTGGGGGTCGTCGTGTTCGAGGAAGCGGTCATGGTTGTCACCTTTATGTGCAGGGTGGGGGGTGTTTTCGGGCTCACAGCGCCGCGTTTGAGCGGGTACTTCTGGCTTCATACCACCCGCGGGTGCGGTTCACGATCGCCACCACTGCGAGCATCACCGGTACTTCGATCAAGACGCCCACCACCGTAGCCAGCGCCGCACCCGACTCGAAGCCGAAGAGGGCAATCGCTGCCGCAACGGCCAATTCGAAAAAGTTGGATGCGCCGATGAGCGCCGACGGGCCGGCGACCTCGTGTTTTTCTCCAACGGTTCGGTTGAGGAGATAGGCCAGGGTCGAATTGAAAAAGACCTGAATGAGGATCGGCACCGCCAAAAGCGCGATGATGAGCGGCTGATCGAGGATGATCTCCCCTTGAAAGCCAAAGAGCAGCACCAGGGTGATGAGGAGCGCCGCAATCGACGCATGGCCCAACTTCACCAGCGCGGCTTCATAGACTGCTTCGCCTTGCGCAAGCAACCGACGGCGCCAGATCTGCGCAAGCACCACCGGGATCACGATATAGAGCACCACGGAAAGGAAGAGCGTCTCCCAGGGGACTTCGATTTTCGAAACGCCCAAGAGAAAACCGACGATCGGTGCGAACGCAAAGACCATGATGATGTCGTTCAGCGCCACTTGCGTCAAAGTGAAGTAGGGATTGCCGTTGCACAGCCGACTCCAGACGAAGACCATCGCCGTGCAGGGCGCAGCGGCAAGCAGGATCAAACCGGCAATGTAGGCGTCGTGCTGCTCGGTGGGGAGCCATTCCGCGAAGAGATGCCGGACGAACAGCCACGCCAAGAGCGCCATCGAAAAGGGCTTGACCGTCCAGTTGACGAAGAGCGTCACCGCAATGCCGCGCCAATGCGCGGTGACGCCACCCAATGCGGAAAAGTCGATCTTGATGAGCATCGGGATGATCATCACCCAGATGAGGAGACCGACCGGCAAATTGACCTGAGCGACCTCCATACGGCCGATCGCTTGAAAGAAACCGGGGACCACTTTCCCCAGAACGATCCCGGCGACGATGCAAAGCGCCACCCAAAGGGTCAAGTAACGTTCGAAAAAACCGAGGGGCGCGCCTGCCGCGCGGCGCGCTGTGACGTCACATTGGGCGCTCATCACGCGTTCTCCTGGGCGAAAGGAACGGCCAATGCTTGGGCAACCGCAGGGACCAAATGGGCGCGGATCGCGTCCCGTACCGCTTCGAACGCGGCGAGCGGCTGCCCGTGCGGATCGGGAAAGGCCATGTGTAACGTGGGAATGGGGCGGGGAAAGACGGGGCACGCCTCACGGGCGTGGTCGCACACCGTGACCACGAGATCGAACGGTTCGTCGAGAAACTGTGCCACATCCTTCGGCGCGAGCCCGTCGGTGGGGAGTTCGGCGCGCCGTAGCGCTTCGAGCGCATTCGGCGCCACTTCGGACTGCGGCGCAACGCCTGCCGAGAAAGCGCGAACGAACGGAGCGAGGTCGTGATTGAGGATCGCCTCGGCCATTTGCGATCGGCACGAGTTACCGGTGCAGAGTACCAAAACCCGTTTCATGCGGTGTATAGAACCGCTGAGCTGGGTGCCCGGCGCGATTGTATTGAAGACGGTACCGTATTTGCGTAGATTTTCGTGTAGGAGATCAAGCCGCCGGTCATTCTCCACGCTGTCTACCCCAATCGTGTAGCAGATCCGAGCAAGGGCAGGCGGGACATCGCGTCGCTCACCGTGCAGACGAATCGCTACATGGCGCAAGGAAAAATTGAGAATGGGAATGATGCGCTCCACGCCCTTAAGCATGCAGGCACCCAGCGCAGCGAGAAGCAGTTCGGCAGGGTTGAACGCATCGTGTCGCCCCGCCATATCGGTATCGAGAATTACGGTTGCGTTTTTGGTGCGAGCGATTCCGTAGGAGGTGCCCCGTTCTGCCCAAACGTCGAATACCATGGGTGGTTTCGACGGATCGTTCCGTTTTTCCGTCATCGGCATGGCTCCTCGGTTGATTGAAACCAGTGATCGTCAATGCCCGATTCGGCACGCATCGTCGCGCACACCTCCCGTTGCCCAGCGCAGCACTCCTCGGTGAGATAGGCGATGAGCGCATGCATTTGGGGAATTGCGGCGCGGTAGCGGACGAAACGCCCTTCGGGGTTGCTCATCACGAGCCCGGCGCGTTCGAGCGTCTTCGCATGGAACGTGACCTGGCTGGGACTCATCGCGAGCCGTTCGGCGATTTCGCCGGCAACCAACCCCGTCGGCTCCTCGCGGACCAAGAGCCGAAAGAGCGCGAGTCGCGGTGCCGAAGCCAGTGCGGAAAGGGCGTCGATCGCTTCGTTGGCATTCATTTTGATTTTACGAAAATTGTTGAAATGTTGTATCCAAAAAAAACCAACCACAGGGGTTGGTTGGATTGGTTGCGGGGGCAGGATTTGAACCTGCGACCTTCGGGTTATGAGCCCGACGAGCTACCGGACTGCTCCACCCCGCGTCACGTGAAGCGAATTATAGCGTGCTGCTGCGCAGCGTCAACCCATTTATGGGTAAGGTTATTGCGCGGGCCGTGGCAACCATGAGTCCGCTGGCCCATGAAGGGGCTGGACTGCGTGCCGCACCGAAATCTGGGATAATCGCATCGAAATCGTATCGGGACCGTGGCGTGTTTCCTCCCCGTTTTTATACCCCGGAAGCCCGTTCGTGGCACACCGCGCCGCAAACGCCCTGGGATTTGCCGCCGGAAACCGCGTACCACGCGCTGGTGCGGCGCGTTCTGCCGGGCAATCCCATTCGGCTATTCGACGGCGCAGGGCGGGAGTGGGAAGGGGTTGTCGTGGCGGTTGGTCGCCGCACCGTGACGGTAGATGCGTTGCAGCCGGTCACGCCGCTGCCCGAACCCCCAACGCCGCGGGTACTCGCCACCGCACTTCTTCCCGCGGAGCGGCTCGACTGGGTGGTGCAAAAGGGAACGGAACTTGGGATGACCCATTGGGTGCCGCTTGTCACGGCGCGCAGCCAGGTGGGGTTCGATGCCGCGCGCGCTGAGAAGAAACGGCGGCACTGGCAACAGGTGGCGGCGAACGCCTGCGCGCAGTGCGGTCGGGCAACCGTACCGGAAATCCTCCCGGTGACACCCCTGACGGCATTGGCGGAACGCCTTGCCGAATGGGTCACGCCACCGATCACCTGGTTCTGGTTGCAGCCGGGAGGTACGTCGGTGGCAAAGCGCGCACCGCCTATGGGCGGTGTCGTGCTCCTCGTGGGGCCGGAAGGGGGGTGGCACCCGGAAGAGGAACGATACTTCGCCCAACATGAGGCGGTCGCGTTGGGGCTGGCGCCGTGGGTGTTGCGGGCCGAAACTGCAGCGGTCGCGGCGCTCGCGCAAACGGCGGTGTGGTGGTCACAATGAAAGGGATGCACAACGGATGAAAGCAAGCGGTGCGGCGCGCAAGCAAGGGACAGAAACGCCGGAGGCGATGGTGCCGATCGCGCTCGAAGACAGTAAAGCGGTCGCGCAGTTCGTTGCGTGGCTGCGCCATTCGGCACCCTACATCCACGCGTTCGGCGGCAAAACCTTCGTCGTGGCGTTCGACGGTGAAGTGGCGCAAGGCGAACGGATGCAGCGGCTGGCGTACGACTGCAACCTCCTTGCTGCGCTTGGAATCCGTCTGGTGTTGGTGCACGGGGCCAGACCCCAAATCGACGCGGAGATGGCGCGGCGTGGGCTGACGCCACAGTTTCACCGCGGCCTGCGCGTCACCGACGCCGAAGCGCTGGAATGCGTGAAAGCGGCGCAGATGGTCACGCGGCTCGAGATCGAAGCCAAGCTTTCGCAGGGGTTGCCGAATACCCCGATGGCGGGAAGCTTCATGCGCATCACCGGTGGCAACTACCTGGTGGCGCGTCCGCTCGGAGTGATCGAAGGGGTCGATTACCTCTACACCGGCGCGGTGCGCAAGGTGATTGCAGACGAAATCGAAGCCGACCTGGAACAAGAGAACGTCGTGCTGATCTCCCCCATCGCCGCGTCGCCCTCGGGCGAAATCTTCAACCTGAGCATGGAAGAGGTGGCAGCCGAAGTCGCGGTGGCGCTACACGCGGAAAAGCTGATCTTTCTCTGCGACGCACCGGGAATCCCGACACCGGAAGGGGAAGGGGTGATGGCGTCGGTGACGGTCACCGAAGCGCAGCAGCGGCTGGACGAAGCGGGCGCGACCTTTTCCGAAGATCTGCGCGCCTACCTGCCGTACGCGATCGACGCGGTTCGGCGCGGCGTGCGGCGCGCGCACCTCATCGCACGGGACCTCGACGGCGCGATCTTGCTCGAATGTTTCACCCACTCAGGGGTGGGCACGATGATCACCCGGAATCCCGTCTTTCGCTATCGCGACGCGACCAGCGAAGACGTCCCGGCGCTCATCGCGCTGATTGCGCCGATGGAAGCCGACGGCACCCTGGTGCGGCGCAACCGCGAGCTCCTGGAGCAAGAGATCACCCGCTTCATCCTGGTCGAACACGACGGCGTGGTGGTCGGCTCCGCGGCGCTTTACCCCTTTTCGGAAGAGCGGGCGGGCGAATTGGCGTGCCTTGCGGTCGCGCCGGAATACCGCCGCGCCGGGATCGGCGAGGAGCTGCTGCGTCGGATCGAAGCGCGGGCGCGCGCAGCGGGTTTGGAAAAACTCTACGTGCTGACAACCCGCACCGCCCACTGGTTCCTGGAGCGGGGGTTCGTGGAAGTGAGCGTCGATGCCCTTCCGAAACAGAAGCGAGAACTTTACAATTACCAACGGCGAAGCAAAGTGTTCGTCAAAACGCTCACTCAGTAGGATCAGTCCATGACACGAACCGTTTTTTGTGTGAAGTTACAGAAAGAAGCCGAAGGGCTGGAACGTCCGCCGCTGCCAGGGCCGCTGGGAAAGAAGGTCTATGAGCAGATCTCGAAAGAGGCGTGGCAAGCGTGGCAGCGCTACCAGACGATGCTCATCAACGAGTACCGCTTGAATCTGTTGGATCCGCAGGCGCGTAAATTCCTGCAGGAACAGATGGAGCAGTTCCTCTTCGGCACGGGCGCGGGTCCAGAAGCGATCCCCAACTACGTCCCGCCGCAAAACTGATCCTACCCGCAGATGATGCCCGTCAAACCCAAAGGGCTCTTTCGCTGGCTCAATGGCCGCGTCGTGCTGACACTGGGGGCAGTGTTTGGGGGGTGTGGGGTTGTCTTGAGTGCGATCGGCGCGCACGCGCTCACCCACCTTTCCCCAGCGTTGCAGGACGCCTACCAAACCGCGGCCTGGTACCACCTGATCCATGCGGTGGGGTTGTTGGCCGTGGGGGTCTGGTTGCGAACCGCGCCCCATCCGTTGTGGTTGCGCTGGGCGGCGCTTGCGTGGGTGGCGGGGATCGTCCTCTTTTCCGGCTCGATCTACCTCCACGCGCTCTTGGGCGAACGGTGGCTGCCGGGTTGGGTCACCCCGCTTGGCGGGTTGGCGCTGATCGCGGGCTGGGTGATGCTTGCCGCAGCGGCCTGGCGCGGCGCCGCCCCTTGAGCGGTTGAAGCTTACGCCTCGGCTTGCGGCGGCGGCGAGCCGCGGTAGCGCACGTCCTTGCCCTCCACCACGTAGATCACGTGCTCGACGATGTTCTTGGCGTGGTCGCCCACGCGTTCGAGCGCCTTCGCGATGAAGACCAGTTCGATCGACTGCGAGATCGTGCGCGGGTCTTCCATCATATAGGTGATCAGCTCGCGCAGGATCCCTTTGAACATCCGGTCCACCTCTTTGTCGCGCGCCAGGATTTCGCTGGCCTGGTCGTCTTCGAGCCGCGCGTAGAGGTCGAGCGCCGCATGGAGCATCTCCACGCTGGTACGGGTGATCAGATCGAGCTCGACGCTGGGCGTGAAAGAGGGCTGCCGTTCCAGCAGGCGTAACCCCGCTTTCGCGATCTTTTTTGCCTCGTCGCCAACCCGTTCCAGGTCTGTCGCGATCTGCATCGTCGCAAGCGCAAGCCGCAGGTCACTCGCGGTGGGGGCGTTGCGCACGATAAGCTGAACGGTTTTTTCGAACACCTCGCGGTCTTCGGCGTTGATCTCTTTTTCTTTCGAACGAACCGCTTCCAACAAATCGGTATTGCCCGTACGCACCCCTTCGACCGCGCGCTGCACCTGCGCTTCCACCTCTCGCCCCATGGTGAGCACCAAGGTGCGCAATTCGTTGATCTCTCTGTCGAAAACGGAAAGGGTGTGCGGCTTCAGATTCATCAGCGGTTCTCCTCAGAACGTGCCGGTAATCTTAGCATGGGAATGTGACGGTTTGGTGACAGGACGAAAGCCGCGCCGTCATGGCCGCACGAACCGCTCGACCCCATTGGGTGTGCCCAGAAGGAGCACATGCGCGGCCTGCATCGCGAAGATGCCGTTCGTGACCACGCCGGGAATGTCGTTGAGCCGCCGTTCCCACGCCAGCGGATCGTCGATCCTGAGTCCATGCACGTCCAGGATCTGGTTGCCGTTGTCGGTGGTGAACCCTGCGCGCAGTTTCGGGTCGCCCCCCAACGCGCGCAATTGCCGCGCCACGTATTCCCGCGCCATCGGGATCACCTCGACCGGCAGGGGAAAACGGCCCAGCACCGTGACGCGCTTCGTCGCGTCGCAAATGCAGACGAAGCGTTCGCTCATCGCCGCGACGATCTTTTCCCGCGTGAGCGCACCGCCACCGCCTTTGATCATGCAAAAGTTGGGGTCGATCTCGTCCGCGCCGTCGATGTAGAGCGCGAGCGATTCGACCGTATTCGCGTCCAACACCGACACGCCGATCGCTTCAAGGCGCGCGGTGGTCGCTTCCGAGCTCGAAACCGCGCCCGTAAGCTTCTTGCCGCTTCGGCCCAAGGCGTCGATGAAACAGTTCACCGTCGAGCCAGTACCCACGCCGATTACCGCGCCATCGGGGATCTCTTGCACCGCTGCTTCGCCGACGAGCTGTTTGAGGGTGTTTGGGTCCATCGGGGCTCCTTTGTGACGTAAGTGCGAAAACCAGGCGATCGATCGTGTCGATAGGGATATTAGCACGCAGTGAAAAAGGGATGGCCGCAAGGTTGTGGTGCGTAGAATCCCCACGAAATCGGGCATAATGGTACGAGCGGAACGAACAGCCAAAGAGGGTGGGAGGGGGAAGGCCGATGTGGCCGGCGCGATCAGAAATCAAAAAACGCATCGATGAGGCACAGGTGCTCTATTGTCCCTGAATCCGTGGTCACCAAAGTCGAAACCTTTCCTGTGAGCTGTCCGGCATGAAATTTTTGCCGGACAGACCGATTCATTGTCATGCCGACCATCTTTTCGGGGGTGATGGACCCGTATTTGCCCGCAAAAGTCGGCCTTGTCGGGACGGCGTTACGTCATATTGCAGCTTTCAGGCGAAGGGCTGCCTTCCACCGCAGCGGAATCCGTCCTTGGGGTGGGTTTCAGCCCGACCATCGTCATGGCGATGCCGCTCGCAACAATCGCTGCTGAAGCGCGACGAACACCTGCACATGGCCGGCAAATCCGCGGCCAAAGTCGAGAATGAGTTTTCTGGCATGTGCCACAAACTTCGCCGCCCGGTACATGATCTCCTGCAACACCGTCTTGAGCCTTCTGCGCTTGGCCGGGTGGCGAATGGGCGCAATCTCGCCGGTCAGGCCCAATTGGCCAAGGAGGCGCAGGCAGTTGTAGGCGAATGCCCCCAGATGCAGGATCACGTCGTTGGTGTCGAACTTGCCCGACGGCAACCGTTCCAGATCAAGGTCAGATTTGATCTCGGCATGGAACTGTTCGTGTGTGCCGTGATACCGGTAGTGCTCGATCACCTCCACAGCCGGCAGGGTGAGGCTCGTCCACCAGCCTTCGATCTCAATGTCCGGCACCAGCAGGTGTTGTCCCTTCTTGTCGATGGTGCGCTCGGTCACCCGCACGATCAGCCGGAAGGTGCGCTTTTGTTTCTGCCAGGCGCGCTCGACCTGGAGGTCGAGAAGTCCCACCCGCTTGCCTGGTCGGGTCACTTCAAAGGCGTTCGCTTCCTCGGCCCGCTTGACCCAGGCCGTTCTGTCCTGCTTTCTTGGGTTCCACTTCGTGACGAATTCCAATACGCGCCCATCACGCGCCCAGGCGTCGCGTTCTTCCGCTTTGGCGAACAGCAGTCGCGCGCTGTCAAAGCCGCTGTCTTCGACCATCAGGACGGGTTGATCCGCCCTGACCAAACGCTTGACCCGAGGAAACGCCCGTTCGTAGAAGTACTCGGTCTCGAGCGCCGAATGCCAGTTCCCGGCACGCAGTTCCAGTCCCATGTTCCAGCCTTCGTTGCCCAGGTAGCCCGCAATCGGGCAATAGCCATCAACGCCTTGGTAGGTGTGGCCGACGTCCTCCTTCTTGGTATCGCTGTTGTCCATGACGAAGGTGTCGATCTCGAAGCGCACGAATCCTTTGTGCGGCGTGATCGGCGCTTTTGTCCTCTCCAGCAGGCGCACCGACAGCTCGTCCGTCCGCTCCCGCAACTCGCCGGCCTTGGCGTCGAGTCGCTGGCGCATCCAGGCACTGCTCGGCACCTTCGACAGCCCCAGCGCTTCCTTGAAGAAGCGATCCTGCCGAAACGGCTCGATGGCTTCGAAGTCGCTCTTGCCCAGACTGAGCAAGCCAGTCATCGCCTTGACCAAGTCGGAGGTCTTCATGCCTTGCGATACCGGCAAGCGCGGATCGATCACGGCTTCCACCTGCGCCGCCTCGCAGCATTGCCCAATCAGCGCCAGGCCGGAGTAAGAGGTCAGATTCAGCTTCGCGGATTGACGGACTTCAAAGCGGGGCATGATCAGTTGGGTGAAGAAGGAAGATGCCGTATTCTATCAATAAATCATATGGTTGCAATTGATCGGGGACAGGTTTCCCACGGATTCAGGTCCACATAAAAAGCACTAACACGCTAACAGCAGAAGAGGAGGGACTTCTTACGCTGGCCGCCATCATGGCTAAGAAATACGACACGATTCGCCCGCTATTACAGAAGGTCAAACAAGCGCAGGCGTCCGGTCAAGGCATCTACCTGAACCTCCAAAAGGAACCTCAGCAAACAATCTCCGACATAACCAACGTTGCCACTCTAGCAAATAAGGCGGGCCTTCTTCCTAACTACAAATACCTAAAATCGCCAAAGTATCAGCTCTTTTGCGATTCTCCCAGATCTCCGGTAGCAATCAACTTTTTTACCGGTCAGTGGCTTGAACTCTTCGCGCTCAGCGTCGTCCGGGAGATTGAGATCATGGCAGCGACCCCTCTTTCCCCGTTTTGTGGAGTCCATGTGGAACTTCCCAACGGCGATCAGTTCGATCTTGACCTCGTCTTGTCTATAGCGAACAGGCTGATCTGGGTCGAAGCGAAAACGACAAATAATTTCGGTGATCTGTTGCCTAAGTATAAGAAGATTTCCGAGCTGCTCTGTGCCTCCGCCGAGGACGCCATCCTTCTATGGTCGGGTTTCGACGAGATGGACAAAGTACAAGCCACAAGAGGTACGCTGGCTCGCATGACGGTGTGTTCACCGAGACAGTTTCCAACATATGTCCGGAACCTACTCAAGCAGTACGGAGTGGAGCTGACCGAGAATGAGCTGGCGTGAGGTGATACTCAAGGAGTTTTCACCTGGAGTGTCCCTGCTTACCCTGGTCGCGGATCCGGACGGCCTGCTCCTTGAAGAAGGTGTCCTCGAAGGGATCCGAGAACGGGGTTTTGAGCTGATCCCGTTCGAGGATCCTATCGCTTTTCGCTACGCCTTTGAGACCAGGTTCCGCTCCCGCTGGGACCGTGGCGAGGAAACCGATCTGGTGGTGGTGCTGCGATCTGCCTCACACGATCTCGATGCCTTGCCCTACGACCTGCTGCAGGCGGGCCGCAAGCTCTCGTTCTCCTTAAGCGATCTCTTTCCGAATCTCAGCTATCCCGTGGTCGCGGCGCTCGACCGGGCCGATCTCGACGCCTTGTTCGATGCGCAATTGAGGCACGCGCCGGGGCAGCTCGGCGACAACGCGACGAAAGACTTCATCCTGCATCATGTGTTCGAGATCGCGCCCGAACTCATCAAAGAGCCTAAGGACCTGCTCCGGGTCTTGCTGCGCCGCCATTACCGCGGACAAAGAATTCCGGCCATTCTCGACGAACGCTTGATCGAGTTGCTTCGTCAAAACGGCTTGTTCAAGGATTGGCCTCTGGAAGCCATCATTCCGGACGCGCAAGCATTCTTTGCGTTCCTGCAGGAGCGCTGGCCGGTATTCCTGGATTCGCTCGCTAAGCCGAAGGGCGATGCCGTCCACGAGGACGCGGCGGACTACGGCTTCGAGTTCTCAGGACCGACGCTTTTGCCTTTCGACCACCACGATGTCCGCATTTACATCGACAACCTTTTCCTCGAGGGCCTGCTCCAGCCGATTCCTTACGAGCAATCGCAAGCGCTCGCCAAGACCTGGGTGGCTTACGGCATCAAAGTCTCCCCCGTGGAGAACCGTCGCCGCCGCATGGAGGGGCTGCTGGATGCCATCGAAAAGACGATCCCCACGGTGGAGGTGCGTCATGGGGAGTGGCTGCAGTTTGCTTACCGTTGGGCGGAACTCGTCGCGTTGGCGCAGGATCCGGACACCCCCCTGCCGGAAGAGTACCGGGAGCGCTTTCAGGCTTTGAGATCCCGGATCGATTCCGCGTTCACCGGTTGGGTGATGAAGCGCTATGCGAGCCTGATCAACCTTCCGCCCGCACCACCGGTGATGCTGCATCACATCCCGCGGTTGCTCGCCCGAAGTTTCGGAGACGACCGGCGCTCGAAAATCGCTTTTCTGCTGGTTGACGGCCTTGCGCTAGACCAATGGATCGTCTTGCGTGAGGTACTCAGCGAGCAGGATTCGTCTCTGCGGTTCCGTGAGAACGCCGTTTTCGCTTGGATCCCCACCGTCACCTCGGTTTCGCGGCAGGCTGCTTTTGCCGGCAAACCGCCGATCTTTTTCCCGGCGAGTATCCATACCACAGACAAAGAACCAGCTCTGTGGGCGCAGTTCTGGGTCGATCAGGGGCTGACGCAGCACGAGGTGGCCTACGCCAAGGGGCTGGGCGATGGGGACCTGGACGAGGTCTCCGAGCTACTGAGCCGGCCCAGGCTACGTGTCGTCGGACTGGTCATCGACAAGGTCGACCGGATCATGCACGGCATGGCGCTGGGTGCAGCGGGCATGCACAACCAGGTTCGGCAATGGGCCAGGCAGGGATTTCTACGGGACCTTCTCTCCCTGCTTCATACCCAAGGCTTCCAGGTTTACCTCGCTTCGGACCACGGCAACATCGAGGCGCAAGGGGTGGGACAGCCTGCCGAAGGGGCGGTTGCGGATCTACGCGGCGAGCGCGTGCGAGTCTATCCGGATTCCAGGTTGCGGGCGCAAATCAAGGAGCGATTTCCGGAGTCGTTGGAATGGACACCGATCGGTTTGCCAGAAGACTATTTGGCGCTGATTGCACCGTCTCGAGGCGCCTTTGTGCGCGAAGGCGAAACTTTAGTGGGGCACGGCGGCATCAGCGTTGAGGAGCTGATCGTGCCTTTTGTCCAAATCGAGAGACCAACGCGATGAAGCCGCAGCGACAGAGCCAGATCGGGCTTGATCGGATCGTGCGCCTGAAATGGCTAGAGTACGCCGCCGCTTTGGTTCTTGCCGGGATGGAAACGCCAGCGGTGAAGACAGCGCTCATTGCCGAGCTTCAGAGCGCATTTCAGTCTGCGCATACCGCTGCCCGTGGATCGTTAGACAAGACGGTGACGATCTTGATGAGAATTTGGGTCCGCCCGCCGCACGAACTTCGTCCGTTGCAACGAGAGGGACTCAATTTTCTCGTCCAACTGCCGCGCGAGTGCCGTGTTGCCGTTCACTGGGGCATGACGATGGCAGTTTATCCGTTCTGGGGTGCGGTAGCGGCCCATGCGGGGCGACTGCTCAGACTCCAGGGCACGGCCGCAGCCAGCCAGGTACAACGCCGATTGCGCGAGCAATATGGAGAGCGAGAAACGGTTTCTCGTGCGGCACAACGGCTTCTGCGCAGTTTCGTGGATTGGGGCGTGCTTGTGGAGTCCGATGAGCAGGGCCTGTATCGCCCTGCGTCCACGGTTGCGGTCGATCAAACAGCACTGATCGCGTGGTTGACCGAGGCCTATCTTCGAGCGCAAGCGATGAAAGGGCAGGCGTTGTCTGTGGTACTGGGGTCACCGAGTTTTTTCCCGTTTTCATTCGCTTCCGTTTCTGCAGCCCATCTTGCCGACTGTTCCAGCCGGTTGCACTCTTTCCGTCATGGCCTAGACGAGGCGTTGATCTTGTTGCGCGAATAGCCTTTTTCTTGTTCGTCAAAACACCACCGCAAACGGCAGGAACGCCACCGTTGCCCCTTCCGGTAGGTCACCGGCCTCTTCGGGAAGGATGATGAAGCCGCTCGCGCGGGTCATCGAGCTGAGGATGCCCGAACCTTGGGCACCGGCTACGCGCGCTACCAATGTGCCGTTTTCGCGCGCGAGTGTGCCGCGCAGGTACTCTTGCCGTCCCGGTTTTTTGCGGATCGGGTGTGCCAGGGTGACCGGGATCGGTTCCGCGGGCGTCACCGGGTCTTCTCCTTGCAGGTAGCGCAGCGCGTCACGGGCGAACGCGGCGAAGGCCACCAGCGAGGCGACGGGGTTGCCCGGCAGCCCAAAGAGCCAGGCGTTTTTGATGCGGCCGAACGCGAGCGGTCGCCCGGGTTTGATCGCCAGTTGCCAGAAGTGGACGGCGCCGAGTTCGCTCATGAGTTGGCGGATGAAGTCGGCTTCGCCCACCGAGACGCCGCCGGATGTGAGGACCACGTCGGCGTTTTCCGCTGCGTCGGTGAAGCGCACGCGCAGTTGTTGGGGGTCGTCGCGCACGATGCCGAAGTCGAGCACGTCGCACCCCAGGCGTGTGAGCGCGGCGGTGAGCGTATGGCGGTTGCTGTCGTAGATCTGTCCCGGGGCGAGCGGTTCGCCGATCGTGGCGATTTCGTCGCCGGTGGAGAGGACGACGCAGCGCAGCCGGCGATAAACGCGCACCGACCCGATGCCGAGCGACCCGATGAGCCCGAGTTCGGCAACGCCCAGGCGGCGGCCCACGGGTAGCGCGACGCTGCCGGCGGCAAGGTCTTCGCCCGCGCGGCGCAGGTGTTGCCCGGCTTTTTGCCCGGGGGGGATGGTGACGGTGGCGCTGTCGTGGGCGGTACAGAGTTCTTGCGGGACGATGGTGTCCGCCCCGTTGGGGATTTCGGCGCTGGTCATGATCCGGACTGCGGTGCCGGCGGTGAGCGCACCAGTGAAGGGGTGCCCGGCAAAGGCGCTCCCGATCACGGTGAGCGTGGTGGGTCGATCGGGGGCAAGGTCCGCGGCGCGTACCGCGTAACCGTCCATGGCGGCGTTGTCGTGGGCTGGGACGTTGAACGGCGCAAGGATCGGTTCGGCAAGGATGCGGTTCAGCGCTTGGGGCAGTGGGACGAGTTCCCACGCCATCACAGGTTGGAGTGCGGCACGGATCGCGGTTTGGGCGTCGGCAACCGAAAGCATCGGGGTTCTCCTCTCTTCGGATTGTGAAGGTGCGCGCTGTGGCGTGGTCTGCGGTACGCTGTTTTTGGGATTGTAACGCGGGCGGCGCGGGTTGTGCGGCATAATCGGGCCGTTGGGTTTGGGAGCGCCCATGAGGGAAACGATGCCAGTGAATGTGGCGCATTCTGCACAAGGGGAACAGTCGGAGCGTTCTGGGCGTTCGGTGCATGAGGCGGCGTTTCGGGTGCTGTTGACCGCCGAACCGGCGGCGAAGTGCGCGGGCGCGCAGGAGTTGTGGCAGGCGTGGCAGTCAGGCGCGTTTCGCGTCGAACCGGAACGGCCGTTGCCGCCGCCACTGCTGCAGCCAGGGCGCCCTGAGCGGCCAGTCTTGTTGCCGCCCGCGGCGATGCCGAAGCGCAAGGTGGGTACGCGCGAAGGGCATGCGGCGCTGCTGCACGCGGTGGCGCACATCGAGTTCAACGCGATCGATCTGGCGCTCGATTGTGTGTGGCGTTTTGCCGCGATGCCGACGGCGTTTCACGCCGATTGGCTTCGGATCGCGGCGGAGGAGGCGTACCACTTCGGTTTGGTGTGCGCGCGGCTCGAAGCGTTGGGGTTTTTCTATGGCGATTTCCCTGCCCATAATGGGTTGTGGGAGATGGCGGTGAAGACGATGGACGATCCGCTGGCGCGTATGGCGTTGGTGCCGCGGGTATTGGAGGCGCGCGGGTTGGACGCGACACCGGTGATTCAGGAGAAGTTGCGGCAAATTGGCGACACGGCGTCGCTGGCGGTGCTCGATGTGATTTTGCGCGACGAAGTCGGCCACGTGGCGGCAGGGGATCGCTGGTTTCGCTGGTTGTGTGCCGAACGGAGTTTGCCGCCGGAGGAGACCTATCAGGCGTTGGTCGAACGGTTTCGTGCGCCGTTACCCCATCCGCCGGTCAATTGGGCGGCGCGGGAACAGGCGGGGTTTTCTCGCGCGGAGGTCGAAAGGTTGCTTGCGCTCCGGGCAAAACGTGACAAGCAAAAGAGAAAAACTTCCCGGCCGAGCAGTTAGGCTCGACCGGGGGTAGATGGCCTGTTCACGCGACCGGTCAGACAGTTCTCAGCGCAGGCCGGCGATGTAGTCCGCAACGGCTGCCATTTCGCTGTCGGTCATGGCATTGACGGCCATGCGCATCATCGCTTCGGGGTCGTTGGCGCGCTGCTGTTCGCGGAACGCTTTGAGCTGCGCGACGGTGTATTGTGCGTGCTGCCCTTTCAACATGGGGAAGCTGACCGGGATCCCGCTACCCGACGGGCCGTGGCACGCGGCGCACGCCGGGACCCCTTTGCTGGCGATTCCGGCGCGCCAGATCTTTTGCCCCAGCGCCAATGTGGCCGGGTTCTGCGCCGCGTTTTCCGCCGGTTTTTGTTGGCTGAAATATTCCGCGACCGCTTTCATCTCTTCTTTGGTGAGGGTGGCGACCATGCCGTTCATGATCGCGTTTTCACGCTTGGGGGGTTCCCCGTTCCAACTCTTGAATTCCACCAACTGCTTGTAGAGGTATTCGGCGTGTTGTCCGGCCAGTTTCGGGTATTCGGCAACAGCGCTGTTGCCGTCGGTGCCATGGCACGCGGCGCAAATGGTGGTGACGATCTCCTGCACACGGGCCGGCTCGACAGCGTGCGCGGCGCCAGCGACGAGAAGCAGCGAGCTAGCGACTACGAGTGGTTTCATGACGGTTCCCCAAGACGAAGCAACTCAAAACTGCTATTCTAACAGAAGTGACAATTTTCGCGGAAGTGCAAGCGTTTGATGCATCTCAACAATGACGGTTTTTTTCGTGGTACGGCGTTCGTGACCTCGATCGCGAAACCGACGGGTTTGCCGCCTGCGGCGGGACCGGAAGTGGCGTTCGTCGGGCGCTCGAACGCGGGGAAATCGAGTGCGATCAACACATTGACGGGCCACAAACGGCTGGCGTACGTCTCGCGGACGCCTGGGCGGACGCAATTGCTCAACATTTTTCGCACGCCTGCGGGGTGCTATCTGGTCGATCTGCCCGGTTTTGGCTACGCGAAGGTGCCGGAAGCAGTGCGCCGGCAGTGGGTGGGTTTGATCGAACACTATCTGATGAACCGGGACGCGCTGATCGGCCTCGTGCACGTGATGGATGCCCGCCACCCGCTGACGCCGCTCGACTGGCAGTTGCTCGAGTGGTTCGCGCCGCGCGGGTTGCCGGTTCATGTTTTGCTCAGTAAAGCGGACAAGCTTTCGCGCGGCAAAGCGGCAGCCACGCTTGCCGAGGTTCGGCGCGCGCTGGCACCCCGCGGGTGGCAGGTTTCCGCGCAGCTCTTTTCGGCGTTGCAGCGCACGGGGGTGGCGGAAGTGGAAACGGTGGTCGGTAACTGGTTCGCAGCGGCGCAGCAGCATACTCTGGCTGTGGTGGCATCTACCGAAAACGGGGGGCGCTGACGCGAACGCACGGCGATAAAAAAAGACGCCCAGACGGGTTCGTCCGGGCGTTCAATCCCGCTCAGGGAGGAGGGCGGGAGGAGGAGGGAGGATGAAAACCATGGCTGCTGTTGCCACGCTGTGATCCTTAAGACACAGCCGGTCAGCAGAAAGTTCCCGACTATTTTACTCGAAAATTTTCCCTGGGTTGAGAATCCCGAGCGGGTCGAGCGCTTGCTTGACTGCGCGCATGGCTGCAACGGCGGTTTCGCCCGCTTCTTGGCGGAGAAACGCCTTCTTACCCAACCCGATCCCGTGTTCGCCGGTGCACGTGCCCTCGAGCGCGAGCGCGGCAGTGACGATCGCTTCGTTGAGTGCTTCGGCACGGGCGATTTCGTCGGGGTCGTCGGGGTTGACGAGGATCAGGGTGTGGAAGTTTCCATCGCCCACGTGCCCCAGGATCGGGGCGATGAAGCCAGAGGCGTCGATGAGGCGGCGCGCCGCTTCCACCGCTTCGGCTAGGCGGGCGATGGGGACGCAGACGTCGGTGGTGATGCCGCGGCAACCGGGGCGCAACGCCAGGCAGGCGAAATAAGCTTTGTGCCGCGCGGCCCACAGCCGTGTTCGCTCTTCCGGGCGGTTCGCCCAGAGGAACGGTCCGCCGTTTGCCTCTTCGGCGAGCGTTTTGACGAGCGCGATCTGTTCGGCCACGGCGCTTTCCGAACCGTGGAATTCGAAGAAGAGGGTGGGCGTTTCGGGGTATTCGGTATGGCTGTAGCGGTTGATTGCGGCTACTGCGCGTTCGTCGAGGAGTTCGACGCGCGCCAGGGGAACGCCCATTTGGATCGCGGCGATCACGGTATGTACTGCAGCGCCGATCGTCGGGAAAGGGCAGACCGCGGCGGCGACTGCCTCCGGTAACGGGTGGAGGCGCACGGTGATCGCGGTAAAGAGAGCGAGTGTCCCTTCGGAGCCGACCAGCAGGCGGGTGAGATCGTAACCCGCGCTCGATTTGCGCGCCTTGGTGCCGGTGTGGATCGGTTCGCCGTTGGCCAGTACCGCGTCGATCGCCAGGACGTTCTCCCGCATGGTGCCGTAGCGCACTGCGTTGGTGCCGGAAGCGCGGGTGGCGGTCATGCCCCCGATCGTCGCGTCGGCGCCGGGGTCGATCGGGAAGAAGAGCCCGGTCTCTTTGAGCGCGGCGTTGAGTTGGGTGCGGGTGACACCCGGTTCGACAGTGGCGAGCATGTTTTCCGGTTCGATGGCCAGGATGCGGTTCATCTGGGTAAAGTCGACCGCAACGCCCCCCAACGGAGCCAAGACGTGCCCTTCGAGCGAGCTGCCGGCGGCGAAGGGGATGAGGGGGACGCGATGCTGGGCGGCCGCGCGCACGAGCGCTTGCACTTCGGCTGCCGAAGTGACGAATGCGACTGCTTGCGGCGGGGCGTCGGGAAAGTGCGATTCGTCGTGGCCGTGTTGTGCGCAAACCGCCGGGTTTTGCGTGAACCGATCGCCTAAGAGCGCGCGAAGTTCGGCCACGAACGGTTCCGGGAGTGGTGCGGGCGGCGTTTCCTTCCGGGCGGCCAGGGGTGTGCGGAGTGCGTGAGCTGCTTCCTTGGGCATGGTCAGGGCTCCTCGGTATTCGACCTACCCGATGATAGCGCGGTGGGCAGGCGTACGAAAGGAAGCAGCGCTGAGGTCTATAATCGACCCGTTGAGGCATGTCTTGAGGAGTAACGCGATGGTTGTTCCCATGGGGGCGTTTCCCGCGGTGCGGATGCGGCGGATGCGGCGCGACGCGTTTTCGCGCCGCTTGATGCGTGAGCACACGCTCACCGTCGATGATCTGATCTGGCCCGTTTTCGTGTTGGAAGGGCAGGGGCGCAGCGAACCGGTGGCGTCGATGCCTGGGGTGGAGCGGGTGACGCTCGACCGTTTGTTGCCGTTGGCGGAGAAAGCGGCGAAGCTGGGCATTCCCGCGATCGCGCTCTTTCCAGTGGTGCCGCCGGAAAAGAAGAGTTGGGGCGCCGAAGAAGCATGGAACCCCGACGGGTTGGTGCCGCGGGTGGTCGCGGCGCTCAAGCGCGCGGTGCCGGAGCTTGGGGTGATCACCGACGTGGCGCTTGATCCGTACACGGCGCATGGGCAGGACGGCTTGATCGCACGAGACGATCCCACCGGCTACGTGTTGAACGACGAGACGGTTGCGGCGCTCACCAAACAGGCGCTTTGCCATGCCGCAGCGGGGGTCGACGTGGTGGCGCCTTCGGACATGATGGACGGGCGCATCGGTGCGATCCGGCAAGCGCTCGACGCTGCTGGGCATAGCCAGGTGCGGATCCTTTCCTACGCGGCGAAATACGCGTCCAGCTTCTACGGCCCATTCCGTGACGCGGTGGGTTCGGCGGCGAATCTGGGCAAAGGAAACAAATATACCTACCAAATGGACCCCGCGAATTCGGACGAGGCGCTGCGCGAAGTGGCGCTCGACCTCGCAGAGGGGGCCGACATGGTGATGGTCAAACCTGGTATGCCCTACCTCGATATCGTGCGGCGGGTGAAAGAGACCTTCGGTGTGCCGACGATGGCCTACCAGGTGAGCGGCGAATACGCGATGCTGGCCGCGGCAGCGCAGAACGGGTGGTTGGAGCGCCGTGCGTGTGTGCTCGAAGCGCTCTTGGGGTTCAAGCGGGCAGGCGCCGACGCGGTACTCACCTACTTTGCGCTGGAAGTGGCCGAGTGGCTTCGGGAAGGGGCTTGAGTAGGAGTTACGGCTGGCAGTGCTCGCTGTTCTCGTCGCACCGGCAGGGGCGGCCTAGAGGCGGAGGAACGGTCAGGGGTGTGGTCACCGAGCGCCCCACCGCCCCAGCACTTTCGGAAGGTCGGTGACGGTAGCGATCTTCCAGTCGACGTAGGGCGGTAAGCCGCGCGCGCGGGTGACCCAAACGGTGGTCATGCCCAGTTGCTTCGCCGGTGCGAGATTTTCGGCGCTGTCTTCGATGAGGATGCAGCGCGAAGGCGCGACTTTCATCGCATGGAGTACCGTAGCATAGGCGCGGCGGCGCGGTTTGGGGTTGTAATCGAGATCTTCGATCGCGAAGAGGCGAACGAAGTGGCGGTGAATCCCCAGGTGTTCGACAATGGCGCGCGCGTATTCGCGGGGTCCGTTGGTGAAAAGGACTCTGGCGCCGGGCAATTTCGCCAGCGTCGCCGCCAGCCGCTTCGGGGCGTGAATGTGCGCGGCCAGATTGTCGAAGCGGTGGGTTTCGCGCAGGAAATGGCGCGGGTTGATGCGGTGGTGGCGAATCAGCCCGACGAGCGTCGCGCCGTAGGCGCGCCAATAGCGCACCCGAAGCGCGTTCGCTTCCGTTTCGTCGAGCGCCAGGTGGCGCATCAAATAGGCGGTCATCTGGCGGTTGAGGTGAGGAAAGATCGCGGCGCTGGCGTGGTGCAGCGTGTTGTCGAGGTCGAAAATCCAGATCGGCGTGGTCATTGCGGTGTCGTAGGTTCCTGGGGTTTGCCAGGGCGAGGTTGCCAGACGATGGGGCGCGGCGCCCGGGGGTCTTGCTGCGGTTGCGCTAGACGGGTGACGCGCCATGCGTGCCCGAAGACGAGCTCCACGGTCAAGGTAAACGGAAAAGGGATCGCGTTGAGGCGCTCAGCTGCGTCAAGCCCCAGCCACGGGCCCCAATCGGTGCGGAGCGTTTCGGGACGTTCGTAACGCACCGTGAGCATTTGCATGTCCATCACCGGTTCGGCGTAGCGCAACCGTACCAGGATGTCCCCCAGGTCGTGCATGTCCAAAAACGGTGGCCATCGCGGAGCTGAGTCGCAAGCCAATGCCGCTTTGAGTTCTTTCAGGGTGTCGGGACCCAACGTCGCGAAAAAAAGCGGTGCATCCTCGGCGAGTAGGGGTTGCCATGCGGCCAGAAGTTGTGTGGGGTCAGCGGCGCGGTAGAGCAACAAGTTGCTGAAAAAAAGGTCGATCCCGCCCGGTTCTTCGGGCAGGTGCAACGGGTCGGCAGTGCGAAAAGAGACGGTGGCGCTTTTCCGCTTGTCTTTTGCGAACCGTTTTTTCAGTCGTGCAAGGAACGAGTCATCGCAAGCCGCGTCTGAGGGGGAAAGCGGGGCGCTACCGGCGGGGGTTTCGTCGGGCCGATAGCCACAGCACGCGGCGTTGGGGTAGCGCGTGGCGAGCGAATCGGCCCATGCGGTGCCTTCTCCTACCCAGACGATGCGCGCGGGCGTATGGCGTAGATACTCCAGCCGCTCGACGAAGCGTTCGCCCGCCTCTGCGCCAAGCCATGCCGGGGGGCGAAGGGCGGAGAGCGCGGGATGGGTCGTTGCGTTGTTAGAATGAGCAGTCATGGAAAAATGATAGCACCCTTGTGGGGGCAATGTCGGCAAAGGGGAATTGCGCAGTGAGTCAAGAGAACACGAACATCGAGCGTTGGAATCTGGCCGAGCGCCATCTGTGGGCGCCACTGGGGTGGGACGCGCACGCCGTTTCGCGGGTATTGCAGGAGATCGCCAGCCACGCGGTCGATGATGCCGACCTCTATTTTCAATATCGCCATGCGGAGTCGTGGTCACTGGAAGAGGGGATCGTCAAAGCGGGAAGCTTTTCGATCGACGCAGGGGTCGGCGCCCGGGCGATCCATGGCGAAAAACAGGCGCTCGCCTACACCGATGTCCTTGAGCCGGACGCAGTGCGTGACGCGGCGCGAACCGTCCGGGCGATTGCCGCGCAGGGGCAGGCGGGTGTCACTGCGGTGCCGCTTGCGCGGGTAGCGGCCGTTACGCCGCAATACCCGGCGGTCGATCCGGTTCACACCTTGGCCGCTACCGACAAAGTGGCGCTGTTGCAGCGCTTGGAAGCCAAAGCACGGGCGTTGGAATCGAGACTCGATCAGGTGATGGCGCATCTCGTTGCGGTGTGGGAAGCGGTGATCGTTGCGCGGCTCGATGGGACGCTTGCGTACGACATTCGGCCGCTCGTGCGCTTGTCGCTCACCGTGATCGCGCACGACAACGGACGGCGTGAAGTGGGGTCCGCCGGGATCGGCGGGCGTTATGGCTTGGAGCGGTTCGACGAAGCGGTGCTCGACCGCTTGGCCGAACAGGCGGTGCGCCAGGCGCAGGTGAACCTCGAAGCGCGCCCGGCGCCAGCAGGCGAGATGACCGTAGTGCTCGCTGCGGGCTGGCCGGGAGTGTTGTTGCACGAAGCGGTGGGTCACGGACTCGAAGGCGATTTCAACCGCAAAGGGGTTTCCGCCTATAGCGGACGGCTGGGCGAACAGGTGGCGGCGAAAGGGGTGACGGTGGTGGACAACGGGGCGATGCCCGAACGGCGCGGCTCGCTCACCGTCGATGACGAAGGCACTCCCACCGGCGAGACGGTGTTGATCGAAGATGGGGTGCTCGTCGGGTACCTCCACGACCGGCTGAACGCGCGTTTGATGGAGATGCGTCCTACTGGCAACGGCCGGCGCGAATCCTACGCCCATTTGACGCTACCGCGCATGACCAATACCTACCTGCGCCCCGGCCCATACGCGCCGGAAGAGGTGGTGGCAAGCCTCGATCGCGGCATTTACGCGGTGCAGTTTGGCGGCGGGCAGGTCGATATCACCTCCGGCAAGTTCGTCTTCGAGATGAGCGAAGCGTACTGGGTGGAGAACGGCAAGATCCAATATCCGGTGAAGGGAGCGACGCTGATCGGAGATGGGCCGGAAGTGATGCGGCAGGTGACGATGATCGCGAACGACTGGGCGTTGGACCCGGGAATTGGCACCTGCGGTAAAGAGGGGCAGAGCGTCCCCGTAGGGGTGGGGCAGCCGACGCTTCGGATCGAGCGGATCACCGTGGGTGGGACCGGAGGTGCGTAAAGGCGAAGCACGAAGGAGCATGCGATGAACCAGTACGACATTGCGGTGGTGGGCGCTGGTCCAGCAGGATTGGCGTTTGCGTTGGCGGCGGTACCATTGGGATTGCGCGTTGCGCTTTTCGATCAGCAACCGGAAGCGCAGCTCGCTGATCCCGCACCGGATGGCCGAGAGATCGCGCTCACCCACGCGTCGCGCGCCACGCTCGAACGCTTGGGGGTCTGGTCGCATATTCCGGAAGCGGAGGTGTCGCCGCTCAAAGATGCGCAGGTCTTCGACGGCCCGTCGCTCCTGGCGTTGCGTTTTCGCGCAGCCGACGCGGGAACCGATGCGATCGGTCTGTTGGTTCCTAACCACTGGATCCGTCGCGCGTTGTACGAGACGGTGACCGAGCGCGGTGCTGCGACGCTGATCACTGGGGCGCGGGTCGCGTCGGTGGTGCGGGGTGACCGCGAGGTGTCGCTCACGCTGGAAGAGGGCAGGACGTTCCGAGCGTCGTTGCTCGTTGCCGCCGATACCCGGTTTTCGCGGGTGCGGGCGCAGGTGGGGATCGGTGCCAGCCGACTCGACTTCCAGCGGACGATGATGCTCGTACGCATGACGCACGACGCGCCGCACGGGCACGTGGCATGGGAGTGGTTCGGCTACGGTGGCCAGACATTGGCGCTGTTGCCGCTCAACCACAACGTGAGCGGGATCGTGGTCACGATGGCGCACGCGGAGATCGCGCGGCTCATGGCGCTTTCGGATGCCGCGTTGGCAGAAGAGCTCACGCGTCGCTTCGACGGACGGTTGGGGCGGATGACGGTGGTGAGCGAACGCTTCGCTTACCCGCTCGTTGCGGTCTATGCGCACGATTTCGTGGCGCGGCGGGTGGCGTTGATCGGCGACGCCGCGGTGGGAATGCACCCGGTCACGGCCCACGGATTCAATTTCGGGCTGGCGAGCGCGGTGCGGCTCACCGAAGCGCTTACCTCGGCGCTGGCCGCGGGCGCGCCGCTGCATGCGCAGCGCCATCTCTTGACCTATGAACGAACGCACCGCCGCGCCACCTGGCCGCTCTACCAAGCGACCAATCTGGTGGCTACGCTCTATACCCGCGATGCGTTTCCCGCACGTGTGGCGCGGCGCGCGGCACTCACCGCAGCGGCGTGGTTCCGTCCTTTCCAGCAGGCGGTGTTGAAACAGGTGGTGGCACAATGATGAAGCGAAACGCTCTGCGCCATGCGACGGGTAGCGTGCTCCTAGCGGCGTCGCTGCTGTTTGCGCAACCCATCTTTGCCGAAACGGAACAGCTGCATCGGGTGGCGTTTGCCGAAGCAGTTTCGGCCGAGGTAGCGCACGATCGCACGGTGGCGCTTTTGCGCGCGCAGGCAGAAGGGCAAGACCCCGCCGAGCTCGCCGATCGGGTGAATCGCCAGATCGATGCGGCGTTGAAGCGGGCAAACCGGGTTCCGGGCATCGAAGCGTACACGACCGGCTACCATACCGAAGCGCTGCGGGACCAGGAAGGCGCCCTTCGGAGGTGGGTGGTGCAGCAGCAGCTTCGGTTGGTGAGCGACGACAATTCAGCGCTGGGGCGTTTGGTGGGGGCGCTTCAACAAGAGGGATTGCTGTTGGTAGCGCTTACCGGAACCGTTTCGGAAGCGCAACGGCGAAAAACGCTCGATACGTTGGTGGCACAAGCATTGCATGCGTTCCGGCATCGAGCCGAGCAGGTGACGCAAACGTTGGGTTTTTCGGGCTATCGGCTCGTTCGCATCGACCTCGATTATCCGACCGCGCAGCCGGGCGTGCCGCAAGGCGTTGCGTTTCTGGCCGCACGCGAAGCCGCGCCGGTTCCGATCACGGGCGAGTTGGAAACCCTGACGGTACGGGTTCGCGGGGAAGTGGAATTGCTGCCGCAATCGCAGTAGTCGGCTTTTGGCGTCTCGTCAACGGTTTTGCCACGCTCGGCTCGCGATCAGGCCGATCGCGGCAATGGTTGCGAAGGCTGCCCCACTGAGAAACGTTGCCTTGGGGCCGATTCCAGACCAAAGCCCTCCGGCGAGTGTACTGGCACCGAGGAGGGCCACGCCGCTGATCAGGTTGAACAGACCAAAAGCCGTGCCGCGCAGGTGGTGCGGCGCGTTTTCGGCAACCCAGGCGGAGAGGAGGCCTTGCGTGGCGCCCATGTGTAAGCCCCAGAACATCGCGCCAACGTAGACGAACCAAAAGTGGTCGGCGAGCGCAAGGAGAAGATCGGCGACAATCAAGAAGCCAATGCCCCAGAGCAGAAGGGCCCGACGCTGCCCGCTATCGAATCCTTTGCCGAAAGGATAAGCGCTCACGGCATAGACGAGGTTCATCGCGATCAGCACCAGCGGTGTCCACGTGGCAGCCAGACCCAAGTTTTCGGCGCGCAGAAGGAGAAACGCCTCGGAAAAGCGGGCGAGCGCAAGGATCGCCGCCAAAGCCAAAATCGACCAGAAACGGAGCGGGAGTTCGCGAGCTGCCGCAAGGGTGATCGGCGTGCGGCTTGGGTGAGTCTGCGTGCTGCGTGGCGGTTCGGTCACGGCAAAGAGGATAAAGACGATGGCTAAAAATGCGGGCAAGGTCGCGACCCAAAAGACTAGAGGGAAGTTGTCGCCTGTGGTTGCCATCAGGAGCGTTGCCGCAAGAGGCCCCAGAAAGGCCCCGATGGTGTCCATCGCTTGACGCAGGCCGTACGCCGCACCCCGTTGGGTTTCGGGGGTGACGTCGGCGATGAGAGCGTCACGCGGGGCGCCGCGTATCCCTTTACCGATGCGATCGAGAAAGCGGGCAGTCAGCACCGTTTCGACGCTGTTGGCGAGTGGAAAGAGCGGTTTGCTCACGGCAGCGAGGCCGTATCCGAGCAAAATCAGCGGTTTGCGACGCTGGAAACGGTCGGAGAGCGTCCCCGAGAAAATTTTGACCATGGCGGCGGTCGCTTCCGCTATGCCTTCGATGATCCCTATCGCAACCGGCGAGGCGCCAAGGATAGTAACTAGGAAGAGCGGTAGAAGGCTATGGATCATCTCGGAAGAGAGGTCCATGAGCAGCGAGACGAACCCCAACGCGACGACGCTGCGGGGGAGCGAAGCAATGGCCATCGTTACGTCTTTCGGTTAGCGATAGTGGTTCAGCGCGGCAAAGACCAAATTGGGGTAGGTTGGGTCCCCCAGGCTCCCGTTGTAGCGGCCCAACGCACGCACCAGATCGCCCTGTTCGATATCAAGGTAGTGGCGCAGGATTACGGTTCCGTACCGGAGGTTGGTGCGCAGGTGAAAAAGGTTGTGTTCCGGGGTGCCGATGAGATCGACCCAAAAAGGCATCACTTGCATGTAGCCGTGCGCTCCAGCCGTGGAGACGGCATATTTACGAAAGCGGCTTTCGACGTGGATCACTGCGAGCACCAGATCGGGGGGAAGCCCCGCGCGCGCCGCTTCGTACCAGACGGTGTAGAGGAGTTCGTCACGTTCAATGGGGTCCGGAAGATAGCGTGCAACCCGCGATTGCTGCTTGGCAACCCATTGGGCGCTTTCGGGAAAAGTCGCCGCAAGGGTGGCGATGGGCGGTGGCGCGTCGGCTTGGGTCGCGGTAGCGAGCGCGGCGCGCACCGCGTCGGCAAGCGGTTCGTAGCGCTGTGCGCCCGCCTGGAGGGTAGGGGGCGCACTAAGGAGCGCAAAGAGGAGCAGGAACGTGCCGGTGCGCTTCGCGCCGCGGATCATGTTGCGTGCGTATCCCCCGTCTTCGCATTGCGGATCGCGGCGATCACCTGAGCGAGCGCCTCGGCTTCCGGAAGCACCATATTGTCCGCGGCCCGGCGGTGGCGGATTTCCACGGTCCCCGCGCTCAGACCGCGTTCGCTCACGACCAGTCGCCACGGCACACCAATCAATTCCCAGTCGGCGAACATCGCCCCCGGGCGTTCGTTGCGGTCGTCCAGGATCACGTCGATGCCCGCGTCGCTGAGCGCGCGGTAGATCCGCTCTGCTGCTTCGGCGACTGCAGGCGATTTGGTCGCACCGATCGGACAGACCACGGCTTCGAACGGTGCGATCGGCTCTGGCCAGATGATGCCCCGCGCGTCGTGGTTCTGTTCGATCGCGGCGCCCAGGATGCGGGTCACGCCAATGCCGTAACAGCCCATCTCCATCGGGCGTTCCGCACCGGTTTCGTCGAGAAACGTACACTGCATCGCTTCGGAGTATTTGGTGCGCAGCTGGAAGATATGGCCCACCTCGATCCCTTTGCACAGCGCGAGTACCCCTTTGCCATCCGGGGAGGGGTCGCCGGCGACGACGTTCCGCAAATCGGCCACTTCGGGTTCGGGAAAGTCGCGACCGATATTGACGCCGGTGTAGTGGAAGCCATCACGGTTCGCCCCGGTGACGAAATCGGCCATTTTCGCGACGGTTCGGTCGGCGATGATCCGCCCGTTGAATCCGACGGGGCCGAGTGAGCCGGGGCCAGCGCCGAATGCGGCGCGAATCGCGGCTTCGCTGGCGAAGGTGAGCGGATTCTTGATTCCCGGCAGTTTTTGCGCTTTGATTTCGTTGAGTTCGTGGTCGCCGCGCAACAGGAGCAGCACGGGTTCGCCGCCTTCGCTTTCCACGACCACCGCTTTGACCGTCTGTTCGATGGGGATCTCAAGAAACGCGACCAGATCGGCGATCGTCTTCACCCCCGGCGTGGCCACTTCGGTCAAGGGGGCGGTGGGCTCAGGACGGTCACCTTGCGGAGCAAGCGCTTCGGCCAGTTCGACGTTTGCGGCGTAATCGGAGGTGGGGCAGTACGCGATCGTGTCTTCCCCGGTTTCGGCGATCACGTGGAATTCGTGCGAACCGGTGCCGCCGATCGAGCCGGTGTCTGCGGCGACGGCGCGGAATTCCAGTCCCAGCCGGGTGAAGATTCGGGTGTACGTATCGTACATATTGCGGTATTCCCGCTCCAGGTCGGCAAACGAGGCGTGGAACGAGTAACCGTCTTTCATGATGAATTCGCGGGCGCGCATCACGCCGAAACGGGGGCGGATTTCGTCGCGGAATTTGGTCTGGATCTGATAGAAGTGTTTGGGGAGCTGCTTGTAGCTTTTGATTTCGCGGCGGGCGAAATCGGTGATCACCTCTTCATGTGTGGGGCCGATCACGAAATCGCGCTCATGCCGGTCTTTGAAGCGCAGCAACTCCGGACCGTAGAAGGTCCATCGTCCCGACTCTTGCCACAGCTCCGCGGGTTGCACGGCGGGCATGAGGAGTTCGAGCGCCCCGGCGCGGTTCATCTCTTCGCGCACGATCGCTTCGACTTTGCGCAGGCTCCTGAGTCCCAACGGGGTCCAAGTGTAGATACCCGCTGCGACCTTTTTGATGAAACCGGCGCGGATCATCAGCTTTTGGCTGACGATTTCGGCATCCGACGGATCTTGCTTGAGCGTTGCGATAAAGAATTGACGCGCTTTCATAGAGCAACACACCGTAGTCATGGTTTGTCATCATGGGCGAGTTTAGCACGCCAGTTTGCCGCTTCGGTTGCAGGAAAGCGGGAAAAAGGGTACATTGATGCGGTGCAGCAAAAAGGAACCGATCATGATGAACGCGCATCCGGTGGTGTGGATCGAGAACAAGACCTTCGAAGAGATCACCGTGGGTGAGGGGGCAAAGATCACCCGGACGCTGCGCCCCGAGGACATCCACCTTTTCGCGGTGCTTTCGGGAGACCTCAACCCGACCCACGTCGACCCGGAATTCGCCCGATCGGGTCAGTTTCGCGAAATCGTCGGCCATTCGATGTGGGGTGGGGCGCTCTTTTCCGCGATCTTGGGGACGGAATACCCTGGGCCCGGCACCGTCTATGTGCGGCAAGACTTGCGTTTCCACCGTCCGATCGTGATCGGGGATACGCTCACCGCGCGGGTGACGGTACGGGAAAAGTTCGCCCACAACCATCACGTGCTCTTCGATTGCACGGCGACCAACCAGGAGGGGTTGCTGGTGATCGATGGCACCGCGGAGGTGGTCGCGCCCACGGAGAAGATTCGGCGGCCGCGGGTCGCTCTGCCGGAAGTGACGATCTCTGATAAGGAACTCCGCTACCAGCACCTGATGGCACTGATGCGCGGATTGCCTCCGGTGCGGATGGCGGTGGCGCACCCGTGCAGCGAATATGCGCTTTTGGGGGCGTTGGAGGCGAAGGAGGCGGGGGTGATCGACCCGGTGCTCGTGGGGCCGCGAGCACGCATCACCGCGTTGGCCGAGCAACTGGAGGTGTCGCTCGACGGCGTTACGCTGATAGACACGCCCCATTCGCACGCGTCTGCCGAAGTGGCGGTGGCGCTTTGCCGCAAAGGGGAGTGCGCGGCGTTGATGAAGGGGTCGCTGCACACCGACGAATTGATGAGTGAAGTGGTGAACAAAGAGCGGGGGTTGCGGACCGACCGTCGCATTTCCCATGTGTTCCTTGCCGACGTTCCCACCTACCCGCATCCGCTGATGATCACCGACGCGGCGATCAACATCGAACCGACGCTCGAAGAGAAGCGCGACATCGTGCAGAATGCGATCGATCTGGCGCATGCGATCGGGATCACCGAACCGAAAGTGGCGATCCTCTCCGCAGTCGAAACGGTCAATCCGAAGATCCGCTCGACGGTCGAGGCGGCGGCGCTCTGCAAGATGGCCGACCGCGGACAGATCACCGGAGGGTTGCTGGATGGCCCCTTGGCGTTCGATAACGCGGTTTCGCTCGTCGCGGCAAAGGTCAAAGGGATCCGCTCTGCGGTTGCGGGCAATGCCGACATTCTGGTCGTGCCCGACTTGGAAGCAGGCAATATGCTGGCGAAGCAGCTCGAATATCTGGCGAATGCGCTGATGGCGGGAATCGTTTTGGGGGCGAAGGTGCCGATCGTGCTCACCAGCCGCGCCGACACCCCGGAAACGCGGGTGGCGAGCTGTGCGCTTGCGCAGATTCTGGTTGCGGCGAAAGCGCAAGGGATGGCGTTGCCGTCGTGACCGATCTGGCGATGAGGGCCGCCGCGAGTGGTTCCGTGACGCGCTGGAGACGGCGCAGCGGGTTTCTCGGACGAAACGACCCAGGAACGAAAAAATGATGATCGAACCGCAACCGCACACCCAGGCGATCCTCTGTTTGAACGCGGGCTCTTCCAGCCTCAAATTCGCCCTGTTTCCGTGTGACGAAAACGGGGTGGCATCTACCGCGCAGTGGTGGGGAAAGATCGACGGGATTGGTCTAGGGGCGGCGCAGTTGCAGTGGCAGTGCGCTAACGAAGCAGGCGCGCAAGAAGCCAACGCGGCCCCCCTGGGCAACAAGCCAACTGCCACTGCCGCGGTGCGCGCCCAAGCGGGTAGTCAAGCCGCCGAGGGACGGATCGCGTTACCGCTCGACGGCGACCTGGAGGCACAGCATGACGCGGCGCTCACGGCGCTGTTGGCGTGGATCGAAGCACATTTGGCCGGGGTGACGGTGGCGGCCGTTGCGCATCGCGTGGTGCATGGCGGGCACGAGTTCGCTGCGCCGGTGGCGATCGACGATGGGGTCTTGACGCAACTCCAAGCGTTGATTCCGCTGGCGCCGCTTCATCAGTCACACAATCTGCGGCCGATCCGGTTGTTGCGCGCCCGCCACCCTGATTGGCTCCAGGTGGCCTGTTTCGACACCGCGTTTCATCGCTCGCAGCCGTGGCAGGCGCAGATGATGCCCTTGCCGCGCCGTTACTGGGAGGCGGGGGTGCGACGCTACGGATTCCATGGTCTCTCTTACGCCTATGTGGCCGGGCGCTTGCCGGAAGTTCTGGGACCGGAGCGCGCGGCGGGGCGTGTGGTGGTGGCCCACCTGGGCAACGGTGCGTCGATGTGCGCGCTTTACAGGGGCAAGAGCGTCGCTTCGACGATGGGGTTCACCGCGCTCGATGGTTTGATGATGGGTACCCGCTGCGGGACGATCGATGCGGGGGTTGTGCTTTATTTGTTGCAACACGAAAAACGTGACGCGAGCGCGATCGAACACATCCTCTACAGCGAATCCGGGTTGCTCGGCGTTTCCGAACTCAGTTCCGACATGCGCACGCTCCTGGCAAGCGACGACCCGAAAGCGCGCGAAGCGGTCGAACTTTTCTGTTACCGGGTGGCGCGGGAGTTGGGGTCGCTGGCTGCCGCGCTGCAAGGGTTGGATGCGCTGGTGTTTACCGGCGGGATCGGCGAACACGCAGCGCCCGTGCGTGCCCGCATCGCCCAATACGCCGCGTGGCTTGGCGTGGTGATCGACGACGCAGCGAATGCAGCGGCGGTGGGAAGGCTACCTGATGGCTATCGACGCATCGAAGCGGCAGCAAGCCGCGTCGCGGTGGCGGTGGTGGCGACCAACGAAGAGGCGGTGATGGCCAATGCGGCGTGGGAAGTGGGGTTTGGGCGAAACGAAGGAAGCAAGAAATAGTACCCACGCACCGTGTTCTGCGGTCTTACACAAGGGTCAGCGTGCCGTTCTGGGCTTGCTGCCAGTTGCGGGTGGGACGGTCGTAAGGGGTGTTGATGATGAGGGATTTAGGGCGCATGGGATGACTTACTTAGCGCGATCACACCAATATTCCGGTGCTCGGTGTAGGTGAGCGACGGCGATGATTTCCAGGCGCACACCCTGGACTCGGTATATCAGCCCATACGGAAAATGCCGTAATCGGCAGCGACGCAGACCATTTCCAAGCGGATGCCAAGCTTCTGGAAGACGTTTGATCAGGTCACGACAGGCTTGCACTTCATCGAGAAACCGGCGTCCCAGACCGGGTTGCTCCTGCTCGTAGAAGGCAAAGGCTTCCTCCAGTTCCTGGCGGGCCGCGGCAGCAAGGTAGGTTTTCACGATTGGCGTAGGTCAGTCAGCACCTGGTCGAAGTCCTCCCACGGCATCTCCCCTTTTTCCAGGGCTTTGAGACGGGCTTGGCATTCTTGCCGCCACAATTCATCCAACGTCTGGTTTGGCTGATCCAGACTGGCAAGCAGTTCATCCACCAGCCGGGCGCGTTCGCTGGGGGGCAGTCTCTTAGCGATTTCGGCAATCTGTTCGGTGGCGGCAGTCATAGTCATTCCTCCAATCCGATGATTTTCAGCGATTCACTCTCCCTTCGCTACCCTTCGATCCGCAGCGCTGCAAAAAGCGCGCCGAGATCGAGCGCCCCCAGCCGTTTGCCGTGGTACTTTTCGGGCAGGCGGCGGTTCGCTTCCACCAGCGCCGGTGCCCGAACGCCATGCGCAAGCGATTGCGCCGCCTCGGTGAGTGCCGCGAGTTCGTCCATCGCTTTGATGAGCGGGCCGTCGATCGGGTCGCAGGCATCACGGTCGAGCGCTTCCGGGACCGTTTCATCCGCCAGGATACGCCATTGCCCGTCTTCGCGTACCCGGCAGGCGAACTCCGTTTCCGTATAAGCGCGCAGTTGCGCATGCCAGTTTTCGGGTAGGAGCGGCAGGAGCACTTCGGCCATCAACCGCCGTTCTTCCGCTTTGAGAAGGGCTTCCACGCCTGGCGCTTCGCGTTTGATCGGCGAAATCACATCGCGGGTGAGCACCTCCGGCAAATCGTGAAAGAGCGCGCCGTAAAAGGCGTTAGAGCGGCGCTGCGTGCTTTTTGCGCCCAGCTCCCGTGCGCCGCAGTAGCTCAAAATCGCGACGAACAGCAGATGCCCGAGCACTGAGGTTTTCGGTAGCCGCGGCGTCTGCGCCCAGCGCTGTTGGAAACGCAACTGCCCGACCAGGTCGACGAAACCGAAGAGGCGTTTTCCCAGCGCGATTTTTTGTACGCCGATGAGGTCGTAGTGCGCTTCGATCTCCCCTTCGATCGCGGCTTTCGTCTGTTCGATGCCGTAGAGGAAGGGGGCGGTGTGGTAGATGAGGCGAAACTCCCACTGCGTAGCTAAGTAGTGCGCCGCTTTGAGAATACGGCGCTCGAGGGTGGGCGCTGGTGCGGTGAGGTGGGTGCGAATCGCCGTAAAGAGCGCGCCGTCAGCGACCGGGGTGACGGCGGGCGCCAGCCGTTCGAGCGCCCATTCGGTAAGCGCTTGCCCCTTTTCCGCCATCAAACGGTGAAAGATCGGCGGCTTCAGGTCGGTGAGGACGATGCGGTGGAGGCACTCGGCGATGGTGCCGCCGATGAGCGCTTCCCAGTCGATCGATTTGCCCGCATCTTCCTCGGCGCGCGCCAAAACCCACGCGATGATCGCTTTGTGCGCTTGCTTGTCGAGCTCCGTGAAAGGCATCGGGCGTGGATGGTCGTTCCAGCGCTCGATGCTGGCTGCGGAAAAGAGCAGCGTGACGAACTCGGCCGGGATCATCGTCCGTTTTGTGGTTTGTGGAGGATGGTGTCCCGTTTCAACGCTTCGCGTGCGCGCAAGTCGGCAAGGTCGTCTTCGCGGCTCGACGGTACCTCGATGCCATCGGCAACATAGCCGTGCCCTTTCATGATGATTACCACCAAGCAGCCGAACCCCACCGTGAAGACGATGATGACGTGGAGCACCAGTGCTGCGAGCGTGAGGATATCCACTGTGTTGAGGTATTTTTCCGCGGCCGGTCCCAGATCGGCATACCACCACCGCGCGATGAGTGGTGGCAATGCACACGCCAGCAATCCTCCAGCAAACCAGCGCGGCAGGCGTTTGAATAGCTTCCATTCCAAACCGGCGGGGGCTTTGCGGCTGCCGGGCAAGCGGCGAAGCCAGGGGGAGGTTGGGGGCGTCATCGCGTGGATTCCATTGTCGTTTCTTGTTATTCTACTGCGCGTCTTTCTTGGTTGCCAAAAAAAATCGTGCCGATTTTGATTGCGGTCAACAAACCGTACGGGGTCCTCAGCCAATTTTCCGGAGAACCGCCGGAAGCGACATTGCGGGCGTACGTGCCCGTTCCCAACGTCTATCCAGCCGGGCGGCTCGACAAAGAGAGCGAGGGGCTTTTGCTGCTCACCGATTACGGCTCGTGGCAGGCGCGGATCAGCGACCCCCGCTTCAAATGGCCGAAGACCTATTGGGTCCAGGTCGAAGGGGAGGTGAGTGACGCGGCGCTCGCGCAACTGCGTCACGGCGTTCGCCTCAAGGATGGGGTGACCCTGCCCGCGCACGCGGTGCGAATCGTGCCGCCGGATCTGTGGCCGCGTGTGCCGCCGGTGCGGTTTCGCAAAAGCGTGCCGACGAGTTGGATCGCACTGACGCTCCGCGAGGGGCGTAACCGCCAGGTGCGGCGGATGACCGCAGCGGTGGGGTTTCCGACGCTCAGGCTCGTCCGCATTGCAATCGGCCCTTACGATCTGCGCAACTTGCGGCTTCAGCCGGGCGAATGGCGCATTGTGAAGCGGGGTGCGGTCGGCTCACGGTTGTGAGTCATTGCGGTGGCGAAACCTCTTGCTGCGGTGTGCGCCCAGTAAGGAGCTTGCCACAGTGCGGGCACGTGCGTGTTTCTTTGCATTCGCTTTTGAGTACTTTCAAGGATGCGGTACCACCGAGCCCGAAGGCGGTTTCGGGGTGATGAGACGGTGGGGTTCATGCCGTGCAGTATAAACTTGGAATGAAACGGTGCGCAGGTTGGCGCGAGGAGGTGCGATGGTTTTCGGTTGGGGGTTTGCAGCGCGTGCGCGCCGCGCGGGATGGGTAGTCTGTTGTGCTGTGTTGGTTTGGTTGAGCGGCTGGCGCGGTACGGTGGCCGCAGAGCCGCTTCTGCCCTTGGTGACGCTGCGTGCTGGGCTCTATCAGATCACTGCGGAATTGGCAGCGACGCAACGCGCACGGGAACAGGGGTTGATGTTTCGCACAGTACTGCCGCCCAATCACGGGATGCTCTTTCGCTTTCCGTTTCCTGACCGCCACTGCATGTGGATGAAAAACACCCCGTTGCCGCTCGCGGTGGCGTTTCTCGACGATGCTGGCCGCATCGTCAATATCGCCGAGATGGCGCCCCATACGCTGACGACCCACTGCGCCGCACAACCGGTACGCTGGGCGCTCGAAATGCCCGGCGGCTGGTTTCGGGAACGGGGTATCGTCGTCGGTATGCGCATCCACGGGCTCGACGCGGTCGACAAATAGCCGCTTTTTTGCCTCGTTTTCTCCGTGATGCGACACGCGCGGCGCCGTGATAATGGAGCCTGTCGAAGCAGGTGAGCGGCGCGATGGCCGAAGAGAGCGACCTCGAAAAGACCGAACAGCCGTCTGCGCGAAGGATCGAGCAGGCGCGGGAAGAGGGGCAAATTCCCCAGTCGCGGGAACTGGCCTCTTTCTTGGTGTTGCTGGTAGGCGTTTCGGTGCTGATGGTCACCGGCAGCTGGATGGGGGAGCGCATCGCTCGTTTGGTCCAGGCCGTGTGGTCGTTCGGAACCGAGCGCGCGTTCGAGGTGACGACGCTCCTTGCGCTGTTGCCGTACGTGGTCAAAGAGACGTTGCTCGCGTTGACGCCGCTCTTTCTCTTTCTGCTGGTTGCTGCCGTGGCGGGGCACGTCGCGGTCGGCGGGTTTCTGTTCGTACCCAAACTGCTCGCGCCGAAATGGAGCCGCTTGAATCCGATGCAGGGGATCAAACGGGTCTTTTCGCTCAATGGGCTGGTGGAACTCGCCAAAGCGGTGGCGAAGACGGTACTGGTGGGCGTAGTGGCCTGGTGGACGCTCACTTCGGAAACCGACCGGGTACTCGCGCTCATCCGCATGCCGCTCGAACACGCCGCGGCCCAATTCGTCGACGCGATCGGTTGGGATGCGCTGTGGTTGGTGGGTGCGATCGCGCTGATCGCCGCAGCCGACGTGCCGTATCAGCTGTGGAGTTACACCAAGAACCTGCGGATGACGAAAGAGGAGGTCAAGCGCGAACACAAAGAGCTGGAAGGGGATCCGCAGGTCAAAGGGCGTATCCGTGCGGTGCAGCGTGAAATGGCGCGGCGGCGGATGATGGCCGAGGTGCCGAAAGCGACCGTCGTGGTGACCAACCCGACCCATTTCGCGGTAGCGTTGCGCTACGAACCGCAGAAGATGGCGGCACCGGTGGTCGTCGCGAAGGGGCGCGGCGCGGTCGCGCTCAAAATCCGCGAATTGGCCGAAGCGCATGCAGTGCCGCGTGTCGAGGCGCCAGCGCTCGCGCGTTCGCTCTATGTCCATACCGAAGTGGGGGAAGCGATTCCCGCCGGGCTCTATCTTGCGGTAGCGGAAGTGTTGGCGTATGTCTATCAGCTCGACCAATGGATGGCGCGTGGCGGCCCGAAACCGGAATTGCCGCCAGAGCTGGAGATTCCCGAACCGCTCTATGTACCACCCCCTGAGGAAGCAACCGAAGCCTTCGTGAGGAGAAGCTAAGTGGCGAGCCCGATGAACCTTGCCGCGCTCGACTGGCGCCGTTTCCTGACGCCGACGAAACTCAAGCTCTTGGCAGCGCCGGTCTTCATTTTCCTCGTGCTCACCATGATGGTGCTGCCGCTGCCACCGTTCTTCCTCGACGTGATGTTTACCTTCAACATCGCGATGAGCATCGTGGTGCTGCTGGTGGGGATGTACGTGCAGCGTCCGCTTGAATTCGCGGCATTCCCGGCGGTGCTGTTGGTGACGACACTCTTGCGCCTTTCGCTCAACGTCGCGTCTACCCGCGTGGTGCTCTTGGAAGGGCACACCGGGCCCGACGCCGCCGGTAAGGTGATCGAGTCGTTCGGACAGTTCCTGGTGGGTGGGAACACCGCAATCGGCGTGGTGGTCTTCGTGATTTTGGTGGTCATCAACTTTGCCGTGGTCACCAAAGGGGCCGGACGGATCGCCGAGGTGAGCGCGCGGTTTACGTTGGACGCGATGCCCGGAAAGCAGATGGCGATCGACGCCGACCTCAACGCGGGTCTGATCGACGAAGCCGAGGCGCGTCGTCGCCGCCGCGAGATTCAGAAAGAGGCCGAATTCTACGGTGCGATGGACGGTGCGTCGAAATTCGTGCGCGGCGACGCGGTCGCAGGCATCCTCATCACGCTGATCAACGTGCTGGGGGGACTCGCGGTGGGGACGATCGTCCACGGTATGGATTTCGGCCGCGCGATCGACACCTACGTGCTGCTGACGATCGGTGACGGGCTGGTGGCGCAGATTCCTTCGCTGATGATCTCGATCGCCGCTGGGATGGTGGTCTCACGCGTCGCAGAAGAGGAGAAAGAGGAAGACGTGGGTGGCCAGCTCTTGGGGCAGCTCTTCAGCAAACCGCCGGTCCTGATGATTGCGGCGGCGATCGTCGGGCTCCTGGGGACGATCCCGGGGATGCCGAATCTGGTTTTTCTGCTCATCGCGGGCGGGCTCGGGTTCCTGGCGTGGAAGCGCTGGCAGCACGAAGTCGCGAAAGCCGCGGCAGCGGCGCGAACCGCGCCGCCTCCGCCCACCGAAGAGACGGTCGAGGCCACATGGAACGACGTGCAGCCCGTGGATGTGTTGGGGTTGGAGGTGGGGTATCGGCTGATCCCGCTCGTCGACCCGCAACAAGGGGGCGAACTGATCAAACGGATTCGCGGGCTGCGCAAGCGTTTTGCGCAAGAGGTGGGCTTTTTGCCCCCCACCGTTCACATTCGCGACAACCTGGAGCTCAAACCGAACGTCTACCGCGTGATCGTCAAAGGGGTCGAAATCGCGAGCGCCGAAGTCTTCCCAGGCCAATATCTCGCGATCAATCCGGGGCAGGTGACCGGGCCGCTCTCAGGACGCGAAACGACCGACCCGGCGTTTGGTTTGCCGGCGATATGGATCGACGCCACGCAACGCGAACGGGCGTACGCGCTGGGGTACACCGTAGTCGATGCCGCGACCGTGGTTGCCACCCACCTCAACCAGATTCTGGTCGACCACGCGGCAGAGTTGCTGGGGCGCGAAGAGGTGCAGGCGCTTCTCGATCGCTTCAAGCAAGAGGCGCCGAAACTGGTCGAAGACGTGGTGCCGACGCTCGTGACGGTGACGCTGCTCCACAAAGTGCTGCAGTTGCTGCTCGAAGAGGGGGTGGTGATCCGCGACCTGCGCACGATCCTGGAGACGCTCGCCGAACATGCGCCGAAGACGCAAGATCCGTACGAACTCACCAGCCGGGTGCGGGAGGCGCTCGGGCGCGCGATCGTGCAGTCGCTCGTTCCGGGGCAGCAGAAAGTGCCGGTGCTGGTGCTCGATCCGGGGCTCGAACGCGTGCTGTCGCAAGCGGTGAGCGGGGCGGCGCAAGGGGCGATCGAACCGGGACTTGCCGATACGCTGCTGCGCCGGATTTCCGAAGCCGCGCAGCGGATGGAGCAGAGCGGCAAAGCGCCGATCCTCCTCGTCCCGCCACAATTGCGCTGGCTTCTGGCCCGCTTCCTCAAGCGGTCGGTTCCCATGCTTCGGGTGTTGTCGCACGCCGAGATGCCCGACAACCGCGGGATCGAGATCGTCGAGATGATCGGGGCCGCATAGCGCCGAAATTGCGGCGGTTTTCCCCGCCTTCTCTTCACGTCGATTTCCTGGTTTCGCCGCGATAATGGCGGTAAGACCGCACGAAGCGAAGGAGTGCGACCACCATGAACGTGAAAAAGTTTCGAGCTGCCACCGCGCGCGAAGCCCTGAAACTGGTCAAAGCAGAACTGGGGGAGGACGCGATCGTACTCGCGAACCGCTCGGTGCCCGGTGGCGTCGAGATCATCGCGATGCCCGCAAGCGAAATCGCATCATCACCTCCCCCCGCGGCATCGGTCAAGCAAAGCAGCGCGCCGAAACCCACAACGATCCGCCCGTTCGAACCGCCCCGCATCGTCACTGCGGACTATGCGGCACGGCAAGAGGATGTTGCCGCTGCCGGCGAAGCGGCGCGGGTCAAAGCAGGGCTCGAAGCGTTGCAGAAGCGGCTCGGGCGCGACGCGGGACGGAGTGTCACTGAGCCGGAACCACCGTCGGCGGCAGCGGTGTCCCCGACGGTGACGCAACAGATCGAGACGTTGCACGAACAGAATGCGCTGCTCGCGCGTGAATTGCAGCAGGTGCGCGCGCTCATCGAGCAGCAGCTGGCAGGGTTTGCGTGGAACGAAGCGATCCGCAAAGCGCCGGGGCGCGCGCGTGTGTTGGGTGAGATGCTCGACGCCGGTTTTTCCCCGGCGTTGGCGCGCGCGATCTGCGACAAGATCGAAGCGCACGCCGAGGCCGACGCGGCGCGGGAGGCCGCGAAAGCGCGGCTTGGCGCGCGTTTGGCGGTGGTCGGTGACGACGACGAATTGATCGCCAAAGGCGGGGTCTATGCGATCGTGGGGCCGACGGGGGTCGGCAAGACCACCACTACTGCGAAGATCGCCGCGCGCTGCGTGGTGCAGCTCGGTGCCGCGCGCGTGGCGATGATCACCACCGACGGTTTTCGGATCGGAGCGCAAGAGCAGTTGCGCATCTACGGACGCATTCTGGGGGTGCCGGTCTTCGCGGTGCGCGACGCGCAAGACCTGCGGTTGACCCTCCAAGAGCTTGCGACCAAACACATCGTCTTGATCGACACGGTGGGGCTGAGCCAGCGCGACAAAGCGGTCGCGCAACAGATCGCAATGCTTTCCGGGGGCGGTGTCGTCAAACGGTTGCTCTGTCTCAACGCAGCGAGCCGAGGCGATACGCTCGATGATGTAGTGCGCGCGTTCGGCGGGGAAGGGTTGGCGGGCGCGATCATCACCAAAACGGACGAAGCGGTTTCACTAGCCGCTGCGCTCGACGTGGTCGTGCGCCATCGCCTTCTGGTGCATTACGTGGCCAACGGCCAGCGGGTACCCGAAGATCTCCATCTGCCGAATCGCGCCTATCTGCTCGACCGCGCCTTTCGCGTGAATCGCGGCGAAGAGGCGCCGTGGCGGGTTGCGGCAGACGATGCGGCACTGTGGTTGGCGCACGCGGCCAGTGCATGACGGAGGTGCAGGATGTGGCGACATGACGATCAAGCAGCGACGCTACGGCGCTGGTTTCGCCGCGAACCCCCGGCGATGCATAGCCTCTATGCCGCGGGGCGCGACTGGGCCCGGATGACGGAACGGTTCATGACGCGACTGGTCACGGTGAGCGGCCGGGCGCTGCTCGCGGATGAGGCTACCGGCTCGGTGACGCTACCCGAAGCGCGCGGCGTGGGGCGACCCGCGGACCTGTTGTTGGTGTTGCAGACGCAATCCCCACGACAACGCTTCGATCTCACCTTGCGTCAAGGGTGGGGGTACCTCAACCTGAAAGCCGCGGCAGTGGCGCTTCCGCTTCTCGACGAAACCCAGCGCGAGCGGCTCTTTGCCGCATTCGAGCACCACGCGCGGCGTTACGACGTGGTGGTTCTCTTTGGCGGTGGGGCAAGCGTTGCCGACGCGTCGTGGTGGCTGACCTCCACCCCGCGCCATTGGCTCTTGGCGGAAGTAAGTGGCAGCGGGTGGCGGGCGGCGCTCGAACGGGCGCGCGAACTCGTCCATCTGGGGGTCGATCGCATCACGCTCCTTGCCGACGGCGCCGATCTGCGCGAAGCGGCCCGGTTCCTTGCCCACCTGCAGCGCGCGATCGTGCGCCAAACCTCGTTACCCGTTTGGCAAGCCGCGCCATTAGCATTACTCGATACCCTCTGGCCGGCGGAGGGCGTAGCCGCGTGAGTGTGACCCTATCCCCGCCGCGTTGTGGTAAAAACAGCGCTAGCGGTTCTGCGCGCGCTCGGTGGCTGGCACAGCTCGACCGCGCATTTTTCGTCGGCTGTCGGGATGCGCCCGATCCAAAATGGTGGGGTATGGCGGGAAAAACCACACGTGACGTCAACCAACTGGTCCAACACTACGCCCCGATGGTCAAGCGGATGGCGATGCAGCTCGCTGCGCGACTGCCCGCCAACATCATGCTTGACGATCTCATCCAGTACGGCATGATGGGGCTACTGGAGGCGATCGAACGCTACGAAGTCCAGGACGACGCGCAGTTCGAAACCTACGCGGTGGCGCGGGTACGTGGTGCGATGCTCGACGCGCTGCGCGGCAACGACTGGGTGCCCCGCTCGGTGCGGCAGGCGATGCGCGAGGTCGAAGCGGCGATCGAGCGGCTCACCCACCAATTGGGACGGCAACCGTCGGACGCGGAAGTGGCCGACGCCATCGGTTGGTCGCTCGAAGACTATTTCGCGACCCTTTCCGCGGCGCAAGGCCATGCGGTTCTCTACTACGACGACCTGATCGATGAGGACCAGGGGCGATCCGGAGCGGCGCATTTCCTCGAGCGCCACCTTGGCGACGATTCGGCCAATCCGGAAGCGCTCGCCGAACGGCGGGAATTGCAATCCCGGATCGCGCACGCGATCACGCAACTGCCGGAACGCGAACAGACGGTGCTCGCGCTTTACTACGAACACGAACTCAACCTCAAAGAGATCGGCGCGGTGCTCGAGGTGAGCGAATCGCGCGTCTCGCAAATCCTCTCGTCGGCGATTGCGCGCATCCGCGCGCAGCTTTTGGGACAATCGGCCGCGGCAGGAAAGCGGCGCGGCCGGCCGCGTAAGCAAGCCGCCAAGGACGATCCGGGAGCGAGCGGATGAAGGATTTCACCACGGTCGTCGGCTTGCTGCTTGGGTTGGTTGCGATCGTCGGCGGTTTCGTCGTCGAAGGGGGGCACCCCCTTTCGCTCGTCCAGTTCGGTGCGTTTCTCATCGTCTTCGGTGGGACTTTCGCGGCGCTTTTCGTTCAAACGCCGTGGCCGATTTTCGTCGATGCGCTCAAAATGTTGGGGTGGCTCTTTCGCACGCCGGTGAGCGACCCCGAGGAGTGGATCGCCAAAGCGGTGGAATGGGGGCGTACCGCGCGCCGTGAAGGGTTGTTGGCGCTGGAGATCAAAATCGCGACCGAAACCGACCCGTTCGTGCGCAAAGGGTTGCAACTTCTGGTCGATGGTATCGAACCTGAACGGCTGCGCGAGGTGCTGACCACGGAACTCGAAGTGCTCGAAGAGCAGTTCAAGGTGCGCGCCAAGGTGTGGGAGTCGGCTGGCGGTTACGCGCCGACCATCGGAATCATCGGCGCGGTGCTGGGGTTGATCCACGTGATGGAGAACCTTGCCGACCCCGCTCAATTGGGCAGTGGCATCGCGGTGGCGTTCGTCGCCACCATCTACGGCGTCTATTCGGCGAACCTGCTCTATATCCCGATCTCGAAAAAACTCCTCACCTACGCGGCCGAACTGATCCTGACCCGCCAGATGCTGGTCGAAGGGTTCGTGGGCATCGCGAGCGGCGAGAATCCGCGACTCGTCGAGGGAATGATGCGCAGTTTCCTGCCCGGGAGTGAATCCGAAGCAGAACCGGGCAGCGGGGCGATTGGTTAGCGGGAACGGCGATGGCACGGGCGCGACGGAAAAAGGGTGAGGAGCACGAAAACCTCGAGCGCTGGCTCGTGAGTTACGCCGACTTCATTACGCTCCTCTTTGCCTTTTTCGTGGTGATGTACTCGATCTCGTCGGTGAACGAAGGGAAGTATCGGGTACTGTCCGAGTCGATCTATGAAGCGTTTCGGGCGGGTGTTCTGGTGCCGAAACCCGGCGAGCGGCGGGAAGAGTCGGTGATCCCAGCCTTTGTCGCCGGATTGCCGCTCGCGGTGAAGCGGCGTGGCGGGAAAGAGGGCGACGAGGAGACGTCGCGCGAAGCCCGGGTCAAGGCGGCGCTGGAAGCGACGGCTCAGACCGCGAATGCGGTGCGTGCGGCACTGGCACCGATGATCGAAAACGGTGACGTGCGGGTGACCGAAGGGGCGTTTGGCGTGACGATCGACGTGGGGGCGGAGATCCTTTTCCCCAGCGGCTCAGCAAATCTTTCGCCCGTTGCCCTTTCGGCGTTGCGCCCCATCGCTCGGGTCTTGGCGCAAAGCGGCGATTTCCCGATCCAAGTCGAAGGTCATACCGACAACGTGCCGTTGCGGCCGGGTGCTGCGTTTCCGTCCAACTGGGAGCTCTCTGCGGCGCGCGCCGCAGCGGTGGTCCGTTTCTTCGTCCAAGAGGGTGTCGACCCAAGCCGCCTGGCAGCGGTGGGGTACGCCGATCAGCGCCCGATCGCCGACAATCTCACCCCGCAAGGGCGGGCGCGCAATCGGCGGGTGACGATCCGGCTCGAGACGATGGCGGGGCTCGATCAGGAACAAACGCCCGTTACGCCGCTTCCCCCTTCTGGCGCGAGCATTCTGCCGCCGTCGCTGCTATCGCCTCCGCAATGAGCTTGGGGCCGCGATAGATCAGACCGGTGTAGATCTGCACGAGGGTTGCGCCTGCTGCGAGTTTCGCGCGTGCGTCGTCTCCGCACAAAATTCCGCCGGCAGCGATGATGGGGATCTTACCCTGAAGGGCGTCGGCAAGTGCGCGTACCACCGCAGTGCTGCGTGCAAAGAGGGGGCGTCCGGAAAGGCCACCAGTTTCGTTGCCGTGCGGCAGGTGCGCGACGCCATCCCGCGCAATCGTCGTGTTGGTGGCGATCACGCCGTCGATCTCGAACGTGACCAGCGTTTCGGCGATTGCGGCAATCGCGTCGTCGTCGAGGTCCGGGGCGATCTTGACCACCAGCGGGGTGTGTTTCCCGCTTTTCGCCTCGAGACCAACCGTCTCCTCTTTGAGTCCGTCCAGGAGCGCCGCAAGGGCGTCGCGCTCCTGCAAGGAACGCAACTGTTGCGTGTTGGGGGAGGAGATGTTGATCGTGACGTAATCGGCGATCTCCCAAACCGCTTGCATTCCCATGCGGTAGTCGTCGAACGCGGCTTCGATCGGGGTCGTCGCGTTCTTGCCGAGGTTGATCCCCAGGATCCCACGAAAACGGCGGTGGCGCAGATGGGCAACGAGCGCCTCCACGCCGTCGTTGTTGAACCCCATGCGGTTGATCAGCGCCTGCGCTTCGGGAAGGCGAAAGAGCCGCGGTTTGGGGTTGCCCGGCTGGGGCCTCGGCGTGACCGTGCCCACTTCGATCGCGCCGAAACCGAGGTGCGCGAGCCCATCGACCGCAATCCCGTTTTTGTCCAAACCGGCTGCCAGACCCACCCGATTCGGAAAACGGAGTCCCATCACGGTGACGGGCGCGGCTTCGGGTGGTGGAGGGGGGGCGACGCATTTGCCGTAGCGGGAGAGAGCAGCCAAGGTCAGTTCGTGCGCTTGTTCCGGGTCCAAGGTAAAGAGGAGCGGGCGCACGAGCGCGTAAGGAATGGGAGGTAACGCCATCTCGTTTGGAGTAGGAGGAAAGACGCAACGATTCTAACGCGAAGGATGCGCGGCCGCCAACGGGGGCGTGACCGGGTGCCATTCGGCGTCGCGGCCGGGACAGAATCCTTCGAGCGGCTGGAAGCGCGCTTTGTACGCCATGGTGCGCGATCCGGCAATCCAATACCCCAGGTAGACGTAACGCAACCCGGCGCGTTTCGCCTGCGCGATCTGCCACAAAATCGCGTAGGTTCCATAGGAGGCGTGCGGCTCTTCGGGCTCGTACCAGGTGTAGACCGCTGACAGGGCGTCTGGCAGCACGTCGATGAGCGAGACCATTTTGAGCACGCCTTCCGCGGTGCGAAATTCGACCAAGCGGGTATCGAACGGACTCCACAACAGGTGCTCGATATAGGCCTGTTCGCTGCGTTCCGCTTCTGGCAATGCGTGGCGCAACGAGACGTAGCGCGCATAGAGCGCATAGTGGTTGCGGTGAAACGCAAGCGGGAGTTCGCGTGCGGTCAGTTGCTGCGAAAGCCGCTTTTCGGCGCGTCGCTGGCTGCGGTTGGGTTGAAAACGCGCCACCGGTACCCGCACCGAAATGCACGCGCGGCAATCGTCGCACGCCGGGGTGTAGAGGTGTTCGCCGCTGCGGCGAAAGCCGCGTTGTAGCAGCTCTTGATAGTCGAAAAGGGTCGGTTCGGCAAAAGGGAGCATCACCCGGGAGCGTGCCGTGCGGCCCGGCAGGTAGGGGCAGGGGTAGGGAGCCGAAGCGTACCAAGCCCAACGCTCTTGCGGCGTCAAAGGGCTCCGTTGGTTCATGCGAATGCCTCGCGCAACGCCGGCGCCCGCGCTCGTGCGGCCGCAAGCCACGGTGTCAGGCACGTCACCAGCTCCCTCGTGGTGCAGGGTGCGCCGCCACGAGACGGTATTTCGCAAGCAGCGTCACCGCTACGGTGCGCCGCGTCTCCCCACCATTGCGGTGCGGGAGCGGCGGTGATCGCGCGCGCCAGCACCGTCTCGAACGCGTCGCGTGGGATCGCCATGCCTCCCATGAAACGGAGGTGCGCGGTGCTCATCTGGCAATCGATCAGCACGATTCCTCGTTCGAACGCCTCGAGGACCAAGCGCGCCAACGCCATTTTCGACGCATCTGGCTCGAAATGAAACATCGACTCGCCGAAAAAGATGCGGTCGAGACAGACGCCGTAGAGGCCGCCCACCAGATGATCGTCGTGCCACACTTCGATGCTGTGCGCAAACCCCAGGCGGTGCAGCGTCGTGTACGCGTCAATCATCTCTGGCGTGATCCAGGTGCCTTCGCGACGTGTGGTGGCGCACGCCGCGATCACCGCATCGAACGCGGTATCGACGCGGGTAACGAACGGCACCTGCTTCATGCGCTTCTTGAGCGAACGGTGCAGACGAAACGCTTCCGGCAGCAACACCATGCGCGGTGCAGGCGACCACCACAGGATCGGCTCGTCTGCTTGGTACCAAGGGAAGATGCCGTGGCGGTACGCGGTCACGAGCCACGCCGGCGTGAGCGCCCCGCCTGCCGCAAGCAGCCCGTTGGGTTCGGTAAGCGCCGACGCCGTGGCCGGAAAGTGGGGCGGCGCGGTGGGGTCGAGCCAGGGAATCATGGTACGATCGCTGCGCTTGGCGTCACACGGTTAGGGAGATTGTGCCATGAAGCGAAGCTGCGCCCAATCGGTTGGGTTTGCGCTTGGCCTTTTCCTCACGGCGTCGCTTGCGTCCGGTGAAGAGATCGGCGAAGTGTCGACGGTGTGGAAATTGATCGGGCCGAACCACAAGATCGTGGTCGAAGCGTTTCCCGACCCCGACGTCGACGGCGTGGTCTGCTACGTTTCGCGCGCGAAAACGGGCGGGATCAAAGGAGCGTTGGGCGTTGCCGAAGACCCGTCGGATGCGTCGATCGCCTGCCGCCAAGTGGCGCCGATCCGTTTCAAGCGTCCGCTGCCGCAGCAAGATTCGATCTTTTCCGAACGGGCGTCGTTGATCTTCAAGAAGGTGCAGGTAGTGCGGATGGTCGACCGCAAACGCAACGTGCTGGTCTATTTGACCTATTCGGACCGTTTGATCGAAGGGAGCCCGAAGAACAGCATCACCGCGGTCGCAGTGGGGGACCAGAAGATCCCCCTCGACGATTGAGCGGTGAGGCGCGGACGTCAGTTCCCGCCCGTGAGTTTGAGAAATTTCTGCATCAACTGCTCTTTGGTTTCCTGGTGCGCCGGGTCGACGATGATGCAGTCGACCGGACACACCTGCTGGCATTGCGGTTCGTCGTAGTGGCCCACGCATTCGGTGCATTTGTCCGGGTCGATTTCGTAGATTTCGTCGCCCTGATAGATCGCGTTGTTGGGGCATTCCGGTTCGCAGACGTCGCAGTTGATGCACTCTTCGGTGATTTTCAGAGCCATTGCGTTACTCCTCAAGGGTTGGGGAAAGGTTACGAGAGTCGTCGTTGCAAATAGTGGAGCGCTGCCGGGGTGACGAAGCGCGAGACGTCACCACCCAGTCGGGCGATTTCACGGACCATCGTCCCAGAGATGAACATGTATTCGTCTGCCGGGGTCAAGAAGACCGTTTCGATTTCCGGATAGAGCTTGCGGTTCATCCCCGCCATTTGAAATTCGTACTCGAAATCGGAAGCCGCGCGTAAGCCCCGCAGGAGGATCCGCGCCCCGTTGGCGCGCAGAAAATCGACCAAGAGCCCGTCGAACCCGACCACGGTGACGTTGGTAAGATCAGCGAGCGACTCGCGCGCGATCGCGACCCGCTCTTCCAGCGAAAAGAGCGGATTTTTCCCATGGCTGCGCGCCACCGCGACGATCAGTTCGGGAAAGAGCCGTGCGGCGCGGCGCACCAAATCTTCGTGCCCTTTGGTCATCGGGTCGAAGGTGCCGGGATAGACGACTGTGCTGTTACTGGGCCTCATCGGAATTCGTTTGTGGCAAACGCTCCAGCAAATGGTAATGGACTTGGCCCGCGCTACCCCGTTTCACCACCTGCCACGCGCCCAAATGGTCGAGCGGCGTTTCGGCTTCGGCGTAGATCGTGCCGGAGGCTTTGACCAGGCGATCGAGGTGGGGGGTGAGCTTCTCGAGCCAGCCAGCGCGGTAGGGTGGGTCGAGAAAGAGCAGATCGACCGGCTCCGTCCACGCCGCCGCGCATTGTAACGCATCGCGCACCACCACGGCTACCCTTTCTGGTGCAAGGGTTTGCGCCCAGCGGTGCAGCGACGCGGCGAGCCGCCGGTTGCGCTCGACCAGGAACACCTGTTGCGCGCCGCGCGACGCGGCTTCGAAACCGAGCGCGCCGCTACCGGCGAAGAGGTCGAGGCACGTCCGGCCGTTCAGCCGCTGTCCCAACCAGTTGAAGAGCGTTTCGCGTACCCGATCCGGGGTAGGGCGCAGCCCGGGCGCTTCGGGAAAGGTAAGGCGTCGCCCGCGCCATTCGCCACCGATGATGCGAACGTGCCCCATATTCGTTGCGCTGCCTGACGTTCAGTGCGCCGTTGCCGCCGCGTCGGGTGCCGGGGGCGCGTTCGACGCGGAACTTGGGGCGTTGGGTTGGTCGCCAGCACCGCCCACCCGTACCCAAACGAGCGCGTTCGGATCGATGCGCCGGCGAAACGCGTCGCGGATCTGTTCGATCGTCACTGCGCGCACCGCTTCGGGGTAGCGTTCCAGCCAGTCGGGTGGCAGTCGGTAGTAGCCGACCACGGAGAGAAACGCGGCGAGCTTGCGGTTGGAGTCGATCCGTAGGCCGAAGCCGTCGGCGAGTGCGCGTTTCGCCAACGCCAGTTCTTCGGGTGTCGGTCCTTCGGCGAGGAAGCGCGCAAGGGTTGCAGCGACCACCTCGCGCGCCGCGTCGGCATGACGGCCACGGGTTTGCAGGCGGATGACGAACGGGCCAGGCTGTGCCAGGGGCTCGAGCGCGCTATAGACGCTGTAGGCGTAGCCCCGTTTCTCGCGTACCTCTTGCATCAACCGAGCGCTGAAGCTCCCCCCGCCCAGAATCCAGTTGCCGACAAGTAACGGAAAATAGTCAGGGTCGTCGCGCGACAGCACTGCCATACCAATCGCCCAATGGGTCTGTTCCGACGGATGGTCGCGCACGATCGTCTGCGGCGTTGTCGCCGGAGCGGGTACCGGGGGCAGCGCCGGCAACGCTTCGCCTGGCGGCAGCGCCGCAACGAGCGTGCGCGCCAACGCCGCGGCTTCGTCGTGGGTGAGCGCGCCGACGATCGTCACCTGAGCGGTTGCGCGGGTGTAATGGCGTTTGAAGAACGCGACGACGTCGTCGCGTGTAAGCTGAGCCAGCGACGCCTCCGTGGTCAGTTGCCCGTACGGGTGGTCGCGATAGATCGCCGCGGTCATTGCCCGTTCGGCCAGGACCTCCGGACGGGTGAGCGCGTCGCGCAACCCCGCGATCATGCGCGCCTGTTCCCGAGCAAAGACCGCTTCCGGAAAGGTGGCGTCGCTGAGCACCTCCGCAACCAGCGTCGCCGCGGCGGAGCGGATTTCCGGTTTTGCCAGTGTCCGCCAAGAGAGCGTCGCGCGGTCTGGGTCGACGCCGCCGGTAAGGTCGGTTGCCAGATCGGCAAACGCCTCGCTGAGCGCCTGTTCGTCGTGTTGCGTCGTGCCTGCAGTGAGAAGCGTTCGCGTGAGCGCCGCGAGGCCAGCTTTGCCGGGCGGGTCGCGGCGGCTGCCCGCGTCGAACGAAACGATGACGTCGACCAGAGGGATGCCGGGGCTCATCACGAAGTCGACGGGAACCCCGTCAACCACGAAGCGGTCGCTCACCGCGGCCCGAACCGGCGTGGTCAAACCAAACCCCACGAGCAGGGCCAAAGCCACCGTGGTCAGCCAATGGTACAGACGGCGTGGGAACAGGCGTGAATGGGCAATCCGGGGGGCACTCATTGCGTCCGCTCCTCTTCAGATTCCTGAGTGGCGCGTTGCGGCAGGACATCGACGCGGGTCATCGTCGTTGGGTCGAACCACCGTTGCGCCGCTTGCTGCACTTCGGCAGGCGTCACGGTTTGTAAGAGGCGTAAGAAGCGCACTTCGGCATCAAAGGGCAACCCCACCGCGCGCGCCATGCCGATGCGCATCGCTTGTCCCATCAGGGAGTCGCGCTGATAGACTTGCTGCGCTTCGTACTGACGCAGCACGCGTTCGAGTTCGGCTGGGGTGACCCCCTCGCGGGCAACGCGCTGAACCGCCTCATAGAGCGCCGCGGCGAGCCGATCTGGGGAGACCCCGGGGGCGGCTTGGGCGTCGAGCGCGAAAATGCCCGGGCCGCGGCCCATCACGTCGGCACTGGCGGAGACCGAAACGGCAATTTTCTGCGTTTTCACCAGTGCCTGCGGCAGGCGCGCGCCATCGAAGCCGTCGAGCACCGCGGCCAACGCCACCAAAGCTGCGACGGTACGATCACGGTCCGGGTCCGTGAGTGGGGGTACTTTCCAGGCAAGCGTCACGCTGGGTAGTTCCGTTTTGCCATAGACCACCGCGTGTCTCGGCCCGTGCTGTGGCGGTTCGTCGGTGCGGGTCCGTTCGCGCACGGTCGGGACCGGTTTCGCAGGAATCTGCCCGTAGATGCGTTTGGCTTCGGCAATGACCGATTCCGGGTCGACGTCGCCCACCACTACCAAATGGGCGTTGTTGGGGGCGTACCAGCGGGCGTACCACGCTTTGACGTCGTCGAGCGTAAGCGCCGCAAGATCGGTGGGCCAGCCGATGATCGGATTGCGATAAGGGTGGGCGAAGAAGAGCGTCGCCATGAGGGTTTCGTACCCCAGCGCCTCGGGGACGTCGTCGGTACGGAGCTTACGCTCTTCGATCACCACGTTGCGCTCTTTCGCAAACGCGTCTGGGTCGAACGTGAGGTTCACCATGCGGTCCGCCTCGAGCGCCATCACCGTGGGCAACCCTTGCGGGGGCACCTGCTGGAAATAGGCGGTGTAATCGCGGCTCGTAAAGGCGTTGTCCTGCCCACCCAGTTCGGCGACGCGGCGGTTGAATTCCCCCGCGGGTACCGTCTTCGTTCCTTTGAACATCATGTGTTCGAACAGATGGGCTACACCGCTCTTGCCTGCGGGCTCGTCGACATTGCCGACGTCGTACCAGACCATATGCACGACCGACGGTGCGCGATGATCCGGAACCACCAGTACCTCCATGCCGTTGTCGAGCCGAGCGGTAACGACGTGTGGTGCCTGCATTGGTGTGGCGTGCGGTTGCGATTCGGCATGCACAGGACCGAAACCGAAAAACCACACGGAAAAAACCGCGATCGATAGCCATCGCTTCATCAGCTGCTCCTTTCGTTATCGCGCGATGATAGCCGATTCCCAAGGGGATCGTTTATAATCGCAAGATTCGACGGCAAAACGGACAAAAGGTTCGCCATGTTCAGTTGGTTGCACCGCCTCAAAGCGGGCTTGTCGCGCACCCGCGGGCAATTGGTTTCGCTCTTTACCGGGCGCAAGATCGACGAAGCGTTCCTGGAAGAGCTCGAAACCACCCTGCTGATGGCCGATTGCGGTATCGAGGTGACCGAAACCCTGATGGCGCGGATCCGTGAGCGGATCAAGCGGGACCGGCTGGAAGCGGCCGAATCGCTGCGTCAGGTGCTGGCCGACGAGCTCGAAACGTTGTTGGCGCCTTTGGAAGCGCCGCTCGACGTCAGCGTCGCGCACCCCTTCGTGATCATGGTGGCGGGCGTAAATGGCGCCGGCAAGACGACCTCGATCGGGAAACTCGCCCGTTGGTACCAAGCGCAAGGCAAGAAGGTGATGCTGGCTGCGGGCGACACGTTTCGTGCCGCGGCGCGCGAACAGTTGGTGATCTGGGGCGAACGTAACGGCGTGCCGGTGATCGCGCAAGAGAAGGGTGACCCCGCCGCGGTGGCGTTCGATGCGGTGCAGGCCGCGAAAGCGCGCGGCTATGACGTGCTCATCGTCGATACCGCGGGGCGCTTGCCCACGCAACTCCACCTCATGGAAGAGATCGCCAAGGTGCGACGGGTGATTCAAAAAGCGGAACCCAGCGCGCCGCACGAAGTGCTGCTGGTGCTCGATGCCAATATCGGTCAAAACGCGATCGCGCAGGCCGAAGCGTTCGACAAAGCGATCGGCGTCACTGGTTTCATTCTCACCAAGCTCGACGGCACCGCAAAAGGAGGTGTGATCGCGGCGCTTGCGAAACGGCTGCCGAAACCGGTTCGTTTCGTCGGTGTCGGCGAAGGGGTAGATGACCTTCGGCCGTTTGTCGCGCGCGACTTCGTCGCCGCGCTGGTGGGCTTAGAACGCTTGGAATGAGCGCGCGCCGCTTATGATTCGCGTGCAGGACCTCACCTATGCGCCGCAACCGGGCCTTGCGATCCTCGCGGGGGTGACGCTTACCATTGCGCGGGGCGAGTGGGTGTGGCTTCGTGGCGCGCGTCATGCAGGTAAGAGCGTGTTGTTGCGCATCATCGCAGCGCTGCTGCGCCCCACCCAAGGGGAGGTGTGGTGGGACGACGTCTCACTGCAACGGTTGCCGGCGCGCGCGCTTCCCTATTGGCGGCGTCGGGTTGGGATGCTCTTTGCCGAATGGCCGCTCATCGCCGATCAACCCGTAATCGAATCGGTGGCGTTGCCGCTCATCGTCCAGGGGACGCCACGCCGCCGCGCGCACGCTCGGGTTCGGCAATGGTTCGACGAATTGGGACTTGCCGAACAAGCCGAGTTGTTCCCGCACGAACTCTCGGGCTCGGAACGGCAACTTGCCCTGTGGGTTCGCGCCGTGCTCCATGCGCCAATCCTGTTGTTGCTCGATGAACCCATCGCAGGAGCGTGCACGGAAACCGCGATGCGCTTGTGGCGCCTCATTGCCGCAGCGCACGCTGCCGGCGCAACCGTGTTGGTCGCGACGGGGGGCGACGTGCCGTTTCTTCATGAGCAACCCGTGCGGCGGGTGACGCTGGTGCGCGGCCGCGTAGTCGAGGACGTGCACCCGTGACCCTCAGCCGCACGCGCCCCATTTTCGGACTCCTTTGGCACGCGGTGACGCTGGGTGGCGTGGTCGCGTGGGGGGTGTGGCTGGGGGTACTCGTGGCGTCGTTATCCTTTTGGCTCCAAGCGCAGCGCGACCAGTTCGCGGTGATGGTCGTCTTCGCACTCGACGCCGATGCCGCGGCACAAACCTTCGTGCGCACTGCTTCAGAAACGGGGCAGTGGCAGCGTGCAGAACGTCTTTCTGACGACGATGTCCGCGCGCTGTTGCGTCTGGAAGACTCCGAAATCACCGCCGCGTTGGTGTTGCCGCCCGTGGTGCGGCTCGTGCCGCGCCAGTGGGATGCCGACGCGCTTGCCGATGCCGTCGGGGCGCTTCGCGAACGCCCTGACGTCCGCCAGGTGGTCTATGACGCGACGTGGTTGGCACGGTGGCAGGCGTGGCACACGTGGGGCGCACGGCTGGCGCAGGGGCTGGGGGCACTGGTAGCGCTGCTGTGGTTTGCGGCGCTTGGCGCGCTGATCGCGCATGCGGCGCGCGCGACTGCAGAGGCGTGCGCGTTGCGCTTTGCGCTGGGTGGAGGGCGTATCACCACCCTGTTGCCGCTGTGGCACCGGGTCTGGTTGGGGGCGCTGCTTGCCGCTGGCGCCGCCGCACTGTTCGTGTTTGCCGCGTACCAGTGGGTGAGCCCGGCCTGGAGTACCTGGCTCAGTGCGTACGGCTTCGACGGCGACCCGCTGCGCCTGCTCGCCCATCGGCTCTGGGGCGCGGTGCCGGCCGATTCGGCTGCACGCGTTGCGGTGCTGAGCGGCGCGGCGGCGCTTCTTGCTGCGCTGCCGCCCGCGCTGGTGGTGTTGGCCTATCCGCTTCGAGCGCTTCTGCCGCGGTCGCTGCGCTGAGGAACGAAACGTGAGGGAAGGAAGCAGATGACCGAAACGTGGCGGACGGTGGCGGCTGTTTTCGTCGGCGCGGGCTTTGGCGCGGTGCTGCGCTGGTGGCTGGGGGTGCAACTCAACTGGCTATGGACGACGATCCCGCTGGGGACGCTCGCAGCAAACCTGTTGGGGGGGTACCTCATCGGTCTGGCGCTTGGCTGGTTTGCGGCGTTGCCCAACCTGGCGCCGGCGTGGCGGTTCTTGATCGTTACCGGCTTTTGCGGTGGGCTTACCACCTTTTCCACCTTTTCTGCGGAGCTCGTCCATCTGTTGCAACACGAGCGCTACGGCTGGTTTGCGGTTTCCGTGCTGCTGCATCTGGGCGGTTCGGTGGCGATGACGTTCGCCGGCTTGGTGACGATGGGTTGGCTGCTCGATCGGTGATGGTGCGGCTGTGTCGGGCGGCCTAGTTTCCCCGTTCGGAAAACGCATCGCGATGGGGAAGACCATTGAGTTGCGCCTGACGCGCGCGCCAATCCGGTAAAAACCGGTCCATCCACGCATGGAAACGGGCGTTGTGCTGGCGTTCCAGAAGGTGGGTGAGTTCATGCACCACCACATATTCCAGGCAGGCGGGAGGGTGGGCGATCAACGCCAGGTTGAGCCAGATGCGGCGGGCGCGGACGTTGCAAGTGCCCCAGCGCGTCTTCATCCGTTTGATGCCCCAGTCGGCCACGGTCACGCCCATACAAGGCGCCCATTGTGCGATGAGTGCCGCGGCGCGCGTTTTGAGTTCGGCGCGAAGCCACGCTTCCACCGTACGCGCCACCCGTTCCAGCGGCGTCGTACGCGCAACCGCAACCGTGACCGTTTGCGTCGCCGCGTCGCAGCGCACGGCAGCGCGTGCGGTGCCGGGTACCCATACCAGGCGGTATGGCTTGCCTTCGAACCAGAGCGGTTGCGCTACGGTAAGGCACGCAGCGTCTACCAGGGGCTTTCCGGGAGAAGGGTGGTGCGCCAGGCGCGTACGCTGCCGCGCGATCCATTCCCATTTGCTCAGGACGAAGTGGCGGATTGCGCTATCGGAAACGAAGCGCGGTGCGGAGACGCAGATCGTGCCATCTTCGGGACGCACGCGCAAGTAGAGGTGTTTGATCGCTTTGCGGTAAACGGCGACCGTTTCTGACGCGATGGTGAGGGTGTGGTGGGGTTTGGTCATGAGCTGGTGCCGGCAGTCCGACTCGAACGGACGACCTACCGCTTACAAGGCGGTTGCTCTACCAGCTGAGCTATGCCGGCGGATGAGAAGCGGGGCGCATTATAGCATAGGGCGTCTGTCATCGCGCTAAAGTTGGGCGACCCATTCGTGCGCGTGCCATCCGACCAAGGTTCGGCGAGTCTTGCTGAACTCTACGCCAAGCTCGATCACACGGGCAACGCCTGGCTTGCCGCGATAGGGTGCGGCATAGTCACGCGCCTGGATTTGGGCCAGGGTTTCCCCTGTGGCAGCATCCCCGGAAACCACTTTGAATTCGATCACCCAAACCGTCGCACCCGCCTCGATCACGAGGTCGACCTGTCCTGCTTCACTCACCGCTTCCGCTTTGAGCGGTAACCCTAGGCTGGCCAGGTGACTGTAGCAGACACTCGCGAAATACCCTTCATACTGGGCGATCGGGTTGTTGCGGTACCAGTCGTGCGATATCGAAGCGAAAAGACGGACGAAGTGGCGCTGCAGGCCCTCGGAGTCACCCTGTTGCAACATCCGGACGATTTGGGTGAGGCTCTCACCCGGACGGGAAGGAAGGAGCACGTGGGTTAGCGCTTGGTTGAGCGCGGTGCGCACTTCGGTGTTGGGCAGCGTGAGCTCGTACTCGATGAGCCCTCCAGCCGAGTGGGCATCGGCAATGGTGAGGTAGCCGGTCTGCCAAAGGAGGGCTTCGGGTTCGATCGCTTCGACGTCGAACGACGACAGGAGCGCTTCGGTGGCAAAGAGGCGTTCGAGCCGGGGGGTGAAAAAGGCGCGCTCTTTGAGCAGTTCGACCAGGAAGGTTGGCGTCCCGCTTTCGAACCACCACGGACGGAATGTGCGGAAACGCAAGAGCTGCAGGACGTCGAACGGGTTGTAGACCCGAGCGTTTCCCTTCCACCAGTAGCCGTTGTACCAGGCGCGCACCTCTGAACGGGAAAGCGGGCAACCCTCCTGCTCGGCAGCGACGAATTCGGGGGCGAAAACGGTGTCGAGATCGGATTCGGTGTAGCCGCAAAGGGTTGCGAACTCGTCGATCAGCGTGATATCTGCCAGGTTGTTGAGGCCTGAAAAGAGACTCACTTTACTGAATTTGCTGACCCCTGTCAGAAACACGAAGTGGAGATCGGCGTCGCGCTCTTTGAGGACGCTGTAGAAGTTACGCAACCGTTCGCGCATCGCAGCGGCAAGGTCCGGGCGGGTGATGTGGTCGAGGATCGGCTTGTCGTATTCGTCGACCAGCACGACGGTGCGTTGGCGATACGCCTCGGCAGCGGCGGTGATCAGGTCGGCAAAGCGCTCCGCGATGCCGTGCGCTTGGCTGATCGGCACATTGAGTCGCGCCGCGTTGGTTTCGAGCTGCCAAGCGATCGCCTCATCGAGCTCTTCGGGGAAAAGGCGAATGCCTTGGCCGAACGAGATGCGCACCACGGGGTAGCGCTGTTCCCAGTCCCAATGGTCGGCAAGGTAGAGCGCTGGCCGCGGTGCCGTGCAGTCGCTACCGTCGTGGGCGGTGAAAAGCGCTCGTTCGCCAGCAAAGGCCGCAGCCAGCGTGTCGAGAAAGAGCGATTTGCCAAAGCGCCGCGGGCGGGAAAGGAAGTAGTAGTTGGCGCCTTCGGCCAGCGCGGCGATGAAGGGTGTCTTGTCGACATAGTAAAAGCCCCCTTCACGAATCTTCCGGAAGGATTGGATTCCGATTGGTAACTTGCGCCGCGCCGGAAGAGGGGCCATCGCCGACACCCTTCATCCCCCTTGGGGTAGGGAGCGAATCGGTCCGGCTACGCCGATTTCACCGGAATCTTGCCGATTTTGACCCGCCACTCCTGGGGACCGCGTTCATGGACGTTGTTCCCCTCACTATCGACCGCGACGGTCACAGGCATGTCTTGGACTTCGAATTCGTAGATCGCCTCCATGCCCAGATCTTCGAACGCGACGACGCGGGCTTTCTTGATCGCTTTCGCTACCAGGTACGCAGCACCACCCACCGCTATCAGATAGGCGGCTTTGTTGTCGCGGATCGCGGCGACCGCTTCCGGGCCCCGTTCGGCTTTGCCCACCATCGCGATCAACCCGGTCTTTTCGAGCATCATACGGGTGAATTTGTCCATACGGGTCGCGGTGGTGGGGCCGGCAGGGCCGACCACTTCACCGGGAACGGGGTCGACGGGGCCCACGTAGTAGATCACCCGGTTGGTAAAATCGACCGGTAGCGGTTCGCCTTTGGCCAGGAGGTCGGCGATCCGTTTGTGCGCCGCGTCGCGGCCGGTGAGGAGTTTGCCGGAAAGGAGCAGGATGTCGCCCGCTCGCCACGTCGCCACCTCTTCTTTGGTGAGGGTGTCGAGGTCGACTCGTTTGGCCTGTTTGAGATCCGGAGTCCAGGTGATTTTCGGCCAGTCTTCGAGGCGCGGCGGCGTGAGTTCCGCCGGGCCAGAGCCGTCGAGCGTGAAATGGACGTGGCGCGTTGCGGCGCAGTTGGGGATGAGCGCAACCGGCAAGCTCGCTGCGTGCGTGGGGTAGTCGAGGATTTTGACGTCCAGTACCGTCGTCAGTCCCCCCAGCCCTTGCGCGCCGATTCCCAGGGCGTTGACCTTTTCGTAGAGTTCCAGACGCAGTGCTTCGACGGTGGAGAGGGTTTCGCCCTTGGCCGCCTTTTCTTGCAGTTTGTGGATGTCGATGTGGTCCATCAACGCCGCTTTCGCAAGCAGCATCGCTTTTTCCGGCGTGCCGCCGATGCCGATACCGAGAATCCCCGGCGGGCACCACCCGGCGCCCAGCGTCGGGATGGTTTTGAGCACCCAGTCGACGATCGAGTCGGACGGGTTGAGCATCGCCAGTTTTGCTTTGTTCTCCGAACCGCCCCCTTTCGCGGCACAGATCACTTCCACGGTGTCACCGGGCACCAGTTCGAAGTGGACGACCGCAGGGGTGTTGTCACGGGTGTTTTGCCGTTTGCCCGCCGGGTCACGCACGATCGAGGCGCGCAGCGGATTTTCGGGATTGGTGTAGGCGCGCCGAACCCCTTCGTCGACCAGTTCCTGCAGGCTTTTCGTGGTGTCGAAGCGGACATTCATCCCCACTTTCAGAAAAACGACGGCGATTCCGGTGTCCTGGCAGATGGGGCGGTGTCCCTCGGCGGCCATGCGCGAGTTGGTCAGGATTTGGGCGATGGCGTCCTTGGCCGCTGGGTTTTGTTCGTTTTCGTAGGCTTCGGCCATCGCCTGGACGAAATCCAGGGGATGGTAGTAACTGATGAATTGGAACGCGTCGGCAATCGATTCGATGAAGTCGGCTTCGCAAATGGTGGTGGTCATCGTGGCACTCCCTGGTTGTCTCTGCCGTGATTGTATCGAAAACGCCACCAACGCACGATCGCTTGTCGTGTGTAAGGTTGCTGTAAGATAATGCCGATACATTGATTTTTGTTCCACAAGTGAGAGGGAGTGTCAGGCCATGAGCGAACAAAAGCTCTACTACCCGCCAGAAGCATTGGTCAAAAATGCTGCGGTCTCGGGGATGGACCACTACCGCCGGCTCTGTGAAGAGGCGGAACGGGACTACGAAGGGTATTGGGCCAACCATGCGCGTAATCTATTGACCTGGAAAAAACCGTTTACCCAGGTGCTGGACGAATCGAACGCGCCGTTCTTCAAGTGGTTTGCCGACGGGGTGTTGAACGCCTCGTACAACTGTCTGGACCGCCACGTCGAAGCGGGGAAAGGTGACCGTGTGGCGATCATCTTCGAATCGGACGATGGCCAGGTCACGAAAGTCACCTACGCGGAATTGTTGAAGCGGGTTGCGCAGTTTGCCAATGCGCTCAAAGCGCTGGGCGTAAAAAAAGGCGACCGCGTGGTGATCTATCTCCCGATGGGCGTCGAAGGGGTGGTGGCGATGCAAGCGTGTGCGCGCATCGGCGCAACCCATTCGGTGGTGTTCGGTGGCTTCTCGGCTCAGGCGCTCAAAGACCGCATCCAAGATGCCGGCGCGAAAGTGGTCGTCACCTCCGACGGTCAGTTCCGCGGCGGTAAGCAGTTGCCGTTGAAAGCGATCGTCGATGAGGCGATCGGCATGGGCGGGTGCGACACGGTCGAGAAGGTGATCGTGAACAAACGCACCGGCATGGCAATCAATTGGGTAGAAGGGCGCGACTTGTGGTGGAGCGACGCGATCGCAGGGCAAAGCGACGTGTGCGAGCCCGAGTGGGTCGAAGCCGAACATCCCCTCTTTTTGCTCTACACCTCCGGCTCGACCGGGAAGCCGAAGGGGGTACAGCATTCCACCGGCGGGTACCTCACCCACGCGGCGCTTACAATGCTCTGGACCTTCGATTACAAACCGGAGGACATCTTCTGGTGTACCGCGGATATCGGCTGGATTACCGGTCACACCTACGTCTGTTACGGGCCGCTTGCGGTGGGCGCCACCCAGGTTGTCTTCGAAGGGGTGCCCACCTACCCGGATGCCAGCCGCTTCTGGCGGATGATCGAAGCGCACAAGGTTTCGATCTTCTATACCGCGCCAACCGCAATCCGGGCGCTCATCAAGGCGTCGGAGAGCAACCCGGACGTGCATCCCAAGCGTTTCGACCTCTCGTCGCTGCGGATCCTCGGGTCGGTGGGCGAGCCGATCAACCCGGCGGCGTGGGAGTGGTACTATCGCGAAGTCGGTGGTGAACGGTGCCCGATCGTCGATACCTGGTGGCAGACCGAAACCGGCGGCCATATGATCACGCCGTTGCCCGGTGCCACGCCGCTTGTGCCCGGTTCGTGCACGCTGCCGTTCCCGGGGATTCAGGCTGCGGTGGTCGATGAGACGGGGAACGAAGTCCCGTGGGGTCAGGGCGGCTTCCTGGTGATCAAGAAGCCGTGGCCGTCGATGATCCGTACCATCTGGGGCGATCCGGAGCGCTTCAAGAAGTCCTACTATCCGGCGGACTTCCAAGGCAAGCTCTACTTGGCAGGAGACGGTGCGATTCGTGACCCCGAAACCGGTTACTTCACCATCACGGGCCGGATCGACGACGTGCTCAACGTCTCAGGACACCGGATGGGGACGATGGAGATCGAATCGGCGCTGGTGGCGCACGAACTCGTTGCCGAAGCGGCGGTGGTCGGTCGTCCGGACGAAGTCACCGGCGAGGCGATCGTCGCGTTCGTGGTTTTGACGCGCCCGCGTCCCGAAGGAGAAGAAGCGGCGCAGATCGTCAAAGAGCTGCAGAACTGGGTGGCGAAAGAGATCGGGCCGATCGCCAAACCGAAAGAGATCCGTTTTGGCGACAACCTGCCGAAGACCCGTTCCGGCAAGATCATGCGTCGCTTGCTGCGTCAGCTCGCGAAGGGCGAAGAGATCACCCAAGACACCTCGACGCTCGAAAACCCAGCGATTCTGGAGCAGCTCAAAGGCTGACGAACAGATGGAGGAGGGCGGGCGTAATGCCCGCTTCACAAAGAGGAGATTACCCCCGGCCTTATGGCCGGGTTTTTTTGTCGCTCGCCAGTAGGCTACCCTTCGACCAATGGGGTGATCTTCTTCACCCCACCTCGATGTTGTCGATCAACCGTGTCGTTCCCAAGCGGGCCGCGCCCAAGACGACAAGGGGTTCTGCGGCCAAATCGGGCGGGGTGCAGCAAGGTGGCTGCAAGTCGTGTTGCCGCCGGATCGCAACGTAATCCGGTTGCCAGCCGTGGCGGGCGAGCGTTGCAGTCGCTTCTGCTTCCAGCGCGGCGTAGGCACCTTGACCCGCACGGAGGGCATCCGCGGTGGCTTTGAGCACCTGGAAGAGCCGCGGCGCTTCCTGCCGTTCCGCTGGCGAGAGGTAGGCGTTGCGAGAAGAGAGCGCCAATCCGTCGTCGGCACGAACGGTCTCACCTGCTTCGATGGTGATCGGCAACGCGAATTGTTCCACCATGCGGCGCAGGATCATCAACTGTTGGTAATCTTTCTTGCCAAAGAGGGCGATCGTGGGTTGGATGATCGCAAAGAGCTTCATCACGACGGTAGCAACACCGCGGAAGTGCCCCGGACGTGCGGCTCCTTCCAGAATCGCGGCGTAGCGTTCCGGGGGTTCGACGAAGAACTGCTGCGGTTCCGGGTACATTTCCGCGACGTCGGGCGCAAAGAGATACGGCACGCCAACCGAGTGCAACAGCGCCGCATCGCGTTCGAGCATCCGAGGGTAACGGCCGTAGTCTTCGTTTTGACCGAATTGCAGCGGGTTGACGAAGATGCTCACCACCACGTTGGGCGTGCGTGCGAGCGCTTGCCGTGCGAGCGCCAAATGGCCTTCGTGCAGCGCGCCCATCGTCGGGACGAAAGCCACTTCACCAAGCGTGGCGCGGCATTCCCGCCAAGCGCGGATCGTCGTGAAGGTCTGTAACGTGCGGTCCATCACCCCTCCGTGCGTCGTCGGATCGGTTCGATGTTTTGCGGCACCGCGTCAGTAACAGTGCGCTTCCGTGGGAAACGCGCCGCTTTTTACGGCGTTGACGTACGCGGCAACCGCAGCGTGGATGCTTTCTGCGCCGGCAAGGAAGTTTTGTACGAAACGGGCTTTGCGTCCCGGAAAAATGTCGAGGATGTCGTAGAGGACGAGCACTTGCCCGTGACATTCGGGGGCGGCGCCGATGCCGATCGTGATCATTTCGTCGGTGCGGCGGGTGACCTCTTTTGCGACCGCGCGCGGCACCATTTCGAGCACGATCATCGCCGCACCCGCAGACTCCAACGCTGCGGCTTCGAGATAGAGCCGTTCGGCTTCCGCTTCCAAGCGCCCTTGCACCCGGTACCCGCCCAGTTGGTTGACGGCTTGCGGGGTAAAGCCGATGTGGGCGCAGACCGGGATACCGCGTTCGACCAGGAATTGCACGGTATCGACCATCGGCATGCCCCCTTCGAGCTTCACCATTTGGGCGCCAGCAGCCATCAGTTGCGCCGCGCTCTCGAACGCCTGTTCGGGGCTTTGCTGGTAACTGCCGAAAGGCAGGTCGGCGACGATGAAGGGGCGGTGCGCGCCGCGCGCGACACAGGCCGTGTGGTAACACATCTGCTCGAGGGTCACCGGTAACGTCGTCTTGTGCCCTTGAATGACGTTGCCCAGCGAGTCCCCGACCAGCAGGACATCGACGCCGGCACGATCGAGCAGTGCGGCAAACGCGGCGTCATAACAGGTGAGCATCGCGATCTTCTCACCGTTTTCACGCATGCGTTGCAAAGTGGTCAGAGTTACGGGTGATGCTTTCTCTGCAGCGTTCATCGCGGTGGCTCCCGGGTTGGGTTGCGCATAGGGTGTCATTGTGCCAAAGCCTCTATCGGTTGCAAACGTGTCGATTCGGGTGCGGCAAGCGGTGCGATCCGAGTAATCGGCTGCGCCGCTACGGCCGGTAGGTAGTCGAGTAACCGTCCCAGGCCCGGTGCGGTCAGGTCCGGGGCCAGCTCCAACAGTGGCAACAGCACGAACGCGCGCTGGTGAAGCCGCGGATGGGGTACGGTCAGGTGCGGCAAGCAATAGCGTTCGTTGCCGTAGAGGAGTAGATCGAGATCCAGCGTCCGCGGCGAATGGTAGCCGGTGCGGATGCGGCCGAAACGCGCTTCGAGCGCGAGTAACGCAGCAAGCAGCGCCTCGGCATCGAGCTGGGTACGCAGCGCCGCGACCGCGTTGTAGTAGTCGGGTTGCGGGGCATCGACCTCGATCGCTCCGCTGCGGTAGAGGTGCGAGAGCGCGATCACTTCGGTTTGGGGCAGCAGCGTGAGGCACTGTGCCGCGGCAGCCAGTTGCCCAGGGGCGTCTCCCAAGTTCGCGCCAAGGCCGACATAGGCCGTGACGAAAGGGTTTTGGGTCATCACGCCTCCTTGCTCGGTGTCGCAACGGGTGGCGCCGCATCCGTTTGTGCGACGGCAGCGTCCGCGGAGCGCGGTTTCGCTTTCTTGCGGCGCCGGCGTTTTTTCTTGCCAGGGGCGTTTCCCTGTTGCACGGCGCGGATCAGTTCGGCGCGTTCGGCTTCGCTGGCGTGGGCGAAGCGTTCCCACCACATGCCCAGCGCTTCGGGCACTTCGCCGGCGCGGACCCGCAACATCAGGAAGTCCCATGCCGCTCGGTAACGCGGTTGTATAAGCAGCCGGTACGGGTATTTCCCCGTCCGTTTCTCGAACCGGGGTTGCAGCAACCAAAGTTCCCGCATGTCGGCAGCCATCGCGCGCGTCAGCGCGAGCGCCGCGAAATCTCCGGAAAGGACTTCGTCGCATGCCGCTTGCAGTGCCGGCACGCGGGGCAGTCCGGCCTGTTCCCCGGCAACCCACGCTTCACGCACCACCGGCCAGAGCATCGCGCCAAGCGTGAACGCGGGGGAAACCGGTTTTCCCTCGTGAATTCGCCGGTCGGTTGCGTCAAGCGCGATCTCGAGAAACGTACGGTAGTGGGGCACGGCAAGCAACCGCTCTACCGGCGCGAGAGCGTGTTCGGCCAATCCCTCTTCCTGCAGACGCGCCAGGCAGTGCAGCGCGCGACCGGAAGTAAGGACTTTGATGAGTTCATCGACCAACCGTGCTTGGGGAACGTTCGCAAGAAGCGGCGCAAGGCGGCGCAGTGGCGCCCGTGCGGCCGCATCGATCGTCAAGCCGAGCTTCGTGGCCAGGCGCACGGCACGAAGCATCCGCACGGGGTCTTCGCGGTAGCGCTTTTCGGGGTCGCCGATCATCCGCAGCACACCCGCTTGCAGGTCACCCACGCCGTGGTGGAAGTCGTGGATCACGCCTTGAATCGGGTCGTAGTAGAGCGCATTCGCGGTGAAGTCGCGGCGCAGCGCGTCCTCTTCGATGGTGCCAAAGACGTTGTCTTCGAGAATACGGCCATGTTCGTCCGTGGCCAGCGCGTTGGGGGCGACGTGGGCGCGAAACGTGGTCACTTCGACCGTTTCCCGTCCCGCATAGACATGGACGATGCGAAAGCGGCGGCCGATGATCCGGGAACGGCGGAAAAGGGCGCGCACCCGCTCCGGGGGCGCGTCGGTCGCGACGTCGAAATCTTTGGGTTTGCGCCCCAAAATCAGGTCGCGCACCGCGCCGCCGACGATCAATCCCTGATGGCCGTTGCGTTGCAGCGTTTCACACACCCGCCGTGCCGCAGGGGAGATCTGCTCCGGGGCGATGCCGTAGTGCGCCGCGTTCAATACCGCAGGTTTCGGGCGCGGAGCGATTTTGGCGGTGAGTGTGCGCAAGATTTTGCGAATCATCTTTCCCTCGGCTCTCGGAACGAGACGATACGCCAGCCGTTACGCTGCGCGGCTTCGCGCAACGTCGGATCGGGATCGACCGCGATCGGCTCATCGACGCGGGTAAGGAGCGGCAGGTCGTTGTGCGAATCGCTGTAGAAGCGGATCGTCGTAAACGAATTCCACCAATAACCCAGCGACTCCAGCCACGCCTCGACGCGCGCGATCTTGCCCGCTTGAAACGCCGGTGTGCCGCGGCAGCGGCCGGTGAAACGGCCGTGTTCCACCTCGGGGATCGTCGCGATCAGGTGTTCGATACCGAACGCGCGGACGATCGGGCCGGTGACGAAGGCGTTGGTCGCGGTAACGACCGCAACGAGGTCACCGCGCGCACGGGCCGCTGCGACTTCGGCTTGCGCGCGCGGCAACATCATCGGGCGGACGACCGTCTCGAGGTATTCGGCGCGCAGCGCTTCCAACGTTTCCCGATCGTGGCGCGCCAGGGGGGCGAGTTGAAACGCCAAGAAGGCGTCGATGTCGAGCGTACCGGCCAGATAGTCGTCGTAGAACTGCTGGTTTTTCGCTTCGTGCAGCTCGCGGTCGATCAAGCCTTTGCCGATGAGGAATTGCGCCCAGTTGAAGTCGGAGTCACCGGCAAGTAGCGTATTGTCCAGATCGAACAGGGTCAAATCCATCGTTCAGGGTTCCTGTGAAATCAGTTGCCACACCGCTTTGACGAGCGGTGCGGTGATCGGTTTGCCCCGGCGCAGGCTCTCTTCGCTGGCGGCTTCGAGTACCAGCAAGAGCTCGGGAATGGCCCGCGACGCATGGGTGAGCAAAAAGCGCACGGCATCGTCGGAAATCGCTACCCCCCATTCTGCGGCACGTCTCGCGATGAGGCGCGCCCGCCCTGTGTCGTCGAGCGGCGTTACCGGCAGGAGGGGAAGCAGCGCCAACCGGGTGCGCAGATCTTCCCGCAAAGGCAATTGATGCGGCGGGGCGTTCGCCGCGACCAACCACCGCTGCTTGAGGCGTTCGGCGCGGTTGAACGCATGAAAGAGCGCCTCTTGTGCCGCGGCGTCCGCCGCGTCGAGATCGTCGAAGAGGACCACGGCACCCGACAATTGCGGTGGCGGTTCGAGAAACGGTTCGCGCAACGGGCAGTAGCAGGCGACGTTGCCGTTACGGCGCACCGTTTCCGCGACGGCGTGCAACAGGTGGCTTTTGCCGCTTCCCGCTGGCCCCCAAATCGCGAGATGAGGGGTGGTCACCCCCGGCATCGGTTCGTTTACGGCAAACCGTTCGAGCGTCGCAACGAGCGCTTCGTTGCCCAGCGGTTCGAAATTGTCGAAGCGTTGGGGCAGAGGGTCGAAAAGATCCAGTAGCAGTTGCACCGGCCGGGTGTCTCGCGTCTCGGTAACCGTTCGTCGTACAATTCGGAAAGTGCGAATTATCGCCGTGACCAACCATTTCTGCAAGGGAGCCGAACGTGGCGGGATTGACTTATCGGGATGCCGGTGTCGATATCGACGCTGGAGACGCGCTCGTTGACCGCATCAAACCTTGGGCCGCGCGGACGATGCGGCCAGAAGTGCTTGCCGGTATCGGCGGCTTTGGGGCGCTCTTCGCTTTGGGGCAGCGCTATCGCGATCCCGTGCTGGTTTCGGGGACCGACGGTGTTGGTACCAAGCTGAAATTGGCGTTCGCGTGGGATCGTCACGACACCGTCGGCCAAGACCTGGTGGCGATGAGCGTCAATGACATCCTGGTGCAAGGGGCAGAGCCGCTCTTTTTCCTCGACTACTTCGCGTGTGGTCGGCTCGACGTCGGGGTTGCCGAACGGGTGGTCGCCGGTATCGCTCAGGCGTGCGAAGCGTGTGGGTGCGCGCTGATCGGCGGGGAGACGGCAGAGATGCCCGATATGTACCCCGATGGCGAATACGACCTGGCCGGTTTCGCGGTGGGGGTGGTCGAGCGCGCGCAGTTGCTCGATGGCAAGAACGTGGCACCAGGGGACGTGGTGCTTGGGTTGGGCAGTAGCGGCGCCCATTCCAATGGCTATTCGCTCATTCGCAAGATTTTGGCCCGTGCGGGATTGGGGGATGACCCAGAGGCGGACGCGAACGTGCTCCTCGACGGGCGGCCGCTGCGCGACGCAGTGATGGCGCCCACTCGGCTCTATGTCAAGAGTATCCTCGCCGCGCTCGCGGCGCACCGCGACGCGATCAAGGCGCTGGCGCACATCACGGGCGGCGGAATGACCGAAAACCTGCCGCGCGTGTTGCCGCAGGGCACGGCGGCTGAGATCGAGCGCAACGGGTGGCCACGTCCGGAACTCTTCCAATGGCTGCAAGCGCACGGGGAGGTCGCGGACGAGGAGATGCTGCGTGTTTTCAACTGCGGCATCGGTATGACGGTGGTGGTCGACCCCGGTGCCGCGGATGCGGTTGCGGCAACCCTTGCGGCAATGGGGGAAACGGTCTACCGGATCGGCGCGATCGTCGCGCACGAAGGAGCGCCGAACGTGCGGTACGTCTGATCGCCGATGCGCGGTTGGGGGATTTTTGCGGTGGCGCTGCTCGCCACCACAGGGGGGATGGGTGCGCCCACCTTGCCGTGGGCGGGCGCGCTGGCGTGGCTATTGACGCCGTGGCTCTTGCCGCAGCTCGACGCGCGGCAAAAGCGCACCGTCGGCGCGCTCTTGGGAATCGGTCTGCTGCTTGCGCTCTCGGCAGCGGCGACGGGGCATTCCGTGGCGTGGGCGAAAATGCTCACTCAAAATACGCTCCTGATCGCGATGCTCGCCAGCGTCACCTTTTTGCAGTTGGTCGCGCCAGCGCCGCCTGCGGTGCGTGCGGAAACGTGCCCAGCACCGCCGTGGCGGCGGCTGCTGCAAGTGGTGAGCGCGGTGCACCTCATCGGTGCCGTGATCAATCTTTCGATGGTCGTGATCACGGTCGAACAATTGGTCAAGCGATCGCACGCGCCGCTCCCGGAGCCGATGGCGCGGGCGCTGGCGCGCGGGTTCCTCGCCGCGGCGTTGTGGTCTCCGTTCTTTGCCGCGATGGCGGTGGCGATCACCTACGCACCCGGTGCGTCGCTTGCTGCGATCGCGCAGTATGGCGCGCCGCTGGCTGTCGTGTTGATTGCGTTTTCGATTGCCGAGATCGTCCGCCGTTATCCCGCCGAAGCATTGGCATCGTTGCCCGACTATCCGTTGACGCCACGGCAGTTGTTTTTGCCGTTCGCGATGGCAACGCTGGTCGTCGTGGGGCATGAATGGCGTCCGGATTTGGCGATGCTTTCGGTGATCAATCTTGCCGCAATGGGGTTGCCGTTCGTCGTGTTGCTGGTTCGCGCCTCGGCAGCGGATTGGCAACATACGCTCTACCACCATATCGTCGAGCGGTTGCCCTTGATGCGCGGGGAGTTGCTGCTTTTCCTTGCCGCAGGGGTGTTCGCCGTGGGCATCGAGTCGTGGCTGCCGGTGATCGGCCACTGGTTACCCGTTGCCCGTTTCGATTGGGTCGTGGCCGCCTTGACTTTGGCCGGGATGATCGCGCTTGCCTCCATTGGCGTTCATGCGGTGATCACCATCACCATCGTCAGTTCGTGGTTCGCGCCGCTGGCGCCAGACCCTGTCGTGCTTGCGCTCATGTTTTTGGGTACGTGGGCACTGGGGTTGGCGGTGAACCCCCTTTCGGGGGTCCATCTGTTACTGGAAGCGCGCTTCGGCCTCTCTGCAGTCCAGCTCGCCCGGGGCAACTGGCGTTATGCGATGATCGGCTACGCTTTGGTGGTCGCAGCGATCGCAGTCCGGCAAAGCCAGGCGCTGGCTTTGGCAATCAGCTGAGGGTCACACGGATCGAGCACCGTGACGCGTGGCCAGCGGTTCGTGAATTGCCGCAACCAGGTCAGTTGCCGTTTCGCCAGTTGGCGTGTCGCCGCAATGCCTGCCGCGATCATTTCCGTTTCGCTCAGTTGCCCGTCCAGATAGGCCCAAACCTGGCGGTAGCCCACTGCGCGCATCGACGGATGTTCCGCAGTCAAGGCTGGGCGCTGCCGGAGTGCCGCCACTTCCGCGACGAACCCGGCGGCCAGCATTTGGTGAAATCGTGCCGCGATCCGGTCGTGCAGCCAAGTCCGTGACCCGGGAATCAACGCCAAAAGGGTCAGTCGATTGCGCGGCGCTTGTGCTTGGTGCTCGGCCAGCACCGCTGCCATGGGTTTGCCCGTGGTCAACACCACTTCGAGGGCGCGTTGGATGCGTTGCCGGTCGTTCGGCGAAAGCCGTGCCGCCGTTTCCGGATCGTGTTCCGCAAGCCAAGCATGGAGTTTCGGCCACCCTTCGCGTGCGGCGCGTGCGTCGATTTCGGCGCGTAGCGTGGCGTCCGCGGCAGGCAAAGCCGCCAAGCCTTCGTGCAACGCCTTGGCGTAGAGCATCGTACCGCCAACCAACAGCGGGATCCGGCCGCGTGCAGCAATCTCTGCCGCTACCCGCTCGGCGTCGGCGACGAAACGCCCGACTGTGTAGGTTGTTTCGGGTTCGACGAGATCGATCAGGTGGTGCGGACACCGGGCCCGTTCGGACGCATCCGGCTTCGCGGTTCCAATCGTCATGCCGCGATAGACCAGCGCCGAGTCGACGCTGATCACTTCGACGGGAAAGCGTTCGGCCAGCGCCAGCGCGAGGGCTGTCTTCCCGCACGCGGTCGGACCGAGGATCGCCGGTAGGGGGAGGGGGGATGCGGTCGTCGTCACGGGGGTAATGGTACCCGATCGCTAGGTGGGCAGCGCGCCCAGGGCGTGGAGAAAGCGCTCAGCCCACGACAACCCATCGACGAACAGTTGTTGCATCGCTTCCCCCAGCGCCGGAAAGACGGCCCAGAGCGCCAAGAAACCGATCGTGATCGTGATCGGAAACCCGATGGCGAAGATGTTGAGTTGCGGCGCGGTGCGGGTGAGAAAACCCAGCGCGATATTGGTGAGCAACAGAGCTGCGGTCACGGGGAGCGCGATCATGAACGCGGTGGTGAAGAGGATCGCGGGCACTTGCACCGCAACCGCCCACCCGACCTCCCATGCCCAAGGACCACCGAGCGGTGGCAACCATTCGAAGCTCCGCGCCAGCGCCAGAATCAGCATCAAATGGCCGTCGAGCGCCAAAAAGAGAAGGGTGGCGAAAACCCCGATGAACTCGTTGAGGACTGGGGTCTGTGCGCCGCTCGTCGGGCTGAAGAAAACGGCGAACGACAGCCCCATTTGGAACCCGACGAACGCTGCAGCGAGATCGATCGCTGCGAAGATGAGGCGCAGGAAAAAACCGATCGCGACACCGATGAGGATTTCGCTGACGATCGCGGGCAGAATCAGCCAGGAGCCGAGCGGTAGCGGCTTGAGAAGCGGCGCGAGCGTGGGCGCAAGCACCAAGGTTACCGCAAGCCCCAGCGCCAGGCGAACGCGGGTGGGAACCGCACGGTTCGAAAAGACCGGGGCGGCGGTGAGGAGTGCCAGCACGCGAAACAAGGGTAGCCCATAAAGGGCGAGCCACGTGCTCCATTGCGTTTCCGAGAGGGTGAGCATCGGGGGCCTTTTCCCTGGAGGCGCTGCGACCAGCCCAAGAGGCAAGCAGCCGCAACAGGTGGATCAGGAAAGGAGTAGTGGCAGATCGGTCATCAGACGCGTCATGAAATCGGTGATCGTCTGTCCCATCCAGGGACCCATGAAGACCAAGGTGGCGACCACCGCAACGAATTTCGGAATGAAAGTAAGCGTCATTTCGTTGATCTGCGTCGCGGCTTGGAAGATACTCACCAGCAACCCCGTCAGCAGCGCAGCCAGAAGCGGCGGTGCTGCAAGGAGCAGCGTCGTGATCACGGCGTCCCTGGCCAAATCGAACAGCGCAACATGCATCGCTTTTCTCCTAAAGACCAAAACTGCGAACGAGCGAACCAACCAACAGCGTCCAGCCGTCGACCAGCACGAAGACCAGGAGTTTGAACGGCAGCGCGACCAGGATGGGTGAGACCATCATCATCCCCATCGACATCAACACCGAGGCGACGATCATGTCGATGATGAGAAACGGCAAAAAGATCACGAAGCCGATCTGAAACGCGGTTTTCAATTCAGAGGTAAGAAACGCGGGCACGATCACGCGCAGCGGCAGCGACTCAGGTTTTTCGACCGCTGGGGTTTGTGCCAAATCGGCGAAAAGCCGCAGATCGTTTTCACGAACTTGCGCCAGCATGAACGCTTTGAGCGGCTCCGCGGCTTTTTCTGCGGCCGCCTCGAACGGCAGCGTATCGTTCTGGTAGGGTACCCACGCTTCTTGGTAGATGCGGTCGAAAACGGGCGTCATGATGAAGAAGGTGAGAAAGAGCGCGATGCCGATCAGCACCTGGTTGGGGGGCGAGGTTTGGGTTCCCAACGCCATGCGCAGCAGCGACAGCACGATGATGATGCGGGTGAAACTCGTCATCATCAGCAACGCCGCGGGAAGGAACGTGAGTGCGGTAAGGAGCAGCAGCGTCTGCACGTTGAGCGAATAGCTCGACGCGCCATTGGGTTGCGGCGTCACGGTCGCGAGCGGAATGCCCTGTTGCGCGAGTACCGCGTCACTGATCAGGAAGAGCGCGCAAGCCATGAAGAACACGGCAAACCACGAAACGTGTCGACGGCGCTTCGTCACGGTTTGCTCGTGCCCGAATGAATGCCGCATCGGTACCGTGGGGCGGTTATTCCGGTTGGCGATGGGTGTCATCGCGGCCCTCGTCTTGCGGTTGGGGGATGGATTCTTTTGATGTGGCGTCCGCAGAGGGTGCAGAGCGCCTGTGCTGAACGTTCGCGATCGTCTGGGCAAAACCCTTGTGCCACAGTGGGGTGATCTGTTGTGGTGTCACGCCCACGAGCACCCGTTCGCCTTCTACTTCGAGCAGGACCACCCGTTCTCGGGTGCCCACGGCAACGGCGGTGACGACGCGCAATTGCCGGTTACCGCTCGCGCCGCCGGGGCGACGCTTCAGCCATTGGCTGACTCCCCACGCCACCACCACCAACAAAACCAACACGCCGATCAGCCGCACAAGCGGCGCCCACTGTGGATCCCAGTTCATCGTGTCGCTCCTTCTGCGTTGCCATTGTCGCGCGTGCCTCCGCCAGATGGTGGGGAGAAAAAGGGGGAAAAACACACCTTTTTTACAGCACTATTTCCTTTCGTGCCTTTTGTGGGAAAATGGCGCAGAACGCTCGCAGCAAGGCAAGGAATCGCCGATGGCAATCAAGCTCTTCAACAATGGTGAGCACGTCGTGCTCGGGTTCTACGACTTGGTCGATGAAGAACGCAACCACGCGGTGCAATGCAACCAATTCCTGGTGATCGACGCGCACCATGCAGCGCTCTTCGACCCCGGCGGCAATATGACCCATACGGGTCTGTTGATGGGAATGTCCAAATATTGCCGGCCGCAGGAGATCGACTATATCTTCGCGTCCCACGCCGACCCGGACATCATCGCGTCCGTCAATAAATGGCTGATCACCTCGCACGCAAAGGTGTACATTTCGAACCTGTGGACGCGGTTCGTTCCCCATTTCACCACAGGGAAAGATTACTCCGACCGTATTCTGGGAATCCCCGACGAGGGAATGCGAATCCCGCTCGGCAACAGCGAAGTCATCGCGCTGCCGGCACACTTCATGCACGCGGAAGGGAACTTCCAGTTTTACGATCCGGTCGCGAAAATCCTCTTTTCCGGCGATTTGGGCGTTTCGATCGTCGACCATAACGAAGCGGCGAAACCGGTGGCCGATTTCGACGCACATATTCCCAAGATGAGCGCGTTTCACCGGCGCTATATGGTGTCGCAAAAGATCCTGCGCTATTGGGCGAACATGGCGCGTTCACTCGAGATCGAAATGATCGTGCCACAGCACGGGCAACGGTTCGAGGGCAAGGCGATGGTCCAGCGGTTCATCGACTGGGTGGAATCGTTCCCGTGTGGCGTCGACCTGATGACGCAGGACAACTACCGCGTGCCCCGCTGATCGGTCGACGCACCACGCAGCATGGGCGCGCTTCGCCTCACGGCAAGCGGCGGATCCGTTCCAGATAGCTGTCGTTGTCCGGCATGCGGCCAGCGCGTTGCGCTTCGAAGAGCGTCATGCCCAGCGCTTCGACCAGATCGTGCAACGCTTCGTGCGGATCGCCGCGCTTTTGTACCCGCACGGCGTAGAGCGCTTTGATGCCAGGCGGTTGGTCGATCGCCAACTGTTCGGCTACGGCCAAATGTAGCGTCAAATGCAAAAAGGGATTGACGCCGCCATCTTCCGGTGTGTAATCGCGAAAAAGCTGCGTTTCATCGTCAAAGAGCGCAAAGTATTCCGGGTGGAGTGCGATCACCTCGGCGGCAACCGCCTGCATCGGTTCGAGCGGTAATCCGGCTCGCCACCGGCGATAGCTCTCAGCCAGAAAACGGCGGACATCGTCGCGGGATGGTTGAAAGAGCATCACGTCTCCTCTGTGGTAAGCGGTTGCGGCGGGACCGACTTTTCGGGGTAGCCGCACAAATCGGCAACCAAGCACCGGTTGCACTGGGGGCGCCGCGCCGTGCAGGTGTAGCGCCCGTGCAGGATCAACCAATGGTGCGCATGGCGGCGATACGGTTTTGGGACGCGCGCCATGAGCCGATCTTCCACTTCGCGAACGGTTTTGCCGGGTGCCAGCCCCATCCGGTTGCTGACACGAAAGATGTGGGTGTCAACCGCGATCGTTTCTGCTCCGAAGAGCGTATTGAGCACAACGTTCGCGGTCTTACGCCCGACACCCGGTAGGCTTTCCAGGTACGCGCGGTCGTTGGGAACCGCGCCACCGTGCTCGGCACAGAGCCGTTCGGCAAGACGCTTCAAATTGCGGGCTTTGCTCTGGTAGAGCCCGATCCGGCGGATATGGGCAGCAATTTCCGATTCGGAAAGTTGCGCCATCGAACAGGCGTCGGGTGCGACCGCAAAGAGGGTTTGGGTAGCGGCATTGACGCTTTTGTCCGTTGCTTGCGCAGAGAGCACCACTGCAGCCAAGAGCTGGAAGGGGTTGCCGTAGTGCAGCTCGGTGGTCGGCTCCGGGTTGTTGGCTTGCCAGCGCGCAAAAGCCTCCGCCACCGCGGCGTCGCTCATCAGCGCAGCAGTCACGCCTCACCCCCGATGGGCGTTGGTGCAGCGGGCGCGGATGCCGCCAAAGTGCGTTTTTTCGTTCGCGCTTTTTGCCACGCGGTGAGCGCGTTGTGCGCAGCAACCAAAAAGCCCAGCACGATGAATGCGCCCGGAGGCAACATCGCCAACAGGAACCCCTGGGACGCATCGCCGAACAGCGTAATCGCGGACCAAGACGGCACGATCCATTCGATTCCGGCAAAGAGCGTCCCTTGTCCAATGATCTCACGAATCGCACCGATCAGCGCCAACACCCAGACGAGCCCCAACCCCATCATCAATGCGTCCAACCCTGCGTAATCTGGGCGATTTTTCGCGGCGAACGCCTCGACGCGTGCCAACACGATGCAGTTGGTGACGATCAATGGCACAAAAATGCCCAAAACCAGATGGAGGGAGTGCAAATAGGCGTTCATCAGGAGATCGACCACGGTCACCAACCCCGCGATGATGAGAATGAAAACGGGAATTCGGATCTCACGCGGGATCACATGACGCAATACCGCAACCGCGGTACTGGCGATCATCATCACGACAACCGTAGCCAACCCCAAACTGACCGCGTTCACGAAACTGGTACTGACCGCGAGCGTCGGACACAGCCCCAGCATTTGGATCAACGCCGGATTCTGTTTCCAGAGCCCATTTACGCCCAATTCGTTGGCGATCGTTCCATGGCCGTTCATGGTTGGTTCCCTTTCTCGTCGTTTCCGCGTTCGCGATTGGCTAACGCGACCAATTGTGCGAAGGCGCTGCTCGCCACCCGCGCGCCGCGCTCGATTGCCATCGTTGCGGCGCGGGCGCTGATCGTCGCACCGGCGTGCGCATCGACGAATCCGCCATCTTTTTTGACCCGCCAGGGACCTGGGTGCGCAGCGATCGGTATGCCAGCGAATTGCGTGATCCACGGGCGCGCCTTGTTGCGATCGCGTTCCGGGTCGATATAGTCGCCAAGCCCAGGGGTTTCATGGTGTTGGGTGACGCGGGCCCCCACGAGTTCCCCGTGGCCATTGACCGCGACGATGACCACAACGTCGCCCCCGTACCCTTGGCGGCTTCTTGCCGGCACGATCACCAGCTCGGGTTCGGCCTCACGAAAGACCACGTACCCTTTGGCCGGCGGGTTGAGATCGAGCGCCTTCGTGATCGCTTCAGGTAACGTTATCTCGCGGATGGTGCGCGCAGGAGGAGACGGTGGGACGAGTGCCCGAACCAGTCGCAGCTCTTCTGCTTGAATCGCTGCTGCAATCGGTGCGCGGGTCAGTTGGTACGCGCCACTCATCAGCAGCGTAAACGCCGCGGCAAACAGGGTCAAGAGCAACGACGAGCGGAGCACCGCTTGCCAAACGGTGGGTTGGGTAGCCGACGTCATGGGTGGTCCTCCCCAAAGACGCGCGGTTGGGTCTTCATTTCGATCCACGGGGCCGCCAGATTCATCAGCAGAACCGCAAACGCGACCCCGTCCGGAAATTGTCCGAAATGGCGGATCAAGAAAACGAGCAGCGCAGCGCCAGCCGCGAACACCCATTGCCCGCGTGGCGTGACCACCCCGCTCACCGGGTCGGTGATGATGAAGAATGCGGCCAGCATCGTGCTGTACGCGAAGAGATGAACCCACGGGGGCGCGAACCGTTCTGGGGCGATGAGCCAGGCGAGGGTGGACAGAACCCCCAAGGTCAGAAGAAACGCAAAAGGAAGGCGTCCCGGGATGATCCCCCGAAGCCATAAGAGGAGGCCACCCGCCAGGAACGCCATCGCGATCCACTCGTACCCGGCACCCGAGAGGGTGCCGAAAACGGGCGAACGACCCAGGAGTTCTGTAACCGTCTGACCGCTATGGATTGCGGTCCGGAGCGCATCCAACACGGTTGCCCCCGCCAATGCATCGACGTTGGGGGTTCCAAGGAAACTGGCCCATTGCCAGGCGACAGGTGTCGTCGGTAACGGCCAGCGCGAGAGCTCTGCTGGGAACGAAACGATCAGCGCCGCAAAAGCGACCATCGCCGGGTTGAACGGGTTTTGTCCAATACCGCCATACAGCTGTTTCGCGACACCGATTGCAATCACGACCCCCAACAGCGTCAACCACCAAGGAACGGTTGTAGGCAGAGCCAGGACCAGCAACCAAGCGGTGACCACCGCCGAAGGGTCGGTGACCGCGGAAACGATCGGTCGTCGCCGCACCCACAGCAGCAGCGCTTCGACGACAACGGCGGCGACGCTGGCCAGGAGCAATTGCGCCAACAGGACCGGGCCGAAGAAAATCACGTGCAGCACGATCGCTGGAATGAGCGCAAGCAAAACCCATCCCATCACACGGGTGACGCTGACCGGTGCGCGCCAATAAGGTGCCGTGATCATTCCCGATTCTCTCCGGAAGGTTCTGTCGCCTCTGCAGCCCGTTTCGCACGGGCGCGCGCCAGCGCCGCTTCAACGAGCGCCTTTTTTCGTGCAGCGGCATCGTTTGCGTTCGGTGCGGATGGCGAAGCGGCGCCATCGCGGTCGTTGGTGCCATTTGCGGACGCTTCAGCGTGAGACTCTTGCGCTTGCGCTTCGAGTCGTCGCTTCGTTTCGGCGGCTTTGGCGGCGGCGCGTGCCGCTTTTTCCGCTTTTTCCCGTTCCAAGCGGTAATTGCGGAATTCGAAACGGGCTTTCGATTGCTGGGCTTTGCTTTTTTCCCGTTCGCGCTCCCAAATCTCGCTTTTGGCGTAACGGTAGTAATCGACGAGCGGGATGTGCGCGGGGCAGACATAGGCGCAGCAGCCGCATTCGATGCAATCGAACAGGTGAAACTCCTGCGCTTTGCCGAATTGTTGCGCCCGGGCGAACCAATAGAGCGCCATGGGCTCGAGACGGGCAGGGCACACCGGCGCGCAGGCACCGCACCGAATACACGGCTGCTCCGGCGGCGGTGGCGGGAAAAGGTCCGGCGAAGCGGCAATGATGCAGTTGCTCCCTTTGAGGATCGGTGCATCGAGGTCGGGAATCGCAAAGCCGGTCATCGGCCCACCCAAGAGGTAGCGATCGACCTCTGGTTTGGGTGCCATCTCTGGGATGAGTTCTGCAATGGGATGACCGATTCGGACCCAGCGGTTACCCGGATCGTCCGCGGCACCCGTCAGCGTGACGACGCGCTCGATCAACGGTTCGCCGTCGGTGAGCGCACGATGGACGGCGCGCGCAGTGCCCACATTGAACACCAACACGCCAAATTCGGCCGAGAGGTGACCGTAGGGCACCTCGATACCCGTCAGGCGTTCGATCAGCTGTTTTTCCCCGCCGGCTGGGTAGATGGTCGGGATCGCCACCACGGTGACCGTGCCATGGTTGGCCGCGGCGGCTTGCATCGCCGCAATGGCTTGGGGCTTGTTGTCTTCGATACCGATCAAAACCTCTTGGGCGTGAACGGCAGCGGCCAGGTCGCACGCGCCTGCGACGATTTCGGCTGCATGTTCGCGCATCAGCCGGTCGTCACACGTGATCCAGGGCTCACATTCGGCTCCGTTGATGATGAGGGTTTTTACCGGGCTCGACGCCACTTTGGCGTGTGAAGGGAACGCTGCGCCGCCCAATCCTGCTAGCCCCATCTGTTGGAGGAAGTCGCGAATGCGATCCGTGTCGTCGCAAGCGCCCCGATACGGTGTGGGTTCGATCGCCTCATCTTTGCCGTCGGGCTCGATGAAGTACGCCAGCGCGGGCAACCCTGAGACATGGGTCATCGGGTAATGCCCCAGATCGCGAATCACACCTGAGGTCGGCGCGTGCACTGCGACGCCAAATTTCCCTTCGGGTTCACCGATTTTTTCCCCTTTCCGTACCCGGGCACCGATATCGACGATCGGTCGTGCAGTGAAGCGAGGATTGACCCGAAGCGGAACGATGTAATGCGATGGCATCGCGACGTTTCGGATCGGAATGTCAGCGGTCTCCTGCTTGTGGTAATCGGGAAAAGCGATCGCCCCGTCGATCGGGTAGAGTTTCCGCCCCGAAACCGGGTCGACCAAAGTGTTCGCCGCTGACGAGGTAGATC
>NZ_BAAHXQ010000003.1:0-377500 GCF_054656675.1 Hydrogenophilus hirschii
ATCGCCCGCCACCCGGACGCGCACGCGCTGCTCGTGGGCGGCTACGACGCACGGCGGCGCGACTATGTCGCCGAGCTGCAACAAACCATCCGCGCGCACGGTTTGGAAAACCACGTCACCCTCACCGGCGACCGCCCCGATCTCAAAAACATCCTGGCCGCCTCCACCGTCGTCCTCTCGCTTTCCACCGACCCCGAAGCGTTTGGGCGCACCACTCTGGAAGCGCTGGCCCTGGGTACGCGCGTCATCGGCTACCATCACGGCGGCGTTGCCGAGCAACTCGCGGCGATCTACCCCGAAGGGTCGGTTGCCGTGGGCGACCAAACCGCGCTTGCCCGCCAGATCCGCGCCGCGCTCGACGGTACGCTGCCACCGGTGACCCAACCGCTCCCGGAACGCTTCACGCTCGCCGCGATGCAGCACGAAACGCTCGCCCTGTATCGGCGGTTGGCAGAGCGGGTAGAATCGCCATAACGTCCCAGGGCGATTGGTCGGTACCGTGTCTGTGAAACGCTTTCTCATCGTCGTCGTTCACCGGAACGGAGCAGCGTTGTTGCGCGAAACCGTCACCGCCGCGCTGGCCGCGATGCGCGACGACGACCATCTCGTGGTCGTCGACAACGGGAGCACTGACGACTCTTTGATCGTTTTGGCGCGCGAATTCCCTACAGTCACTGTGATCGCAAACGGCTGCAACGCCGGATACGCGCGTGCCTGCAATCAAGGGCTCAACACCATGCCCAGCGATTACGTGCTCTTTCTCAACAACGACGCCCAACTGCCACCCAACGCGCTCGATCGCTTTGCCGAAGATTTCGTCCGAGATCCTGCGCTCGCACTCATCGGCGCCCAACTCGTCGCGCCGGACGGCAGCTTGCAACGCAGCTTCGCCCCGGCGCCAACGTGGCACAGCGAACTCGGGTTGCGACGCCGCAAACGGGTCACGCCGACACCCGACACCAATGGACTCCTACCCGTCGAAACGATCGTCGGTGCCTGCATCGCAGCACGGCGCACGGCAATCGACGCGGTTGGGCCCATGGACCCCGATTTTTTCTTCTATTTCGAAGAAACGGAATGGTGCGTCCGCATGCGCCGTCACGGCTGGAAAATCGCGCTCGATCCCGCTGTATCCGTCACGCACCGCAAAGGCCATTCGACGCAAGCGGTGCGCACTGAGGCCCAAATCGAGGCGCTTCGTTCGCGCCTCCTCTACTATCGCAAAACCATGCCCCCGCTCTTGGCCGCCACCGTCACGATCAATCGAGTGGTGCGCGTCGTGCTCAACACCTTGGGACAACTGACCCTATTCGCTGTGACTTTGGGTTGTGTCCCCCGCATTCGCAAACGACTCATCGGATACGGGAGCCAGCTCGTCTGGCTGCTGCTCGGCTGCCCAAAAACGTGGGGACTTCCGGACAAATGCAATCAATGAAGATCTGGCGCCCCCTCTGCAGGAACGCGTAATACACCGATCCCAAATCCAGTTTGGTTTGGATTTTCGATGATCTCCACAACGTCTGCTATTTTCTTCAATTTCTTCCAAAAAAATTGGACCTGATTCGTTTCGTACGGTTGATTATCTACAATATCATGAAAGGCGATCAAGCCACCTGGCCTGACCAAGTCTTTGTACATCTCCTGAATCCGTGGGAAACCTGTCCCCGATCAATTGCAACCATATGATTTATTGATAGAATACGGCATCTTCCTTCTTCACCCAACTGATCATGCCCCGCTTTGAAGTCCGTCAATCCGCGAAGCTGAATCTGACCTCTTACTCCGGCCTGGCGCTGATTGGGCAATGCTGCGAGGCGGCGCAGGTGGAAGCCGTGATCGATCCGCGCTTGCCGGTATCGCAAGGCATGAAGACCTCCGACTTGGTCAAGGCGATGACTGGCTTGCTCAGTCTGGGCAAGAGCGACTTCGAAGCCATCGAGCCGTTTCGGCAGGATCGCTTCTTCAAGGAAGCGCTGGGGCTGTCGAAGGTGCCGAGCAGTGCCTGGATGCGCCAGCGACTCGACGCCAAGGCCGGCGAGTTGCGGGAGCGGACGGACGAGCTGTCGGTGCGCCTGCTGGAGAGGACAAAAGCGCCGATCACGCCGCACAAAGGATTCGTGCGCTTCGAGATCGACACCTTCGTCATGGACAACAGCGATACCAAGAAGGAGGACGTCGGCCACACCTACCAAGGCGTTGATGGCTATTGCCCGATTGCGGGCTACCTGGGCAACGAAGGCTGGAACATGGGACTGGAACTGCGTGCCGGGAACTGGCATTCGGCGCTCGAGACCGAGTACTTCTACGAACGGGCGTTTCCTCGGGTCAAGCGTTTGGTCAGGGCGGATCAACCCGTCCTGATGGTCGAAGACAGCGGCTTTGACAGCGCGCGACTGCTGTTCGCCAAAGCGGAAGAACGCGACGCCTGGGCGCGTGATGGGCGCGTATTGGAATTCGTCACGAAGTGGAACCCAAGAAAGCAGGACAGAACGGCCTGGGTCAAGCGGGCCGAGGAAGCGAACGCCTTTGAAGTGACCCGACCAGGCAAGCGGGTGGGACTTCTCGACCTCCAGGTCGAGCGCGCCTGGCAGAAACAAAAGCGCACCTTCCGGCTGATCGTGCGGGTGACCGAGCGCACCATCGACAAGAAGGGACAACACCTGCTGGTGCCGGACATTGAGATCGAAGGCTGGTGGACGAGCCTCACCCTGCCGGCTGTGGAGGTGATCGAGCACTACCGGTATCACGGCACACACGAACAGTTCCATGCCGAGATCAAATCTGACCTTGATCTGGAACGGTTGCCGTCGGGCAAGTTCGACACCAACGACGTGATCCTGCATCTGGGGGCATTCGCCTACAACTGCCTGCGCCTCCTTGGCCAATTGGGCCTGACCGGCGAGATTGCGCCCATTCGCCACCCGGCCAAGCGCAGAAGGCTCAAGACGGTGTTGCAGGAGATCATGTACCGGGCGGCGAAGTTTGTGGCACATGCCAGAAAACTCATTCTCGACTTTGGCCGCGGATTTGCCGGCCATGTGCAGGTGTTCGTCGCGCTTCAGCAGCGATTGTTGCGAGCGGCATCGCCATGACGATGGTCGGGCTGAAACCCACCCCAAGGACGGATTCCGCTGCGGTGGAAGGTAGCCCTTCGCCTGAAAGCTGCAATATGACGTAACGCCGTCCCGACAAGGCCGACTTTTGCGGGCAAATACGGGTCCATCACCCCCGAAAAGATGGTCGGCATGACAATGAATCGGTCTGTCCGGCAAAAATTTCATGCCGGACAGCTCACAGGAAAGGTTTCGACTTTGGTGACCACGGATTCAGGATGAATGTAATTGTAGCAAATCAACACTGCGCGTATGTCACATCCCCTCTCAGTCTTCATCATCACCAAAAACGAAGCCGACCGCCTGCCTGCAGCAATCGCGAGCGTGCGCGACTGGGTCGATGAGGTCATCGTCGTCGATAGCGGCAGCGAAGACGCTACCGTTGCGGTCGCCGAATCCCTCGGCGCGAAGGTCCTGGTTCGTCAATGGGAAGGTTATGGGCCGCAGAAGGTCTTCGGCGAACGCGCGTGCCGTAACGATTGGATCCTCAATTTGGACGCCGACGAAGCCGTGAGTCCCGAACTCGCCGCTGAGATCCAAACGCACTTTCACGCGGGCGAACCCGAGCACGCCGCCTACACCGTCCCCATCCTCCCGATCTACCCCACCCAAAAAATGGGCCACCCCTGGACCGCGTTTCACCACCCCATCCGCCTCTACGACCGTCGCCGCGCCGGCTTCAAACCCCACCCCGTGCACGATTCGGTGGTCGTGCGCAGCGGCACCGTTGGGCACCTCAAGGGTTTCGTCTGGCACCGTTCCTTTCGTTCGCTCACCCATCACCTTGCCAAAATCAACGAAACCACCACGTGGCGCGCGGCGGAATATCGCCAACGCAAAGGGAAACCCTCGGCTCTCACCCTCTTTCTGCTTCCCTTTTTCGCGTTTTGGAAGTCGTACCTCCTGCGGCGTGAATTCGCAAACGGCGCAACCGGCGTTCTCATCAGCCACATGTACGCGATTCAGCGCTTCCTTCGCGTTGCCAAAGCGTGGGAAGACGCCGAACGCCGCCGTTTGGGCCTTCCCCCTACCCTCGACCTCCCGAACACCGATCCACAAGACCAAAACCAGACCACAGCGCCATGAACCCCACGGTCCTCTGGTGGGGGCGCTTCGACCCCCACTACGCGCGCAACGCGTTCCTCATGCGCCTCTTTGGCGAGCTGGGCTGGCAGGTAGTCTCCTTTCGCCCCCGTTGGAGTCCGCTCGGACAGTGGGAAGCTGCACTTCGCCCCCTCCCCAAACCGTCTCTGGTCTGGGTACCGGCGTTTCGACAACGCGACATCGCTGCAGCGGCGGCTTGGGCGCGGGCGCGGTGCGTTCCGCTCATCATCGACCCGCTGATCTCAGCATACGACAAACAGGTTTTCGAACGGCGAAAATTTGATCCTGGCAGTGCCCGCGCTGAGCGCCTCCACCGCTGGGAGGCACAATGCTTTTCCCTTGCCGATGCGGTTGTCGTCGACACCCCGGCGCACGCCGACTTTTTCCACGAAGCCCTTGCCGTTCCTCGAGAAAAATTGCACCTCATCTGGGTAGGTGCCGACGAAGCGCGCTTTCGCGCCACCCCACTTCCTCCAAATCCCGAAGCGGGTCCCGAAGCGCTCTTTTGGGGCAGCTTCCTGCCGCTGCACGGCCCGGAAACGATCGTCGCCGCTGCGCAGTGCTACCAGGGGCCGCCACTTCGGCTCACCCTGATCGGTGACGGCCCGCTGCTTGCACGCTGCCAAGCGCTCGCCCACGACGCGCCGCTGCCGCCGAAACTCACCCTCACCTTCGTGCCCCCGATCTCTTATGACGCGCTACCGGAGCGAATCGCGCAAGCCCACTTCGTCCTGGGCATATTCGGTGCAACGCCCAAAGCGGAACGGGTGATTCCCAACAAGGTTTTTCAGGGGCTTGCGAGCGGCAGGCCGGTGGTGACGCGACAAGCGCCCAGCTATCCTGAACCCGTCATCCAAGAAACCGCGAGCGGCCTTCTCTGGGTTCCCGCAGCGGATCCGAACGCTCTGGCGCGATGCTTGACAGAACTGGCCGCTTCGGCTCCCGCGCACTGGCAGCGCCTGGGTGAAGCAGCGCGCACCACCTTCCTACGCCATTTCAACGAAACAACGATTCGGAGACAATTGGCGGCTCTCCTTGCCCGTTTTGTTGAGATTGCTCCGCTCGATCCGACTCGGTAAGTGCCACCCAAAAAGCGATCCAGCACAACCAGATCACGGGAAACCACCAGACATTGAGCAACACCGGTTGCGATTGCACCGGAAACGCGTACGCCGCCAGTGCCGCTGCCCACGGCGCAGCACGCGCCCGCGCCTCCGGAGAAGCCCTGCGAAAAGCGACGAACATGCTTCCCGCAATGACAAAGAACCAGAGAAGCCCGGCACCGCCGAGCTCCGCCCAAAGCGCCAGGTAGAGGTGGTGCGCATGGTAGGGATCTGCATGCAGATAGAGATCCCCTTCATCGGCATAGTCGGCGTACACATAGCGGAACTGTTTTGTCCCAACACCGAAAAACGGGTTTGCAGCCCCCATGCGCGTCGCGTTGCGCCACAACTCCCATCGCTGGGAAAGAATCCGATTGAGCCCTTCTTCGGTAGCAGCGGATTCTTTTGCTTGCCGTAGTGCCACGAAACCGTCTACACTGTTTTCGATCCGTTTCTGCCAAGCAGGTGAAACCACAACCGCCGCAAAAACCCCCAACACCACGACACCCAACAGCCCCACCCGCACGCGTCGCGGCCACCGCCAGACAACCGGAAGCGCGGCCAACATCAGCAAAACCAACGCACTGCGCGCGCCCGAAAGCAACACCACCCACCCCGTCGCGAGCAACAATGGCAACGCCACACGCATCCGGTCGCGCCATGGCCAGACGGCTACCGGAAAGAGCAGCGCGAGCAGCACCGGTAACTTCAACGTATCGGCAAATGGGCCTAGCAACCGTCCCTCGAAATAGGATGCGCGATACGGAACCCCGAACAGGTCTCGACCGACCAACCACTGGAGCCACGCATCGCCCAACAAAAACAGAAATCCCGCACGCACCCCCCATCCCAACCAGAACGAGGGTCTGGGCAACCGGCGCGCAGCCCAAACCAGCGCCGCGGAAGCCACCCCAAACCCGCTCATGCCCAGCGCATAGCTCCACCCAATCGCCGGCTGCGGCGCACCGATGACGGAAAGCACCAGCACAAGCGCGAAGACCAAGAGACTCCCCGCAGTCCCTTTGGCAGCGGGTGGCCGCCAAAGGTCACCCCGCGCATGCCACCACGCGCCCATCGCAAAGCCAAGCAAAAGGAAAAAAGGCAACCGCGGACCACCGGGCAGCGGCTGTGCCCACACCAGTGCCGTCGCCCAAAAAAAGAGCCCCGCCGCCAGTCGTTCTGAACGCCCAGCATTCCGCCACCAAGCGACAACGCGTTGCCACTTGGCGAAAAAATCCGCAAACCTCACCGCGCCAACACGGTGCAATCCCAACCCGAAACCGTCACCGCGCACCACCTCACCGCCACTGCTTGATCACCCACATCGGTGGCGCAATATGCGCGCCGCCCGGCAGCCGTTCGAAGGTGCCATCCCCGCTCTTATCCACCAAATAGTAGGGCTCACCGCGTGCAGGCACCACCTTCATCAGATACACCTTACCACCCACACGGTATTCGGTCACCGTATTCTCCCCTTCCTGCCGAATCACCACCTCGGGCTCGACCAGATCCGCTTCGGTGATCGGCCCAGGGATCGCAGGCGGTGGCGGTGCGTCGGCAAAAACGGGCGGCTCACCACGGTCACGCCCCCCCACGTCGCGCTCGGCTCCGCGCTCGCTTTGCTGTCCACCCTGCGCCATTTGGGCCACAGCCCCCTGCCATGCGCCCACGATCGCCAGCAACGCGCCCACCAACAACACCTTCCCAGTCCGCATCGCAATACTCCCTCACAACTGCAACATCAACTGCCGCTCGTGCGGCAACGGTTCGAAGCCACGGGTCTCGTAATGTTTGAAAATCGCCGCGACGATCGCATCGGGATCATCGATCACTTGCGCAATCAGCAGATCGTCCGGGTCGATCATCCCCTCTCCCGCGAGCTTCGCTTCGAGCCAATCCAAAAAACCTTGCCAGAACGGGCGATGCACCAAAATCACCGGAATCCGGCGGCTCTTCCCGGTCTGGATCAACGTCATCACCTCCAGGAGCTCGTCGAGCGTCCCAAACCCCCCGGGCATCACCACGTACGCCGACGCAAAACGCACGAACATGTACTTGCGCGCAAAGAAATGGCGGAACGTTTGCGAAACATCCTGATAAGGATTGGCGTGCTGTTCGTGCGGCAACTGGATATTGAGCCCAACCGACGGGCTGCGACCGAAAAAGGCCCCCTTGTTCGCCGCTTCCATGATCCCCGGCCCACCGCCGGAAATCACCGCAAATCCCGCATCGGAGAGTTTGCGTGCGATACGTTCGGCCAACTGATAATAAGGATGCTCCGGCGCCAACCGTGCGCTGCCGAACATCGAAACTGCCGGGCGAATCGGCGAGAGGCGCTCGGCCCCTTCGACGAATTCGGACAAAATCCCCAACAACCGCCACGCCTCGCGGCCATTCTCCATGATATCTTTGGGATCATCGACCCCGACAGGCACCTTGTCTCGCAGCGACATCGTCCGCATCACTCCTCTTCGACAACCGCTATGCTACCCTAACGGCCAGCAAAAAGAGAGTGACGCGAGAAGACTCATGACCCGGCTCGTACTCGTCGACGGCAGCAGCTTCCTCTACCGTGCCTTCCACGCGCTGCCCGACCTGCGCACCGCCCAAGGCGAACCCACGGGCGCGATCCGCGGCGTCGTCACCATGCTCACCAAGCTCGAAGCCCGCTTCCCTGCCGAATACCGCGCGTGCGTTTTCGACGCACCCGGGCCCACGTTCCGCGACGAACTCTTTGCCGAATACAAAGCCCACCGCCCGCCGATGCCGGAAGCGCTCGCAGCCCAGATCGAAACGCTCCACCAACTCGTCCCCCTCATGGGTTGGCCACTGATCGTCGAGCCAGGTGTCGAGGCCGACGACGTCATCGCCACCCTCACCACGCAAGCGCGTGCCCGCGGGTGGGAAGTCGTGATCGCCACCGGCGACAAAGACCTTACCCAGCTCGTTGTTCCCGGTGTCCTCTGGGTCGACACCATGCGCAACGAAACGCTCGACCAAGCAGGCGTCGTCGCCAAATTCGGTGTCACGCCAGCACAAATCCCCGACTACCTCGCGCTTGTCGGTGACAGCGTCGACAACATCCCCGGCGTCGCAGGCTGTGGCCCCAAAACCGCTGCGAAATGGCTCAACCAATACGCCACGCTCGACGAACTCATCGCCCATGCGGACGAAATCGGCGGCAAGGTGGGTGAAAACCTCCGTGCCGCGCGCGAATGGCTCCCCAAAGCACGCGAACTCACCACCGTCAAACGCGATCTCACGCTGCCCTTCACCCTCGACGACCTCGCCACCCGCCCCGTCGACTGGCCCGCCCTCAGCCGTTGGTTCGAACGTCTCGAATTCCGCACCCTCGCCAAACAGTTCGAAGCGCACCTTGGCGCCGCGCCCAACCCTTCCGATACCAACCCTGCCCCTTCCGGCAGCGAAACCTCCGCCCACCCCTCAACCAACCCCGACGCCACCGCTGCTGACGCGGTTCCCCGTGAAACCAGCGCGGCGCACGGCACCCTTCACCAGGAGACCGCCCACCACCTGCCGGAACCGGCACTCGAACCATCTGATGCCGCCGAAGCGCGCCGCGCCCGCTACCGCACCATCACCACCCCAGAAGCGCTCGACGCCCTCGCTCACCGGCTACAGGCCGCCGCCGCGTCCCAAGCGGTCGTTGCGTTCGACACCGAAACCACCAGCCTCGACGCCCGCAACGCCGCGTTGGTCGGCATCTCGTTCGCCTTTGCCGAAGGAGACGCCTGCTACCTCCCGCTTGCGCACCGCAGCCTGGAAGCGACCGAACAACTGCCGCGCGATGCGGTTCGCGCCGCGCTCGCCCCGTGGTTTGCCAACGCATTGGCGCCCAAAGTCGCGCAAAACGCCAAATTCGACCTCCACGTTCTGGCCGCCCACGGCATGCCGGTTGCCGGAACACCGGACGACACGATGCTCATCGATTACGTGCTCGCCAGCGACCGCGAACACGACCTCGACCGTCTTGCCGAACGCGAACTCCACCTTCGTCCCCTCACCTACCAAGCGGTCTGCGGCAAAGGCAAACAAGCGATCTCGTTTGCCGACGTCGAACTCCCCGTCGCCACCCGTTACGCAGCCGAAGACGCCGACCTCACCTGGCGGCTCTACCACCACCTGCGCCCGCAACTCGAAGCCGACGCCAAGCGCAACCGAGTCTATACCCGGATCGAACGACCGCTCGTCCCAGTGCTCACCGCCATCGAAGCGGCGGGCGTCAAAATCGACACCGCGCAGTTGGCCGCCCAATCGGAACGGTTCGCCGCCGAAATCGCGGAATGCGAAACCCGCGCCGCGAAACTCGCGGGCCGCCCCTTCAACCTTGCCTCCCCCAAACAGGTTGGCGAACTCCTCTTCTCGGAACTTGGCCTCAAACCCCCGAAAAAGACCGCGACCGGCCAGGCGAGCACCAGCGAAGAGGCGCTTGCGCTCTTAGCCGAACGGCTCGACCCCAGCACGCGGGAATATCAGCTCATCGCCACACTCCTTGAACACCGGCGGCTGGCAAAACTCAAGAACACCTACCTCGACAAACTCCCGCGCATGGTCGACCCCAAGACCGGCCGCGTCCATACCACCTTCTCACAAGCGGCGGTCGTCACCGGGCGACTCTCCTCTTCGGAACCCAACCTGCAGAACATCCCCGTACGCACCGACGAAGGGCGCGCCATTCGCCGCGCCTTCGTCGCCGAACCGGGCTACCGGCTCCTTTCCGCCGACTACTCGCAAATCGAACTGCGTATCATGGCCCACCTCTCCGGCGACGAAACGCTGATCGCTGCGTTTCGCCACGGCGAAGACATCCACCGCCACACCGCCGCCGAACTCCGCGGCAAACCGCCGGAAGCGGTCACCGCCGACGAACGGCGCCTGGCGAAAACCATCAACTTCGGACTCATCTACGGCATGGGCGCCCCAGGACTTGCGCGCTCGCTCGGTCTCTCGAAAAAAGCGGCCGAAGCCTACATCGCGCAATACTTCGCCCGCTACCCCGGCGTGCACCGCTACATGGAACGCGCCCGCGAACAGGCGCGACAGCAAGGCTACGTCGAAACCCTCTTCGGCCGCCGACTGTGGCTGCGCAACATCCATTCCCGCAACGCCGGTGTGCGCGCCGCCGACGAACGCGCCGCGATCAACGCCCCGATGCAAGGCACCGCGGCGGACCTCATCAAACTCGCGATGATCGACCTCGCCGCAGCGCTCGCTGAACGCCACCCCCACGCGCGCATCGTCCTGCAAGTGCACGACGAACTCCTCGTCGAAGCGCCGGAAGCCGAATGCGCGGCGGTCGCGCACCTCGTCAAAACACAGATGGAAGGCGTTGCCGACCGCCACGCGGCAGCGTTTGCGATCGAACCGCTCGCCGTACCGCTCGTCGTCGACGTCAGCATCGGCGCCAACTGGGACGAAGCCCATTGAACGCCGTCCCCGATCGCGACCTCGCCCTCTACCGCCGCTTGTGGCGCTACGTCCGCCCCTACTACGGTGCGTGGGCGATCGCCCTCGTCGGCTTCCTGCTCTTTGCCAGCGGTCAGCCGATGCTTGCGGTTGCCCTCAAATACTTCGTCGACGGGCTTACCGACCCGCAACTCGCGCGCGTCACCCTGCCTTGGGGTGAAAGCGTCAACCTGCTGCCGTGGATTCCCCTCATTCTCGTTGCCGTCGCGCTGTGGCAAGGAATCGGCACCTTCTTGGGCCAATACGGCATGGCGAAGGTCGCTGCGGGCGTCGTCCATGACCTGCGCCGCGACCTCTTCGCCCATCTCCTGACGCTTCCCATCGCCTACTTTCGCGACCACGACAGCGGCCGAACCATCTCGCGCCTCACCCACGACGTCACGATGACCACCACCGCGGTCACCGACGCGGTGCGCGTATTGGTCCGCGAAGGACTCACCGTGCTCGCGCTCCTCCTTTACCTCCTGTGGTCGAACTGGCGGTTGACGCTTGCGCTCCTCATCGTCCTGCCGCTCATCGCGCTCGTGGTACGCCACACCCAAAAACGGCTGCGCCAAGCGGCACGGGCACTGCAAGAAGCCGTTGGCGAACTCACCGGGCTTGCCACCGAAACGGTGCGCGCAATCTCCGACCTGCTCGCGTTCGGCGCAGAAACCCGCATCCAAGAACGGTTCGCTGCCGCGAACGACGCCGAAGAGGCGCGACAACAGCGTCTCGCGCGCATCGCCGCTCGGCAAACCGCGTTCACCCAGCTCCTCACCTTCACCGCGATGGGCGTCGTGCTCTGGCTCGTCCTGCAACTGCGCGGCGACGCCACCGTCGGCGAACTGGTCGCGTACGTCTCGGCAGCGGGACTCCTGCCCAAACCGTTGCGGCAACTTTCGGAAGTCGGCAGCCGCTTCGCACGCGGCCTGGCGGGCGCCGAAAGCGCGTTCCAGCTCCTCGACACCCCGCCCGAACCCGAAACGGGCCACTACGCGCCGCCCCATTCAGCGCCACCACCCGCAGCCGCATCAACGGTTTCCCCTCCCCCCACCTTCGCCGCCGACCCGCGCGCCCCCAGCGCTGCTGCCGACGCGCTCGCCCCAGCCCCGGTTCTCGACCGGCACACACCCAACGCGTCCACACCCCCCGTAGCTGCCGCAACACTTCTCGACGCCACACCTCGTCGCGGCGCCCACGTCGCGTTCGACCACGTCTCCTATCGCTATCCCAACGCCGCCACGCTCGCCCTGGAAACGATCACGTTCGAACTCCGTCCCAACCAGTTCACCGCGCTCATCGGACGCTCTGGAAGCGGAAAATCGACCCTCGTCCAACTGCTGCTACGCTTTGCCGACCCCACTTCCGGAACGATCACCTTCAACGGCGTACCGCTTCCCGAATGGCAACGTGCGGCGCTGCGCCGCCAGATCGCCTACGTCCCGCAAGCCCCGGTCCTGCTCGCTGGGACCATCGCGGAAAACGTCGCGCTCGGCGTCGGTAACGAACCGGTGCCCCGCGACGCGATCATCGCTGCGCTCAAAGCCGCGCACGCCTGGGAATTCGTCGCACCACTGCCGCACGGCATCGATACCCCGATCGGAGAAAATGGCGCACAGCTCTCGGGCGGCCAGCGCCAACGGATCGCGCTGGCGCGCGCCTTCCTCAAACGCGCCCCACTCCTCATTTTGGACGAAGCTACCTCGGCGCTCGACAGCGAAACGGAAGCCGCGGTGCACGAAGCGCTAGAGCAACTGCGCCACCACACCACCCTCCTGGTCATCGCCCACCGCCTCTCGACCATCGAACGCGCCGACACCATCGTCGTTCTGGAAGCGGGCCGCGTCGTCGAAACCGGAACCCACGCAACGCTCTCGCAAAACCGCTCCCGCTACGCGCAGCTCCTGGCCGCAACTGCCCCGAACGCCACGCGCACCGCTTCCACCTAGCAACCCGCCGCGTTCTTCCGCTCACGCACCGCACCCTTTCGCGGCACTGCACCACTTTTCCCCAGTGTGACGTCACTACTTTTCCCCAGAGTGGCTATAATTGGCGTCACAGCCTCCCGCACACCGTTACCGCGATGATCTCCGTAATCGACCTCTACGAAAAACTGCGTCTGGCACCCGACGAAACCGCCCGCGCCCGCATCATTGCGGAAGCGTTCGAAGCGCTCGAAAACCGCTACCCCCACCTCGACTACCTGGTGACCACCCGCCACCTCTCAGAAACCGAACTCAAACTCACCAAAGAGATCGAGCAGGTTCGGCTCGAAGTCGAGCAAGTCCGCTCCGAACTCAAAGCCACCAAGCTCAAACTCACCAAGGAAATCGAAGACGTTCGCCTCGAAGTCGAGCAAATCCGCTCCGAACTCAAAGCTACCGAACTCAAGCTCACCAAAGAAATCGAGCAGGTTCGACTCAACCTAACCAAAGAAATCGAGCAGGTTCGACTCAAACTCACCAAAGAAATCGAGCAGGTTCGGCTCGAAGTCGAGCAAGTCCGCTCCGAACTCAAAGCCACCGAGCTCAAACTCACCAAAGAGATCGAGCAAGTTCGCCTCGAAATCGTTCAAGCTTCCGAACGCACCCGCAGCGAAACCCTGACCGCGATTGCCGAAAGCAAGGCATCGCTCATCAAATGGAGCTTTCTCTTCTGGCTCAGCCAAATGGGGGCGATCCTCCTCCTGCTTTGGCGGCTCTTCCCCAACCGCGGCGGCTGACGTTGTCCAACCCATGACGCTCATCCCTGCAGCCCCCCAATGGCAGGGCTACCGCGCTACCGCGGATCCAAAACTCCTCGCGGCGCTCACCCCGTTTCGCGGGCACACACCGCTCTGGGTCGTAACCAGCGGCGAAGCGGGCATGCGGGCGCAGGCGCTTGGCCTTGCTGAAGCGCTCGATACCCCCTATACCGAATGGGTGTGGCCTTTGGCGCCGCCCTGGCGCCGCTGGCCTGCCTGCGCGCTGCTGCTCACCTGGCTGCTCCGCCACGCGCTCCCGCGCCGCCGCGACACCACGCCATATGCCACCGCTTGGCAAACCTTGTGCCGCTACCTGGAAGGCCCACCGCAACAAGCAGAGTGCGCCTCGCCGCACGCGCTCGACTTACCCGCGCTCCACGCGTGGCCGCAAACAGACACCCCTGCGCCACCCCGGCTCATCGTCGCGTGCGGCCGTCGCGTGATCGCACCTGTCCTGTGGCTCAAACGCGCCGCGCCCACCCGGCCCAAAGTCATCTACGTCCAAGACCCGCGCACGCTCTGCGCTCAGTTCGACCTCATCGTCGCCCCCGCCCACGACCCGATCCGCGGCGCGAACGTCGTCCCCACCCCCTTTGCGCTACACCGCATCACCCCGGAACGGCTCGCACACGCTGCGGCCATTTGGCAACCGAAATGGGCGCCCTACCCCAAACCGTGGTGGGGACTGATCGTTGGCGGCCCCAGCCGCTCGGTCCAATGGGACGAAGCGCTGGCGCGAACAGCGATTCGAGCCTGGCTGGAACAGGCACGAGCAGCAGGCGCCACGCTCTTTGCCACCACCGCCCGGCGCACCCCCGCTGCTACCCGAGCGTGGCTTGCTCAGTCCCTGGCCGCAATTTGCCCTGGGAGTCCACCCCCCTTTACCGGCGAAGGGGAAAACCCCTACCTCGCGATCCTCGCGCTCACCGTCCAACGCGCGATCACCAGTGATTCGGTCTCGATGCTCTCCGAAACCCTTGCCGCGCCCGGCATCAGCGTGCGGCTCGAAGTCGGCACCTACCGTCCGCGCCTGCAACGCTTTCACCGCGTTTGGGATCAAGGTGCCGCACCCAGCGCCGACTCATAGAGCGGTTTAACCAGAGCAGAATCTACCGCCGCCCGCCACTTCCAACGACCGGCGCCCGAGATGCACACCCCTTACGCACGCTCGAAAACCGCCATCGACTCCACATGCCCCGTGTGCGGGAACATGTTCGCAATCCCCGCTGCCACAAGACGATAGCCTTTTTCGTGCACCAAGATCGCCGTGTCGCGCGCCAACGTCCCCGGATGGCAGGAGACATAGACGATGCGGGTGGGCGCCACCTCAGGGGTGATCGCCTTCACCAACGCCGCCGCGCCATCGCGTGGTGGATCGAGCAGCCATTTATCGAAGCGACCGAACCCCGCGAGCGCCGCTTCGGTCATCTCGAAGAGGTTCGCACTATAAAATGCCGTATTGCCGCCCAACCCATGCGCGTCCGCTAGCGCCGCAGCGCGTTGCGTCATCGTTTCGGAACCTTCCACCCCGACCACGGTCGCGCCCGAACGCGCGATCGGCAGCGTGAAATTGCCCAAACCGCTGAACCAATCGGCCACGCGCTCTCCAGCCTGCGGCGCCAACCACTGCACAGCCCGCCGTACCAACGCCCGGTTGATCTGCGGATTCACCTGGGTGAAGTCGCTCGGCAAAAAGGTCAGCGTGACGTCGAATTCCGGGTGGCGATATGCCAACGTCCGGTCATCCGCGGCGGTGAGCGGCGCCATCGTCTGCGGCCCACCCGGTTGCACCCAGACCGCCACCTCATGGGTGCGGCCAAACGCGGCCAACATCGCTTCATCTTGCGCCGTCAAGGGCACCAGATGGCGAAAGACCAGTACGATCGTCCCATCGTCGCCTGCTGCGAACTCGATCTGCGGAATCCGATCAGGACACGACAACCCACCGATCAACCGCCGCAGCTCGGGCAACAGCACCGAGACGCGTTGCGGCAACACGTGGCAGGAGCGCATATCGGCGATATGACTCGAATTCCGTTCACGGAAACCGACAAGCACCCCCCCCTTCTTCGGCACCAGTCGTGCGCCGATGCGCGCCCGATGGCGATACCCCCAGTACGGCCCGTAAAGCGGCGGCAACACCTGCGCTGGCCGCACCCGCGCAATATGCCAAAGCGTGTCTTCGAGCACCCGCTGTTTCGCAGCCACCTGCGCGGAGGCATCGAAATGCTGCATCGCGCACCCGCCACACACCCCGAAATGGGGGCAGCGCGGCGTCACCCGCCAACACGAAGCCCGCTCCACCGCAACCAATTCGCCTTGCGCGTAACTGGCCCGTTCACGGGTACGGACGAAACGCACCACCTCCCCGGGCAACGCCCCGCTGATGAAAACCGCCTTGCCATCGACGTGCGCGACCCCCCGCCCCTCGAGGTCAAGCGACGCCACCGCCGCGCGCTCGACCGGCGCGGTCGCAGACGAACGCGCTTTACCCATCAACGCAGCTCTTCGTAGAGCATTTCCAAGATCTGCTTCGCGGTGGCGTCGTTCACCGCATTGCCTGACTCGTCGAGCACCACCACGCGGCTCTGCTCGCCCGCGCCCACTACGCGCACCCGGTATTCGCTGTTGAGTTTCGGCCTCTTGTCGTCACGCCAAAACGCCAGCCGCGACCAGAAGCTCTTGCGCTCCTCCTCGGCCACCACCGCCGGATCGTCGTAGCGCACAAGGTAGGTACCCGCGCGGCGATCGCGCTCCAGCACCGAAAAGCCCAGCCGGTCGAGCGCCAACCCCACGCGCCGCCACGCCCGGTCGAAGCCATCACGCAGCTCGAGTTCCGCCCGCTGACCATCGAGATGGAGCAGCGCGCGCTCTTGCGAAACCGCACCAGCTACCATCTGTTTCGCCGCCTCTTCCTGCGCCCCAAGGAAAACCATCAATCGACGCAACATCTCCGCCTCGAGCTCCGGATCCGCCGGACGCGGCTGCCACACCGTGTGATCCTTCTGCGCCGAATCGTAGACCTCGACCATCCCGCGGTGCGAGATATAGACCTCGACCTCGCCCGGATTTTTCCCCGGCTCGATCCGGGTACGGAATTTGTCCCGCTCACCGGTGGAATAGAGCGAATCGAACACCTTGCCAAGGGTGCGGCGGATGATGTCGTCTTGAATCTTCGCCCGATTCTCGGCCCAATCGGTCTCGATCACCCCCAAATCGGGGCGTTCCACCGCCAACGTGAACCCAAGCTGCTGCCAAAAGTCCTTCAATTTCAGCCACAACTGATCGGGTGCAGCCTGCACCACCAACCAGCGGGTATCGCCAGCCCGCTCGATGCGCATCCCCGGCTGCTCCGGCAACACCCCAGATGCCGCCGCTGCCGCCGCGCTCCCTGGCTGCACCCGCTCGCTCTGATACGCCAAGAGCGACGTCGCACCACGCCGCGTCGGCAACTGGAAGCGCTCCCCTTGCGCCGGATTGATCAGATCGGGCGGCACCTCGAGCGGCCGCTCCAAGCGCTTTTCGCTCTTGTAGTCGATCTCGCTCTTTTTCTCCAGCCACTCGTTCGGCGAAAACGACGAACAGCCGCTCACCGCAGCGCCTAACAGCCCCGCAAGGAGCCCCACTCCCCAGCGCTGCACGGTACCGCGCCCCTGACCGGACCGCGCCGCAGTTGTCGCCACACCGGCACCACGCTGCGCTACCGTTTTCGCCGCGCTCACGCCGCACGTCCCACTCGCCACCACCTGTTGCGCCATTTGCGCTTCCTTTCCAACCAAACTCACGCGCCTACCGCGATACCCGCACGCGCCAACGCCGCGCGCACCCGCTCCTGATTGCTGCTGCTCAAAGGCGTCAAAGGCAGCCGAATCCCGTCGGCGATTCGCCCCATCTGCGCCAACGCCCACTTCACCGGAATCGGGTTCGCCTCACAGAAAAGCGCCCGATGCAGCCCCAAGAGCTTCTGGTTGATCGCCACCGCCTCGGCCACGTTGCCGCTCATTGCCGCCACGCACATCTCGTGCATCGCGCGCGGCGCCACGTTCGCCGTGACCGAAATCACCCCTTTGCCGCCCAAAAGCAGGAACGGCAACGCAGTCAGGTCATCGCCGGTGTAACAGAGGAACCCGTCCGGCACCCGCTCGAAGAGATCGTACGCGCGGTCGATACTCCCCGTCGCATCCTTGATCCCGACGATATTGGGAATCTCGGCCAGACGCACCACGGTGTCGTTGCTGAGATCCGCCACCGTCCGCCCCGGCACGTTGTAGAGAATGAGCGGCAGATCCACCGCTTCGGCAATCGCGCGAAAATGGCGGTATAGCCCCTCTTGGGTCGGCTTGTTGTAATAAGGCACCACCGAAAGGTGGGCATCCGCCCCGGCACGTTTCGCCGCACGCGCCAGAAAGATCGCCTCCTCGGTGCTGTTCGCGCCCGTGCCCGCGATGATCGGAATCCGGCCTGCCGCATGCTTCACCGCCCGTTCGATCAACTGCACGTGCTCATCGAACGACACGGTGGGCGACTCCCCAGTCGTCCCCACCACCACGATCCCATCGGTCCCTTCCGCGATGTGCCAATCGATCAGCGCATCGAAGCGGGTCCAATCGATCGCCCCATCAGGCAACATCGGCGTGACGATTGCCACGATCGAACCAGTGAGCGAAAACATAACCCTTCCCTTCTGCGACGAGACGCAACGATTGTAACCCAATCACCCCTCCATCTCGCGACGAATGCCCGCCCAGCCGATCGCCAGCCGCACCCCCCAGAGCACCACCCAGCTCGCCATCCGCTGATACCACGGCAGCCGCCGCACCCGCTCCAGCGTCAGCGCCTCGGCCCCTTCCGCCACCGCCTGCGTGATGCGCTGCCGCAGCTCCTCAGCCAACGCCGGATCGTCCACCCACGCGTTCGCCTCGCGCGCCAGAAACAGGCTGAACGGATCGATATTGCTCGACCCCACCGTCGCGTACCGGTCATCGACCACCGCCACCTTCGCGTGCATCATCGCGCGGGTGTATTCGTAAAGCGCGATCCCATTTTCCAGCAACCACGGATAGAGCGACCGGGTGGCGTAGTGCAGGATGGGATGATCCGAAAGACCTTGCAACACCAAACGCACCCGCACCCCCCGTTGCGCGCACGCCTCCAGCGCACGGCGAAAGCGCCGCCCTGGGAAAAAGTAGGCACAGACGATCCACACCTCCTGCTGCGCGGTCGCCAACGCGTTGAGATAGCTCTGCTCGATCGCATGCCGGTGGCGAAACGAATCGCGCAACACCAACGCCGCGCGATGCGGCCCCGCTTGAGCTAACGCAAACGGCGGATCGCGCGGCACCACCACCCGCCCCCGCCGCGACGCCCACGCCACCAGCCGCCACAACCGCGCCATCGCAGCGCGCACCTCCGCAGCCACTGGCCCTACCAACCGCACGGCGAAATCCCAACGCGGATAGCGGGGGTTTGGCTCAGGTTGCCGTCGAAAATCTGAAACGATATTGATCCCGCCAACGAACGCCTCCACCCCGTCGCGACACGCCAATTTGCGGTGCAAACGCCGCATCCGGTTCGGACGCCACCACCGCCCGCCAGACGCCAGTGGCCGATAGACCTGCACCGCCACGCCCGCAGCACGCAAGCGCTCGGCATGGTCACGAACGAATTCGAGACTGCCAAAACCGTCGACCAGAAGGCGCACCATCACCCCGCGCTGCGCCGCGCGCACCAGCGCCGCGATCACTGCGGAACCGACCTCGTCGACCTCGAAAATATAGGTTTCCAGCCAGAACTCGACCTGCGCGCGGTCGATCGCCGCGATGAGCGCCGGGAAGAACGCCGCCCCATTTTCCAGCAGCGTTACCTGGTGCCCGGAACGAAACGGCGCGATCGTCACAACCAACCGCCTACGTCACCCACGCCAGCCGCGCCAACAGCGGCAGATGGTCGGAGAGCCGCGACCACGGCGCGCGTCGCAACACCTGCGCATCGAGTACGGCGAACCCACGCACATAAAGCCGGTCGAGGCGGCCAAACCGCCACCCACGCGCCGGATAGGTGCGTAACGGCCGCTTCAACCCCGCATCCACCCGCTGCAACCCCAACGGCGCCGCGAAACGCAAGCACGCGGCACGCTCCCAATCGTTGAAATCGCCACCGACGATCACCGGCCGCCCCTCCGGCACAGCGGCCACCAGCTCGCGCAGCCGCGCCAACTGCCATTTGCGCCAACGGTGTCGCAACCCCAAGTGAAGGGAAAAGAGATGCACGCGCTGCGCGCCCATTGCCACCACCACTTCGAGCGCCCCACGCGACTCCCACCGCGGCGCAGCCGAGAGATCGTGGTTACGCTGCGCCACGATCGGAAAACGCGAAAGCACCGCATTGCCATGGTGCCCCGCCACGGTGAAGCGGTTTGCCCCGTACGCCACATACGGCCACGCCCCTTCCGCCAAATAGCGGTGTTGCGGCACGTGCTCGCGCGCAGCCCGCTCGGGATCGAAGAGCGCCCCGCGCACCTCCTGCAACAACACGAAGTCGGGTGCCACGGCGCGCAACGCCTCGCGCATCGCCGCAATCGTCACCCGCGTGCGCCACGGCGCCCACCCCTTGTGGATGTTGTAGGTCAGAACCGAAACGGTTGGTGGCGTCACCGCGTTCGGCAACCTCAACCGACCGCCAGCATCCGATCCAGCGCCACCCGTGCCCAGTGCGCCACGGACTCCGGTACCTGGATGCGGTTCACCACGACCCCGTTGGCCAGATTCGCCAACGTCCACGCCAGATGCTGCGGGTCGATGCGCTGCATCGTCGAACACATGCACACCACCCCGCCCATGAAATGGACCACCTTCTCTTCAGCCGCCATCTCCTCGGCCAGGCGGCTCACCAGGTTGAGCTCGGTCCCCACCAGCCACTTCGTGCCCCGCGGTGCTTCGCGGATCGTCTTCTGAATGAATTCGGTGCTCCCGACATAGTCGGACTTCAAGCAGACCTCGAGCGAACACTCCGGGTGCGCAATCACGAAGCCATCGGGGTACTTCGCTTTCCAGCGGTCGATCTGCTGCGGCGTAAACATCTGATGCACCGAACAGTGTCCTTTCCACAGCAGAATCTCGGCATCGCGAATCGCCTCTGGGGTCAGCCCCCCATAGGGCAGATCGGGATCCCACACCTTCATCTTCTCGAGCGCAATCCCGCGCTTATAACCCGTCCATCGCCCCAGATGCTGATCCGGGAAGAAGAGGAGCTTCGGCCGCTCCTTGAGCGCCCAATCGACGATCTGCGGCGCGTTGGTCGAGGTGCACACGATCCCGCCATGTTGCCCACAAAACGCCTTCAGGTCGGCCGCGGAATTGATATAGGTCACCGGTGTGTAGGTCTGTTCCGGGTCGTCGCCCAACACCTCGCCCAATTCGCGCCACGCGCGGGTCACCTTGGGCAGGTCGGCCATATCGGCCATCGAGCAACCGGCAGAAAGGTCGGGCAGAATCGCCACCTGCTGGGGCTTACTCAAAATATCGGCCACTTCGGCCATGAAATGGACGCCACAAAAGACGATATACCGCGCATCGGTCTGCGCTGCCAGACGCGCCAATTTCAACGAATCGCCGGTGAGGTCGGCGTGCCGATAAACATCGGCCCGCTGGTAGTGGTGACAAAGGATCACAGCCTCACTTCCCAGCTTCGTGCGGGCCGCGACGATCCGCTCCTGACACGCCTCGTCGCTCAATCCGGCGAATTCCGCAAACGGAATCGCTTCACCCGCGCTCTTTTGCGGCTCAGCAACCTCGGCCAGCGCCTGATCGAATGCACTCATCGCAAAATCCTCACTGCTTACGGCGAAAGCCAGGGCAGCCCGTGGAATTTCCACCCACCCACGGTGCCGCGGTGGCCTTCGGCATCTTTGTCGCCTTCGAAACCTTCCAAAATATTATAAGCGCTTGCATACCCGGCCGCCGCCGCAGCGCTCGCCGCATGGTGCGACCGCGCCCCAGAGCGGCACAAAAAGAGCACCACCGCCTCCGGGTCGACCTGTCGGCGCAATTGGGTCAAAAAATGGGGGTTCAGCGTCATCTCCGGGTAGGTCACCCACTCGATCTCCACTGCGCCGGGCACGCGTCCCACCCAATCCCATTCGGCGCGCGTCCGGCAATCGACGAGTACCGCGCCGGGAATCCCACGCCAAACGGCGTACGCCTCGGGCGGCGTCAATGCCCCGGCGTAGGGCAACCCCAATTCCGTACGCCGCCGCCCCGCCGCTGCTAAAATGTCATGCAGTTCGCTCATCGATGCCTCCAGACGTGCCGCACCCGATCATACCCCCGAATCCTGCTCCCGAAAAAGAGACCGCGCCAAGGGAAAAACGTTCGCCCCCAGAAAAGCGTACGACACCCTCCGCCACCCAGACGCACCTTCGCAACCAGCAGGTCGCGCGCGCCAGCATCACCGCGATGGCGACGAACGCCGCGCTGGCACTCATACAGATCGTCGTCGGGCTTCTGGCCAACGCCTTCAGCTTGGTTGCCGACGCGTTCCATACCCTCGCCGACCTCACCACCGACGCGCTGATCGCCTGGGCAAGTCGCCGCGCGGGCGCACCGCCCGACGCCGATCACCCTTACGGTCACGGCCGGCTGGAGACGCTCGCCAGCCTCTCGCTAGGCATCGTTCTCGTCGCTGTCGGCGGCGGTTTCGTCTGGGCCGCTGCCAACCGCCTGCAAGCCACCGAACCGCTCCCACCCGTCACCTACCCCGCGCTCATCGTCGCGTTGCTTGTCCTTGCCAGCAAAGAGGGACTCTACCATTGGCTCAAACACCGGGGCCAAAAACTCAACGCACCCGTGCTCGTCGCGGCCGCATGGCACGCCCGCTCGGACGCCGCGTCGTCGTTCGTCGTCGCCGTCGGCATCGGCGCGAGCCTGCTCGGCGCCCCGGCGCTCGAACCGATCGCCGCCGCGATCGTCGGTTTCCTCATCGCGTCGATGGGCGTGCGTTTCGCCTATCGTGCGCTCGCCGAACTGGTCGACACCGCGCTCGAACCCGAGCAGGTCTCCGCGATTGCCGAAACGATTCGCGCCACGCCGGGCGTCGTCGACGTCCACGAACTGCGCACCCGGCGGATGGGGCACCAGGCGCTCGTCGACGCGCACGTCCAAGTCGCGCCGCGCCTCACCGTCTCCGAAGGACACCGCGTTGCCGAAAAGGTCATCTCGCGCCTCAAAACCCGTTTCCACGAAGAACACGAGCTCACGGTCGGCGACGTCACCATCCACATCGACCACGAACCGGACCAAGCCCCGGACGCCCCAGCGCACGCCCCCGTACCGGAGCGAGCCGAACTCCTCGCCGCGGTGCGCCACGCGCTGGGCTTTCCCGCGTTCGCCAGCGAATGGCTGCAAATCCACTACCTCGGCGGGCGGTGCGAACTCGATCTCCTCCTTCCCGCACCCGTACCCCAAGCCCTTCGCCCATTCGTCGAACACCCGGAACGGCGCGCCGAGGCCACGGCTATCCTGCGTCAGCAAATGCCATGCATCAAATCGGTGCATTGGTACCTTGCCCTTGAACCATAATCGTGCAACAATGCACCAAAAATGTGCATTACCGCATCGTTTGAGTGCACAACCGCCGTGATTCGACCGTTTCCTAAAATGGCACGCAGTTTGCTGATAAGATCGCTACTCGCTTTTTCACCACTCAGGAGCATTCCCGATGAACACCGAAGACGTGATGCGCCTCGTATCGGAAAACGACGTTCAATTCGTCGACCTTCGTTTCACCGACATTCGCGGCAAAGAACAACACACCACGCTCCCCATTTCAGCATTCGAAGAAGAGATCTTCGAGCGCGGCCAACCGTTCGACGGCTCGTCGATCGCCGGTTGGAAAGGGATCCAAGCCTCCGACATGCTCCTCTTGCCGGATCCCGCCACGGCCTACATCGACCCGTTCTATGAAGAGACCACGCTGGTCCTCACCTGCGACGTGATCGAACCCGCCGACGGCAAAGGATACGACCGCGACCCGCGCTCGATCGCGAAACGCGCCGAAGCCTACCTCAAATCGACCGGTCTCGGGGACACCGCCTACTTCGGCCCCGAACCCGAATTCTTCATCTTCGACTCGGTCGAATGGTCCGTAGACATGTCCGGCAGCTACGTCAAAATCTTCTCCGAAGAGGCGGCGTGGGCAACCGCGGAAAAATTCGAAGGCGGCAACAAAGGACACCGCCCGCGCGTCAAAGGTGGCTACTTCCCGGTCCCGCCAGTCGACAGCCTCCACGACCTGCGCGCTGCGATGGTGCTCACCCTCGAAGCGATCGGCATTCCGGTCGAAGTCTTCCACCACGAAGTGGCCACCGCGGGGCAGTGCGAAATCGGCACCAAGTTCAACACCCTCACCCGCCGTGCCGACTGGACGCAAACCCTCAAATACGTCGTCCACAACACCGCACACCAATACGGCAAAACCGCCACCTTCATGCCCAAACCGATCGTCGGCGACAACGGCAGCGGCATGCACGTCCACCAGTCGGTCTGGAAAGACGGGCAGAACCTCTTCGCCGGCAACGGCTACGCCGGGCTTTCCGAATTCGCCCTCTACTACATCGGCGGCATCATCAAGCACGCCCGGGCGCTGAACGCGATCACCAACCCCGCCACCAACTCCTACAAGCGGTTGGTGCCCCACTTCGAAGCGCCGGTCAAACTCGCCTACTCGGCGCGCAACCGCTCGGCGTCGATCCGCATCCCCTACGTCGCCAACCCGAAAGCGCGTCGTATTGAAACCCGCTTCCCCGACCCGGCGGCGAACCCCTACCTGGCGTTCGCGGCGCTCCTGATGGCCGGGCTCGACGGCGTGCAGAACAAGATCCACCCGGGCGACCCGGCGGACAAGAACCTCTACGACCTGCCGCCGGAAGAAGACGCGAAGATCCCCACCGTCTGCCACAGCCTCGACCAGGCGCTCGAAGCGCTCGACGCAGACCGTGAATTCCTCACCCGCGGTGGCGTCTTCTCCAACGACTTCATCGACGCCTACATCGACCTCAAGATGGAAGAGGTGCAGCGGCTGCGCATGACCACCCATCCGGTCGAATTCGAGCTCTACTACAGCGTGTGATCGCACCCCGACACACTCTGAGCACATCGTCACTACTTTGGGGATGCGCCGCGCTCGCCGCGGCGCTCCTCGCGCCGCAGCCTGCATGGGCGCGGCTCTGGAAATGCGACGCCGGCCATGGCGAAGTCCTCTACACCAACGACATGCGCGTCACACGCGGTAAACGGTGCGAACTCCTTACCCTCCCCGAGGCCCAACCGGGACCCTCGCGTCGCGCCGGAAACACCACGCCAACGACATCCCGCCCCGTCGGCGAACCCGCGCAACTCGTCCCCCGTGACGACCTGCGCCGCCGCATCCTCCGCACCGAACTCGAAAACGAACAGAAACAGATCGCAACCCTCGAAACCGAACTCGCCACCGCCCCCGCCGACGCGCAGGCCACCCTGCGGCAACGCCTCGAACGCCACCGCCGCAACCTCGAAGCGATCACCCGTGAACTCGACCGCCTCCGCTGACCGGATGCTCCCCACCCTGGACGAACTGGCCACTGCGGTGCTCGTTCTCGACGCGCACGCCCGCATCACCTTCGTCAACGCCGCCGCCGAACACCTCCTCAACCGCAGCCGCAACCAACTCGCCGGCCAACCCGTCACCGCGATGCTGGGCACCGCACCCGGACTCACCCAAGCGCTCGACGCCGCGGCCCGCTCGGGCTGGTTCTACACCACCACCGACACCCTCCTCTCCCATCCCGACGGCGACCCCTGGCACGCCGACCTCACCGTCAGCCCCCGCCCCAACCCACCGGGCGGTTTCCTCGTCGAACTCAAAGCCGTCGACCGCCAACGCCTCACCACCGAAGCCGAACAACGGCAACGGCTGCAACACGCCGTGCAAGAGATGGCGCGCGCGATCGCGCACGAAATCAAAAACCCCCTGGGCGGCATCAAAGGAGCCGCGCAGCTCCTTGCCCTGGAGCTCGCCAACACCCCCCACGCCGAATACGCCGAAGTGATCGTCCGCGAAGCCGACCGGCTCCACACCCTGCTCACGCGCCTCACCACCACCCACCAGCACCCCCACCTCCACCCGACCGACCTCCACCAGCCCCTCGAACAGGCCCGTCGGCTCATCGCCGCCGAATACCCCGAACTTACGATCACCCGCGACTACGACGTCAGCATCCCACCGCTACTCCTCGACAGCGAACGGTTCGTCCAACTCTTTCTCAACCTCCTCAAAAACGCCGCACAAGCCACCGACGGTCGCGGCACGATCACCCTCAAAACCCGCGTCGCCCGCCAAGTCACCCTGGGCAAAAAACGGTGGCGGCTCGCTGCCCGCATCGACATCGCCGACAACGGCCCCGGCATCCCCGAAACGCTGCGCGACCACCTCTTCTACCCCCTCGTGAGCAACCGTCCTGGCGGCAGCGGCCTTGGACTTGCGATCGCCCACGAAATCGCCACCGAACACGGCGGCGCGATCCATTTCACCAGCAACGCGCGCGGCACCACCTTCACCGTCCTCCTCCCCATTCCCGACCCCCAATGGGAGCGTGACCGATGACCACCCCGGAAATCTGGATCGTCGACGACGACGACGCCATCCGCTGGGTGCTCGGCAAAGCGCTCGAACGGGCCCACCTCCCGCACCGCCTCTTCGCCGACCCACAAACCGCGCTCGCCGCTGCGAAAACCCACCCCCCCGCGGTCCTCGTCACCGACGTGCGCATGCCCGGCATCGACGGCTTCTCCCTCGTCGCCGCGCTCAAAGAGCAGCACTCCAACCTCACCGCGATCCTCATGACCGCCTACTCCGACCTCGACGCCGCCGTCCAAGCGTTCCAGGTCGGCGCGTTCGAATACCTCCCCAAACCCTTCGACGTCAATGACGCCGTCGCCCTGATCACCCGAGCCTGGCAAACCGCGCAACGGCCCATGGACAGACAACCCGCGGAAGCGGCAACAGCGCCACCCCCGCATGCCCCTGAACTGATCGGCGCATCCCCAGCCATGCAAGCCGTCTACCGCGCCATCGGCCGCCTCTCCACCTCGCACGCCACTGTTCTCATCATCGGCGAAACCGGCACCGGCAAAGAACTGGTCGCGCGAGCGCTGCACCGCCACAGCCCCCGCGCGCCAGGCCCTTTCGTCGCGATCAACACCGCTGCGATCCCGCGCGACCTCCTCGAAGCCGAACTCTTCGGCGTCGAAAAAGGGGCCTACACCGGCGCCACCACCGCCCGCCCCGGCCGCTTCGAAGAGGCCCACCGCGGCACCCTCTTCCTCGACGAAATCGGCGACATGCCGCTCGAACTCCAAACCCGGCTGCTGCGCGTCCTGGCGCTTGGCGAATTCCACCGCCTGGGCGGACGCGAACTCAAACGGGTCGACGTGCGCATCATCGCCGCTACCCACCAGAATCTGGCCGCGAAAGTCGCCGACGGCACCTTTCGCGAAGACCTCTACCACCGCCTCAACGTCATTCGCCTCACCCTCCCGCCGCTGCGCGAACGCCAAGAAGACATCCCACTCCTTGCCGACCACTTCCTCAAACGCGCCGCGCAACAACTCGGCGTCGAACCCAAACGCCTGAGCCCCGACGCAATCGCCTGCCTCACCCACCACCCCTTCCCCGGCAACGTCCGCGAACTCGAAAACCTCTGCCACTGGCTCACCGTGATGGCGCCCGCCGCCACGATCACCCCCGAAGACCTCCCCGAAACGTTCCGGCCATCCCCCCCGCAACCCGCCGAACCCCCCCTTTCGCTAGAGTCCCCAGCTCGACACCTCTCCCCCGCGACCGCAACACCACTCAAAACGCTGCGCGAAACGCAACCCAAAACGCAACCCCAAACGCCACTTCAAACAGCCCCCCACCACGCGGCACCCCCAGACGCCACCCAACCCCCTTCGCCTTCCCGCGAGCCTGCCGTACCACCCCCTTCAGCCAACGCAACCACACATCCAACGCTACCCGACTGGCAAACCGCCCTCGCCGCAACCCTTCGCACCCTCCTTGCCCAAGCCGAAACCGCCCCGCCTGCCACCCCGCTCTACGCCCAACTGCGCGAACAGTTCGACACCTGCCTCCTGCACACCGCGCTCGACTACACCCACGGCCACAAACAGCGCGCCGCGCAACTTCTGGGCGTCAGCCGCAACGTCTTCGCGCGGAAGTTGGGGCGCCACGAAGATGACGAATAACAGTACAATCGAACCCGTTTCAAACCCGTTTCACACCGAGATTTCGTATGCCCATCATCGCGACCTTCTTTGGTATCCTCGTCCGCATGTGGCATGACGACCATCCACCGCCGCATATCCACGTCTCTTACCAAGGGTTTGAAGCACTGGTCGAGATCCGCAGCGGTCAAATTCTGGAAGGGACGCTTCCCAAGAAAGCCGCCGCCATCGTCAAAGAATGGTGTTTGAAACACCAGAATGCACTCCTTGACAACTGGGCGCGGGCGCAACGGTTCGAACCTTTGGAACGCATCCCCGGAGCCGACCTCGATGATTAAAATCATTCACGCAACCTATCGCGGTAATTACCAAATCGACCTCACCTTCTCTGATGGCCAGCACGGCATCTTGGACGGTAAAGCACTCCTGCAGCGACAAGGCCCTCTGTTGGAGCCGCTGCGTGACGAAACCTATTTTCAGCGCTTTTTCCTCGATGCCGGAGCACTTTGCTGGCCCAATGGCCTCGAACTCTCCCCTGCCACGCTGTACCAAAAAACCGTAACCCCACGCACATTGGCAACGACCTAAGGTACAATCGCCACCTTACCCGCCAACCAAACGGGAAGAGGAGAACCCCATGGACCTCAGCAACAAACCTGCGGATTTACCCACCGTCGAAGAACTCCTTGCGATGCCCGAAGAGGAGTACATGAACGAACGGCAACTCGCGTTCTTCCGCTGGCTGCTCCTCGAAGAAAAGCGCAAACTCATGGAAAACGCGCAACAAACCACGCAGCACCTCGCGGAAGAGAACGTCGCCACCCCGGATTGGACCGACCGCGCCACCATCGAAGAAGAACAGGCGCTCGAACTGCGCGTGCGTGACCGCGAACGCAAACTCATGAAAAAGATCGACGAAGCGCTCAAACGCATCGACGAAGGCACCTACGGCTACTGCGAAGAGACCGGCGAACCCATCGGCCTCAGACGCCTCCTCGCGCGCCCCACCGCCACCCTCTCGATCGAAGCGCAAGAACGCCACGAACGGATGGAAAAACTGCGCGCCGGGTAACCGCCACGCACACTTTTTTCGAGCTGGCGCCTCCCGGTTTCTTCGCCGCAAACCGTTTTGCCCGCACCCATGCCCGTTACGCCGATGCAGATCACCCTTCACGACACCCGAACCCGCAGCGACCGCCTTTTCACCCCGGCCGACCCCAACCGCGTCACGCTCTACGTCTGCGGCCCCACCGTCTACAACTACATCCACATCGGCAACGCCCGCCCCGTCGTCGTCTTCGACACCTTCGTGCGCCTCCTGCGCCTGGCCTACCCCACCGTCCGCTACGCGCGCAACATCACCGACGTCGACGACAAAATCAACGCCGCCGCCGCAGCCGAAGGCATCCCCATCCGGCAACTCGCCGAACGCTACGCCCAAGCGTTTCACGAAGACATCGCTCAACTCGGCGCGCTCCTGCCCGACGTCGAACCCTTCGCCACCGACCACATCCCGGAGATGATCGCGCTCATCGAGCGGCTGATCGCCCGCGGCCACGCCTACGAAGCCGAAGGGCACGTCCTCTTCCACGTCCCCTCGGACCCCTCCTACGGCTGCCTCTCCCACCGCCAGCGCGACGAAATGATCGCCGGCGCGCGTGTCGACGTCGCCCCGTACAAAAAAGACCCGGCCGACTTCGTCCTCTGGAAACCCTCCCCGCCCGAACTCCCCGGCTGGGACTCCCCGTGGGGCCGCGGCCGCCCCGGCTGGCACATCGAATGCACCGCGATGATCGCCAAACACCTGGGGCTTCCCATCGACATCCACGGCGGCGGGCAAGACCTCATCTTCCCCCACCACGAAAACGAAATCGCGCAAGGCTGCTGCGCCCACGGCACCAGCGAATACGCCCGCTACTGGATGCACAACGGCTACCTCACCATCGCCGGCGAAAAAATGTCCAAATCGCTCGGCAACTTCCGCACCGTGCGCGAACTCCTCGCCCAATACCCGGGCGAAGTGATCCGCGCCGTGCTCCTTACGGGCCACTACCGCAAACCGCTCGACTTCACCCCCGAAGCGCTCGCGCAAGCCGCGCGCGCGCTCGACCGCCTCTACACCACGCTTGCGCGCACCGCGGAAATCCCGCCCGCCGCGATCGACCTCACCGCGTGGGGTCGCGCTATTGGCCTTACCGAAGCACGCATCACCCAACTCACCCAACGATTCGGCCCCACCCACACCCCGTGGGACGCCACTCAAGGCCCCAACCCCGCCTACCCGGGCCTTTCGCCTCAGGACGCCCACCACCCAAGCGCCTTGACCGCAGAAACCGCCTCAAGCGCCCCCGCTGCAAACCCCGCCCCGCAACTCCTCGGCCTTGGCGCCCACCCAGCGGTCGTTGCCGCGCTGGCGAACGACTGCAACACCCCAGCAGCCCTTGCGGCGCTCCACGAACTCGCCGCAGAACTGCGCGCCCAACCCACGCCGGAGCGCAAAGCCGCGTTCCTGGCCAGCGCCGAACTCCTCGGGCTCCTTTACACCGGCCTACCAGCCTGGCGCCAGGGCCTCCCAGCCCAACCTACTATCGCCACGCCCCACACAGCGGCATCTGGCCAAAGCGAACCCAGTCCCGACGTCCCGGCGCACCCCAACCCGACCACCCCGCCAACCGCGGACACGGGCACCGCGGGTGCTGACCGCACCTGCGCTGCGGGTACTGCGGGCGCTGCCCCTGCTTCTGGCACCCTGACCCAACCACTCACCCCGGAAACCATCGAAGCGCTCATCGCGGAACGGGCCGCCGCCCGCAAAGCGCGCGACTTCGCCCGCGCCGACGCCATTCGCGCACAACTCCTGGAAGCAGGCATCATCCTCGAAGACACCCCCAACGGCACTTCGTGGCGGCGGAAAATCTAACCCCTCAACCGCAACCAGCGCTGCCCCCGAAAACGCACAATCGCCCGGTACATCCACCCATACCCCACCACGAACGCCACCACGCACCCCACCAACACGGGCGTCGACCGCCACCACAACATCGCCGGTAACAGCGAAAAGACCGTCAGCGCCCACAAATAGGGCGAAGTCATCGCATTGCGCCACCACACCCCCACCGGCCCTTCTCCCCCTTCCGTACTCCAGCGCACCAGACGACGAAAGATCAACATATGCAGATGTACCCCATCGGGCTGCATCGGCGACCGCCCCCGGCGCCACTTCCGCCAGATCGAAAAAAGGAGCTCCGTCACCGGATACGCCAGCACCATCACCGCAAACCACGGAGACACCGCATTGTTACGCACCACCAACAGCACCACCGCTTCCGCCACCCAAAAACCGGTCAAATAGGCCCCGCCATCCCCCAAAAAGATCACCCCGCGTGGCCAATTCCAAAACCAGAACCCCAGTAACGCCCCAATGCCGCCCAGCGCCACTGTCAGAACCAACCAATCCCCTACCTGCAGCGCCACATACCCCACCGCGGCCAAGATCAACGCCGCACTCATGCTCGCCAACCCGTTGAACCCATCGATCACATTGAACGCATGGGTCACCGCGCCCACCGCCACCACGGTAAAGAGCAACGACACCCACGGCGCTGCCAACCACCCATCCAAACCCGGCACGTCGGCCCGCACCACCTGCGCCCCCACCCACCACCACGCCAACGCCGCAGAAACCAACGCGGCGATCAACCGCCAGCGCGGCGCCACCCGCCGCGTCACATCCTCAGCGAGCCCTGCCGCAAACACCGGAACCCCCGCCACAAGCAACTGCGTAACCCCCGCGGCCACCGCGTCACTCGACCGCCACGCCAGCCATCCACAGAGCGCCGCCAGCCCCCCCGCCACTGCGACACCGCCGATACGCGCCGCCTGCCACGCGTGGAATTTCTGCACCCCGTTCGCATCATCGCTGGTAAAATGCGCATGCGCATGCTGCCAGCGCACAATCGCCAACGCCACCAACCAACTGACTAAACCGGCAACGGACATCGTCTCCATACCCGCAATTCTACATGCTCCGCGTCCTGCACCTCTTCAAAACCGCCACCCACCACACCCACGGCGGCATCGAAGTCTTCATCGACACCTTGGCCCACGCTCAGCACCAACTCCACCTTCCGGTACACCACACCCTTTTTGCCCTGGCGCCCAACTGCGCCGCTACCCACACCACCCCGCACCTCACCACCCACTGCCACCCACAACAATTGGCGCTGCGCTCCACCCCAATCGCCCTCACCGCGTTGCCGCACCTTGCGCAACACCTCGCCCGTGCCCACCTGCTGCACCTCCACTACCCCTACCCCTTCGCGGACGCCCTCCTTTTTGCCCACACCCTCCGCACCCGCACGCCACTTCCCCCTATCCTCATCACCTACCACAGCGACATCGTCAAACAAAAGTGGCTCGAACACCTCTACCGTCCGCTGCGCACCTGGCTCTTTCGCCGTGCTGCGCGCATCGTGGCCACCAGCCACAACCTCAAAGCCAGCAGCCCAACGCTAGCCCGCTACCTTTCCAAAACCACCGTGATCCCGCTCCCCTCTCCCATCCCGCCTGCTTACACACCGCCTCCGCCTACCCCAACCTTTTTCCTCTACCTGGGCGGGCTGCGCTACTACAAAGGGCTTCCTACCCTCATCGCCGCAGCAGCCAAGGCGCAACTTCCCGTCCACATCGCCGGTAGCGGCCCGGACGAACCCTACCTCAAACGACTCGCCCAACGATACCGTGCCCCCATCACCTGGCACGGCGCCGTCGACGAAGCCACCAAAAAACAGCTCCTCGCCAACTGCACCGCGCTCATCCTCCCCTCCACCGAACGCAGCGAAGCCTTTGGCCTGGTGCTCCTCGAAGCCGCCGCCTATGGTCGCCCGGCCATCACCACGGAACTCGGCACCGGCACCAGCGAAATCGTCGAACACGGCAAAACCGGCTACGTCGTCCCTCCCAAGGACCCGCAGGCGCTCGCCCACGCGATGACCACCCTCTGGCACCTCCCCCTCGAGCAGCGAACCGCGCTGGGGCAAGCAGCCTACGCCAAAGCCACCACCCACTACGCCCAGGCCACCATCGCCCGCGCCTACTACTCCTGCTACCAACAACACACCCAAAACCAGTACAATTGACGCCCAGTTCCACTTATTTGTCACACGGATTTGCGGAAAACGATGTCTGAATCCCTGCTCCTTCCCGTCATCCTCTCCGGTGGCGCCGGCACGCGCCTGTGGCCGGTTTCTCGTGAAACACGCCCCAAACCCTTCATCCGGCTGCCGGACGGACAAAGCCTCCTGCAAAAAACCTTGCTGCGCGCTGCTGCCCTGCCAGAGGTCACCACCATCCTCACCGTCACCAACCGCGACCTCTACTTCCAAACCAAAGACGAATACGAAGAAGCCCTTGCCGCTCGCCCCACCCACCGATCTGGCCCGCCCCACACCCCGTTCCTCCTTGAACCCATCGGCCGTAACACCGCACCGGCGGCTGCGCTCGCTGCACTCTATGCCCGCCACCATCACGGTCCGGAAACCGTCCTGCTCCTCATGCCGGCGGACCACCTCATCGCCAATTCCGAAGCCTTCACCCACACCGTCACCCTCGCCGCGCAACTCGCCCGCCAAAACCACCTCGTCACCTTCGGCGTCACCCCCACTGCACCGGAAACCGGCTTCGGGTACATCGAAGCCGCCCAACCGCTCCCTGGGCATCCACACGCCCACGCCGTCGCCCGTTTCGTCGAAAAACCGGACGCCGCCCGCGCAGCGCACTACCTCGCTGCCGGCAACTATTACTGGAACGCGGGCATCTTTGTCTTCACCGCGGAAGCGCTCCTCAACGCGCTCCACACCCACGCGCCAGAACTCCTCACCGCCGCAGAAGCGATCTGGGCCCAAACCGACCCCACCGCCACCCCTGTGGAACTGCCGCGCGCCCCCTTCGCGCAACTCCCGGATATCTCGCTCGACTACGCCGTGATGGAACACGCCCAGAACCTAGCGGTGATCCCCTGCGACCTGGGCTGGAACGACATCGGCTCCTGGAACGCACTCGCGCAACTCGCACCGCCGGACGAAAACGGCAACCGCACCCTGGGCGAAGCGCTCCTCTACGACACCCGCAACACCTTCATCCAGAGCGAACACCACCTGGTCGCTGCGGTGGGCGTAGAAAACCTCATCATCGTCGACACCCCAGACGCCACCCTGGTCGCTCACCAAGACCACACCCAGGCGGTCAAACACCTCGTCACCCACCTCAAAAACCGCGGTCACGACGCCTACCGCTACCACCGCACCGTCATCCGCCCCTGGGGCAGCTACACCGTGCTCGAAGAAGGCCCGCGCTTCAAAATCAAACGCATCGAAGTCAAACCCGGCGCCAGCCTCTCCCTACAGATGCACCACCACCGCTCGGAACACTGGATCGTAGTCTCTGGCGTAGCCCGCATCATCAACAGCGAAAGCGAACGCCTCATCCACACCAACCAATCCACCTTCATCCCCGCCGGCTGCAAACACCGCCTGGAAAACCCCGGCAAAATTCCGCTGATCCTCATCGAAGTGCAAACCGGCGAATACCTGGGCGAAGACGACATCGTCCGCTTTGAAGACCACTACGGAAGGAAATAGCCACCTCCCTCAGTTCACCCCTCTGCCAACACCGCCTCCACCCGTTGCGCAAAAACGGAATCCTTGTACCGCTCCTCGAAAACCTGCCGCGCAGCGCGCCCCATCGCTGCCCGCTTCTCAGGATGATCCAACAAATCCCGAAGCGCCGCGATCAACGGTTCTGCGCTGTCGGTGGCTACCGCAACCCCAACCTCTGGCGTAATCAACTCACCCCCACCCCCGTTGCACCCGCCGATGCACGGCTTACCGGCACGCATCGCCTCCAGGTAGATCAACCCGAAAGACTCATAGCGACTGGGCGCCACCAAAAGATCGCAGCTGCGATAAGCAGCCAAAAGCGTCTCTTCGTTCACCTCCCCTTCGAAGCGCACCCGCGTCAGCCAAGAAGCCCCGGCATGCTGCTGCTCGAACCAAGCGCGATAAGTAGTTTGTGGCAGGTCTGGATGAGGCAAAGCGTCGTTGCCGATGAAACGCCAGAAAACGTCAGGATAGTGCGGTGCCAACGCGGCAACCGCCTCCAGCATCAGGTCGATCCCCTTGCGTCGCTCGAACCGGCCAACGAAAAGCACCGTAGTGGATTCGCACGCGCGCTCTTGATCGATGCCGCGTTGCGCAGCATTAGCCACATCCGCCACCACAGGATCGTCCGCAATACCAAAAGGAACCACGCGCATCGCAACGGAATCGAGCGGCCCATAATGCGCCTGCACATCCTCCCACACCTGACGGGTGCTCGCTAGCAGCAGATTGCTGGTACGCAACAACCACCCTTCCGCGGCAATCACCGGCTGCACATGGTGGGTCAGATAGTGGCTATTTTGCTGCCAATCGGGTTTGTGCGGCAAATTGAGCGCATAACTGGTCACCAGATATGTCATCACCCGCCAACCCGGCTTACGCGCCAGCTCATACGCCTCCACGTCCCATAGTGGCGCAATTACGTTCGTCACCCCCAGGTGTTTGCGAAGCCCCTCCGCGTACGATGCAGCCGCAAACGTCCAGCGGCGCAATGCGTTCGGCAACGGCGGACGGTCGCACAAAGCAGGCCAGCGCTCTGGCGCATCCACGCACCCAATGCGATGCACCCACACCCCATCTTCGAAATCCACCCGTGGCACATCCACCGTTTCCGCCACCACATGCACCTCATGCCCTCGAGCGGCCAACGCATGCGCGAGCGTCTGCGTATATCGGGCAATCCCGCCCATCGGTTGTGGCGGATAGTTTCGGCTCAGCAACAAAACCCGTTGCCGCTTCTGCGCCTGCCACGCTGTGCCACCATCCACCCACGCCGCAGCGGGCGCATCCGGTAACCGCACCACCCGCCCGTTGGGGTAGGCAAACGCATCCCGAGCCGCATCGGCACTCGCGCGCCAGATCTCGTCCCGCAACCGCTTTTCGGCAGCCTCGTCGATTTTCCCAGAAGAACGCAAATGCTTCACCGAAGCCAACAGATCGGCCCGCTGGCGCGCCACGATCTCATGCGGCCCGTGAACCGCACGCAGGTGACGCAACGCAAAATAGACCTTGCTGCGTGCCGTCAAATAGAGCGAAGTGGGAACCCGCTCCTCTGAACGCAAATGGCTGGGCGCATACGCGTGATGCACCTCGGCATGCTCCACCACCCGAATGCGCCAGCCGCGCTCCAACAAACGCAGACACACATCGGTCTCATCCAGAAAATAGGCAAACTCCTCGTCGAACCCCCCAATATCTTGCAACGCACTGCGCCGGAACACACTATTGACGCCGATCAGGCTCACGAACCACCCCGGCTCCTCCGCAGGCGGCGCATCGAAAAACCGAGCTTCTCCCCACCGGTTACAAAGAATATAGCGAGTCTGATAACGGATTCCCGTATGGTCGCGCACAAAACCGCCAACCGCACCAAGCCCCGGATCCTCCGCAAACGCAGCCACCACCGTATCCAACCAATTTGCCTCCGGCAAACCATCGTCATCGGTAAACGCCACCAGATCGCCAGCCGCTGCGGCAATCCCCAAATTGCGCGCCATCGACAAATTGGCTTCCGGGCACCGCACGATCCGCACCCGGTCGGACCACCGCGCCAAAACCGCCATCGTATCGTCCGTGCACGGGCCCACCACCACGATCGTCTCCCGCTGCGGATAGCGCACATACTCCAACGCCCGCAGCGTACGCGGCAAAAAATTCGCCCGGTTGTACGTACAAATCACCACACTGACTCGCATGAACGCTATCCCTCAGCTTGGCTTACTTGCCACCAACTCGAACTCGAAACACAACCCGTTGCGCCGTCCCTGCGCCACCACCGTCACCGCAACGAACCCAAACGCGCTAAGCAGCGACGACAACGACTCCGGGCTATACGCGTGGTAATGGAAATCCCCGTCGTAATCCTGCCCGCCGAAGAGCACATGCACCAAATCGGATTCGCTCAACGCACCCGCCCAATGCGCGCGCAGCATCGCTTCCAAATCCGGCGTCACCAAGCGCAACTGCCCTCCGGGTGCCAACAGGCGCCACCATTCCGGCAAAACCTGATCCACCAACTGCTGAAGCGTGAAATGCTCCACCAGATGGGACGCCCGCAAATCGCGCACCCACCCATCCGGCAACGGAATCTGCTCGGCCCGCGCCACGATATCCACCCCAGGCAGCGGCCGCAGATCCACATTGATCCGCTCCGGATCAGGACGCTCGCCACACCCCACTTCCAGCCACACCCCCTCAGGCCGCTCACGCTGCTGCGCCAACTTTTCCGGGTTCAGAATCCGGGGCTCTAAAACCGGACGCGTAGCGGCAACGGTCACCTGCCCCAACTGCCGCTCGGCCCGTTCCACCCGGCGCGTCAGCGCCTCGATCGCCCCATCCACCTTCAGGTTCATCGCATGGCTGTGGCGCGCCAACTCTGCCAAAACCGGCTCGGCCAAATCTCGCTGTTCAACCCCCTGTAGCCGCTCCTCGATCCGACCTACCGCATCGCGCAAACCGGCCACCATCCACCCCAGATCGTGGATCGCCTCCCTGAGCGACGCCACCTCGGCACCGCCAGCCCCCAACCGTAACCGCCGGTCCCACGCCAGGGCCCAGTCACGCAACCGGTACGCCCACCCCCGCCGCGCCCGGACCCAACGGTCGAAGCCCGGCCCCACCCTGGGAATCCGAACCAACCAACCATACAGACTATACAGAGCTTTCGTCAGCATCTTCCTGATCCAACACAACATCCAACGCACAAGGCAACTTACAATGCCCCACGCTATCGCCCAGCGGATCGACCACCTCCAGACCAATCACGCTGAACCCCCAAAAAATCACATTACGGGTGTAATCATCCGCATCATGCACCGCCACGGTCATCGTGTAGCGCCCCGCTCCCAACAGCACCTGCACACGCAACACCACCACGCACGTCTGCCCCGCGCGCGAAAACGCGATCACCTGTCCGCGCAACTGCGTATTGACCCCAAAGAGATCCTGCCCGCGCACATCGTGCACCATGAACCCCGCGGCCAAATTCCCCACCGGCTCATGGGCACGCAGCGCCAGGCGCACCTCCAGCCAATCGCCGCTTCGCACCGTCACGTCGCGGCACGCCTGGCCATTCACCCACAACCCGGTCACCTGAGCCTTGGCGTTGGCCACCACGGCACCATCCCCGCCCGCCGTTGCCGCAGCCCCCCCCTCCAGCAACAACCCCAAATAGGCATCGCACACCAACGCCGGCGCCCCACGCGCCACGATCTCCCCCCGCTCCAACAAAATGGCCTCGTCACAGAGCGTGCGCACGCTATTGAGATCGTGCGAAACAAAGAGCAGCGCCCCGCCGCGTGCCAAATGGGCCCGAATCGCCCCCATGCACTTCTGCTGAAAACGCGCATCCCCCACCGCCAGCGCCTCATCCACGATCAACACGTCAGCCTCGGCATGGATCGCAATCGCAAACGCCAGCCGCAACAACATCCCAGACGAATAGGTGCGCACCGGCTCATCGATCGCCGAGCCCAACTCGCTGAACGCAACGATCTGCTCGGCGCGCGCCGCAAGAACCTCCGGCGCCACCCCCCACAGCGCCCCCTGCATCGCCATGTTCTGCCGCCCGGTTGCCTGCAGATCGAACCCCGCGCCCAACTCCAAAATGGCGCTCACCCGCCCGCGGCAGACAATCGAACCGGCATCGGGCAACAGACTCCCCGTGATCAACTTCAAAAGCGTGGACTTGCCGCTGCCGTTGCGCCCCACCACCCCCAACGCCTGACCCGGCAACAGAGAAAACGACACATCGCGCAACACCACATGCTCGGGCGCCGCAGCGCCCCCCCACCCCAGAAGCGCTGCCACCGCCTGCCGGCGCGAAGCAAAGCGCCGAAAACCCTTACGTAACCCCTCCACCACCAAAATCGGCTCAGAGCGCATCGAGCAACACCTTACGTCCCGTGCGGCACATCCGTGCTAGCAACACCAGATGCACCAAAAACAACCCCAACGGCATTGTCACCATTGACCACCACGGCACCGCCGCCTCCATCCCCGTCCAAGCCGCCTGAACCGGCGCAAAAAAACCATACCACGGGTGCAACCACACCACCCAAGAACGCAACGCCTCCGGAATCAGCGCAAACGGATAGACGATGGGTGTTAGCCAAAAGCCCGTTTGCAGCAACGCCGGAAGCGCCAAACGCACATCGGGCGCCACCACCCCCACCATCCCCCACGTCAACCCCACCACATAAGCCAACGCGCCCAAAACCAACGCGCACAAAAGCGTCACCCCAACCGCCGCCACCGGCACCGGCTGCCAAAAAACGCTCACCAACCCCCACAACACCACCACCCCGGACACGAACGGCACCCCCGCCGCAATGGGCACGTACAACGGCAACACCGAAAGCGCCACCGCGTTCTTCTTCACGATCAACCGCTGCGCCGGCAACACCTCCGCCACCTGCACCAACGTATCGTGAAAAAACTGCCACACCAACACCCCGGGTAACATATAGACCACGTACGGCACCCCCTCGCCACCCGCAGCCCCCCCCAACTTATTGGACATTACCGCCCCCAGGATCACCGCCAACACCGCAATCTGGACAAACTGCGGCAGCACCGACCACAGCGCCCCCAAGCGCGCCCCGCGGTACGCATCCACCACCTGCTGCCGCGCCAACAACCAAACGAAACGCCAAGTCTGCCGCAGCCGCTCGTTGCCAACCCTGCTCTCTGTCATCCACCGCTCCAAACCCAGAACGCGAACCGGTAAAACCCGAGATTCTAACGGAACCCACCCCAATCCCCTTGCCCCCGCCAACACCCCTGTGCTATCTTCCATCGCCCCATGGCACGCACAATCTAAGGAGCCTCTGTGACCCGCACCGCGCTCATCACCGGCATCACTGGCCAAGACGGCGCCTACCTGGCGCAGCTTCTCCTCAGCAAAGGCTACCGCGTCTATGGCACCTACCGCCGCACCGCCTCCGTGAACTTCTGGCGGCTCGAAGCCCTCAACCTCACCCACCACCCGAACCTCACCCTGCTGGAATACGACCTCACCGACCCCGGCGCCGCCTACCGCCTCATCGCCACCACCCAACCGGACGAACTCTACAACCTGGCCGCGCAAAGCTTCGTCGGCGTCTCCTTTGCCCAACCCACCGCCACCGCCCATATCGACGCGCTTGGGCCCCTCTACCTACTAGAAGCCATCCGCGACCTCAACCCCCGCATCCGCTTCTACCAGGCCAGCACCTCTGAAATGTTCGGCAAAGTCCAAGCCATCCCCCAAGACGAAACCACCCCCTTCTACCCCCGCAGCCCCTACGCGGCAGCCAAACTCTACGCCCACTGGATCACCGTCAATTACCGCGAAAGCTACCAACTCTTTGCCGTAAGCGGCATCCTCTTCAACCACGAATCCCCCCTCAGAGGCCGCGAATTCGTCACCCGCAAAATCACCCACGGCGTGGCGCGCCTAGCGCTTGGCCACGCAGAACCCCTGCAACTGGGCAACCTCAACGCCCAACGCGATTGGGGCTTTGCCGCCGAATACGTCGACGGCATGTGGCGCATGCTCCAAGCCGAAACCCCCGAAACCTTCGTCCTGGCCACCGGCCGCAGCGAAACCGTGCGCCGCTTTGCCGAACTGGCCTTTGCCGCGATTGGCGCCACCCTGGAATTCCACGGCCACGGCGAACACGAAACCGCGCGCATCGCCGCGCTTGCCGAAACCCCGCTTTGGCGCACCCTCCCCGAAGGCAAACCCCGCCTCACCCCTGGGCAAATCGTGCTCCAAGTAAACCCCCGCTACTACCGCCCCGCGGAAGTGGACCTCCTGATCGGCAACCCCGCCAAAGCCGAACGGCTCCTGGGCTGGCGCCCCCAAACCTCGCTCGAAGCGCTTGCCCAAATGATGGTTGCCGCAGACATCCCCCGCGTCGCCCAAGGGGCCGCCTACTGATGCGTGTGCTCGTCACCGGCCACCGCGGCTTCACCGGCCGCTACCTCCTTGCCGAACTCCAAGCCCACGGCCACGAACCGGTGGGGCTCACCAGCAACCTGCTGGACGAAACCGCGCTGGCCGCAGAAATCGCCGCCTGCCGCCCCGAAGCGGTCGTGCACCTGGCCGCGGTAGCGTTCGTCGCCCACGGCAACGCCAACGACTTCTACCGCACCAACCTCATCGGCACCCGTAACCTTCTTGCAGCGCTTGCCGCCGCCAACGCCCCACTGACCGCGGTGCTGCTCGTGAGTAGCGGTAATGTCTACGGCAACACCACCGCCAACCCCATCACCGAAACCACCTCCCCCAACCCCACCAACGACTACGCCGTAAGCAAACTCGCCATGGAACAGATGGCCCGCTTATGGCAACCGCAACTCCCCATCCTGATTGCCCGCCCCTTCAACACCACCGGCGTGGGCCAACCCACCCACTACCTCATCCCCAAACTGGTTGCCCACTTCCAAATGCGCGCCCCCGAAATCGAACTCGGCAACCTCGACGTCTGGCGGGACTACAGCGACGTACGCGCCGTGGTGGCCGCCTACCGCCGCCTCATCGAACATCCAGCGGTAGGTGCCACCGTGAACATCTGCTCTGGCACCACCCACTCCGTGCGCGAAATCCTGGCCCTTCTGGAACGGCTAACCGGCCACACCCTCACCGTGCGCACCAACCCGGCGCTCATCCGCGCCAACGAAGTCACCCACCTATGCGGCAGCAACGCGCTCCTCAAGGAGCTCATCGGCCCGTGGCGTACCCCGCCGCTTGAAGAAACCCTTGCCTGGATGCTGCAGCATCCTCTGCACACCCAACTGTGACCCCAGCCAACCCTCTGTTGCAAAAAATCCACAAAAACCCCGCACCACCAGCGAATTGCTCTTGACTCTGCCGCAACTTGCGCTCTACAATAGATGTGAGCATTCACGCTCTCAGCATATCCATTTTGTGTCAAGAGGAGAAGCAAGACCATGGCTACCTTCATCACTGCGGAACAACGCGCGCAACTCATCGAGCTCTAAATCGGTTACTTCAACCGTGCGCCCGAGGCCGCTGGCCTCAACTACTGGGCGGGTCAGCTGCTTGATCTCATCAACAGCGGCAAAACCGAAGACGAAGCGTTCCAGACCATCGCGGATCAGTTCTACGACGCAGGCGTTCAGTTTGGCGTGTACAGCAACGCCATGACGGTGCAGCAGTTCATCACCACCGTCTACCAAAACGTGCTGGGCCGTGACGAGGTGGACGCCAACGGCATGGCCTACTGGACTCAAAAGCTGACCAGCGGCGAAGTCAGCCGCGGCCAGTTTGTGCGCCAAATCATCAAAGAGGCCAAAGAGTACATTGCCGCCGCCCCTGCCAGCGACCCGTACAAGTGGGTGGGTACGTATCTGGACAACCGCAAGGCCGTCGGCGAGTGGTTTGCCAACAACAGCACCGGCCTGACCGGTCAGGCGGCCATCGACCAAGGTACCGCCATCATCGCCAATAGCGTGACCAAGGCAACTGCCCAGGCTGGCCAGACCACCGCGCAAGCTGTGTCGGCCGCCCAAGCCTTGCAGTCCGCCCAGCAAGGCAAGCCCTTCATGCTCACTACGGGTGTGGACAACATCACCGGCACTGCTGGCAACGACACCATTCTGGCCGTCGCAGCAACCACTGGTGCAACCCTGTCCGCTGCCGACCAAATCAACGGTGGTGCGGGTACCGACACCTTGAAGGTCACCATCGACGCGTTGGCTGCGAACAGCTTCCCGGCCGTTTCCACTACCGGTGTCGAAATCATCGATATCCGTAACGTGTCCGGTAATGCTCAGACCATTACGGGCACCAACTTCGTCGGCGCGACCGAGTTCATCTCCAACATTTCGACCGCTCAAGTCGATTTCGAGAGCATTGGTTCGGCCAAGGTCAAGATTCAGGGCAACAACGTGACCACCAATGGCGCGGTCAACATCACCGCGGCCGGCCTAGTGGGCAACGGCACCAAGGATGCCAACGCCGTGACCACCGCTTTTTCCCTGACTCTGGATGGCGGTGTCAAGGCTGCCTCGGCCAATATCTATGTTGATGATGCCAACGCCGCATGGACGGAAGCGACGGTGTACTCCACCGGCGCGGCCAACACGGTGCAAGCGCTCAACCTGGCCGGCAAGCAAGCGGCGGCTGCTACCCACACCCTCAAGACCTTGACCATCGAGGCGGCGACCAATCTCAAGGTTGGCACGCTGGACGGTACAGTTGATATCACCGGTTTTGACATGGGTGGTTCGGTGACGAACACCATCATCGTAAAGGGCGCAGCCAGCAAGGTCGAACTCAACGATATCGCGGGCGCGGTCGACGTCATCAACGCATCTGACCTGACTGCGGGTGGTGTGGTGGCTGACATCTCTGGCACCACCAACGAAGCGAAGTTCAAGTTCACCGGCGGCAAGGGCAACGACACGCTGATTACCAACGCCGGTCTGAACGATGCCGCGGCTTTCCTGGACGGCGGTGACGGCACCGATACGCTGGCGCTCAAAACTGCCGAAACGGTTGCTGCTCAGGCTGCGCGCATCAAGAATTTCGAAGAGCTGCGTCTTGATGCTGGTATCACCCAAGATGTCTCCCTCTTCACCAATTCCACCATCGGCAAGATCATCTTCAATGCCGCTGGCTCGGCGGTGACCAATCTGAACGCCACGCAAGCGGCCAACATCGTCGTTCAGGCAACTCCCACTAACCTCAACGTGGGCGTCAAAAACGCGGATCAAGTGGGTCAGATCGATACTGTCAAGGTCACGGTCGACGATGGTTTGGCTGCTGTGAATAACATCGCGTTGGGTACTCCGGTTCTGACTGGCATCGAAAACCTCGAGCTCACCGCCAACGACAACCTGACCATCACGGCCCTGACCTCCGCCACTGCGCTCAGCAACCTGACGCTCAAGGGTGCAGGCACCCAGTCCATCACTTGGGGTAACTGGCAGCCACAAGTCAACACGGTGATTGACGGCTCCGCAGCAACGGGTGCACTGACGATTGATCTGTCCGCCGTTGTAGGCGCCACCACGACGAACGCAGTCAAGATTATCGGTGGTAGCAAAGGCGATACCATTACAGCATCCGGCGGTGCAGCTGACATCATCAACGGGAAGGGTGGTCTCGATACGATTGATGTAACAAAAGACACTAGCAACAGCGGTTACGCGCGCGTCGAGTCCGAAGTCACTGCAAGTGCTGATGCCGACAAGATTGTTGGTTTTGTCACTGGAGAGAACAAGTTCATCGCGAAAAACGCGTTGGTGAATGGCTCCGGTACGTCATCTGATGGGATTGCCGCAGCCGAAGTGGTGACCGCTGCAACTTTTGCTGCTGGCCTTGCCGATCCAAATGCGAATAACAAGGTGGTATTTATCGCAACGACTAACCTGTCGGGTACGGACGGCACCGCATTGACCACCCTTACTTCTACGTTCAGTTCGACTAACATCGATGCTTTTATCAATGCACTGGTTGGTACCGGCGGCGCGTTGAATGGCACCATCGCCAACCTGGACAGCGTGCTGGGCGCAAGCGATGCGGTGCTGCTGGCGTTGGATAATGGCACGCACTCTGCCTTGCTGCGTATCACCAATACCGATACCACCGTGGCCAACACCCTCACGGCAGCGGAAGTACAGTTGGTGGGTGTGTTCCAAGGCACGGCTGCTTTGGCGGCAGGTGACTTCGCCTAATCTCCCCCGGAGACAAGCACCCACCCCCGGGTAGGTGCTTGAGGTGATTGAAACCCTGTCCTTCCAAAGAGGGGCAGGGTTTTTTCCATAAGGGCCTTGCGGACACGTGCAGGGTCTTTACGGAAGAGAATAGCTGCATTGCAGCGTGAGGTCAGGATGGAATGAGTGACGAGATCGACGATCAAAAGCGGGTGGAGTTCTATTCGGCTGGATTAACCGCTTGGTACAACACACGCCTTGAGCATGACAAAAGCCTGTTGACTTTGTCCGCAGGTGGGATCGGATTGCTTATGACGCTGATGACCACGGTTGGGGTCTCGTCGGCAGAGTCGCTAGTACTGTATATCTGTGCGCTCGTGGCATTCTTGGTTTGTCTTGCGGCTGTCCTGGTTATTTTCAAAAAGAATGCCGACCACCTTGAAGAAGTGATCAGTGGTACTGGGCAGCAGAATGACCCAGCCTTGAGTCGACTTGACGCAGTTAGAACGTGGTCCTTTGCGTTTGGTGTGGCTTTCTCAGTGGTCATCGGTATATCCGCAGCGATTCATTCTTATGGCAAAGAGGAGAAAAAATTGTCCAGTCCCGAAAATTCGCAAAATGGTAAGCAGCCGCTCAATGAAAGTTTTAATGGGGTTAGCCGTTTGCAGCCTCAAGCAGATTTGACAAAGAGTTTTAATGGCATAGCGAAACTGCAGCCGTCGAACTCGCAAGCGGCTACACAACCACAATCACCAACACCAGCAACTCCCTCATCGCAGCCAGCCGAAAAGTAATTACGGGCGCTGCGTGCAACGCTGATCTGCATATGGTTGTCAAGAAGTTTGATGCCTGCCTCATCGCCGTGCTCATCAACCGCGAGCACAGCCGCCTGTCGAGCCAGGTCAAGACGCTGGAGAAAGTGCTGCACGCGTTGTTCTCTGACAAGGAATACCAGCGCCTGATCCAACTGGCCGCCAACTGGCGTTCGCTGCTGGCCTTTGACGACGGCGCTCCGAAACTGGCCGATGCGCTGGAGGCGTTCGTCGCCGCCTACCAGCAGCTGTCACCCGACCAGGAGAAGCTCCACGACGAGGTGGTCTTCCAGGCCGGCGTCTACCGCATGGGCCATTGGGCACTGGTCAAGCACTTCATCCCCGGCGTCACCGACTGCCTGGACAGCTTCGGCAACGTCCTGCCTAAGCACCGCGAGGCCTTCAAGCGGCGGTACGAGGCCGAGGGCAACCTGTCGGTCGAGGCGCAGTCGCAACTGCTCAAAGCCCAGTACGCCTTGATCCCCAACCGCCGTGATCCGTACCGGCACGAGGAGATGAAACGCCGAGGGTTGGTTACCGCCGACGGCATCGTGCCGATGGGCGTGAAGGAAGCGCTGGCGTTGATCGAGCGCGAGGAGGCGCAGGCCGAGCCTCGGCCCAAGTGCGGAGTGGTGGCGTGGGTGGCGGATCGGTTTCGGCGGCGGTGAATCAATAAGGCTTCTGTTTTCGGGAAATGAACCGGTCGTAGTTATCCTCCACCGGCCCCTCCTCCTCCCGCCGCTGCCAGCGCCTCTCCGCCTCTGGCACCACCAGCAAGGTCAGCCCGAAGTCCGTACCCACGCTTGGCAGCGGTTTGAGCTGAAACTCTACCCTGCTGTCCTGCCCATGACCATGGGTTCACGCTATCTCAAGTGTCTGAGATAATAAATTATCCCAAATGAGACAGGGAGGCTGTGGAGCATGGCGAAGTCATTCAAGAACGGCGTTTCCCTGCATCGTCTGCTGGAGGCGTCTCCACTGGCCGCGCTGGAAGGGTTTCTTGCCACTGTCGACAAAGGACAGTACGCGGCGATTTTCAGCGATGTGCAGTGGGCGTCGGCCACTGACGCAGCCAGCATCCAGGCCATTCGCGCTCAACTCATCGCCATCGCCAACGCGCTCGCTGCCGACGCTGCCGTTCCCCTCGACCGCCACGCCCAACGCATCCTGACGCTGGCCGAAGGGCGTGGTGTTGAGACCGTCACGCGGGTTGCCGCCAAACTATTCGAGCAAGTCCACATCGACGCCTTTGCTGCCCAGCTCGATGATCTCGGTCGTAGCCTGTGGCTCTATCAGCACCAGTCGCTGCTGTTCGACGAAGCCGAGAACCTTTTCTACGCCGACCATTACCGCAACTTCGGGCGGATGTACGAGGCCTTCGAACTGGATGCGAATGCCAAGGTGGATTTCGTCTGGGACGATGCCGTCAAGGCAGCGCTGGAGGAGCAGATCCAGGAGAGGCTCGAACTCACCGGTCGATGCACCGTGACGCACCTGCAGGTCGACAAGAAAGACGCCGCCGGCCAAGAAATTCCCCAACACCTGCTGATCGTGCGCCATGGTGGGCCGCTGTCCAGCGTCGCCGAATACCAGGAAGCCGATGGCAGCCGCCAGGAGCGCTACTACCGGCCGCTCAACGAGGCGACCTTGCTGTTTTCACCTGACGAGGGTGTGATCGAGGTGTTCTCGGCCAGCCCCTCGGTGCGCCAGCAGGTGGCTGGCTGCTTTGCCGAGACGGGGCTCAAGCTGGATCTCTCCGGCAAGCCCCTCACGCTCAAGCAATACAACATGGGGCGCTTTCTGGACTCCTTGCGCCTGACGCCACCCAGGGTGGACGGCTTCGACATCGAGCACGTCGCCGTGGTGGAAGTCGACGCCCGCCCGGACAACTACAAACACCGCGCCAGCCTCAAGGTCACCGCCGACGACGATACTGAGTCCTCGGGGGCCGGCTTGCCCGGCCGGCCCTCCTTCCCCATCCACCGACGAGGTTCCCCGATGAGATCCACCCGCACCCTGTGGAGATGGCTGGGCGTCATCTTCCTGCTTTCGTTCGCCGCCCTGGGCTTTCTGGGTTGGCAGATCCACCTCCAGGCCCCGCCCATCCCCAAGGCGGTGGTCAGTCAGGACGGCCAGGTGCTGTTCGGTGAGGGCGAGGTCACGCGCGGCCAGCAGGCCTGGCTCGCCACCGGCGGCCAGCAGCTGGGCACCGTTTGGGGCCACGGCAGCTACGTGGCGCCGGACTGGTCGGCCGACTGGCTGCACCGCGAGGCGGTGGCGTTGCGCGACCTCTGGGCCGCGCAACGCCACGGCAAGCCCTATGAGCAGCTCGACGTCGAGCAGCGCGGCGCCATCGAAGCGCTGGCCCCGCAATATCCGCACGTCCACTGGCGCCTGGTGGGCAACGACCGCCTGCCGCACCCGGAGCAGCCCGACACCACCTACCGCGATGACTTTCTGGCCCGCCACCGGGGCCAACCCTGGCTGCAGCGCGTGCAGTTCCAGGGCGAAGTGGACGACGCCGCCCTGCTGGCCGCCTACCGCGCGTGCGATCTGCTCGTCGCCCCCAGCCGCTACGAATCGTTCGGCCTCATCTATGTCGAGGCCATGCGGGCCGGCAAACCCTGCATCGGTGGAGCCGACGGGGGCGGTGGCGAAATCATCACCCCCGACATCGGCCTCGCCGTCCCCACCGACGATCCGGCCCCCCTGATGGAAGCGCTGCGCCGCTTGATCACTGACGCTGCCTTGCGCCAGCGCATGGGCCAGCGTGCGCGCCAGCACTACCTACAGCAATACGCCGAGCACGCCTTTGCCAAGCGCATGCTCGCTTTGCTGACCTGAGAGGCGCCTGCCGGTCATGTTCGGTACGCTGCGCCTCGTCCTCGCGGTCATGGTCGCCCTCAGCCATGCCGGGCTGTCTGTGCAGGGCTACCACCTCGGCGTGCCTGCCGTCGTCGTCTTTTTTCTGCTCAGTGGCTACGTCGTCGCCGGCATGCTCGCACACCCGCCGCCGCTGTGGCACTTCTACGCCGAGCGTGCCCTGCGCCTGCTGCCCCCGTACTATGGGGCCCTGGCGCTGGGCGTGGTCTGTTGGTGGGCAGGGGTGAGCAGCGACTTTTTGCAAGCAGGCCACCAGCCGTTGCTGTGGGCAGCGGCCCTATCGATCGTACCGCTCAACTACGCCACCCTATGGCCCGTGCTGGACACCTTCACGCCGGTACCGCCTGCGTGGTCCTTGGGGCTGGAACTGCAGTTCTATGGGTTGGCGCCCTGGCTGCTGGCGCGCCAGGGGCGTATCCACGCCGCCATCCTGATCACCGTGGCGGTCGGGGGGGCGGCGCAACTCGGGCTGCTCCCCAGCGACGCCTGGGGCTACCGTCTGCTTGCGGGCAACCTCTACATCTTCCTTAGCGGTGCCATGCTCTGGCGCATGCACCATTCACCCGGGGAGACCCGGGCCCACATCGTCGCCTTGTGGCTCGTGGTCCTGGGCGTGGGGTTGGGAGCTATGCTCGAAACTGGTGTACGGAGTGATTGAAAAGGGCGGCGTACTCTGCTGAAATCGGTTTTACCGAACTGATGAACAGCAAAGGAGCACGCCACCATGAGTAAAGATAACATCGTTTCTTTGTTGATGCCAGGGGGTATCGAGGACTCGTTGACGGAGTTGCTGCGCAATGGCGCCAGGCGACTGATTCAGCAAGCGATCGAGGCGGAGCTGGCCGAGATGCTGGCAAAGTATGAGGGGCAGACAGACGAACAGGGGCGCCGTGCGGTGGTTCGCAATGGTTATCTGCCGGAGCGGGAAATTCTGACCGGCGTAGGACCGGTAACGGTGAAGGTGCCGAAGGTGCGCAGCCGTGGGAAGGAATCGGTGGTATTTCGCTCCTCACTGGTGCCGCCGTATGTGCGCAAAGCCCGTCGGGTGGAGGCCGCTCTGCCGTGGCTCTACCTGAAGGGCATCTCGACCGGCCAGATGAAAGAGGCCCTGGAGGTGCTCGTCGGCCCCGAGGCAAAAGGGCTGTCTGCTTCGGTGATTGGCCGCCTGAAACGGGAGTGGGAAGCGGAATATACCGAATGGTGCCAGCGGGACATGAGAGGGGTGCGCTGGGTTTATTGGTGGGCAGACGCCATCTACAGCGGCCTGAGGGCCGAGGGCCAGAAGCTGTGCGCCCTGGTGATCATCGGCGTCAACGAATGGGGCGAGAAACATTTTCTGACCATCGAGGATGGCATTCGGGAATCGACCCAGAGCTGGCGGGAGGTGCTGCTGGGGCTGAAGCAGCGCGGCCTTGATGTGCCGCCGAAACTGGCAGTAGGCGACGGCGCCTTGGGCTTCTGGGCGGCGCTCGAGGAAGTGTATCCCGAAACCCGTCACCAGCGCTGCTGGGTGCACAAGACGGCCAACGTACTGAACTACCTGCCCAAAGCCGTTCAGCCCAAGGTCAAGAAAGCCTTGCAGGAGATCTGGATGGCCGAAGACCGGGCATCAGCCCACAAGGCCTTCGACCATTTCGTTGCGACATACCAAGCCAAATACGCGAAGGCGGTGACCTGCCTGGAAAAGGACCGGGAGGCCCTTCTGGCCTTCTACGACTTTCCGGCCGAACACTGGGTGCATATTCGCACGACCAATCCCATTGAGTCGGCCTTTGCCACGATTCGCCACCGGAGTGACCAGGCCAAAGGCTGCGTGAGCCGAAACACCCTGCTGGCAACGTTGTACAAACTGGGAATGAGCGCACAGAAACGCTGGCGGCGGATACGAGGGTTCAACTACCTTGCCAAGGTTGTCGAAGGAGTAAAGTTCAGGGACGGAGTGGAAGTCAATGACAAACGCGAAACCGACGAAAGCAGGAACGCCGCCTGATCAGGTCATACACCAGATTTGACTATAGCTCTGGGGTTGGGGGCAGGGTGGCTGGGCCGCTGGGGCCAACCCTTCGTGCTGGAAGTCACCGTTGGCTACGTTCTGGGCGTGCCAATCATTGCGGCGTTGGGCGCCTTGCCCCGCCGCGCCTGGGACGACCGCTGCGCCGACCTGGCCTATCCCGTCTTCCTCCTGCACTTCGCTGTACTCTGGACTCTGGAGGCGCTGGGTCACCCCCCCGCCGCCACATCGTGGCGATGGTTGGTGGCATACTTGGGTGTCACCCTGACCGCCGCCGCTGCCCTGCACTGGCTGACCCAGCGGCCCGTCGTCGCGTGGCGCCGACGTCTGCGCCAAGTGGCCGCCCGCGCCCCATCCCAACCCGAGTCGCCACCATAAGGGACACACTGATTTAATCGCAGATCGATGGGCCGAACTCATCCCTGACATGCGACAATTGAAGTACTGACATTTGATAGGCACTTGACGATGCAAGCGAGCTTTTCCGAACTGGAATATGCGAGCAAGAAGAAAGTGACGCGGCGCGACCGGTTTCTTGCCGAAATCGATGCGGTAACGCCTTGGTCGGCGCTGGTGGCTGAGATCGAACCGTTCTACCCGAAGGGAACCGGACGAGGCCGGCCGCCGATTGGCGTGGAACGCATGCTGCGCATGTATATTGCCCAGCAGTGCTTCGGATTGTCCGATGAAGGGATCGAAGACGCCATCTACGACAGCCAGGCCATCCGGCGCTTCGTTGGCATCGACCTGTCGCGGGAGTCTGCGCCCGATGCCACCACCCTGCTCAAGTTTCGCCGCCTGCTGGAAAAGCACCATCTGACCGAGCGCATCTTTGCTGCCATCAATACCGTGCTGGCGCAGAAGGGTTTGATCCTCAAGGAAGGCACGGTCGTTGATGCCACGATCATCGCCGCACCGTCCTCGACCAAGAACCGAAGCGGCAAGCGCGATCCGGAAATGCATCAAACCAAGAAGGGCAATCAGTGGTACTTTGGCATGAAAGCCCACATTGGCGTCGATGCCGAAACCGGCATCACCCACACGCTGGTGACCACCCCGGCCAACACCAATGATGTCACCCAAGCCCATGCCCTGCTGCATGGAGAAGAGAAAGTGGCCTTTGGCGATGCGGGCTACCAGGGCGTCGAGAAGCGGCAAGAGAACCGCAACGGCAAGGTTCGATGGGAAGTCGCGATGCGTCCGGGCAAACGCAAGGCGCTGCCGAAGACGGCGATGGGCAGGTTGATCGACAAGATCGAGCAACTCAAGGCAAGCGTGCGTGCCAAGGTCGAGCACCCGTTTCACATCGTCAAGAACCTCTTCGGCATGAAGAAGGTACGCTACAAGGGATTGGCGAAGAACACTGCGCAGCTCTACACGCTCTTTGGGTTGGCGAATCTGCTGATCGCCAAGCGGCAATTGTTTGCACTCAACGCCCAAGGTGCGTCCTGAGAGGGGCGAAATGAGGAAATTCGCCGAGAAACGGGGCGAAAGCCAGCCGAAAATGGCGGCAAAAAAGACATTTCTTGCCCACCGAGGTGTGAATGTCGAAGGGATACGGTCACTCTCGCTCATTTCCAGTAAAATGCTGATTTGTTCAGCGTGTCCATAGCGAATCGTTGCGATCGAGTCGGGTACGTGGCGTTGTGCCCTTGGGGCTTCCCCGGGGGACGTACCAGTGGGGTAAGGTAGGCGCCTGTGGGAGGAGACCGTTTTTTTTATCCCAGCCTTTGAGTCGTTGCAGGAGCAAAAAGCCGTAGGCGGCAATCGTGAGCGTAGCATGGTGGTGAAACCCGCGCCAGTTGCGCCCTTCGTAGTGGCCAAGCCCCACTTCCTGTTTGAGTTCGCGGTAATCGCGCTCGATGCGCCAGCGCATCTTGACGGTATGAACCAGCTGCGTCAATGAATAGGTCTCGGGAAGCGTGCAGAGAAAGTAGTGGCTCGGTTCGCTTTCCGTTTCCGGCCATTCGATGAGCAGCCACTCGGGTTCGCGAAGGGTGGATCGCCAATAGTCACGGTGCGCGGCACGTACCCGCACCGCCGCAAAGCGTGAGCGTAAAGGGGTGTTGCTGCTTTTGCGCCAGGTGACCGTCCGGTAGGCGCTTTGCGGTAGGCTCTCGGCAAGCCGCTTGACCGATATCGGTTCGTGCCCAGGGCTACGACGCAGGTTTTTGGCCGGTCGCCCCCGTCCTGAGTACGGTTCCGGTTGTAAGGGTTCGACCCCAGGCGGCCACACGGTGGTCGTTTCTCGTACCGCTACCGCGTAGCGAAGACCCCACGCGGTGAGTTGATCGCGAAAATGGGTGGTGTCGCCATAAACCGCATCGGCAAGTACGACCCCAGGGGGAACGCCTGCGGCAAGCGCCTCCGAGATCTGCCTGAGTGCGATTTCGGGTTTCGTCGCAAACGTCACCGTTTCCGGCACCCCCCGCTTTGTTGCGCCGCTCGGGGTCATTGGCCCACGCTTCGGGTAGGTAGAGACGAAAGGCAATCGGTAGGCTTCCTTTGTCGCTCGCCACAGAAAGCGACACGGCAACCTGGCAGTTTTCGTTTTTACCCACCTGCCCGCAGTATTGCCGGGCAACGCCCACCGAGTGGCGACCCTGTTTGGGAATGCCGGTCTCATCGACGATCCAGTAGCACGCCTCATCGAGTGCCAGGTGCGGAGCGACGATTTCGCGCACTTTGCGCAATACCGCTTCGTCCGACCACGGAGATTTCGCCACGAAGTGGTGTAGCGCCTGATGCTTGGCCTGAACCCGCTCAGGGTCGAGGTGCGCGGCAATCGGTTCGATGCTTTTTCGCGCAATCGGCAAAAGGAGCCCCCGGCAGTAGTCCTTAAGCCCCGTATGACGATCGGCGTGACTTAGCACCTCAGTAAGCTCTGTGAGGCACCATTCCAGTTCGTCAGCCGGTGTCATCAAGGCGCTCCTTTGGAAGGGGTCAATATAAGGGAAAGTGTAGCATTTTTTGTGACACAGTCAAACTAAGCTCCCCCTTCCCAAAGCCCCCAACCCGACTGGTATTCCCAAACCCGTACATAGTCCACCTCCATGGTGGAGGGCAGTTCGTCTTCCGTCGGCAACCCCAACCAACTGGCATGTACCTCTGAACTCAACATGAGTTGCAAGGGGTCGTGGAAGTACAGGTTCGGTTCTTCCCGGATCAAGAGACCGTTGACATACCACCGAAGGGTTTCTGGGGTCCAATCGAGTGCGTACGTATGGTATTGCGTGGGATCGAAACCTGGTGCGAAGACCTCCACCGGAGCGGCAATGTGTTCGCCCGTTACGTTGTCGATGACGTGGTAGTTGAGCACACCACCATCTTCCCGTCCCGGCACACCAGGAGCAATTTCGAATACGTCGATCTCTTCGGCCTGCTCAGGCGTCCAGCGATAGAGCCAAAAGGCTTGATTGAGGTGGGTTGGGTCGATTTTGGCGCGAACTTCCACGTACCCGTAGGTCAATGTCCCAATCGATTCGAGCAACGGGGTGCGGTAGGTTCCCGCTGACGCATCTTCCGTCACCGTCAGTTGGGCGACGCCATCCCCGATGCGAACCATCGACGGGTCGACATAGCCGGGAGGGCGACCACTGTACCCGTTATGGGTCAACCATTTGCCGTTGCTAACGTTCGGGTCGATAAACTCGTCACTCAAGTCGGCGCGAAAAACCGGAAACCACCAGTTGTTCGCTTGATAAAATAGCGTTTGCATCGTTCAGCCTGAAATGTGCGTAGTATTGATCATTATATCCATTCTTCGCCGCAACAGCGTGAACAGCAGATAGCGCAAATAAGCCTTCAGGTCCAAATCCGCCAACATCCGCGCATCTACCGCAGCAAGCAGCTGGGGTCGAGACATATCGACGCCACTCAATTGCGCCAATCCAGTCACACCCGGCCAGGCGTTCAGCACCTCCAACCGCCTGCGCGCTTCGATCAATTCGGTTTGGGTGGTTAGCGAAGGACGCGGCCCAACCAAACTCATATCGCCTTTGAGTACATTGATCAGCTGTGGCAATTCGTCCAGTTTGGTGGCGCGCAACCACTTACCCCAACGAGTCACCGCCGCTTTGGGCGCCAAATGGGTAGCTACTTGTGGTGTTCCTGGGTGCATTGTGCGCAGTTTGATGAGGGTAAACGGTCGCCCGAAGCGCCCGACCCGGGTTTGCAGAAACAGGGGCGAACCGGTGTCCCACCAACTCACCAGGATCAGAACGACCAGAAGCGGCGCGGAAACCACAAGGCCGAACGCAGCCAGAAGCCGATCACAGATACGAATCAGCAGGGATTGGGACATCACGTTTTCCCACCATCTCTTCCAAACCAGTCAGCAGATCGACTTGGGGTTGCCACCCGAGCGCCATCAGCGTGGCCGGAGTATAACAAGCCGAGGAAACCAAACGCGACGCCAGACGGCCCAACCGCCCCGGGATTTTCGTAAGCCAGCAGGCGGTACCAGCGGGCAAACGCCACCGCGCGCGCGAACGGCCAAGCGCCTGATCGATCGTGGTCAACAGCAACGCCGTCGAGCACGGTTCCGGGTGGGCAACGATCATCGTCTTTCCGGCAGCCTCAGGGTGGGCAGCCACCAGGCGGATTGCCGCAACCAGGTCGGCAATATGCACGAACGAACGCCGGTTTGTCTCGACCACCGGCAGCGGTGGCAAGATGCCCCGCGCAGCAAGCCGCACCAGGGTTGCGAGCAAACCTTTGCCGCCCCGGCCATAGACGGGAGCAGGACGCAGCACCACGACCTCCATTCCCCTTTTGCCGCCAATGCGCCATGCCAGCCGTTCCGCTTCGCGCTTACTGTGCCCATAGGGCGTGGTCGGCGGCGCGTCCCAACGCTCGTCTGCACACACCGTACCCGGCTCGCCCGCCGCTTTGACGCTGGAAAGGAGAACAAAGCGTCGCACGCCTTGCGCCGCGGCGGCACGCAACAGGTTGCGTGTTCCGGTGACATTTACTGCCCATAAACGGTCATGGGACGTTTCGTCGGCATCACTCAGCCCCGCGCAATGAATGACGGTCGTCACCCCCGCGCATGCCTGGGACAACGTTTCCGGTTGCAGCAGATCACCCACCACTTCGTTGGGCAATCCCATCGGCTGCCGCACCAGCACCCGATGGTGCGGTTGCCGCAATCGACCGCCGATGAACCCAGTAGCGCCCGTGACCAGGATCATGGCTTTTGCGTAGCGTCAAAGCTCGTGACCGGCTGCTCGGCTTCAGCCACGATGGGCAACCGCCACCCGGTACACAGCAAATAGCGCACGACACTCTTCAGGTGCCATTTGAGGTACCGCAGGTCACGACGGCTGGCTCGTTGTCCTTCATGAACCACCGCAACCTGGGGGCTAACCGCTACCGCAAAACCCGCACGCCAAGCGCGCACGCACAGGTCGACATCTTCATAGTAGAGTGGGTACCGCTCATCGAAACCACCCAAAGCACGGAAGGTTTCGCGTGGGCACAACATGAAGATACCCGCCACCCAGTCGGCGAAAAACGGTTCGTTGCCAACGACGTAGTGATAACCTCCGATATCGGTTTTTTTACCGCGAACCAGACGCAGTAACTTGTTGAGCAATTGCCACGGCGTGGGAAAACGCCGTGCATGATCCTCGACGGCGCCCGTGGGATTCAATACGCCAGGGGAAACGAGAAGCCCCGGGCGCATTCGAATGCAGTGCAGCAAAGCGGGAAACGGATTTTCTGGCAAGCGCAAGTCGGGATTGAGGATCGCGAAATACGGTGATTGACTCAATGAAAATGCGGTATTGTGGTTGGCGGCAAAACTCCGCGTTCGCAAATTGTCGATCACCTGCGTTCGCGCACGCAGCCCCTCCGGAATGGACGGCAGCGGCTCGGGAATGTTGCGCGTCAAGATGAGTTGCGCCACCTCCGGACACCGGGCCAAATCGTGCAACAGCGGGGTCAATTTGCGATGGTGCCCATGGCTGACGATCGATACGGTGACAGCCGTTTTCCCTGCATCGTCTGTTTGCAAATCGTCCGCCATGGTTCGATCACCGCTCCAAGATCGAAAGCAATTGCCGAACGGTGGGATTGTCTGGTGCAAACGCCGCGGCAGCTTTGGCGTCTTTGAGCGCCCGGGCGCGATCCCCCAACCGGGCATAAGCGAGTGCCCGGCTCACCAAATAAGCGGGACTTTGGCGGAACACGCTTTCGGGAAGGGTAGCCATGTGGGCAAGCGCCTTTTCCACCTGGCCAGCGCGTTGGAGCGCGTCCCAGTAGGTGAGACGAAGCTCCTCAGGAGGGTCATCACCAAAATGACGCTCGATCACCGCAACCGCACCAACTGCATCCCCCAGACGAACCGCGGCACGTGCATAGTGATACACCAATGCCCCCCGTACCGACGCTGAGACGTTGGCATCCAACCGCTCGAGTTGCGCACCAAACGCTTTGCGCGCCACCTCGATCACAAAAGGATAGTCATGTGCATCTAAACCCACCTGCATCGCCACCAATACGCGATTGACAAGCGGGACGCGAAATTCCGGGTGCCACGGAACCGACGTATAAAACCGCGCCGCTTGCAATGCCGCCGCGACGTTACCCAACCGCCTGTTGAGGTACGCTTCGTTAAACGCGACCGCTTCCGGGGGCGCATTGAGTAGGCGTGCTTTGCGTAACGCTTCCAAGGCTTCTTCGAACGATTCTGCTTGGATCAGTGCCAACCCCAAATTGTAGAAGGGGCGCCACGCTGCCAGATAACGCGGTTCCGCAAAGGCTTCGTCGGGAATCCGCGCCGCCGCATGTGCCCAGAGCGTTTTCGCGGAACGAAACGTTTCGCTATAGCGCATCCCGACGACGCCCACCGCCAACAGATATGCGCCACACAAAGCGGCTACCAGCGTGCGCTGCGGACGGTGCATCAGCCTGGGAACGAGCCATCCAAGGAGTCCCACCAAAACGAAAGGCAACGCGCTAAACCACCAGTAACTGCGGTACAGCACGATGGCATCGAGGACGCGATACGGCGTAAATTCCAACAGAAAATGGGTTCCAGCAAGCGCCCCGCCCATTGCAGCAAACCGCAACTGCGGCACCTTCCCCACGAATAGGTAGCGCCAACACACCACCAGCCAGACAAGATAGCCAACCACAGCCAACCACCCTGCGGGTTCGTTCAGTGTGACCGGCAACGCGGGACGCAGATCGATTGCCATCGCCGAGGGCAGTGGCACGAACCAAACCCCCAGCTGGTAAAAGAATGCCTTGGCCTCCATGAGGATTGCCGTGAGCCAGAGCGCCCATTCCGGGCCCAGCGGGTCGTTGCGAAACGCTTCGACCCACCAAGTAGGAAGCTGATCGAGTGGCGCCAGGAAATAGTCTTTGACAACATTCCGAAAGAAAAAGAATACGACCACAGCGCCCACAACGCTCAGCGCGATTGCGCCGAACAGCGCATACCGCCTTTTGTTCGCAGGCAGATGCCACAGCAACAACGCGAAATGGCCTGCCAGTGCAGTAATGCCCTGCTCTTTACTGAATACGGCGCACACAAAGGCTGCGGTACTCAGCACCAGGTACCCAACACGTTGCCAGGCCGGTCGCGTCAATGCGGTGTTCCATGCCAACCAGGACAGCAAAGCAAAGCACACCACCAACAAGATGGAGCGTTGTTGGAGATAGGCCACGGCATGCATCGCCGCAGGGTAAAGCAAAAACCACGCCACCGCACCCACACTGAGCCAACGGGGGGAAATCCCGTTCTTACCTACACGACGAATCAACCCGTAGAGGAGCACCCCATTGACCCAATGCAACAGCAGGTTGAACGACCGCTGCGCCGTGATCGTGTTGGGAAACAATTGGTCGATCCAGTAGAAAGTCCAATAGGAGACAAAGCGCTTCGTCCACCACGGTGGCGCAACAAACCCCTGCATTTTCTCTGGATCGAGAAAGGGCAGCCGCACGTCGTCGAAAAAATAGGGCGCGCCCAGACTGGGCCAGTACAAAATGAACAAAGCAGGCAGCAGCAATATGAGCCAAAGCCCGCTCGACCAATGCCGATGTTTACTGGCACACATCTTGATTCCTCGTTCCGGTCAACCACGGGCGCCCGATCACGATCGTGCCCACGTCCCAAGCATCCCACGTCGAGGTATCGGTGAAATCGATCTTGTTCCGATCGGCAACGATCCCGACGATCTGCCACAATCCTTGCGGCACACCATCGAGCGGCAAGAATGAACCCACCAGAGTTTCCGACACTTTACCAGAAGGATTGATCTCTTTTGGCAAATAGATGAAATCCTGCGCGTAATCATTGAGATCATCTACCGTTGCCACCGAGCGAAACGCCTGCCATCCGCCATTGGCAGCAGCACGATAGCCGACTTGAAAGCGGTCACCCACCTCGACATTGGGTGTATAGAGCAAGAGATAGACGTCCCGCATCGTCAAAAAATCGGTGGGGTCGCCCGCATCGTAATCGAGCTTGATGGTCACCGCATCCACTTTCGACGGATCACATTGGGTGAATTTGGTGCTGGAAGGCATATATTTCGGTAGCTTTTCTGCTGCAGCGCCTTTGGGGATGGAAACGGTGATCTTCATTGAATAGTCGTACGCCCAAGCAGGGAACACCGCAAAAGAGCAGAGTGCCACCCACACGACCGAAAGTTTAGCAAATCGTTTCATCGCAAATCTCCTGCAGAGCGCCACACGGCGCGAACAGCAGCCATCATAGCGCGAAGGCGCGCGCGGCGCTCAGGTAAAAAAAGGAGATAAAAGAGCCCTTTCTTGACACCGATCCACCAGTGCCACAGTCGCCAACGCCAATCGTCCCGCGCAAGGCGATGGGTCCAGATGCCGTTACGCAACTCGTAAAAAACCCGTTCCGGACGATGCACCGCAACCCGTGCGCCACCCGGCAAAAAGAGCCACCGTTCGCCCAGTTCGTGCAGCAATTCCGCACCACCGACCCCCAAGATACGGTATCCCCGGGCGCGCGCGCGTACACACCATTCGATGTCGATGTAATCGATAAAAAAATCCTCCCGAAACGGGCCTACTTGACGCCAGGCATCAAGCCGAACCACCATCCCGCTGGTGATCGCATGATCCAGAGGCGCAACGACCCCATCGGACAAAAACAGTTTGGGGCGCCGCCACCACGCGGTAATTTCACCGACGAGTGGCCCCAAGCGTTGGCTGCGCGCATCACGAATCATCGGCGCGACTGCGGCGACGGTTTCCCCTTCTGTTCGTAAGACGTGAGTCAATCGCGGTAAACACCCGGGCTGCGGTGCGCTGTCCTGATCGAACGTCACGACCCATGCGTATCCGTGACGGTGCGCCCACCGAAAACCCGCATTGAGCGCAGCGCCCACCCCCACATTCCCGCCCATCGATACATAGACCACGTTGCGGCGCACGCCAGCTACCCACGCGGCACCGCCGTTGTCGCACACGATCACGTGCCCAACGGATTCGGCCAACGCGTCGAGCAATTGCATGAGCTGCTGCGGTTTGGGCTGGAAAGCCACAATGACCGCTGCCAGAGAATCTTTCATTGTAAAATTACCCATTTTGAAGCGGAGCCGTTCCCGTTGTCGCTGACGCCATACCGCCGCTATTTTGCCCTACTCCTTTTTTGGTCAGCCCGCGATCTGCGCAACCGGTACGCGGGCTCAGTCTTCGGGCTGCTGTGGGCAGTGGTGCAACCCCTGGCGACGATTGCGCTATTTTACGGGGTTTTCGGTCTGATTCTGGCCATCCGTCTTCCAGAGGCGGCTGGGAAGACGTCGTACTTCTTTTTCCTGCTCTCAGGCCTCTTACCCTGGTTGGCGATTCAAGAGGCGTGGGCACGCAGTGTGACCGCCATCAGCGGCAACGAACTGTTGTTACAAAAGCAAACGTTTCCGCTTTCGCTTTTTCCGTTGGCACCGGTATTGACCGCACTCGTCCCGCAACTGGTGGGGTTTGCACTGTTGCTGCCGCTGCTGGCGTGGCGCGCACCAACGCCACCTGCGTGGGAACTGCTGCCGTGGGTCTTTTTCTGCCAACTCACGATCACCGCTGGGGTTGCGTTGCCCCTTGCAGCACTGAACCATCTGATACGCGACCTTGCCGCAGCGGTGCCGATCGTGCTGCAAATCCTGTTTTATACGGGTGCAATCCTTTTTCCCGCCGAGACGCTGGACGAACCGTATCGTGCTTGGCTCTTGGCCAACCCCATCGCGTGCCTGGCAATGGCGTATCAGGAAACGTTGCTCGGGCTTCCGGCCCCCGCCGGAACTTGGGCTGCGCTCTTTGCCTGGACCGTGGCGTCGGGTTTGGGTGGGGTTTGGCTGTTTCGTTTCTTGCATCCCATTGTGCTCGAGTCCCTATGAGCAGGCCGCTACTGCAATTTCACCACGTCAGTAAAACGTACAAACTCTATGCGCGGCCTGTCGATCGGCTATGGGAGCGGCTGAGCGGACGGCCCCGCCATCATGCGTTCACCGCGTTGCATCCGCTCGATTTCGTGCTCCAAGGTGGCGAAACCGTCGGGATCATCGGGGAAAACGGCGCGGGTAAAAGCACCTTGTTGAAGCTTGCCGCCGGAACCATTCGCCCGAGCACGGGAACCATCATTCGTACCGGCCACTGCGCGGCGTTACTCGAGCTGGGCGCAGGATTCCATCCGGAAGAGAGCGGTTACCGCAATCTTCTTTTGAGCGCCCTGTTGCAAGGCGTTCCCCCCGAAGAACGGCACGCGTTCGTTCGCGACGCCCAAGCGTTCGCGGAACTCTCCGATGATACGCTGGCGCGGCCCGTCAAAACCTATTCCTCCGGTATGTTCGTGCGCCTGGCTTTTGCCGCGGCAACGGTTCGTGCGCCGCAATTATTGATCGTCGACGAGGCCCTTTCCGTAGGGGATCTCCATTTCCAAAAGAAGAGCCTCGACCGGATTTTGGCGTTGCGTGACGCAGGGGCGGCGATCCTCTTTTGCTCCCACAACCTCTACCAGGTGCGCACGCTATGCACCCGTACGCTTTGGCTGCGCGCTGGGCGCATTCAAGCGGAAGGCGACACCGAAGCAGTCGTCACCGAGTTCGAAGCGTACGAACGGCACAAGCGCGCCGCGGCGAACCGTATGTCAGAAGTGCTCCCTACCGTGCCGACGCAGGAAACACTGCCGCCTGTGCGGTGCACGACCATTACCGTGGAAACGGCCGAAGGGACCAATCCCAGTGTGATCGAAACCGGCGAAACGATTCGGCTGCGCATCGTGTGCACCGCGGAGGATGATACCCCGTTTCACGTCGGTTTTGCCCTTATTCGGCCCGACCGAGACAATGTGTTTGGTTCCAGCACCCACTTCGACCCCAATCGCACCCCGCTGCGCGGGGCCGGCTCGCATGAAGTCGTCGTCGAATTTCCTGCGTTGCCGCTACTTTCCGGGAAATACCTCTGGAGCGTCTATGTCCTGGACGAAACGGGATTACACGTCTTCGACAAAGCAGAAGCCGTTTGTCCATTCACTGTGCTCAACATTACGACCCGTGATTTCGGTGTCGTTGCTTTGCCGCACCGCTGGCGCCTGAACCCATGAGCGACCGTTCCACACGTAAAGCTCCCTGCCGCCCCGCCAATCTCAACCATTTCGCTTGGTTGGCCCGCTTACCGGGCGCGCTCCCTTGGCGCCTGGCTCCCTATTGCGGCACCGACCCGCTACTCGATATCGCTTCCGTAGCCGAGGGGTTTCGCAAACTGTTTCCGCACGTCGACGCCCATACACGACAACAGTGGCTGGTTCGCCACTGTACAATGCGCAGCCATGAATTGGTGGACGCCCATGCGTTTTCGCGGCTGGTGGCTCAGCACGGCATTACGTGGGAAGTCCAGGAATGGCCCAAAGTCGGCGACTCGTCGCGTGGAACACTTCTCGTATTAACCCACCTGGATCGTTTCCTGACCGCGCCGCTGGCACTGACCACGCGCGGGGTGCGCCTCAGCATGTTGACGATGGCACCAGACGCCCTGCCTTTCGACGCCTACCGCACATTCCTCAACAAGAAAATCGCCGCTTTTCATCGCCTCATCGGGGGCGCCTGGCGCACCACCCGGCAGCCACTCACCGCGATGATGAAAGGACTGCGACAAGGCGAATGGTGGATTGCCCTTCCTGACGCGTGGGAACCAGCTTTTCGTGATTTTCGCTTTTTCCCTTTCCTGGGTGGTACCATTGCGTTTCCCGCGGGACTCATTCGCATCGCAGAAAAAACGGGGTGCCGGATCCTGTATGGTGAAACGGTCACGGTTGCGCCAAACCATTTGCGCATCCTTTTTACCCCCTGTCCAGAGCCAGCAGCGCAGGCATTCGCTTGGATTGCCGAGCGGCTTGCGAACGCGGTTGCCGAAACGCCGTGGCGGTGGTGGCAGTGGCCCCTCCTGCCCCAACTGTACCAATCCGCTCCCCAGGACTTCATGACTTAGTGAGCCTATGACACCGCAATTGCCGACTGCTGCCCCGTTGATTTCGGTCGTCATTCCCGGCTACCGCCATGCGCGTTTCGTGCGCGAGGCGCTGTTGAGCGCGTTGGCGCAAGAAATGCCTCTGGAAATCCTCTTTTGCGACGACGCCTCTCCCGATGCTACCTTTGCTGCCGCCCATACCGTTGATGACCCGCGCATCCGCCGGTGGCGGCATGATGCAAACCGGGGAGCCGATGTCACCCTGAACGAGCTCATTTTGCGCGCCAGCGGGCGTTATATCGCGATCCTCAACAGTGACGACCGGTTTCATCCCGAACGCTTACGGCGTTGTCTCGAAGTGCTTACGCAGGGCGAAGCCGATCTCGTCGGCACCGATATCCGCTTGATCGGTCCAGAGGGTCAACCGATCACAGAGCACTGGTGGCTCGATGCGTACGAAGCTCTCAAAAACGTTTGGCGTACCGAGCGTGACTGGCTCGCTGCCTTATGGGCTGGCAACCTCTTCATGACCTCCTCCAATTTCGTGATGACCCGCGCCCTTTGGGAAGCGATTGGTGGCTTTCGCGCCTATCGCTACGTGCTCGATTACGATTTTCTTCTGCGCGCGCTCATTCATGGCGCCCGTCTCAAGTGGATCGACACTCCCCTGTTGGATTATCGCCTCCACGATTGCAACACCATCTTCGAAAAACCGCTTGCGGCCAACCAAGAAGCAGCGGCGCTCCTGCGCAATACGCTGCCGGGGTTGCTGGCCCGTTTCGGGCACCGGATTCCGCAAATTGCGCACCTGACGAAACAGCTTGCCCGCTTCGAAGAGCTGGAAATCGCGATTCTTCGTGCCGAACAGCACGACGTGCTGACGCATTGGCAGCAGACCTACCGCGCCCTGCAAGCTGCCTTCGACCAGCAACGCGCCGCGGGCGAAGCGCTGCGCCAACATGCCATCCATCTGCTGGCGCAGCGCGAAGAGGCATTGGCCGAACTGGACCATCCCCGAACGGCACCGCCGCCAGCCAAACACTCGTTGCTTTCCCGTACCCGTCAAATCGTTCGCCGCGTTGTGCACAGCTGGCACAACACGCGTGACTTGGCGCGTGCGCTTCCCCAAACGCCGTTGCGTGTCAAAGGGTTCGCTCCGCTCCGCCGTTGGTTGCGTCGCCACCCAGAGATTCGCACGCTTTCGTTCGACGTTTTCGATACCTTGGTGTTGCGGCTTATCGAACCGCCGGAGCGCATCCACCTCCGCTTGGCCGAAGCACTGGCACAGCGCCTTGCCACCTCGTCGCGGCGCGTTTTGAAAGCGCGCGAAGCCGTGGAACAGACCCTCCGCTCCGAAGCCGTTGCCGACGGCCACGACCACGAATGCCATTGGGAAGCGTTGATTCCCCGTTGGATCGAACGTCTGACCCCTTTTCACACGGCCGAGGAACGCGCAGAACTCATCGCGTTTGCCACCCAGGAGGAATTGCGCCTCGAACGGCTGGCGCTGCGCCCCAAGCGAAATGCACGTCTTTTCTTGCGCTGGGCCAAACGAAACGGCTACCGCTTGATTGCCATCTCCGATATGTATCTAGGAGAACGGCAACTCAAGGCACTGCTGGACGCACTCGGTTTTGACGATCTCTTCGACCACATCTTTGTCTCCTCAGAAGCGCGTACCGCCAAATATTCGGGGCGGCTTTTTACGCATGTGCTCGAACGGCTCGATCTTGCGCCGCAGACGGTTCTGCACATCGGTGACAATCTGCACTCCGACGCCATCGCACCCAGCCGCCTGGGCATCCCGGCCTGTTTTCTGGACGAACCGGCAGAGCAACGCCGCAGACGCATGCACCACCGCGCCGCCCATCTGGCGGCCCGTTTTCGTGGCATTTGGCCAGGTCGCGAAATGGCTCAGCTGCTTCTCGACGCCTACCGCTTCGACGCTACGACACGCACCCCGGATCCCTATTTCCAATACGGGCTTACCGTACTGGGCCCAATCTTTGCCACCTTCATGGTGGGACTCATCGAAGCCGTTCGGCGTGATCGACCAGAACACCTCTATTTCCTGGCGCGAGATGGGCATCTCTTCTATACGCTCTACCAGACCGCACGCGCGCGCTTCCCGGAACTCCCTCCTGCGTCGTACCTCTACGCCAGCCGCCGTACGGTTGCCGCCGCCGCAGTTGCCGACGGCCTGACGTCCGAACAAGCCGCGTTCGCGCTGCTTCATCCCAAACAAAAAGGTTTGCAAACGATCTGTAAAACTTTTGCCCTGCCCATCGATGCGCTCGAACCGTTGGCGACGCGGCACCAACTCACCCCATTCGACGCCCCGTTACAAGCCACAGATGCGCGTCTTGCCGCTTTCCTGGCCGATTCCGAGGTGCAATACCGCATCACGCAGCACGGCAAAAGCGCTCGCAAACGTTTGTACGCCTATTTCGCCCAAAACGGTTTTTTTGCCCACCCGAAAGTGGCGCTCGTAGATATCGGCTGGAACGCTACCATCCAGCGCTTTCTGGAACGCGCATTCGCAGCGGAAGTCCCGCACTACCCCAAAGTTTTCGGATACTATTTTGCGTTGGCCAACGCGATTCACTCGGATCCGATCGTCCACGGCAGCGCCACGGGTCTCTTTTCCGATCTGGGGCGCTGTTCCCCCTGGGAACGCGCGCCGTTCGATTTCGAAGAACTGTTTGAGCAGGCGGCACGGGCATTACATGCCACGACGGTAGGTTATGAAGAAAAGCCAGATGGGCAGATTGCCCCCGTGTTGAAACCGGAGACCGCAACCGACCGTCAGGCGGAATGTGCTGCCAACCCTTTGATTGCCCAGCTTCAGGCGGGCGTATCGGCCTGTTGGCGCCATTTCCTTCCTTTGTGGGAGCTGACTGGCCACACCTTTGCCGATCTCAAGCCCTACGCGCTTGCGCTGTGCGAACGTGCAGTGGCCTACCCGGCCGCGGAAGAGGTCGCTCTCATCGCTCGCCTGGCCCACACCGAAGATTTGGGGGACGACCACCTGCTCGAACTCGTCGGCACACCGCTCCATTGGCGCCAACTTCTGCGACCCAGACGGTTAGCACGTGCCCTCGCGCACACCACTTGGCCCTACGCCCCGTTGGCTTCGCTGCCAGTATTTCCTAAAATCGTTGCCCGCTGGGCACACCTCAGAGCTGCATATCGTCGGAGCAATTGATGTTTCGTGCCGATCCCCCCCGTCATCCGGCGTCGCGCCGCCTTCTGCTCGCACCGTGGCAGATCGCGCTGATCGCACTACCCTATCGGGGGCTACCCAAACCGGACTGGGGCTTTTACCCTGGCCTTCGCGCCTTGCTGCGCTACGGTTGGCTCTCCTTTCGGCTGTCACTCCCGCCGCGCGCGCGGGTACGTTACTGGCTTTTGCACCTCTTTGCCTTCCGTTTTACCCAAAGGCGTCGCGCCCGATGAACGATCTGCCCAACCATCGCTACGCCTACGCAATCGATTTGGAGAGCCCTACCGCCCCAGCGCGTGCTTTGGCGCATGTCCCAGCGGGCTGCACAGTACTGGAGCTGGGACCCGGAGCTGGGTCGATGACCCGAATGTTGGCTGCACGGCAATGCGGCGTCACCGCGGTGGAACGGGACCCCGAATGCCAAACGCTCGCTGCGCCCTTCTGCGCGGAATTGATTGCAGGTGACCTGGAACAACCGGAGGAGTGGCTGCCACAGCTTGCTGCGCGCCGTTTCGATGTCATTTTGGCGTGCGACGTGCTGGAACATCTGCGCGATCCAGCGCTGCTCTTGCGCCATTTGCCTGCGCTGCTGGCCCCAGGCGGCGCATTCATCGTCACCATTCCCAACGTCGCCCATTTGGGTATCATCGCGGCGCTGCTCTCCGACGATTTTCCGTACCAGGAAAAAGGGCTGCTCGATGCCACCCATGTGCGCTTCTTCACCCGGCCCACGCTCGCTGCGCTGCTCGAACAAACCGGTTGGCTACCCAAGCACTGGGAGCCGATCCCCCTCGCGCCGCAATACAGCGAATTCGCGAAGCATTGGGCGCAAATCCCCGCGCCACTGCGCGAGCAGTTGGCTGCCGCCACGCCGCATGGGGAGGTCTATCAGTGGCTGGTGGTTGCCCATCCGCGGCTGCCAGACACCTGTGACCTGAAAGCGTCATGGCACGTGCGTTTGCGCAACCGCTTGCAACGGTGGTGGTCATGAGTGATGAAATTTTGGGGGTACCACCCGTTGTCGACCACTTTCCGGGCATCGATCGCATCGGCGTGGGGTGCCGAATCGACGCCACGGTTTCCGTCTACCGCCGTGGCGCGGCCAAACCGACAATTTTCCTGGGCGATGAGGTTTTTTTGTACGCTCAGTGCCGACTGGCCGTGGATGACCCAAACGAAGACCCTTGTGTGCGGCTCGAGATCGGCGCGCACACCATCGTCAATGTCGGCTGTTACCTTTCCGGAGAAGGCGGGTTGACGATCGGCGAAGCGGTGCTGATCGGCCCCCATGTGAAAATCTTGTCCGCCGGCCATCAGATTCATGGGGGAGATCGGTGGATCCGCAACAACCCGCTCACCCGTGCGCCGATCACCATCGGCGCCGGGGCGTGGATCGGTGCCGGCGCAATCATCCTACCGGGCGTGACCATCGGTGAAGGCGCCGTGGTTGGCGCCGGTGCGATCGTCACCCGAGACGTGCCGCCATATCATGTTGCGTTGGGCGCGCCCGTTCATGTATGTTATCCGCGGCGGATGGACGGTGCTGCCCAGCAAATGGCGATCCCGTGGTGGCAAAGGCTCTGGCGCTCGATCACCCACCTGAACCGTCGAAATCAATCCTGACTCTTACTTCAGCTTTGGACCACTGCCAAGCTTTGCGAGCTCATCCCGCCGCGAGTAGGCTTGGTGAATGGCTCGATCGTCCAGCTGGACTTGGTACTCGGCAAAGAGTCGTGCCCGCTCTTTTTTCAGTGTCTGTTTGCGACAATGCACCAATGCGGTTTTGGCAGCATTCGCTTTCACTAACTCCCACGGCACGCGTTGCGCCTCCTGTTTCTCTTGCACCAGGAAGAGATAGACCCGATCGCCATCGACGTAGGGTCCCACCATCTCTCCCGCTTTTGCCGACTTCAATGCGTTGATGATGGGCGCATCCTCTTCCAGAACCACGTACCCCAGGTCACCCATCGGCTCACCCGGATTGAGCTTGCGCGCGTCGGCCAGTGTCTGATCGAAGGTACGGATCCCCTTGACGATCGCCATCGCCTCCATCTGCAGCCACACCGCTGCTGGAAGATTGCCCTGTTTGGCCGCTATCGGCAAAACGATACGCTGCAAGCGCGCGCGCACGGGAGTCATGAAGGCGTCCGGATGCGCGTCGTAATAGCGCTTCGCTTCTGCCTCATCGGCTGGCTCGACGCATTGCTTCGTCAAATCCTTTTCCACCGCTAGGGCATAGGGGTAGTTGAAGGGCATCTTCTCATTCTCGTCTCGTTTCGCAATGCCGCGTTTCTCCCCTTCCTGTTCCAGGAGGCGTGTCCAGGCCAGCTCCTCGACGATCTTGCGCATCCCGGTTTCGGAGCGCGCCAGCCCGCGCCAATCGACGCGCTTGCCGACCTCCGCTTTCACCTCTTCCCAGGTCACCAGCGGCGCTCCCTTTTGCGAGGCCAAAATCAACGGCGCATCTGCCCATGCACTGCGTGCGGCCAATAGACTGGTTCCCACCAAGAGCAGACACACGCCCGCCCAAAATTGCCTCATTGTCGCCATCATTGCTCCCCTGTTCGTAAGGTTACACACTCAGTTCCGGTTGGATGCTTTTTTGGTTTCGTGAGCCACGGCTTCTGCTTGCGCCCAGAGCGGCCCATACCAGACAGAAACCCCATTTCCTGCGCTGTGAAAGACCACTACGTCCTCATGACCGTCCTGATCCACGTCAGCAACGCGCAAGTAACCCGCAAACCCATCCACCGGCAGTTGCCGGGTTTCGCACTGCCAGGTGCGCCAATCACAACGCTGCAAGAACAGGCGGCGATCTTCCCCCCAGACCACGGTTCCGTCGGCAAGTTCCCGCACTGCTACCGCCCCCCAGCCCGGAAGCGGCAGCCAATGGATCGGTTTTCCGAGTTGGTCCCATTCGATCACGGCCGCCTTTCCACCCAGTTCCAATGCCACGTAGAGCTGCTTGCCGTCGCGCGAAAACGCCACATTGCGCGGCACGTGTGGCATCTGCGCGATGGTCTGCACTTGCCACGTTCCATTGGCTTTGCGCGACCACGCGACCACTTTACGGTCGTCCAGACACCCCGCGACCATCGTGATCTCATTTTCCGTAACGCGAACCTCAGGATGCCAAGGGGTTTGGCACCCAGCAAGCTTTTCCGGCTGCTGCCAGGTTTCCGGACCGGTTGCGGCGAAATAGGCCAGCGCATTGCCGGCATAGGGCGAAGCAATGAGATCGACCTCACCCGCAGCGGTGTTCGGGACCGCCCGCACGTCGCGGGGCGGAAATCCCACCACGAGTGACTTCACCGCTTTCGGCCCACTGTCATCGACTTCGGCAATGACAAGGTTACCGCCCGATTCCACGGCTACCGCAAAACGTTTGCCGTCGAGCCAAACCGCCGAATCGGGGTGATAGGCTGTCGGGAGTTCCCCTTCCTTGACCCAACTCCGCCCCTCTGCGCGCACAACGACAGCAGCCCCGCGTTCGTGCGCAACCGCAACCAGTCGGCAACCTGCTTGCCCGCACCGGATATCCCCACCCCAGAATGATCCGAATTCCGACAGGACTTTTTGCGGCGTCGGCGTTGGCGTTGGCTTGCGCGCTACCGTGGCACACCCACCCAATACCATCGATACCGCGAATGCCAATGCAATCTTTCCCTTCATGATGGCTCCTTGCAACGAAAAAGGCGCCCGAAGGCGCCTTTTTGACCAACGAAACCCGTCAGATCAATTGTGCGGGTTCAGAATCGTTTGCACCGCACCGAACGCCGGCGCATCGATCACGCTGTACGAGAAGACCGAGCTAATCGTCGTCGGCACATTCCAAGCAATGAACCCTTCGACGAAGCCAGCGGGACGACCCTGGATGGTTTCCGGATCAAACCAATCAAGCTCGGCGTGCTGAAGGCTAAAGTTCACCGATTTGCGCTCTTGCTGATCATTGTAAATATTGACCGTGTGCGTACCCGACTGGTTACCCGTCGACCACACCACGATCCGGGTATCCGCGTTGTTGAGGAAATAACGCATATAGAGCGTATTCCCACCGGAAGCAGCGCCACCAGCGCTCACCAAAGAGTTCGGCCCCATCGTGGTCAAATTGCCGGTGATGTTAAGCGGACCATCAATAACCGGCACATAAGCCACATCGGCGGGCGGCATCACTTGGAACGCATTAGCACTGAAAATATTGCCCGTGCTAATGGTCGGCGATTGAGCTGAACAGGTGGTGTTTACCGTATCTGCAGCCAACACCAAGTAGCCGCGCTGCCCTTCCAAACCGACACCTGCGGTCTTCGCATTCCAAATGAACGGTTGGAAATCGTTTGCCGTCACCGTGAAGCACCCGTCGGTAACGTGGTTCGAATCTTGATCAAAAAACGTCCAGTAAATGGAAGCATTGTTAAGCGAGATAATCCCAACCGCGGTATATTGGCTACCGTCATGGAAAACGTTGGGAATGACCACACCATTGCTGAATGTACCCATTTGGTACGCCTGGGCTGCGCCCGTGCACGCGGCAGCTACAGCAGCGGCAATCGCAAGCTTTTTCATCGAATCACTCCTTTTAGGTTACAAACCAACCCCTCTAGCGGGAACCCAACCCTTGCACCCGTGGCGCAATGGGTTGCTTAGAACTGTAAAGCAAAGCCGGTAAAAATGCAAGATGTTTCATTCATCGCGGAGGCGTCAGATGTTGCATTCACGCCACAAAACTCACTCCCGCTCCCGATTGGAGTTCGAAAAGAGTCCCGATCGCACATGCTTGTGGTACCACACGCCATCGCGTAGCACCCACGGGTCGGCAATCGTCTGTTCGTAATTCTTGAGAAAGGCCTGCGGCAGGTCGTACCGCAGTTTGACTCGAAGTACCGCTTCGTCGCCTTCGCGTTTCGCGACACCGATCACTTCGGCCGCTTTGAGGATCACGCGGTTGCGCTTCAAATACCCTTGGAGCGTCCAATTCGGATCCAGCGACACCTCCTCGTACGGCCACGCCTTGACCAGGTCGTTGGCGAGCATCGCGGCCCAATAGGCACGGGCCCGTTCGAGCAATGCTGCTTCATCCGTACCTGAAGCCTTTGCTATATGCGGAGCGATAGCGCTGTGGCCACATCCGGCCAACAGCAATCCCACCCCCAGACTTGCCAGCAGACGACGGCGTTTTCCATCGAACATGGGTACAACTCCTTTCTTCGTTGTCACAGTTTTTCGGATGGCACATGGCGCTGAAATGCCCGCATCCGCTGCCGAAGCTCGTCACTCACAGCCCGCAGCGCACTTTCGTTGGGTAGCGCCCGCGGTGTGAGCAGCACGAGCAGTTCGGTGCGGCTGCGGGCACGGCTATTCGTGGCGAAAAGGTTACCTACCACAGGCAGATCGGCAAGTCCGGGGATGCCGCTGCGTCCTGTGGTGTCGTTGTCGCGGATGAGCCCTCCCAACACCACCGTTTCACCGGAACGAACCGCAACGCGGCTTTGGATCTGGCGCGTAAGGAACTGGCGCTGCCCGGTGGCGGCGTCGATTTCGCCCACATCGGTGACTTGCTGGACAATGTCGAGCGTAATCAGTTCCCCGGCGTTGACCGATGGGGTCACGGTGAGCAAAACGCCGGTGTCTTTATAGGTGATCGATTCTGTGGTCACCGAGTTGCTCGAAACAGTGGTGGCGCTCTTTACCGGCTGCTGTTGCCCCACCTGAATGGTGGCGGTGTGGTTGTCCAGCACCAAGACCGATGGGTTGGAAAGCACCCGCAGTTGCGAACGCTCCGCTGCCGCGTTGAGCACCGCGCGGATAATCCCGGCGCGGTTGGTGATCGCGTAGGAAAAGCCGGGTTGCGTTGGGCCAATGCTCCCGCTTTGCTGAAAATTGAGCGTGGCGCTTCCGGTAAAGCCGCTTCCCAACCCATTTTGCAGATACCATTCCAGGCCATACTTCAGGTTGCCGGAAAGCGTTACTTCGACGATGTTGGCTTCGATCAACACCTGTGTGGGTGCCTGATCCAATTGACGCAGCGCGTCGACGATGCGGCGATATTCGCGCCGTGGCGCGCGAATGAGGAGCGCATTCTGCCGGTCGTCAGCGACGATGCGTACGTTGTTCTCCAGTGTGGCCGAAACCGCCGCGCCTGCGTTCGACGACGCAGTGCCACTTGGCCCTGATGTTATCGCGGTACGCAACCCAGCCTGGCTCACGCCTGCAGTACCCTTGGTTCCAGTGTCCCCACTTGCCAAAAGCGGTTGGGGTGTCTTACTGGTGCCACTCCCCCCTTGGGTGGTGGCCAAGCCCGGCGCAACACCACTGGTTTTCGTGACGGCGCGGCCACCTTCCCCGGCAAAGAGGCCATTGAGCAGCTCCGCCAGGTGGCTGGCGGAACTGTTCTGCACTGGATAAACAAAAAGCTGGGGTTCGATTTCGTTGTCTGCAGGCCGGTCGAGCCGCTCGATCCACGTCCGAATCCGTTCCAGGTAACGCGCTTGTGGGGTCACGACCAACAGCGCGTTCAACCGCTCGATTGGCAAGACATTGATCAGGCCGTTGAGCGGCCCGGCCGCAGAAGCGCCTTCCGCGGACGTTCCATCCGCTTGTTGGCCGAGCAACATCGCCACCGCTTTATTCACTTCCTCGACGCTTGCGTATTGCAGCGGAAAAATCCCAACGGACATGCCAGCCAGGTAGTCGACGTCGAAGCTTTCGATGATGTCCATCCACGCGTCGAGTTGCGCTTTGTTGCCGCGCAAAATCAAGAGATTACGCACCGGATCGGCCTTGACCAGCCCGCCTTCCGGCAATAGCGGCTGGAGGATACGACTGATATCTCCGACACCGATATGGCGCAGCGGAACGATGAGTAGCCCCGCCCCCTCCAGACGGGCCCGATCGCTTCCGCGCACCGCGGGTAGGCTCTCTTTGCTGGCATCGAGCGTCGTGACATGGTAGACCCCCGCTCGGTCACGCACCAACGTCATACCGTGGCTTTGCAGCAGTGTCTCCACCACATCCAACACTTGCGGCCGCGGCAACGCCCGTTGCGTCCGGAGGGTGACCACGACGTCGTTGGGCTGATCGATCGTGTAATCGAGTTTGAGCACATCTCCAAGCAGCGCGCGCAAAACGTCGTTGAGCGGTGCCGCTTCGAAATTGAGCACGACACCCTCTCCCTGTTGCAACACCGGATTGGGTGCAGGCGGCGCAGGCAGCTTCACGATTTGCCCGGTACCTGGATAGAGTTGGGGTTGTGGGCGCGAATGGGCTTCGGTTGGCGCAACTTGCGCCTGGGATTGCTGAGGCACGGCCTTTTCCCCTGCAACCGGCGGCTCCGGAAACGCAAAGGGTTCGATGCCACCCGGTTGCAAACCGGCGCATCCGGTAAGCATCACGACGGTGAGCGAGACAATCCATCGCTTCATCTTGGTTTCTCCAATGGATAGCGCCCCCTGCCTTCAGATGGGGGGGCCGCCACACGGGATTGAGGGTTAGGTTCTGCCGTCTTGGCGCGGGGAAGGTCGTTCTTTGGTTTGGATAACGGACGTGGCGTGAGCGGCAGCGTGATGCGCTCGGCACCGCACTGAAATTCGGCCCGGGTTTCGGCAACGGCGGTCAACCGGCAGCCGCGTGGCCCAGATTGGTCTGTTATCCGCCACACACCCTGCTCCGGAATCGCCACCAGCGCCACCCGTTGGTTTGCGGAAGCAAAGAGGGCAAGCAGTTCGCCGCGCGCCAAGGGAATTTTCTCTGCGCCAGCGGTCGCTGAGCGCAATGGTCGCCGGTATTCCCAAAAGAGCGGCCGGGCAAGCGCCTCCTTGAGCGGGCTCGGTGGCGTCTCTTCCGCCAAGGCAGGAAGGTTCGGCAATGCGGGTGGCAATGGCTGCGGCATCTGCCATACGGCTCGGTAACGCGCCGCATCGACGACAGCCGCCAGCCCGATCAAAGCCACCAGCGCCCAGAAAAGCAGACGCGACTTCATTGCCCCGCTCCGGAGACGGTTGGCTGCGCGTTGGAAGCCGAAGCGGCGAACGGCAGAAGAAGCTGAACGGTGAGGCGCACCCGTTGGTGTTCACGGAATTGTTCGCTGCCCCCTTCACGCAACCACAGCGCGCTTTCCAGGATCATCCATGGGCGATGCGCCAACAGCGCACGATGCCATGCATGCACCTGAGCATATTCTCCTGTAACCGTGACGACAGCACGCACCATGGTCAAATCGGGCGTTGCTGTGGATGCGGGTGCAATCGTCGTCTGAAACGCGTTGACCGCGACGCCTTGTTCCCTAGCCAACTGTTCGACGGCTTGTCGCGCCACGGTCTCCGGAGATCCGGCAGCAGCAAAAAGCAGTTTTGCCAACGTTCCCTCAAAAGCGGCGCGACGCGCCGATATGGCCTCTTGCGCTTGCGCAATGCCCAGCAGCCGCTCCAGACGTGGTTGCAGCGCTGCACGAAACTGGACCTGCCGTTCCAAATAGGCTGTGCGGGCGAACCAAAGCGAGAGCAGCACCAGAGCAAAGAACACGAGAGTCTTTGCGCGCAGGACCGTCACGAGCGGCCAACGTCTCATTGTGTCGCCTCCGCAGGCGCGTCCCGCCACTGAAATTCCACGGTAAACCGGTCAAAGCCTGTGCGCGGCTCCCGTGTCGTAGCCAACGGCGTTCGAACATCGGTAATACGCGGATGGCGCTCCAAGGCGGTCAAGAACTGGGTCAAATTCGGGGTCACGCCAAGAATGCGTACTTGCGTGCCCTGTTGCTCCCAACGGTCGATCCATGCACCATCTGGCAGCCGTTCCGCAACCACCTCCCAGACCGCCACCCAGTCACGCCGAATGGCACCAAGCTGCTGCACCGCGGCCATTTTCGCTTCTGCTGCTCGCAGACCCGCCAGCGCCTGTTGTGCAGGCTGCGCGCGACGTTCTGCTGCGGCCAATGCAGCAACCGCTTGTTGCGTGGCTTTCCGCTCCTGCCAAGGTGCCACCAAGAACAGCAAAACAGTGAGCCCAAACGCCACGAGCAGAACAAAAACGGTTCGCCGCATGCGACGGTATATTTTCCGTTCCGCTTGCTGCCAGAAAGCATCCCGAACTGGGATGGCCTTTTCTGTATGCGGGGCCGCGACGACCGCATCGGGCTGATCTGCTTGCTGGCGCACGCGGTCGACCGTTTGATGGTCAGTCACCACCCAGTCGACACGCCATCCTTGCCACTCCGGCGTAGCGCGCCAACCAAAAAGCGCGTGCTCCGGCACCAGAGGACTTTCCTCAAACAGTCGCTCTGCCACCTGTGCGTCCAATTGCGCCCACCGTTGCCGAGGTAACGAAAACGTTCCTTGTAAAAACGTCCCCGAGTCCAAAAGCAGCGATTTTTCGGGCGCCGCAACCAACTGAGCCAACCATGCGCCCATTGCCCAGCGCCAGGCGTCCCACCAGAATCCGATTGTGTCAGCCATCGGCGGCGACCCCCACCACCCGCAGCGGCTCCACGCGCTCCACCGTCCAGGGCCGAGCCGTATCCGGTCGTCTTGCGCGATCGATCCACCAAACTTTTTGCCACACACGGTTATCCGGTGTCACCAACCGTGCCTCGAGACGATAACGCGCAGCATCGCTGTGTTGCGACAGGGGCGCAAAAAGCGCAGAGTCGAGCATTCCGCTCGCTACGGGATCTTGCCCTTGCGCAAGCATCTGGTGTACGAGAAGCGGCATCTGGGGATTCCCCGTGAGCAAGATGAGGAGCTCCGGCGGGACTGCCCGCGCGTCGAGCAGCTGCTGGCCATCGAACCCCAAACTGGCGCGTATTGTATCATGCGCCATTCGGGGCAATTGGAGCGCTGCTAGGAATTGGTCCGGATCCTCCCACCGCGTTTGATGCTGCGCCCGCCTTTTGACGTAATCTGCGGCAACAGAAGGCGGCAAATCCGCGCCACGTTCCAGTAACGCTTGAAGCAATGCGTCGCTGACCACGTTGGGGTCGATCAAACCCGTAGCAGGGGTGACGCGGACCGTCACCGCATTCCCATCGAACTGCCAATGGTGCTCACGATAACGCACTTCCGGCGTCTGCTGCAACAACGCGCTGGTCAACAGTAAGCCTGCTTCGAGCCGCGCCGCGATGGCCGTTTCGTCCCAGAACGATCGTGCGACATCGCTTTGGGTGCGCGCCACGTTGGTCAGCGCCAACGCGGCCACCGCAACGGCTGTCAACAGCCAGAGCACGGCGGGCAAAACGAAACCCGTTGGTTTCACCGCGCGCGGGGCAACACAAAAACCCATGTAGCCGTTTGCCCATTTGTCAAAGTGAATGAAAGGGAAACGCGTGCGGGATGGAAACGCCGATCATGCCACGTATCTTGCCATTCACCCGTGTCGAAGGCTTGGTAACGCCATTGCACCCGCTCGACCCCCTCGAGCAGCAGCACGGTTTCCGCGGTATCCCAATGAGGAAGTTTACGCCCTTCCCACGGCACCAGCGCTGCTTGCAATTGCTTGCGTTCGGGAACGAACTGAAAACGAAAGTGGTACAGCCTAGGTTGGGTGGGATGTTCCGGCAGCGTTGCCAACAGTTGCACAGCGTCCGGATCCCCCTGAAACCAAAGTGTTGCACTTCCATCTACTACGGTACCCAAGGGTTTCAACCCTTCGATCTTACGGCGCAGCAACGCTTCGACGAGTGCAAGACGCTCGCTGGCTACCCGGACGCGATCGCTTCGCTGTAGGGATTCGCCCACCTGATAGATCAAGCCGCTCACGGCAGCCATCAGAAGACTGGCCAGCGTCAGCGCCACCAAGAGCTCCAGCAGCGTGAACCCTTGAATGGGTTGTCGCGCTGAACTAGAAAGCGGGGTCGAGCACATAACTGACGAAGTGAAGCGACGTTTTCGCGCTGGTGCTGGGTGTCAACGTCCAATCGAGTGCATAAAGTGGCGGCAAAGCTGCCGGATCGAATAACGTGGGATCCAATCCTTCGACCAGCGGAGGATCAGGCTGCCACGCCACCGTAACGGGCCGCACTTCCACTTGCCAGTGCCAACCCGAAAAAACACCCGCGCGTTGCGCCAACAGCTCTGACCTCCCCGCAGCCAGCGCCATGAGCGAGCGGACCACCGTCGCTGCCTCTGTGCGTTCACGGCTCTTCGCCCCGATGAGCACCGACTGTCCAACCGAACGGTAAACCACGGCGAACGCCATTGCCGCAATCGTCAAGGCAACCAGTACTTCGAGCAACGAAAACCCGCTGCGCTTGTCGCGCCGCGAACCGCCTCTGCGTCTCATGGCGTGATGGGATAATTTTCGACAAGGCCAAGCAGCCAGTCGACGCGAACCGCCGTAGCTTGTCCCTGGCGGCGCACGATCACGGTGCCCCCTGTATTACCGCCTTCCGGACGAAAAACGATCGCTGCCCGGTCCGCTCCCAAACCCAAATCGGCAACGGTCCATTCCAGCGCGATCCCTTCCGGCAGCCGATACCAGGGACGCTCGTCCAGATAGAGCGTGCGCGCGCGCTGATCATAAACCACCCAGTGTGTTGTGCCGCTCTGCCGCGCTTCGTGTTTTGCCATCATGAAAGCAGCCTGGATTTTGAGCACCGCTTCACGAAAGCGCGCACTTTCCAGCGCTTTGGGCAACCACAATAACGCTGCCCCCGCGACAAGGGCGGCAATGGTCAAAACGACGAGGAGCTCGAGCAGGGTAAAACCCGTTACCCGCCCCTCACTGTGCATAGATATCGGCGTTTTCGCCTTCGCCACCAGGCTGACCATCCGCCCCGAGTGAGAAGACATCGACGGGACCCATTTGTCCAGGGTTGCGGTATTGATAAGGGTGACCCCATGGATCCGTTGGCAACCCCTTCTTGAGGTACGGCCCGTTCCATGCAGAGAGGTTACCTGGCCGACGAACCAGGGCATCCAAACCCTCTTGCGTGGTGGGATAACGGCCCACGTCGAGTTTGAAAAGGTCCAGCGCCTGCTCGATCTCTGCGATTTGCACCCGAGCCGTTTTGGCTTTGGCGCCGCCCAACTGATCGAGCACGCGAGGTCCAACCAGCCCCGCCAAAAGCGCAAGGATCGCAAGCACGACCAAGAGCTCGATGAGCGTAAACCCGACCTGCCAGTGGGCACGAGACCGTTGCCACCGTTTTGGCGCAAACACAAGTTCATCCATCATAAGACCTCACACCAGTTGATTGACCGACAAAATACCCAGCAACACCGCCATGATGATCAGTGCGACCAATGCGCCTAACGTCATGATGATCAGCGGTTCGACGAGTTGCAAGACGCGTCGCGTGCGCGTCTCTGCCCATTCATCGAGACGGTTTGCCACTTCGATGAGGGTTTCTGCTTGCCGCCCCGTTTCCTCACCCAACCGAACGATCTGTTGGACATAGACTTCATTAGGCAGCGCTTGTTCCAGCGCAGTGCTGAAACGCCCTCCTCGCTTCAGCACGTCGCCTACACCCGCCAGTGCTGCTTCCAGGAAGCGGTTCCCCAACGTCTGGTACGCAATTTTAGCAGCGAGCAGCAGCGGCACACCCTGTTTGAGCAGCGTGCCCAGGGTCCGCAGATAACGGGCCAGAATGCGCTGCCGAAAAATGACACCGATGAGCGGCGCGTGCAGGAGCCAACGGTCCCATTGGCTTTGCCCCCGGGCACTGGTGCGCCAGCCATAAAAACCTACAAAGAGCAGCAACAGCCCAGCCAAGAGCCAATGGCCTTGCGCGCGAACCACGTCCCCAGCCTGAACGACCCACTGGGTCAGCAACGGCAACGCATCACCCAGATCGTCGAACAGGGCGCGGAACTGCGGCACGACGAAGCCGAGGATCAATGCAAGCGAGAGCAGTGAAACCACCAGCAGAATCGCGGGATAGGTCAATGCACCGACCAGTGCTTTGCGCGTTGCGAGACGTCGTTCCAAATAATGCACGATCTCTGTCAGCGCTGCCGCCAAATTACCAGTGGCCTCGCCGGCTCGAATCATCGCAAGGAAAAGGGAGCCGAGCTGCGGCTCAAACGGTGCCAGCGCCTGACTCAGCGACTGACCGCGGCGCAATCCTTGCGCGACCGTTCCGATCAACGGTTCCAGTGGCGAACCGGCAAAAAGCCCTTGAAGCAGACGAAACGCGCGGTCCAACGGGACGGCGGCTTGTATCAGCCCAGCCAGCTCGCGTGCGAATTCGAGAACAACCGAGTCGGGCAATGGCGCACTGTTCTTACGACGCCACCGGAGCGACAGAGCGGCTTGCGTTGCACCGTGCGGATTTCGTACGGAATCCGGTGATGGCGCGGCCACAGTGATTTCTAACGGTTCCAACCCTTGCGTCACCAACATCTGCTTCGCGACGGCTTCACTGGCAGCCACCAAGCGACCAGACCGGATTCGACCACGCACATCTCTGGCACGGTAGCAATATTCAGTCTTCCCCATGGGCAACCCGCAAAACCTCTTCTACCGTCGTGACCCCTCGGAACACTTTGCGTGCGCCGTCTTGCAACAGAGAACGCTTGGAGGTTGCTGCCGCATCGATTTCGTCGCTGTCGCCACCAGCAAGGATCACCCGTTTGACGGCTGGCGTCATCGTCAGCAGTTCGTGAATCGCAATTCGCCCCTTGTACCCCGTAAACCGACACTCTGGGCAGCCGTTGGCTGCAAACAGCGTGGCACCTGGAGGTATCGACTCGCCCAAAACCCGCTCTGCTTCCTGCGCCTGGGCAAGCGGCAACGGGGTCTTGCATCGCGCGCACAGCGTTCGCACCAGACGTTGCGCCAAGACACCGATCACGGAAGAGGTGATGAGATAGCGCTCGACGCCAAGGTCGTGGAGCCGAACGGCTGCCCCTGCTGCGGTATTGGTGTGTAGCGTCGAAAGCACCAAATGGCCGGTAAGGGCAGCCTGAACAGCGATTTGCGCGGTTTCGGCGTCACGCATCTCCCCCACCATGATCACATCCGGGTCTTGCCGAAGAAAAGCGCGCAGCGCAGATGCAAAGGTCAACCCGATCGCTTCTTGAACCTGCACCTGATTGACCCCCGGCAGTTCATATTCGACCGGATCTTCGACGGTCAAAATCTTGAGCCTTTCGGTATCGAGCGACCGCAACGCAGCGTACAGCGTCGTGGTCTTCCCTGACCCCGTCGGTCCCGTGAGGAGAAAAATACCGTGTGGCTCCGTCAGCAGTGCTTTGACCGTTGCCAGGATGTCGGGTTCGAACCCCTGCGCCTCCAGTTGCAGGAGCGATTCATCGCGTTCCAGAAGGCGCAGCACGACACTTTCACCATGACGCGTGGGTACGGTAGAGACCCGTACGTCGATGCGACGCCCTTGAATCTTTTGGCTCATGCGACCGTCTTGGGGAAGGCGACGTTCTGCGATATCCAGGTGGGCCAGGAGCTTGACACGGGAAACGATCGCTGCAGCCAGTTCCAGCGGCGGTTCGGCGATCTTTTGCAGCACCCCGTCGATACGCGCACGAACACAAAAAGTGTCTTCAAACGGCTCCAAATGAATGTCCGACGCACCCGCTTCGACTGCCTGAGCAAAAATCTGGTTCACCCACCGAATCACTGGCGCTTCAGAAGCCAGGTCTTTGAGGTGTTCGATCAGTTCGTTCGACCGGTTCGATTCCGCCGCACCCTGAAAATCCGCTTCCGGTTCTTCGGCATTTTCCTCTTGAAACCACGCTTCCAGCGTGGCAAGAATCTCGGTTTCCAAACCCAGTGCAAGCTGCGGTTCTTGATGCAGCGCCAAGCGAAGCGCCTGCTGTACGAGCGGCGAATTGGGTTCGCTGGTGACAAACAGAACATCCGAGGACACATCGCTCAGCGGCAAGAGCGCATGTTTGTGTAAAAAATTGGGATTGAGCGAGCCGAGCTCAGGCGGTGCAGAAGGGAATCGGTCTGCGCGCACCAAAGAAACCTGCAATTGCTCAGCAAGCGCTTCGGCAACGTCCACTTCCGCGCACAACCCCAAACGAACCAGAATACGGCCCAAACGCTCGCCGGGCATATGATTCTGGGCTTCGAGCGCACGGGACAAATCAGCGGGGGAGAGTTTCCCCCGCCGAACCAAAAGTTCCCCGAGTTTTGTCATCGTCACGGAAAAATCACGTCGCTGATCTGCCCGTCAAGATCGCGGACACCCAAGATGATCACCTGATCGATCTGAAGCGTATCCGTGATCCCATCACCATTGCCGTCCGAAACCAGCATGTCCGCATCCGAGCCCAGCTTCAGAACCAATCGCCCACCGCTGGCTTCATAGACCGTAGCCGCGCCCAATGGGTTGTCCATGACCACAGTCTCGGGAATATCGGTATTATTGGGGTCAGGGGTAATTTTCCAGCTTGCCTTGACACCAATGATCAATTCTGTACCAACGGAAATGGTCCCATCCCCATTTTTGTCGAAAAAGCTCCAATCGATCGTCTGATCGAAAGCAATCGACAAATATTCACCGACCTTACTGACACTTTCGATCATCGCTGGAGTGGCTTTCGTTCCTTTACCCAGCGCGCTATCGACGCCTACCATCACCTGTGAAGCCGATTGACCGCCGGGGTAGACATGCGTCTGCGCAAGCAGGTCGACGATGATTGGCTTGACACTGGGATCAGAAGGATCAAGACTATACTGTTCGGCTATTTTCTCCAGTTCCGTACTCACGATCAATTTTTCATTGAGTGACGCGCGATCGGCACCCGTTGCCGATTGGGCGATATACCAGGGGAGCCAGACACCCGCAGAGTTGGCCTGCCCCAGCCAGAAATCGATTTCTTGTTGAGTGGCTTCGCGACCAAACAGGAATTGAATGAGATCTGCGATCGATCCAGCCAAATCTTTGTCGAAATAGGGTTGGAGAAACTCATTGGAAGCTACGAGCGATTGCACAAGGAAAGATAGGTCGCCATTCGTCTGTTTCAGATGGGTCATCCACGTATCGAACTCGTCCTCGGTGGTATCTGCAAATTGCGATGGAGGTCTGCGCAAATAAGCAAGGAATGCCAATTGCAACGTGGTTTCGTAGCCCTGTTCTTTGACAGGCTGCACCACCGTATCAAAATAGGTTGGCACATCGGGGTTCAGTACATTGTTGAGTGCCGTCACCGCATCATCGGCCGTTCTCCCCGAGACTGGATTGATGGTATCGAGCAAATAATCGAAAAGTTGGCGATACGCTACATCGCTGGGATCAGAACCACCCATCAAGGTCAACGCCAACTCAGAAAAAACAACCCGTTCCGTCAGAATGTTGAGATCCTTCCCAGAAGCCGTGTTGAACAATGTCGGCACAAAACGGTAATCGCCTGCCGCCCCCCACCAATATTGAACTTCTTCGGGTGTAGGTTCACGGCCATACAGATTGGCGAAAACATAGTTGATCAAATAGGTTCGGTCGTAGGTCGCAGCCAGATATTCGGGTGTTTGTGAAAGAAAGCGATAGAGAGACTCACTAGGCGCCCCTTGAAGGAGAAGATTGACCCAGCTATTCAACTCATCGTCACTTGGCAGCAACCCGGTGTAACCGATCCACGAACTGATCACCAAGGTCTTATACTGAGTTGTCAGCAACTGCTCGTTGGCCGTTTGCTTAGCTTGTTCTTCAGCGTTTATTTGCCCAGCCAATTTTTCCAACGCATCATTCTTTTTCTGCGACACGATATCACTGATACTCATGATCTCCTCCAAAAAACAGGTTACCGCTTCTCAGCAACAAAACGGTCAGACTGCGCAAAACAGTGTTGATCAAAAACCAATGAAAAGAGCAGTTTTTTCACTTTTTCTTCATCGCGCCATTTCAACGCCAGCTCCAGTTTGGAGAGTGATTCCGTCATTTGCTCTTTCAGTAAGAACGGTTCCATCGCTTGCCGAATCTTGGGGTGCGCTGTAGGACTGACATTCTGGCCAATCACCAGTTCTTCGTGAAGCTTTTCACCAGGACGAAGTCCGACAAAAATGATTTCGATGTCCCCGTCCGGGTTACTCTCATTTCTTTCCGTGAGCCCTGCCAAGCGAATCAATTTTCGCGCCAATTCCAAGATCGATACGGGTTCCCCCATATCGAGGAGAAAAACCTCCCCGCCTCGACTCATACTACTGGCTTGAAGCACCAATTCCACTGCTTCATGGATCGACATGAAATAGCGCGTCACTTCTGGATGGGTGACGGTTATGGGCCCTCCTTTTTTGATCTGACGTTGAAAAAGAGGTACGACGGAACCAGAAGACCCCAACACGTTTCCGAATCGAACGACAGAAAAAGCCGCCCCTTTGTGCTGCATTTCTTGCGCAGCCGCCAGGGTAATCAGTTCTGCCCATCGTTTGGTTGCGCCCATGATATTCGTGGGATTGACAGCTTTGTCGCTCGAAATCAAAATAAATCGTTCAACGCCTGTTGCTTGACACGCTGCAACAACGCGATAAGTACCCAGCACATTGTTTTGCACGCCGGCAATCGGGTTTTGTTCGACCAGTGGTACATGTTTATATGCTGCGGCATGGAAAACGGTGCACACACGGTTCTTTTCGATCAGACTTTCCAACCAGATTTGGTCTTCGACACTCCCTAATGCTGGAACGATCTGCTTAAAACCGATCTCCAACAATTCCTGTTGAACCTTGTAGAGCGCAAATTCATTGGCTTCGACCAAAATCAATTTTTTGGGCGACAACAACGCGATCTGACGACACAATTCGCTCCCGATGGATCCGCCTGCACCGGTTACAATGACATTGCGATTCGTTACCGATTTTCGCACCAAATCCCAATCCGGCTCGACACGGTTCCTACCCAAAAGGTCGCCAACATCCACTTCTCGAATGATTCTGGGCAAATAGCGACCCGCAGCAAAATCGGCAACGGGCGGCATGATGCGCACCCGTAAGTTGTACTGCGTCAGCTGCTCAACCACTTGCCGTCTCTTGTATTCCGAGGCGTGCGGCAATGCGACGATGGCTTCCTGGATGCGATATCGTTTCAGGAGCAGAGGGATATCGGATGGGGCATAGATCGTGACCCCCCCCAGCTCTTTCCCGATGGTTGCAGGGTCGTCGTCAACGAAAGCCGCAGGAAAAAACTCGCGCGTTTGCCGCAATGCGGACACCAACTGCCAACCGGCATCATTGGCGCCATAAATCAGCGCTTGCCGACCTCCGTACTGCCGGTGCAAAGGACGCCACAGCAAAACCCGGAGTCCCAAACGCAGTCCGCCGATCACGGCTACAACCGAAAACCCAAAAATCCACGCAGTCGCAACCAACCGCTCCACAGGCCATTCTCGAAAAAGGATCCCGAGCCAGAGGAACCACAATACGCCAACGAGTAACGACGACTTAATGATCGCGATCAACGCCTGTTCCGTTATATAACGGATGATTTGCCGGTAAAGCCCGAAAAGGAAAAACACCGGCAGCGCACTCAATGCGCCCAACGCAGCAACGATTTTGCTACTGACATCAATTTCCGGATGGGCAATATGGACGGCAGCTGCCGACAAAAAAATGAGTAAAAGCGCATCGATGCTCATTATGATTGCGGTTTTAACGCTTTGAGGCCACTTCGACATCGTCAGCAATGCCTGGTCCCAAAGCCGAAGCGTGTTACCCATTCCGGTCACCCAGACTTTTCGCACTGACAGCATTATAGACGATAGCAGATCTATGCTAACATTGGTTCTCCTCCGGCACAGGAGCTCTTCATGACCGGCTACGTCTCTGAAGCCACCCGTTTCCTGCAGGACTACCTCAGCAACCACCCGGAGCAGCGCGAAGTGGCGCGGCAAGGGCGCGCGTTGTGGTGGGATAAGCCGCAAGACCCGGAAACCACGGCGCAGTTTGCCGCAGCGCGGGTTCCCACCTACCCGTACTATTACGACACCAGCCATCCGCAGCTCGATCCCTTTCGCACGGAAGGGTACCGACCGGCGCTGCCGCCGCGCTTGGCTGCGCGCGTCATGGAGCGTTCTGCCCAAACGGAGCACGCCTGAAGGCTCTGCGTGCCTCTGTGCTGCCCACGCCGTACGTCCTGCTCGATCTCGAGACCACAGGCGCGCATCCGGAGCGTGACCGGATCATCGAGGTAGCGCTCACCCGGGTCACGGATTCTGCGTCGCCCGCTGAGCGGTGGGAGACGCTGATCAACCCTGAAGTGCCCATTCCACCGGTGATCGAACGGCTGGTGGGGATCAGCAGTGCGATGGTCGCCGAAGCGCCAACGTTTGCCGAAATTGCGGAAACGTTGCGCGCGTTCTTGGCCGATGCGGTGCTCGTCGCGCACAATGTTCGTTTCGATTATGGGTTTTTGAAGCAGGCGTTTGCCCGCTGCGGCATTGCGTTTTCTGCGCCCCTTTTTTGCACGGTGAAGTTCGCGAAAGCACTGGAACCGGAGCACCGCCGCCACGGGCTCGACGCGCTGATCGAACGGCACGGCTTTTCGTGTCCGGCCCGCCACCGCGCACGCGGCGACGTTGCGGTGCTCGAACAGTATCTGGCCTTTGCGCAGGCCCATTTTCCGCCCGAACGGCTGTTGATCGCGCGCGAAGCGGCGATGAAGCATCCCGCGCGCCCGCCCGGGCTCGCCGACGGGGTGATCGAGGCGATTCCCGAAACGGCGGGTGTCTATCTCTTTTTCGGCGAAAACGATCTGCCGCTCTATATCGGCAAGAGCAAAGGGTTGCGCAGCCGCGTCACTGCGCATTTCAGCGCAGCTACCCGCAACGCGACGGACGCGGAGATCGCGCGGCAGATCCGCCGCATCGAGTGGTTGGAGACCGCGGGAGACCTGCACGCGCAGCTGGTAGAGGCCGAATTGGTTCAGTCGATGAAGCCGCGCTACAACAAGCGGCTGCGCCACAATCAGGTGGCCGTGGCGATCCACGTCGCGGGTTTGAATGCGGCTACCCGCGCACCGCTCACCGTCACCTATCTGCCGATCCAGGGCACCGATCCCCGCGCTTGGCCTGCTGGGACGTTTGGCGCGTTCTCCAACCGCAAACAGGCGGAACAGACGTTGCGGCAATTGGCGAAAAACCATGGGCTTTGTCCGGTGCGGCTCGGTTGGGAGCCTGCTGCGCGCCGCGCGTGCAGTGCGCATCAGTTGCGTCATTGCCACGGTTGGTGCGCAGGCAAAGAGTCCGCCACGGAACACGACGCGCGCTTGCTTGCGGCATTGCAGCAATTGGCGCCACACCCGTGGCCGCACGACGGTCCAGTTCTTCTCCCTGAAGCAAACGAAACAGGCAGCCGCACGGTCTGGTTTCTGGTCGACCAGTGGTGTCTGCTCGCGCGTTTCGAACGCGAGCCGACACCGGACGAGATTGCCGCCGCGTGCGCAAAACCCTACCGCTTCGATCTCGACGTGTTTCGCATCCTCAAAGCCCACGGGCTTGCCAAACTCTCGGTACAATAGCGCTATGCCACGCACCGATATCGAAATCATCAACAAACTGGGGTTGCACGCGCGCGCAAGCGCCAAGCTTGCGGAGCTGGCGAACCGCTTCCCGTGCGAGATCTGGCTCGAGCGTAATGGTAGGCGGGTGAACGCCAAAAGCATCATGGGGATTTTGATGCTCGCCGCGGCGAAAGGGACCACGGTAACCGTTGAGACGCAAGGCGAAGAGGCTGAAGCAGCGCTCGCGGCGATCGTCGATCTTATCCAGAACCGCTTCGGCGAACCGGAGTAACGCGGTGTCCGCCGTTGCGTTCACGCTCCACGGGCTTGGGGTCTCTTCCGGGATCGCAATCGGTCGCGTCCACCTGGTCTCCCACGCGCTGCTGGAGGTACCGCACTACGAAATCCCGCCGGAACGGGTTGCGGAGGAGCGCACGCGTCTCAAAGAGGCGGTGGATGCGGTACGCACCGAATTGCGGCTGTTGCGCGCAGCGGCCGACCAGAGCGCCGCGCAGCAAGAGCTCGACGCGTTCATCGACCTGCAGATCTTGATGCTCGACGACCCGATGCTCATCGACGCGGCGCTGGAGCGAATCGCGGCAAACGGGATCAACGCCGAATGGGCGTTGGCGCAACAGCTCGAGGAGCTCCTGGCGGCGTTCGAGGCGATCGACGACGCCTACCTGCGCGAACGCAGGCAGGATGTGATTCAAACCGTCGAGCGGCTGATGAAGGAGTTGCGCGGCCTGGCGCGACCGATGCGCGCGCGGCACGAAGATTGGCCGACGATCATCGTCGCGCACGACCTCTCTCCTGCCGATACCATCGGGTTTCGCGGGCAACGGATTGGCGGATTTCTTACCGACGTCGGTAGCCCCACGTCGCACACCGCGATCGTCGCGCGTAGCCTCAAGCTCCCTGCGGTGGTAGGGGTGCGCCACGCGCGCCAGCTCTTGAAAGACGACGAACTGGTCATCATCGACGCGCGCCGCGGGGTGGCGATCGCCAATCCACCGCCAGAGGTGGTCGAAGAGTATCGGTTACGCAAAGCGGAGCTCGATCTCGAGCGCACCCGTCTGGCGCGACTCAAAGAATCGGCGACGCGCACCCTCGACGGCACCGAGATTCAGCTCCACGCCAACATCGAGTCGCCGAAGGATTTGCCTGCCGTGCGTGCGGTAGGAGCGGACGGAATTGGCCTTTACCGCACCGAGTTCCTGTTCACCGAACGCGCCGACCGGCCGTCGGAAGCCGAGCAGTTCGAAGCGTACCGCGAGGTGGTGCGCGGCATGAAGGGCAAACCGGTGACGATTCGTACCTTCGATCTGGGCGCGGACAAGGATTTCGACCTGAGCGATGAGCGGCGCGCACCCGCAAACCCGGCGCTGGGGTTGCGCGGGATCCGCTACTGCTTGGCCGAACCCGCCTTTTTCCTCACCCAATTGCGGGCGCTGTTGCGTGCCGCGGCGTGCGGGCCTGTGAAAATTTTGCTGCCGATGGTGATGCACGCGAGCGAAATCGATCGGGCGCGGCAACTGATCGCGCAGGCGCGCAGCGAACTTGTCGCCGAAGGAGTCAAAGTGCCGGAACAGATACCGGTGGGCGCGATGATCGAAGTCCCTGCGGCGGCGATCGCGTTGCCGATGATCGCGCGCCGGGTCGATTTTCTTTCGATCGGCACGAACGACCTCATTCAATATACGCTGGCGATCGACCGCCAAGACGACGCCGTTGCCGAACTCTACGATCCGCTCCACCCCGCGGTGCTGCGCCTGCTCGCTGGGATTCTTTCGTTTGCGGCGCGGATCGATCTCCCTGTTTCGCTGTGCGGCGAATTGGCAGGCGACCCGGACTACGCGTGGCTCCTTGCTGCGCTGGGGTTACGCGAATTCTCGATGCATCCGGAGCGGTTGCTGGAGGTACGGCAGCGGCTGCTCTATGCGAACCTGGACGAATTGGCGCCCAAAGCGCAACGTTTGGTAAAACTGGACGAACCACAAAAGATCCGCGAGGTGTTTGCGCGCTTCAACGACGGGGCGCGGTAGCCGCAGTCGCTCGCTCGGATGCCGGTGCGTACTGACTGGTCAATTGGGCGTGCGATCTGCAGCGTTCTGCGCGTGCGCGCGTGGCTGTACGCTTGCGGTGGCAGTATGACGCGGTTCAAGATGCGGGGCAACGGCATCGGCGAGTTGCACGAGTACCGCATCCACCCCCCCTTCGGCGGCGCTCCAAAGGTCGATCGCAGCGACGAGCACCTGGTACGCGGCGTCGATGCGACTGGCGCGCACCTTCGCCAATTCTTGCTGCGCGTTCAGCAGATCGACCGCGTTGCGGGTTCCCGCCTGAATCCCCTTTTCGGTGCCGATCACCGCTTGCTGCGCAGAGCGTTCCGCCTGTTCGAGCGCTTGCCACTGCGCGTAGCCAAAGCGCAGCGCGGTGTAGGCCTGAGTCACCGATTGGGTGAGTTCGCGCCGTTTCGCTTCGGTTTTGAGTTGCGCTTCTTCGAGCGCCGCAAGCGCCGCACGCACCGACGCGTCGATCCCACCCCCTGCGTAGAGCGGAATCTGCAGTTGGACCGCGGCGCTGGTGGTGTCGTACTGCTGACCGATCGTGGTTTCGGTGTCGCTGCGGCTCATCCGCCGGGTCACCACCAGATCCACGATGGGTTTGTGCTGCCCACGCTGTTGTTCGACCTGCTGCCGTGCCGCGGCTTCTTGCGCGACGAGCGCGCGCACCTCGGGGTGGTGGGTATGGGCTGCATCGATCCACGCCGTGAGCGGCTTGGCAAGCGCCCGTTCGGCAAGTGGCGGCACCGCCTGCATCGCATCGAGTTCGTCCTCACTGACCGAGCGCCCGATGAGCGCTGCGAGCGCCGCGAGCGCCTGCTGCAACGTCCCCTCTTGCTTCAAGACGGCCGCTTGGGCGATATCGAGCCGCGCTTTGGCATCTTCGACGTCGGTCCGTGTGGCGTTACCGAGCGCAAAAGCGCGCTGCGCCTGTTTGAGGACGAGTTCGTACCGGGCTACGTCCTGTTGCGCGACGGCTTTTTGCGCCCGCGCCGAAAGCGCTTGCGCGTACGCCTGCGCCACCTGGCGTAACAGACGCACCCGTGCGGCTTCCACGGTAATTTGGCTCGCTTCGGCCTGCGCCTCTGCCCGTTTCCATCCGGCCCATTCGCTGGGACGGTAGAGCGGTTGTCGTGCAGTCAGGTTCCAATTGCGCGATTGGTAGTCGTTCCTCACGGTGCGCCCTTTGTAAAGACCGCTCAGATATTCCGTGTCGGTTTTCGCCCGCCCCGCTGCAGCGGAAAAGGTGAGCGAAGGAAGGAGCCGCGCACGCGCCACGTCGACCCCCGCGGCGTCGCTTTCCGCCCGTTTCTGGCTCACTGCGAAATTGGGGTCGTTCTGTTCCGCCAACCGGAACGCTTCGGTGAGGTTCAACGCGTACGCCGCGTGGGCCGAAAAAACCGCCAATAACGCAGCGACGGTCTTTTGACGCCACCCGATTCGGGAACGACGCGCCACAACGCTTGGCAGTGTCGATCCTCTTTGGTGATGACACAGGGCGCGACCACCGCCATGCTCGGGGAGGCGCTCAGCCATCTTGGACTCATAAGCTTTTCGCGGGTTCATGGCTCTTTCACCGCGCTGTGGAGACGCTCCCAGATCGGTTTGATCAGGTACTGCAGGAAGGTGCGCTCTCCGGTCTTGATGAGTACCGTCACCGGCATCCCAGGTTGAAGGTGGCGGTTGGGGCCGAGCGTCTGCCAACCGTTTTCGGTCAATTCGACGCGCGCGACGTAGTGCGGCGGCAGCGGCTGCCCGTTCGGCGTCAGACGCCGGTCCGTGACGAGGTCGGCCGAGACCGAGATCACCCGCCCTTCGAGCACCTTACCCGCCAAATCGTGGAAATTGGCGAGTTGCACTTCGGCAAGCAATCCGGGATGGACCCGCTCGATGTGGTGCGGCGGAACCTGCACTTCGAAGACCAGTTTTTCGTCTTTCGGGATGATCTCAAGGAGCGGCTCGCCGGGGCGGATCACACCGCCGACAGTATGCACCGCGAGCGCATTGACGTAGCCGGTTACCGGCGCGCGGATCACGGTGCGGTCGAGCTCCTCTTTGAGCGCCCGCACCCGCTCTTCCACCACCGCCAGTTGTTTGGTGACTTCCGCGAGTTGCGTTTCGACCTCTTTGCGGTAGTCTTCTTGCAGGGACTGCGCGCGCAGCCGCGCCTCCAAGGCTTGCTGTTTCGCAAGCGTGATCTGGTTTTGCAGTTCCAACGCCTGCCGTTCCAGCTCCAGCTGGGTGTTGCGCGGCGCGTACCCTTCCTGTGCCAACGCCCGCATCCCGTCGAGCTGCTCCTTGAGGAATTTGAGCTGTTCGGCCCGCGCCGCAGCGTTCTGTTCCGCAGTGCGCGCAGTTTCGTCGAGCACGCGCAGCTGCGCCGCGAGCGCCTCTTTCCGCGAATGAAAGAGCGCTTGCTGCTGCGCGATCTGTGCCGCTACATCGCCTGCTTCACCGATTGCGCGGAGGCTTTCCGGGAAGGTCACGGTTGCGGCGCCGTCACGCTCCGCTTCGAGCCGCGCTTTCGTCGCGAGAAGCGCCGCGTACTCCTTGAGCGCGCTCTGGTATTGGGCGGAAATCGTGGTGTCGTCGAGAATGATCAACGGTTCTCCTTCTTCGACGAACGCCATGTCTTTGACCAGAATCGCTTTGACGATGCCGCCCGTGAGGTGCGAAACGGTTTTGCGCTTCGATTCGACGATGGTCACGCCTGGCGCAGGTACACCGGAATCGAGCGGCGCGGTCGCAGCCCACACCAGGAACCCGCCAAAGAAGAGCAACAAGATCCAAACGCCAACACGCAGGAACCGGCTCGCTTCATCCGGCAACACTTCGTGCGCCACCTCTTCCACTGGTCGCGCATCGGCTTCCAGCGTGAACGGTTCCACTGTGCCTCTCGAGCCGCGTGCGGTTTGGCCGCGTTCCGAGGCCGGCACGGCGGCGGTGCTGCGTTCGGGTGGACTTTGCCGGCTTTCGGGGAGCGATTGCGCCGTCACGTTCGTTTCACCGGGTTGAGACACCATCAACTCTCCTGCGCTCGGGTAACGGAAGCATTGGGCGCCGCGTCACGGGCGGACGATGCGGCTGCAGGCGTACCCGCAGACGCGGTTTGTGGGGCCGCTTGCCCAGACGACGGTGCCTGCGCAGCCGGCGGTTGCGCTGCGTGTTGTTGCGCCGCTTGCTGAGCCTGTTGCGCTGCTTGCTGCAACGCGGCAAGGACCTGATCCCGCGGCCCATAGGCATGCAACATGCCGTCGCGCATCACCGCGAGCCGATCGACCACTTGCAGTACGCTTGTACGATGGGTGATCACCACCACGGTACGCCCTTGACGTTTCATCTCCGCCAACGCGCGCACCAAAAGCGTTTCGCCGATGTCGTCGAGGTTGGAGTTGGGTTCGTCCAATACGATGAGGCGTACGTCGCCATAGAGCGCGCGCGCCAGCGCAACCCGCTGCCGTTGCCCGCCAGAAAGGACCATGCCACCGGGACCGATCGGCGTGTCGTACCCTTGCGGCAGGCGCAAGATGAGGTCGTGCACTCCTGCGCGTTGCGCCGCTTCGACGATTCGCTCCGAATCGAGCGGCCCGAAACGGGCGATGTTTTCCGCGATCGTGCCGTCGAAGAGTTCGATGTCTTGCGGCAGATACCCGATATAGGGGCCCAGTTCCGCTTTGTCCCACTGGGTGACGTCGGCGCCATCCAACCGCACTTTGCCCGCAGCGGGCGCCCAGACGCCGACCAACAGCCGCGCGAGCGTCGATTTCCCCGAACCTGAGGGGCCGATCACGCCGACGACCGTTCCCGGCGGGATCTCCATCGTCACACCGCGCACCACCGGCGTTTGGCTGCCCGGCGGGACCGCGACCACCCCCTCGACCGACACATGCCCTTTCGGTGGTGGAAGCGACAAACGCGGTGGCCGTGCCGGGAACGCGGTGAGCAGCTCTCCCAACCGTTCGTACGCCAGCCGCGCCTGGACGAATCCGCGCCAATTGGCGATCAGTTGGTCGATCGGCGCGAGCGCCCGCCCCATCAAAATGGAGCCGACGATCATCGCGCCGGGGGTCAATTCATTCTGCAACACCAACCACGCGCCCAGCCCCAAGACGAGCGACTGTGAAGTGATGCGCACGAAACGGGTAATCGCTGAGATGAGCCCCGCGCGGTCGCTCGCCACCGCTTGCAACACCAGGTGCTGCACGTGCCGCGCCTTCCAGCGCTGGCGCAGCGCCGGGAGCATCCCCATCGCTTCGACCACTTCGGCGTTCGCCAGCTGATTGTGGGCGAAGTTGGTCGCTTGGTTGGCGTACTTGTTCGCTTCGGCCAGGGGTTTTTGCGTCGCCACCTCGGTGACCACCGTGAGCACGATCAGGATCAGCGCCGCCCCCACGCTGAACCAGCCCATAAGGGGATGGAGTACGAAACAGGCGGCCAGGTAGATCGGAAACCAAGGGGCGTCGAAAAAGGCAAAGGGGCCGTTACCGGTGACGAACTGGCGCAATTGGGTGAGATCGCTGAGCACCTGTCGCGCGTTCGCGCCGCCGCGGCGCAACGTGGCTTCGAACGCGGCGTCGAAGATGCGCTGATTGATTTTGGCTTCCATCGCCGCCCCAACCCGCACGAGTACGCGCGAACGGATGAACTCGATCACCGCCATGAGGAGAAAGAGCCCCACCACCAGAATGGTCAGCACCAAAAGCGTGGTGGTGTTGTGGCTGCTGAGCACCCGGTCATAGACCTGTAGCATGTAGAGCGGCGCGGTGAATTGCAGTAAATTGATCACGAACGAAAACGCGCCCACCCCAACGAAATAGCGGCGCATCTCGGTAAAGAGCTGCGCCAGCTCGGGAAACCGGCTCTCTTTTTTGGCCATTGGTAGTGACTTCCTCTCTTGCTGCCGCGGTTGGTGCGCTGCGGCAAAACGGGATTGTCGCACAATGCGAAAGAGGGTGCCAAGGGATATATGCAGTTTTTTTGCGCTCGATCACTCTGCCGTGACGGCGATCACAACTCTGTTTCACGGCGGCTCGTGCAATCGAGTACGGCATCGTGATTCACGCACAGCTCTTCCCACTGCACGACGGTACGATTTTGGAACGAAACGGCACGGCGCAAAATCCATTGTCGCAAAGTGGTTGACTGATACCCAGCATTTAAAGATAATAGCCCTCTCTAACGTTCCCCGATAGCTCAGCTGGTAGAGCAACGGACTGTTAATCCGTGGGTCGCAGGTTCGAGCCCTGCTCGGGGAGCCAGAGAACCAAGCAAACGCTCGATTCATTTCGATAGTCACAGAGCGAAAGCCACGTTTTGTGGCTTTTTTCATTTAGAGGTCACCCGATGTCGGTTGCCATCGCCACCGTGCCGCTTGCCGCGGTCACGGCAACGCTGCGAAAGAACGGCGCAGAGGACGCGCCGCGCGCCCGCTCCCACAAAGCCGAAAAGCTGGAAAAGTCGCTGTTGCGCGCGGTGGGTGCTGCGATTGCCGATTACGCGATGATCGGCGACGGTGACCGGATCATGGTCTGCGTCTCCGGTGGCAAGGATTCGCTGACGCTTCTTTCGCTTTTGTTGCTCCTCCAGGCGCGCGCGCCCGTTTCGTTCGAACTCGTTGCGGTCAATCTCGACCAAGGACAACCGGGTTTTCCCGCTGAGACACTACCGCGCCACTTCGAAGCGCTCGGGGTCCCGTACCGGATCGTGCGCGAAGACACCTATTCGATCGTCCAAGAGAAGATCCCCGCGGGCAAAACCACCTGTTCGCTCTGCTCGCGGCTGCGGCGTGGCATCCTCTACCGTACGGCACGGGAGTTGGGGTGCAACAAGCTTGCGCTGGGCCACCACCGCGACGACATCCTGGAAACCTTCTTTCTCAACCTCTTTTTCGGTGGCCATTTGAAAGCGATGCCGCCGAAATTGGTGAACGACGACGGCGACCTGATGGTAATCCGGCCGCTTGCCTACTGCCGCGAACGGGAGATCGAGCGCTACGCCCGTGCGATGGCCTTCCCGATCATCCCGTGCAACCTCTGCGGCAGCCAGGAGACCGCGCAGCGCAAACAGATCAAGGCGATGCTGCGCGCATGGGAGGCCGAAGACCCACGCCGCGTCGCGTCGATCTTCACCGCATTGCAAAACGTCACGCCATCCCACCTTCTGGATCGCACGCTTTTCGATTTCGTCGGATTGCACACGACTCCTACCCCGCATCCCTAAGGTGTCCGACCAGACGCCACGTTCGTACGAGCCCCACGCCATCTCACACACAACATGGCCCGGGGCGAAGAGACATCCTATACTTTTGTCTCTGACGAACAGCGCATGGTGGGACATCTCCCGTGACTCGGGATACGAAAGCAACGAACGGCAACCGCGACCCGATGTGGGCCAGCCTGTGCCGTGCCGCGACGCTGGCGTACGCGCTTTTGGCGGTGGTGTCGCTTGCGATCGCGCTTACGTTGGCGCAACCGGCGTTTCCTGACTACACGGACGCGCTCCTTTTCTTTGCTGCGGTGGTTTTCTGGGGCGTGTGGGCGGTCGTGCCCACACTTGCGCTGCTCTGTGCGCTGGGACGGTGGCGCACCCCACGTACCCCCCGTGCTCAGAGCGTTCTTCTCTGGCTCCTGCTCGTTTGTTGTACCGGGCTGACGGGCGGTGTTGGCGTCCTGTTGGGTTGGATCGAAGCCCCATCGACGGTGTGGCGCGCAATCGGCATCGCCGCGACGCTCGGTTTGGGGATCGGTTGGGCCGTCGCCGGGTGGCAGGAGCGCCAGGCGCTCATCGACGCGGCACGGACGGCGCAAGCCGCGGCGCTGCAGGCGCGCACCCATCCGCACTTCCTGCTCAACAGCCTCAACGTGATCGCAGGGCTGCTCCCCGACGCGCCGCACCGCGCAGAACGCGCGATCGAAAATCTGGCCGTTTTGCTGCAAGCAGCGCTCAGCGACCCCCATCCTTGGCCGTTGGCGGCGGAACTCGACGCGGCGCGAGCGTACTTGGCGTTGGCGCAGTTGCGCTACGGTGACCGTCTGGTGCTCGACTGGCAGAGCGACTGCCCGGAAGCGATTCTGACCAAACGGATACCCCGCTGGTGCCTCGTGTCGCTCATCGAAAACGCGGTGACGCACGGGGTGGCGCGCCGCCGCGAGCCGACGACGGTTTCGGTTACGCTGCGGGTGATCGAAAATCAATTGACCGTGCGCGTCGGTAACCCGGTCGCGGAACGCGCGCAAAATCCCGCACGTTCCGATTCAGGCTTTGGCGTTGGCTTGGCTGCGGTGACGCGCCAGATCGCAGCGGCAGGCGGAACGGTGCAGCAGGTTCAGGACGCGGGTTGGCACTGGGTGGCGATCACGCTACCGCTTGATGCCAGCAACGGCGGGTAGAGGAGACGCGATGGAGATCTGGATCGTAGAGGACGAACCGTTGGCTGCAGCGCGTCTGGCCCGGATGCTAACCCCCCTGGGCCATACGGTCCGCACCTTTCCCGACGCCGAAACCGCCCGAAACGAAGCCACCCAGACGCTACCGGACGTCGTCCTGTTGGATATCGAACTGCCCGGTGAATCGGGGCTCGCGCTCGCGTACTGGTTCGATACGTTGCCGCAGCCGCCCGCGGTAATCATGGTCACCGCGTACCCAGAACACGCGCTTGCGGCGTTCGCGGCCCATGCGGTCGATTATCTGGTGAAGCCCATCCGCGCCGAGTCACTGGCCCGAGCGCTCCAAGCCGCGGCACGCCCCCGCCGACCTCAGGCTGCGGCCGCGTCGGACGAGCCGATCTGGACTTTTTCCTTGGGCCGACAGCGAGTACAGGTACCGCAGTCGGCGATCCGCTACCTGACCGCAGAGGACAAAACGGTCTGGGTGGAAACGACGCTGGGGCGGCTATCTACCGAGGGGTCGCTCACCCAGTGGGCAGCGCAGTTGGGAGGCACCTTCGTGCGCACCCATCGTGCCTATTTGGTGAATCGCGCCTGGTTGGCCGCATGGGTACCCGACGCCAGCGAAGGGGGCGGCATCGTCGCGTTACGGGATGGTACGACGCTACCGGTGAGCCGCCGCCACGCCGCAGCCGTTCGTGCGCTCTTCCAACAAAAAAGCCAAGCGTGACGCTTGGCGGCAGATTCAGAAAATTCGATCACGGAAAGGGATTGGAGCGGGTGATGGGAATCGAACCCACGTTCTCAGCTTGGGAAGCTGATGTTCTACCATTGAACTACACCCGCTCGACGGCCGCATATTATAACCCAGTTTGCAAAAACTCTGTCAACAGCCGCTTCTTCTTTTGCGACATCGGAAAGGGGCGCCCACCGCCCTCATTCAGGACGTTATGCTGCAGTTTCGGGCAGAAGCCGCCGGTAGCGCCCGGCGAAATAGACGAGCGGCTCCCCGTCGAACCAGGCGTGGCGCACCACCCGCGCAAGGAAGAGGCGATGGTCCCCGCCGTCGTGTTCGGCGTAGGGCGCGAGTTCAAAATGCGCCAGCGCCGGTTCGATGAGCGGGACGCCATGGGCACCGTCGCGCCACGTCGTCGCGGCAAACGCATCGACACCCGGCGTGGCGAACGCCGTCGATACCGACTCCTGGTCGGCACGCAAGAGCGAAATCCCGTACCATTGCGCCTGTTGGAAAACAGAGAGCCGCCGCAGCCCCAACCCGAGGCTGAAGACCACGAGTGGCGGATCGAGCGAGACCGAATTGAACGAATTGATGGTGAGCCCCACCGGCGCCCCATCGCGGTCCCGCGCGGTCAGAATACCGATACCCGTAGCGAAACGTCCCAACGTGTCGCGCAACGCGCGCGACGCTTGATCTAGCATCGGGAGACCCCATTGGCAAAAAAACGCGAGAAGGGTAAATCATTCCCACCACAATGGCAAGCACTTTGGGCCGAACGCCTGATCGCCTGGCACCGCGTCGCAGGGCGCCGTACCCTTCCGTGGCACACCCGCGACCCCTATCGTATTTGGCTCTCCGAAGTGATGCTCCAGCAGACGCAAGTACCCACCGTGATCCCTTATTACGAACGGTTCGTCGCGACGTGGCCCACGGTCGAAGCGCTTGCGGCAGCGCCGCTCGAAGCGGTGTTGGCGGCATGGAGTGGACTGGGGTATTACGCCCGCGCGCGAAACCTTCACCGCGCTGCGCAGCAGATCGTTCGCGCTTGGGGCGGTGCGTGGCCACACGACCCGGACGTTTGGGCGCAACTGCCGGGCGTCGGCCGTTCGACCGCTGCGGCGATCTGTGCGTTCGCGTTCGGCACGCGCGCCGCGATCCTCGACGGCAACGTCGAGCGCGTGCTCGTCCGCCTCTTCGGGATCGCGACGCCACTGCCAGATACCGCAGTGAAGCGGCAATTGTGGCAGATCGCCGAAGCGCTGCTGCCAGAGTCACCCACGGCGATGCCGGAATACACCCAAGCACAGATGGACTTGGGCGCGCTCGTCTGCACCCGCGGCATTCCCAACTGCGCGTACTGCCCGGTCGCTCAGTGGTGCGCCGCCTATGCGGCGGGTAACGCCGCAGCGCTGCCCCAGCGCAAAGCGCGTGCGCCGGTTCCGGAGATCGATTGGACATTGCGCGCCTACCGCTGCGGTACCCGTTACTGGTGGGTACAGCGTCCCAACCAGGGGATCTGGGGCGGACTCTGGGCGCTACCGCACGCCGATGAGCCACCTCCTCCCGGTTCGTGGCAGCGCGCCAGTAGCGAAGCGTTGCCTGCGCATCGCCTCACGCACCGTCGGTTACGAATCACCATCGAAGAATGGACGACGCCGGCCCACCTCTGTTACGATTGCCAATCCTCCACGCAGGGGCGCTGGGCAACCGCGCGCGAAGCGTTGGCGTGGGGCCTGCCGCGCCCGTTGGCGGCGTGGGCGGAGACGCGCGCGGTGTCCTGACGCCTGACCCAGCAGGCCTGACCCAGAAAGGAGCAGACGATGGAACCCGGTTTTTGGCACGAACGCTGGCAAAAAGGAGAGATTGGTTTTCACCTCGACCGTTTCAACCCCAAGCTCCTCGCCTACTGGCCCCGGCTTGCCGTCCCGGTTGAGGCGACCGTCTTCGTTCCACTCTGCGGCAAAACCCTGGATATGTTGTGGTTGCGGGAGCAAGGCCACCGCGTGGTTGGGGTCGAATTGAGCCCAGTGGCCGTCAGTCAATTCTTCGAAGAGAACGACGCAACGCCCGAAGTCACCGCGTGCCCCCCACACACCGCCTACACCACCGACGGGATTCGTCTCTATCTGGGCGACTATTTCGCCCTCACGCCGGAACAGGTGTGGCATTGGGGCCCGAAAGCGCCAGCGCACACCGCGATCTACGACCGTGCCGCACTGGTGGCGTTGCCGCCCGAGATGCGCCCCCGCTACGCGGCACAGTTGCGGAGTCTGGCCCGCCCGGGCACGAAAATGCTTTTGGTCACGCTGGAATACCCGCAGGCGGAACGCGCCGGACCGCCGTTCAGCGTCCCGCCAGACGAAGTGTTTCGCCATTTCGCCGACGTGTCTTCGATCGAACATTGGTCCGACGACGACGTGCTCCCGGAACACCCCCACTGGCAGGCACGCGGCATTTCCTACCTGCGCGAACACGTCTTCGCGCTCACCTGGCACCGCTGAAACGAAACCGCGCGCAGGAGCTCACGATGGCACAGGAAATCACCCTCTACTTCGGCATGGGCTGCTTCTGGGGCGCGCAACAGCGGTTGCGTGTTCTCCCCGGTGTGGTTGCCACCGAGGTCGGTTACGCCGGGGGGGGACGATCCGAACCCCACCTACGAACGGGTTCTGGCGTTCGAGCGCGCGCTGCGCGCGGGAGTCGCCTCGGGCCGCAACCACGCCGAAGTGGTCAAGGTGGTATGGGAACCACCGCGCAGCGAGGCCGACCAGCTCGTTCCGCTGCTTGCGCAGCTCCTTGCCGCGTTCTGGGCAGGACACGACCCGACGCAGCGCGACCGGCAAGGCAACGACATCGGCAGCAACTACCGCAGCGCGCTCTATTACGAAGCGAACGACGACGCGGTTTGGCTGCTGCCGCTGCTTCTGGCCAGCCGCGCCGCGTACGCGTGGGCGTTGTGGCAGGCAGCGGGGGGCGCTCCCCGCTTTTCGGCGCCGACCACCGAGATCGCCCCGGTGCGCCACTACACCCCTGCGGAAAGCTACCATCAGGACTACCTGATCAAACACCCGGACGGTTACTGCGGTTTGGGGGGAACCGGTGTTCACCTACCCCCGTACCCCTGGACGCTACCGGGTGCCGAGTTACGCGCCTTCTGGGCCTGGCTGGGGCAAGCGGTACTATCCCCCGAAGCGTTCGCAATCGCGTTCGAACACGGTACAGAACGGCCGTTCACCGGTTGCCACCTCCACGAAAAACGCCCCGGACGGTTTTTCGATCCCCTCTCTGGTGCGCTGCTCTTTCGCTCCGCGACGAAATTCGAAAGCGGTAGCGGCTGGCCCAGCTTTTTCGCCGCGGAACCGGATGCGGTCACCGAGCACGAAGACCGCTCCTATGGGATGGTGCGCACCGAAGTACGCAGCCGCGCCACCGGCATCCATCTGGGCCACGTCTTTCCAGATGGCCCACCGCCGACGGGGCTGCGCTACTGCATCAACGGCAATGTGCTCGCGTTCGCGCCGGGTGCCGAAGCCGAAGGGGCCGCTTGATGGCACAGCCTTCACCTACCCTCTTTGTGCTCATCATCGCGCTCGTTGCGCTTGGGCCGCTTTCGACCGACCTCTACCTTCCGGCGCTGCCCGCGCTCGTTGCCGACCTCGAAACCGACGTCGCCCACGGGCAGCTGACACTCACCGCGTACATGATCGGCTTTGCGTTCGGCCAGCTCGTCTACGGCCCCCTTTCCGACCGCTTCGGGCGCAAGCCGGTGATCCTCTCGGGCCTGGCGCTCTATGCGGCAGCATCGCTCGCCTGTGTCTGGACCGAAAACATCACCATGCTGCTCGCGGCACGGGTGGTCCAAGCCGTCGGCGCCTGTGTCGGCCCGGTGCTTGGGCGAACGATCGTGCGCGACGTCTATGGGCCGGTTGACGCGACGCGGATGCTCGCGCACGTCGGCTCGGCGATGGCGATCGCACCGATGGTCGCACCGCTCATAGGCGGCGTGATCACCAGCCATTTCGCCTGGCGCGGCAATTTCGTCGCGCTCGTTGGCTACGCCGCGGTGACGCTCGTGGCGATCCTTTGGGCGTTACCGGAAACCAACGCCCACCGCGGCAAAGCGTCGTTCGGCTTTCTTCGCTCCTTTTCGGTGCTGTTGAGCGACCGGCGCTTTCGTTGGCTGCTGCTCTCGAACGCCTGCGGCTACGCGGCGCTCTTTGCGTTCATTTCCGGTTCGAGTTTCGTCTTCATCGGCATGTTCGGGTTCACGCCCGTGCAGATGGGGCTGGCATTCGCGGTGATGGTCACCGGCTTTTTCGCCGGTTCGGTCGCAAGCGCCCGCCTGTCACGCCGGCTGGGGGCGGAACGGTTGCTGCGGCTGGGTGGTTGGATCGGCTTGGGGGGTGGTAGTGCGATGGGGCTTTGGCTGTTGCTCGCGCCATCCCCGCTGGGCGTGATGCTCCCGATGTGGCTGTGCGGCGCTGCGGCCGGACTGTTGATGCCCAACGCAACCGGGTTGGCGCTCGCCCCCTATCCAAAGATCGCGGGCGCCGCGGCGTCCCTTTTGGGCTTTTCGCAGATGGGTATCGCCGCGGTTGCCGGAACCCTGGTGGGGCATCTCCTGGGCGAAACCCCGTTGCCAATGGCAGCGGTGATCGCGATCGTGATGGCGATTTCGTGGTGGAGCACCCAGCAAGCGGCGCCAGCAAATTGCCGGGGCGCGCCAACCTCCTGACGCGGTTGGCGGAAACCGCGAGCCCGTAGAAGAAAAAAGCGATGGCGCGTGACTTGCAAAATAAATCGAAAATAACTAATATAAGTTTATAACAACATTGTCATCCAACAGGAGCAGGCCCATGACGAAACGCACGCACACACCCCGTCCGCTTTGGCATCCGTTGGTTGCGGGTGTCGCGCTTGGCGTGACGTTGGTCTTCACCTTTTTGCTCACTGGCAACGGCTTGGGCGCCAGCGGCGCCTTTGCCCGTACCGCGGCCTGGCTGGGCGGCGAAAGCGCGAAAACCAACGCCTACCTGAGCGCTTTCTGGCAAAGCGGTCACCCGTTGAACAATTGGATCGTCTGGGTCGTGGTGGGCGTTATCCTTGGCGCGTTGCTTTCCGCGATCAACAGCGGGCGGTTTCGCTGGAAACTGGAAGGTGCCGCAGCAATCGGTGCGGGCAAACGGATCGCCACCGCATTCGTGGGTGGCGTGCTCGCGGGGTTCGGCTCCCGTGTTGCCGCGGGTTGCACGAGCGGCCTAGGGCTTTCGGGCGGTGCGACGCTCGCCGTTTCGGCGTTCGTGTTTCTTGCGCTCTTCTTCGTTACCGGAATCGTTGTGTCGCGGATAATGCCCAAAGGAGCCTGAACGATGCCTTTTTACGATTATTCGCTTGCCTCCGGATTGCTTTGCGGCATTCTGTTCGGTTACATCCTAGAATCAGCGGGCTTTGGCAGCGCTTGTAAACTCACCGCGCAGTTTCGGTTCTCGGATTGGGCGGTGCTCAAAGTGATGTTCACCGCGATCGTCGTTGCGGCAATCGGGCTCTACGCGCTCAGCGCAACGGGCGTGATCGCGTACACAGATATCTACGTTCCGCCCGCCTACCTGGGCGGCGCCGCCATCGGTGGGCTTCTGATCGGCGCCGGATTCGCGGTAGGCGGCTACTGCCCCGGCACCGCCGCGAGCGCGTTCGGATCGGGTAGACTGGATGGCCTCGTCTTCATGATTGGCATGGTGGTGGGTGTCGGCCTCTTCGCCGCTGGCTACGATACTTTTGGGTCGTGGGTCACCCTTGGCGCGATCCAAACCAGCCGGTTACCCGAACTCCTTGGGATATCCGAGCCGGTGTTGCTCGCCCTCTTTGCGTTGCTGGCCGCAGTTATTTTCTGGCTTGGATCCCGTGTAGAACACAAGCTCGGTGGTGCGCTCACCGCGGAAGCGCTCGATGCGCGCTGACGGGGTGCGCACCTATCTGGCCCCATCGTCACCCCCGCTTTCCCAGACACCTCAAAGGAGATGCCCATGAAATTGCCCAAGATCGTTCGCCGTGTGGCACCCGCGGTTGTGGTAGCGGTTGCTACCACAGTTACGCCACCCGTGACCAGTGCGCAGGGGAATCCGTGCACGCCCGCACGCCGGAGTATGAACCCGTGTGCGGCAGGAAACCCCTGCGCCCCCAGACGCCGTGCAGCCAATCCCTGTACTGCGGGGAATCCGTGTGCCCCTGTCCGCCGCGGCGGCAATCCGTGCGCCGCGGGGAATCCCTGCGCGCCGGTGCGGCGCGGCAGCAACCCCTGCGCCGCGGGGAATCCGTGTGCTCCCGTGCGACGCAGCAGCAACCCCTGCGCGGCCGGGAACCCCTGTGCGCCGAAACGCCGTGCTGCCAATCCGTGCGCAGCCAATTGATCATGCATAACCGAATAGGAGGAGTCATCATGCGTGTTCGTTTCGTTTTGGCCGGTTTGCTCATCACCGGCACGGTTTCCGCTGCTGAACTCCCTGGCCCTGTCGTCACCGTCGACTGGCTTGCACAAAACCTCGATAGGGTGCAGGTCGTACAAGTCCATGCTCCGGACCTTTTCACCGCGCAACCGCAATACAAGAAAGACGAAAAAAGTGGCCAGACGAAATTGGTCGATGTCGGCGGTCACATTCCCGGCGCGCTGTTCGTCAATCCCAAAAAAATGCGCACTGAGCGCCAAATCGGCGACTTGAAGGTGAAGTATCTACTGCCACCGGCTGCAGAATTCACGCAATTCGTCCAGGCCAATGGGATCCAAGCCGGCAAACCGATCGTGCTCGTGCCAACGGGGACTTCGCCTGCCGAATTCAACGACGCTGCCCGCCTCTATTGGCAGTTCAAGTACTACGGCGAAAAGGATATCGCGATCCTCGACGGTGGCCTCGCGGCATGGATCCAGGCGGGGCAGAAAGTGGAATCGACCCCGGTGAAAGCACAACCGGGTAATTGGCAACCACAAGGAGAGAACCCGTCGATTCTGGCCACCAGCGAGGACGTTGCGGCGGGCAAAGCGCAATTGGTCGATGCACGCCCAATCAGCATGGCGTTCGGCTACACCAAACGCGACTACGTATACGATTACGGCCATATCGCCGGCGCCAAGGTCTTCCCGCCGGAACTGCACACGATCCAAAAAGGGATCGCGCACCATCTCTTGAGCGCCGAAACCTACACGAAAGTCTTCCAAGCGATGGGCATCGACCCGAAAGCGCCGTCGATCACCTACTGCAACAGCGGCCACCTCTCGTCGGGTCCGTGGTTCATCCTGCACGAAGTGATGGGGAACCCGAACGTCGAACTCTATGATGGGTCGCTCCATCAATGGACGCTCGAGAAGCGCCCGCTCGTCTCGCTGATCCCGCACGGATCGCGGTAAGCGCTCCGGAAACGTGGTCCGCGCGGGCGCAAAGACGCGCGCGGACCGCGGTCAAAGACTGGGCGCTGGCAGAAGGGGCGTTACGCGCCGCCGGCAGTGACGTGGTGCGCGAAATGCTCCGTACTGCAGCGCGTTTTGTCACCTTGGACCACTACCCCGAAGGGGACGTTCTCGATGCCCACACTGGGGCCCAGTATTACTACCACGCCCATCGCAGCGGCGAACACGGTCACTTCCATTGCTTTGCCCGCCCACCGCTCCTTTCGCCCGAAGCCGCCTGGCAATCGCGTGAGGGTAAGCGCTTTGGCCCCCAGGGAGATGAGGCGATCGCACACCTCGTTGCGATCGGGATGGACGCGTGGGGACGGCCGATCTCACTGTTTCTCACCAACCGCTGGGTGACCGACGAAACGTGGGTTCCAGCGCACCGCTTGCTCCCATTGGTAAACCGATTCGCCGTGACCCACGCGTACCCCAACTGGGCAGCGAACATTTGGCTCACGACGTTCATTCGAGCGGTCCAACCCTGGATCGTCGCGCTGCTGCGGGCCCGTGACGCGCGCATCGCGGCGCACCTTGCCGCCCAACCCGAATTGCTCGAAGACCGTTCGGTCGAAGTGATCGTGCAGATGGATCTCACCACCGCGTGGCCCGCGCTGGCAGCGTGGGCCGGGGTAGAATTGCCACCGATCCCAGAATAGACGAGGAGACCGGTTCGATGCGTGAAGCCGCTGACGCACCCCAACCGACTGCGACCGACGCGCGCGTGGTCTTGGTCACCGCACCCGATGAAGCCACGGCGCTTACCCTGGCACGCACGCTCGTCGATGAGTCGCTGGCTGCGTGTTGCAGCCTCATCCCCGGCATCCGTTCGGTCTACCGCTGGCAAGGAGAGCGCTGCGAGGACCCGGAGTGGCTCCTGGTGATCAAAACCACCGCACCGGCGCTTGCGCGCTTGACGCAGCGGGTGATCGAACTGCACCCGTACGAGGTGCCCGAGGTGGTCGCGTTGCCGATCGTTGGCGGCGCGGAACCTTACCTGGAATGGGTCGCTCAAAGCGTCATCGCCTCTTGAGCGTACCGCGGGAGCCCCTCTTGCCACACGCTGCATGTTCGTTCTTTTTGCGGTTGATCGTCGTAGCACGCGCTTTGCCGCGTAGGCTCGCGCGCGGCGTACTGGCAGCGCTGCTATTCGGCGCTCTGTCGTTCGCGTCCGCCGCCGACCCAGTTCCGCCCGAAGAGGCTTACCCCGCCGAGGCGTACCGCCTCGACGCGCAGACGATTGCGGTCGAATTCACGATTCGGCGCGACTACTACCTCTACCGCGACAAAATTCGCGTCGAACCGCTCACGCCGGGGCTGCAACTGGGAACGCCGACCATTCCCCCCGGTAAACGGAAAAAAGACGACTTTTTCGGGGAAACGGAGGTCTTCTACGATACCCTCAAGGTCACGGTACCGGTCGAATCGGCTCCGGCGACAGAAGCACCGTGGCGCATACGGGTGATCAGTCAAGGGTGCTGGAATGGCGGGGTCTGTTACCCGCCGCTCGAACAGACGCTGACGGTCGCCGACGCGCCACCGCAACGCTCATGGCTGGGGAAACTCGTCGGCAGTGTGACCGCGCCGGATGCCGATGCACCACGCAGCAGCGATTCGAATCCCCCGAGTAGCACCGCTGCGCCGAGCGGTACGGCACCATCCATGGCTCGTGCCAGCGTGCCAACTGGTTCCGCGACCGCAGCAACCGCGCCGGCACCCTCTTCGACCAGCGAACCGCCGCTCGCACGCGCTGCCGCACCCTTGACGGACGAAGCCGGGTCGCTCGCGGCGTTCATCGCCCAGCAAAACCGTGCGGCAGTCCTTGCCGCGTTCTTTGGGTTCGGGTTGCTCCTTGCGTTCACGCCGTGCGTCTTTCCGATGATCCCGATCCTCTCCGGAATCATCGTCGGTCAAGGGGAAGCGATTTCGCGCGTACGGGCGCTCGGGCTCACGCTCACCTATGTCCTGGCGATGGCGATCACCTACGCCCTTGCCGGGGTTGCGGCAGGCCTTTCGGGGACGATGTTGCAAGCGGCGTTGCAACATCCGGCGATACTGGTCACGTTTGCGCTCCTATTCGTGGCGCTTGCGCTGTCGCTCTTTGGCTTCTATGAGCTGCAACTGCCCCCGAGCTGGCAAACCCGACTCAACCAACTGGCTGGCAGCCAACAAGGGGGGCAGCTGATCGGCGTTGCGGTAATGGGCGTCCTTTCGGCGCTGATCGTCGGTCCGTGCGTGGCACCGCCACTCGTCGGGGCACTGCTCTACATTTCCCAGACCGGTGACGCCGTGTTCGGGGGCGTCGCGCTCTTTGCGCTCGGGCTGGGGATGGGGGCACCGCTCATCGCGGTAGGTGTCGGTGCGCGCGCGCTGCTTCCGAAGAGCGGCCCGTGGATGAACGGCGTCAAAGCGGCAATGGGCGTGGTGATGCTCGCGCTCGCGTGGTGGCTCGTTCGCCCCGTGGTCGCCGATCTTTGGTGGCTCGTCGGTTGGGCGGTGCTCGCGGTGGGCACGGCAGTAGCGCTGGGGGCTCTTGAACCGCTTCCCATCGGTGCGCGCTGGCCGAAACGGATGGGGAAAGCGCTCGGGCTCCTGCTTCTTGCGTACGGCGTCGCGGCGTTTTGGGGGGCGCTCGCGGGCAATCGCGACCCGTTGCAACCGCTCGCAGGCTTTGCTGGCGGCAATGGGGGAATACCGACCGCGAACCGCGAAGCGCTCACATTCCAGCCCATCCGCTCCGTCAAGGAACTGGAAGCGCGCGTTGCCAACAGCACGCGTCCGGTGCTGGTCGATGTGCGTGCCGACTGGTGCATCTCCTGCATCGAGCTCGAGCGCTACACCTTTACCGATCCTCAGGTGGTCGCGCTTCTGCGCAACGTCACACTGCTCAAAATGGACGTCACCGAAAACAGCGAGCGCGACAAGGCGTTCCTACGCCACTTCCAGATCTTCGGTCCACCGGCGTTGCTCTTTTTCGCGCCAGGAAACCCTGAAGAGCTGCGCCAATACCGGGTTACGGGCTTCGTCGATGGGCCGACGTTCGCGACGCACCTCCGTCGGTGGCTCGGCCAGACCTGAAGAGCGAGACGGCTCGACCAGACCCGAGGAGCGATCACCCGTTGAACCGCCGAGATTTCCTGCGCCGTTTCCCCGCGATGGTGTCCGCTGTTGCGTCGGCGGCGGTTGCACCGGCAGTGCTGTTACGCGCCGCAACCGCAGGCGCGGCGAACCGCGCGGCGGTGGTTGCCGCGGCGTCCGACCTCAAATATGCGTTGGATGCGGTTGCCGAACGGTACGCCGCGCAAGGGAATCCGAAGCCGAAGCTGATCTTTGGTTCCTCCGGCAATTTCACGCGCCAAATTCAACAGGGCGCGCCGTTCGACCTTTTTCTCTCTGCGGACGAATCCTACATCGCCCAACTGGTCGCTTCCGGACTGACCCGAGACGCGGGCGTCGTCTATGCGGTGGGGCGGATCGGGATTGCGGTGCCGCCAGGATCCCCCGTCCAAGCCGACCGCGATCTGGCCGGTCTTCGCCGTGCGTTGGCCGCGGGCAAGGTCAAGCGCTTTGCGATCGCCAACCCGGAACACGCTCCCTACGGCAAGCGGGCGCAAGAGGCGTTGCAGTACGCGGGCCTTTGGGAGGCGATTCAGCCCTATCTGGTGCTTGGCGAAAACATCGCGCAAGCAATGCAGTTTGCCCTCTCAGGGGGCGCGCAAGGGGGGATCATCGCGCTTTCGCTGGCGAAAGCGCCGCCGGTGGCTCCCCGCTTGGGGGGCTTTGCCCTCATTCCCGAAGCGTGGCACACCCCGCTTGTGCAACGCATGGCGCTGCTGCGCGCAGCCCATCCCGAAGCAGAACGCTTCTACGCCTACTTGCAAGGCAACGACGCCCGCGCGATCCTGGCGCAATACGGTTTCGTGCTACCCTAACCCCTTCGCTTTCGAGGTTGCACCACGCATGGAGTGGGACGCATTCTGGCTGTCGTGCCAATTGGCTGCCGCAACGTTGGTGCTGCTCATGCCGTTCGGCGTCTGGGCAGGGCGCGCTTTGGCCTACCACACCTTTCGCGGTAAAGCGCTGATCGAAGGTCTGGTGCTTCTACCGCTCGTGCTGCCACCCACGGTGCTCGGCTTCTATCTGCTCGTCGTGCTCGGCGGCGCGTCACCGTTGGGCGAGTGGCTGCACGAGACATTCGGTGTCACGCTGGTGTTCAACTTCACTGGCCTCATCCTGGCATCGCTCCTCTTCAACCTGCCGTTCGTGATCCCGCCGGCGCAGCGGGCGTTCGAAGCGATCGATCCGCGGTTGCGCGAAGCGGCGCGCGTGATGGGGTTACCCCGCTACCGCATCTTTTGGCAGGTGGAGCTGCCGCTCACCTGGCGCGCGCTCGTTGCTGCGGCAGTGCTCACGTTTGTCCATACCTTGGGCGAATTCGGGGTCGTCTTGATGGTAGGGGGTAACATTCCCGGCGAAACGCGGACGATCGCGATCGCAATCTACGACCGCGTCCAAGCCTTCGATCTCGCCGCGGCGAACCAGATGGCGCTGGTTCTGCTCCTTCTGTCGCTTGCCGCGGTGGTCACCACCTTTGCCCTCTCTGCACGCGCAGCGGTTCCGCGTCGTTCGGAATGACGCGATGGACGGGACCGAAACGCAGACGCTCACGGTTGCGGTCGATCAACGCGAACCGATCCCGCTGACGGGCCGCTTGACCGTGCCCGCAGGGAAACTGGTGGCGCTGGTCGGTCCTTCGGGCGCCGGCAAGAGTTCGCTGCTGCGGATCGTCGCGGGGCTTCTGCGTCCGCAGCACGGCGTCGTCAAACTGGGCGCCAGTTGTTGGCTCGATACCGAACGCCGCGTCTGGCTTCCTCCGGAAGCGCGGCAGGTGGGGATGCTCTTTCAGCACTATGCGCTGATGCCCCACTGTAGCGCGGAGGTGAACGTCGCCATGGCGCTGTGGCGACTGCCGCGGCGGGATCGCCAGCGCCTTGCGCGTGCATGGCTCGAACGGGTGGGTCTTCCCGAATCCCACTGGCATCGCCTGCCGAACGCGCTCTCCGGAGGGGAACAGCAGCGCGTCGCATTGGCACGCGCGCTGGCTGCATACCCCAAGGTCTTGCTCCTGGACGAACCCTTCTCCGCAGTCGATGCGTTGCGGCGCAGCGAGCTTTACGCGTTGCTCGCCACCTTGCGGCAGGAATTGACGATGCCGATCGTGATGGTCACCCACGACCTCATGGAAGCGCGGCTCCTTGCCGACGAAATCGCGGTGATCGACCGTGGGGCCCTGTTGCAACAGGGCCCAACCGAACACCTCTACCGCAGCCCGCGCAACGCCCGCGTCGCAGCGATTCTCGGGATCCGGAACCGTTTCGTCGGCCGCTGGCTCGGCCCCGATCCGCTGCGCCCGGGCTGGGGACGGCTCGAATGGCGTGCCCACACCGAAAGGGACGACGCGCCCGTAATCGCTGTCCTGCCTGCACGCGACAAAGGGCGGATCCCGCTTGGCCAAGCGGTTCATTGGGTCGTGCAAAACGACGCGCTGACGCTACGCACGTGCGACGCGCCGCCATGCCCGGGTAACCCGGTGCGCCTCGCGGTGACGGTCACTTCGGTGCGCAGCTCCGGCGACTTTTCCCTCGTCGAGGTGGCGCTCTCCGCTTCGCCGCAACTCTGCTGGCAGATCACCCTCACCGGCCGGGAACGGCACCGTTTCCAGGTTGGGGAATCGGCTTTTCTCTGCCTCGACCCCAGCTGGATCCACGTGATGCCAATTCGGCGGCGGTAGCACGCGTCCGACCAACGGTGGGGCGTGAATGGCCGTACGCACCCCCATCCTTATCCGTAGCCGAACGGTTGGCGGCAAACGGCTGGGACGCATGGGTGTTGGTCTCAAGCGCCCTTTTCGTGTCTCAGAGGGCGAAGTCGGCGTCGAACGGTTCGTTCCCTTTGACTACCGGCAACGTCAAAGTGCGATCCCAGTCGGACCAGCCGCCGTCATAGACGCGAACGTCCTGATACCCCAGCGCTTTGAGCTGTAACCACGCCAGGGCCGAGCGAAAACCGTCGTGACAGTAGGTGATTACCGTTTTGTCCTTGGGCACCGCTGCGTAAAGCTGTGCCAAATCGGTCATCGAACGCCATTTCTGGCTGAGGCCATCGACGCCAGCCAGGCTCACGACATTGATCGCGCCGGGAATGTGGCCACCCTGGATGCTGTGCTGGATTCGCTCCCCGCGGTACATGGCGTTCGGGCGGGCATCGACCAAGACGACATCGGAGCGCCGTTCCGCAACCACCCAGCGGTAGACATCGACCCAATCGACCAGGCGATCGGCGGGCGCAGGTTTGAGCGTAACGTTGCCGCGTGGGCGCGGCTGCTCTGCCCTTTTGTGCAGTTCGTTGAACGCGGTCCATTCCAGCGTGCCGCCGTTCAAGATTTTCACTCGGCTCATATCGAACCCGTAGAGGTCGAGCAAAAAATAGACGCGGGAGGCGAGCGCCGTGAGGGAATCGTCGTAGATCACGATCGTCGAATCATCATTGACGCCCCAGCGCCGGAGCGTTTCTTGAAACACTTCCCGCGCGGGAAACTTCATGATCGGCAACGCGTCGTTCTTGCCCAGATCGGCAAACCGCTGCACCTGCACCGCGCCCGGGATGTGCCCGACCGTGAAGTAGCGGTGCGGATAATAGCGCACCTCGAGCACCACCAGATTCGGGTCGTCGATCCGTTCCGCGAGCCAATCGGCGTCGACCAGAAAGCCGGGCGTGGCCGCACGCGCCACGACGAGCGGCAGTGACAATAAGAGCACCAACAACCCTGGAAACCACGCTTTCAGGAACGAACGCGCCATCATGCATCTCCTATACGACATTAATTTATTACCTTATAAGAATAACATGCTATGGCTAAAAACACCCGTTCAATCGGGAAACGCGACCACATCAATTTTCCCAATATAGTCGATATTGATTCTCAATTGCATTTCAATTCGGTAACCCCTATACTTCTTCAGACCTCACCCAAGAGGAGACAAAGATGTCCCGCTTCCGCAAGATCATCGCGCCTCACCGTCAATTGGCGGCGAAAACCCTTTCCTACTTCACGATGCACATCACCGTTGCCGCGTTGGTTGCCTACGCGGTGACCGGGAGCTGGCAGGCGGCGCTTGCCCTATCGCTCATCGAACCGATGGTGCAAAGCGTCGCGTACTTCTTCCACGAGCGTTTTTGGGCAGCGCGCGCCAGACGAACAGCGGACACCCCATCAATGCGTCGCCAACAAACCCAGCCAGAACGTGAGGGTGACCGCGGAAACCACCGTAGTGAGCGAGATCAACCGTGCCACTCCGGGCCCGTCGCCGCCCATCCGTGACGCGAGGATATAAGCGGAGCTTGCCGACGGAAGCGCCGCAAAGAGCACCAAGACCGCGAACGGTAGCGGCGGGAGCGCCAACCACTGCCCCAACAGCCATGCCAACGCCGGGCTCACCACCAATTTGATCGTGGCAATGAGGCCACCAGAGCGCACGAGATCGCGCGCAGGCGTAAGCGCGGCACCCACCGCCAACAGACCGATCGCCACCGCTGCGGCGGCCAGCCGCGCCAACAGCGCATCGACCGGCTGCGGCACCACGCCACCGACTGCGTGAAAGAGGAGCCCCGCCACCGTCGCGAGCACCAGCGGGTTGGCAATGAGGTGCCGCATTCCGCCCGGAGACCGCCGCGCCATGCTGCCCACTGCGAACACGTTCGCGAGCGGCACCAGCGCGCCGCACAGCACCCCCATCCACGCCAGGCCCGTCGCCCCATAAGCCTGTTGCGCAACCGCCATGCCGATGTAGGTATTGAAGCGGTACGCGCACTGCGCGCGCGACGCCACCGCAAGGGGTTCGTCGCCGACCCATCGGCCGAGCGCGAAGACGAGCACGAATCCCACGCCCATCACCAAAGCGCCACTTGCGATCAGCATCACCGCGTCGCCCAATGCAAAGGGCGCGTTGGCCAACGAGCGAAACAGCAACGCGGGAAAGAGTACGAAATAGACGAGCCGCTCCACACCCACCCAAAAGCGTTCCTCGGTGAGCAGAAACCTTCTGAGCACCACGCCGAGCGCAATGCAGGCAAAATCGGGAAAAATGATCGCAAACGCGTCCATGGGGCTTCCGTGTTCGTGGTCTATTGGTTGGGTTGGTGAATTGGGTTGGGTTACTTTGAGTTGCGTTGCGTTTGGGGATCTTCTCTTACCGTGTTATAGTGTCGGTTGCATTGCGTCGCAGTCAGTAGATTCTTCTTGGCGCCTGTTGGGCGCGTCACGCTTCTGGGACTGTCGCCGCAGTCCCGTCGTCGGCTCCGCGCGCAAGCGGCAGCACCTGCATTGTACTTGGCTCGTTGCCATCGACGGTTCATGTCCGGATGGATATTTTTTATCTTTCATCGAAAGGAACGTTCATGGCAACGACACCGTTTTCTCCCGAAACTCCAACGCAAACCGCAACCACCTTCGCCGATCTGGGGCTCCCCCAATCGATCTTGTCCGCCGTCACCCAATCGGGTTACACCGAACCGACGACGGTGCAGCGCGAGGCGATTCCCGCCGTGCTCGCGAACGAAGATCTGCTCGTTTCGTCGCAGACCGGTAGCGGCAAGACCGCAGCGTTCGCGCTGCCGCTCTTGGCGCGTCTGGCAAACCCCCGCCCCGATCCCCGGACACGCGGTGCGCGCGTGCTGGTGCTCACCCCGACCCGCGAACTCGCGCAGCAGGTCGAAAAGGCGTTTCGTACCTACGGAAGCGGGCTTCGCCGCTTGAAGACCGTGACCCTGGTGGGTGGGATGCCTTTCGGCCCGCAACGTAGAGACCTTGCGGGCTACGTCGATGTGATCGTCGCCACCCCCGGGCGCCTCAAAGATCACCTCAACCAGCGCACGCTCACGCTCGACGCGGTGGAGACGCTGGTGCTGGACGAAGCCGACCGCATGCTCGACATGGGGTTCATCGACGACATCCGCGAGATCGTCGCCACCACCCCAGCGAACCGGCAGACGCTCCTCTTTTCCGCGACGCTCGAAGGGGTCGTGGGACAACTCGCGCGTTCGATCACTCGGAATGCGCGCCGGATCGAGGTGGCGCGCACCCCGGAAGCGGCGCCGAAGATCGAGGAACGGGTACACTATTTCGACAACGAAGCGCACAAGAACCGGTTGCTCGCGCACCTGCTGAACGACGAAGCACTCCAACAGGCGGTGATCTTCACCGCGACCAAACGCGGTGCCGAAGCGCTTGCCGGTCGGCTCCAGGATTCGGGGTTGCGTGCCTCGGCGCTTCATGGCGACATGTCGCAGCGTGCCCGCAGCCGCGTGGTCGAGCAACTCCGGCGCGGCGCGGTGCAGGTGCTGGTCGCGACCGACGTTGCGGCACGCGGGCTGGACATCGCCGGCATTTCGCACGTGATCAATTTCGATCCCCCCAAACAGTTCGAAGACTACGTCCATCGCATCGGTCGCACCGGTCGTGCCGGACGCGAAGGGGTGGCGGTCACGTTCGTGCACCCCAACGAATCGCGCTTGATCCAGGGGATCAGCCGCTTCGTCGGCCGGACGCTCCCGGAAGTGACCATTGCCGGTCTGGAGCCGAGCATTCCGCGCCCCGCAGGGGGGCAGCGCCACTCGGCAAACGGGCACGGCCGGAACGAGCGTCGCGGCCCCAGCAAAACGCGCCGCACTGCTGCCCACGCCAAATCGTACGCCGGGCAGGAACGCGGCGGCTGGGAACGGAGCCGAACCGGAAGCTGGGATAAGCCGGAAGGATCACATCGCCCCCGTCGCGCGTGGGATGCGCCCGCGTACGACCGCTGGGACGACGATGCGCCGCGTCAACGGCGGACGCTTTCGGTCAAGAAGTGACACAAATGAAAGGGAGCGTGCGCTCCCTTGTTTACGAGCGGGCTTTTTTCACGAACGGGATGTGAATTCCACCGCGCGCTCGCGTTTGGCAAAGCGGTCGAGCACACCGTTGACGAATTTGTAGCCTTCGTCTGCGCCGTAGCGTTTCGCCAGCTCGATCGCCTCGTCGATGATCACCCGATGGTTGGTTTCCGGATGGCCGGCAAACTCTGCCGCGGCGATCAACAGGATCGCGTGCTCGATGGGGTCGAGGTCGGTGATCGCGCGGCGCGAGAAAGGCGCCAGTTTGGCGCGAAACGCATCGGCATGGCGAATTGCGGTGCGGAGCAGCTCCAGCATCAGCAGATGGTCGGTGTGGGGAAAATCCGCCTCTTCGGCAAGTTGCTGTTCGATCGCGGCCAGGTCGTGTTCGGTGAGCAGCCACTGGTAGACCCCTTTGAGCGCGAGCTCGCGCGCAAGCCGCCGCCGCGAGCGCGATTTGTCGAGGGGCGTGGAGCGCTCGGCCGCGCTCACTGCGCACCTCCTTGCCGGGCCAACGCGCGCAGGTGGTTCGCCATCTCCACCGCCACTTGCGCACAGTCACGCCCTTTGCCGTGCATGCGCACTTCGGCCTCTTCGTCGGTGTTGGTGGTGAGCACCCCGTTGGCGATCGGGACACCGGTCTCGAGCTGTACGCGGGTGATCCCAGCCGCCATCTCGTTCGCGACGATCTCGAAATGGTAGGTCTCTCCCCGAATCACCGCACCCAGCGCAATGAGCGCGTCGAAGCGGCCAGAACGCGCCATCTTTTGGAGGATGAGCGGCAGTTCGAGCGCGCCGGGGACGGTGACGATCGCGACCGCATCGGGGGAGACGCCCAAACGGCGCAATTCCGCGACGCACGCCGAAAGCAGGCCATCGCCCACCTCCTGGTTGAAGCGCGCGAGCGCAATGCCAACGCGCACACCGCGGCCGTCGAGGTTCGGTTCGTATTCGTAAATGTCGTCGTATCGTGCCATGAGTCGATCCTAAAAACGTCACAAAACAGCGGGCGACGGTGCCGCCACCGCAAATTCCATACAATTGGGGGCGTGCGTCCGCTGACTGGCATCCAAGATCTCGATACTGACTACGTTGCCTTCCGCATCGAAATCGAGGATCACACCCGGTCGGATCTCTTCCGAAGATTCGATCGTGCCTTCGCGCAACGTCAAATGGAGGGTATCGGTTTCCCGATCATAGACCGCCTTCATGCTCGCCATCCCCTCGCTGCAGATATTTTTCCATTTTACTGGTTCGATAGACCGTAACGACCACTGGCGGTTCGTGCCCACTTTCGACCACGACGCGCACCAGGTACGTCTTTGCCGCGAAAACGATCCTTTTTTGGTAAATCGATCGGCCGCCTGCACCCGCAACGACCGACTCGGGCGCTTCTATCGTCGAAGCGATCCGTTCGAGCGTGATTCCCCGACGCGCCGCTTCGAAGCGCGCATGATCGGTCATGCGAAACGGTGTCATCCCTCTTCTTCGAAACCCACCACCTCCAGCCCGAAACCGGTCAGGTTCGGGAAACGCATCGGGTGCGACATGAGGCGCATCTTGCCGACCCCCAGCGAACGGAGGATCTGCGCCCCGACGCCGAGGAAACGGGGGTCCCAGGCGCGGCGACGCACCCGCTGTTCGGTGAAGTTTTCCAAGAGCTCTTCGCCGCTCTGCGCGCGGTAGAGCATCACCGCGACACCAGCAGGGTGCAGGGCGATCCGCTCCAACGCCTGCGGCAGCGTCACGCTGTGCCCGGCGTAGCCCGGGTCGAGAAAGTCGAGGATCGAAACCGGTTCATGCACCCGCACGAGCGTCTCTTGGTCGGCGGTGATCGGCCCTTTCCATGCGGCGAAGTGCACGTCGCCGGTGGTGGTGTCGCGAAACGCGGTGAGGGTGAGTGCCCCCCACGGGGTCGCGATCGCCTTTTCCGCCATCCGTTCGACCAGCGTTTCGGTGCGCAGCCGGTATTCGATGAGGTCGCGGATCGCGCCGATCTTGAGCCCGTGTTGCGCTGCGAACCGCTTGAGCTGCGGCAGGCGCGCCATCGTGCCGTCTTCGTCGAGGATTTCGCAGATCACCGCTGCCGGTTCGAACCCGGCAAGCGCCGCGAGGTCGCAACCGGCTTCGGTGTGACCGGCGCGAATGAGCACCCCCCCTTTGCGCGCCATCAGTGGAAAGACGTGGCCCGGCTGCACCAGGTCGGAAGGTTTCGCGTTGCGCGCTACCGCGGTGCGGATGGTATGGGCGCGGTCGTACGCCGAAATGCCGGTGGTCACCCCCTGCGCCGCTTCGATCGAGACGGTAAAGGCCGTGCCATAGGGGGTGCCGTTTGCTTCGGCCATGAGCCGCAACCCCAACTGCGCACACCGCTCCGGCGTGAGCGTGAGGCAGATCAACCCACGACCGTACTTCGCCATGAAGTTGATCGCTTCCGGCGTGACACATTCGGCGGCCATCACCAGGTCACCTTCGTTTTCGCGGTCCTCGTCGTCGACCAGGATCACCATCCGGCCCGCTTGGAGCTCGGCGATGATCTCGGGCACCGACGCGAGCGCGACCGTTTCGCCGACGTCGTTCATGGACCATCACCTCCCAGCACATCCGTTTCAGGCAGCGATTCGGGCGTCTGCGCAAAATGGCGGGCGTAGGCAAGGAGCCGTTCGCCGTAACGCGCGATGGGGTCGACTTCAAGGTTGACGCGCGTCCCAGCGGTCAGGCGGTCGAAATTGGTCATCGCGACCGTGTGCGGAATGAGGTTCACCGTAAAGAGGCAACTGCCGTCGGCACGATCTTCGACCTCGTTCACGGTGAGGCTGACGCCGTCGATCGCGATCGACCCTTTGCGGGCGACGAACGGCGCCACTTGCGGTGGCGCGCGAAACTGCACGCGCGTACTTTCGCCGACTGGGGTCACTGCGACCACCTCACCCACCGCGTCGACATGGCCCGTGACCCAGTGGCCGCCCAAAGGATCGCCGACTTTGAGCGCTTTTTCGAGATTGACGCGGGACCCGACCTCGTTGAGCCCGGTGGTGCACGAGAGCGTTTCGCCGGAGACGTCGTACTCCAGGCACGGATTGCCCGCAACCATGCGCCGCCCGACCACGGTGAGGCAGACGCCGCTATGGGCGACGCTGTCACCGATCCGCACGTCGGAGAAATCGAGCGAGCCCACATCGACGGCGATCCGCACCCCATCGGCAAGCGGCGTCACCGCAGCAATGCGTCCCACGCCGATCACGATTCCCGTAAACATCCTGGTCTTCCTTTGCGTCCCGGATCGGATTGTAACAAGGAGTCCGCGTAAAAACCGCGCCGCACGGCAAAGCCAGGTAGAATCGGCATCTGTCTGCGCAACTGCGAACCAACGAAAGGAGCAAACGATGGCGAAACGCATTCCCAATCCCGACCCGAACGGGCTCTTCCGCGAAGAGACGATCTCCGACCCGAAAGTGGGGGCGATCCGGCGCATGATTCCGGTGACCGCCGATGGGCTGCCCGATCCCGACCGCGACGAGAAGTTCATCGGCGAACTCACCGTGATGACGCCGATGGGGGCGTTACCGCTCACCTTCGAAATCCCGGCGAAAAGCCTCTCGGACGCGGTCGCAAGGTTTGCCGACGCCGCGGAAAAGCAGCTCGAGCGGATGCAGGACGAGTTGCGCCGCCTTGAACTCGAACAGTCGTCGCTGTTGGCGAAGCAGGCGCTCGTCGGCGGCGGACTGGGAGGACAGGGCGGCCCCGGAAGCGCCGGCGGCCCAGGCGGTTTGGGGGGCGGTCGCGCTGGCGGCGGCAGCGGCCTCATCCTTCCGTGAGTGCGGCGCTTGGAGAAAACGCCGTCGTGCGAACGGTAACGCGGCGCGCTCAGCGCCGCTTTTCGCTGCGCAAGACCGCCTCGATCCCTTGCCGCGCGCCCGCGGTAATCTGCAGCGCGAGCACCGGGCGCAACTGCCACGCGATCACCAGCCGACCCACCCCTTGTTCCGCCCCGGCATAGTAACGGGCGACCACGTTGGGCGCAAGGCGCTTGCCGAGCGTCCATTCGGTGGTCCCCGTTTCGGTGGTGGCGATCCCCACTTCGTCGAAACCAAACGCCTGCCCCAAGTCCTGCAAGACGCTGTCGGCTTGGGTCAGCCCCAACCCACGCGCCGCGGTGAGGAGCAACCCCAGTGACGTGCCGCCGCTCCCCAAGGGCTGGCCGGTGATGAGCAGACTCAACATCTCGCCCTCCGGCCGCGCTGGTTCGGCAAAGAGTTCACTCTTCAGCTTCGACACCGGCCCCCAAAGGCGCAACCCCACGAGCCCTTCGTTCGGCAGGGTACGGACCGCTTCTGCTTCGACGATCGGGTCGCTGAGTGGGCCGGCAAAGGTCACACTGCCGCTGCGCACCGCCATATCGACTCCGTAGCCGCGGTAGCGGCCGTCTACGAGCGCGATCGTGCCGGTTCCGGTTGGCGGCGCGGGGGGATCCCGGCGCACCATCAAAGCACCGATCAGGCGGGTGGTAAAACCGTACCCTTCGACCCGCACCGCGTCTCCCAATACCGTCTCCACCGCGAGCGCCACCGGATAGCCACTGGTTTTTTCCTGCGGGGCGTCGGCATAGACCAGATCGTCCGATTCGCCGACCACCCCTTCGGGTAGCGCCTGCACGCGCAGCGTCGCGCTCGGGACGACGACACGCCCATGAACCACGGCGCCGCTGGGTTGCGCCCACACGGAGAGCGCCGGCGCAAGATCGAGCGCAAGTTCCGGCACCCGCATCGCCGCGAACCGTTCGCCACGAATCTGCACCGCGGCCGACCAGTCGGGCCACGCGGCGGTACCCGTGCCCGTCACCGTCAGCGTGCCGCCCGCGGTGCTCGCCACCGTCGCACTCAAGGTCAGGGTACGATCCGGGGCAAGCGCAAGGCGCGCCTGCGGCAACCGCAGACCGACCCCTGCCTGCGGTAATGTCACGGTACCGTCGTGGAGTGTCAGGGTCGCGGCGACTTGGGGTGCGGCGATCGTTCCGGACACGGCTGCGTCCAGCATAGCGCGACCGTCGATGCCGGTCACGTCAGGCACGAGCGGCGCGAACGGCGCAAGCGACGGGATCGACACCTGCGCTTGCGCCGCGATCGTCTCCGGCTGGGTCCAATCGACCTGTGCGGTGAGCGTACCGTCGAGTTTCAACGTGGCCACCGGCGAGGCTTCCGGAAGCCACGGTCGCGCCAGACGCTGCACCGTCGCGAGCGGAAAGCGCGCGGTGGCGTGGGCGGAGACTGGCGCTTCAGGCCGCTGTTGGGCGCTCAGGCAGAGCTCCCCGGCCGCCTCCCCCGGGGTCAAACAGAGCGGCGCGACTTGCCAGGCGCCGGGGCGCCAGGTGAGCGCCGAAGCCTTGCGCAGACGCCAGACGCCCAGTTGCGGTGATGTTATGGTGAACGCGGTCAGCGCGCCCTGCCACGCGAAAGCGGCGTCGTCTGCCCCCGTGCGTGCTGCGCCCGCCACGGTGAGCGCGACAGAACCGGGTGCCGACGCCGCCTGCACGCGGATTTCGTGGCGGGCAAGCGTCCCGGTGAGCTGCCCACGAATGCGGTCGATCGGTGGCGCATCCCCCCAAGTGAGTCGATCGAACGCCGCTTCGAGCGCGAGTTCGGGCGTGTGCCAAGGACCTCGCATCGCGCCTTCGACTACCACCCGACCGGCAAGCGGCAGGCGCAACTGTTTGACGAGCGGTAGCTCCGCCAATTGCGGGGCAGCAAACCGCAGGTGCATCTCGACGGTGCCGTCTGCGTCGCCCGCACCGGCGACCACGAGCTGAGCGCTGCCGTGGCGCGCGGTGAGCGCCGCGGAAACGCGCGGAACGGTGCGCCACTCAGCAGTGAGCGCACCCGAGAGCGCACCGTCGGCGCTTGCGACGAGGAGGTCGTCAAGCGTTGCGTCGGTGGCACGAAGCGCACCGCGCCAGCTCAGTCGATCGATGCGGTAGGGCGCAGTCATCGCCGGGTGGTGGATCGTAAGCGCGGTAGCAGCAAAGCGATCGACCGCGATCGCCACCGGCACGGCTTTGAGCGTTGCAGCGAGCGCATCGAGTTCGGCGCGCCAATCGCTCGGCGGCGCGTCGTCCAGCTGCGGCTTGACCGTCACCGTAGCGCGTTCGAGCCCGAGCGCGCGCAAATGGATCGTCCGACGCGCAAGCGCCCCCCAATCGAGCGCGATCGTGACCCGGTCGACGCGCACGGTCAGCGCTTCGTCACGCCAACCGAGGTTGCGCCAGACCACGCCAGTACGAAGCGTCCCCGATTCGTAGGCAATCTGCAGTGCAGGCACCATGCGATCCACCCACCGGGTCAGCAATGCAGTTCCCGTTTCGGTCGTGATCGCAGCAGTAAAGAGCACCACACCCGCCACCACGAACTGCACAAGCAGCCACACCGCCTCGGCAATCCAGAACGGCAACGCCGCAAGCCCCGCGACGCCCAGCGCCAAAAGCGCCCGCCACCACGATTGGTGCCGCCGCCGCATCAGAAGGTCACTCCCAGTCCGAGGTGGAGCCGCGGGGTACGGCGGTCACCGTCGAGCGGCACGGCGAGGTCGACCTGGAGTAACCCAACGGGCGAACGCCAGCGGGCGCCGACGCCGATCGCGGAAGCGGGCGCAAAGTCGAGCCAACTGTCGAACGCCTGACCGGTATCGAAAAAGAGCGCGCCGTACCAACCCGGCGGCCCGACGGGGTGGAGCAGCTCGACGCTCGCCACCACCAGATGCTGTCCACCGAGCACACGACCACTCCCATCGCGCGGGGCCAACGTCTGGTAGCCATAGCCACGCACCGAACGATCCCCGCCCGCGAAAAAGCGCAGCGCGCGCGGCAATTCGGTCAATTTGCCGCCCCACGTCGTCCCCCATTCGCCGCGCGCCCGCACGATCGTGCGTCCGAACGGCCATGCGAACTGCCCGCGCAGGTGCATCTGCATGAGGTCGTCGCTGCTCAAAAGCCTACGGGTCGCACCGCGTACGGTTGCCTGCCAGCCGAAACCGCGGGTAGGAAAGAGGGAATCGTCGAACCCTTGCCAGCCCACGGTGAGGTGTTGCAACCAGAAGTGGCTTTGCGTCACGGCGCTTCCCGAATCGGTTCGGCTCCGCAGCCAGTCCGACCCGACCGAAAGCGTCCAGGCGTCCCGCACGCGCGTCCATGAAAGCCCCACCTGTGCCGTCTGCTCGGTGAGTCCCAACCGCGATTCCCGCGACCATTCGCCGTGCCAAAGCAAAAACTCCGTCTTGGGGTGGCGGCGCGGCACACGGTAGTCGAAGGTGAGCCGCTGCGTTTCGCGTGCGAACAACAGCGTGATTTCGCCCTGATGACCGCGGCGATTGAGCAACGGCCAGGCAATCGTGCCGCGCAATTGCGCGCCGATGTCGCTGAAATAGCCAAGTGCCGCCTCGTAGCGACGGCGCGGCGCGGGGGTCGATTCGATCCGGAGCGGAACCCGGTCCCCGGTACGCGCCGCCCAATCGGGGAGCACCCGCACGCGGTCGAACCATTCGGTACTCATGAGGCTGCGTTGCGCCTCAGCCACCGCTTCCAGCCGGTAGCGGTCACCCGGTGCGACGGGAAGCGCGCGGCGTAGAACCGATGCTTCGACCGGTGCGTCGGGGGCGTCGATCGCGCCGATCACGAGCGGCGCGCCGCTCTCCAGCACCAACCATGCTTCGGCGGTATTGCGGGTGCGATCGACGATGAGCGCTTTGCGGCGGAAACGCGCGTCGACGAACCCTTCACGCTGCGCGAGCGCAAGGAGCCCGTCTCGCGTCGCGTCGAACGCCCCTTGATCGACAACCTCGCCGACCTTGAGCGGCACCGTAGCGCGCCACGCCTGCGCCGCGTCGGAGTCACTCAGCGGCCCGTCGATCGTGATTGCGACATGCGACCAGCGGGTGGGCGGTCCAGGGTCGATCGTGAGCACCAACGGGGAACACGGCGCGTCATCGGCCCAACGTGCGGTGACTTTGGCGTGAAAATGGCCCAACGCCCGCAGCGCGCTTTCGGCCTTCGCGACCACGCGGCGGCGCCATGCGGCATCGCGCTCCGGTGATGCCGTAGCGCACGCGCGCGGCACTTGCGCCACGGTTCGCGCGACGTTCGTCCGCAAGCGGCCGGTGACCCCTTCGACACGAACGGAAGGTGGCGCCGTCTGCTCGGCGCGCTCTGGCGCGGCAACCGATGGCTCATCTTGGGCGCCTGAGGCGACAGGCACGGAAAACGCCCAGACGACCCCGAGCACGACGCGCAGCGGCACCTGGCGGGTTCGTTCCATCTTCTGATGATAGCAAAGTGGCAACGGCTCAAATGGCGAAGACCGGTGCGAACCCACCGCCGAGCGTACGGAAATTGGTGGTCTGCCCCGCGTAGAGGCGCGCAGCGAAGAGCAGCACCTCGCCGTCGTAGGCGTAGGCGCGGATGTCGAATTTGAACGGTTTCGTCGCGCCCCCCGTTTCCGCTTCCGGCACCGGCCGCACCGCCGGGGCCGCGTAGGCCTGTGCGACATAGGTGCCGGGCAGGATCACCGTCTCCCAAACGCGGCGCGTCAGTTTGTCGCCGCGGTACGCCGCTTTGCTGCCGTAACCGGCCACTGGTTTGAAAAAGAACGCGCGCCGTTCGGCCCAGAGCGTCGCGGCATTTTCGGGTGTCACCAACACGGTGGTCGGCACGTGCGCCAACAGGAGCGCCCGCGTTTCGCCATCGACGCCGAGCGCCTGCAGCGCGGCGTCGTCCGAAAGCGTGACCAGCCGCCGCTTGTCGGCTAGGAGCGCGTGGGCGCGCGGGTGCGGCGTCACCACCGCCGCGTCGCCAAGGTACGCGTCCCGCACCGCCGCGTGCGCCGGGGCTTCGAGCGCGAAGTCGGTCAAGCGGTTATAGACGAGATCGATCGCAACACGCGCCCCCGCGTCACTACGCAGCCACAGCCGCCCGTCGGCACAGGTAAGCGCGGTGGGGTCCGCGATCGCGACGCGGTACCCCGCTTCGGTGAGCAACGCGCAAAAAAGGAGAAACTCGGGGTAGAGGTACTGTTCTCCGGGATCGTCGTCGACGATCGCGATCGTGGTAAGGGGCGCGTTTCCCCGGCAGCGCCGCCATTCGGTCTGAAACATCGCGCACAGCGCCGCGGTGGGCGGGGGTTGTTCGGTCTCTGCCGCGATTTTCGCTGCCAATTCCGGGCAGCAGGCGCGCTGCGCCGCCCGGATCATGGCGTTGATCATCGCACCACCGGCGTTGGTGTTGATCTCGATAAGTTGCGGCCCGCGCTCGGTGATGTGAAAGTCGTACCCCATCAACACACCCCGCGCGGCGGTGGCGTGGCGCGCCGTTGCCGGTGCCGTCCCGAGCGCCGCTTTCTGCCATGCCGTGGTTTGTGCCAACCGTTCGACCGCGGCGACCACCGCGCGAATCGTCGCCAGATCCGCTTCCGGCACGAAAAGCGCCACCGGTGCGATCAGGTGCGGGCGCTCGGCAAAACGCGCCGGGAGTTGGGCGAGCATCGGGTCACCGGCTGCCCAGGTGTCGAGGACCTGCGCAAGCCGTGCGCGATCGAGCGAATGGCAGGTACAGGTGTGGTGCATCTTACAGCCAACCGTTTTTGACCAACCACCAAACGAGCACGAGCGACGCCACCCACCCGGCGACGAGCGCTGTACGGCGCACCCGTTCCTTGCGTTTGGCTTTCGCGGCGCGCCGCGCGGCGATCTTCGCTTGCCGACGCGCCGTTTCGCGCGCGAGCAACTCCTGGTGCAACAGGCGCGGCAGTTGCGGTACCCATTTCGCCCAATGGGGCGCCTCCTCGCGCAGCGCTTTGGGCAACGCCCGCCACCCCACCTGCTCGCTCATCCACCGTTCGAGAAAGGGTTTCGCGGTTTGCCACAGGTCGAGGTCGGGGTCGAGCTGCCGCCCCAACCCCTCGATGTTCAAGAGCGTCTTTTGCAGCAACACCAGTTGCGGCTGCACCTCGACTTCGAAACGCCGCGCCGTCTGAAAGAGCCGCAACAGAGTTTTTCCAAACGAGATCTCTTTGAGCGGGCGGTCGAAGATCGGCTCACAGACCGCGCGGATCGCCCCTTCGAACTCTTCGACGCGCACGTACGGCGGCGCCCATCCGGCTTCGATGTGCGCAAGCGCCACCCGGCGGTAGTCGCGCTGGAAAAAGGCGAGAAAATTGACCGCGAGGTAGTTTTTGTCTTCGTCGGAAAGCGTGCCCATGATGCCGAAGTCGAGCGCGATGTAGCGCCCGTCGGGGGCTACCAGGATATTGCCCGGATGCATGTCGGCGTGGAAAAAGCCGTCGCGAAAAACCTGCGTGAAGAAGATCTCGACCCCCGCGGCGGAGAGCCGTTTGAGGTCGATCCCCTGCGCCCGCAACGCGTCGATCCGCGAAATCGGCGTGCCGTGCATCCGCTCCATTACCATCACCTGGCTGCCGCAGTAGTCCCAATAGACCTCAGGCACGATGAGGAGCTTAGCATCACGGAAATTGCGCCGCAATTGCGAACAGTTCGCCGCTTCTCGCATCAGGTCGAGCTCGTCTTCGAGCGATTTCGCGAACTCCGCGACCACTTCGCGCGGCCGCAGCCGCTCCCCTTCCGACCAGAGGGTTTCGAGCAGCCACGCAGCGGCATCCATCAACGCGACGTCGTGTTCGATCACCTGACGGATGCCCGGACGCAAGATCTTCACCGCCGCTTCGCGCCCGTCGAAGAGTTGTGCGAAGTGGACCTGCGCCACCGACGCGCTTGCCACCGGCTCGGGGTCGAACGCCGCGAACACTTCGGTCACGGGGCGGTCGAAATGGTGTTCGAGGATCGTGAGCGCCGTTGCGCTCGAAAACGGGGGGACGCGATCTTGCAGCTTTGCCAGTTCGTCGGCGATGTCCGGCGGGATGAGGTCGCGGCGGGTGGAGAGCATCTGCCCGAACTTGACGAAGATCGGACCCAGGGATTCGAGCGCCACCCGCAAGCGCACGCCACGCGGCGTCGCATCGTGCCGCCAGAAAAAGAGGCGGCGCCACCATCGGGACAACCGCCCAGACGGGTCGGCCGCGCAGACGATCTCGTCGAGCCGGTAGCGGTAGCCGATCCAAACGATGCGAATGAGGCGCAAAAGGCGCATGACGGACGTGATAGCGAAAGAACCTGCGCATTGTACCGTCTTGTCCGCCGGTTCCGTACAATACGCTCCTTCACTAGGCGGGGACGAGACGATGCGCTATTGGGTTCGCTTTGCACCGGAAATCATGATCAAGGGCAGCAGCGTGCGCAAACAGCTGAGCGCGCAGCTTGCCGAAAACCTCAAAGCGGTTTTCGCCAAGCGCGGGATCGAAGCGACGTTTGCGCGCCACCGCGACCGCATCGACGTCACGGTTGCCGACCCTTGCGCGACTGCGGCCGAAGCCGCGCTCACGCAGACCCCGGGGGTAAACCAAGCATGGCGGGTCAAGAGCGCGCAGCTCGACACCCCGACGCTCGACGCCGTCGCTGCCGCGATCGTTGCCGAAGCGGCACCCCGCGTCACCGGTAAACGCTTTGCCGTGCGCGCTCGTCGTAAGGGCACACACCCGTTCACCTCGCAGGAGATCGAGCGCGCCGTCGGCGCCGCGCTCCTTGCCGCCGCCCCGAACGCGCAGGTCGACCTCACCCAACCGGAGGTGGTGGTCGAGCTCGAACTCGACGGTACGCAGCTTGCCTTCGTCGACGCGCGGATTCCGGGGCTGGGCGGTTTTCCACTCGGCTCGCAAGGTGAGGCGCTCGCGCTCGTCTCCGGCGGTTTCGATTCGACCGTGGCCAGTTTCATGAGTCTGCGCCGTGGCGTACGCACCCACTTTCTCTTCTTCAACTTGGGTGGTGCCGCGCACGACTTGGGCGTCAAGCAGATGAGCTTCTATCTGTGGCAGCGGTTCGCGCTGTCACACCGCCTCCACTTCATCTCGGTGCCGTTCGAAGGGGTGGTCGAGGCGTTGCTCACTCAGATCCCCGACAGCTACATGGGCGTGATGCTGAAACGGTTGATGCTGATCGCCGCGGAACGGATCGCGGACGAAATGGGCATCGACGCGCTCGTCACCGGTGAAAGCGTCGCACAGGTCTCCAGTCAGACGCTGCGCAATCTGGCGCTCATCGACAGCGCAACGCGCAAACTGGTGTTGCGGCCGCTCGCGTTCGTGGACAAAGGGGAGATCATCACATGGGCCGAGCGCATCGGCGCGCGGCAGTTCGCCGAGACGATGCCGGAATATTGCGCGGTGATCTCGCGTCATCCGGTCACCCACGGTTCGTTCCAACGCTTGGCCGCGGTCGAACGCCGTTTCGATTTCGCGCGCCTGGACGAAGCGATCGCCGCGCGCGAGGTAACCCCGGTCGATCAGCTCCCGCAGACGATCAACGCCCAACCGGCGGTGCCCGTCGTGACGACGCCGGAAGCGGGCGACGAAATTCTCGACATTCGCCCACCGGAGCGAGTCAAAGCGGCACCGCTTACCCTGCCCCACCGGGTAGTCCCCTTTTTCGCACTCAAAGAGGCAGCGAAGGGGTTCGACCCCAACCGACGCTATCTGCTTTACTGCGACAAAGGGGTGTTGAGCCAGCTCCACGCGCTGCGGTTGCGCCAAGCCGGTTTCAACCAGGTGTACGTTTTCCGCCCGAATGGACCGCCCCGCCCATGAGCACTGCCCACCCCCGCGTGCTCGGGTGGCTTTCGAGCGCCAATTTCGCGATCATCGTCAGCGGAATCGAGAGAAACGCGCCCACGGTGCCGAGCAACCAGCCCCACAAAAGGAGCGAGACCAGCACCACCGTCGGCGAAAGCCCCAGCGCTTGCCCCATCCAGCGCGGCTCGACGACGTTGCCCAATACGACGTCGATCGCGAGATACCCCACCGCAACCACCGCCGCGTCGATTGGGCCATACTGCAACAGCGCCAAGACGACCGCGGGCAGCGCGGCAATGATCGAGCCGATCGTCGGGATGAAGTTCAAGAGCCCCGCCAAGACGCCGAAAAAGAGCGCGAAATCGACCCCACGCCACGCCAACAGCCCCCACGCCAGCAACCCGGTAGCGGCGCTCACACTGGTTTTGATCACCAGATAGCGATTCACCGCCGCCAAGAAGCGGCGCATCCGCACCTGTGCCCGTCGCTCGCGCGGGAACGCCGCGGTGAAACGGGCCGTAAGCGTTGGCACCTCCAGCAGCAAAAAGACGTACGCCAAGAGCACCAACGCGAAATTGGCCGTCACCTGACCGGTTGCCGCAGCGAGCGTCCGCGCCCCTTGCGCGATCACCGCAAGCGACGGGGTCGGCAACTCCGCCAGGAGCGACTCCCACGGCGCGCCGCGCGCCGCCAGCCACGCTTGCACGCCGCTGTAGAAGGACAACCATTTGCTCTGGTATTCCGGGCCATTCGCCGCCAGTTGTCGCGCGGTGAGCTCGATGACGTTGAAGAGTTGAAACACTGCGAACCCAACGACGACGAAGAGCAGCACGATCCCCAGCCCCCAAGGCACTTTACGGCGATGGAGCCAGACGAGCGGCGGCACCGAGATCATCGCAAGAAAGACTGCGACCAGTAGCGGCGCGAGCCAACTCGCCACCGCCTGCACCCCGGCACCGATCACGACAAGCGCCGCAATGACGAAGAGCGGCAGAGGCAGCTGCCCCGTTCGCTCCCGACGCGGTTCGCGTTCCTGCGCCACGTTCCCTCCTCTTCGTTCACTCTCAGGTTCTTGGGTTGCGCGATCACGCCCTTGGGCCGTTGCGAACGTTCCCCGCCCGTGGTCTCATTTCGAGCCGATGGGGTGCGCGCGCTCAGCGGGGCGAGTATAATCGGAAGCAAACCCTTTCGTTACCAAGATCATGGCACAAACCACACACGATTGGACCCACTTGGAACCCCGACACGTCTTGGCGGGGTGGCTGCATCAAGCCATCACCGCAGCATTTCCCGACCACGCCCATCAACCGGTGACGCTCGAGCGCCCCAAAGACCCCAGCCACGGTGACTGGGCCACCACCTGGGCGCTGGCGCACGCCAAAGCGCTCAAACAAAACCCGCGCGCGATCGCCGAAGCGATCCGGCGCGAGCTCACCCCCCACCCGTGGGTTGCGGAGGTGACGATCGCCGGGCCTGGGTTTCTCAACATCCGTCTCACCCCGGCAGCGAAAACGGCGGTCGTGCCGAAGATCCTCACCGCCCGTGACCGCTTTGGCGCCGGCAAACCCCGCGCCGAACGGTTACAGATCGAATTCGTCTCCGCCAATCCCACGGGGCCGCTCCACGTCGGGCACGGTCGCGGCGCCGCGTACGGTGCGACGCTTGCCAACGTCATGGCATTCGCGGGTTGGCAGGTCGCGCGGGAATACTATGTCAACGACGCTGGCCGCCAGATGGACATCCTGACGCTCTCCACCTGGCTGCGCTACCTTGCGCTTTTCGGTGTCGAGATTCCCTTCCCGAAAAACGCCTATCAGGGGCAATACGTCGTCGCGATGGCCGAAACCCTCAAACAGGCGCACGGCGCACGGTTCTGCACTGCCACGGCGGAAGCGCTCCTTGCGGGCGTCCCCGAAGAGCCGCCTGCGGAACGCACCGACGCCGACGCAGCCCAACAACGCGAAGCGCGGCTTGATGCGCTCATCGCGAACGCGAAGCGGTTGTTGGGCGAAGATTATGTGTGGCTGCACCAGTTCGTGCTGGCCGAACAGCTCGGCGATTGCCGCGACGACCTTGCTGAGTTCGGCGTCACCTTCGACAACTGGTTTTCGGAGCAGAGCCTCTACGACACCGGTTTGGTCGCGCGCACCATCGAAACGCTGGAAAAGCGGGGCCACATCTACACCCAAGACGGCGCGAAGTGGTTCCGCGCCACTGCGTTCGGCGACGAAAAAGACCGCGTGGTGCAGCGCGCCAACGGCAGCTACACCTATTTCGCTTCCGATATCGCTTATCACCTCAACAAATTCGAACGCGGCTTCGACCGCGTGATCGACATCTGGGGCGCCGACCACCACGGCTACATCCCCCGCATGCGTGCGGCGCTGGAGGCGCTGGGGCTCGACACCAGCCGCTTCGAAGTCTTGCTCGTGCAGTTCGCGGTGCTCTACCGCAACGGCGAAAAGGTGCCGATGAGCACCCGCGCCGGTGAATTCGTCACGTTACGCGAACTGCGCCACGAAGTGGGCAACGACGCGGCCCGCTTCTTCTATATCCTGCGTAAGTCGGATCAGCATCTCGATTTCGACCTCGATCTGGCAAAGCGGCAATCGAACGACAACCCGGTCTATTACGTTCAGTACGCGCATGCGCGCATCGCGTCGGTACTGCGCGAATGGCGCGAGCACGAAGCCGGCGACGCTGCGATCGACGAAACGCTCGCTACCGCCGACCTCGCCCCGCTCGAAGCCTCGCCAGCAGCGCTTGCGCTCGCGCAGCAGCTGCAAATGTTCCCCGCCATCGTCACCACCGCCGCCGAAGAGCGGGCGCCGCACCATATCGCGTTCTACCTGAAAGCGGTTGCTGCCGATTTCCACGCGTGGTACAACGTCGATCGCATCCTGGTCGAGGACCCAGCGGTACGCCACGCGCGGCTGGCGTTGGCGCGCGCCACGCAATGGGTCCTCAAAAACGGTCTGCAGCTCCTCGGCGTTTCGGCGCCGGAGCGGATGTGAGTCGGTTGGGATGGTGACGGAACGATGAACGTGGCTCGGATCGCAGCGCGAACACAACCTCCGCGCCCCCAGTGGGGGGGAACCCTGGTGGGGCTGCTCCTTGGGATTGCGCTGGGCGCGATGCTCGCGCTGGCTGCGGCCTGGTACGTCACGCGCCACTCCCCGTTTCGCACCCAATCCGCGCCCACCGTCACCCCCAGCGAAATCCCGAAAGAGATTCTCGGGATGCTTCGCAGCCAAAACGGTGGCGCACCTACCGAACCCAACCCCCCCCAATCGGTCGCCACACAGCCTGGGTCGGCGCCGCTTGCCGCCGCTGCCCTGGAACCGGCTGCCACACCGCCCGTGGCAACACCGAACGCGACGTCCTCGATCACGGGGCCGGTCCCGCCAGCTCCCTCGGCACCGCCCGCCGCGAACGAACGCTGGTTCTGGCAAGTGGGCGCATTCGGCTCGGAGCAAGAGGCCAACCGGGTGCGCGCCGAGCTGGCACTCTTGGGGCTCACTTCGCACGTGGAACCCACCCGGATGGATGATGGTCGAACCCTTTACCGCGTCCGTGTCGGCCCGTATCCCTCACAACAGGCGGCGCAAGCGGTCCGCAACCGGCTGCAAGGGGCGGGTTACCAACCCGTGATGGTCAGAGGGTAATCACCCTGTTCAGGAGGAGCGAATGCACAATGACTTTGGTGATCTGCTTACCCGTCGCGCGTGGCTTCGCACCGCAGGCGGGTTGCTTGCGTTGGCTGCGCTGCCGCGTGCCGGCATAGCCGCCCCCACCCACGAAGTGATCGACCCACCGATCGCCTCGCCCAGCGACGTGATCGAAGTGCTGGAGTTCTTCCATTACGGCTGTCCCCATTGCCGCAATTTCGATCCGCTCTTGCAGACGTGGAAAGCGAAATTGCCCGACGACGTGCGGGTGCGCGCGGTGCCGGTCATCTGGAACCAACGGGTGCTCCAAGGGCTGGCGACGTTTCATTTCGCGCTCGCGGCAATCGGCGCGCTCGACACGCTCCATCCGCGCGTCTTTGCCGCATTGCAAGACGAACGGCGTCCGCTCTACGACCGCGACGGCGCCGCCGAATGGGTGCGCGAGCAGGGGGCCGACGGTGCGGCGCTCGCGAAAGCGTGGGATTCGTTCGGCGTACAGACCCGCGTGAAACAGGCCGACCGCGAGACGCGTGAATACCAGATCCAAGGGGTGCCGACGCTTGCGATCGCGGGGCGTTATCGCACTTCGGCGTCGCTCACCGGCAGCCACGAAGCCGCACTGGCCGAAGCGGATCGGCTGATCGCGCTGGTCCGACAAAACCGTCAGAAAGGATGATGGGTATGGCCGGAGCAGGCAGCTACCTGACAACGGACGCCGCGCCCTCGGAGCGCCGCCGCCACCAACGGATCTACGTCGCGCTCGTCTCGTCGCGCCGTTTTCGGGTGGACTTCGCCGGCATGCCCGGCGGCGATGACCGCCCCGTCTATGACCTCTCGTTGGGCGGCTTTTCGTGTGGCCGCCCTACTGAGTTACCCACCACCTCCTTTCCCTTCGTTTTGCACAACGACAACGACGCGCAACCGATTCGCGGTGAAGCCGAAGTCCGCGCGGTGGTGAGCGACGGCCGCATCGGCTGCGCATTCGTGGCGCTCGACCCGGCAGAGAGCGAACGCCTCACCCGTTGGCTCATCGATTACATCCTGGCAAATGCCCGCGTGCGCATCGGCGAAGAAGAGGCGCGCGCGATCGTCGAGGGGAATTCGTTTTTGTGACGCGAACATGACGCGCGATTCTCCCGCGTGGCGCCGCGCCCGTGACGAACCGGTGGTTCTCGTTCCCTACGACCCGTCGTGGCCTGAACAAGCGGCAGAGGAGATCGCCCGTATCCGCGCCCTTCTACCCGAACTCGCGTCGATCGAACACTTTGGCAGCACGGCCATTCCCGGAATGCCGGCAAAGCCGATCATCGATTTGATGGCGATCGCGCCAAGCCTCACCTGGGTTCATGAAATCGCCGCGCCGCGTCTCACCGCAGCCGGTTACGAATACTTGTGGCGACTCGACGAGCAGGGGGTAGCCCCTGCCTACACCTGGTTCATCCGCCGCGACCCGAAAACCGGCGCACGGCGGTGTCACCTCCACTTCTTCCCACCCGATTCGGACGAATGGACCGTACGGTTGCGCTTCCGTGACCTGCTGCGTGCCAACTCTGCGCTCGCAGCACGCTACGCCCAGCTCAAAACGGAGCTCGCCCGGCGTTACGCAGACGATCGTCTCGCCTATGCGAACGGCAAAAGCGCGTTCATCGCCGAGGTGCTCGCCGCTGCGAACGGCTGCTCCCCAACAGAGCCCAAGCCCAGCTGACTCTGCTGTTTTCCGATCACTCCTGACGGAGCGCGACGATCGGGTCGAGCCGCGCGGCGCGGCGCGCGGGCAGAAAACCGAACACCACCCCCACTGCGGCGGAAAAGAGCACCGAGAGCGCGATCACGCCCAGATCGAGCAAGAACGGGAAGTCGAGCGCCTGCGCCGCCAAATAGGAAGCCACGAGCGCGAGGACGATCCCGATCGCGCCGCCCGCAAGCGAAAGTACCACCGCTTCGACCAGGAACTGCGTCATCACATCGACCGCGCGCGCGCCGATCGCCAACCGAATGCCGATCTCACGCGTCCGCTCGGTGACCGAAACCAACATGATGTTCATGATCCCGATCCCGCCGACCACGAGGCTAATCGCCGCCACCGCGGATAGGAGCGCGGTGAGCATCCGGGTAGTCGAGGTGAACGTCCGCTCGATTTCGCGCGAATCGGTGATGCGGAAGTTGTCGCTCTCGTTCGGTGCGACCCGCCGCCGTTCCCGCAGCAACTGTTGGACTTCGGCGATCGCTTCGCTACTGGTGTAGCCGGGCGCAACGGCAGCGATGATGAACCGCACCTGGGTGTTGCCCGCGATGCGGCGGTGATAGAGGCGCAACGGCACCATCACCAGGTCGTCCTGGTCGCTGCCGAATGCCGATTGCCCTTTCGCTGCGAGCACCCCGATCACCGAACAACTCAACCGGTCGAGCCGCATCCGTTCGCCGACCGGCGAGCGGTCGCCAAAGAGCGTCGTCGCTACCGTCTGTCCGAGCAGACAGACCGGGGCACCGGAACGGAGCTCGCCCGGCGTCGGTTCACGGCCGTCCGCTACGGGCCACTGCCGGGCCGTCAAGTACCCTTCGCCAATGCCGACGATCTGTGTCGTCGTGCTCTGGTTGCCGGCGATCACGGTGCGGTTGGTCACCGCGGCAGGCGCAGCGATCGCGATCGACGCCGCTTCGCGCTCGAGAAAGCGGGCATCTTCGACGGTGAACGGAACGGTCAGACTGCCGGGCCCGAAGCCGCGCGACGGGCTGATGAAGAGAACGTTCGACCCCATCGCGGCGATCTGCTGCTGCACCGCGGCGGTTGCGCCGCGCCCCAGCGTGACGAGCGCGATCACCGCCGCAACCCCGATCACCACCCCGAGCACGGTGAGAAACGAGCGCAACGGGTTGCGCGAAAGGGCCCGCACCGCTTCGCGCCACGCGATCATCCACATAGGCCGCCCCTCTCCTCACGTTCGATCCGCCCATCGCGGAAATGGACGATGCGCCCCGCGTATTCGGCCATCTCCGGTTCGTGGGTCACCATCACGATCGTCACCCCGAGCGTTGCGTTGAGCGTGGCCAGCAGTTGCATGATTTCGTGGCTGCGCGCGGTGTCGAGGTTGCCGGTGGGTTCGTCGGCGAGCAGAAGCTGCGGCCGGGTGACGATCGCGCGCGCGATCGCGACCCGCTGCTGTTGGCCGCCAGAGAGTTCGCTCGGGCGATGCCCTTCGCGACCGGAAAGCCCCACCTGCGCAAGCGCCGCTTGGGCGCGCGCGCGGCGCTCCGCCGCTTTCACCCCTTGGTAGAGGAACGGCAATTCGACGTTTTCCAACGCAGTGAGCCGCGGCAAGAGGTGAAACCCTTGGAAGACGAAACCGATCACGTAGCGCCGCAGCAGCGCCCGCGCGTCGGCGTCGAGCGCGGTCACCTCCAGCCCTGCCAACGTATAGCGCCCCTGGGTGGGCGTATCGAGGCAGCCGATCACGTTCATACAGGTCGATTTTCCCGAACCGCTCGGCCCCATCAGCGCGACGAATTCGCCGTGCGCCACGGTGAGGTCGATCCCGGCAAGTGCAGAGACCGCGGCGTCGCCCGCCCCATAGACGCGGGTGATCCCTTCCAAGACGACGAGCGGGGAAAGCGCAGCACCCGCAGCGGTTGCCCCGCCCGAGCCCGGCGCCGGGGTTTGCGGCTGGGGTGCGTCGCTCACGGCGCCTCCGCGCGCAGTTCCCGAACGATCACCGGTGTACCGGCGCGCAGTTCCCCTCTTTCCACTTGGATTACCTCGCTGCGCTGCCCGTCGCTCAGCCCCAAACGAACCATCACCGCGCTTGGCGCGCCCCCTTGCAGCACATAGAGTGTTACCGCGCCGTGCGTGTCGTGCTGCGGCGGTGATTGTGGGGCGCGGGGAATCCGCGGGCGCAGAAAATCGAAAAGGGAAAAACCTTTCGACGCTTCTGCCCGCTTTGCTTGCGGACGATAGCGCAATGCCGCGTTCGCCACCGTCAATACCCCTTCGCGGCGATCGGTTTCGATCTCGGCGGTTGCGGTCATCCCGGGACGAAGCCGCAGGTCAGGATTTTGCACTGCGATCACCGTTTTGTAGGTGACGACGCCATTGACCACCTCGCTGCCCCAGCGCACCATCGTCACTCGCCCCGTGAAGGTCTCGTCGGGAAAGGCATCGACCCGGAAGCGCGCCGTTTGGCCGGCGCGGACCCGGCCGACGTCGGCTTCGTCTACGTCGGCCAATAGCTCCATTTCGCGCAGGTCTTCGGCGATCACGAAGAGCACCGGTGCTTGCAATGACGCCGCAATCGTCTGGCCGGGGTCGACTTTGCGCTGCAACACCACTCCGTCGACCGGGGAGCGGATCACCGATTTGTCGAGGTTGATCGCCACCTCCTCCAGTTGCGCTTCGATCTGAGCGATCTGAGCAGCTACCTGCGCGTCGCTGGCTTCGGCACGCGCCAGCGCCGCTTCGGCGGCGTCGAGATCGGTCTGCGCCACCGCGCGGCCGTTGCTTGCCTGCGCCGCAGTGCGCAACCGCTCAAGCCGGGCGCGCGCCTCTCGGAGCGTTGCTGCGGCTTCTTGGCGCTTAGCGCGCGTTGCCGCCAACTGCGCCGTCAATTGGCGACGCTGCGCTTCGAGCTTACGGGTGTCGAGCCGCGCCAGCACCGCCCCTTGGGTGACGCGGTCGTTGTAGTCGACCAATACCTCACGCACGGTGCCCGAAATCTCCGCACCCACGTCTACTTGTCGGGTCGGCTGCAACGACCCGGTTGCCGTCACCGTCACGACCAGGTCCGCGATTCGCGCTGCGTCGGTGGCGTAGCGCACCACCGGCTGCGCAGGTTGCGTGTACCACCACCACGTTCCGGCAACCCCTCCAAAGAGCAGCGCCAAGAGGATCCAGCGCCAGCGTGTGCGCCGGGGCTGGGCGCGCAGCCGTGCGCTCAGTTCTGGCGGAAGCACCCCCACAGCAGTCTGTCCCCCCTCGTTATGGTCTGCCTCCCTCACGATAGCATGCTCCTTGCTCTCCTTGCTCCCCTTGCGGTCACCGCACCCTCCTTCACGCGCTCACCATGGCACGCCCAGATGGTATTCGAGCAGCAGGCGGTCGTTTCGGCTCGTCGCGAGCGCCGTCTGGTAAGCGGCTTCGGCGCTGAGCCAGGTGCGCTGCGCGTCGAGGACGAGCGCGTAATCGACGAGCCCGGCGCGGTACTGCGCGTCCAGCAATTGCCACGCCCGCTCGGCTGCCTGCGCTGCGGCGGCAAGCGCGTGACGGCGCGCGTCGTTCGCGTGCAGCTGCGCAAGCGTCTGTTCGACCTCGCCCAACGCCGCGACAAGCGCAGCCCGGTAGTTCGCAGCCGCTTCGCGCACCGCGGCGTCGGCAGCGCGCGCTTCGGCAGCAAGCTGCCCACCGTCGAAGAGCGTCGCCGAAAGGTTCCACGCCAACGCCCAACTCGCCGCGCTCATCTGCCACATCGCCGCCGGATTCGCCGCGGCGAACGCAAGCGTCCCAGTGAGCGGAAAAGTCGGGTATTGCGCCGCGCGCGCTTCGAGCGCACTGGCCACCGCTGCCGCGAGCTGCCGCTCCACTTCGCGCACGTCGGGACGGCGGCGCAAGAGGTCGATCGGGGTACCGGGGTCGGGCGGCGGTGGCAAGAGGTCGTCTGCAGAAAGGGGCGGCGGATCGCGCCAAGGGCCCTCTCCGCCTCCGGTAAGCGTCACCAGGCGTTCGACGGCAACAGCATACTGCGCCTGCGCTTGGGCGCGCTGTGCGGCGAGTTGCGCTGCCAGGGTTTCGAGCTGTGCCCGTTCCCGTTCGCTTGCGAGTCCTGCCGCGATGCGGGCGTCAAGGAGTGCCCGGCTCTGCGCGACGATGGCCATTTGCCGTTCGCTCACCGCCTGCTGCGCGCGCGCGGCGATCGCGTCGAGGTAGGCCTGCGCGGCTTGCCAGAGCAACTGCCGTTCAAGGTGCGCGGCTGCCCAGTGGGCCGCCTCGGCTTGCAGCGCCGCGGCGCGCGCCGCCGCCGCGCGCCTACCGAAAAGGTCTGGCGTCCACTGCCCATCGATCCCCGCCTGCGTGGTGGCGTCGACGCTGGCTTGGCCGGTGCGCGCCGCGCCCGTACCGCTACGCGTCACGCCCGCATTCGCGGTGATCGTCACTGCCCCGGCTTGCGCCTGCGCCGCCTCGGCGAGCGCTGCGGCTTTCGCCCACCGCGCAAGCGCCGCCTCTCGCTCAGGGTTCGCCGCCCGCACCGCGGTAAAGAGTTGGGCGAGCGACGGTGCGGCGGTCAACCAGGGCGACGACACGTTGGCTGGCGCAACCTCGGCAACGCCATGGTGGAAACGCTTGGGCCAATCGGCTTCGGGATTCGGGTATTGCGGGGGCTGCACCGCGCACGCGGACAGGAAGAGCGGCGCCAGGTACGCCCACCTAACGTGCTGTTGCCGCGAGCTGGGCAAGGGATTCTGGGTCGTTGCAATTGGCAAAAGCGTCGGGTTCATCGGCGAATGAGACCGCGCTGTGCGGCAAAGTTCCGTACCAGGCGTCGATTCTACGCCGATTGGTCGCAAGGAACGCGGTCAGACTCGGCAAATGGGCGCGGTGCAGGAGCAAAAAAACCGGATGGGCGCGCGCGCCGTCGTGGGCGAAGAAGACGGGCGGCAGTTCTTCGCCCGCGCGGTTTGCGTCACGCATCGCGGCAAACGCGCCCGCAGCGTGCGCCGCGGCCAAGAAGCGCGCTACGAGATCGCGAGGCAGGAGCGGCGCGTCACACGGTACCGTCACTACCCAATCGCTCGCTGCGGCCGCGAGCCCCGCGGCGATCCCGGCAAGCGGCCCGGCAAAGCGCCATTCAGGGGCGTCATTGACCACGGGGTAGCCAAGCGCGCGGTAGCGCTCGAGGCTGCGGTTGGCACTGACAAGGAGCTGAGTAACCTGCGGACGCAACCGCTCGATCGCCCACGCGATGAGCGGTTTGTCACGCCAGGTAACCCACCCTTTGTCAACGCCACCCATGCGCCGCCCTTCGCCACCGGCAAGGATCAGCCCGGTCACGGCGGGCCGGTTCGGGTCGGGTTCGGCATGGGACATCGGGATGTCGTCCTCTCTTTCCTGTGTCACGTCGCGGTATTCCCGTTTCGCAGCGCTTCGCGCGCCCGCTCCCGCGCGGCCAGCGCCGCTTCGCCGTGGCGCCGCTTCACGTGCCCGAAGCCCCGCACGGTGCGCGGCCAACGCGCCAGTGCTTCCGCACGCGACACCGCGTCAAGGGTCGCGCGATCGCGGCGCAACTGGTCGGCGATTTCCGCCAGATCGCTTTCGTAGAGACGGATGAGTTTCCGCTCCCAACGCCGCTCTTCACTCTGTCCGAACAGGTCGAACGGGGTACCGCGCAGGAATTTCAACCGGGCCAGCCACGGGAAAACCCGGCGCAGCCACGGGCCGTAGGTGCGCTTTTCGATGCGGCCGGTCAGGAGGTCGGGTTTGGCCAAGAACGGCGGCGCGAGCAAAAACTGCGGCGTGAAGCCGGGTTCGAACGTCTCGGTCAGCTGTTGCCACACTTCGGGGCTGCTCCACAGCCGCGCCACCTCGTATTCGTCTTTGATCGCCAAAAGGCGATGGTATTCGCGGGCCACCGTCGCGGTGAGCGGCAAATCGTCTGGTGTCTCGGATGCGGAATCGGGCAGCGCCTGACCCGCTTGGTGCCGCAACGCGCGTTCGGCGACGCGGATCCGTTCGACCCGCTCCCGGTACCGTTCGGCGTAGCGCGCGTTCTGGTAGCGGGTGAGGTGCGCGACGCGGCGCGCGATCATTTCGTCGAGCGTCTTCGACAGGCGCAAGATCCCCTTGGGTTCGCTGTGGGCAAAAGCGCGCACTGCATCCAGATCGACCGCGGCGCGCCGCCCCCACAAAAACGCTTTCTGGTTCGCGGCAACCGCGACCCCGTTCAATTCGATCGCGCGCAGGAGCGCCGCCTCAGAAACCGGCACCCACCCCTGTTGCCACGCGTAGCCAAGCAGAAAGGCGTTGGTGAAGAGCGCATCGCCCATCAGCCGCGTCGCCAATTGGGTGGCGTCGAACGCGAAGGGCGCCCCCCCGATCGCTTCACCGATCTGCGCCAGCAGCCGCTCGCGGGGGAACTGCCAGTCGGGGTTGCGCGTGAATTCGAGCGTCGGCGTCTCAGCCGTATTGACGACCACACGGGTACGCCCGACGGCCATTTTCGCCAACGCCTCGTCGCTCGCGGTGACGATCAGGTCGCCGCCGATCACCGCGTCCGCTTCCCCGGCAGCGATGCGGGCTGCGGTGATCCGCTCTGGAGTTGCAGCTAGCCGTATGTGGCTGAAGACCGCGCCCCCTTTCTGCGCAAGACCGGTCATGTCGAGCGTCGTCACCCCTTTCCCTTCCAGGTGCGCCGCCATGCCGATGAGCGCGCCGATCGTCACCACACCGGTCCCCCCGACTCCGGTCACCAGGAGGTTCCACGGGCGGTCGAGCGCGGGCACGCCGGGTTCGGGCGGCAGCGGCCAATCGTCGTCGCCCGCAAGCGCTTCTCCTTTTTTGAGCTGCGCGTTTTCGAGCACGAGAAAGCTGGGACAAAAGCCGTCGGCACAGGAGTAGTCTTTGTTGCAGCTCGACTGGTCGATCTGCCGCTTGCGACCAAACTCGGTTTCGAGCGGCCAGACCGCGACGCAGTTCGACACTTCCCCGCAATCGCCGCACCCTTCGCAAACCTCCGGGTGGATGAAGAGCCGCCGCGGGGGATCGGGGAACTGCTTGCGTTTGCGGCGCCGCCGCTTCTCCGCCGCGCAGGTCTGGTCATAAATGATCGCCGAAACCCCAGGCAACGCGCGAAATTCGCGCTGAATCGCGTCGAGCTCCTTGCGGTGGCGAATCGGCACATGGTCGACGTCGGCCGGACCATAGACGTGCGGCGTTCCGTCGGTGACGATCACCAAGTTATGGACCCCTTCGGCTTTGAGTTGCGCGACGATCATCGGGACGGTGAGCGGTCCGTCGACCGGCTGCCCGCCCGTCATCGCGACCGCATCGTTGTACAGGATCTTGAAGGTGATATTGACGCCCGCCGCGATACACTGCCGAATCGCCAGGATCCCGGAGTGGTAGTAGGTGCCGTCGCCCAGGTTGGCGAAGATGTGGCGCGTTTCGGTAAACGGCGCCTGCCCGACCCACGGCACCCCCTCGCCCCCCATCTGGGTGAAGGTACTGGTGTGGCGCTCCGGCATCCAGGTGACCATGTAGTGGCAGCCGATCCCGGCAACCGCGCGGCTCCCTTCGGGCACGCGGGTCGAGGTGTTGTGCGGACACCCGGGGCAGAAGGTGGGGAGCCGTTCAGCATGAAGCGGCAGGCGCGCCAACGCCGCCTCTTTCTGCGCGATCCATTCGAGCCGCGCCCGCATTTCGGGCGAATCGTACCAACGGGCCAAGCGGTTGCCGATCGCACGCGCGATCATCGCTGGCGTGAGCTCCCCCGCCGCGGGCAAGAGCCATTCGCCGTGGTCGACGGTGCCGTCGGGACGCACGAGGTGGGCCCACTCCCCCTTTTCGTCGAATTTGCCGACCACCCGCGGCCGGACATCTTCGCGCCAGTTGTAGAGCTCCTCTTTGAGCTGATATTCGATGAGCTGCCGCTTCTCCTCGACCACCAGGATCTCTTCCAACCCGTCGGCGAAGCGACGCACCGCGTCGGCTTCGAGCGGCCAGACCATCCCGACCTTCATCAGGCGGATGCCGATCGCCTTGGCGCGTTCGGCGTCGATACCCAGGTCTTCGAGCGCCTGCAGCACGTCGAGGTAGGATTTGCCGCTGGTGATGATCCCCAGGCGCGGCCGTTCGGGTTCGATCACGATGCGGTTCAGTTCGTTCGCCCGCGCGTACGCGAGCGCTGCGTAGAGCTTGTGGTGCAGCAGCCGCTCCTCTTGCACCCGCGGCGGATCGGGCCAGCGGATGTTGAGTCCGCCCGGCGGCATCGGAAAGTCGGTGGGAAGGGTCACGGTGACGCGGAACGGATCGGCGTCGACCGACGCGGCGCTCTCCACCGTATCGGCCACCGCTTTGAACGCGACCCAGCAGCCGCTGTAGCGCGACAGCGCGTAACCGTGGATTCCGTAATCGAGGTACTCCTGCACGTTGGCCGGCGCGAGCACCGGCATCATCACCGCTTTGAAGATATGGTCGGTCTGATGCGGCAGCGTCGACGATTTCGCCGCATGGTCGTCGCCGGCAACGACCAATACGCCGCCGTGGGGCGACGTACCTGCGGCGTTGCCGTGGCGCAAGACGTCGCCACTGCGGTCGACCCCCGGACCTTTGCCATACCAGAGCGCAAAGACGCCGTCGTAGCGGGCACCCGGGAACAGGCCGACCTGTTGCGTTCCCCAGACCGCGGTGGCCGCCAGATCTTCATTGACGCCGGGTTGAAAGACGATCGCGTGGTCGCGCAGGAAAGCTTGCGCGCGCCACAACTCTTTGTCGAGACCGCCCAGCGGGGAGCCGCGGTAGCCGGAAACGAAACCCGCGGTGTTGAGCCCGGCGGCCTGGTCACGGATCTTCTGGTTGATCAGTAACCGAACGAGCGCCTGCGTCCCGGTCAAGAAAACCCGGCGTTCACGGTAGCGGTCGTCCAGGGTATAGCGGGCCAGCGCCAGCTGACCGATGGGTGCGTTCATCTTCTGTCTCCTTTGGTGTGGCTGCGCGCCGCAAAGCGGTTCGACTCTGCGGCGACCGCTCGCGAATCGTGGTGTTCGGTGGCGATTTGGTTTTATTTTTGCGCGTTACCGCATTCGGGAACAGTTAGGGAAAACCCGATCACCACGCCAGATAGGCGTACCCGGCCTCTTGGAGCTCCATGATCGCCGCCGCGCCCACTTCGACGATCTCGGCAAACGGTTCGATCGCCTCCGGGCCCCACCCGAGCGTTTTCATCGTATTGCCACACGCGATGTAGCGCACGCCGTAGAACTCCGCCTGCCCTTTCGCCCGCTGCCGCAACTCCTCCGGGATCGGGCGCTGCGGCGCTTTGGCGATGAGGTGAATGCCCGGGCCGAAGCAGACCACCGCGATTGCGATCTGATCGGGGTATTTTCCCAGCATCGCCGAGACCGAGTTGAGGATATGTCCGATGTATTCGGGGTCGGCTTGGTTGAGCTGGTAGACGATTTTGTGCGGCATCTCGTCGCCGAAACCACTCCCCGCCCGTGCCCCCCCAGCAGCGAGCGCCAACGCGGCCGGTACGGTCAATGCCAGACGACGGCGACGGTCGGGGGCGCGTTCGTCCGCCGCGGCGTTTTGGGTGGGTCTTGGGTCGGTTCGCGTGGGTTTGGTCATCGCGCACGCTCCTCTCTGGTGTGGGGAATCGTTTTCAGAAACCGAGCCGCTGCCGAGGGCCACCCTTTGCGACCACCTCTTCCCGCAGCGCGTGCAAAAGCGCCTCGCCGCTTGCCGCACCACCGAGCAGACGCAACCGCTTCACCGCAGCCGCGAAATCCCCAGGCGTCAAGCGGTCGAGCGCGCGGGTGCGGCCACTCCACGCTTCGGCTTCGTCGCGCGGAACCCCCAGCCGCACCGCCTCTTGGACGAAGAGCGCTGCCCGCTGCGACGCGGTGAGGTAGTCGAACCGCACTTTGAACGCGAAGCGGCGCAGGCTTGCGGCGTCGAGCTGTTCCACCAAGTTGGTGGTGCAGATGAAAATGCCGTCGAACGCCTCCATCTGCGTGAGCAGTTCGTTGGTTTGCGTCACCTCCCAGTGCGCGTGCGCCCCGCGGCGGTCGGCCAGGAAACTGTCGGCCTCGTCAAGCAGCAATACCGCCCCGCGCTCGCGCGCTTCCCGGAACATCGCCGCGATCGCCTTTTCGCTTTCGCCCAGCCATTTGGACAACAGATCGGAGGCGCGCTTCACCACGATCGGCTTGTCGAGCGCGCGCGCAATCCCGTGCGCGAATTCGGTCTTGCCGGTACCGGGCGGGCCATAGAAGCAGAGCGTTGCGTGCGGTTGCCGCGACAGCGCCGCAACGAGCTGCTCCGGATCGATGTCGAGGTTGAGGAACGCCCAGTCGAGCGCAGTCGCGGCAGGTAGCCGCGGCACACCCTGTTCGCCCAGGAGCGCCAAGCTCGCCGACAACGCCCGTTCCGCCGCGGCAAGCGGTGAAACTGCCGTCTCTGGTCCTTTCCCAGCCGGGCGCGCCGCCACCCAACGTGCCACCTGCGCCGCTTGCGCCAAGAGCGCCGGTGACGCCGCCTCGTGGCGCGCAAGGCGCATCAACCATTCGTCGCTGGCGTCCAATCCCGCAAACGCTTGCCGCGCGATCACCAACCGCACCCCTTCGGGCGGGACGGGAAAACGCACCGCGTACGCGAAACGGCGCAAATAGGCCGGATCGAACGTCGCGTCGTTGGTGATCCAGATCGTTGGCAGTGGATTGTTTTCGAGCAGCCAATTGGTCCACGCTTTCGCGCCGCGGGCCGGCGCGGTGTCGTCGTCGCCGCCCAACAAGGAAAGGAGGGAATGCCCCGCGGTGGGCAACACATCCTCGGCTTCGTCGAGCAGCATCAGCGTGCGTTCGGCACGCGCGGTGATGCTCGACGCCGCGGCGTAGGCGCGCAGCCGCTCTTGACCCTGGATCGGTTCGCCCGCTTCATCCTGCGCTGGCGTCTCCACCAGCCGCGCGCCAAGCGCTTGCGCGAGCGCTTGCGCGAACTCGGTTTTGCCAGTACCCGGCGGGCCATAAAAGAGCAGGTTCACCCCTTTGGCACGGGCCGCAAGCGCCCCGTCCAAGAGCGCGATCAAGGTTGCGGCATCCTGCGCCAAATGGGGAAAGTCGGCGAGCGTACAGCGCGGTTGCCGCACCACCGGCCGAACGAACGCCGCCATCAAGTCGTCGGTGGTGAGTTGGCTCGAGAGCAAGAGGTGCGGCAGCCGCCCCATCACGTCGAAGCGCGTTTCCAGGTCGTGCCCCGCACGGTGCGCCGCATCGACCCGAACCAACCCGGCGCGGTGCAGCGCCCCGTCGGGCCGCAACGCTTTGACGACGAGCGCGCGGCGAACGTTCGCGATCGCCGCGACCGCCAACGCCACATGGTCGAGCCCACCCGGTTGGTTCGCCGCCGCCACCGCCGCGTGGAAACGGCGAAACGCCGCCAACGCCACCGCGAAACGCAACACGCCCACTTCGGCGCGGTTGAGCCCGAGCACTTTGCCCAAACGTGCCGAATTGCGCAACAACGGCAATTTCGGGTTGATCGCGGCTTCGAGATGCTCCAAGCGTTCGAGCAACCGCTTCTCGATCCCTGCGGTGCCGAGCTTGCGCATCGCGGCGCGGTCGATCACCGTATCGCCGTCTTCGTCCTCCCGCGTCGGGACCAATTCGCCCACGTAGCGCACGTAGTCGCTGTCGAGCAGGATCGGCTCGGAAAAGATGCTCTCCTTGTCCAAGTGGCGGTGCCACCCGAACGCGAGCGTCAAGCGGATCAACCACGCCCCGAGGAGCGGCGCATGGGGATCCCGGTCCGATGCGTCGAGGGCTTGAAAAAGATGAGCGAGGCGCTTGGCCAAAATCACGACTCCTTTTGCTTACCTGGCGGTTCGGGTATCATCGCGCAAACGCAACCCGGATGACCTTTCATGGGGCACCACACCGTTAGAGCGGAAAACCTCGATTCGGTTCGCCTGGACGTCTGGCTCTGGGCTGCCCGTTTCTTCAAAACCCGAACCCGCGCGCAAGAAGCGATCGCGGCGGGACACGTCAAGCGCGGCGGCGAACGGGTGAAGGCGTCGCACCGCGTCAAAGTGGGCGAACGCTACACGATCCGCATCGGCCCGTACGAATGGCAGATTACGGTTGCTGCGCTCAGCGACCGCCGCGGCCCCGCCGAGGTGGCACAAACGCTCTACCACGAGGACCCCGAAAGTCACGCCCGCCGCCAGGCACAAGTGGCCGAACGTCGCGCCCTGCAAGCGGCACCTACAAAACCCAGCAAAACCGCGATCGACCGCGCCCGCCTGCGGGCGCTGAAGCGCCAACAGCGCGCCCCGTGACCGCGCACCGCACCGGCACCTTACGACGAAGCCGACGAAGCCGCGCCCGACGACAGACGACGCGCCATCTCCTCTTTTTCCGCTGCTTCTTGCAAGCGTGCCAACCACCGACGGTGGGCTTCGTCCAGACACAGATCGACTTGAATCCGCTGCGTACAGGCGGTGCGTGCCGCGGCCAGTTCCTGGTCTGCCTGCTGCCGGATCGCCCGCGCCTCCTCCTTGAGCTGCACCGCTGGCGCCTGCTCCCGCGCCACCACGCCGCCGACCACTGCGACGACGCCGAGCACAGCCGCCAAAAGCCAGATCCCTCCGCGCATTGAGTAGGCTTCCTTGTTAGAATTCGTTTATTGTATCCCTTTGGAAGCGAAGATGGAACTGGTTTGTCTCGACCTCGAGGGGGTGTTGATCCCCGAAATGTGGGTGGCGTTCGCCGAAGCGGTGGGAATCCCGGAACTCAAGCGCACCACCCGGAACGAACCCGATTACGATCGGTTGATGCGTTTTCGCCTGGAGATCCTGAAACAGCACGGCTTAGGCCTCCGGGAGATCGAACGGGTCGTTGCCACCCTTGAACCGCTACCGGGCGCCAAAACCTTTTTGGATGGTTTGCGCGAACGCTACCAGGTGATCATCCTTTCCGATACCTTCCAAGAGCTGGCGCGCCCCTTGATGCGACAACTCGGTTGGCCCACCCTCTTTTGCCACAACCTCGTCGTCGCTCCCGACGGCACGATCACCGGCTACCGGCTGCGGATGAAGGACCAGAAACGGGAAGCGGTGAAGCGCTTCAAAGAGCTCAACTTCCGGGTCGTCGCCGCGGGTGACTCCTACAACGACACCACGATGCTCGCCGAAGCCGACGCCGGCATCCTCTTTCGCGCGCCGCAGGTCGTGGTCGAAGCGTTCCCGCAGTTCCCGCTCGTCCCCGAAGCGTACAGCGAACTGCGTGCGGCGATCGACGACGCGTTTGCCCGCATCGCCCAAGAACGGCAAGAGGCAGCCGCACGATGAGCGAACGCACCTACACGCTCGTCGCGTCATGCCCGGACCAGGTTGGTGTCGTCGCGCGGGTGTCGCAGTTCCTTGCCGAACTGGGCGGGTGGATCCTCGAAACCAATTTCCACGCCGAACCGGCCGACGCCGCGAACCCGTCGGGTCGCTTCTTCATGCGCCTGCAACTGCGCGCCGATTCGATCACGCTGCCGCTCGTGACGTTGCGCGAACAGTTCGCGCATGCGGTCGCCGAACCGCTCCAGATGCAGTGGCGGATCACCGATTCGGCGGTGAAAAAGCGGGTCGTGATCCTGTTCTCGAAGCAAGAACACTGCCTCTACGACCTCCTGGCGCGCTGGCAAGCCGGGGAGCTCGACGTCGAAATCCCCTGCGTGATCTCCAACCACCAGACGCTGCGCGGCATCGTCGAATGGCACGGGATCCCCTATTTTCACGTCCCGGTCACGCCAGAGAACAAACCCGAAGCGTTCGCCGAAATCCGCCGGATCTTCGACGAAGCGAAAGGCGACGTGATGGTGCTGGCGCGCTACATGCAGATCCTGCCGCCCGAACTCTGCGACGCGTATGCGGGACAGATCATCAACATCCACCACTCGTTCCTGCCCAGCTTCGTCGGCGCGCGCCCCTACCACCAAGCGTGGCAACGCGGCGTGAAACTGATCGGCGCCACCTGTCACTACGTGACGCCCGAGCTCGACCAAGGGCCGATCATCGAGCAGGACGTGATCCGTGTCGACCATACCGACACACCGGACGAGATGATCCGCTACGGTAAAGACATCGAAAAAGCGGTGCTGGCGCGCGGGCTGCGTTATCATATCGAAGACCGGGTCTTGATCCACGGCGCACGCACCATCGTCTTCCGCTGAGCCAAAGGGGTTGCAAACGACCGTTTTTGCGGCAAAATAGCGAACACATGCAGGAGGAGGGGGCGACACGCCCGGTTGTTCCACCATTTTTTCAGGAGCGAAAATCATGAACAAAAGCGAATTCGTCGAAGCCTTGGCCGACAAGATGGGCAGCAGCAAAGCAGAGGCCGCACGTGCGCTCGACGCCGTGCTCGCCACCGTCACCGAACAGCTCGCGAAAGGCGAAAAGATCACGTTCACGGGCTTTGGCTCGTTCGAAGTCGTCACCCGCGGCGAACGTACCGGTCGCAACCCGCAGACCGGCGCCACGATCACCATCCCGGCGACGAAACTCCCGAAATTCACCGCCGGTGCGGCGCTGAAGAAAGCCGTTCTCGGGTAATTTACCCCGTTTCGATTCGCACATTCGGCGCGACTGCACCGCGTGCAGCCGCGCCGTTCTCTCTTTCCGCTTACGGACTGCGACTTTGCGTATGATCCCCCACCTCACCACTGCCCTTTCCGGTCCGTTGCTCGAAATCGAACACCAGTTCCTCGCGCACCAACCGGCGATCGAACGCTGGTTTCGCCACTGGTTCACCGAGCACATGCCACCCTTTTACGCCTCCACCGACCTCAGAAACGCCGGGTTCAAACTCGCGCCGGTGGACTTGAACCTCTTCCCAGGCGGATTCAACAACCTGGCAGAGCCCTTTACGCCGCTTGCCGTGCAAGCGCTGCAGGTCGCGATCGAACGGGTCTGTCCCGAAGCGCGGCAATTCTTGCTCATCCCTGAAAACCACACCCGGAACCGCTTCTACCTCAGCAACGTCTTCCACTTGCAACGGCTTTTGCGCCTGGCGGGGGTCGAGGTGCGCGTCGGCTCGCTCCTTCCTGAGATCACGGAACCGACGCCGTTCGAAACACCAGCGGGCACACTCATCCTCGAACCGATCGTCCGGCGTGGCAACCGCGTCGGACTTGCCGATTTCGACCCGTGCGCGATCCTCCTCAACAACGACCTCTCCGCAGGGATTCCGGCGATCCTCGCCGAACCGCTCGAGCAGATCGTGATCCCGCCGCCGCAAGCGGGCTGGCATCGTCGCCGCAAATCGCACCACGCGGCGTGTTACGCGCAGGTTGCGAACGAATTCGCCGAAGCCTTTGCGCTCGACCCCTGGTATTTCACCCCCGCGTACCGCACCGTGGGGGGCGTCGACTTCCGCCACAAACAGGGGGTGGAGGCGCTTGCCGATGCCGCAAGCGACCTTTTTGCCGAAATCCGACGGGAATACGCCGCGCGCGGCATCACCGAAACGCCGTTTTTGGTGATGAAAGCGGATGCGGGCACCTACGGCATGGGGGTGATGGTCGTCAAAGACCCCGTGGAACTTCGGGAACTCTCGCGCCGCGACCGCAACAAAATGGCACGGGTCAAAGAGGGGCTCGAGGTAACCCAAGTGATCGTGCAAGAGGGGGTCCCCACCTTCGAACGGGTCGACGGCGCTGCCGCCGAACCGGTCGTCTATTTCATCGATCACTACGTTGTGGGCGGGTTTTACCGCGTCCATACCGAACGCGGCCCAGACGACAACCTCAACGCCCCTGGGATGCACTTCACACCGCTCACCTTCGCTCGCCCCTGCTCGGTGCCCGACTTCACCGCCGCACCCGACGCCGAACCCAACCGCTTCTACGCGTACGGCGTCGTTGCGCGTCTGGCGCTTGCGGCAGCCACCCGCGAGATCGAATCGTTGAACGAATCGCACAGCGATGTAGCGGCAACCCCACTTGCGACCGCCCGATGACGGAAAGCCAACGATGGAACTCCTCTTTCTGATCGATCCGCTCGCTGCGCTCAACCCGAAGAAAGACTCCTCGCTCTTTCTGATGCGGGAAGCGGCCGCGCGTGGCCACACCATCTGGGTCGCTTATCCCGGCGCGATTGCCTGGCGACACGACCGCGTCTGTGCCGAAGCGCTGCCGCTTGCCGTCGACCCCAACGCCCCGCATACCGCGTGGGCAGAAGGTGTGACCCCACGCTGGCGGGCGCTCCGTGAATTTTCCGCGGTGCTGCTGCGCTTCGACCCGCCGTTCGATTTCGAATACCTTACGCTCACCTGGCTCCTTGAGCGGGCGGAGCAGGAAGGCGCGCGCATCTTCAACGCCCCGCGCGCGGTGCGCGACCACTCCGAAAAATTGAGCATCCTCGAATTTGCCGAATTCATCCCCCCCACGCAGGTGGTGCGGCGCATGCTTGACGTCCAGGAAGCGATCGACGCGCTCGGCGGCGACGTCATCGTGAAGCCGCTCGACGCGATGGGGGGCGCGGGCATTTTTCGGGTCCGTCACGACGACCCCAACCGCAACGCGATCGTCGAGACCCTCACCGCACAGGGCCAGCGCACGATCATGGTCCAGCAGTACCTTCCCGCGATCGCCGACGGCGACAAACGGGTCTTGTTGATCGCCGGTTCGGTGGTGCCGTGGGCGCTGGCGCGGATCCCGAAAGCGGGCGAAACGCGCGGCAACCTCGCCGCCGGGGGTACCGGCGTGGCGATGCCGCTCACCCCGGAAGAGCGGCGGGTCGCCGAAACGCTGGCACCGATCCTGTGGCGACGCGGCCTCTTTTTCGTCGGGCTCGACCTGATCGGCGGCCGACTCACCGAGATCAACGTCACGAGCCCCACCTGCTTCGTCGAGATCGCCGCGCAAAGTGGCGAGAACCCTGCGGCGTGTGCGATCGAACGGCTCGAAGCGGTGATCGCGAACCACTGAACCATGTCCGTGTCTGCACGCCGTACCGCCTTCCGCCGTATCGTCACGCCACTTGTCTGGCTGTCGCTGCTTTTTGCGCTTGCCGCGTGCTCGCGCGAACCCACGTTGGTTCGCGAAGAGCAGTTCGTCTTCGGCACCCGCGTCGAACTCACCGTGGTCGACGCCGACGCGGAACACGCCCACAGCGTCTTGGCGGAAATCAGCCGCGAACTCGCGCGCCTGCATCGCACCTACCACGCCTGGGAGCCGTCGGCACTCACCCGCTTGAACGCCGCGATCGCTGCCGGACACCCCGCTCGCGTGAGCGCGGAGATGGCGGCGATCCTCAGGGACGCCCAACAGTTCGTCCGCGCCAGCGAAGGACTTTTCGACCCGGGCATTGGCGCACTCGTTGCGCTGTGGGGCTTTCACCGCAGCGACTTCAGCGCCAACCAACCGCCCGACCCCGCGGCGGTTGCCGCGTTGCGCGACCGCCATCCATCGCTTGCAGCGCTCACCATCACGCCGCTTACCCCCGATCCCGCGTCTCCATGCGCGCAGCCGGACGCGGTCGACGCGATCGCCACGAACGAAACCCCTGCGGCGTGCGTCACCAGCTCCAACCCCGCGGTCGCCATCGACCTCGGTGGCTACCTCAAAGGCTACGCGCTCGACCGTGCCGCCGAGATCGTCCGCCGCCACGCGATTGCGGCCGCGCTCATCAACATCGGCGGCAACATCCTCGCGCTGGGGCAGCCCAACGCCACGCGGCCCTGGCGCATCGCGCTGCAACACCCGCGCCGCGCCGAACCGCTCGCGGTGCTACCGCTCTACGATGGGGAAGCGATCGGCACCTCGGGGGACTACCAGCGCTATTTCCTCGCGGACGGACACCGCTACCACCACCTGATCGACCCGCGCACCGGGTGGCCCGCCACGGAGAATCAGGCGTTTACCGTCGTGATCCTGCCGCAACCCGATCACCGAACGGGGCTTCGCTCCGACGTCGTCAGCAAACCGCTTTTTCTGGTCGGCGACGATTGGCCGCGCTACGCCGCGCGTTTCGGGGTGACGCGCGCGCTTCGCGTCGCCGCGGACGGCACCATCACCGTGACCGCGCCGCTCCAGCAACGCCTCCGTTGGATCGACCCACCCTATGCGATCACCGTGGTCGATCCGCCAGCGGCACCGCACTGAACCGTCCTGAGAATCCTCCCCCGTGACGTGCCGCGCTGCGAGTGCTTCCAGAGATTCGGCGGTACCGTCGGCAAGTAACGCCAACCGCGCCTCGAGCCGTTTCGCGTCGTCGCTGTCCGGCTCACGGAGCGCACGAAAGTGTTCGCTTGCTTCCGCTACGCGCTTCTGATCCAGGAGTAGCGCAATAAGATCGAGCCGCGCCCGGTCGAACGCGGGGTCTTCGGCAAGCCCCTCGAGTAGGAGCCGCTCGGCGGTTGCGGCGTCGCCCGCCTCGCGCGCGGCAACCGCTTGCCGCCAGTTCGGTTCAGCAGGCGAGGGCAGCAACCGTTCGAGCCAACGGCGCACCTCCAGCTCGGGAAGTGCGCCAGTGAATTCATCGACCACCTGGCCGTCACGCAGCGCCTTGACATTGGGAATGCCGCGGACCCCATAGCGCGCGGCCAACGTCGGGTTCTCATCGGAATTGACCTTCGCCAGCAGGAAACGGCCCCCATATTCGGCGGCGAGCCGCTCCAACACCGGCTTCAGCACCCGGCACGGACCGCACCAAGGTGCCCAAAAATCGACGACCACCAACCGACGGTGGGATTCGGCAAGGACCGTCGGTTCGAAATTCGCTTCATTGGCGTCGATCGTCACGGATTGCGTCATCGTCGCCTCCTGCAACAGCATTTTCTGATATTTTTATCTTATCACGGGTGCGCATGTGCAGGAACGGTTGAATCTGCAGCCAAACGAGCCCCAACGCCGGGAGCGCCGCAACCGGTGCCGTGGGGCCAACGGTCAACCACAGCGCGAGCGTCGCTCCGACGACCCCCCAACGCCATTGCAGTCGCCGTTGCCATTGCGCCATGCGCTGCGTCTGGGCGCGCACTTCCGCGCGCAATGCGGCAAATTGCGTCAACCCCCTCGCTACCCGCACATCCGGCAGCGGACCCTGGTCGAAGCGATCGGCGTCGAGCAGCACCAAAACGCGATGAGCGGTATCGTTCTGGTCCGCGTTCGGGGAGACACGCGGTGCTGTTGTCTGGCACAAGACCCACGGTGCCCCCGGCGGTAATTGCTGCACGCGCGGATCACAGACCTCGGACTCGGCCGCCCCAGGCCACCAACCCAGCGCCGACCACGCCGCGCGGGTGGTCGCCGGTACGTCGTCGGCAAGCACCCGCCACACCCCCTCGGGTTCACTGGGTACCGCCGACGTCACCGCAGCGAACGAACCGGCAGGGACGGGCACCACCGCACACGCACCCAGCCATGCCAGCATCTCCGCGTTGGCATCCACGCGCTCGGGTGCGCTGACTCCGTGCGCAACGCCGATCACCCACGCGCCGTTGTGCCGCGCCGCTTCGATGCGCGCGAACCATTGGTCGGAATCGAACGCTCCGCGCCACGCCGCACGCGTCACCCCGGCTGCCCGCAGCGCTTCCGGTTCGCCGGTCGCCACGACCCAAACCCGCCCCCGCCGGTCCGCGCAGCGTGTCAGCCACCCGAATAGCCCCCATTCCGGTTTGCGTTCCCGCGCCACCACGCGCCACTGCGTCAAGGGATCTCGCGCAGAGTCGCCGACCAAAGCACACGTGCTCTGCCACAGGCTAGCGGCAACCGCATCGTTCCCGGTCGGCAGGAGCGTGACGCATCCCGGGCCTGGCGCCAACGTCACCCGCACCGCTTGGGCGAATGGCACCATACCCGTGACCGCCAACGGATTGAGTACCCGCCGCGCCCCGCGCCAGAATTGGAGTTCTGGGGTATGCGGTCTCTCTGGCGCGTCGTGTTCGGGTGACGGTGCCGCTTTGTCACAGCGCACGGTATCGAACGGCAACAGTAATGCGGCGACGCGCCACTGCTCGAACCAAGCGGTGCGCGCCACCGTAATGTGCACCGCGCGACCGAGCGCCGTGACGGCGTGCGGCGTCCGAAACCAGACACCGCGCGTCGCAAAGCGCAACCGCGAAGCGATCGCCCAACCGGAGCGCACCTCGGAATCGAACCACGGGAAGAGAACGAGCGCCAGCACCGCCAGTTGGTGGAGCCAGATCGCAAGTGGCGCTTCACCCACCACCAACACCGCCGACCAACCGGCCACCGCTAGGGCTGGCCAAACCCAACCAGCGCTTTTGTCGGCTTCATCTTCCAGAGCGACCACACCACGGGGATCGATACGGCTGGGACGCACCACGACCGCCCATGCCTGTCCGGAAACCACCTGCGTACTGCGTTGCCACGGTTCGGTCTGCCAGTCGGGTGAGACCGCCAATAGGTGTAACTGCGCTGGAAAAAGGGTGCCCGGTGTCAGCCAAAGAATATCGCCGGGGACCAAATCGGTGGCCGGAACCCGGTGCCACACCCCTTCGCGTAACACCCAGAGATGCCAGGGAACGCGCGTCAGTCGGCGCGCCGCGCAACGCCCCCAGCGCGCCATGCCCCATCCGGCTGCCAACAGGGTTCCTCCCACCAGCAACCAGGCCCAGGCAACCGCAGTCGCTTCTTGCTCGATCGCTGTAGCCACCGCCAGCACGACACACGCAAACGCCAGCGCGAACCGTGGCAGACCTGTGCGGTCCGGACGCGACGCCACAGGAAGCCCTGCCGAAAGATTGCGCCCATGGATACGCTGACGACGTCGGACCTCTTCCCAACTCAACCCGACCGTCGGATCGGTAGCCAACCGTGCCAACAGTGCTTGGGTCTCTGGCGGCAAATGCTTCGGATCAGGGAGGCTATCCGGATCGGAATCGGGAACAAAATCAGAGAACGCCACGAACGTCCTGAGACAAAAGAATCACGCTTTCTGGTTCGCTTGCCACGCGGCCAACAACTGATCGCGGTACGGCGCGAGTTTTTCGATTGGGATTTCGACGACCGGACCACCCAGGGTCGATCCCCGATAGACGCCAACCAATGGCGTTTCCACGTCGGGAAGGTAGATCTGAACCGGCGCGTTGGCTTTCAAACGCAGCGACCGCAACTCCTCGGGAAAGAAGAGCGCACCGTGCGTGATGTTGAGTGCCGCTGCCCCTTCGAACCGCTCGCCGTTACTTTTTTCGGCAACCACTTTGACCGGCACCAACCGCACCTCGTTCACGCGCTTCAACGCGCGCGCCCGAATCCGCTTGTGCAGCTCCTCCTCGGCGAGGAACGGGAGATTGCCGATGCTTGCTTCGACGTCGGCCAGCTCCACGTCGGTGAGATGGGGCGCCGCGGCGACGAGCCGCTCTTTCGGGATCGTTGTGCCGACCGCGCGGCGGGGGCGGGTCAACGCCACTTGGTGCGTCAGCTTCGTGACGCGAACACCCGCACCGGCCAAGCGCTTCCCCACAACGGTCCGCAACCCTTGATGGACGGCGTTCCCCAGAAGACCGTCGAGCGTTTTCGCCAGATCCGCCTCTGGGACCGTTTCGAGCGCCGCCGGAAGTTCCAGCGTCAAGGTATAGGTCAGTTGCAACGTCGCTTTGCTCATCGCGACCACCTTCTATTTTTCGTCATCTTACCACGGGGATGGTTGCCGCGGCCAAAAGCCGAAATAAAACGCTAAAGCAATCGGCAATTTTGCCGTTAGACAGAGCATGCCTTCGACTATACTGTGTTTACCTGTCCGCGCGGTTGGAGCGTCATCATGCGTCATTTGTCGATTTCCGCCAAACTCCTTTCGATCCTCATCGTCGGCGGGCTGCTGGTTGCGACCACCAATGGATTGACCTTGTGGAAAGATTGGCAAAGCGTGCAAACGGCGCAGCGGCAATTTGCCGGACTCGAGTTGCTCACGCGCCTGGGGGACGTCTACCGTCAGGTGCCCATCCTACGCACCTGGTCCGGGGTTACGCTCGCTGCGGACCCCAAGAGTGAACTCCACCAGCACGCGACCCAAAACGCGCAGACGCTCGTGACTGAAATCGACAGCCAATGGAACGCGTTTCGCACCCTTGCCACGCAAGCCCCGCTTTCGCCAACCTTGACCGAACAGATCGCAATGCTCGATCGTTCCTGGCAGGAGATCAAGACCCGCGATGCGGCCGATCGCTTCCAGATGCTGACGCCGCTCGTCGACGGATTATTGGAAACGATGCGCCACATCGCGGTCGAATCGCAACTCGCGTTCATTCCCGACCCGACGATCAGCAGTCTGACTCAGGCGTGGTTGAACGATATCCTTCCGCTCACCGACGCAAGCATCCGCTTGCGCGGGTTGCTCACGCTCGCGTTCGTCGAGCAACGCTTCGGCGAACCGGCACTGTTGGAATTCACCCGCCATCGCCATACCTTGGCAAAAAGCATCAAAGATCTGGCGTTCATCCACAACCGCTTGCGCAGTTTCGGCGTCACCGAACTGGTCGACCTCTTCGACGCGCAACTGAGCTATCTGCAAGAGCAAGGGGAGATGCTCGACACCACCCTCGACGCGATCAAATTCGGCTTCTTCGCGCGCGATCCGCTCGAAGTCTATGACGAAGCCAGTCAGTTGGTCGATGGGGTCTGGGGCTACGGCGCGTCGGTGCATGCGCTCCTTGCCGAACATGTCGAAAGCTACCGCGCGGCGAAATGGCGCAGTCTTGCGCTTTTGTCCGCTGCGATCGCCGCGGCATCGCTCGTCGTTTTGCTCATGACTTTGGCCATTCGGCGCTCGTTGCTCGCGACCATCACGCGCATCGCCAACGGTGTGCAGCAACTTGCCCAAGGTGACCTGACCACACAGATCGCGGTTCGCGAGCGCGACGAAACGCGCCGCATCGTCACCGCGCTGCACGAGATGATCGGCAAATGGCGCGAAAGCCTCTCCACCGTCCATGCCGCACTCGAAGCGCTGGCGCGCGCCGCGCAAGTGAGCGAAGCCAACGCACAGGCCATTGCCGACCGCGCTCGGCAGAGTGAAACCCACGTCACCGCGATCGTCGACGCTGCGGACGCGCTCGATGCCACCGCCCGCAACGCCCGTACCGAAGCGCAAGCAGTCGTTGCCGACGCGCAAAAGACCCTCGACGAAGCGCAACAGATGGCCGGCGCGCTTGCTCAGGCGCTGGCTACGCTGGAAGCGATGAACACGCAACTCGACGGGGTCAACGCCGCCAGCCGCCGCTTCATCGCCGAATCGGCAGCGATCCGACGCATTACCGACAAAGTACGGGAAATCGCCGAGCAGACCAACCTCTTGGCTTTGAACGCCGCGATCGAAGCGGCGCGCGCCGGTGAGGCGGGCCGGGGCTTTGCGGTGGTTGCCGACGAAGTGCGCAAACTCTCCGAACAGTCCGCGGTGGCTGCGGGCGAGATCGACACGATCACCACGAATCTGGCGCAGCAGGGTCAAGCGATCGAAGCCCAGCTCGACGCGACCCTGGCCGAAACGCAGTCGAGCCGCGAACGGATCGGCGCGTTGCAGGGGTTCATGGCGCAGGTGGAACGCGCCACGCACGGCACGCTCGAGCGGGCGCGCTCCATTTTGCAGGTCGCGAGCGACGTCGAACGGTTGAGCGAAACGATCGACCAAGCGGCGCACAATGCCAAAACCGCCGCGCAGCAAACTTCGAATGCAGCGAACGAAATCACGACCGCAAGCAGCGAAGTCAATGGTTGGGTGACGAAACTCAAAGCGGCGTTTGCGCGCTTTCGGCTCTGAGCTACGTATCGAGCGGATCCACCTCCAAGCGCCACCGCAACCCTTGGCGTTGTGGCCACTGCAGCAACCGTTCCCGCCACGCCCGCAAAAAGGTGTGGAGCGCAGCGCGGTTCGGCGATTCGACCACCAACTGCGCCCGTTCGCGCCCGGCCAAACGGACGATCCTGAGCGGCACCACGTCCAAGAGGCGCACCGCATGCCCGTGCGCGTGCTGTTCCCGCATCGCCTCGCCGGTCGCTTTCGCTGAAGTGAGGAATTCGAGCGCCACTTCGAGGCGTGGCGCGTCGGCGCGCAGCAACGCTTGATGCACGAAAGGCGGCAACGCTAGCCGTTTGCGTTCAGTCAGTAACGTATTGGCGAACGCCGCGTAGTCGTGCGCGACCAGTTGCTGGTAAAAGGGGTGGTCGGGGTAACGGGTCTGCACCAGCACTCGACCCGGTTGCCCGCTTCGCCCGGCCCGCCCTGCAACTTGCAGCAACTGCTGCATCAAGCGCTCCGTTGCCCGCGTCTCGGCCGCAAGCAGCCCCGCATCGGCGCCGACGACGATCACCAGCGAAAGCGCCGGGAAGTCGTGCCCTTTCGCGATCATCTGCGTGCCGATCAAGAGCTTCGCGTCGGCGCGCGCCACCGTCTTGCGCAGCGCAGCAAACGCCGCAGCGGTTTGGCACGCGTCGCGGTCGATCCGCACCACACCATGATCGGCGAACGCGGCGTGCAACTCCGCTTCGAGCCGTTGCGTTCCCTGCCCGGCAACCGACAACCCGCCGTTGCCGCACGTGGGGCAGACCTCGGGCACCGCGATGCTCCAGCCGCAATGGTGGCAGCGCATCCGGCTGTCGACGCGGTGATAGACCATGCGCACCGAACAGCGGCGGCACTCCTGAACCCAGCCACAATGGGCGCAATAGAGGGTCGGCGCAAACCCACGCCGATTGAGGAAGAGCAACGCCTGTTCCCCGCGCGCAAGGGTCTCTTTGAGCGCCTCCCATGCCTCGGGCACCAATCCCGCGGTGCGCGGTGCTTCCCGCGTCACGGGCAACAGTTCGATCGTCGGCAGCGGCACGCCAGTGGCGCGCTCCGCAAGCGTCACCCGGCGGATCCGCCCCCGTTCGCTGTCCCACCAGCGTTCGAGCGACGGCGTCGCCGACCCCAAGACGACGCGCACCTGCGCCGCTTTGCCGCGCCACAGTGCAAGATCGCGCGCCGAATAGGGCGCCCCTTCGAACTGTCGGTAACTGGCGTCGTGCTCTTCGTCGACCAAGATGAGCCCCAAGCGCGGCATCGGCGCAAAGATCGCCGAACGGGTGCCGATCAAACAGTCCACCGCGCCTTGCACCAACGCCGCGAAGAGGCGCTGCCGTTCGCGCGCGTTGAGGTCCGAATGCCAGACGCCGATCCTCGCTCCCGGAAAACGGGCGACCACCCGCGTTGTGGTCTGGGGAACGAGCCCGATTTCTGGTACCAATACGAGCGCTTGGCGCCCAGCCGCCAGCGTCTCCGCGATCAGACGGAGGTAGCACTCCGTTTTTCCGCTACCGGTGACACCGAAAAGCAGCACGGGGTCGAAACCCGTGGGACCGGCGGTGAGCTGTGCATACGCGCGCGCTTGCGCCGCGGTCAAACGTGGCCCCGGCGTCGTCACGACCGGCTCCGAACGGCGCTGGGAAGCGGTGCTTTCGCCGGTCGCGTGTTCGCCCACCGCTCCATCCGTTACCGCGGCGAGCGCCACTTGGCGTTTGCGCCGTCTGAGTGCGGGCGGCAGTACAAACGCCAGATATTCGCCCAGCGGGTTCAAATAGTAATCGCTCGCGAACGCGATCTGGTCCAACAAGACCGGATCGAGCGGCGGCCAATCGTCCCACCATTCGGCGATCGGCTTGAGCCGCTCTGGCGGCACCTCGGGTTCCGGGTCACACGCCCAAACCACACCCAAGACGCGCCGCCGCCCGAGCGGAACCCGGACGAGCTGCCCGCGGTACATCGGGTGCATGTCCGGTACGCGGTAATCGAAGAGGCATTTCCCCGCTTGCGGCACCAACACGCGGGCAACGCGTTCGCTCATCGTGCTGCCGCGCACCCGATCACGGTGATGCGGTTGGGTGGTACTGCGCACTCTCCTGTTGCACCGTCTCGACGAGCACCGCGACATGCTCCGGCGGCGTGTGTTGCGAGATCCCGTGGCCCAGATTGAAGACGTGCCCGGTGCCTTCGCCATACGCGGCGAGGATCGCGCGCGCCTCGCGACGCACCGCCTCGGGTGGAGCGAGCAACACCGCGGGATCCATGTTCCCTTGCAGCGCGACGCGGTCACCGACCAACTGCCGCGCTCGACCGATCTCGATCGTCCAATCGAGCCCCACCGCGTCGGCGCCGCAGGCGGCGATGCGTTCCAGCCACAACCCACCCCCTTTGACGAAGACGATCACCGGCACGCGCCGACCGCGCGCGGTGCGCGTAAGTCCCGCGCAGATCCGTTCCAGGTAGGCAAGCGAAAACTCGGCAAACGCGCGTTCGGAAAGCACGCCTCCCCACGAGTCGAAGAGCATCACCGCGTCCGCACCGGCGGCGATCTGCGCGTTGAGGTACTGCGTCACCGCTTCGGCGTTGACCACCAAAATCCGATGAAGCAGCTCCGGGCGCGCATAGAGCATTTTTTTGATGGTGTGGTAGTCGCTGCTTGCGCCCCCTTCGACCATGTAGCACGCGAGCGTCCACGGGCTTCCGGAAAAGCCGATCAGCGGAATCTCGTCGGCGAGCGCCGCTTTGATCTCCCGCACCGCGTCGAGCACGTACCGCAGCTCCACCTCGGGGTCGGGTACCGCCAGGTTGCGGATCTCCCACTCTTCCCGCAACGGTCGCTCGAATTTCGGTCCTTCCCCTTCGGCGAAATAGAGTCCCAACCCCATCGCGTCGGGGACCGTGAGGATATCGGAAAAGAGGATCGCGGCGTCGAGTCCGAACCGCGCGATCGGCTGTAACGTCACCTCGACGCACAACGCCGGATTGCGGCACAAATCGAGAAAACTCCCGGCACGTGCCCGAGTTTGTCGGTATTCCGGCAGATAGCGCCCCGCTTGGCGCATGAGCCAGATCGGGGTGCGGTCGACGGGTTCGCGCAGCAACGCGCGCAGCAAACGGTCGTTTTTCACGTCGTCTCTCGGCAATACGGTTCCGTGCGCGAGGATAACACAGCCAGCACCCCGTTACCGTCGCCAGAACGCTGGGGTGAGGACGACCAGAAAGGTGAAGATTTCAAGGCGCCCCAACACCATGGTAAAGGTCAAAAGCAACGTCTGCCCTTCGTTCAACCAGCCGTAATTCGCAGCCGGCCCCACAGCGCCCAAACCCGGCCCTGTGTTGTTGATGCACGCCACCACCGCCGAAAACGCCGTGACGATATCGAGGCCACTGGCACTGAGCACCAGCGTGAGCGAGACGATCGAGACCATGTAGAGAAAGGAAAAACCCAAAACCGCGAAAACGACACGGTTTTCGATGATCGTCTTGCGTAAGCGCACGGGAACGACGGCGTTGGGGTGGAGCGCGCGCACGATCTCGCGGTAGATCTGCTTGTAGAGGATGATCGCACGCATCATTTTGATCCCGCCGCCCGTCGACCCGGCACAGGCGGTGAAACTGCTCAGGAAGAGCAGCCACAATTGGGCGAAGAACGGCCAGAGGGTGTAGTCGGTCGTCGCCAAACCCAGCGACGTGGCGATCGAGACGACGTAAAACGCGGTGTCGCGCAGCGCCCGCCAGAAATCGGCGTACGCGCCGTTCACGGTCAAATAGGCGGCGAGCATGAGGCTACTGAACGCGAGCACACCCAAATAGTAGGGCAATTCAGGGTCGCGCCAATAGGGTTTCGTGGACCTTCGCACCAGCGCCAAATAGTGGGTCGCCCAGTTGAATCCGGCAAGCGTAGCGAACGCGATCGCGATCAGTTCGAGCGCAAGGCTATGGAAATAGCCAAACGACGCATCGTGACTGGAAAAGCCACCGAGCCCCATCACCGAAAAGGCGTGGATCACCGCATCCTCGATCGACATCCCACCGTACCAGAACGCCCCCATACAGAGGAGCGTCATCCCCGCGTAGGTGAGCCACAGGCCCTTTGCAGTATCGGCAACGCGCGGCGTGAGCGACTCCTCTTTCAACGGCGTGGGCGATTCGGCCTGAAAGACCTGCCGCCCCCCGATCCCCAGCAAAGGGAGAATCGCCACCGCCAGGACGACCACCCCCATTCCGCCCACCCAATGGAGGAACGCGCGCCAGAGGTTGAGGGAAAAGGGGAAATCGTCCAAACCGGAATAGACCGTGGCGCCGGTCGTTGTCAGCCCCGAGACCGCTTCGAAATAGGCGCGCACGTAGCCGAGTTCGGGTCGGTAGAGGTAGAGCGGGATCGCCGCGAAGAGGGGGGAAACCACCCAAGTGAGCGCCACGATCAAAAAGCCGTCCGCGGGGCGCAGCGGGCGCCGATACCGCCGCGTCGCGGCCCAGAGAAGTACTCCAGCAGCGAACGCCGCTGCCATCGCTTCTTCGTAGAGCGTGTGGCTGCCGTCGGCGCGCCACAGCGACACCGCGGTGGGAACCAAAAAGAGCAGGGAAAAGAGCATCAGAATGTACGCGTACGCATGAAGCGCCGGAACCCAGGGTCGCATCGTCGCCGCTCCCCCGATTCAGAAAAAGCCGAACCCGACGGCGAAAAGCTTTTCGACCTCGCGCACGCGCCGCCGTTGCGTACAAAAGAGGATCACGTGATCTCCCTCTTCGATCACCGTGTCGTGGTGGGCCATCACCACCCGTTTCTGTTTCCGCGTGGGGGTAGCCTCTTCGTCGTCCGAGACCGTTTCTTCGCGGACGATCGCCGCAACCGTCACCCCCGGCGGCCAGCGAATTTGGTCGATCCGCCGCCCCACCACTTTCGACGTCTGCGCGTTGCCATGAACGACGATTTCGATCGCCTCCGCGGCACCGCGCCGTAAGCGGTGGACTGCGGCCACGTCACCGCGCCGCACGTGTTTGAGGAGCGCACCGATCGTCACCAGCGCCGGCGAAATCGCGATGTCGATCGTTTCGCCTTGCACCAGATCGACGTACGCGGAGCGGTTGATGATCGCCAACGTCTTTTTCGCGCCCAACCGCTTGGCGAGCGCAGCCCCCATGATGTTGTCTTCGTCGTCGTTGGTCACCGCGAGGAAGTGATCGACCTCTTCGATCCCTTCGCGGTCGAGCAGATGTTCGTCGGTGGCGTCCCCCGCGAGCACCAAGGTATCGGTGAGCTCGACAGCCAGCTGCTGCGCGCGCTGCTTGTTATATTCGATCAATTTCACGCGGTAGTCGCGTTCGAGCAGCTTCGCGAGCCGCATTCCGATATTGCCGCCCCCCGCGATCATCACGCGCGAACCGCGCCGCTCCGCCGGCCGCAGTTCGCGAAGCAGCGCCGGGATTTGTCCCGCGCTTGCCAAGAAAAAGAGTTCGTCGCCGGGATGGATCACCGTATCTCCTTCTGGAATGATCGGCACCCCGTGGCGGTAGATCGCAGCGACCCGCATTTCGACGTTGGGAAGGTGGTAGCGCAACGGTTTGATCGGGTGGCCAACGAGCTTTCCGCCCCGTTCGGCACGCACCGCGGCAAGCTGGACGGCGCCGTTTGCGAAATCGAGCAGCTGCAGCACCCCTGGGTGGTTCACCAGGCGGACGATGTATTCGCAGACGATCTGTTCTGGGCAGATCGCGAAATCGACCGCAAAAGCCTCTTCGCCCAGGAGTTCTTGGAACGCGGTGTAGTCGGCGGCGCGCACTCGGACGATACTGCGCGGGACGTTGAAGAGCCGTTTTGCGATCAGAGACGCACAGAGGTTGGTCTGATCCGATTGCGTCACCGCGACGAGCAGATCGCAATCGCGCGCGCCCGCCTGTTCCAGCAGACTGGGGGACGCGGCGTTCCCGACCAAAGTGCGCATCTCGATGCGGTTTGCGACCTCCGCCAAGCGGCTGGCGTCGACGTCGATCATCGTGATGTCGTTCTCTTCGCTCGCCAGATGCTCCGCCACCGTGCTGCCGACCTGACCGGCCCCCAAGATGATCACGTTCACGCGTCGTCCTCCTCTTTCCGGCGCAGCGAGAGGCCCAACTGGCGGAGCTTGCGGTAGAAGTGGGTGCGCTCCAATCCCGCCAGATCCGCGAGCCGCTGCACGGGGAGATCGGTGCGCGCCAACAACCGTTCCAGGTAGAGCCGCTCGAACGCTTCCCGGGCCTCCTTGAGTGGCAGTGCAAAGAGCGTACTCACGTTCTCCGGTTGGTTTCGCTGAAGCGCCCTTTCGATCGCTGCAGGATCGAGTCGATCTTCGGTGGCCAACGGCAAGAGCGCCTGGGTCCACCCGTCGAGTGTCCATTCGGCATCGAGCGCGATCCGTTCGATCGTCCGTTTCGCCTCCTCTGGCCATGCCAACGGTTGCCCCAGTTCGGCTTCCAAGGCCTCCTGGACGAGCGTACCGAGCGCGATCGACTCGTCCCGTTTGGGTACGACGATGGGGTCTTCCCATACCCGCGCCAATTTTTCACCGACCAAGGGACGCCACTGCGCGAAAGCGTCCCACGCGCGAATCGCCGCGATCAACCGCACCTGATGAACCGCTGCGTACTGATAGAGGAACGACAGGTTTTTCGCGAGCATCCGGTTCGCGCGTTCGCCCAAATTCGCGAAGACCAAATGGCTGCGCCACTGCTTCACCTGGTCCACCGAGAGCGGTGGGGTTTCCGTCGTCAACCATACGGTGTGCCGCCCTTCTCCGAGGTGGCGCAACAGCCACTGCTCGTAAAACGGCTCGGGAAAATGAAGAAGCGCCGCATGGTCGTGCTGCAATTTCGCGTTGAGCGCGTCGATTACGGGGGCAAGTGGTCGCGGTACCCGCGATACCGTGAGTGGAGTCTCTGCTTTCGGTTGTGCCCGATAGCGCTCGATCGCCTTTTTCAGCACGTCGAGCAATTTTTGCATCGAAATCGGTTTTTCCAGAAAGCCGAACGCACCGTGGTGTGTTGCCTCGACCGCGGTCTCGATCGTGGCATGTCCGGAGATCATGATCACGGGCGGAAGTGCGCTCCCCATTTCGCTCTGCCATTGTTTCAACAGGGTAATCCCGTCACAATCGGGCATCCAGATATCGAGCAATATCGCCTCAGGAGCGAATTCCGCCAGTTTCTGCCGCCCTTCCGAACCATTTGCGGCCGTTGCGACGCGATAGCCTTCGTCTTCCAGGATCTCGCTCAGCCATTCGCGGATCCCCACTTCGTCATCGACGATCAGAACTTTTGCCATCGTCTCCTTCCTCACGGTCGGCTGCGGCAAATGTCAGACGTACTTCTGCACCCTTGCCATCCGCCGGTGTCGTCAGCACGATCGCCGCATGGTGATCGTCGACGATCTTCTTGACTACTGCCAAGCCCAACCCAGTCCCTTTGCGCTTCGTGGTGTAGTAGGGTTCGAACGCTTTTTGCTGATACCCTTCGGGAAAACCGATCCCGTTGTCCTGAACGCTCAGTTCGATGCGATCATTCTGACGCACCAAGCGGACAACGATTCTCGGGTCGGCGATCCCCTCCAGAGCGTCTTGCGCGTTTTGCAGAAGGTTGTGCAGCACCTGCCGCAGCTGCCTGGGATCCCCTTCGATCGCCCACGGTCCTTCGCCTTCTACGACGCATTCGACGGGGATCCCGCCCTCTTCGTAGAACACCAAAAGCGACCGGATGAGTTCGGCAAGATCGACACGCGTTTTTTTTGCGTTCGGCATTTTCGCATAATCGCGAAACGCATTGACCATTTCGGTCATCGCTTCCACTTGGTCGATCACCGTTGTCGTGGCGCGCTCAAGGAGCTGGCGCTCTTTCTCGGGCAATTTCTCGGCCAATTTGTACCGCAGCCGTTCCGCCGCAAGACGAATCGGCGTCAAGGGGTTTTTGATCTCGTGCGCGAGCCGCCGCGCGATTTCGCCCCACGCCGCAAGGCGTTGTGCAAGGACGACGTCTGTGACGTCGTCGATCACCACAACCCATCCGCTGGTGGCCTCTGTGAGCGGTGCCACATGAACCACGAAGGTTTTGCCCTTATCCTCGTCGACCCATTCGAAGGTAACTGGGCCGCTCGCAACCGCCATAACTGCCTGTAAGCGGTCGCGCAATGCCGGATTTCCGCGCCAAGCATCGTTGGCGTTGAGCGGGGTCGTGCTTTCGTCCCCGAGCAGCGCTTTCGCGGCCGCGTTTGCGAGAACCAAATGGTGGGTTTCATCGAAGACCAGCACTGCAGTGGTCAAATGGGCGAGCACGGTTTCCAGATAAGCGCGGGCGGCTTCCACCTCGGCATGCGCCCGTGCTTGTTCGGCTTGCGCTTTTGCCAATTGTTCGCTCATGCGATCGAACGAGCGGACGACCCAACCCAACTCGTCTTGGCTGGAAATACGATCCGCCACGGGGACGTAGCGCCCCTCTGCCAGCGCCCGCGTGCCTTCTTCCAGCGCGAGCAAAGGTGTGATGAAATGGCGCGAAATCTGCAGCGCGATCATCGCGGCGGCAATCCACGCGGTTACCACCGCAACGGAGAGGATCACCAAATAGAGCCGTTGCAACGCCTCGCGACCGTGCGTGATCTGCGCGTATTCGCTGCGTGCCTCCGTGACTTCGTCGATCGCAGTGCGAATCGACGTGGGCACCCGGCGCAGTAACACCATAAAGGCGCTCTCTTGTTCGATCGTTTGCGGGATCCACACCACGACCCTTACCCAAGAACTCTCCTCGGTTTCGACGACGCGATGGCTGGTTTCTTGCAGTTTCGCCAATTGCCATTCGGCTGGAGTGCCCGCTTCTTGCTGCACCCATTGTGGATCTTCGCCAGCAAAACCTTGGACGACCCCTTTACCCGTCAAAATCAGTAAGCCATCGAGCCCCATCTTTTGCCGCCACTGCTCCAAAGTCGCGCCTTGGATGCTGTGCGCGTTTGCGACCCATTCGCTCTGGAGCCATTGCGCCTCTGCCAATAGACGCGCCACTTGGGTATCGATCGCGTGCCGGGCAAGCTGCCCAGCGGCATCGAGGGCACGCTCCACCCGGACGTCGAACCACGCGTCGATCGCGCGCACGACGAAAAAGACCGTGACGCCGTACAAGACCAAGGTAGGGAAAAGCGCCATCATGAGCAGGATGCCCGTGAGTTTTGCACGCAGTCGCGAGCCAAACCGACCCATGCGAACCTGGCGCCACAGATGGACCCCCTGCCGGAGTGCAATCGTCAATAACGCGGCGACCGCGATCGCCGCAAGCCCGAGCAAATAGGGAAACGCTTGAGCGAACAGAACCGTTTCCAAACTGGCCGAAGCGGCCAGCAGGATGACGAAGATCGCCGCGGCAAACCCGACCGCAACGCGCACACTATTTACGCCCAGGGTCGCCATCGGTACGGGGTTCCCGCCCAATCGATGCGATCACGGCTTTCCGCACTGGGAAGCCGTAACACCGGCCCGAGCTCCCGTTCGTCAACCGAAACCGTGACTTCGGCTTCGAGTTCCGGATTCGGTGTCAAGCGATCGCGTTCCAACAGGCGCCAACCGCGCAGGGTGGTCACCGGTGCGATCGCATCATGCCAACTGCCCTGCGCAACGACGCTGCCGTTGTGTTGCAGCCACCAGATGCGCGTTCCAGGTCGGTATTGCAGTTGAAAAGTCCACCGTTTCCCCCAAATAACCTGATCCGTCCACCACCATCGTACCTGAAGCAGGCGGAACGTGATCGCAAAAGGAAACTTCACCCCTTTTTCCAACAGCGACCGCCAAATTGCGGGTAACTCTGCCCACGTGAGTTTGGCATCGAGCACCCACCAACCTTCGGCTTCGCGTAGCGCCGCGTGCGTGATCGTCACGAATTTTTGCTCGTTTTCGGGTTGGGCTGCGAGCGTGCGCCTGCCGGTTTGCAGCCACAAACTCCCTGCGCCACCGATGAGCGCCGCCACGACACGCCGGCGCTTACGATTCGGCAACCTTCTCGATACGCGCATAGTAAAAGCCATCGTGCTGCTCGGTGGGCAAATAGTACCCGTCAACCCCTTCGGTGGGAACCCGCTTAGCGTCGTTGTGGTTGTTCAGAAACTTTGCAATGACCCTTTCGTTTTCTTCGGCGAACACGGAACAGGTGACATAGAGCAGTCGGCCTCCGGGTCGGAGCAAAGGCCACAGTGCAGTCAGAAGTGCTTGCTGCACCGTGCGGAACGTCTCGAGATCGCTTACCCGCCGTAACCATTTGATATCGGGATGGCGGCGCACGACACCCGAACCGGAACACGGCGCATCGAGCAATATCGCGTCGAACGGTCGCCCGTCCCACCATGCGTGCGGTTCGCGGGCATCGCCCACGATCGCTTGTGCGCGCTCACTCAATTCCGGAAAGCGCGCGAGCATCGCGCGGTACCGGTTTTTCTCTTTTTCGACTAGGGTCAAATCGATCGCCGCGCTGTCGAGCAGGTGGAGCGCTTTTCCGCCTGGCGCCGCGCACGCGTCCAACACCCGTTCCCCTGGGCGTACCGCCAATAACGGTGCCGCCCATTGCGCTCCGATATCCTGGATCACCACCTCGTTCCTCACCGGTTCGGGCAGTTTCGTTTCCGCAACGGGTTCTGGCAACCAAATCGCGCCGGGTAACGGATCAAACGGTTCCGCTGCGATCCCCGCTTCCCGCAGTCGTGCGATAACCTCCCTCCGTTTTTCGCTGCTACGGACGCGCAATCCCATCGGCGGATGGGTATTTCCCTGATGCAACACCGTCTGCCAGACACTTGGGTGGGCAAATTGGATTTTTTCGACCCACCATCGAGGGTGCCGCCAATGCGCCGCGATTGCCTGATCGCTCCGTGCACCCCAAGCTTCGGGTGCCCACTGGGCGCGCTCGCGATCATAGCGCCTGAGGAGTGCATTCACGAAGCCTGAGGCGGCGGTGCGTCGTTTTTTTGCAACCGCAACCGCTTCATGGATCAGCGCATGAACCGGCACACGACCTTTGCGCAATTCGGTGAGCGCAACCAAGAGAAGTGGCCGCACAGTGCGATCGATAGGTCTGCGACTCAATGCCGCCAGTACGGCATCGCCCCAGCCGTAATCACGCAAGGTACTCCATGCAAAATCCTGTACCCTCGCCCATCCTGGGGCCTGAGGGTTGTGCGCGACCATCCGTTGCCACGCCGCGGTGGCACTTTCCCCTCGGATCACGGCGGCGACGATCGCGCTCGCACAATCGAGCGCACCCGCGAGCGTTTCTGGTGCAGCATAATGGCCCGCTGAGTGCGCCTTGTGTTTCACGTGAAACCTTTCTAGGCGATCAAGTCACGAACATATCGGGGCAAAATTCCCCGCGCACGATAATTTTCCCCATCGAGATAGCGCAGGTCCGTAATCCCCCGTGTTGTGATCCGCTCATCGATCCGTTCCGGCGTCATCACCGCACAATCGGTTCCGTTCGATGCCGCGGCAATTCCCCAGAGCGCGCCGTAGAGCGGAATGTAGTGGAAATGGGGATAGACATAACGAAAGACCCGCCGCAAACGGGCCACCAAAGTTTTAATACGCTCTGGCAAATGATCGGGCGAACCGATGTGCAACGACAATAAGCCGTTCTCTCCCAAAAGTAGGGCGCACTGCTGGAAAAAGGGTTCCTGGTAAAGTGCTTCGGCCGGTCCCACCGGGTCGGTGAGATCGAGCACGATCAGATCGTAATCGCGTCGGCCGGATTGGGCCGCTTCCGCAACGAACTGCAACCCATCTTCGATCCGAACCGATACTTTGGGATGATCGAGTGCGCCACGATGGATCGCGTGAAAATACTTTTTCGCCAATTCGATGACTTTTTCATCGAGCTCGACCAGATCGATCGCTTCTATCGAGGGGTATTTCAAAAGCTCCTCGGCAGACCCGCCATCCCCACCGCCGATGATCAATGCGCGACGCGGTTCCGGATGCGCCAATGCCGGTATGTGGATGAGGTTTTCGTGGTAGATGAACTCGTCGGCTTCAGAGGTCATCGCACATCCGTCCAAGCGGAACATGCGGCCATAGAGCGGAGAGATGCCGACTTCAAAGGATTGGTAGCGACTTTGGCCAGATTCGATCAATTCCAGATCGTAATAGTAGCCGGTGACATCGGATAACTTTTCCCAAAACCGTTGCAATGCCATCTACACACCCTCCGTCGGCGGCATTTCGATGTGTCCCCGAACCACACGATGCCCAACGGTCTCAACCGGCGCAAAGACTTCGATCAAACGGTCATAAACCGCCTTTGCAAGCGCTGAATTGTCACGCGAATAATTGCACACATAAACATCCAGGGTGACATTGCGATCTTCCGGCCAGGTATGAATCGCCAAATGCGATTCTGCGAGCACCACCGTTCCCGTCACGCCTGCCGGTTCACCATTGTCATAGGTGAATTGAAAGAAATAGTCGCCGAGCACCGTAAGGCCTGCTTCTTTACAGGCGTCCACGCACAACGTTTGCAACTGCGCCCGTTCTTTGAGCAACTTGGGATCACAACGGCAGACATAAAGATCGGCGATCAGATGAAGTCCATTCATCGCAAGTCCCCCATCCGGATAAAATGAAACCGGCTATTGTATCACCCATTCGTACGATAAGCGCAGTATCGTCAAAGAAACGACGCCCAAAAAGAGTCGACGCAACCACAGCGCCCCGAATCGGAACGCAAACCACGTTCCGAACAGTGACCCAGCCACGTTACAAAACGCCATCCACATTCCCAAGAGCCAAATGGGCTGCGCCTGCCAGGAAAAAAATGCGATTGCCGCAACGTTGGTCGCAACGTTACCGACTTTTGCCAATGCGGAAGCTTGAACGAAATTGAAACGAAGAAAGCGGATGAACGCAAAGATCAAAAAACTCCCTGTCCCCGGGCCAAGAAAACCATCGTACGCGCCAATTACCGCAGACCAGCCGAATGCATACCAGCGCTCACGCGTCGTCAAAGGATGCGCCCGCGCTACCAACCCCATCTCTTTGCGCAGCAGGGTGTAGACCGTCACCGCGATGAGCAAAAAAAGGACGATCGGCTTGACCCATGCCTGAGGAAGCAGCGTCACGGCGGAAGCGCCTAACACAGACCCTACCGCCGCTGCGATCACGACACCGGTAAGGAGCGTCACCGGGATCGCAACACGCCGCAAATAGCGAAATGCGGCAACCGAGGTACCGAAAACCGACGCGATTTTGTTGGTTCCAAAAAGATTGGGGAGGGGTTGATTGGGAAATCCCAGTAGGAGCGCCGGAACCTGGATCAGACCGCCGCCGCCGACCGCGGCATCGATGCTCCCAGCAGCGAATGCGGCGACCCCCATCGCAAGCCACGTGAGCCAATCCCACGCATCCAATTCGATCCCTCACTTCCCGATGCAAAATTGCGAAAAGATCACACCCAGAAGCGCGTCGGCGTCGATACGTCCGGTAATTTCCCCCAGCGCATCGTGCGCCAAGCGGAGCTCCTCCGCCAAAAACTCCCATTGGACGAGCATGGAAAGCGCCTGCGCCAAATGGTGGTCGGCTCGGCGCAACGCCTCTAAATGCCGTTCGCGTGCCAGCCAAACCGATTCCTCGACACCGCGAAATCCTACCCGATCGCGAATGGTGGCGCGCAAACGGTCCAACCCCGATCCCGTCTTGGCCGAGATCCATACCGCAGTCTCAGCGACACGTTCCGGGAACCGATCCGCTTTGTTCCACACCTCGAGGATCGCTTGCGGCGCAATGCCGCGTTCCTGCAACGCCTCGGCCAACGCGCGGTCGTCGATATCGGGTGCGCGAATCCATAAGATCAGATCGGCGCCTGCGATTGCCTGCCAACTGCGCTCGACCCCGATCCGTTCTACCGGATCGTCGGTTTCTCGGACGCCCGCGGTATCCAGGAGATGGACCAGAAGGCCGTCGAGATCGATCGATTCCCGGATCACATCCCGCGTCGTTCCCGGTATCTCCGTGACGATCGCCCGCTCCTCACCAACGAGCGCGTTGAGCAACGACGACTTGCCGACGTTCGGCGCTCCGACGACCGCCACCCGGACACCGTGACGCAGCAGCAAACCTTGGCGGCCTACTTCGAGCCAATGGGCGAGCGCTTGCCGTACCGCTGTGATCCGCGCCGCGACATCCCCTTCGGCGATGAAATCGATCGCTTCGTCGACGAAATCGATCGCCGCTTCCACCCAGACTCGGAGTTCGGTCAGTTGACGATCGAGCGCCGCGACCGCGTGCGAAAAAGCCCCCTGCAACCCTTGCGCAGCAGCACGCGCCGCTGCGCGATGCGTCGCGTCGATCAAATCGGCGATCGATTCGGCTTGCGCCAGATCGATTTTGCCATTGAGAAAAGCGCGTTCGCTGAATTCGCCAGGCCGCGCCAACCGCGCACCCAACGACAAAACACGGGAAAGCACCGCATCGACGACGACCGGCCCCCCGTGACCGTGGATCTCCACCACCGATTCGCCGGTAAACGAATTCGGTTCGGGAAAAAAGAGCAGCAGCCCATCGTCGAGCAGCGACCCATCCTGATCGGTGAGCCATGCGCGAACCGGGCGGCGCGCGGGCAATTCGGTTTTTCCTGCCAGCACACACCCGATGCGATGCGCGTCGGGCCCCGAGATGCGGATGATCGCCACCGCACCGCGGCCCGGTGGCGTCGCAACTGCTGCGATCGTATCGGAAACGGGTTTCACGTGAAACCTAATCGTTGGCCGCTTTGATCGCTTTGTGGCCTAACCCCATCCGCTCCAGCTGGCGGTTGATCCACCACTGTTGCGCAATCGAAAGCAGGTTGTTGGTCAACCAGTAGAGCACCAACCCGGACGGGAACCAGAGGAACATGAAAGTAAAGACGATCGGCATCCCCATCATCAATTTCGCCTGTAACGGATCTGCCGGTTGCGGGTTGAGCCGCATTTGGATGAACATCGTCGCTCCCATCAAGAGCGGCAGAATAAAGTAGGGGTCGCGCGAAGAGAGGTCGGTCACCCACCCGAGCCACGGCGCGTGACGCATCTCGACACTCGCGAGCAGTACCCAATAGAGCGCGATGAACACCGGAATCTGGACCAAGATCGGCAAGCAGCCACCCAATGGGTTGATTTTCTCCTCTTGATAGAGGCGCATCATCTCCTGCTGCAGCCGAACCTTGTCGTCCCCATACGCCTCCTTGATCTTCTGCAACCGCGGCATCACCAACCGCATCTTGGCCATCGACCGATAACTCGCTGCGGACAGGGGATAGAAGAGGGCCTTGATCAGTACCGTCACCAGGATGATCGCCCACCCCCAGTTGCCCGTAAGACCGTGTAGCCACGACAATACCCAGAAAAGGGGCGCAGCAATGAACGTCAACCAGCCGTAATCGACCACCAGATCGAAACCGGGCGCGATGCTGCCCAACACCTTCTGATCCTGCGGCCCGGCATAGAGCCGGGTCGAAGTGGTACCGTCCCCGGTCAAGAGCACACCGGCTTGATAGAGTCCATTCGATAGGCGGCGGAGATAGTATTCCCGTGCGACACCCTCGGGCGGTAACCAAGCGGCGACGAAATAGTGCTGGATCATCGCGAGCCACCCATCCTGCGCTTGGCTCGGATATTCCGCTTTGCCTTCCGCGATCGCTTTGAAATCGATCTTCCGGTACTTCGTCGCTTCGGTATAGATCGCGGGACCCGTATACGTATGTACGCCGAAAACTTGCTGCTCTTCGGCGGGTTTATCGTCACGCAAGAAGTGATAGTAGGTGGTCAGAGGGCCGCCACCGTCGATCTCGTGACGGACGTCGATCAAATAGGAGCCACGCGCGAAGCGCAAAGTCTTCCGAACCGTGCGCCCGTCGGCAGTCGAAGCAGTCAATGTCACGGTCAAAGCCGATTGCCCCTCCTGCAAATGCATCGCTTCAGCGGGCAATTGCCAACGGCTGTGGTGGTTGGGCATCCCATCTCCTACCACACCAGACTGCACCCGATAAGTATGCTTCAGACGGCCATCCTCGAAGAGGATGAACGGTTGATCTTGGCGTTCACGATCGCGGTGGTCTTTCAGCGCCAGAAAAACGATATCTCCACCTTGCTCCGAAATCTCGACCAGATAGCGATCGGTCTCCACCCGCAAGGTTTTGGCAGGGAGTGCATCAGAAGAACGTAGCGCTTTGGCATCGCTTGCGATCTGCTGCGACTCGGTAACCGGCACCTCGTCACGGGTCGCGGAAGGCGACGCTGCCGGTGACGCAGCAGGAGCAGGCGGGGGCACTGGGGTGTTTTGACGCACCCACCCTTCCCACAGCATGAACAAAGAAAAAAGAAACACCACCAACAAAATCAAACGCCGTTGTTCCATCGTGCAGCTTTCCTTTCGTTACGGGACCGGATCATCACCGCCGGGATGCCACGGGTGGCAGCGGCCCACACGTTTCACACCCAACCACAACCCGCGCACCACACCATGACGCTCGACCGCTTCGATGAGATATTGCGAACAGGTGGGTGTAAAGCGGCAATTTTGCCCCAACCAGGGGCTGATGAGGTACTGGTAACCACGCACCAACACGACCAACACCCGCGCAAGCGGATTCATCGACGCAAACCCTTATCCACGGGAATCGACCGTACTGGGGCGTGCCGCGGGTTCCGAGTGCAGCAACCGCATCAGCAAGCGCACGAACAACACCTCGAGTTCCGCACGCAACATCCGCCGCGTCGCGTCATGGGTAGGCCGCGTCACACGAACCACCAGATCGACCCCGACCGATCGACCCGGCCACACACGGAAAATTTCCCGAATTTGCCGCTTCAACCAATTACGACGCACCGCTCGCTTCGCCACGCGCTTTGCCACCACCAAGCCCAGACGGGCATGTGGCAAACCGTTTTCCCGCCAATGCACACAAAAAAACCGTCCGCACAATTTCTGCCGCGCAGCGAAGACCGCGGCAAAGTGGGACGGTTTCGTCAGACGCGCGGCACGCGGAAAACGCGCGCCTGGCGCACTCATACGGCGAGGCGCTTACGCCCTTTGGCGCGGCGGGCGCGGATCACGGAACGACCGCCGCGGCTTCGCATCCGGACCAGAAAACCATGGGTCCGCTTACGGCGAACTTTGGAAGGTTGATAGGTGCGCTTCATCTTCTTTCCCCGAGACCGATCAAAATCGCGAATTATACCAGGAAAACAAAAACCAAGGAGCGCTACCGCACGCGAACCACGCTACACTACGCCAAGATCAACGATACGCGTGATAGACCTCTGCTTCGCCATTGCGCTGGATCAAAAGGACGTCGTAAGGGTCCTTGCGTCCCTCATACGCCGGACCATCCATCCCCGGAGAACCGATCACCATCCCCGGAACCGCCAAACCCAGCGCGTTCGGCTTCTCCGCGAGCAGCCGTTTGACGTCGGCAGCAGGAACATGGCCCTCGATCACATAACCCTGAACGACGGCGGTGTGACACGAACCATAACGCATGGGCATACCGAGACGACTCCGAACCTCACTATTGCCCACTTCGAACGTTTGAACCTGGAACCCGTTGGCCTGCATATGGGCAATCCACTCTTTGCAGCAACCGCAATACGGGCTTTTCCACACCTTGACGAGCGGCGACTCCTCAGCAAACTCTTTCCCGGAAGCGAAAGAAGAAGTAGCAAGAAAGGAAAGCGCCAAACCCATAAAGACACGCCGTATCATCATCGGTCTCCTTGACGATTGGTCAAAATTCGATATTGATTCTCATTGAGATCCGGCAACCGTTTGAGGAAAGCCACCATGTTCCAAATCCGTTCGTCATCGTGCGTTTTTCCCCACGCTGGCATACCAGATGCCTTGATTCCGTGTTTGATGATCCAAAAATCCCGTCGCGCTGCTGCTTCCTCGCTCAGACCCTGCAAGGTTGCTCGGGGTTCCGTCAATTTGGGAGGGGTTGGATAGAGTCCCAACGTGAAGTCGCTTTCCGCGATACCAGGCGCAAGGTGACAACCGACACACATCGCATCGTAATCGGCTCCCCCCGCCAGCAACCGCTGGGGTGCATCGAGATCCTTGGGTACCTCGATCGTACGTGAAGCCTGTGCGATCGAGCGTTCCCGCACCCACTCCAGCAGGTGGTAGAGCCACTGAGCATGGGGCTCATCGGCCGCCACCGATACCCTGCCAGAGTAGAGCACCCATCCTGCCACCACAGCCACCACGACGAGTGCGAAACCGAACCCACGCAAGCAGCGCTGCATCACTCCCCCCCTCATTGGTGACCATGCGGTTGCGTTATCTCGCCATCCATCATCCCATTTTGCGGCATCGCTCCTTGCATCCCATGCGGCATCATCATCTTCCTATGCTCCTCTTTCATCATCTCCGCACAACGTGCGATCATCGCCTGCACCACTGGGTCGTCACGGTCACTCCCGGAGTGCATTTGCTGCATCATCGAACAATCCGGTTCTGCTCGATTCGCACCAGAGTGATGCTGACTGGGATCGTGCGCCGAAGCAAGCCCAGCGCTGAGGAACAAAACCGCAACGGTAACGAACGTTTTCATTTCATCGACTCCTTTTCCAATATTGACTTAAAACCAAAACCGTAAACCGGCGACAACACGCGTCTGCCTGGCCTCCAAACCTTCCCGTCGAGCAAGGCTGGCCGTTTTGCCATATTTTGCCTTCCATTCGATCCCAAGATAGGGAGCAAATTGACGGTTGATCTCATAACGAAGACGGATGCCGAACGTGAGATCGGACAAACCGCTCCCTATCCCCCGGTTTACCTCCGTTTCGCCATAAAAGTTGGCTTCCAGCCGAGGTTGCACAATCCAACGTTGCGTCACAAGCAGTTCGTACTCACTCGAAAGCCGAAGTGAGGTCTGTCCCGAAGTACCTAGGTACGCAGTTGCGTCAACCTCGAACCAATAGGGCGCTAACCCTTGAAAACCGAAAGCGAGCCAGGTCCGGTCAGGCCCCGTGCCGCTGTCCTGCCGCACCCCGAGTTGGGTGTCCCAGAACGGAGCCACCGCGTGGCCCCAAAGGACCTCGGTGCGTGCCTCCTCCAGTTTGCCTTTGGCGACGTCCCCTTCGGCCTTGAGGACCAGGCGGTCGTAGGTGCCGCCGAACCAGGCTTGCGCGTCATAGGCGGTCGCGTTCCCGTCCTTCGTGTAAACGCGCTCCAGGCGATCGAGGAGCACGCTGCCGAACGCATGTTCATCGGACAGCCGAAGTTGCCGTGGCCCTGGGAGTGCGTAAGGGCCCGACTCTAAAGTCAAGCCATTGGCATACGCGTGCGGATCACGGGCATCGGCGGGGGCGGGGCCGCCCTGCATGTTCATGCTGCCGTGGTCCATGGTGGCGCTCGCGGGCGATTCGGCTCGCGTTGGGGCTGGAGCCGTGCCCGGGTGCCCGGCATGGCCGCCGCCTTCCATCGTTGTTTGCGCCCAGACGGGTGCCGCACCGAGCAGCACCAGCGCCGCAGTGAAGAGAGAACAGGGTTTCATGGCGAATCTTCTTTTGATCAGTTTCATGACACGACCACCACGCGGAACATGCCCATGTCCATGTGCAACATCAGGTGGCAGTGCCAGGCCCAGCGACCCAGGGCGTCGGCGGTCACGAGGAAGCTGACGCGCTGCGCGGGCTGCACCGGGATGGTGTGGCGACGCACCAGGAACTGCCCGTCGGGCGTTTCCACCTCGCTCCACAGCCCGTGCAAATGCATCGGGTGGGTCATCATCGTGTCGTTGTGCAGGATGACGCGCACCCGCTCGCCGTACTTCAGGTGCACCGGCGTGCTCTTGCCGAACTCGAGGCCGTCGAGCGACCAGGTATAGCGCTCCATGTTGCCGGTGAGGTGCAGCTCGATCTCGCGCTCGGCCCCGCGAGGATCGAGAGGGCCGCCGATCGTTTTGAGGTCGGCCAGCGTCAGCACGCGCCGGCCGTTGTTGCGCAGGCCAATGCCCGGATCGTCAAGATTGGTGCGCGGCATGTCCACCCGCATATCCGTGCTTGGGCCGTATTCCGTGCGTGCGTGACGGACCGTGGCGCTGGGCTTGGCCAGCGCGCCGCCGGCCATGCCATGCATCGCGTGCTGGCCGTGATCCATGGCCATCGCGCCATGGTTCATGCCGGACATGTCGTGCTTCATGCCCGGCATGTCGTGGCCCATCGCGCCGTGGTCCATCGCGCCCATGGCCGAGCCGCCATGCCCCATCGCGCCGTGGTCCATCGCGCCCATCATGTCGGCCATGGTGAGCCATTCGACAGGGTCGAGTGCAGGAACCGGGGCTTCGAGTCCTTCGCGAACTGCGAGCGTGCCACGGGCAAATCCAGAACGATCCATCGCTTGCGCGAAGATCGTGTAGGCCTCGTCCTTTGGTGTTACCACGACGTCGTAGGTTTCGCCCGGCCCGAAGCGGAACTCATCGACGGTGACAGGTTCGACGTTCTGCCCGTCGCTTTGCACCACCGTCATCTTGAGCCCCGGGATGCGCACGTCGTAGAAGGTGTTGGCCGCGCCGTTGATGAACCGCAGACGCACGCGCTCGCCCGGCCGGAACAGGCCAGTCCAATTGCCGGCAGGGGTGACGCCGTTCATCAGGTAGGTCAATGTCGCCCCCGAGAGATCGGCCAGGTCGGTCGGGTTCATCCGCATCTGGTTCCACATCGCACGTTTGTCCAGTGCGCGGGAGAGCCCCATCTCGGCGACGTCACGGAAAAAATCGATCGCCGTCGGCTGATTGAAGTTGTAGTAGTCGCTTTGCGCCTTGAGCTTGGCGAGCACCCGCATGGGGTCTTCGTCGGTCCAGTCGGACAGCAGCACGACATGGTCGCGGTCGGCGCGGATGGGGTCTGCCTCACGCGGCTCGACGATCAAGGCCCCGTACATGCCGGTCTGCTCCTGCATGCCGGAGTGCGAGTGATACCAGTAGGTGCCGGTTTGTTCGAGGCGAAACTGGTAGGTGAAGGTTTCGCCAGGGGCGATGCCCGGGAAACTGACCCCAGGCACCCCGTCCATCTGGTAGGGCAGGATGATCCCGTGCCAGTGGATCGAGGTGGCCTCGCGCAGGCGGTTGGTGACGCGGATGGTGACCGTGTCGCCTTCCCGAAGTTTGAGCGTTGGCGCCGGGATGGAGCCGTTGATCGTGGTCGCCATCCTTGGCCTGCCGGTGAAGTTGACCGGCGACTCGGCAACCACCAGGTCGATGTTCGTGCCGCTGAGCACGGGCGCCGCACCCGTGCGCGTCTCGGTCACTCCTTGCACCGCGGCTCGCCCCCACGGTGACAGGCTTGCGATCACGCCCCCTGCGACCAAACCTCGGACGAAACGGCGCCGCCCCGCGTTCGGCAATGCGATCGCGACTTGCGGGAACCGATCTCGATCGTTTCTCATCCAATCCTCCACTTTATGGCAAAAGGGAAAAGGCAACGCGATCGTAATCGTTCGCTCCTTGCGCGCACGTGACAGGAAGATGACAAAATGGTCAGAAAACTCCTTTTGATCGAAGACGAACCCAAAACCGGCGCCTATCTCAAAAAAGGGCTGCACGAAGCTGGCTACAATGTGGAATGGGTACAAGACGGCATCGATGGCCTTCATTTGGCTCGCGAAATCCCTTTCGATCTCATCATCCTCGACGTGATGCTCCCTGGCCTCGACGGTTGGCAAGTGCTGGCCAGACTTCGGTCAGAAGGGATCACCACCCCAACGCTCTACCTCACGGCACGAGACCGGGTCGAAGATCGGGTCAAAGGGTTGGAAATGGGCGCTGACGACTACCTCGTCAAACCTTTTTCGTTCGCCGAATTGCTCGCCCGTGTCCGAACGATCCTCAGACGGGGCGGTCAGAGCCTTTCCTCCACGATTTTGCGCGCTGCGGACCTGGAACTCGATCTGTTGCGCCGTCGCGTGTGCCGCGGAGGGGAGACCATCGCGCTCACCGCAAAGGAGTTCGCTTTGCTCGAACTGCTCCTGCGTCGGCAGGGAGAGGTTCTACCGCGCTCACTGATCGCGTCGCAAGTTTGGGAAATCGACTTTGAATGCGACAGCAACGTGATCGAAGTTGCGATCCGACGGCTGCGTCAAAAGATCGACGAGGGGCGCACGCCGAAATTGATTCACACCGTTCGCGGGATGGGTTACGTCTTGGAAGCGCGATAGGCGAGACAGATCGTGAAAATTCGCCGATCGCTCACCGCCAAACTCGTCTTGCTCTTTGCACTCATCACGATCAGCGCGATTTTCGGACTGGCGGGTTTGGTCACGCTTCTGAGCGACGAACATTTCGTCCGTCTCGATCAACAAACCCTCAACGACAAACGGGCGTTGATCTTGGAGCTCTTGCAGCGCGCCAACTCGACCGACGACGCGCTGTGGTTACTCCAAGAGGCACTGAATCACCACCCTGGACTGGTGGTCGCAGTCAGAACCGAAAACGGCAGACTCCTCTTCGCCAACAACCGCCAGTTCTCATGGGATCAAACCGTGACCAAAGACAGGAAAGGGTGGGAAGAGTGGCACAGCGCGGGAAAAATTTATCGCGCTTTCTCATTCACCGTTTCGCCCCACTTTGCACCGAACACCGCATGGACCATCCAGATCGCGGTCGATACCGAGACCCACACCCGGTTTTTGCAGACGTTTCATCAGCAAATCCTCTTCTATGCGTTGCTCGCCAGCGCCCTTTCCGTCGGAATCGGTTGGTGGGTCGTCTATCGCGGTTTGGCTTCGTTACGGACGATTCGCCAGCACGCCACGATGATCTCCCAAAACCATCTCGATCGGCGGCTCGATGATTCTGCGATGCCTGAGGAGATCGCAACGGTTGCCCAAGAGCTCAATCGCATGCTCGATCGGCTGCAAACTGCGTTCGTTCGCCTCGAAACGTTCTCTGCCCATTTGGCGCACGAAATGCGCACCCCGCTCAGCAACCTCCTCACCCAAACACAGGTTGCGCTGCACAGTGAGCGCGATCCCGAAACCTACCGCGAGATCTTGGCCTCGAATGTCGAAGAGATCGACCGATTGAGCCGAATGGTCAGCGAGATGCTCTATTTGGCCAAACTGGGTTATTCCGAAACGACCCTCGCCAAGGAGCGCTTTCTGCTCGAAATCGAACTGGGCAATTTGGTCGAATTTTTCGAACCCCTTGCCGAAGAGAAAGGAATCAGCTTGATCGTAGCGGGAAAGGGAGCGATCGTGGCCGACCGAATGCAGCTTCGCCGCGCTGTCAGCAACCTGCTCTCCAACGCGATTCGCCACGCCGATCCGGGAACATCGGTTACGCTGGAAATCGGCGAAACGAATGGGCAACGAACCTTGTCCGTCACCAATGTCGGGGAACCGATCGCGCCTGAGCACCTTCCTTATCTTTTCGATCCCTTCTACCGCGTCGCCTCAGAAACCCCGTCCGAATCGATCACCGGATTGGGTTTGGGGTTGGCGATCGTCCGAGCGATCGTCGTCGCACATGGCGGGTCGATTTCGGTTACGTCGCGAGAGGGCCTGACCCGTTTTCTCCTCACCTTCCCACACTCCGACCCGGACAGGCCGTCACTGCACAACCGCTGTGGATAACTTCTCGCTCATCCCCTTTCACGCTACAATTCGCAACGATGAGCGAAACGAACCCTTCCCCATCCGACGACCTCTGGCACACCTGCTGCGCGCGCTTGCAGAGCAAGATCCCGGTACAACAATACAAAACCTGGATTCGACCGCTTGCAGGCGTCGCAGTGGACGGTGCGGGTGCCGAACTGCGCGTCTTTGCGCCCAACCGCTTCATTTTGCAGTGGGTACGCGAACGCTACTGGGGCATCATCACCGACGAACTCGCGGCACTCGGCATCGAACGCGCGGAATTGACATTGGGAGAACCGCCGCGTCGTGACAATGCAGCTGCTGCCCCCCAAACCGGCGCAACCGAACCGCAAACGGCGCCAACCGCGCATGCGGTTGCTTCGTCGCGCCCGCACGCCGAACCAGAAGCCCCTTCAGTGGAACCCGCACCGGTTTCGGCTGGAGAAGATTCCGCTGGAGAAGAAGAGAAGACCACCAGCCCTGCGGCGCCTGCCGCCGTCCCATCTGCCGACACCGCAGTTGCGAACACCGCCGCTGTTTCCCCACCCCCCACTGCGCGGTTACGGGCTCGGCGCAAGCCGCCTGCGGTAAATGACGCCGACCCGACCCACGCGCCGACGCTCGAAGCGCTCTACGAACGAACCCGGCTCAACCCCAACGCCACTTTCGAGACGCTGGTCACTGGTCGCGCGAACGATCTGGCGCGCGCCGCTGCGATGCAAGTCGCGCACCACCCCGGTAACTCCTACAACCCCCTCTTCATCTATGGGGGTGTCGGTCTGGGCAAAACCCACCTCATCCACGCAATCGGCAACGCGATCTTCCAAAACAACCCACGCGCGGTGATTCGGTACGTCCACGCCGAAGACTATTACGCCGACGTGGTACGCGCCTATCAACAGAAGAGCTTCGACGCGTTCAAACGGTTCTACCGCTCGCTCGACGTGCTGTTGATCGACGACATCCAGTTCTTCCAGAACAAAACCCGCACGCAAGAGGAGTTCTTCCACGCGTTCAACGCGCTCACCGAAGCGCGCAAACAGATCGTGATCACCTGTGACACCTACCCCAAAGACATCCAAGGGTTGGAAGACCGCTTGATCTCGCGCTTCGACTGGGGCCTCACCGTCCAGATCGAACCCCCAGAGCTCGAAATGCGGGTGGCGATCCTCAAGAAAAAAGCGGAACTGATGGCGATCGACCTCGCTGACGACGTCGCGTTCCTCATTGCCAAGCACCTCAAATCGAACGTGCGTGAACTCGAAGGGGCGCTCAACAAAGTGGTTGCGTACGCCAATTTCCTGGCCCGCCCGATCACGTTGGAACTGGCGAAAGAGGCGCTCAAGGACCTGCTCAACGCCTTCAACCGGCAACTTACCGTCGAGCAGATCCAAAAAACGGTGGCCGACTACTACAAAATCAAAGTGGCCGAGATGCACTCTAAGAAACGCACCCGCGCGGTCGCGCGCCCCCGGCAGGTCGCGATGTATCTCGCCAAAGAGCTCACCCCTTTGTCGCTGCCCGCGATCGGCGAAGCCTTCGGCGGCCGCGACCACACCACGGTGATCCACGCCTGCCGAACGATCACCGAACTGCGCAACCAAGACCCACAGCTCAACCACGACGTTCATGTCCTACTGCAAGTGCTACGCGGATAACAAGGAGACGCCATGCTGATTCGAGCCCCCCGTGATACGCTGCTCACACCGCTCGCTGCCGCGGCCGGTATCGTGGAAAAGCGGCAAACCAAGCCGATCCTCGGCTGTTTCCTGCTGGAGCGCAGCGACGACGGTCTTACCGTCACCGCTACCGACCTCGAAGCGCAAATCGTCGTTCGGCAACCGCTTGGCGAATTGGCTGGGGAAAACGGCGCCTGCGCGGTGCCAGCGAAGAAGCTCCTCGATATTCTGAAGAGCTTGCCCGACGGGGCCGAAGTGCAGCTCCTTGCCGAAGAGAACACCCTCAAGATAACGAGCGGACGGTCACGCTTCACGTTGCACACGCTGCCGGCGCACGACTTCCCGCGCCTTACCCCCCCCAGCGAAGGCGACCAACTGACGCTCACGCAACACACCTTGCGCCGCTTGGTGGCGCTCACAGCGTTTGCGATGGCCCAACAAGACGTCCGCTACTATCTGAACGGGCTCTTTTTCCACCTCCACGACCAGAATTTGCACGTGGTCGCTACCGACGGGCATCGCCTCGCCCACGTCGAAGAGGCGATGCCGGAATTTCGCGACGAACGGGAAGCGATCCTGCCGCGCAAAACGGTCCTCGAACTGCAGCGTCTGCTCTCCGACAGCGACCAGCCGGTGGCGATCACCATCGCCGAACGGCAAGTGGTCTTCACCACCGGTGCGGTGCAATTCACCAGCAAAATCATCGAAGGGAAGTTCCCCGATTACCGTCGGGTAATCCCCATGAACCACCCCGTGCGGATCGTCTTCGACCGGGTTGAACTCCTGCGCGCACTGCAACGGGTTGCGGTGCTTGCCGAAGACAAATTGCGGCCGATCAAACTCACGTTCGAAACGGGGCTCGTGCGCATCTCCGGGCACAACGTCGAACGCGAAGAAGCGGTCGAAGAGATCGAGATCCACTACGAAGGGGCGCCACTCGAGATCGGCTTCAACGTCAGCTACCTCATCGACGTGCTCACTGCGCTCACCAACGAAGTGATCCACATCCAACTCAAAGACAGCATGGCCGCAGCGCTCATCACCACACCGGACGACGAACACTTCCATTACGTCGTGATGCCGATGCGGCTGTGAAACAACGCACACCACCGAACGAACGCAGCGAATCAAACCGATGGTCCAGGAAAACGCAATGACCCAAACCTACGACGAAAGCGCGATTCAACAACTCGAAGGGCTCGAAGCGGTCCGCAAACGCCCCGGCATGTACATCGGCGATACCTCCGATGGAACGGGGCTCCACCATATGATCTTCGAAGTGGTCGACAACGCGATCGACGAAGCGCTGGCTGGCTACTGCGACGACATCGTCGTGACGGTCCACGCCGACAACTCGGTTTCGGTGCGCGACAACGGCCGCGGGATCCCCACTGGCATCAAATGGGACGACAAAAACGAACCGAAACGCTCCGCCGCAGAGATCGTGATGTGCGTGCTGCACGCCGGTGGCAAATTCAACCAGAACAGTTACAAAGTCTCCGGCGGGCTTCACGGTGTCGGCGTCTCGTGTGTGAACGCACTCTCCAAATGGCTCAAACTCACCATCTGGCGTGACGGGTACAAACACGTCCTCGAATTTTCTCGTGGCGTGCCCACCCTCTTCGACGAAACCTGGGAAACCCCACCCGGCGGCGGGGAACCGGTGCACGTGCGCAAGATGAAGGTGGTGGGTGCGACGCAAAAGCGCGGCACCGAAGTCCATTGGCTTGCGGACGAAGAGATCTTCGGCACGATCGAATACCATGCCGACCAGATCACGAAACGCCTGCGCGAACTTTCGTTTCTCAACAACGGCGTCAAGATCCGCTTCATCGACCAACGCACCGGCAAAGAAGAGGACTTCGCCTTCTCGGGCGGCGTCAAGGGCTTCGTCCAATACCTCAACCGCAACAAGCAGCCGCTCCACCCCACCATCTTCCACGCGAGCGGCGCGGTCACCGTCCCGCAAGACGTCGGGCACGAAGCGGAAATCAGCATCGAAGTGGCGATGCAGTGGAACGACAGCTTCGCCGAACAGGTGCTTTGCTACACCAACAACATTCCGCAACCCGACGGCGGCACCCACCTCACCGGGTTGCGCAGCGCGATGACGCGGGTGATCAATAAATACCTGGAAGCGAACGAAATCGCAAAAAAAGCGAAAGTCGAGATCACCGGCGACGACATGCGTGAAGGGCTCACCTGCGTCCTATCCGTGAAGATGCCCGACCCGAAATTCGCCAGCCAAACCAAAATGAAACTGGTGAGTTCGGAAGCGCGCACCGCGGTGGAAGAGGTAGTGGGCAAAGCGCTCGAAACCTTCCTGCTCGAACACCCCAACGAAGCGAAAGCGATCGTCGGCAAAATCGTCGAAGCAGCACGCGCCCGCGAAGCGGCGCGCAAAGCGCGCGAAATCACGCGCCGCAAAGGGGTACTCGACGGCGTGGGGCTGCCGGGAAAACTTGCCGACTGCCAAGAGAAAGACCCGGCAAAATCGGAACTCTTCATTGTCGAGGGCGACTCCGCCGGTGGCTCCGCGAAGCAAGGGCGCGACCGCCGCTTCCAAGCGATCTTGCCGCTCAAAGGCAAAATCCTCAACGTCGAAAAAGCGCGTTTCGACAAACTCCTGCAAAGCCAGGAGATCGCCACGCTGATCACCGCGCTCGGCACCGGGATCGGCAAAGCGGACTACAAACCGGAGAAGCTGCGCTACCACCGCATCATCCTGATGAGCGACGCCGACGTCGACGGCGCCCATATCCGAACACTGCTGCTCACCTTCTTCTACCGCCAGATGCCGGAGCTGATCGAACGCGGCCACGTCTATATCGCGCAACCCCCGCTCTACAAGGTGAAACTGGGTAAGACCGAGCGCTACCTCAAAGACGACGCGGAATTACAGCAATTTCTCATCGAACTGGCGGCGCAAGAGGCCGAACTCCTCCCGGCGCCAGACGCCGCACCGATTCGCGACGAAACACTCTTGGGGCTGTTGCGCCAATGGCAACGCGCGCAACGGATCATCGACCGCCATAGCGCCCTCATCGACCCCACCATTCTGCAAACGATTCTGAACCACGCGATTGCGATCGACCTCAGCAACCAAGAAAACGCCGTCGCAAGCGCCCAACGGTTGCAGGCGGTGCTGGGCGACCAACTCCGCGTCCTCGCCGCATTCGACGAAGAGCGCGATCAATGGAGCTTACGCATCGAACGCACCGAACACGGGCTCATCAAGCGCAGCCTGCTCGATGCCGAACTCCTGGAATCTGGGGATTGGCAAACCGTGATGCACGTTGCCGAAACCACTGCGACGCTCGTACAAGGTGAAGGGGAAGTGCGGCGCGGCGAAAAACGGCAGACGGTCCGCCATTTCGCCGATGCGGTCGCTTGGCTGATGGCCGAAGTAGAACGCCAGATCGTCAAACAACGCTACAAAGGGTTGGGCGAAATGAACCCAGAACAGCTCTGGGAGACGACGATGGATCCGGCAACCCGGCGGCTGCTCAAAGTGCAGATCGAAGACGCGATCGCCGCCGACGAAATCTTCTCGACCCTGATGGGCGATGCGGTCGAACCGCGGCGCGAGTTCATCGAGGCGAACGCGCTCTTCGTGCGTAATTTGGATGTGTGAGCGAGCAAGTTCAACCGGCGCAGCACGAAAGCCGCTTCACATCCTGGGTAAAGGTCTGCGCGGCGAGCTTCAACCCTTCCACCATCGTCAAGTAGGGGAAAAGTTGCTCGGCGAGGTCAGCGACCGTCATGCGGTGGCGAATCGCCAGTGCCGCGGTTTGGATTACCTCTCCTGCCTCCGGTGCCACCACCTGGGCGCCCAAGAGGCGCCCCGATCCCGCTTCCGCGACCAATTTGATACAGCCGCGCGTCTCGAAATTGACCAGTGCCCGGGGCACGTTTGCCAACGACAACGTGCGCGACGCGACCGTTAGCCCTTGCTGCTGCGCGTCCTGTTCTGAAAGCCCGACCGTGGCCACTTGCGGATCGGTAAAGACCACGGACGGCACCACCGTCAGATCGAGCGTCGCCGAACCGCCGGTCATATTGATTGCGGCCCGTGTACCCGCTGCGGCAGCCACATAAACCAACTGCGGCAGTTGGGTGCAATCCCCCGCGGCGAAAATCGTCGCCACGTTCGTGCGCAGCTCGTTGTCGACCACAATCGCGCCGGTGCGCGTCGTCCTAATCCCGACCTCCGCAAGCCCCAGCCGCTCCGTATTGGGTACACGCCCCGTGGCCACCAACACCCGCTCTGCCTCAAACGCGCCGTGGTTGGTGGTCACGGTAAAGCGCTCATCCCGATAGCGAACCGCTTCGAAGGTCGTTCGCTCCCATACCGTGATCCCTTCGGCGCGAAACGCCTCGGTCAACGTCGCGCCAATTACGGGATCTTCCTGGGAAAGGAGGCGACTGCGCGCCAAAACCGTCACACGGCTTCCCAAGCGTGCAAAAGCCTGCGCCAACTCCACCGCGACCACGGAGCCGCCGATTACCACCAACCGCTCAGGAATGGTTGGACTTGCCAGCGCTTCGGTCGATGTCCAATAGGGCGTTTCGGCCAACCCCGGAATCGGAGGAACGGCTGGGCGCGCCCCAGTTGCGATCAGACAGCGATCGAACCCGATCACCGTCTCCGCTCCTGCCGCGGTGCGAACCGCCACATGAGACGCATCGCGCAAGCGCGCTTCACCCGCTACCCAGGTGATCGCCGGGTTGCTGCGTAGCGTCTCGATATACTTCGCTTGCCGTAATGACTCGACACGCGCCTGTTGCATCGCGAACAAAGCAGCGCGATCGATGGTCGGTGGCGTGGCTGAGATTCCACTGTCGAAAGGACTGTTTCGCCGTAACTGAGCGACCTGCGCGGCACGGATCAGGATTTTGGACGGCACGCACCCCACATTGACGCATGTCCCCCCGATGACCCCGCGCTCGATCAGAGTCACGCGCGCGCCCTGCTCCGTGGCTTTGAGCGCAGCGGCGGTAGCGGCGGCGCCGCTGCCGATGATCACGATTGAGAGTGGCGAAGTTGACACCATCGATTTACCCCCCCACGCGAGCGAACGCGTCGCGCAGCAATTTCGTACTGAACACCAGAAAAGCGCTGCCGGTAGCCGCTAGCCCCCACGCCTGGACCCGCGGCCGGGTTTGGCTCCAGCGGTGGAGCCGCGCGCCAACCAGGATCAGAACGGTGAGATAGGTAGCGCTGATCCCCTGCAACGTCGCGCCCAACAAGACGAACGCCCAATAGGGGTGGGGCGCATCCGCATCGACGAAGAGCACGAAAAACGAGAAGAAAAAGAGGATCGCTTTCGGGTTCAACAGGCTGATCACCAACGCCCGCCGAAACGGGTGGATCGCTACCCGGCGCGGTTCCGGTTCGGGGGCGGCTGCCCGATCATCCTCGTTCGCGGTGGCCGTTTGCTTACCCCACCCGTGCCGCACTGCTTCCCAGACGAGTTTGCCGCCCATCCACGCCAGGTACGCGGCCCCTGCGAATTGCAACAGGGCAAAGAGCGTCGGCAGATAGCGCAGTAGCGACGCCGCGCCCAACACCGCGGCGCTCATCAGGATCGCGTCCCCGGTCAAAATCCCGAGTGCCGCGCGAAACCCCGCAGCGGGGCCCTGGCGCGACGCGGTGACGAACGTATAGAGCGAATTGGGTCCTGGCAACAAAACCACCAAAACCGTTCCCAAAACGAACGCGCCGTAGTCGTGAATCCCCAATGCGTGCCACAAACTCATCGTCTCTCTTGCTCCGCTTGTAACGCCCGCGCAAGCGCAACGACATACGCTTCGTCTGCGCTGCGGTAAGCCGCCGCCAACCAGGCGGAGAGGTCAGATCCGTCCGGCAATGTGGCGTCACCGTCCCGCACGAACCGCCGATAGGAAAAGGTCAAAGACCAGCGCATCGCGTCGCGTTCCACCAAGGTGATGGTCAAAAGACTCCCGGGGTATTCCGGGGTTGCCTGAGTGACGAACCGCAGCCATTCCCCCGTTTGCCACGTCACACGCTCTTCGAACGTCCGGTCACCGAACGCGATCCGCCGCGTCAGCGCTGCTTCTTTGGGCGCGTACCAAAGCACATCACACGCCGTCACCCCGTCGATCCACCGCTGTGGGAACGTGACGCGCTCCCACAAACGCTGCCACACCGTGTCCCGTGATAGCGGCACCGATACCGCAAGCGGCAGGGTATGACAAACCTCCAACAACATGGTACCTCACCCACGCGTCGCGCACACGTCACCCATCGCCACTGTAGCGAACGAACCCCTTCGCCGTCAAACGGGCGCGAAGCCGCGCGGCATCCCCCTCAGAGGGCAGTTCTGTTATTATGGTTTGGTTTTTCTATAAATATCTCTAAAAGAAGTCTACACTCTGCCCAATCGTGGGGATAACCCCCTGAAAGCCGCCAAGACATGCGCCAAAACCCTGGGGATACTCCTGTACACAACGCCGGTACGGCGCTTGGAACGTTGACGTACCGTTTGCGGTGCATGCTGAGAAAGAGACGATGGTTCGTCAACCGTTCCCGCGCCATCCCCAGCTTGTCCACTGTGGCGTTTCTGCTACACCTGCTACTGGGTATCGCATTCGCACCCACCGCTTGGGCGGGACTGCTGCTCCAGTGGTTGCAGAGCCACGTCATGCCGACGCTCCTCATCGACCCTACGGACGGCACCATCGTAGACGCGAACGGCGCGGCAAAGGCCGAAAACCGCAACGATTTCGTCTTTCCCCACCGCTTGGCCGACGGCCGCGTCAGCGAAATCCACGGGTTGGTCCACGACGTCACCAAAGAGATGCACTTGACCGAAGCGCTCGAACGGATCGCGTACCACGATCCGCTCACCGGATTGGCCAACCGCAACGGGCTTGTCGCTGGGCCGAGCAAGCGATCGCACGCTGCGTCGCAGAAAAAAAACCAAGCTTCGTCGTGTTGGGGGTGCTCGACCTCGACGAATTCGCGGCGGTCAATCTCCACTACGGGATTGTGCGCAAGGATACGGGATCGCGAAGCCGATGCCTGCGCAGGAAGCCGCGGCGTGGGCGGCGTCGTGCACGTTCATTCACAAAATTATCCACAAGCCGAAACCTGCATTACAGGTAACCATCCTGCAACCGATCGGAGTGGGTCGCATTGGGGAAAAGTTGACGCACAGATCATGCAATGATTTGTCGATAAAAGAAAAATGGCACGGTGACTGCTTTTTCGCCCCCAAACGATCCCCGCCAAAATCCAAGTCGATCCCCAAGATTACCGACAGCACATTGCTGGACGAAGTCTATTGTTAACAGAGTTATCCACAGAACAACGGCGCGCATTGTTTACAGAATCTCTTACAAGAAAAATCAAAGTCAACAATTCCATCGACCCCGAACCCACTGCAAAGAGTGCGTGGTACGGATCACGAACGCGCCCGTTGCGGTACAATGCGTGTCATCAAATTGTCACATTCGCTCGGTAGACTGCGCCCCGTCATCCTCAGCAACCCAAAGGAGCAGTCCGATGAAACTTCGCAACACCCTTTCCCTGGTCGCCACGCTTGCCGTAGCGGGTGTCGTCACAACCCCGGCGGTGACCTTCGCGGCGGAAAAAATAGTGAAGATCGACGGTTCGAGCACCGTCTATCCCGTCACCGAAGCCGTTGCGGAGGAGTTCCAGACCGCGCAGCGCGGTAAGGTGAAAGTCACCGTCGGCATTTCGGGAACCGGTGGCGGTTTCAAGAAGTTCTGCCGTGGCGAGACCGATATTTCCAACGCGTCGCGCCCGATTCTCGAAAAAGAGATGAAGTTGTGTGCCGAAAACGGCATCCAGTACATCGAACTCCCTGTGGCGTTCGACGCGCTCACCGTGGTGATCCACCCGAAAAACACCTGGGCCGAAGAGATGACGGTTGTCGAACTCAAGAAGATGTGGGCGCCCGAAGCGCAAGGGGTGATCACCAACTGGAAGCAGGTCTCTCCCCGTTTTCCGGATCGGCCGCTCAAACTCGCGGGTGCTGGGTCGGATTCGGGAACGTTCGACTATTTCACCGAAGCGATCGTGGGTAAAGCCAAGTCGAGCCGTGGCGACTACCTGGCGTCTGAGGACGACAACGTGGTCGTGCAGTTCGTGAGCTCGGATGAGAACGCGCTCGGTTACTTCGGCCTGGCGTACTATCTTGAGAACCAAGACAAACTGAAAGCGGTGAAGATCAAGAAGGACGAAAATTCGCCAGCGGTCGCGCCCAGCGTCGAAACGGTGAATAACGGTACCTATCAACCGCTTTCGCGCCCGATCTTCATCTACGTCAATGCCAAAGCGGCCAAAGAGAAACCGGAAGTGCGTGAATTCGTCGCGTTCTACCTCAAGCACGCTGGAAAGTTGGCCAAAGAGGTGGGGTACGTCGATTTGCCCGACCGTGCGTATGAGCTGGCGATGAAGAATTTCCAAGCGATGAAGACGGGTACCGCTTTCGGTGGCCATGCCGAAGTGGGTGTGAGCGTCGAAGAACTGCTTGCGCGCGAAACCAAGGAGTAAATGGTTTTAGAGAAAACGGCTGTGGGCAAGGGTGCGTACAGCCGTTTTTTTTGTCTACCCTGCATCACCGACAAGGAAACCCTGTCGTGACCGCTGAGCCAAGCCATTGCGCATCGCTTCCTGAAGGGCATGTCACCCATACCCGTGCCCGCAACGTCAAAGAGCGGCTGATCGAAACGGCGCTGTTCCTTGCCGCATTTTCTGCGGTGGCGACAACCGTGGCGATCGTCGCGATCCTCCTCTATGAAGGGTGGAGCTTTTTCCAGCACGTCTCACTCGTGGAATTCCTCACCCATACGCAATGGACACCGCTCTTCGAAAAAGCGGAGTATGGGGTCTTGCCGCTTATTGCCGGCACATTCACCATTTCGGCGATTGCGGTGCTGGTGGCTGCGCCGTTAGGGTTGTTGGTGGCGATCTACCTTTCGGAATTCGCGTCGTTCCGAACCCGGGAGGTGGTGAAACCGATCATGGAGATGCTTGCCGGAGTTCCGACGATCATCTACGGTTACTTTGCATTGCTCTTCGTCACGCCGCTCTTGCAGAAGATCATTCCTGGGTTGCCCGGTTTCAACATGCTGAGCCCCGGGATCGTGATCGGGATCATGATCACGCCGTATGTGGCGTCGGTATCTGAAGACGCGATCCGCGCGGTGCCGATGGCGATGCGCGAGGCCTCGTACGCGATGGGGGCGACACGCTTCCAAACGGCAATGAAAGTGGTGTTGCCCGCCGCGATCTCCGGTGTGGTCGCCGCGTTCATCCTGGGTATTTCCCGAGCGGTCGGGGAGACGATGGTGGTTGCGATCGCTGCGGGGCAACAGCCCAATTTCACCTTCGATCCGCGTGAGCCCGCCGCGACGATCACTGCCTACATCGTGCAGGTGGCGATGGGGGATCTGCCGCACGGGTCGATCGGTTATCAGAGTATCTTCGCAGTCGGGTTGGTGCTCGTGGTGATCACCCTCTTTTTCAACGTGATCGGCCAATACGTGCGCCGGCGCTGGCGGGAGGCCTACTGATCATGCAGCAGAGCGAAAAAAACGAACTTACTGCGCTGCGGCGCGATATTGCGAAGCGCCGCCGCTGGGACGTGATTTTCGGATTGATCGGCTTGGGGGCGACGCTCATCGGAGTGATCGTGCTGTTCGCGCTCTTTACGGACCTGGTGCTCGATGGGTACCGCCACGTGGTGCAGGAAGAGTTCTATTTCAACTTCCCGTCGCGGCGGCCGGAGCGCGCCGGGATCTATTCCGCGTGGGTGGGAACGGCGTTGGTGATGATCGTGACCTTCCTGGCCGCAGCACCGCTGGGGGTTGCCGCTGCAGTCTATCTCGAAGAGTACGCGCCGAAGAACTGGCTCACGGAGCTCATCGAGATCAACGTCACCAATTTGGCCGCAGTGCCGTCGATCGTCTATGGGTTACTCGCGCTGGGTCTCTTCGTCTATATCCTCGACTTCGGGCAAAGCATTCTCACCGCGGGGCTGACGCTCGCGTTGATGATCCTGCCGGTGGTAATCGTCGCGACGCGTGAAGCGTTGCGCGCGATTCCCCAGCACATCAAAGAGGCGGCGTACGCGTTGGGCGCTACCCGGTGGCAGGTGGTTTCCGACCATTTGGTCCCGTACGCGTCGGGCGGGATCCTGACCGGGGTGATCATCGGAATGGCGCGCGCGATCGGCGAAACGGCGCCGGTGATCACGATCGGGGCACTCACCTTCATCGCGTTCCTGCCGCCGATGCCCTTCGCTGGCGATCCTCCCGCAGGGCCTTTCGACTGGCTCTTTTCCCCATTTACTGTACTGCCCATCCAGATGTTCAACTGGCTTTCCCGACCACAGTCTGAGTTCCATTCGCTTGCGGCTGGGGTGGGGATCGTGATCATCGTCGCCACGCTCCTGATGAATGGTCTGGCGATCTGGCTCCGGTACCGTATTCGTCGCAATCTCACTTGGTAAAGCACCATGGATCAACCACAACGCATCGTTCATGAAGCCACCCGGGTAACACTCGACGCGCCGGTGAAAGCGCAAGCCAAAGGGTTCCACTTCTACTACGGCGCGCACCATGCGCTCAAAGACCTCAACATGCCCGTTGCGGAAAAACGGGTGACGGCGCTGATCGGCCCTTCGGGGTGCGGGAAATCGACTTTCCTGCGCAGCTTCAACCGCATGCACGACCTCTACCCGGGCAACCGCTATGTTGGTGAAATCCGTCTCTATCCGGACGACATCAACCTGGTTTCGCCCGAAGTCGACCCGATCGAGATCCGCATGCGGGTGGCGATGGTGTTTCAGAACCCCAACCCGTTTCCGAAATCGATCTTCGACAACGTCGCGTATGGTTTGACGGTCCGTGGCATGAAAAACCGCACCGAAATCGCGGACCGGGTGGAAGCGGCGCTCAAAGCGGCGGCATTGTGGGACGAAGTGAAAGACCGGTTGGATGCGTTGGGCACGTCGCTTTCCGGCGGACAGCAGCAGCGGCTCTGCATCGCGCGGGCGCTTGCGGCGGAACCGGAGATTTTGCTGCTCGACGAGCCCACGTCGGCGCTCGATCCGATTGCGACCGCGTCGATCGAAGAGCTGGTGACCGAACTGCGCGACCGGGTGACGATTCTGATCGTGACCCACAACATGCAACAAGCGGCACGGATCTCCGATTACACCGCGTTCATGTATTTGGGGGAACTGGTCGAGTTCGGCCCGACGGACGAGATCTTCGTCCGCCCGAAAAAGAAACAGACCGAAGACTACCTCACCGGCCGTTTCGGTTGAGCCGTCTCGGGTGCGTTACAGGGGGTGTGCCGTGTCGCACACCCTGCCGCCTGCTTATGGCAAGAGCAGGGACGGTTTATGATGGACGTGCGGCCACGACCCGGTTCTTGCCCGCGCGTTTCGCGGTGTAGAGCGCTTCGTCGGCGCGGGCGACCAGCTGTTCGAGCGTTTCGCCGTCACCTAGCCATTCGGCGACGCCAGCGCTGAAGGTGATCACGTGGTGGCGATCGTCGTAAAAAAAGAGCGATTTGGTCAGCTCCCGCTGCAGGCGTAGGACTACCCGCTCGGCCACGGAGCGATCGGTTTCGGGAAAGACGATCACGAACTCTTTGCCCCCCCAACGGGCGATGCCATCCTGCGGACGCAGATAGCGTTTCGCGATCGCGGCCAGGTGCTGTAACGCCCGGTCTCCGGCCAGATGACCGAAGGTATCGTTGAATTTCTTGAAATTGTCGAGGTCGAGCACCGCGAGCGAGAGCGGCGTCTGTAAGCGGAGCGCACGCGCTTTTTCGCGGTGCCAGAAATTTTCCAAACCGCGGCGGTTCATCAGGCCCGTGAGCGGGTCGCTCACCGTCTGTTGCGACAATTCGCGCAGCTCTTGTTCGAGCCGCTCCATCCGTTCGCGCGTCGCCAACAGCTCTTGCTGGATGCGCTGTGCCGTTTGCGAAATCTGCGCAGAAGAGTGGTGCATGAACTGAGTGCGTTCAACCGTTTGCACCAATACGTCGCGCAGTTCGGTGAGGGTTTTTGCCTGCTGAACTTTGGCAACCGTTTGCTTGAGTTCGTCGGCGTACTGACCGCTGTCGCTCGAAAACGACGCAAGCCGTTCGATCACGACGGAGAGGAGTTCGCGGATCTCCACTTCGGCTTTGCGCCGTTCGTCGATCACCTGGCGTTGCGCGTCGATCAATTGTTCGAGCCGTTCGCTCGCCTCCTCCAAAATGCCCGCTTCGTGCATCCGCGCAAGCGCGTCGCGGATGAATTTGACCTGTTGCCGAGCCAATTCCGCTTCGAGCACGAAATTGTCGAGATGGCGCAACATCAATTCGACCAGCCGCGTGAGGTCGCGCGCATGGTCGCTTACCGCGATCGCGATCGGTGCAGCGGCTTCGATGAACAGTTTCAGCTCGAGCGCGAGTTCCGCAGTCAAAGGTTCCGCATCGAGGCGCTGCAACAGCGAAACCGCGATTTCGTGGAGATCGCCGTCGGGATTGAGGAACGGGAGAAAGAGTTCGCGGATCACCGCAGCAAAGAGGGCGTTGAATTCGCGGTCGAACGCGGCAGGCTGTGGCGCTGGAGCCGTGGTCGCAGAAACGGAATGGGGATGTTCCGGCTCGTTGGCCAGAAACCATTCGGCCGCCCGTTCGAGCGCGGGTTGCGCGGCGGTGTAGTTGCGTTTGGCGAGCGCGTCGTGGGCGATTTTCAGGTGGCGCGCGATCTCGGGGGGATCGCCAGGCAGGAGCTTTGCCAGCGCGTGGAGGAGTACCGGGGTTGCCGGCGTTGGCGGTACAGGCAAGCCCCGCGCGTCGTAGTAGACTTCGCGCAGCGCATCGCCACTCAAACGCGTGCCGAAGCGCTCGATCAGCCGGGCGATGATCGGCCGCAACTCCTCCTCAGTCGCCCCGTTTTTGTTATGCTTCGTGCTCAAGCCGTTACCCTCTTTTTTCTTTGCCAAAGTATATAACAAAGGTTGAAATCGCGTGCGCGAACGTCGTGATCCGTTACCCGAAGTTTCGCTGGAGCAGTTGCGCCCGGGGGTGCATATCGAGCTCGATCTTCCGTGGCTCGACCATCCCTTCTGGTTCAACGCATTCACGATCAAAGACGAGGCGCAGTTGGCCGAACTCAAAGCGTTGGGGTTGACGAAGGTGCGGTGGAACCCCAAAAAGAGCCGGGTACCGCCGCTGCAGCCCCCAGCAAAGGGAACCGCGCAGCCGGCTGGCGAATCGCAGCAAGCGGTAGCCAATGTCGAGAAGGTTCGGGCGCAGATCGCGGCGCAACGGGCCGCCAAACGCAAACAGCACGAAGCGGTGGTGGCGATGCGCCGAACGTTGGCCCGCTGCCAAGAGGCCTACCAGGCAACCACCGAACGCACCCGAGCGGCGCTTGCCGCAATCGACCGCGGACAACCCGACGGCGCGCGGTTGGCGCGCACTGTGGCTGCCGAGGCCGCGGCGCGGTTCACCCCACAAGCGGAGGTGGTATTGCAGCTCATCGCCGAGCATGCGCACGACGAGGGGGCAACAGGCCATGCGCTCAACACGATGGTGGTGGCGCAGATGCTCGCGCATCGCATGGGGTTCGATCAGGCACAGATCGAGGCGGTGGGCACCGCAGCGCTGCTGCACGATATCGGCAAAGCGCGCATTCCCACGAGCGTCCTCTACAATACCCAGCGCAGCCGCGCCGAAGAGCAGCTCTATCGCCTCCATCCGGTGTATGGGGCGGAATGGTTGGCCGAAATCCCGGGAATAGCCGACGAGATCCGTCTTTGGGTTCGCGCGCACCACGAGCGCATCGACGGGAAAGGGTTTCCCGATGGCTTGGCGGGCGATGCGGTGCCGCTCGCGGCGCAGATCGTCGGGTTGGCGAACCGCTTCGACAATCTCTGCAACCCGATTCCTGGAATTCGCCCATTGCCGCCCGCGAAAGCGGTGGCGTGGCTCTTCCGCCACGAAAAGGAGGCATGGGACGAGGCGCTCTTCGCCGTCTTCGTGAAGATGATCGGCGTCTATCCACCCGGTACCTTCGTTCGTCTTTCCAACGACGCGGTGGGGTTGGTGTTGCGCAATAGCCCCCGGGATCCGTTGCGCCCGTGGGTGCTGCTCTATGAGCCCGAAACGCCGCGCAGCGAACTGGTTGCGATCGACCTCACGACGGTTCCCGACGTGACCATCGCTGAAGCGGTGCCACCGGAACGCTTGCCGCCGGAGGTGGTCGAAACGCTCGACCCCAGGTGCAAGGTCCGTTATTTTCACGACGTGGCGCGCTGATCCTGGCGTACGGTTCGAGAGGGGTTGGGTCGATTGGTCGAAAGCAGTTGAGGGCAAAGGGAAGAAATGCGTTTTTTCATTACCGGAACGGCCGGTTTCATCGGTTTTCACTTGGCGCAGCAGTTGCTCGAAGCGGGCCATACGGTCACCGGCTTCGACGGACTGACCGACTATTACGACGTAGCGCTGAAACGCCGCCGCCACGCACGCCTTACCGCATACCCGGCGTTCACCGCGGTGGAAGCGCTGCTCGAGGATCAGACGGCGTTGGATCGCGCAGTGGATGCGGCGCAGCCTGAGGTGATCGTCCATTTGGCCGCGCAGGCCGGGGTGCGTTACAGCTTGGAAAATCCGCGTGCGTATATCGACGCGAACCTGGTGGGCACGTTTCACCTTTTGGAAGCGGCAAAACGGGTGCAGCCCAAGCACCTGTTGCTGGCGTCTACAAGCAGCGTCTATGGCGCGAACCGCGAGATGCCGTTCGTCGAAACCCAGCCGACCGAAACGCCGCTCACCCTCTACGCCGCGACCAAAAAGGCGAACGAAGCGATGGCGCACGCCTACGCGCACCTGTGGCAGCTTCCCACCACCCTTTTTCGCTTCTTCACCGTCTATGGTCCGTGGGGTCGGCCCGATATGGCGCTCTTCAAATTCACCCGCGGCATTCTCGACGGCACGCCGATCGAGATCTACAACCACGGTGAGATGTACCGCGATTTCACCTATATCGACGACCTGGTGCGCGCGATCTGCTTGCTGGTCGACGTGCCGCCACCCCCCCCTTCGGCGCGTACCGAAGAACACGGTTGGCAGCCGATTCCTGGCGATACGCTGAGCCCGGTTGCGCCATGGCGGGTGGTCAATATCGGCAATTCGCAACCGGTGCGGCTGTTGGATTTCGTCGATGCCCTCGAAAAAGCGCTCGGGAAAAAGGCGGTTCGCCGCTACCTCCCCATGCAAAAGGGCGATGTCCCGGCAACGTGGGCCGACTGTTCGCTGCTCGAGCGGCTCACGGGGTACACGCCGCAAACGCCGGTTGCCGAAGGGGTGGCGCGGTTCGTGGCGTGGTATCGCGACTATACCGGGAGATGAGGATGGATAAGAAACTGCCGATCGGCATCCAGAGTTTCACGCAGATCCGCCGGGAAGGGTACTACTACGTCGATAAGACCCCATTTTTGGCACGCATGGTGGAAAGCGGCGGCAAGTACTATTTTCTTTCCCGTCCGCGGCGCTTTGGCAAGTCGTTGCTGCTCGACACGATCGCATGCGCCTTTTCCGGGCAGCGCGAACTCTTCGCGGCGCATGATGGGCGAGACGGCAGCGCGCCGCGCGAAGCGCTCTACCTTGCGGATCATTGGGACTGGCGCAAACGCTATCCGGTGATTCGCCTTTCGTTCGGGACCGGTTCGTTCGCGAACGAAGCGGCGGTCGATGCGGTGATCCGCTATCAACTCAAGCGCAACGCACAACAGCTAGGACTCGGTGATGCGCCGCAATGGCCGCAACCGGGGCTTGCGCTCATGGAGCTCATCGAACGCGCCGCGAACCAGCACGGCGCGCCGGTGGTGGTGCTGGTGGATGAATACGACAAACCGATCCTCGACGCGATCAACGATCCTGAGCAAGCGGCGGTGCACCGTGCGATCCTGCGCGACCTCTATAGCGTGCTCAAGGACGCTGCAGAGAACCTCCGTTTCGTCTTCCTCACCGGGGTCTCCAAATTCAGCCAAGTCTCGCTCTTTTCCGGGCTCAACAACCTCAACGACATCACGGTCGATGACGACTTTGCGGCGATCTGTGGCTACACCGACGCCGACCTCGACACTGTCTTTGCGCCCGAGTTTGCCGCCGCCGCGGCAGACGGCAAGCCGCTCGACCGCGAACGGGTGCGCTTATGGTACAACGGCTACTGGTGGGGCGGCACCGAGCGGGTCTATAACCCGTTCGACGTGCTCCTTTGCTTGGCCAAGCGCGAATATCGCCCGTGGTGGTTCGAAACCGCAACGCCGACCTTTTTGATCGAGCTCCTCACAGCGCGCGGCTTTTTCACACCACAACTGGAGCGCACCTACGCCACCCACCAGCTGCTGGGTAGCTTCGACGTCGGGACGATGCCAAGCGAGACGCTCTTGTGGCAGACCGGCTATTTGACGATTGCCCGTAAAGTGGAGGAAGCGGGGCAACTCCTTTACGAGTTGGCCATTCCCAACCAAGAGGTGCGGGTGGCGTTGAACGAAGCGTTGTTGGATGCGCTTCTGCCCCACCGCCACGAAGTGGAAGCGACGCTCAACGTGCTGCGGGCGTTGCGTGAAGGCGACAGCGAGACGCTGCGGGCCGAGTTCGACCACCTTTTCGCGCAAATTCCCTATGACTGGCAGTACCCGCTGGGTCACCTCGAAGCCTACTACGCAAGCCTTTTCTACAGCTTTCTGGCAAGCACTGGCGTGCGGTTGCTGGCCGAAGCGCACACCCGTGATGGTCGGGTCGACCTGGTGATCCAGGCGGGTGCGACCGTCTGGGTGGTCGAATTCAAGGTGGTGGCAGGCGAAAGCGCAACGGGGGCGGCGCTGGCGCAGCTTCGTGCGCGCGACTACGCCGCTGCGTATCGCGCCGCGCCGGGTGTGACGCGGGTGATCGAACTCGGGGTGGAGTTCAGCAAAACCACACGGCGGATCGTCGGATGGATGTGCGCATGATCCGGGTGATCGGGGCGCGACAGAACAACCTCAAAGAGCTTACCGTCACCGTTCCCACCGGGCGGCTGGTCGCGATCACCGGCGTTTCGGGGGCGGGTAAATCGTCGCTGGCGCTCGAAATCCTCTACGCCGAAGGGCAGCGGCGCTACGTCGAAACCTTTTCCCCGTACGCGCGGCAATTTTTCGAACGGCTCGACCCGCCGGACGTGGATGCAGTGGAAGGGATCCTGCCGGCGGTGCGCATCGAAGCGGGGGGCGCGGTACGCACTTCGCGGGCGACGGTGGGCACGCTCACCGAAATCGACGACCTCCTGAAGGTGATCTGGGCGCAAGCGGCCACGTGGCGCTGTCCCCGTTGCGATTGTGACGCAGTGCGTTTCGCCGACGCACACGCGGTCTGGTCGTGGTGTACCGAGCAGTTTCGGACACCCGACGCAGGGAACGTTGGGGAAGAAACAGGGAACGCAGGGAAAAATGGGCGTGCGGCGGGAGAGCGTGTCGCGATCGCCTGGCCGCTCCTCGTTCCGGCGAATTGGTCGCCCGAAGCGGCATGGCGCGGGCTCGCCGCGCAGGGCTTTTCACGCGTATTGGGCGCCACCCCACACGAAAAGGGGGCGGTGTGGTGGGTGGTGAGCGACCGGTTGCGCTTTCATGCGGACGAACGAGAGCGGTTCGTCGCCGCGGTGACCGCCGCGTCGGCGCGCAGCGGCACGGGCGTCGTGCTCATCGCTCGTTGGGACGCCGTTGCTGCGCTGAGCGCAAGCGAAGGGGAACCGCCCCCCTGTTGGGAGCCGCTCCGTGACGGGGTCTGGTTCGTTTCGCTCACCGACGCGTGTTGCCCGCGGTGTGGCGAAGCAGCGCCGCGCGCGACCCCGGCGCTCTTTTCCTACAACAACCCGCTGGGCGCATGTCCCACCTGCCGCGGATTTGGCGACCTCCTCGAGATCGACTGGGACAAAGTGATTCCCGACCCGTCGCGCACGCTGGCCGACGGCGCGATCCGCCCGTGGCAGAGCGGCGAATCGCAGCAGTGCCAAACGGAACTGGAACAGTTTGCCCGTGCCCGCGGGATCCCTTTGGATGTGCCGTGGGCGGCGCTTCCCGAAGCGGCGCGCCGCTGGGTGATCGAGGGCGACCCGGAGTGGGTCAGCTGGGAGCACAGTTGGCCGAAACACTGGTACGGCGTGCGCCGCTATTTCGAATGGCTGGAAAGCCGCAGCTATAAGATGCCCATGCGGGTGCTGCTGTCGCGCTACCGTTCGCCGCGCCGTTGCCCGGCGTGCCACGGCACGCGGCTCACCCCCGCGGCGCTCGCTTGGCGGTTGGCTGGCACGACGATCGCGGCGTTTCGCGAATGGGCGGTGCGTGACGCACGCGCGTTCTGGGAAACGCTTCCCGTCGCCACCTGGCCCCGCGGCGTGCGGCTGGCGTGGGAAGCGGCGCGCGAACGGCTCCGTTACCTCGACGAAGTGGGGCTGGGCTATCTGACGCTCGCACGCGCCGCACGGACGCTTTCCGGCGGCGAACTGCAGCGGATACGGCTCACCACGGCGCTGGGCGTCGAGCTGACGCAAACCCTGTTCGTCTTGGAAGAACCCACTGCGGGGTTGCACGCCCGCGACGTCGATCGCGTGATCGCTGCGATGCGGCGGCTCGTCGCGCTGGGCAACACCGTGGTGGTGATCGAACACGACCCGCAAGTGATCGCTGCGGCCGATTGGGTGGTCGACCTCGGGCCAGGATCGGGCGAACGTGGCGGTTCGCTCGTCTTCGCTGGGCCGCCCAGCGCGCTCGCTGCCCATCCGACTTCACTTACTGGCCGCTATCTGCGCCGATGGCACGAACGGTGGGCAGCCGATCGAAACGCTGTTGCCTCCGCAACACACGCCGCACCGCCTTCCTGTGTCCCTGACGCGGAGTCACCTGTGCGCGGCAAGCTTTCCGCACCCCCTGCTGCCGTTGTCGAATCCCAAACCGTGCCGAATGGACGCGCCAAACCCGCTGCGCCGACCCTGACCCTTTCGGTTCGCGAACGGCACAATCTGCGCGATTTCTCCGTGACCCTGCCTCTGACGGGTCTCACGGTGATCGCCGGGGTTTCCGGTTCCGGTAAATCGACGCTCGTCGAGGAGGCGCTGGTTCCCGCAGTGACCGCCGCGTTGGCCGGGTTGCCGCTTCCCGACGGGGTAACCCTCACCGCCGACTGGGACGGGCGAACCGAACGCGGACCCGACCCTGCCATTCCGTTGCCGATTGCCGAAGTGCTGTGGGTCGACCAATCGCCGCTTGCCAAAAGCGCCCGCTCGGTTCCGGTCACGGTGCTCGGGGTTTGGGACGGCTTTCGCAAAGCGTTTGCCCAGAGCGACGCAGCGCGGCAACAGGGGCTCAACGCCGCCGCGTTCTCGTTCAACAGCGGTGCCGGTCGCTGCCCGGCGTGCCAAGGCGCGGGGTACACCCGGATCGAGATGCAGTTCTTGGCCGACGTCTACCTCAAATGTCCGGTGTGCGACGGCAAGCGCTTTCGCAGTGAAGTGCTGCAGGTGACCTGGCTGGGGGCGAACGTCGCCGAATGGTTGGCGATGACCGTCGATGAGGCGATCGCGCGTTTGGCGACCGACCCGGTGGGGAATAAGCTCGTCCCGCCGTTCGCGCACCTGGCGGCGTTGGGTTTGGGGTATCTGCGGCTCGGGCAACCGACGCCGACTTTGGCGGGCGGCGAAGCGCAACGCTTGAAACTCGCGGCGGCGCTCGCCGCCGAAAAGGGGGCGGCGAAGCGCGCGCCCGAAGCGCATAATCGACGTTTGATCGTACTCGACGAGCCAACCACAGGGCTGCACGAAGCCGAAGTAGCGCAACTCCTGGCCTTTTTGCGCGCCCGCACCGCAGAGGGGAACGCGGTGGTGGTGGTCGAACACCATCGCGAGGTGATCGCTGCGGCCGACTGGGTGATCGAATTGGGCCCCGAAGGGGGTGAAGCGGGTGGACGGCTGGTCTTCGCGGGGCCGCCTGCGCAACTCGCGGCGGCAACGACCGCAACCGCAGCTGCTTTGCGCGGCGCGGCCCATTCCCCATCTCCGCTGGCAACACGAACCACTACCCCCGCTGGCATCGAGGCGGCAGCATCGGGGAAAGAGGCGAACGACCCCCAACTGCGGCACGTTGCCGAAGCGCCTGCGCCGTACACGGGCGCCGTTTCACACCCTTCTTCCGTCGCGGCTGCGCTGCCCGCACCAGCGGATGAGACGACGCGACACGTTTCGGTACTCCCACCCTCGGCACCCCCCTCGGCGATCGCGGTGATCGGCGCGCACGAACACAACCTCAAAGGGATCGACGTCACGATCCCGCACGGGCGCTTCACCGTGATCACCGGCCGCTCCGGTTCGGGGAAATCGACGCTCGCGTTCGATATCCTCTTCGCCGAAGGACAGCGCCGCTACCTGTTGGCGCTCGATGCCTACGCGCGGCAGTTCGTTCAGCCGCCGCCCCCGCCCGCGGTCGATCGGCTCACGGGGTTACCCCCCACCGCGGCGATCGAACAGCGCACGAGCCGCGGCGGCTGGAAAAGCACGGTCGCTACCCTCACCGAACTCTCCCCATTCCTGCGCCTGTTATGGACCAAACTGGGCGTGCCCCAGTGCCCGAAATGTAACGTCCCGGCCGCGGTTCGCTCCGCCGAAGCGTGGGCGGAAGCGCTGTGGCAAAGTGGCGCGCCGCCCGAGGTCGTCTGCGCCGCGCTCGTGCGCAGGCGCAAAGGGGTCTATCAGGATCTCGCCGATTGGGCTGCGGCGCGCGGGTACGAAACGCTCTTCGTCGACGGCGAGGAACGGCCCACCCATCCGTGGCAGCGGCCCGATCGCTACCGCGAGCACGAGATCGACCTGCCGGTGGCGCGCCGCCCCCGCACCGAACCGGAACTGGCGCGGGCGATCGCCGCCGCGTGGCGGTTGGCCGACGGCTGGGCGAAGGTGCGCGTCGCAGGCACGTGGCAAGTGGTGAGCGCGCACGCGGTCTGTCCCGCGTGCGGTGACGCGCTGCCGCCACTGGATCCCCGCCTCTTTTCCAACCATTCGCCGCTTGGTTGGTGCCCAGAGTGTCTCGGAACCGGGCGGCTCTTGGTGGGGGGGCGTGGCGAGAGCGACGACGGTCAGCCCCGCTCCTTTGCCGAAGCGGTGGAGTGGGAGACGAAACACGTCGATGCGAACCGCCCCTGCCCGGCGTGCCACGGCAGCCGCTTGAACCCGGCGGCGCGCGCGGTAACGGTGGCGGGACTCCGTTGGGAAGCGCTCGAACGGATGACGATCGCCGAAGTGGCGGCGTGGCTCGACGCCCAAGAAGCGCATTGGCGGGCGTCTGCGTCTGCGGCGATCGTAGCCGAGCTCCTTCCCGGGTTGCGCGCGCGGCTGCAGCTGCTCGACGACGTCGGCGTCAGCTACCTCACGCTCGACCGCGCCGCGCCAACCCTCTCCGGTGGCGAAGCGCAGCGGATCCGCCTCGCGGCGCAACTGGGGGTGCAACTGACCGGTGTCGCCTACATCCTCGATGAGCCGACGATCGGGCTCCATCCCCAAGACGACGCGCGCCTCATCGCTGTGCTCAAACGGCTGCGCGATCAAGGGGCGACGGTGGTGGTGGTCGAACACGACGCGCGGGTGATCGAAAGCGCCGACTGGGTGATCGACCTTGGCCCGGGGGCAGGCGAACACGGCGGCGAAGTGGTCGCGAGCGGCCCACCAGAAGCGATCCGGAACCACCCCGAATCGCTCACCGGCCGGATGCTGCGCGACGGAATCCCCCACCGCCTGGTGCCGCCGCGCGCCCCGCCTACCGCGTGGCTCACCGTGCGCGGCGCATGTGCGAACAACCTCACCGGTTTCGACGTCGCGATCCCGCTCAATCGCCTCACGGTGGTCGCTGGCGTTTCGGGGTCGGGCAAATCGACGCTGGTGCATGAGGTGCTTGCTGCCTCGCTCACCGCTCGCCGCCCCGTTGGCTGCCGCGCGGTGGACAACGCCGACGCGGTGGCACGACTCGTCGTCGTCGATCAAAGCCCGATCGGCAAGACCAGCCGCTCCTGCCCCGCCACCTACCTCAAATGTTTCGACCCGATCCGCGCCCTCTTCGCTGCGACGCCCGAAGCGAAAGCGCGCGGCTACCGCGCCGCTTTCTTCTCGTTCAACAGCGGCGAAGGGCGGTGCCCGGTGTGCAACGGCAACGGCTGGGTCGCCGCGGAGATGGCCTTTCTGCCGACGGTGCGCGAACCGTGCGATGCGTGCGGCGGCAGCCGCTACCGCAGCGACGCGCTTGCGGTGCGCTATCGCGGCAAGACCATCGCCGAGGTGCTCATGATGACCGCCGAAGAGGCGGCCACCTTCTTCGCAGCCCACCCGAAGATCGCCGAGCCGTTGCGCCTGATGACCGAAGTGGGGTTGGGCTACCTGCGGCTTGGGCAGACGAGCGCGACCCTTTCGGGGGGCGAAGCGCAACGCCTCAAACTGGTCGCGGAATTGGGGAACCGAGCGGCACGGCCAACACTCTACCTCTTCGACGAACCGACGGTTGGGCTCCACATTGCCGATGTCGCGCTCCTTCTGCCCGTGCTCCACCGCCTGGTCGATGCCGGCCACACCGTGGTGGTGATCGAACACGACCGCGACGTCTGGCAAGAGGCCGACTGGTTCATCGAACTCGGACCCGCGGGCGGGCGTGATGGCGGGCGGCTCCTCTACGCCGGCCCGCTCGATGGCGTGATCGCCGCGCAGACGCCGAGCGCGCGGGCGTTGGCGGGTTAGAAACCGTGCGGTCTTCGACTCGGAGCCGCTCAGGATAACTCTCGGTTAGCACAGGATAACCTTGGTAGGAGGCAGAAGTATGTCGCAAAACCAAACCCCAATCCCCGTCTGGGATCCGCTGCTGCGCCTCTTTCACTGGGCGCTGGTTGCGTGCGTCGTCGGCGCGTTCGTCTCGGTGAAGTTGGGCGGCAACGCGATGGTTTGGCACGGTCGGTTCGGTGTCGCGATCTGCGGGTTGATCGCGTTTCGCCTGCTTTGGGGGGTGATTGGGCCAGAGACCGCGCGTTTTTCCCAGTTCGTCAAAGGGCCTGCGGCGATTCGTGCCTATCTCCAAGGAGCCTGGTACGGGATCGGCCACAACCCGTTGGGGGCGCTCTCGGTGGTCGCGATGCTCGCCGTGTTCGGAAGCCAAGCGGTGCTTGGGCTCTTTTCCTATGACGAGATCGCGTTTCGTGGGCCGCTCGCGCGCTTGGTCAGCGAAGCGACGCAGCTCGCGCTCACGAGTTGGCACCGCCAACTCGAACCGGTGCTGATCGCGCTCGTCGCGCTGCACCTCACCGCAATCCTCTTTTACCGCGTGGTCAAACGCGAAGACCTTGTGCGGCCGATGATCACCGGCTATCGTTTGGCAACGCCGCATGAGGTCAAGGCCGCACGACTAGAGGCCACCGCCGCGTCGCAGGACGCATCGGCGGCGTCGCACGACGCAACAACTCTACCCTTTGCGGTGGTGTGGCACACGAAAGCCTATTGGGTACGGGCAAGCTTTGCGATTGCGGTGGGGATTGCTGCCGCGCTTGTGGCGAGCGGGGTTTGGATCCCCGCCCCAGAAGTGGCGCCGGTTGCGGCGCCCGAATGGTGAGCGCTACCCGGTGATCGCTTCGTTTCTACCCGTGGGCGATCACCGCCGCGCCAAAACGGTGGGTTACTCCTCTTCGCGGAATTTTTCGTGGCAGGCTTTGCAGGCTTTGCCGACTTCACCAAACTGCGCTTTGATTTCGTCTTTGTCACCCATTGCCGCCACTTCGGCGAGTTTGTTCGCTTGCTCGACGAAATTGGTCGCGATTTTCCGCACTTCGTCCTGCTCTTGGAAGAAATTCTCCTTGAGGCGCGACTTCTTGAAGCCGACAACGCCCAGCGTATCGGGCGAATAGAGCGCGCCCATACCGGAATTGGCGATCGCGGCGATCACGTTCGCGGCTGCAGAGACCTGCGTCTGGCTGAACGGCATCGTGCCATCAACGACCATCGCTTTGATTTTGCCCATGTTCCAGGCCATGGTGGTGTAGCTGGCCTGGCGGAATTTCACTTTGTCTTCCGGTTTGAGCGCGTCGGCGTGTGCCGCAGCAGTACAGAGCGTGAGCGCTGTGATCCATGCGATGCGTTTCATGGTTCATCTCCTATCGGGTTGGTCAATCAGAGAGTAATTATAGACGATCTTTGCACAGGGGTGCCCACACTTTTCGGCGTATGGGCATCCTGTTTGGCGGCGCTGCGTGTGCTCACGCGGTGGTTGCGTTGCGGCCCCGCAGGCGCGTCGGGGTGGAAGCGCGCTGCGCCGTTCTGGCGGGTGCGGCGTACTTCTGCGCCATCATCTCCCCGATCAAGCGGATCACCTGCTGGCTGCCGGTTTCGGCTTGGCGCATCCCGGCGACGATCGCCTGCAGGATCGAATCGTCGTGGAGCCAATCTTGCTTCGCTTGCGTGATCGCCGCGCGCACACCACTGTGGACCTGTTGGTGCGGCCCTTCGAGTTCGCGGTACGCGGGCAGATGGGAAAACGCGGCTTTGCCGTGCCCTTCGTAGTACCATTTGCCCAAGCGGCAGTTGTGGTGGTCGACCAGAACCGCTTGCGCCTCTTCCCCTTCGCTGTTTCTCTCCACCGCGACGTAGCCGCGTTGCATATAGATCACATGGTCGAGCTTCACGAGGCTTGCAAACGCCAGGTCTTTCGCTTTGGTGAGCGCCGCGATCGTCTCTTTCGCGCTTTTTGCCACCTCGTCGAATTGGGCCTCGAAGCCGGTGACTTTGCCCGCAACCTGTTGCGCGGCCTCTGAGAGGGCCAGCGTTTGCGTGACCATCGCGTCGACTTCGCTGCGTAACCCGCTCATCACCTGCCCGATCTCCTCGGTGGCTTTGCGGGTGCGTTCTGCGAGTTTGCGCACTTCGTCTGCAACCACCGCAAAGCCGCGCCCCATCTCGCCCGCGCGTGCGGCTTCGATCGCGGCATTCAGCGCCAAGAGGTTGGTCTGCTCGGTGATATCCGCGATCAACTGCACCGCTTTGTCGATCTGGGTGCTGGAGGCTTCGAGCTGTTTTGCGGTTTGTGCGGTTTCGGTCATGCGGTTGGTGATCTCGGTGAGTGTTTCGGCAATAGCACGTACCGACTGTTGGCTCTGTGCCGCACCCGCTTCGTTCTGTTGCGCGAGTTTCAAGACGCCGTCCATTTCGTTGCCGACCGCCACCAGATCGCTCAGGTTCCCTGCCAGGTTTTTCAGAAGATTGCCGGTGTTGAGGTGGTGGAGTTCGCTCATCAGGCGATTTTTGCGCGAAAACTCCGCGGCTTGTTGCATCGCGTCGAGCGCTTCGTTGATCGCGTGCATCGAGACCGCAAATTCGCCGGGCATCCCGGCCACGAACGCTTTGCGGGCGAAGTCCTCTTGCTGCGCGCGGCGGAAACAGATGGTGACCTCTTTGAAGTAGGCTTCGACGATATCGAGGAACTCGTTGAGTTCCCACGCCACTTTCCCGACCTCACCGAGCCCCTTGGTATGGGTGATGCGGCGGCTGAAATGCCCTTTTTTCACTTCGTGCAGCATCGCGGCGATTTTGCCAAGGGTGACGAAAGGCTGCACGATCGAGCGGTAGGCGAAAAACGCCAAAAGCGCAGTGACGAACGGCGCAACGATATTGGGAATTTTCGGACCGTTCACCACGAGTGAGTAACCCGCCATCGCCCAGATGAACAACACGAGACCAACCAGGGTGAATTTGATCCGTTGCAGCAGGAACGGAATATGCGCGCTGACGTGACTCGTCGGTTTTTCGATGAGATCAAGCTCGCTCATGGTTGGGACTCCTTACGCATTGGGGTGCGACTGGAAGAGGTTGAGGACAAACGACTCATAGGTGTGGCCCTTTTCCGCAAGGTGCGCAGTGAGCCATGCAAGCGACGCGTCGCACGCTTTTGCCGCGCCCGCTTCCTGTTCGATGCGGCGCATCTCGGCGTAGAGGGGTTCGATCACCGCGATCGCGGCGCGCGGTGCCTGGCGACGCACCGAAAAGTAACCGACGATGCGGCCCGCTTCGAAGTCGGGCGTGACGTTCGCGAAGACCCAGTAAAAGTGTCCCTCCTTGGTGATGTTTTTGACGAACCCAAACCACTCGTGACCCTGCGCGATCGTGTCCCAGAGGTGTTTGAACGCGCCTCTGGGCATATCGGGGTGGCGCACCAGATTGTGTTGTACGCCCAGTGCGTCTTCTTCGGTGAAACCAGAAACCTTCATGAAAACGCGGTTGATATAGGTGATACGCCCTTTCGTGTCGGTTTTGCTGACGATCTGCTCGTCCAGCGAAAAAGTGACTTCGGTTTGGGTCGGTGTGATCTTGCGTTTCATCGCGCTTTCCCAGAGAGCCGTTTGCACTCATTATAGTGAATCTATCGGCTGCCAACGGAAAAACTTGAGCCCTTTTTGCCCACAAAAAGGCCCACCACCGGTGGGCTCAGGGGGTATCTCAGGTCGTGCCGGGCTCCGAGAGCCGGCACGGGCCCCTGCCTTGAGGCGCGAATGGGCAGGGGGTGCTCTTGTTATCGGGTTACCGCGATGAAAAGGCGCATGCCGTCACGGTCGATCAGCAACGCCACCCGTTTGCCCGCTTTGGCGAGCGCCGCTTTGAGCTCGGCTGGCGTTTGGACCCGCTTCTGATTGACGGCCAAAATGACGTCACCAGGCTGAATTCCCGCTTGCGCAGCGGCGCCGCTCACCGCAGTGACGATCACGCCGCCTTCTACGCCGCGGTTTTTCGCTTCTTGCGGGGTGAGCGGGCGCACGGTGAGGCCGAACGCGGCGTCGTTGTGAGGGCTTTGGGCGGTTGGTGCCGCATCGGGGTCGTCGAGTTCCGCGAGCGTCACCGTTTTTTCGAGCCGTTTGCCTTGGCGAAGGAGCCCGATCGCCACTTTCTCCCCAGGACGACGTTCGCCGATCATCCGCGGCAAGTCACCCGAATCCTTCACCTCGCTGCCATCGACCGCGACGATGATGTCACCCACTTCGATTCCGGCGCGGGCAGCGGGGCTCCCCGGCTCGACTTGTGTCACCAGTGCGCCGATAGGTTTTTCAAGACCGAAACTCTGCGCCAGCGCCTCGTCCATCCCCTGGATCACCACGCCAAGTTTGCCGCGCTGCACTCGACCGTACTGGATGAGTTGGTCTTTGACCTTGAGCGCGACGTCGATGGGGATTGCGAACGAAATCCCCATATAGCCGCCGGAGCGCGAGTAGATCATGCTGTTGATGCCGATCACTTCGCCTTTGAGGTTGAAGAGCGGTCCACCGGAGTTCCCGGGGTTGATCGCGACGTCGGTTTGGATAAATGGTACGTAGGTCTCGTCGGGCAAGCGGCGCGATTTCGCGGAGATGATTCCGGCGGTGACCGTTTGGTCAAGCCCAAACGGCGCGCCCACGGCGATCACCCATTCGCCCACCCGCGCTTTTTGGGGATCCCCGAAACGGACCGTGGGGAGATTCTGCGCGTCGATTTTGACCACTGCGACGTCGGTCCGTTTGTCGACTCCCACTACCTTTGCGGGGAATTCACGGCCGTCGGCAAGGCGCACGGTGAGTTCCGTCTTACCCCCCTCTTCATCGGAGACGACGTGGGCGTTGGTCAGAATATAGCCGTCGCTGCTGATGATGAAGCCTGAACCCACGCCACGCCGCACTTCGGGGGCGCCCCCCGGGCCGTGCGGGTTGGGAACGATCGGCATCGGAATCCCGAAGCGGCGGAAAAATTCGTAAAACGGATCCCCCTCTTCGAACGGGAACGGCATCGCGCCGGGAAAGCCGGTTCGCTCGACGGTGGTTTTCACCGAAATGTTGACGACGGTGGGTTTGACCGCTTCGGCAAGGTCGGCAAAATCGGGTAGCGTCGCTTGCCGGGTGTCGCTGCCGAAAAAGGCCGGGGTGAGTGCCGCGGATGCGTGCGGGTGAGCGTGCGCATAGAGCGGCAACAGCGCTGCGGCTGCGGTGACCCAGAGCGCTGCCGCGCGCCGGGAAAGGTTCGTGCGGGGATAACGGGCCAGGATTCCATCCATATTGCGTTCCTTTGCAGACAAACGTGGTGTGATCATACCAGCAGGTTAGAATCCTACTCGGTACGGAGAGTTCCAGGAGCGCGAAGCGATGGCGGGCATCACGTTGAACGAATTGCGCTACTTGGTGGCGCTGGCGCATGCGCGCCATTTCGGACGCGCGGCGGAGCAGTGTGGTGTGAGCCAGCCCACGTTGTCGTTGGCGATCAAGAAGTTGGAAAAACGGCTGGACGCGTTGCTCTTCGAGCGCACCGCTGCCGATGTGAGGCTCACCGAAGTGGGGCGCGACGTCGTGGCGCAGGCCGAAAAGGTGCTCTTCGAGGTGCAGCGCCTGGAGGAGATCGCGCAAGCGCATCGCGATCCGCTCATGGGGCCGTTGCGGGTGGGCGCGATCTATACGATCGGTCCCTACCTCTTTCCCCGTCTGGTTCCCAAAATGCGGGAAAAAGCGCCACAGATGCCGCTGATTCTGGAGGAAGGGTACACGGCCCAGTTGGCGGAGTCGTTGAAGCGCGGGACGTTGGATGTCGCGGTGTTGTCGCTGCCGTTCGAAGAACCCGGAATCGTCACGCAACCGCTCTATGACGAACCGTTCCGCGTGCTGTTGCCTGCAGACCATCCGTGGTTGGTGCATGAAGCGATTCCGGCGTCGTGGTTGGCCGAAGCGTCGGTGTTGCTCTTGGGGCCGGGCAACTGCTTTCGCGATCAGGTGTTGGAGATCTGCCCGCAGTGTGTCCGTCGATCCCCGCTTGAAGAGCCGTTTGCCGGCAGTTCCTTGGAGACGATCCGTCTGATGGTCGCCAGTGGCTTGGGGATCACGGTATTGCCCGCGTCGGCGGCCGACGACGCCAGCCGCTTGTCGCCGCTACTTGCCGTGCGGCCGTTCGCACCGCCCGAACCCTACCGCCGGGTGGTGCTGGCGTGGCGGGTCACCTACCCCCGCCACCGCGCGGTCGATCTGCTGCGCGAAGCGATTTGGGAAGCAGGGTTACCGGGTGTGCATCGGACAGGGACGTTGGCGGACGGTTATCTCACCAGTCAGGGAGAGTGCTGGGAAACGACGCGCAGTTCGACAGCGGAGTGACGATTCGACACGCGGCGCGCCAGCACCCTGTGGTTCTCTATCGTCGTGATAGGTTTTTCGTGCTCGCATTGCGGGGCGGTGCTGCTATAGTATAAACTGGGAAACGTGTTGCGTTAGGAAACGGAAAAGGAGTGATCATGGAACCGAAAATCGACATCGGCATCGCGCAGGAAGATCGGCAAGCGATCGCGCAAGGGCTCTCCAAACTTTTGGCCGATACCTTCGTGCTCTACTTGACGACGCACAATTTCCACTGGAACGTCACCGGCCCGATGTTCCAGACGCTGCACACGATGTTCATGGAGCAATATACGGAGTTGTGGAACGCACTCGACGAGATCGCGGAGCGGATCCGCGCGCTCGGTCATCCGGCGCCGGGGAGCATGTCGGAGTACCTGAAATTGACTCGCCTTTCCGAAGTCCACGGTGTGCCGAAAGCGGAGGAGATGGTCCGGATTTTGGTTGCCGGGCACGAGGCGGTGTGTAAGACGGCGCGCGAGATCGTGCCAACCGTGGAACGCGCCAACGACGAGCCGACGCTCGATCTCCTCACCCAACGGTTGCAGATCCACGAAAAGACGGCGTGGATGTTGCGCAGCCTCTTGGCGTGAGCGTCTGTTCGTTGTCTGGTCTGGTAACGTCTGGTAACGTAAGCAGAGCGCGCTCCGAGATGCCGACGACGCGTCCGCGCGGCTGGTGGCTCGCAGTGACGCAGGCGTTACTCAGCTGGTGGGTCGAGGTGCGCGGTTGGGCGGCCGCCACCGCGACGCCGCAGGGGGCGGCTGTAGCGCTTGCCGTGGTGGGGTTGCTTTTCTTTCTGTTCGGGCTCTGGTGGTTCGTCTTCGACTGGGATCAACTGGTGGCACTCACCCACAACAGTGGGCGCTGCGTCCAATACCTCACCGGCCCGAAAGCGGCGTTTTTCATCGTCGCGACCCTCACGGCGGTGTTGTTGTCGCTCTTTTCCATCGCCGAGGCGGTTTCGCTCTACCTGCACCGCCGTCGGCGCAAACAGCGCTGGTCGAATTGGCTCGTGGGGCTGGGGGTTTCGAGTATGCTACTCTGGAGCGCGCTCCTCTACGGCCTTGCGGCGTGGTGTTTTTGACTCCGGAAAGCGAAATCCCACCTTACCCGTCGGATCGAGCGTCAATTGCGCTTTGAAGCGGCGACGGGTCCGCGCCGAAACGAACCCTTCGAGTACGCGGGTGGTCTTTTCCCGCAGCAGTTCGGCGGCGATTTCCGGGGCGATCGGTTGCTGCAGGATCGTCGCCGCAAGGCGAAAGTCACACGTAGGCTGCGGCGTGAGGTTATTACGACAACGGTAGCCGTTTTGCCAGACGACGACGGCATCGCCACACTTCGGACAGGGACCGATCACCTCGGCGTTTGCGAGCGCTTCGCGCTGCGCTTCGGGGTCGAGTGGTTCCTCTTCGTTTGCGAACGTGAATTTCGGTTCGTGGTTTTCGTCGAGTTTGAGTTCTGCGGTAAACGGCCGCCCTTGCTTGCTGCGGAACCCTTCGAGCGGACCCACCCGTCCATTGCGGATGAGGGTTTCGGCTTCGTCCGCGCTCAATTCCCGCCCCGCGATCTGCTTGAAGAAACCCCAGCCGCACGTTTCGCACTGGAACTTCTTGTAGTTCTCTTTGACGACGCCCCCGCACTTCGGGCATGGCGCGTTCAGGGTGGCGTAGTCACCCGGAATCGTTTCCGCGTCGTACCGTCTGGCGCGTTCGACGATCTCGGCGGCCATTTCGCGGATCGACGCCATGAAGGCGTCGCGCGGGATTTCGCGCTTTTCCATGAGGGCCAGGCGGTGCTCCCACTCTCCGGTCAATTCCGGTGAACGTAAGAGTTCGATCCCGAGCCCTTTGAGGAGCGTCATCAGAGAAAAGGCCTTCGGAGTGGGAATGAGCTCGCGTCCGTCGCGGATCAGGTAGTGGTCCTGGATCAGCCCTTCGATGATCTGGGCGCGGGTCGCAGGCGTTCCCAGGCCACGTTCGGCCATCGCAGCGCGCAGTGCTTCATCTTCCACGAGCTTACCGGCGCTCTCCATCGCGGAAAGGAGGGTGGCTTCGGTGAAACGGGCGGGCGGTTTCGTGGTGAGGGCTTTGGCTTCGATCGCCGCAACCTTCGCAGTTTCACCAGGCAGCAACGGCGGAAGCGTCCCCGTTGCGGTTTCGTCGTCCGTTTCGCCCTGTTTGCCATAGACTTCGAGCCAGCCGGGCTGCACCAGAACTTTGCCTTCGGTTTTGAACGCGTCTTCCCCGACGCGGCTGATGCGGGTGGTGATGCGGTACTCCGCGGCAGGGTAGAAGATCGCAAGGAAGCGGCGCACCACCAGGTCGAAGAGTTTCGCCTCGGCGTCGTTGAGGTGTTTGGGGCGCTCGCCAGTGGGGATGATCGCGAAGTGGTCGGAGACTTTGCTGTTGTCGAAGATCCGTTTGTTGGGGCGCACCCAGCCGTTTGCGAGGATCTTGTCGGCGAAGGGCTGGTAGGTCTCCGGGAGCTGAGCCAGTGTTTCCCGCACCGTCGCGATCATGTCTTCGGGGAGCGCTTTCGCGTCGGTACGGGGGTAGGTCAGCACCTTGTGCCGCTCGTAGAGCGCTTGCGCGAGCGCCAGCGTCTGCCGCGCGGAAAAACCGAAGCGGCTGTTCGCTTCGCGTTGTAGACTCGTGAGGTCGAACAAGAGCGGCGCCGACTGTTGGCTGGGTTTGCTGCGCTCTTCTACCGTGGCGGTTTGCCCGCGACAGCGATCGACGATCGCCTGCGCTGCTTCTTCACTCCACAGCCGGTAGGGCGTTGCGTCCGGGTCGTCCCCCTTTTGGAACGATTCGCGGAACCAGCGGCCGCGGTAGGTGCCGGAGGCGATCGCGAATTCGGCTTCAACCTCCCAGTAGGGGCGCGGGGTGAATGCGCGGATCGCCTTTTCTCGTTCGACCACCATCGCAAGCGTCGGGGTCTGTACCCGTCCCACCGGCGTGAGTTGGAAGCCACCCGATTTCGAGTTGAACGCCGTAAGCGCACGCGTGCCGTTGATCCCGATCAACCAGTCGCTCTCGGCACGCGAAATCGCGGCTTCCCGCAAACCGGTGAGCGCTTCGTGGTCGCGCAGTTCGGCAAAGGCGGCGCGAATCGCTTGCGGCGTCATCGACTGGAGCCACAGCCGTTTCACCGGCTTTTTGATTTTGCCGTAGGTGACGATGTAGTGAAAGATCAACTCCCCTTCCCGCCCGGCGTCGCACGCGTTGATCAAGCCCACCACGTCTTTGCGCTTCGCCAGGCGCAGGAGCAGTTTCAGGCGGTCTTCGCTCTTTTTGATCGGTTGCAGGTCGAAGTGGTCGGGCAGAACAGGAAGGTGCGCGAACGACCATTTGCCCCGCTTCGGTTCGACCCCTTCCGGTGCCTTGAGTTCGAGGAGGTGGCCAACGGCTGAGGAGAGCACGTAAAGGTCCGACTCATAGTAATCCTTTTGCCGCTGGAACCCACCGAGCGCCCGCGCGATGTCCTGGGCCACCGAGGGTTTCTCCGCGATGATGAGCCATTTGCCGTGTGGGGGTGTGGTGTCGTTCATGATGAATGGGTTTCCTGATGATGGGTTCGTTCGCGTTGGGTTTAGGAGAGGCGTTGGTAGCAGTCACCCGGGAGTTTCGCAACCCGCCCTTCGAGCTCCCATTCCAGGAGCCGGGCGCTTACTTCGCTGCTGGAAAGCCCCGTTCGCGCGACGAGCGCGTCGAACGGCACCGGGTCGAAACCCAGCGCCTGCCAGAGGGGGTCGTCCCGGTGTGTTGATTCCGGTTGCTGGGTGCGCTGCCGAGCAGACGCACCGACCCCGACTGCTTCGCCGTTGCCAGCCGCTGTGTCGGAAGGATGGGCGGTAAAGGGCAGCGGCGGGGTTTGCCATCGCCACTCTTCAAGGATATCTTCGACACACTCGACCAGTTTCGCCCCGTCCCGGATCAGGCGGTGACACCCTTTCGCCAAAGGGTTGTGGATCGAGCCGGGAATCGCGAAGACGTCGCGCCCCAGTTCCGCCGCAAGCCGCGCGGTGATGAGCGAGCCGCTATTGACCGCGGCTTCGACGACGAGCGTCCCGCGGGCGAGTGCCGCGATCAACCGGTTGCGCCGGGGGAAGTGGTGCGGCAGCGCCGGGGTGCCGAGTGGAAATTCGCTGACGATCGCGCCGTGTTGCGCGATGCGCTGCGCCAGTTGGCGATGCGCGGCGGGATAGACACGGTCAGCGCCGGTGCCGATCACCGCAACGGTGCGGGCAATCGCCCCTTCGTGCGCCGCGGCGTCGATCCCCTGCGCGAGGCCACTCACCACGGTGACGCCCGCTTGCGCGAGCGCTTCGGCGAACGCGCGCGCGGTGGCTTTGCCCGCTGCGGTGGCCCGCCGGGCACCGACGATCGCAAGCGCGTCGCCGTTCAGCAACGCCGGGTTGCCGACAACAAAGAGGACGAGCGGCGGGTCAGCCAGATCGAGGAGCGTTTTCGGGTACCCGGGCGAGGTGAGGGTGAGCAAATGGTGGTTGGGTTGCGCCAGCCACGCGAGCGCCGCGTCAAGGAGCGCTTCCGCGGGCGGCGTTGCAAGCGCTGCCGCAATCGCTTCGCCCAGTTCGGCGGCTACCCGCGAACGCGGCTGCGCGAGCACCTCTTCCGGTAACCCGTAGCGCGCCAGCAGCAGTCGCAGGTTTGCCGCGGTGAGCTTGGGGTTGAGCGTGAGGGTGAGCCAGGCACGGGCTTCTTCGAGCGACGTCATGGCGCGCGCGCGCGGTCTCCCAAACGGACGGAATCGGTGGTTTCGAGCACCAGCGCGTAGGCTAAGTGCGGGAAGGTGCGAAAGACCATCGCAACGCCGTACCGTTTAGGGGGTAACGGCACCGGTTGCTTCGTTTCGGGGTCGGTAATCGCACCCCGGTCACGCCAGAGCGAGACGACATGGCCGCGCTCCAGCCCTTCGTTTTCACCGGCATCGAGCAAGACGACCTCGTACGCGCCGCTTTCCGGCGCCTCACGCCAAAAACGGACCACTTCGGCGTCGAGGTCGGGGTCCGGCGCGTGCGGGACGAAATTGGTCAGCGGTTCGGGTTCGGGAACGAGCACGCGGTCCCCCGCACGAATCTCTGCGACCGTTTTGGTGAGCGTGAGCACGGCACCTTGGCGGGGATCGTCACCGAACGCGACTTCGGCTTCACCCAAATAGCGCGCCTCGAAGCCGAGCAGGGTCTTGCCGTCGCGCCGGGTGATCGGCTCAGCGGGGCGAAAGAGTTGCACGTGGCGCGCCTCTTCGGGAACCCCGACGGCGAACGCCCGGTCGAAGAGCCCGGCGAGCGTCCGTCCCTCTTCGAAACCGATTACGCGCCCGGCGTTTGCGAGTTCGCGTTGTGTTACGACCAAGGGACGGGTGAGGAAGGGATTGACCGCAGCGAGCGGAAGCGTCGGGATCGCGGCTTCGAGCGGCGCGTGACGAAGCGACGGGAAACGCTTTTCATAAAGCAGCGGCTGCGCGATGTGCAGGCGCAATTGCCTGCGGTCGAGCAACAATTTTTGGCCCGGATAGATGAGATGGGGATTGGCGATCGCTTCCCGATTCATGCCCCAGAGCGTCGGCCACTGCCAGGGGTCGTCGAGGTAACGCCGGGCGATCCCCCACAGCGTATCGCCGCGCTGGACGGTATAGAGTTCCGGCGCGTCGGCGCGCAGTGTGAGGGGCGGTGTGGCAGGGCGCTCATGATGCTGTTGGACTGCGGGCGCGGCTGTAGGGGCGGCTACGGCGCGCGCGCCTGCCTCCGCCGTCTGCGCGCGCACGAACGCGGGTGGCGCTACCAGCGCCAATGCGGTGACCAACTGCGCGTAACGCTTTATAATGCCAACCATTCCTGTCCTTTGCGCCTGTGTTTTCGCGCTCATTCTAAAACAATTTTTTCTTGAGACAATAGGAAGACCCAACGATGGCTCTGCTACCGATCCTCCATTACCCCGATCCCCGCTTGCACCGCAAAGCGGAAGCGGTGGAGCATGTTACGCCGGAGATCCGGCAACTGGCAGCCGATATGGCCGAAACGATGTACGAAGCGAACGGCATCGGCCTTGCGGCAACCCAGGTCAATGTCCTCAAACGGGTGATCGTCGTCGATGTCAGCGAAACGCGCGATCAGCTGCAGACTTTCATCAACCCGGAGATCGTTGCGAAAGACGGCGAAGTGGTCAGCGAAGAGGGGTGCCTTTCGGTCCCGGGTATCTACGACAAAGTGAAGCGTGCCGAGCGGGTCACCGTGCGGGCGCTCACGCTCGACGGCGAGACGGTCGAATTCGACGCCGAAGGGCTGCTCGCGGTCTGCATCCAGCACGAGATCGACCACCTCGACGGCAAAGTGTTCGTCGATTACCTCTCTCCGCTCAAGCAGTCGCGGATCAAAGCGAAGCTCGCCAAGCGCGCGCGGATCACGGCATGACGCGGGATTCCGGTGCCCGAATCGAGCGGGTGGCATTTGCCGGGACGCCCGAATTCGCGGCGCGCGCGTTGCACGCGATCGTCGCAGCCGGGTATGCGGTACCGCTCGTGCTTACCCAGCCCGACCGACCTGCCGGACGGGGGATGAAGCCTACGCCGAGTCCGGTGAAACGGATCGCGCAGGAAGCGGGTGTGCCGGTTTGGCAGCCCGTGACCCTCAAAACGCCGCAAGCGTGGGGGGCGCTCGTTGCCGAACCGCCCCCCGACGTCTTGGTGGTGGCAGCCTACGGGTTGATTCTGCCGCGGGCAGTACTGGAATGGCCGCGGTATGGCGCAGTGAATTTGCACGCGTCGTTGCTGCCGCGTTGGCGTGGGGCGGCGCCGATCCAGCGTGCGATCGAAGCAGGCGACGCCGTGACCGGCATCACGGTGATGCAGATGGACGAGGGGCTCGATACCGGCCCGATGATCGCACGGTACGAACTGGCGATCGCACCAGATGAGACCGGCGGGTCGTTGCACGACAAACTGGCCGTACTTGCGGCACAGGCGATCCTCGACGTCTTACCCGATTTGCCGCAGCGTCTGGCCGCGGCAGAGCCGCAGCCCGATGTAGGCGTGACCTACGCCCACAAAATCGATCCCGCCGAACGGCAACTCGATTGGCAACAACCTGCCCCGCTTCTCGAACGCAAAATCCGCGCATTCGATCCCTACCCGGGGACGCAGACGCGCTGGCGGGGGCAGCCGCTCAAGGTGTGGCGCGCAGTGGTGGCGCCTGACGCGGCGGAGGTTTCCCCTGGAACGGTGGTGGCGGTCGATCCGGCGCGTGGGGTTCGGGTCGCGTGCGGCGAAGGGAGCTTGTGGCTTACCGAGCTGCAGCGTGCGGGCGGCAAACGGCTGCCCGCAACGGAATTTTTGCGCGGTGCGGCGGTCGAAGCGGGCGAAAAGCTCGGAATGGGTGATGAGGAGGATGACGATGTTCGGTAACTGGTTGAAGACCGGATTGTTGATGGCGGCGATCGTCGCGCTCTTCGGCGTGGTGGGCGCGGTGATCGGCGGGCAGCAAGGGATGCTCATTGCGCTTCTTTTCGGCGGGCTCACCAACCTCTGGGCCTACTGGTTTTCCGACAAAATGGTCCTTTCGATGTACCACGCGCAGGAGGTGGACGAGCTCACCTCTCCCTACCTCTTCCGCATGGTGCGGGAATTGGCGCAGCGCGCCGGGATTCCGATGCCGAAGGTCTACATTATCCCGGAAGCGCAACCCAACGCGTTTGCCACCGGGCGCAACCCTGAGCACGCGGCCGTTGCGGTCACGACCGGTATTCTCGAACTGCTGAACGAACGGGAGCTGCGCGGGGTGCTCGCGCACGAGCTGGCGCATATCAAGAACCGCGACATCCTCATCTCGACGATGAGCGCCACCGTGGCCGGTGCGATCTCGGCGCTCGCGAACTTCGGGATGTTCTTTGGCGGCCGTGACGAAAACGGCCAGCCGACGAACCCGATCCTGCTGCTCTTGGTCGTGCTGCTGGCGCCGATTGCAGCGATGATCATCCAGATGGCGATTTCGCGTACCCGGGAATTCGGCGCCGACGCCGGTGGTGCGGCGATCAGCGGCGATCCGTTGGCGTTGGCGTCGGCGCTCGCGAAGATCGAAGCGTACGTGCAGGGCATCCCGCTACCCACGGCGGAGATGCACCCGGAAACGGCGCAGATGATGATCGCGAACCCGTTGCGTGGCGGTGGCGTGATGCGCCTCTTCGCGACCCACCCCTCGACCGAGGAGCGGATCGCGCGGCTCCAAGCGATTGCGCGGCAGATGGGGCGCTATTGAGCGGGCACCGAGGTGCGAAGCAGTGCAGCAGCAAAGCAGCAAGGAAGCGGGTGCAGGGGTGTGCCTGCGCACCTCGGTTTCAGCGATGAAAATTCCAGATCAGCGGCGAAAGGTCCAGAGGCGGTTGGCAAAATAGTGCCAGAAAAAGAGGGTTCCGGTCACCGCAACCTGCGCCGGAAGGTAGGGTAGGTTCGCCCATGCGGTCGCCGCGAAGATCAGAAACGTATTGAGTCCCCAGCCGCTTGCCGCGACCGTGAGGAATTTGGCGACAGCTTCGCGATGGCGGCTCCGGGTTTCGGGAAAGACCCAGCACCGAGCCAAGAGGTAATTGACGAGCGCGCCGACGAGAAAACCGAGCGCAGTTCCTTCGGTCGGCGTCCGGTGCGCCCATTCGACCAGCGCGATCAATACCGCGTAGTGAGCCGCGGTGCCAAACAGACTGGCGAAGGCGAAGTGGGTGATGCGTTTCAGGTTCGGGGGTAAGCTGTGCATCATCGAAACCGTTCGTGTCACCCGAAGCATCGCTTATGGGATTGGCGTGGTGAAGGGGCGGTCTTGACGCACCGCTTTGAGGACCGCTAGGGTTACGCCGCGACGAGCGACCGTCGCGATCGTTCTGCCGTCGAGCACATAGTGGCAGTTGTCGTGGGTGGTGGAGAGAAAGAGGTCGGCGTCGTCCCAATCATCGACGATCACCACGTTTGGCGGTAACCACGGTTCGATCTGAAACCCTTCGCCGCAATAGGCGAGGTTGGCGACCGTACCGGGAGGTTGCTGGGCCAGCCAAGCTTCGATCGCTGGGATCAAGGCGCGCGTGGCGTCACTCCAGTAGTCGGTTTCCCATGCAATATCAGCCTTTTCGAGGCCGCCAGCAAGGGTGTTGTAATAGACGTGTTCGTAAGGGTGGAGGGTGGCATTCACCCAGGCGAGCCAGAAGAGGTTCGCGCACCCCACAAGCGCTACGCCAGCCATTAGAACGCGGCGAGAACCGTGGGCCTTGCCAAGCGCTTCGCTTAGCGCAGCCCACCCGGCGGCCGAAAGGACCAGCAGCCAAGGAACGAGGAAGAGGAAATGGCGGATACCGTTGTAGAGCGGCGGACGTGTGGCGATAACATAGGCGAGTACGAAACACGCCGCAAAGACCACGACCCGCATGCGCGCTCGCCGTTTTACTGCGAATCGGCTTAGGTTTTTGCAACCGTAAACGCCAAAAAACCAAAGAAGCAAGCCAAGCAATACGCCTTCAGGCAGACGGACCAGCAAGTAGCGAAGCAGGTAAAAGCGGCTGACTTGGCTATTGAGTAGGCGCTCCCCGTCTTCCCAGGTATAGATATCGAACGCGAAATGGGAGAATTTGGTGAGCGCCAGCCAGAGGTGGTCCCAGCCCATGACGCTCCACGGCCAGGCAAACGCGGTAATCGCCAGCGCAACCGCACACCCGGGGAGCAGCGACCCGAGCCAGTCAGGGATCCGGTGTGCGAGTGTTCGCAGCCTCGTGCCCCACGGCGGGTTCTCGCTGAAAAACCCATCGGCTGGCGGGGTTTCGGCGCAGGGGCGTGGCCAGAGGGTGTTGATCACGAGCCCGGCAGCGAGAAAGAAGGGGATGAGCACGGCGCCGACGCGGATGCCGAGGGCGATCCCCGTGGCGAACCCCCAGAGGAGCACGTGGCGGAGCGCCAGTCGCTCCGGGTGGTCCGCCAGACGTACGGTGTAGTAGAGCGCCCAGACCATCGCCGCAGCAAACGGAATATCCTTGGTGTGGGTGAAGATCGCGCCCCAGAACGGTCCGGTTAGCAGGGTAAGCGCAAGGGCGATCACTTCGCCCGTTTTGCCGGCAACGAGCCGAGCCAGCCGCGCCGTGCCCCAGAGCGCCAGGAGGCCAAAGGTTGCGGTGAGGAGGTGGCGCCACGGCCACCATTCCCAGCCGAACGCGCGTGTTCCCGCCGCAGCGATGAGGTCGAAGAGCCCGCCGTAGAGATAGAGATTGCTGAACGAGAGGAAGGTCTTGTCGGTGGTGCCCGAAAGCCAGAAATCCCAGAGGAGCTCGCCGTAGGTGTGCTGTACCCATTCGTCGTTGCTGGGGGTATGGCGGTTGTAGCCTTCGACGACGAAGGCGAGCGCCACCACCCAGAGCACAACGCGCGCGATCCGAATGGGTGAGAAGTGGTCGAGCTGTAAGCGCGCTCCCCCGCGCCCCAAGGCGTTACTCAGCGCGCCCATCATCTGGGTTCAGGTTGTTCCGGCTGCGCCGCAAAGCCGGCGCTGGGTGCGACGCCCGGGTCGGGGAGATTCGCGACTTCGCCCACCAGATAGAGCGGGCGCCGTTTCACTTCTTCGAAGACGCGTCCCAGATACTCACCCAGGACACCGAGGCTGATCAGTTGCACCCCGGAGAGAAAGAGGATCGCCACCATGATCGAGGCGTATCCCGGAACGTCGCGCCCGAAGACGAGGGTACGAACGATGAGGTAGAGCCCGTAGCTTCCCGAGAGTAGGGCAACAAACGCGCCGATGCTCGACCAGATGTGCAGCGGCAGCGTGGTGAAAGAGACGAGGCCGTCGATCGCGTACCGCCACAGTTTGCGCAGCGACCACGCGGAACGGCCTGCGTGGCGCGCTGCAGGTCGAAACGGGAGCGTCTGGTGGGTGAAACCAACCCAGTTCGCCAACCCTTTGAGGAAACGTTTGCGCTCCGGAAGCGCGTTAAGGGCTGCGACCACCCGACGGTCGAGCAGCCGGAAATCGCCGCCGCCGGGGGTGAGCGCGACCTCGGAGATCGCTTGATAGAGGCGGTAGAAGAGTCGTGTGAGCGAGCGGCGCCACAGCGGGTCGGTCTCCCGGTCGGTGCGTACCGCGGTGACGACCTGAGCTCCTTGTTGCCACAGTGCGACCATCTGCGGGATCAATTCCGGGGGGTGTTGCAGGTCGGCGTCGAGGATCACGACCGCCTGACCGCGCGCGGCATGCAGTCCGGCGGCCATCGCCGCCTCTTTGCCGAAATTGCGTGCAAAACGGATCCCTTTGACGCGGCGATCGCGCGCGGTGAGACCGACGATTCCCTGCCAACTGGCGTCGCGACTCCCGTCGTCGACCAAAAGGATCTCCCAGCGATCCGGTTCGGGTTCCTGTGACGCTGCGTTTTCAAGTAGAGCGACAGCTGCGTCGAGCGCGGCGCTCAGGCGTTCATAGAGAAGCGGTAGGCCGTCTGCTTCGTTGTAAACAGGGACGATGGCAGAGAGAAGCGGTGTCATCTTACGGTAGACTCAGCACACGAACAAAGAGGGGTTTGCCCAGCCTATGACCCAAGAAAAGGAAAAAGTTCGCAACGGGGAAACGCGCGCTTCCGGTCGTCCGATCGTGCTCTGTGCCGACGATTTCGGGCTGGCCCCAGGCGTGAACGATGCGATTATAGAACTGATTGCCCAGGGAACGATTACCGCGACGAGCGTGATGCCGGGGCAGCCCTTTTGGCCTACTGGCGCATTGGTGCTGCGTACGGTGGCAGCGGGCCGAGCCGCGGTGGGTTGGCACGTGACCCTCACCGAACAGCAGCCGGCATTTACGCACGGACGGTTGGTCCGTTTCGGTCGGTTGCCGCCCCTCAAGGCGCTTCTTGCCCGTGCCTGGACGCGTACGCTGCCGCTTGCCGCGGTTCGGGATGAACTTACCGCGCAACTCGATGCGTTCGAGGATCGGTGGGGCGCGCCGCCCGCGTTCGTCGATGGTCATCAACACGTCCATCTGTTACCGGGGGTGCGGGAGGTGTTGCTGGAACTCTTGCTCGAGCGCTATTCCCCCACCACCTTTTGGGCACGCGACACGGTGGAACCGATCGCTGCGATCCGCGCGCGTGGGGTGGGGGTGGGGAAAGCGGCCTTTTTGTCGCGCTTGGGGCGGCGGTGGCGCACGCTTCTCGACCACCACGGCATTGCGCGCAACGACGGTTTTGCCGGTGCGCACGATTTCGCGGAGAAGCCGCCATTTCGCACCAAATTTCAGGCATTTTTGCGCCACGCGGGGCCGCGGCCGCTCCTTTTTCTCCACCCTGGGATTCCCGACGCACCGCTTGCGCAGGTCGAGCAGCTGGTTGCAGCGCGGGCCTGGGAATATGCCTATCTCAAGAGCGACGCGGTTTGGAGCGATTTGGCGGCAGCAGGACTACGACCGGCGGCGCAGTGGTAAGCCGGGCGGTGGCGCAAGCCGACGGATACGGCGGCGATCCTGAGGAGAGCAACGGTCCAAAGGAAAGCAGCGGTTACCGCGTCGTCAAGCGCAGTTCGATGCGGCGGTTGCGCGCGTAGGCTTGCGGCGTGTCGCGCGGGTCGATCGGGTGGTATTCGCCGTAGCCGGTCGCGGCCAGGTGCTCGGGCGGGATACCGGCGTCGCGCAGAACCCGCACCACCGCCATCGCGCGTGCGGTGGAGAGCTCCCAGTTGGAGGGGTATTGCGGGGTGTTGATCGGGCGGCGGTCGGTGTGCCCTTCGATCTGCAACACCCAAGGGAGCGTGCGCGGGATTTTTGGCGCGAGCGCCTTGACCACTTGCGCCACCTGTTCGATCCGTTTTCGCCCTTCGGGGGTGAGTTCCGCCGAGCCGCTGGGGAAGAGGATGTCGTCGGCCAGTAAGAAGCGCTCGCCCTCGATGCGCACGTTGGGGTTGTTCTCGAGTGCTGCTTTGAGTTGCGCGAAGAGTTCGGAACGGTAATGTTCGAGTTCACGCAAGCGAACGATCAGCGCCAAGTTGATCGTTTTTTCGAGTTCCACGAGTTTGCGCTCTTTCTCCGTTGCTTTCGCTTCCGCTGCGGCAAGCGCCGAATTGAGCGCGTCGAGCTGACGGTTGAGTTCGGCTAGGAGGCGCTCGAGTTCGCTCACCCGCGCGGTACGTTGCGCGATCTCTTCCCGGGCCGATTCGAGTTGCCGGCGCGCCGCGGCAAGCGCGTCGTCCTTTTCGCGCACCGCGGCTTGAAGTTGGGTTTTTTCGGCAGCGAGTACATCGCGCTCGGTTTCTAATTGCGCGATTTTCCCTTCGAGTTCTTTGCGAATCACGGTGTTGGCGTCGATCTCCCCCTGTAGCGCGGTCATACGCCCTTCGAGCTCCAATATCCGTTGTTGCGCGGCGTCGCGTTCGCGCTCAGTGGTGGCGAGCGTCGCTTTGAGTTGCGCGACGGTGGCTTCGAGCTTCTCTCCTTTCTCTTCGGCAAGTCCCAACTTCAGCGCCAATGCTTGGAGCTGTTGCTGAAGCTTGTCGATGACATCGTCGCGCTCACCGATCGCGAACGACAGCGCGAATTGGCCGAAGGTGAAGATCAGGAGCACGAAGGTGAGCGCGATGATGAGCGAAGTGGCCGCGTCAACGAAGCCGGGCCAGAAGTCGAACGGGCGTCGGTTCCTCAGGCGGGCCATCCGAGTATCCTCACCGCGGGGCGCGCAGGTTACTGTGCGCGCTCAACCCTTTGGCCAGGAGACGCAGTTCGTCGCGCAGTTCGTCGAGCTGCAACCGCTGTTGCGTCGGCAGTTGCGCCAGTTGCCGCACGAGCGCCCGCAGTTCGCCGTGGAGTTCGTTGACGGCTTCGATTTCGCGCGACTCACGGGAAAGCAGCGTCACCAGCCGCCCCACTTGGGCGTTGAGTTCCACGAGTTGCGCGGCGCTGTCGCGTTCAACCCCCTGCTGTTCTTGCATCAGGCGGCGTAATTTGTCGAGGCTTTCCGCGGTTTGGTCAAGGAGTGCAGCCAGATAGGCGGGCGTCGATTCCTCTTCGCTCCAACCGAAGTGTTTGAGGCGAACCCACCCGGCCAGCCACTCTTCCAGTTGGTTGGTGAAGCGGTTGGCGGCGTGGCCGGCTTGCAGGTCCAAGAGGCCCAAGAGGAGCGAGCCGGCAAGACCGAAAAGCGACGTGGAAAAGGCGGTACCCATCGCCCCGAGCGGCTCTTCGATCCGCGATTTGAGGGCCAGGAAAACCTGCAACGGGTCGCCACCCAATTCGAGCCCGGCAACGATTTCGGCCACCGCGCGGATGGTGCCGATCAGCCCCCAGAAGGTGCCCAGAAGACCCAGAAAGACCAAAAGACCGGTCAGGTAACGGGTGAGGTCGCGTTGCTCGTCGAGGCGGATCTGTACGCCGTCGAGGATCGCGCGCGCTGCGGTTGGCGTCAGTTGCATCGAACGGTGGTCGAGCGGAGTGAGTTGCCGTGCCAACGGCGCCAACAGTCGCGGCGGCGGAGCGCTCTCGTTGCGCGAAAAGGCCTGGAGCCAGCGGATTTCCCGGTTCAAGCGCGCCACTTGAAACATCGCGACCAGAATGCCGACCGCAAGCACCGCGACGATCACGCCGTTGAAGATCGGGTTGTAGCGAAACGCGGTTTCGAGCGGCACCCAGAAGACGGCGACGAGAATCGCCGCTTGCACCAGTACGAACCCCATCCAGAAGAGCGTTCGCCCTGGGCGCGCGAAATCGAGGATCAGCGGGTCGAGCGGGGTTTCGCGCGTTTCAACCGATTGCACCATCGTGATCCTCCTTTCGTGTCACGGCGCCAAGCGTTGCCGCTGCCACGTGCCGTTCGGCTGCAAGCGGTAGCAGATGCGGTCGTGCAGGCGGCTGGGACGTCCTTGCCAAAATTCCCAGTAATCGGGGATCAGGCGGTACCCGCCCCAGTGCGGCGGGCGGGGCGGATGCACCCCGTATTGTGCCGCAAAATGGGCTGCGCGTTCGAGCAGGAACGCGCGACTGGGGATTGGTTCGCTTTGTGGGCTGGCCCACGCGCCGATGCGGTTTGCGAGCGGCCGTTCGGCGAAATAGGCGTCCGACTCCGCGGCACTCACCTTTTCCACTCGCCCTTCGATTCGGACTACGCGCTCCAACTCGACCCAGTGGAACTGTAGTGCGGCAAAGGGGTTTTCCGAGAGTTCCCGCCCTTTTCGGCTATGATAGTTGGTGTACCAGACGAGCCCACGCGCATCCGCCGCTTTGAGGAGGACCGGGCGCGTAGCCGGGCGCCCAGACGCGCCGACGGTGGCAAGCGTCATCGCGTTGGGTTCAGGAACGTGGCAGCGCACGGCGTCGTCGAGCCAGCGGTGGAATTGCACGAAGGGGTCTGCAGCGATCTTGTCTTCGTCGAGGCTGTCGCGGTCGTAATCGCGACGCATCTGCGCGAGTCTGTCGAAAATCATGCGATTAGAAAGGGAGACCATGAAACGCGAACTGCAACATCTTACCCCCAAAGCGGCTCATGCGTTCCTGCAGGAACACCCTGAGGCGCTCTTCATCGACTGCCGCTCCGAGATCGAGTATTGGTTCGTCGGTCACCCCGTGGGGGCGGTGCATGTGGCGTGGGTCGAGGCGCCCCAATGGGCGCGCAACCCTCATTTCGAAGATCAGGTGCGGAAATTGGCGGGCGATGGACTCCACCGCCCGGTGGTGGTGATCTGCCGCAGCGGCAACCGTTCCGTGACTGCGGGTGAAGCCCTTTTGGCTGCAGGCTTCACCCATGTGATCAACGTGGTGCATGGGTTCGAGGGCGACCTGGACGAGCACCACCACCGCAGCAGCGTCAATGGATGGCGTTTCGATGGGTTGCCGTGGGAGCAGGGGTGAGCAACGTGATCGAGGTATGGTCAGGCGGAGTCTAACCCCAAGGGTGGCGTCGGAGCTGGATCGCTTCGGCAAGATGCGCCCCGCCGATTCGTTCACACCCCGCCAGATCGGCGATGGTACGTGCCACTTTACGGATACGGTGGTGGGCGCGGGCAGAGAGTTGGAGCCGCTCTGCGGCTTTCACAAGGAGCTCTTCGGCCGCAGGTTCCAACGGGGCAAAGCGGTCGAGTTCGGCGGGGGAGAGCGCGGCGTTCGGTTTGCCTTGTCGCCACTGTTGGCGGGCGCGGGCGTCGCGAACGCGCGCGGCCACCACGGCGCTCGTTTCGCCCTGGGGCGCGTGTGTGAGCGTTTCGGCGGAAAGGCGGGGCGCTTCGACCATGAGGTCGATGCGGTCAAGGAGCGGCCCGGAGAGTCGCGCACGGTAGCGTTCGATTTGCGCAGGGGTGCAGCGGCAGCGGTCCGACGGGTCGCCCAAGTAACCACATGGACATGGGTTCATTGCTGCGACGAGCTGAAAGCGCGCGGGGAAAGTGACCCGTTGCCGCAGCCGCGCGACGGTGATTTCGCCCGTTTCGAGCGGTTCGCGCAGTGCTTCGAGCACGGTACGGGAAAATTCCGGGAGTTCGTCGAGAAAGAGGACGCCGTGGTGGGCGAGCGCGATTTCGCCCGGAAGGATCCTGCCTGCTGCGCCGCCACCGACGATCGCCGGAAGGGACGCCGAATGGTGCGGGGCGCGAAACGGGCGTTGCCGCCAGGCGCTGGGGTCGAATGGCGCCAAGAGCGAATGGATCGCTGCGGTTTCCAGCGCTTCGGCTTCGCTCAAGGGGGGTAACAGGGTGGGCAGGCGCGCGGCAAGCATCGATTTGCCCGCGCCAGGCGGGCCGAAAAGGAGCAGCGAATGGCCCCCGGCCGCAGCGATTTCGAGCGCCCGCTTCGCGGCTGCTTGTCCTTTGACGTCGCTGAGGTCGAGCGAAGCGGCAGAGAATGCAGTATCACCGGGTGCAGCGGTGGCGGGTGCGAACGCCTCCGGCCAGCCCGAAGGTTGCCGACCGTCGAGCCAGGCGTGGGCGTCCTGGAGGTCGCGCACCGGGTAACAGACCAAGTCGCCGACGAGCTGCGCTTCGGCCCAGTTCGCAACGGGAAGGATGAGCGCACGGCCTGCCTGTTTGGCGGCAAGCGCGGTGGGCAGCACCCCAGCCACGGGGCGGACCGAGCCGTCGAGCCCGAGTTCGCCGATGATTTCGCACTGGGCAAGCGCTTTGCCAGCGGCGATTTGGCCGCTGGCGGCAAGGAGCCCGAGCGCGATGGGGAGGTCGAAGCGGCTGCCGCTCTTGGGAAGGTCGGCCGGTGCGAGATTCACGGTGATGCGGCGCACCGGAAATTCGTATCCGGCACTGGTGAGCGCCGCCCGGACGCGGTCGCGCGCCTCTTTCACTTCGGCATCAGGCAGTCCCACGAGCGAAAAGCTCGGCAGGCCATTGGCCAAGTGCGCTTCGATCACCACTTCGGGCGCTGTGACACCCAGTGCGGCGCGGGTGCAAACCGAAGCCAGTGCCACAGCCTTTCCCGTCACTGTGTTGCAGCGGTGTCCCAGACGACGAGCGCGTGCTGTTTTTTGCCGCGCGACAGGATCGTGTACCGTCCAAAGCGGCGCGCGTCGCTCTCAAGCAGCGCACTCAGGTCGTTGACCCTGGCGCCGTTTACCGCAACCGCATTGCTTTGGATGAAGGTGCGCGCTTCGCTCTTCGAGCGGGCAAGCTGTGCGGCGACCAGCGCGTCGATGAGCGGGGTGGGTTGTGCCGGAAGACGAACCGACGACATGCCGTCGAGTGCGAGTTGTGCGTAATCCGTTTCGGTAAGCGCCGCCAGGTCACCAGAGAAGAGCGCTTGGGTGATGCGCTGCGCCGCAGCGAGTGCTTCCGGCCCATGGACGAGGCGGGTGACTTCCTCTGCCAAGATTCGCTGCGCTTCGGGCTTGCCCTCGCGCGCGCGGTCGGCCGCTTCGATCGCTTCGATCTCCGCAACCGGCAGAAAGGTGAAGTAGCGCAGGAATTTATAGACGTCGGCATCGGCCGTGTTGAGCCAGAACTGGTAGAACTGATAGGGAGAGGTTTTATTGGCGTCGAGCCAGACGGCGCCCGATTCGGTTTTGCCGAATTTGGTGCCGTCCGCTTTGGTGACCAAGGGAAGGGTCAGCCCGAACGCTTCGGCGCGAAAATAGCGGCGGATGAGGTCGATTCCGGCGGTGATGTTGCCCCACTGGTCGGAGCCGCCCAGTTGCAATCGGCAACCGAAGCGACGGTAGAGTTCGGCGAAGTCGTAGGCTTGGAGCAGCATGTAGGAGAATTCGGTGAATGAGATGCCCACTTCGTCGCGTTCGATGCGTGCGGCAACCGCCTCTTTTTTGATCATCGCGTTCACGGAGAAGTGTTTGCCGACGTCGCGCAAAAAAGTGAGCACGTTCATTTCGCCGAACCAGTCGTGGTTGTTGGCGATGATCGCAGCGTTGGGGCCGTCGAACTCCAGGAACGGTTCGAGTTGGCGACGAATCTTTGCCGACCATTCGAGGACGGTCTCCAACGTATTGAGTTTGCGCTCTTGCGCTTTGAAACTGGGGTCCCCGATCATCCCGGTGGCGCCACCGACGAGCGCAACCGGCTTGTGCCCTGCCAGTTGGAAACGGCGCAGCGCCAAAACCGGCACCAGATGGCCCAGATGGAGGCTGTCCGCAGTGGGGTCGAAGCCGCAGTAGAGCGTGATCGGACCGTTGGTGAGCACTTCGGCGAGCGCTTCCGGATGGGTGCATTGGGCGATGAGGCCGCGTGCGGCGAGGTCGTCGAGTAGGTTCGTGGTCATCGTCGTTGCCGTTGCACGAAATGGGACTGCCGGGATTATAACGTCTGGGGCGCGAAGGGGGCCGCAAGATTCCGCGTGGTGTAGCCGCACCGCAAGGGTTGGCGGTCTGGGAGGGGTTGGCGGTATAGAATGGCACCCGTAGGGTGGTGGGGTAGCGTCGATGCGTACCGCAACGCGTCGGGCGTGGCGCGGGTGATCGAACCCGGGGTGGTGTTCAGCAAAACCACACGGTGGATCGTTGGATGGGAGGTGCGCGATGGCGGAACGGGGCAGTGACCAATTGGGTGCGCCGCAAAAGGATGACGCGGTTCGCGCGCAGCTGCACGCCCTTTTTGCGGCGGCGGTGGCGCGGGCGCAACCCGAACAGGTGATGCCGGAATGGGTGGCGCAGTTGATCGCTGAAGCGCCGCGTGGCCGGACGATCGTCGTCGGTGCCGGCAAAGCGAGCGCAGCGATGGCCGCGGCGCTCGCGGCGCAATGGCCAGAGGCGTTGCCCCTTTCCGGCGTGGTGGTGACCCGATACGGCCATCTGCCGCCAGCGTGCGCGCACGGCGCGACACCGTGCGGACGCATCCGACTTCTCGAAGCGGCCCACCCGACCCCCGATGCGGCAGGGTGCCATGCCGCGCAAATGGTGCTCGACGCGGTGGCCGAAGCGGGCCCGGACGATCGTGTGGTCTGTCTCCTCTCTGGCGGGGGTTCGGCGTTGTTGCCGCTTCCACAAGCGGGAGTGTCCCTTGCCACATTGCAGTCGATCACTGCGCAGTTGTTGGCCTGCGGCGCGACGATTGCCGAAATCAACTGCGTGCGCAAACACCTGTCGCGGATCCAAGGCGGACGGTTGGCGCTTGCCGCAGCACCGGCACCGGTGGTGACGTTGGCGATCAGCGACGTGCCGGGGGACGACCCTGCGGTGATCGCAAGCGGCCCCACGGTCCCCGACCCCACGACCTGCGCGGAAGCGTTGGCGGTGCTCGAACGCTATGCGATCGCAGTGCCTGACGCAGTCCGTACCGCGCTCGCTGAGGGGCGCTGGGAGACCCCGAAACCGGACCACCCTCACTTTGCCCGTTGTCGTTATCACCTCATCGCGACGCCATGGGAGAGCCTTGCCGCCGCAGCCGAGGAGGCGCGCCGTTTTGGTTTCGCTGCCCATATCCTGAGCGACGCGATCGAAGGAGAGAGCCAGACGGTGGCGCAGTGGCACGCCGCGCTCGCCCGCGCGGTGGTGTGCCACGGTGAGCCGTTTTGCGCGCCGTGTGTGCTCCTCTCTGGCGGGGAGACGACAGTAACATTGCCGAGAAAACCTGCTGACCCGCTCCTTCCGGCACGGGGTGGGCGCAACAGTGAGTTTCTGCTGGCGCTGGCGTTGGCGCTGGACGGCGCGGCGCATGTCTGGGCGATCGCGGGGGATACCGACGGGATCGACGGCAGCGAAGAGAACGCCGGGGCGCTCGTCACCCCGACCACCCTGGCGCGCGCCCGTGCGTTGGGGGTAGATGCGCGGCGTTACTTGGCGGCACACGACGCCTACGATTTCTTTGCAGCGCTGGGTGACTTGGTGGTGACCGGGCCGACGCGGACCAACGTCAACGATTTCCGAGCGCTCATCATCGTGCGATAAAACCCGCGTCGATAACGGAATAACCGAAAACGGGTGTTTTCCGTACCGCATGCCCGGTACATTTGAAAGCAGACAGGTACGGGGAAAACGGTATGGAATGGGCTCTGGTTGCAGGCGGCGCGCTCGTTGGCTTCATCGTCGGGTTGACCGGCGTCGGAGGCGGTTCGTTGATGACGCCGCTCCTGATATACGGTTTTGGCGTATCGCCTCATCTTGCGGTCGGTACCGACCTTCTGTTTGCAGCGATCACCAAATCGGGGGGCGCGCTTTCCTTTGCGAAGCATCGCATGGTGCCGTGGCGAATCGTCGTTCCGCTCACCGTCGGCGGCCTGGCAGGGGTCGGTGTGATGTTGGTGTTCCTGAAAACCGTAGGGCCGGCGAGCGAACACGTTCACCGCCTGATGCAGCACACGTTGGGGGTGATGTTGCTGCTCACCGCAGCGGCAACCCTCTACAAAGTGGTGAAGAGCGGGGGCGTGGTGACGCCATCGCCAAGCGCCGCATCGGACAACGGCGCCACTCCTGCCGCGGCGCATGGTCGCGTCAATTCTGGCAGCGCAGCGCACACGGTGCGCGATCGCGAACAGCCACGTTGGGCGGCGGTACCCTGGTTGATGGGCGCGGTGATCGGCGCGTTGGTCACGCTCACCTCGGTTGGGGCTGGTGCGGTGGGTATGGCGATCCTGATGGTGCTCTATCCGCATGTGCCGTTGCCCCGGCTGGTCGCTGCGGACGTCACCTACGCCGTGCCGCTGACGCTGGCGGCGGGGTTGGGGCACGCTGCGCTCGGCACCGTCGATTGGGCGATGCTGGGTTGGTTGTTGTTGGGTTCGCTTCCAGGTATCTGGGTCGGGAGTCACCTGGTCCGTGTCGTCCCACAACGCTGGGTACGCTCCGTTTTGTCGCTGCTGTTGGGCTACATCGGTGCGAAGCTGCTGCTGGCGTAGCGATTCGCGGTAGCGAACAAGTCAAACAAACGTTTGACTTGTTCATCTCCTTGCGCTATCCTTGATCTGTTTTTTCGACACGCCAAGGAGAACCCTATGCCGATTCCAGCAGCTTTCCAAGGTCGTTTTCGGGTGCCGGTGATCGCCGCGCCGATGTTTCTCGTCTCGGGCCCCGAATTGGTGATCGCGGCGTGCAAGGCGGGGGTTGCTGGCACCTTCCCGTCGCTCAATGCGCGCCCGGTGGCGCAACTGGAAGCGTGGCTCGATTGCATCACGCGGGAACTCGCCGAAGCAGCCGCGCAGCACCCGGAACAACCGGTTGCCCCGTTCGGGGTAAACCTGATTCTGCACCATTCGAACACGCGGTTGGCCGAAGATCTGGCGCTCATCGAGCGCTTCAAGGTGCCATTCGTGATCACCAGCCTGGGCAATCCTCGGGAAGCCGCCGAGCGGATCCATGCGTATGGCGGGTTGGTCTTTGCCGACGTGATCCATGCCTACCACGCGAAGAAGGCGATCGAAGCGGGGGTCGATGGGATCATCGCGGTGTGCGCGGGCGCGGGCGGCCACGCGGGTACTCAGAGCCCGTTCGCACTCGCCCGTGAGATTCGCGAATTTTGGGACGGCACGCTCGTTCTCGCCGGGGCGATTTCCGATGGGTACAGCGTGCGCGCCGCTGAAGTGTTGGGTGCCGATTTCGCCTACATGGGGACGCGCTTCATTGCAACTAAGGAATCGATGGCCAGCCCTGGGTACAAGGAGATGGTGACGCGCTGCACGGCATCCGACGTGGTCTATACCGACGCGGTTTCGGGTACCAACGCGAACTTCCTTTGGCCGAGCCTCGAAGCCGCGGGATTCAAGCGCGAAGAACTCGCGATCAACTTCGGTAAAGGGAAACTGAAGGCGATCGGTGACGAAGCGAAAGCGTGGCGGGACATCTGGAGTGCCGGGCACGGCGTTTCGGTGATCCACGACGTTCCGACCGTAGCTGAATTGGTCGCGCGGCTCGAAACCGAATATCGGCAAGCGGCGGCGTTGCCGTTGAGCGCCGCAGTGCGCGGGTGATTTTTTTGGGTGTGAGGAGACGACGATGAAAAATAGGAAACGGCAAATCGGGATCGCGGTGGCGTCGGCGCTCGCGATCTTTTCGGGTGGTGTCCATGCCCAGGCGGTGGTTTTCGGGGACAGCCTGAGTGATGCGGGCACGTACGCGCTGATTCCGGGGGTTGGCCGCTTCACGACCAATCCGGGGCCGGTCTGGAGCGAACGCATCGTGCAGGGCTTGGGCGGTACGGTCGGCCCCGCACAATTGTGGGCCGGAAGTGGCGCATTCGTACCGAACCCGTACGGTGGCGACATCTGGGCACAGGGTGGGGCGCGGGTGACGCAGCTGCCCGGGGTGCAACCCACGCCGCCCACGGAAGACGCCAAACCGTTGGCGACTCAAATCCAGGAGTACCTGACGGCCAATGGCGGCACCGCAAACCCGAAAACGACCTATTTCCTTTGGGGCGGCGCGAACGACATCTTCTGGCAAACCGGCTACAGCGGCAATGCGCCGGCCGTGATGCAGACAGAGATCCAGAGCGCGGCGCAGCAGATGGGAGCGCTTACCGCGGTATTGCGGCAGGCGGGTGCAACGCGGCAGGTAGTGCTCACCGTGCCGGATATTGGGGCTACGCCGTTCGGTCTGTCGCAGCCGTCGGCTGCGCGTGCTGGGTTGAGCGGCTTGACGACGCTCTATAACCTGACGCTCAATAGCACCGTGAGCGCATTGGGTGAACAAGGCGTCCTGCTTCTTGACGCCGATGGGCTCTTCAAAGAGGTGGTGGCAAACCCGGCGGCATTTGGCTTCACCGTAGGCAATACGGGGGTGGCGTGCGTGACGACTACGTCGCTCGTCTGTTCCAGTGCGACGCTGGTCGCACCCGACGCGTCCACGACCTATCTCTTCGCCGATGGGGTTCATCCGACGAGCGGGGGACACGAACTGATCGCCGATTTCGTCACGCAGGCGCTCACGGCGCCCTACTTCGTCGCTGCCGTGGCCGACCATGTGGCGTCGGCGGCAAACGCCCAATGGCGGCTGGTCGCGACGCGGACATTGTCCGGTTTCGCAGCAGGGGCGCAGGGTTGGTGGGCGACCGTTTCGGGTGAACGCATCACCACCGACGCCACCGCGACGCAAGCGAAGCGGCGTGCGACACCGACTCGTGTCGACGTCGGTTTCGACGGCGAATGGGGCGACGGCTGGTGGGGTGGCGTCACCGTCGGGTTCGTTCACGATTCCCTCAAAGTGACCGCTTTTGGCAACGCCGATGGCAACGGCGCCTCCCTTGCGGCGTATCTGGGCAAACGGTGGGGCGCGCGCTATGCCACCCTCACCGCAGGGATGACCGGAATTTCCTATGACCTCGAACGGGAGATGACGCTGCGGACGCTGCACCGCACCGAGCGCGGCTCGACCAGCGGAAGCGTACGTCAAGTCCGTTTCGAGGTCGGGCAATGGTTCGGCGAATCGGCACGATTGCATGGACCGTTCGCGGCACTGGGCTGGCGCTGGGTCCATCTGGGGGGTTACAGCGAGACGAGCGGTTCCGCGACGGCGCTGCGCTTCGCGGCGCAGGATTTCGATCAAGGGGTCGGTCAGATCGGCTATCAATGGCGGATGCACAGCGCGCCCAACCTGGTGTGGCAGGGTCGGTTGGCGCTCGAAAAGGCGTTCCAGGATAGCCGCCGTACTGTGACCCATGGCGCGGTGGGTTGGGCTGGGGCGTTCCCGACCGAGGTGGGAAGCGACAACGGCGCGCAGGTGACCGCTGACCTTGGCGTGCAGTGGAACCTGGCGTCGCAGCAGCAGCTTCGGCTGGGGCTCTTTGCCACCGCGGGGCAGAACGACCAGCGCGCCGCGGGCCTTTCGCTCAACTGGCAAAAGGCGTTCTGACAAAATCGGGCATCGCAGGGAGTGGCGCAAGCGCGACGCCCTGCTCCTGTAACGTCGCGGCCAGCGCTTGCGCGATCGCTACCGCTTCCGGGGTGTCGCCGTGCACGCAGATCGCGTGGATCGGCGCCGGGAGGACTTCCCCCGTGGCGGTGACGACGCCGCCGGCTTCGAGCATCGTTTGGACGTGACGAAGCACCGCGTCGGGGTCATGAAGCACCGCACCCGGTTCGCTGCGGGGCACCAGTGTGCCGTCGGCCGTGTAGGCGCGGTCGGCGAAGATTTCGTGTGCGACGGGAAGCGCAGCGTCGTGACCCGCAGCGGCAAGCGCTGAGTGCGGAGGCGCGAGCAGGATCAAGGCGCGGGTGTTCTGCCAGGGGATGCCGTGGCCGCTACCCGCAAGTGCCTGGCTTGCGGTTTGCACGGCGCGGACGATTGCGCGCGCGGTGACGGGATCGCGCCAGGCGCGGTTGTAAAGCGCACCGTGGGGTTTGACGTGGGTCAGCGTCACCCCTTCACTGGCCGCGAGCGTGGCCAACGCGCCGATTTGGTAAAGGAGAAGCGCTTCGAGCTCTTCAGGCGGAATCGCCATCTCACGGCGGCCAAAGCCGAGAAGGTCCGGGTAGCTTGGGTGGGCGCCGACACTCACCTGTGCGGCGCGCGCCAATGCCAGGGTCTTGCGTGCCGTGACGGGGTCTCCCCCGTGAAAACCGCAGGCAAGACTCGCACTTTGCACGAGCGCGAGCATCGCAGCGTCATTGCCCATCGACCAGGCGCCGTACGATTCGCCCAAATCAGCGTTGAGATTGAGGGTAAGGGTCATACGAAATCCTCCCATGTGGCGTCCCAGACGCCGCTCACCAGGTTTTCGTGCCAAAGTCGTTGCGGATCGGGTTCGCCCCCCGCGCCGATGAGCGCTGCGAGGTCTGGTGTGGCACTCGCTGCGGAACGGGCGCGGGCCAGCGCGTGCTGCTGGAAGCGGCGCCAGCGCGCGGAGAACGCATGCCAGGCGTTGTCGGGGTCGGTAAGCCAGGCAAAGCGAATTCCTTCCCCCGGTTGGAGATGGGCCAGGCGCCAGCGGTCGGCTTCGATCACCTGCGCGATCTTGGGGTAGCCGCCCATCGTCTGGGCGTCGTTGAGGAGAACGATCGGCTGGCCAGCAGGCGGCACCTGCACCGCGCCGGGCCAGAGCGGTTCAGAACGGATCTCTGGTGGCGTCGCGACCAGCATGGGGCCTTCGAGACGTGCGCCCATGCGGTCGCTTGCGGGTGTCACCTGCCACAGAGCGCTGACCCAAGCGGCGCGCGCGTCGTCAGCGAACGCGGACCATTGGGCGCCGGGTAGGCTACGGATCGGTTCGGTACTGGCCAATGGCCAAGGAAGGGGCAGGAACGCAGCGCACGGCGGTTGGGTGGGTGGCGTCACGGGGATCCGATCACCCGCGGCAAGCGGTCGCCCCTGCCAACCGCCAAAACGGGCACGCAGCTCCGTGCTCGTGCTGCCCAGGCATTCGGGGATGGCCAGCGTCCCCGCGCCGACGACGGCGATTCGGCCTTCGCCGATCCGTTCTACGATAACGGTCTCACCGGGGGCGAGTACCCAACTGAGCACTCCGTGCACCGTCAGCTGCGTGTCTTCGATGCGTAAGCGGACGTTGCCCGCGACGACGACGGGGAAGGGCGCTCCTTCGGCGGTGAAGGCAAAGCCACCGAAGTGGTGCTCGATGAGGGGGAAGGTCAGCGGCGGGCCGAGCGGTGGCGGCGGGGTCAGCGCGGCCAAAGGGCGGCCGCTCGCATGGAAAAGGGCAGCGAGCGCCAAACGGTAGAGCCAGGGGTCGAGCATGCCAGCGCGCGGCACACCCCACTGGCGGGCGTGAAACCGCCCGTCGTCTTGGATCGTCGCAAAACGCCCTGGGTCTAGGATTCGTAACGCAGCGGCTGTGCTCATCGCGATTCCTCTCGCAGCACGAAGCGCACACGATCGCCGGGCCGAAGCCGGGCCGGAGGCATCGCCGTCGGGTCGAAGAGGGTGACCGGGGTGCGACCGATCAGGTGCCAGCCGCCCGGACTCTCCCACGGGTAGATGCACGCCATGCGCTGCGCGATCGCGACCGACCCGGCGGGCACTTTGAGGCGCGGATTGGCACGCCGCGGCAGCACAAGCGTTTCGGGTAACCCTTCCAGGAACGGGAAACCGGGCAGAAATCCCACGGCCGCAACGGTGAACGTACAGGCGAGAAACGTGTCGAGGACCGATTCCGGGGTGCGCCCCAGCGCTTCCGCGACCGTTGCGAGGTCGGGCGCCGTTTCGGGGGTAACGATGAGCGGGAGCTCATGGGTACGGGAATGGGGTGAAGGCATCGAGGGATCTGAATCGGGGGCAGCGGCGGCAAGACGCGCACTGCGCGCTTTTGCGCCAACGGCGGCAAGTGCTGCCGAAAGTACCGCTTCGTCCGGGCAGCCCCAGAGCGCGATTGCGTCGAACCCGACCACCGCCTCAGCTGCGGGGTAACCGCGTGCGGTCAGTTCGGTAACGAGCGCATCGGCAAGCTGGGCCGCACTGTGCCGGTCGATCTGGCCAAGCGGGATGCGCCATTGCGTTTCGCTGAGGCGTTGGGGGGTTACTGTCATCGCTGTTCGTCGGGGGCAGGGGGGGTGGTGGTCGCGGCGCGGGCAGCCTGATCGTAACGCCCGGATAGGGTGCGGAGCATTTCGGCGGTGCGCTACGCGCGGAGGTCATGCGCCGGTTTCATCGACCACTTGCCAGTTGGGTTGCGGGAGTGCTTCCACCTCAGGTTTGGCAAAGAGATAGCCTTGAAAAAGGGTAATGCCCAGATTGCGCAGCCAGCGGTACTCCTCAGCGGTCTCCACCCCTTCTGCGATCGTGGCGATTCCTAAGCGTTGGGCGGTATCGAAGATGCCGGCGACGATCTCCTGGCGCACTGGGTTTTTGTCGATGCCCCGAACGAGGCCGATGTCAAGCTTGATCAGGTTGGGTTGGTAGTCGGCCAAGAGGTTGAGTCCCGAGTAACCGGCGCCGAAGTCGTCGATCGCGGTGGCAAAACCACGCGCCTGATAATCGGTGATGATGCGCAGCACGTGGTCGGGATTTTCGATTTTTTGCTCTTCTGTGAGCTCGAAGATGAGCAGCGTTGGATCGAAGCCCACTTTCTCGGCGGCAGCAAGGGTGAGGCAGATGCAGCTTGCCGGTTCATAGACCGCGTTGGGTAGAAAGTTGATCGAAAGCCGGGCTGTAAGTCCCAGGCGCTTCGCCGTTGCAATCGCCAGGACTCGGCAGGTCTGGTCGAAGTGGTAGCGATTGCTCTCGGTGACTTGGCTGAGCACCGTTGCCGCCCCTTCGCCGTTGGCGCCGCGAACGAGCGCTTCGTAGGCGAAGAGGGTTCGGTGCGCGGCGTCTACTATGGGCTGAAACGCCATGCGCAAGGGGATATGTAACTGAGCGTTTTCCCCACGGCAACGCAGGCACCCCTGAATGGACGCGTCGCTGTCGGCGAAAAAGGTTTCGAGAAAAGAGGGTGTGCTCATCATTACGCCTCCATGGGGTTTTCGACGTCAACCTCATCCCGCCACTGGTTTTGGATTTCCTGTGCCGCGTCTAGGTTGTCCAGAAACGCCGTCACGGCTTCGGGCCAGAAGTGGCGGCCGCTCTCCTCACGCAGGAGGGCGACTGCGCGGTCGATCGTCCACGCCGGTTTGTAGGGGCGGGCGCTCGTCAGGGCGTCGAAGACGTCGGCCACGGCAACGATGCGCGCTTCGATGCTGATCGTTTCGCCTTGTTTTCCGTAGGGATAACCGCTGCCGTCCCATTTTTCGTGGTGTTCGAGCGCGATGCGACGCGCCATTTGCAGCAGGCTCGATGGGTCTTCACCGATGATCGCGGCGCCGATTTCGGGATGGGTACGCATCACACGCCATTCGTCGGCATCCAGTTTGCCCGGCTTGAGGAGGATATGGTCTGGAATCCCGATCTTGCCGATGTCGTGCATCGGCGCTGCGGCAAACAGTTGTTCGCTCCATTCGCGCGGGGCGCCGAGCGCTTCGGCGATCAGACGGCTGAAGTGGCTCATGCGGATCACGTGGCGCCCCGTTTCGTTGTCTTTGTATTCGGCGGCGCGCCCTAACCGCTGAATGATGGCGAGCCGCGTGCGTTCCAGCTCGTCACGGGCCACCAGGCTGAGGTGGGTGCGGACGCGCGCAAGCAACACCGGCGGCGAAATCGGTTTGGTGAGGTAGTCGACGCCACCTGCGGTAAACCCTTCCGTTTCGTGGATCGGGTCGCCCAGCGCGGTGCAAAAGAGGATAGGAAGATGCCGGGTTTCTGGGTTCGAGCGAATGCGTCGCGCCACTTCGAATCCGTTCATCTCCGGCATCATCACGTCCAAGATGACCAAATCGGGCACGCTTTCGGCAACGCGCTGCAGGGCTTCGGTGCCGTTTCGGGCAAAGCGGAGGCGATAGTGGGGGGGCCAGAATCTGGCGCAGGAGTTGGAGATTCGTGACTTCGTCGTCAACGAGAAGGAGCTCCAGTTGCGGGGTTGTGGGAAAGCGGGTCTCCATCCGGCAGGTCTCCTGGTGTTGGGGCAGTGCGGACGAGCATTTCTGCTTGGGCAAAATCGAAGGCGTCGAGCGCTGTGTTGAGATTGTGCCACAGGTGGGGATGCGTTTCGCGGATTGCGTCGAGCGCCGGGCCGGTGATTTCGCCACGCCGGATCATCGCAAGGAGTGCTTGACGGTCCGCGTCGGGTAGTGGCGTGGGATCGCATTGGGTAATACGCTCTGGCCGATGTAACCCGTCCGGGTGTTGGGTGGCGATCAGTGCCGTAAGCGCATGGGCGGTGGCGCGCACCGTGGCGACAAAGGTTTCGAGCGGAGCTTCGCGCGCTGTGCTGTCGGCGGTGTGGCGTTCTAACGTTCGTGCCAAGTGTGCTAGGCGGGGCAGGGCCAGATTGGCTGCCGTGCCAGCAATTCGGTGCCATTCGGCAGCGGACCAGTCGCGAACCGCGTCGACCGCTTGCGGTACCGTATCGAGCCATGTTTGGGCTTTGGTCAGCCAGGCGTCGCGCCACAGCGCTTGACCCTGTTCGGGGTCGATCAAGCCAAAAGCGGCCTCTGGTGCGTCGATGGTGTTGTCTGGGGAGGTCGTTTCGTGGGCCCGGAGGCGGTCGCGCATCTCCACAAGGGGTTGCAAAACGGCGATCAGCTCCCGTTGTTGGAGCGGTTTCGCCAAAAAGGCGTCGAAACCCGCTTCGTGGCAGGCGTCGCGCTCTTCTTGCGCCACTTGTCCCGTGAGGGCGATGAGGGGCAGCGGCGCCAATCCCATCGCTCGTTCGAAATGGCGGATGGCACGCGCGGTGGTGATGCCGTCGCCATCGGGCATTCGTAGGTCGAGCAGCCCAGCAACCCAACGGTCGGGACAGGCGGTATAGTGGGCGAAAAAGGCGTTGCCGCTGGCCACACAGGTGACCGCGGCGCCCAGGCGCGTAAGGAGCGCTGCGAGCAGTTCCCGGTTGAGGGCGACGTCGTCGGCAGCAAGGATCGATTTGCCGGCAAGCAAAGCAGCTGCGCTGTCGCCGATGGCGTGGGGTAGCGCTTCGTCGGGACAGTCGGTTTCGGGTAGCGGAGTGAGCGGGAGCGTGAGGGTAAAGGTGGCGCCGGCTCCCGGGGTGCTCGCGACCTGTACGTCTCCGCCCATCGCCCGCGCAAGATCGCGGACGATCGCAAGTCCCAGTCCGGTGCCGCCATGGCGGCGCGTGGTGACCTCTTCCACTTGCACGAACGGGGTGAAGATCTCCTGTTGCTTGGCGGGTGGGATCCCTGGGCCGGTGTCGCGAACGAAGAGCACAAGTGTTTGGCCATCCCACTCGGCACCGAGCGCGATTTCCCTCTGTTCGGTGAATTTGAGGGCGTTGTTGAGCAAATTACCGAGCATTTGCCGCAGCCGATCACCGTCTGCCGACCAGCAGCGGGGCAGATCACTCGGTAAGGACAAGGTGAAGCGCAGCCCTTTCTGGCGCGCGAGCAGCGCGTAGTGGCTGGTGAGTTCGTGCAGGAGGCGGTCGAGGCGTGTGGGAGTGGGACGGAGCGTAAATGCGCCCGCTTCGAGTTTCGCCAGGTCGAGGAGATCGTTCAGGAGCGTGAGCAGCGTGCGCCCCGCAGCGAGGATGGCCGAGGTGCGTTCCTGCAGCCGTGTGTCATCGGGGTGGTCTTGTTGGATCAGTTCGGCAAAACCGAGTACCGCGTTGAGCGGGGTGCGAATTTCATGCGAAATCGCCGAGAAGAAGCGGCGCTCTCGGGCCAGCGCGACCTCCAGTTCCTGCTTTGCCTGTTCGAGTGCGTGTTGCGTTTCGATCTGCGCGGTGATGTCGATAGCAAGCTTCAAAACATGGTCGATCGTACCGTCGAGGCGGCGCATCGGTTGGTACCAACCGTGCAGATGGCGAATTTTTCCCTCTTTCGTTTTGCGGGGAAAGGTGCCCTCGATCGTTTCGCCTTGGCGCAACCGTGCCCAGAAGGTGTCGCGCGCTTCTTGAGGGTAGTCGTCCGGCCATAGCGATGTATGGGCTTGACCGATGAGCGCCTCGGGGGAATAGCCAAGGGTTTCGGCAAGGCGCGCATTGATTTCCAGAAAAACCCCATCAAGGGAGAGGCGGGCGCGAAGGAGCAGTCCATCGATCGCGCGTACGAGTTGCGCTAGCGTCTCTGCCTGGGTTTCGATGGGCGTGAGGTCGGAGAGGACCAGATCTACTTCATCTCCTTCACTACCGAGCGGGGTGACCAAAACGCGGACGGAAACCCGACGGACGCTGCCGTCGGGTAAATGGAGCGTCAAGGTATCGGTGATTTCGGGTTTTTCTCGAGAGAGCGCCGCGGAGAAGCGCGCCAAAATTTCGCTACGCGATTGCGGCGGTAGAAAATCGAGCAGAGACCCTTTGCCCGCCAAATAGCGTGCAGGCGAAAGCCCCGTGAGCGTTTCCAACGCGCGCGATGCCCAAATGCGGGTGATCTGACCACGATGGATTCGAAAACGGACGATGGCAAATGGGAGGTGGTCAAACAGTTGGTGAAAGAGCGCTGCGCGCTGGGCGGTGGCGCGCCATCCGAAGATCGCGAAGAGACCACCAAAGAAACCGAACACGACGAGCAATACGACCACGATCGCGAGCGCCAGTGGCCAATTGAAGCCTTGCCCGGGTTGCCAATCGGCAACCGGTTGCCCAATGAAGAGGGTGCCTGCCATCGCCGTGTAGTGCATTGCGCTGATCGCCAATCCAATCACTGTGCCCGAAACCACGACGCGCGGCAGGCGATGGAATCGCAACCACCCACGATGGAAGTGCAAAAAGAAAGCGAGGCACGAAAACGCAACGGCAACGACGATCGAGAGCAGAAACCACACGGGGTGGTAGCGGATTTCGCCCAACGTGATCATTCCGGCCATCCCGGTGTAGTGCATCGCGCCGATACCGGCGCCGACCAGCACCCCGGCCACGAGGAGGTCGCGTGTCGTGACGCTACGGTGGCGCAGCAGGCGCAAACCCACCCAGGCGGCAAACAGACTGGGAACGACCGAAAGCGCAGTCGGCCCGAACGCGTAGGTGACGGGTTGGCAGACGTCTGCAGCCAGCATCCCGATGAAGTGCATGCTCCATACGCCGAAGCACAGCATCGGCACGGCGAAAAGAAATGCGGCGTGGCTGAGGCGTGCGCCAAAGCGCTCCGGATGGCGCGCGAGCGAAAGGAGTTGCAGCGCTCCAATGCCAGCTAGGACTGCGATCGTGACCGAAAGGCTGACGAGCAGGGGTTGGTACCGGACGGGCGCAAGAGGGAGCCCCTGCTCCGGCCAGGCAAAGAAAAGCGCGAAGAGTTCCGATGCGTTCATTTCCCCTGAAGCGCCCAATAGACCGCAGCGACGGCTGCGAGCGGTTGCCCCGTCTCCTGTGCCAGCGCGGCGAGTGTGAAGAGTGCCGACGCGGTGGGGAGCCACGCCAACTCGGTGGCGAGCGCTTCGGAAAGACCCGCGCGTTGCCAGCGTTCGATCGCCTCGACCCGAATCTGCGCCAAGTTGGGCTGGGTGGCTTCGCGCCAAAGCGAGCGCAGCGTGTTTGCGGCCGCTTCGAGTGTCGGGAGCAGCGCATCGCCGGTTTGTTGCTGCCAAGTGGGTTCGGATAGGAACCCGGTTACCGCTTGGCGGCAGTGGTTCCGTAGCCAGGTGAGCGCCTCGTACCGTGTCGCTTCGGGTATTGCGCCTGCCAGCGCGTCGATTTCGGCCAGCCGTACTTCAAGGGCGAAGAGGTGCCAAACGAGTGTGAAAGCGCGCGCGATTTCGGGTATCGCGGCGCCGGTTTCTTGCGCCAGTTCGTCGACGGTGGTGATGCCCAGACGGTCGATGAGTCGATTGGTCCAAAGCGTTGCGACGATCTCCCGCCGTAAGGGGTGTTCATGAAGCGTTTCGCCCAAGTCGTCAGCCAGTTCGGAAGGGAAGTAGCGCGGGTAGTCACGGGCCAGGAGCGGGTCGTCGAGACAGGCGCTCGCAAGTAGCGCCGCTTTCACTTCGAGTTTGGCGTACGCAAGGAGCACCGCGAGCTCCGGACGAGTGAGCCCCACGCCGTTCTCTTCGCGCTCGGCCATTTCGACGTCGCTCGGGATCCGTTCCAGGCGACGGTCGAGCAGTTTTTCAGCGACCAGCCGCGAGATGAATTGGCGCCACGCCGGCCAACCGTGCCCACCGCGCAACGCATCGAGCGCGATCGCTTCGGTTTGGGTGAAGTTGTCGTGTAGCACCGCTTGGACCACGGCGTCGGCCATACCCATGAAGCGGGCGTCGCGTGTTTCGGCGGCGATTTTTCCGTGTTCTACGCCGAGCCCGAGCGCGATCTTGAGGTTCACTTCGTGGTCGGAGCAGTCGACGCCGCCCGAGTTGTGGATCGCGTCGGTTTCGATGCGCCCCCCTAGGAGCGCGTATTCGACCCGCGCCCGTTGGGTAAAGCCCAGGTTTCCGCCTTCGCCGACGATGCGGCAGCGCAATGTGTTGGCGTCGACGCGCACGGCGTCGTTCGCGCGGTCCCCTGCCTCCGCGTGGCTCTCCGTACTGGCTTTGACGTAGGTGCCGATTCCGCCGTTGTAGAGCAGGTCGACCGGAGCGCGCAAGATCGTTTGGATCAGTTCGGGTGGGGTAAGCGCCGTTACCGTTTCCGGAAGTCCCAACGCGGCGCGCGCTTGCGGTGAGAGCGGGATGCGCTTCGCCGTCCGCGGCCAGATCCCGCCCCCTTCGGAGAGACAGTCGCGGCGGTAGTCGTCCCAACTGGAACTGGGGAGGCGAAAGAGCCGTTCCCGCTCCCGGTAGCTGATTACGGGGTCGGGATCGGGATCGATGAAGATGTGGCGGTGGTCGAACGCGGCGATGAGTTTGAGGGTGCGGTGCGCGAGCATCCCGTTGCCGAAGACGTCGCCGGACATGTCGCCGATTCCGACGACGGTGATCGGCTGGGTGGCGATGTCGATTCCCAGTTCGCGCAGATGGCGTTCGATCGCAACCCAGGTGCCGCGTGCCGTGATGCCGAGTTTTTTGTGGTCGTAACCCACCGAGCCACCGGAGGCGAACGCGTCACCGAGCCAGAAGCCATATTCGGAGGCGATGGCGTTCGCAGTGTCGGAAAAGGTGGCGGTTCCTTTGTCGGCGGCAACGACCAGGTACGGGTCGTCGTCGTCGTGGCGAACCACCTGGGACGGCGGGACGATTGTTCCTTCGACGCGGTTGTCGGCAAGATCGAGGAGGCCGCGCAGGTAGGTGCGGTAGGCATCGAGCCCGGCGGCTTGCCACGCAGCGCGATCGTGGGTGGGGGCAGCGTTACGGACGATGAAACCCCCTTTGGCGCCCGTGGGGACGATCAGCGCGTTCTTGACGAGCTGTGCCTTCATCAGCCCCAAAATTTCGGTGCGGTAGTCGTCTTTGCGGTCCGACCAGCGCAACCCGCCGCGCGCGACCGGACCGCCGCGCAGATGGACCCCTTCGACGTTGGGGGCGAAGACGAAGGTCTCGCGCCACGGTTTCGGGTCGGGAAGGAAGTCGATCGTTTGTGACGCGATCTTGAGTGCCAGCCACGGACGTGGGGTTCCGGCCTCGTCTTCGCGGTAGAAGTTGGTGCGAACCGTGGCGTCGAGCGTGGCGAGAAACGCGCGGGCGATGCGTTCTTCGTCGAGGGTGGGGAGTTGCTCGATGAGCGCGGCGAGCCGTTCGCGCCATTCTTGGTACGCCGCGGCGTGGTCGTGCGTTCGTTTTGGGTCGAAACGGGCGTGGAACGCTTGGGTCCATGCGCGAACGAACGCCGGATGGCGTAAGACCATTTCCAAAATGTAGTTGGGGGTGAACGGTAGCGCGCTTTGCTTGAGCCACGCGGCGTAGGCGCGCCACAAGAGCGCTTCGCGCCAGGTCAAGCCGGCTAGGGTCACCAGCCGGTTGTAGCCGTCGCAATCGGCTTGCCGCGCCCAGAGCGCGTGGAACGCAGCGATGAAGCGTTCGATGTCCTCGGGCTTGGGCGGATCCCCCCATGCGATAGTGAGTCGTAGATCGTGTAGCCACCACGAACCGGCGTCGGTTCGGATCTCATCGGCGTTTTCTTCCAGAAGCCGCGCACCGAGGGATTCCAGAAGGGGGCTGAGGTCAGCGAGGAGCGCTGGGGCGAAGCGGTGCCACAGACGCAATTGCCAACGCGGTTCGGTTTCGCTGGGGGCGGGGTCTGGTTCGAGCGTGAGCCAGAGGTTGCAATCGTCGGGGAGCTGCGCGAGCGCGAGGAGATCCGGCGCGATCACCTCGGGACGCCAACGGCGTTGGGCAACGGCGTCGAAACCGTCGTGGAAACGGGTCCAAGCGCGTTCGCTGAGCCGTTTGGGCGCGGCGTTGTGCAGCGCTTGCCAGAGCCGCTCGCGCCAAGGCAACGCAATCGCGGCAACGGTACGCTCGAGCTGCGCTTCGTTCCAGGTGAGGTCCAGTGTGGGTTGGGGCAACCAGAAGCGGAACCAGACGCGGGCCGTTGCCGAATCGGTGAAGATGACTTCAGCGTCGGTGTTTTGCGCGCCGAACGCTTTTTCGAGGTGGTTTTGGATTGCCAGGCGGGTTTCGGTGTCGTACCCGTCGCGCGGCGTGATCAGTTGCACCGAGACGAAGCGACCGAAGGTGTCGCGGCGCGTGATCAGACGAATCTGGCGCCGCTCCTGCGCGCGGAGGATCGCCTGGGCATGGGCGCTCCAGGTGGTGACGTCCACTTGGAACGCCTCGTCGCGTGGGTAGAGGTCGAGCACCAGCGCAAGCGCACGCTCCAGGTGGCTGCCTGGTCGCGCGCCGACCGCCTGTTGTACCGCTGCCGCTTTGTGGCGCAGCAGCGGGAGTTGCGCGACGGGGTAGCGGTACGCGGTTGCGGTCCACAACCCCAGGAAGCGCCGTTCGCGCACCGCGGTTCCGCTGGCGTCGCGTTCCCAGACCAGGATTTCGCTGGGGTAAGCGTAGCGGTGGACGATCGCGCGCTGACTGCCCTGCGTGATCAACATCGGTTCGGGATAGTGCAGCAAGAGTTCGCGCGCTGGCGCAGGCAGCCGCGCGAACGATTCGGAGTATTCCGAGCGGGCGCTGCTGTCGCGCAACACCCCCAGACCACTGCCCGGAATGCGCCGCAGTTGAACGGAATCGCTATTGCGCTCCACTTGATAGTCGCGACACCCCAGGAGCACGAAGTGACCCGAAGCGACCCATTCCAGGAGCGCTTGGCATTCGCGTACCCAGGTGGGATCGGATTGCGTGCCGCACCAGCGCGGCAACAGTGACGCAGTGACGTTGGCGCGCTCGCGCATCAATGGCCAGTCGTCACTCGCCGCCACCGCTTGCAGGAACCCTTCCGTGAGCGCCGCTTCGAGCGTGGCGCGCGCCGCTTTCGGGAGCGGCTCGCAGATGAAGAGCATCCACGATTCGGGTTGGCCATCGGCTGCGGTGACCACGGGATGGAAGGCAAAGCGCGGGCGAATTCCGGCGCGGTCGAACGCGATGAGGGCGGTGGCGAAAAGGAGCGGCCGGTCAGGCTGTGCGATCGCGAGCGCTTCGCCTTCCCCGTCCGGGAGCGAGACCCGTTGCCATCGCCAGCGCCAGCCGTGTGGCTCGGGCGGTTGCTGGGCGGTGACCGCGAGGTGTTCCGCCCATTCGGTCAAATGGGCTTCGCTGACAGCGTCGTTGGGATCGAGCGCTTGCGCCAACAACGGGACGATAACGGCTGGCTCCACGGGGCTCCTCCTGGTTCGTTTACAGCGTTATTATCGGCGCATTGCGCCCATCAGGCGTTCTGCGGCTTCCATTTCGACACGGCGACGATCGCGATCAGCGCGAACAAAAAGCCCGGGACGATTTCGTAAAGGTCGAAAATGCCGCCCGAGAGCTGTTTCCACACGACCACCGTGACGCCGCCGACGATGATCCCGGCAAATGCGCCGGCTCGACTCATTTTAGGCCAGAGCAGTGCCAAAATCAACGTCGGTCCGAACGCGGCACCGAAGCCAGCCCATGCGTAGCGCGCTTATTCTGGTAGTGTAACGGGTTCGATTGGGAATTCGGGTCGTCTGTGGATCCGGTAGAGAACGGGAGCACCTATCGATGCAATCGCCCTGTATCCAAGTCTGCCGCATCGACGACACCACCGGGTGGTGTGTCGGCTGCGGGCGTACCCGCGATGAAATCGCGCGTTGGGGGACGGCGAGCAACAGCGAACAAGCCCGTATCTGGCAGCAGTTGCCGGAGCGGCTGGCGACTTTGCGTGACCGGCACAACGCCGAATCGTGGAGCGGGGATGCCGAGACGGGGTGTCTGGGTCTCTGTGATCCCGATTACGACGCGGGTGTCTGTCGCAGTTGCGGTCGGACAGTCTCCTAGGGTAGTGGAAAGCGAGAACGGTGATGGCGAAATATGTCGGTGCGCACGTGAGCGCGGCAGGGGGGGTCGAAAATGCACCGCTCAACGCCGCAGCGATCGGGGCAAACGCGTTTGCCCTTTTTACCAAAAATCAACGCCAGTGGGTTGCCAAACCTTTGAGCGAACGCAGTATCGCGGCGTTTCGTGCCAACCTCGAACGGGTGGGGATTCGCCCCGAGCATGTCTTGCCGCACGATAGTTACCTCATCAATTTGGGCCACCCCGAACCCGAGGGGTTGGCGAAATCGCGTGCTGCGTTCGTCGATGAGATGCAGCGTTGCGCACAACTGGGCCTGCGCTATCTCAATTTTCACCCTGGGGCGCACCTGGGCAAAATCAGTGAGACGGAATGTTTGGCGCGGGTGGCGGAGTCGATCGATCTCGCGCTCGACGCAGTGCCGGAGGTGGTCGCCGTGATCGAAATTACCGCCGGACAAGGGAGTAACGTCGGCTACTCCTTTGAGCACCTTGCTCAGATCATCGATCGGGTTCAGGACAAAGCGCGGGTCGGGGTTTGTCTCGACACCTGTCACATGTTCGCAGCGGGGTACGACTTGCGTACCTGGGAAGCGTGCGACGTCGTCTTCACCGAATTCGATCGGACCGTGGGGTTTCGTTATCTGCGCGGGATGCACTTGAACGGTTCGAAGGCCAAACTCGGAAGCCGGGTTGACCGCCACCACGCGCTGGAACAAGGCGAACTGGGGCTCGAAGTTTTTCGCTACATCATGAACGACCCCCGTTTCGACGACATCCCCATGGTGTTGGAGACGATCGACGAGTCGCTCTGGCCCGAGGAGATTCGACTGCTCTACCGACTTCAGGAGTCTGCGGGCTTGTCGTGATAAAATAATCTGTTTTTCGAAAGCCTTAGCGAAAACACCATGCACTTTCCCGATCGCTTCGACGTCATCGTCGTCGGCGGTGGCCATGCCGGAACCGAGGCGGCGCTCGCGGCTGCGCGGCGCGGCGCGAAGACGTTGCTGCTTACCCACAACCTCGACACACTGGGGCAGATGAGCTGCAATCCGTCGATCGGTGGTATCGGCAAAGGCCATCTCGTCAAAGAGGTCGACGCACTCGGTGGCGCGATGGCGCTGGCCACCGACGAGGCCGGGATTCAGTTCCGCACGCTGAACGCGAGCAAAGGGCCCGCGGTCCGGGCCACACGGGCGCAAGCGGATCGGGTGCTTTATAAGAAAGCGATTCGCAAGCGGCTCGAAAACCAACCCAATCTGTGGCTGTTCCAGCAAGCGGTCGACGACGTCGTGCTGGCGGGCGACGCGGTTGCCGGGGTCGTGACGCAACTGGGGATCCGGTTCGACGCGCGTGCCGTAGTTTTGACCACCGGTACTTTTTTGAACGGCTTGATCCACGTCGGGTTGCAGCACTACGCGGCGGGGCGTGCGGGGGATCCGCCAGCGATCGCGCTGGCTGCGCGTTTGGCCGAATTGGGTCTGCCGAAAGGGCGATTGAAAACGGGAACCCCGGCGCGGCTCGACGCGCGCACGATCGATTTCAGCAAGTGTCAAGTCCAACCGGGTGACGACCCAGAGCCGGTCTTCAGTTTTATGGGCAGCCGGGCGATGCACCCCAAACAACTGCCCTGCTGGATCACGCGGACCAACGAACGCACGCACGAAATCATTCGCGCCAATCTCGACCGTTCGCCGATGTATTCTGGGGTGATTGAAGGGATCGGTCCGCGCTACTGCCCGTCGATCGAAGACAAGATTCACCGTTTCGCCGACAAGACCGGCCACAACGTCTTCCTGGAACCCGAGGGGCTGGAGACGAACGAGATCTACCCCAACGGGGTTTCGACGTCGCTGCCGTTCGACGTGCAGTATGCGTTCCTGCGCACCATCCCCGGGCTGGAAAACGTCCATATCCTGCGCCCGGGGTACGCGATCGAATACGACTTTTACAACCCGACGCACCTCAAGGCGACGCTCGAAACCAAGCACTTCCACGGACTCTTCTTCGCCGGTCAGATCAACGGCACCACGGGTTACGAAGAGGCGGCGGCACAAGGGCTGTACGCGGGCGCGAATGCAGCCGCTTACGCGCTCGAGCAGGAACCGCTGCTGCTAACCCGCGACCAAGCTTACCTGGCGGTGCTCGTGGATGATCTGATCACCCGCGGGGTCACCGAGCCGTACCGGATGTTTACGTCGCGTGCCGAATTCCGGTTGCAACTGCGCGAGGACAATGCCGACCTGCGCCTCACCGAAATCGGCCGTCGACTGGGGCTCGTCGATGATGTGCGCTGGGAAACTTTTTGCCGCAAACGGGAGGCGATCGAACGGGAAGTGGCGCGGTTGAAGGCGACGTGGTTCGTGCCTTCGCGCGACGCCGAGCGTGTCGTGCAGCATCTGGGAGAGCCACTCACCAAGGAGGCGACCGCGTTCGACCTGCTGCGGCGTCCGAACGTCCGGTATGCCGCGCTTGCTGCGCTCTTGCCCTCGGTAAACGAAACGGAGACTCCGCATCGCGACGACGCGCTGACGGAAGCTGCGATCGAACAGGTGGAGATCGCAGCGAAGTACGCTGGATATCTGGAGCGGCAAGCGGTCGAAGTGGCGCGCCTCCAAGCCGCTGAAGCCGTACGCATCCCCGAAGGGTTCGACTACGATTCGGTTCCTGGGCTTTCGGCCGAAATACGCCAAAAACTCGCGGCGCAGCGGCCCGAAACGCTCGGGCAGGCGAGCCGCATCCCCGGCGTGACGCCCGCAGCGATCTCGATCCTCCTGGTGTGGTTGCGGCGTAACGGCTTAGTCCGTGACGAGGCCAACGGATGAACGACGCGCAAGCCCGAACGTTGCTCGCAGACGGCGTTGCGATCCTCCTTCCTGACGCTCCAGCGACATTGGTCGATCGGCTTTGGCACTTTGTTGCGCTGCTCATGAAGTGGCGACGTGCGTACAATCTGACTGCGATCACGGCGCCGGAAGCGATCGTGACCCACCACATCCTCGATGCGCTGACGCTGTGGCCGTTCGTCGCGAATGCGCCGCGGTTGCTCGATGTCGGCACCGGCGCGGGGCTGCCTGCGGTTCCGTTGGCTTTGGCTGCTGAGGCGCTCGACGCGCCACTTGTGGAAGTGGTTGCGCTCGATGCCGTCCGCAAAAAGGCGGCGTTCGTGCAACAATGTGCGATCGAACTGGCGATGCCGCGTTTGACGGTGGTGGCGGCAAGGGTCGAAACGTGGCAGTCGACGGTACCATTCCCGGCGATCACCTCACGGGCGTTTGCAGCGGTCGCCGACTTCGTGACGTGCACGCGCCGCCACCTGGCGCCCAATGGACGCTGGTTCGCGATGAAGGGTGCCGAATGGAGCGAAGAACTCGCGGCGCTCCCCGAAGGGGTCCGTGTGGTGGCGACGACGCCGGTCACCGTACCGTTTCTCGATGCCCGCCGAGCGGTCGTGGTTTTGCAGGAGGCGTGACGATGGGCTATGTCTTTTGTGTCACCAATCAAAAAGGGGGCGTTGGCAAGACCACGACTGCAGTCAATCTGGCTGCGGCGCTCGCGCAGCAAGGGCGGCGGGCGCTTTTGATCGACCTCGATCCGCAGGGCAACGCCACGATGGGAAGCGGGATCGACAAGCTGGCGCTCACCGAGTCGGTCTATCCGCTGCTCTTGGGGCTGACGACATTACCGCGTGCCCGCGTCCGCGCAGAAAAGGCAGGGTACGACGTCGTGGGGGCGAACCGAGAGCTCGCCGGTGCCGAAGTCGAGCTCGTCGAACTGCCCCGCCGCGAATACCGCCTGGCCGACGCGATCGCACCGTGGGTGGCGCACTACGACCTCGTACTCATCGATTGCCCGCCGTCGTTGTCGCTCTTGACCCTCAACGCGCTCTGCGCAGCGCACGGTGTGATCATTCCGATGCAGTGTGAATATTTCGCGCTCGAAGGGCTTTCGGATCTCGCCAATACCATCAAACGGGTGCGCAGCGGCTTGAATCCCAAGCTCGAGATCATCGGTCTGCTGCGGGTGATGTTCGACCCGAGGGTGACGCTGCAACAGCAAGTGTCCGAAGAGTTGGCATGCCACTTTGGCGAAACAGTCTTTCAAACGGTGATTCCGCGCAACGTCCGCCTGGCAGAAGCCCCAAGCCATGGACTCCCCGGTGTCTGTTACGATCCGCGCTCGACTGGCGCGAAAGCCTACCTGGCGTTCGCGGAAGAGCTCATCACCCGTTTGGGACTGGCGGAATCGTCGCCAACGGTTGGAGAATCGGTAACATGAGTCGCAGTAAGAAAGGGTTGGGGCGCGGCCTGGACGCGCTTTTGGGTGCGATGAGCAGTCAGCCGGCGCAAGGCCTTACGGCGGACGGCGAAGCGCGCGTGGTCGCGCTGCCCGTCGATCAGCTCGTACCGGGGCGCTACCAGCCGCGCAGCCGCATGGATCCTGGTTCGCTCGAAGAGTTGGCGGCGTCGATCCGGGTGCAAGGGGTGATGCAACCCGTGGTGGTGCGCCCGAACGGCGTCGGGCGCTACGAAATCATCGCGGGCGAACGGCGCTGGCGCGCGGCACAAATGGCCGGACTCGTCCATCTGCCCTGTCTGATTCGTGACGTACCCGACGACGCGGCGCTGGCGCTCGCGTTGATCGAAAACATCCAACGCGAAAATCTCAACCCGATCGAAGAGGCGCAGGGGTTGCAACGGCTGATCGAAGAGTTCGGTATGACCCACCAGCAGGTGGCCGACGCGATCGGGCGCAGCCGCTCCGCAGTCACCAACCTCCTGCGGTTGCTGCAATTGGCCGAACCGGTGCGCGAACTGGTGCTTGCGGGTGACCTCGAAATGGGGCATGCCCGTGCGTTGTTGCCGCTCTCTGCAGGAGATCAAGTGGCGCTCGCCCATCAAGCCGTCGCGAAGGGCTGGTCGGTTCGGCAGGTGGAGCGCGCGGTGCAGCAACGGTTGGCGCCGCCCGCGGAAAAGCGTGTGCCCGAGCGCAAGACAGCCGACTGGCTGCGTCTGGAAGAGCGGCTCGCGGAGCGGATTGGCGCGCCCGTCACCATCGAACGCAAAGGAAAAGGACCCGGGCGGCTGACGATTCGCTTCACCGACTGGGACGAACTCGACGCGGTGCTCGCACGGTTGGGGCTTGCGGAAGAGGCGATGCACGACGTTTGACCGTTTGCGACGAAAATTATAAAATACAAAAGATTTGCTGGGACGAGGCGGAATGACCCTGCGCACCATCGTGTCGAGCTACTGGATCGTAGCATTTTTTGTTGCTGTGGCAGCAACGCTCATGGGCGGCGTCGCGGCAGGGCTCTCGGCGCTCGTCGGTGGCGTTGCCGTTGCGGTGCCGGGGACCGTGTTTGCGCTGTTGTTGGCGCTCCATGCCCGCTTCGCGCCCAGTGCGGGCTTTTTCCTATTGGGTGAAGCGGTCAAGGTGGTTGCCACCGTGGTGCTGCTCATAGCTGCGGTGAAGGTTTTGGGTGAGCCGGTGTGGTTGGCGTTGCTTGCCGGTATCGCGTTCACGGCGAAAGCGGGATGGTTGAGTTTTGTCTTTTCGATGAGGGGGAATCATGGCAGCTTCTGGGCAAGGACCCACAGCCTCTGAATATGTGATCCACCACCTGACCCATCTCAATACTCTGGGTCGTCCGCAGGAGTCGCTCGTCGACTTTTCTGTCTTTCACCTCGACACCCTCTTTTTCTCGATCAGCTTGGGGGTTTTGACTGTTTGGCTCCTCTATCGGGCCGCGCGGCACGCAACGAGTGGGGTTCCCGGCCGGTTTCAGAACTTCGTCGAAATGCTCGTCGAGATGGTCAATGAGCAGGCGAAGGGGGTCGTTCATGATCCGGAGTCGCGTAAATTCGCCGCGCCCCTTGCGCTTACTGTCTTCGTCTGGATTTTCTGGATGAACTTCATGGACCTGATCCCCGTCGACCTTCTGCCGCGAATCTGGGAAGGGATTTACGCGGCGGCAGGCGGCGACCCGCACCATGCCTACTTGCGGGTGGTGCCCACGGCCGATCTCAACGCGACGCTTGGGATGTCGGTTGCGGTGCTCCTCATCACGCTCTATTACAACCTCAAGATCAAAGGGGTAGGCGGTTGGCTGCATGAGCTTTTCACGGCGCCGTTTGGTAATCACCCGCTCCTCTATCTGGTCAATTTCGCGATGCAGATCGTCGAATACATCGCCAAAACCGTATCGCACGGGATGCGGCTTTTCGGCAACCTCTATGCCGGCGAGCTCATCTTCATCCTTATCGCGTTGCTCGGCGGTACCGCGACGGTCTTTGGCTTTATTGGGCACGTGATCGCAGGGTCGATCTGGGCGATCTTCCACATTCTGATCATCGTGCTCCAGGCGTTCATCTTCATGATGCTTACGCTTATCTATATCGGACAAGCGCACGAGTCGCACTGAAGCAGCGCCAAGAAAGTGTGGTATCATATACAGGTTTTGTCATCCAACTTTGAGGAGTAATCATGGAAAGCATCGTTGGCTTTGTTGCTCTGGCTGCTGGTCTCATCATCGGTTTGGGTGCTCTGGGCGCCTGTATCGGCATCGGCATCATGGGTAGCCGCTTCCTCGAGGCGTCGGCGCGGCAGCCCGAATTGATGAATGCGCTGCAAACCAAAATGTTCCTTCTGGCTGGTCTCATCGACGCTGCGTTCATTATCGGTACGGGTATCGCGCTCTGGTACTCCACGGCCAACCCGTTTGTCGGCTAAACGTACGCGGCGTCCCGGGTGGGCGTGAAGGAGTGAAACTGTGAACTTGAACGCAACCCTGATCGCGCAGCTTGTCGTCTTCTTTATTTTGGGGTGGTTTACGATGAAGTTCGTTTGGCCGCCCCTGATGAAGGCGCTTGACGAGCGTGCGGCGAAGATCGCTGAAGGGCTTGCGGCGGCAGACAAGGCCAAAACCGACCTCGCGCTTGCCGAGAAGCGGGCAGTGGAAGAGTTGCGCAAAGCGCGCGAAGAAGCGGCGACGATGCGCACCAACGCCGAGCAGCAGGCGGCCAAATTGATCGAAGAGGCGCGCGTCGAAGCAGCTCAGATCATCAACCGTGCGCAGAAAGCGGCGGAAGAGGAGGCGCGTGCGTCGGTGCAGCGCGTTCTGGAAGAGCTCCGTGAAGAGGTCGCGCGCTTGGCCTTGGTCGGCGCAGAGCAGATTCTGCGCCGCGAGATCGACGCCAAAGCGCACGCCGAATTGATCCAGCGATTGAAAGAGGAACTCAAATAACCATGGCCGAGACCGCAACCATCGCTCGCCCCTACGCCGAAGCAGCGTTCGCTTTGGCGAAGGAGGCCGATGCGCTCGGTCCCTGGTCGCAAGCAATGCATGCGCTCGCTGAAGTGGTCGCGGTCGATACCGTCCGGGCCGCTTTGGCCGATCCGCGCGTCGATGATGCCGCCAAATCGGATCTGATCACGGTGCTCGTGGAAAAAGCGGCGCCGCTGCCGGAAGGGTTCGCGAATTTCGTCCGGCTGTTGGTCGAAAACGATCGCGTCGCCGTAGTCGGGTCGATCGTCGAACAATTCGAAGCGAAGCGCTTGGCGTTCGAAGGGCGGTTACACGCCGTCGTCACCAGCGCATTCGAATTGACCGACGCGCAACAAAAGCAGATCCAGTCCGATCTCGAAGCCCACTATGGCAAGCCGGTCGAAATCGAAGTGCGGGTCGACCCCGAACTCATCGGTGGCGTGAAGATCGCAGTGGGCGACGACGTAATCGACGCGTCCGTGCGCAGCAAGCTTGCGAAGATGGCCGCAGCGCTCAAAATTTAGGAGTGATCCATGCAACTCAGTCCGTCTGAAATCAGTGATCTGATCAAGAGCCGGATCAAAAATCTCGAATTGTCGGCTGCCGTTCAAAACGAAGGGGTGATCGTTTCGGTGGCGGACGGCATCGCACGCATTCACGGGCTCACCGGTACGATGCAAGGGGAAATGCTCGAATTTCCTGGGAACACCTACGGTCTGGCGCTCAACCTCGAGCGTGATTCGGTCGGCGCGGTGATCCTGGGTGACTACGAACACATCTCCGAAGGGGATACCGTCAAAGCAACTGGCCGCATCCTGGAAGTGCCGGTCGGTCCCGAACTCCTTGGCCGCGTGGTCAACGCCCTGGGACAGCCGATCGACGGCAAAGGTCCGATCGAGGCGAAACGGACCGACAAGATCGAAAAGGTCGCGCCAGGCGTGATCTGGCGCAAATCGGTCTCGCAGCCGGTGCAGACCGGTCTCAAAGCGGTCGACACCATGATCCCGATCGGTCGCGGCCAGCGGGAATTGATCATCGGTGACCGGCAAACCGGTAAAACGGCCGTCGCGGTCGATACGATCATCAACCAAAAAGGTCAGAATATGTTCTGTATCTACGTCGCGGTCGGTCAGAAAGCCTCGACCATCGCGAACGTAGTGCGCAAGCTCGAAGAGCATGGCGCGATGGAATATACCATCGTCGTCGCGGCATCGGCGTCGGAGTCGGCGGCGATGCAATACCTGGCACCGTACGCCGGCTGTACGATGGGCGAATATTTCCGCGATCGCGGGATGGACGCACTCATCATCTACGACGACCTGACCAAACAGGCGTGGGCGTACCGTCAAATTTCGCTGCTGCTGCGCCGTCCACCGGGGCGTGAGGCTTATCCGGGTGACGTCTTCTACCTCCACTCCCGTTTGCTCGAGCGCGCAGCGCGCGTCAATGAAGAATACGTCGAGCGCTTCACCAACGGGGAAGTGAAAGGCAAGACCGGGTCGCTCACCGCGCTCCCCATCATCGAGACGCAAGCGGGTGACGTCTCGGCGTTCGTTCCGACGAACGTGATCTCGATTACCGACGGGCAGATCTTCCTTGAAACCGACCTCTTCAACGCCGGTATCCGCCCGGCGGTGAACCCGGGGATTTCGGTGTCGCGCGTCGGGGGTGCAGCGCAGACCAAGATCATCAAGAAACTCTCCGGTGGTATTCGAACCGACCTCGCGCAGTATCGGGAATTGGCGGCCTTTGCGCAATTTGCATCGGACCTCGATGAAGCCACCCGCAAACAGCTCGAACGGGGACGTCGCGTCACCGAGCTCTTGAAGCAGCCGCAATACTCGCCGATGAACATCGCGCAGATGACCGTGTCGCTCTTGGCGGTGAACAACGGCTACTTCGACGCGATTCCGGTCGAACAGGTTTTGGCGTGCGAACAGGCGCTGCACCAGCACATCGAGAGCAAATTCCCCGAAGTGATGAAATCGATCATCGAAACGGGGAACCTCTCCGACGAAGATCAGGCGAAGATCCTCGAGGAAATTGCGGCTTTCATGAAAACCTGGGTCTGAACGGGCGTGACGCCAAGGAGCGAACATGGCCGGAAGTAAAGAGATCCGCGGCAAGATCAAGAGCGTGCAGAACACGCGCAAGATCACCAAAGCCATGGAAATGGTCGCCGCGTCGAAAATGCGCAAAGCCCAGGAGCGGATGCGGCAAGCGCGCCCGTACGCCGAGCGGATCCGCCGCTTGGCGGGGCACTTGTCGCATGCCACCGCGTCGGAGTACCGCCACCCGTTCATGCAGGAATCCGAACGGGTCGAACGGGTGGGATTGATCGTGGTCACGACCGACAAAGGGCTCTGTGGCGCACTCAACACCAACATCCTGCGCGCAACGCTCAACGAAATGAAGCGGTGGGAGCAGGATGGGGTCAAGGAGATCCAGGTCGTCGCAATCGGCAATAAGGGCCTTGGCTTCATGCAACGCATTGGCGCGAAGGTGGTCGCTGAACGAACCCATTTGGGGGATACGCCCCACCTCGACGTCCTGATCGGTCCGACCAAGGTGTTGCTCGACGCGTTCGAAGCGGGTGAACTCGATCGCGTCTCTATCGCCTATACCCGTTTCATCAACACGATGAAACAGGAACCGGTGATCGAGCAACTGTTGCCGCTTTCGGGAGATCGGCTCGACGTGCCCGAACACAACTGGGACTACATTTACGAGCCGGAAGCCGAAGTCGTGGTGGACGAACTGCTTCGTCGCTACATCGAAGCGCTCGTCTATCAGGCGGTCGCCGAAAATATGGCGTCGGAGCAAAGCGCGCGGATGGTTGCGATGAAAGCGGCGTCCGACAATGCGACGAACGTGATCAAAGAGCTGCAGCTGGTGTACAACAAGTCGCGTCAAGCGGCGATCACCAAAGAGCTCGCCGAAATCGTCGGCGGGGCAGCCGCGGTCAGTTGAGGACTCTCTGAAAAGGATAGAACGATGGCAACAGGTACGATCGTACAGTGTATCGGCGCGGTGATCGACATTCAATTCCCGCGCGACCAGATGCCAAAAATCTACGAAGCGCTGAAACTCGTCGACGAAAACGATTTCGTCGAGAAAGGGCTCACGTTCGAGGTGCAGCAGCAGTTGGGTGACGGTGTCGTGCGCACGATCGCGCTGGGCGCTTCCGACGGGCTGCGCCGTGGGATGAAAGTCGAATCGACGGGGGCACCGATCAGCGTTCCCGTCGGTCATGGCACGCTCGGCCGCATCATGGACGTGCTCGGGCGTCCCATCGACGAAGCGGGTCCCATCCAAACCGACGAATACCGCTCGATCCACCAGAAAGCGCCGAAGTTCGACGAGCTTTCGCCGTCGGTCGAGCTCTTGGAGACCGGGATCAAGGTGATCGACCTCATCTGCCCGTTTGCGAAAGGGGGTAAGGTCGGTCTCTTCGGCGGTGCCGGGGTGGGCAAAACCGTCAATATGATGGAGCTCATCAACAACATCGCGAAGCAGCACTCCGGTCTTTCGGTGTTTGCGGGCGTCGGTGAGCGTACCCGGGAAGGGAACGACTTCTACCACGAAATGAAGGAGTCGAACGTTCTCGACAAGGTCGCGATGGTCTTCGGCCAGATGAACGAGCCGCCCGGAAACCGTCTGCGCGTGGCGCTAACTGGTCTGACGATGGCCGAACGCTTCCGCGACGAAGGGCGCGACATTCTCTTCTTCGTCGACAACATCTACCGCTACACGCTTGCGGGTACCGAAGTGTCGGCGCTCCTTGGCCGGATGCCGTCGGCGGTGGGTTATCAGCCGACGCTCGCCGAAGAGATGGGTAAATTGCAAGAGCGGATCACATCGACGAAAGTCGGCTCGATTACCTCGATCCAAGCGGTTTACGTTCCGGCGGACGACCTGACCGACCCGTCTCCGGCAACCACCTTCTTGCACCTCGACTCCACCGTCGTGTTGTCGCGTGATATCGCGGCACTCGGGATCTACCCTGCGGTCGACCCGCTCGATTCCACCAGCCGTCAGCTCGATCCGCTGATCGTCGGTGAGGAGCACTACACCGTGGCGCGTAAAGTGCAGGCCACGTTGCAGCGCTACAAAGAGTTGCGCGACATCATCGCGATCCTGGGGATGGACGAGCTTTCACCGGAAGACAAACTGACGGTGGCCCGTGCGCGGAAGATCCAGCGCTTCTTGTCGCAGCCGTTCCACGTCGCCGAGGTGTTTACCGGGACGCCGGGCAAATACGTTCCGCTCAAGGAGACGATCCGCGGCTTCAAGATGATCGTCGAAGGCGAGTGCGACCACCTGCCCGAACAGGCCTTCTACATGGTCGGGACGATCGACGAGGCATTCGAAAAAGCCAAGAAGGTCCAATAAACAAGGGGTGGTGTCATGGCGATGACCGTACATGTCGATGTGGTGAGCGCGGAAGAAGAGCTCTTCTCCGGGCTTGCCGAAATGGTGGTTCTGCCCGGAGAAGCGGGCGAACTGGGCGTATTACCAGGTCATGCGCCGTTGCTGACGCGAATCCGCCCGGGGACCGTTCGGGTCAAGACGCCGGACCATGGCGAAGAGATCATCTTCGTTTCGGGCGGCATTCTCGAGGTGCAACCCAACTTGGTGACGGTGTTGGCCGATACCGCAGTGCGCGGTGCCGACCTGGACGAAGCGCGCGCAATCGAAGCGAAGCGCCGCGCCGAGGAGGCACTGCAAAACCGCAACGCGGCGATCGACTACGCGAAAGCGCAAGCCGAACTCGCCGAAGCGGTGGCGCAGCTCCAGGCGATCGAGCGGATGAAAAAGCTCAAACACCGCGTGGGTGGCGCATAACCAACCGAACCCGAATCGCGTAATTCGCGAAGAGCCCGAGGGTGTGTTGCCGCACCCTCGGGCTTTTTTTGTCGCGTAACAATCGTGGCACGCAGATAAAGGAGGCGCCTAGGAGTTCGAGACGGTAGCAAACAGCAGATCGATTGACACTACGACGGCTTTACGCCGGTTGAATCCCCGCAACTTTCCAACCGCCACCCGACTTCGGTTTGACCAGGTGCCAGAGCTCGGCGAACGACGCGGGCGGCGTCGATGGCGTTTCTCGGATCAACCCGCTGAAGCGTACCGTAGCCAGATAGTGGTCCCCTTCGTCGGTCAGGTCGAGGAGTTCCGCGGAGAGTTGCACCACATCGGTCTGTTGGCTGGGCTCCCAGGTTGGGTTCGCCTGGAGTTCCGCGAGCAGTTGCGGGGTGACCAGACGCGCGATCGCTGCCCAATCTTGCGCGTCGTGTGCTGCTTGCAGCGCGACGAACTGCCGTTTCGCTTCCTGCAGGAACGCCGTTTCGTCGAGCTGAGCACGAAGGGGGTTGGTGGTATCGGCATCCCCTGCGGCTTGCGCAGCGTGCCCGGCAGCAGCAGATGGCCATGAGTTAGATGGCCACGAGTTGCGATCGGCGGTACGCCACGTCGCCTGGGGCGATGCGCCAGCCGCAGTCTCCGCTGGGCGCATCTGCGGCGATTGCCACCGGCGGAAGAGCCAAAAGAGGCCGCCTGCAAAGAGCGCGATCAGGAGCAGCGAACCGAATTCGTCGCTCAAACCGAGGGAAGAAAAGAGCCACGCCAGGCCGAGCCCCGCCGCGAGACCGCCGAGTGGTCCCAACCACGAGGAACGGCGCGGTGTGGTTTGGGGCGTTGCGCCAGGGGTTGCCGGTTTGGGCGCTGGCGCGATTTGAGCGGGGCGCGGTGGTGGGGTGATCTGGCGCTGGATACCGAAGCTGCGCCCACCACCCAGGCGGCGCGCTTCGGCGTCGTCCGGCCAGGCGGTCAGGAACAACGTGGCACACGCAACGAAAGCGGTCAAAACCAATCGTGCCATGCGATGCGCATAGGTCATCGGCGAAATCCTCCTGTTACGGTTTGAAGCCGCGATGGAGTGCAACCACCCCAGCGGTCAGGTTGTGGTATTGGACCGCGACGAAGCCGACGCGTTCCATCATCTGACGGAGCGTCTCCTGATCGGGGTGTACCCGAATCGATTCCGCGAGATAGCGGTAACTCTCGGCGTCGTTCGCGACGATTTTGCCGAGCCGCGGCAGCACCTGAAAGGAGTACCAGTCATAAAGCGGGGAGAGCGGCGCCCAGACGCGAGAGAATTCCAGAACCAACAGGCGTCCGCCCGGTTTGAGCACGCGCAGCATTTCGGCAAGTGCTGCCTCTTTGTGGGTCATGTTGCGCAAGCCGAACGCGACTGAAACGCAGTCGAACGTGTCGCTGGGAAAGGGGAGTTGCTCCGCGTCGCACTGGGCAAACGCAGGAATGACGCCTGTTTCGAGGAGGCGCGTTTTGCCGCGCACAAGCATCGCGTGGTTGATGTCGGTCATCCACACCTGGCCGGTGGGTCCGACGCGCCGCGCGAACGCCAACGCGAGATCCCCGGTGCCCGAAGCGATATCCAATACCCGGTGACCAGGGCGCACGCCCGAGGTGGCGATCGTGTAGTGCTTCCAAAGACGGTGGAGCCCTGCCGACATCAGATCGTTCATCACGTCGTATTTGTCGGCGACCGAATCGAAGACTTGCCCGACCAACCGTTTCTTTTCTGGTGCGGGAACCTGGCGGAACCCGAAGTCGGCTTGCTCGCTCATCGCGCACACCCTCCTTGCCCGCACCCACACGCGGCATCCGAAAGGCGGCTTGCTTCGGTGTTGGTATGGGAAGTCGGTTCACGGCTCGCGCCAGCCGCTTGCAGTTGGGCGAGGTAGTCGGCCCACCGCGCTGCATAGGTTTCGCCGAGTTCGCGCAGATAGGTCCAAGTGTAAATGCCGCTGTCATGACCGTCCGAAAATGCGATCTGAAGGGCATAATGACCTGAAGGGGTCAGCCGATCGATTCGCACCCCTTTTTTGCCGGTCTGCAATACGGATTGACCGGGGCCGTGACCTTGGACTTCGGCAGACGGGCTGAACACCCGCAGATATTCGGGGTCGAACGTGAACGTGGCGCCATCGGCGAACGTGATTTCGAGCTGGTTGCGCCGTTGGTGGTAAACCACCGATTCGGGAACATGACGAGGGTCGAGATTCATGGTGCGCACGAAAGATGGCTCAGACAATCGTTTAGCTTACCATGAATCGCGCGTGGGCAGGGGGGCGCGATCGCCACGCCTTTGTCACAAAACTGTCATCTCATTCGATTATGATCGCAGCGATGAGCCAAACACGAACGATATTGCTCGTTGAAGACGATGCCGCGATCCGTTCGCTCCTGGTGTTGCACCTGGAGAACGCGGGTTTTCGGGTGCTGGAAGCGCCAGACGTGCGTACGGCGCTACGCTGGTTGGACGAACTGTTGCCCGATATTGCGGTGATCGACTGGATGTTGCCCGACGTCTCGGGGATCACGTTGCTCGAGCGGTTGCGCCACAACGACCGTACACGGCAGATTCCCGTGGTGATGCTGACGGCTCGCGCTGCGGAAGCCGACAAGGTGCGCGGGCTCGAAGGGGGGGCCGACGATTATGTCACCAAACCGTTCTCGCCGCGGGAACTGCTGGCGCGGATCCGTGCGGTGTTGCGGCGGCGGCAGCCGGAGCCGGAAGCCGGACCGGTTGCGTTCGGCGGGCTTGAACTGGTGCCCGATCGCCGTGTCGTCCGCCGCGCCGGTGCGGAGCAGACGCTGGGACCGACCGAATTCCGGCTGTTGCATTTTTTCGTGACCCATCCGGAACGGGTATGGGATCGCGCCACGCTGCTCGATCGCGTCTGGGGCGACGATGCGTTCATCGAAGAGCGTACCGTGGATGTCCATGTCCGGAGGTTGCGCTTGGCGTTGCGGCCCCTCAAGGCCGACGGCATGATCGAGACGGTTCGCGGCGCAGGTTACCGCATCACCGCGATCCCCCTCGAACCGCTGTGAACGATGCGCCCGCGTCACGAACGTTTCGGCCTGGTGCTCGGCGCGATCGGGGTTGGTGTGGCGAGCGTCGTCGCTGGCAGCACGGGTGCGGCGATCGCGGTTGCGGCTGTAGCGGGTTGGGGATGGTGGCAAGCGCAGCGCCGTTGCCATGAGGTAGAGACGGCGTTGGCGCGCGCCGAGGCGGAGCAGGCGGCGTCGCAGCGCGATCGTGCGCAGCAAGCGAACGACTTGTCGCAGTTGCTGGCGCTCTTGTCCGACGTGCCCGTTGCGATCGTTTGGGTACGGGCGGGCATGGTGCAGTGGGCGAATCAGACCGCATGTACTTGGTTGGCGCTGCGGCCAGCGCGCCACTTGGGGCAACCGGTGGTCTGGTTTTTGCCCGACACGACCTGTTGGTCAGAAGCGGTGCGTGCCGGTGCCAACGGCGTGACGAAAACGGTCCAGATTGGGCAACGCACCTTCGAATGGCGGCTCTACTGGTTCGCCCATACGGATACGCCGGAAAGCGGCCTCTTGTGGATCGAGGATGCGACGGAACGCCAGCGCGTTGCTGCGATGCGCCGCGATTTCGTCTCAAACGTTTCGCACGAGCTGCGGACCCCGCTGACGGTGTTGATCGGCGGTTTGGAGACGCTTGCCGAGCGCGATTTTCCGTCGGAACCAGCACAACGCAGCGAACTCATCGCCCAGTGCGAGCGGGAAGCGAAACGGATGTTGCGCCTGGTGCGCGATCTGCTGCAGCTCGCAGAACTGGAAAGCGGCGCGCCGCCTGCGTTCGAGTGGATTTCAGTGGCGGCGCTGATCGACGAAGCAGCCGAGTTGGCGTGGACGTTGGCGCCTGAAGGGCTCACCGTCACGGTTGCGTTACCGGAACCGCTCGCCACGGCGCAATTACACGGCGACGAGGCGGAGTTGGCAACGGCATTACGCAATTTGGTGAGCAACGCGATACGGTATACCCCCGCGCCCGGGAGGGTGACCATCGGCGTGACGGCGCACAGGGATGCCTTGGCCCTTTGGGTCGAGGACACAGGGATCGGGATTCCCAAAGAACATCTACCGCGGCTCACCGAACGGTTCTACCGGGTCGACCGGGCACGCTCCCGCGCAAGCGGCGGAACCGGTCTGGGGTTGGCGATCGTCCAGCATGTCGCCGAACGACACGGTGCGCGCTTGGCGATCACGAGCGAAGTGGGCAAAGGAAGCTGTTTTCGTCTCGATTTCCCACGCCCGCGCTGGCGCGTCACGACCGTTGCTCACAATGAGCGGAACGAGAACCAGCAGTAGTCGTAACCGACTTCGAGCCGCTCTTCCACCAAGATCAACCGCTCTTCCTTGTTGAGGTGAAGTTCCCACTGTTTGGGGAAGGGTTCGTCTTGCACCGGAACGATGAGCGTCTCCCACGGGTCGAGCGCGTCCCGTGAGCGAATCAGCAGAAACGCGGGCGACCAGGGAAGGGGGTCGGTACCGATGGGGCTGAGGGGTCTTGCGGCAAGGGGGATCACGCGATCGTACGTGAACCGTTGGATGCCAATGTGGAAAGCGTTCTCCGTCTGAGAACGCCACCGGATACGCGCAAGTACCCAGCGTTTCGCGTCCAGACTGGGGCTGGTGGTTTGTAATGCGACCAACTGTTGCGGGACGAACGTATCCGCAGTGATTCGAGCGACCGAAAGCGGTTGGATCAACTGCCAACCCTCGGCGCTTTTGTCCCAGACGCGCAAAAGGTTGTGTTCCTCGTCGTTCGCATCGCTGACGTTGCCCAAACCATCGACAAAAAGCGCGATCCGCTGGGTGCGGAGGTACGGGGAGCGCTCCGATCCGGGTTGGTATTCGAACGGACGGCCTGCGACTGCAGTGTAGATTGCGTCCCACCCCTGAATCAGGCGCGCTGGCTCGAGCGCACCGGATTCGCGTCTTTGCGAACGCACCTTGGGGGGCTGTGCCAGCAGTCGATACAGGGTTTCCCGCACGTTTTGGGCTTCGATGCGGTCTGGTTCGGTGTGCGCAGCTGCTCCTTCCTCTTGTTGTTGGAGTTGGTGGAGCATGGCTTCGCAATCGAGGAGCCACAGATCCTGTTCGGTGGCGTCACCAGGCAGTCGCGGCGGTGCCCAACTGTGGAGGGAAAAACCATAGCGGTGGGTCTTATCGTCTGGAGCAAGCCAGCTCTTGGGTACGATTTGGAGATAAGCCGCGTGGGTCTCGATCAGTTCGCGGAACGCGGCAAGCTGCGGCGGCGGGGTGCGCGCGGGATCGACGAGAAAGGTGGCAAGCACCGCGGCGACCTGCTCATGCGGTGACGTCTTGCCGTCGCGGGTGAGGGGGTCTTCGACCCGTTTCCACACGACCCGACGCTCGCTTGCCGCAGTATAGAGGCGATAGAGCGCATTCCACAGCGCTTCGGGGATCGCGTGGGCGCGCTGCCAGAACCAATCGAAGGCTTGCTGGAGTAACCACCCCATTCGGGCGAACGCAACGGCCAAATGGGTTCGGTACCGGGTGTGGTTCGAAAGGCGCTGTGCCACGGTCGCATAGAGCACGAGCAACACGGACCAGAGCGCCCAAAACCGCTCAGGGTCGTTCCGGGTGAGCGTGTGGGCGTGGCTGCGCAGAATATCGACGGTTTCGAGCAATTCCCCCCAGGCGGGTTCGTCGTCTGGGGATGCCGGACGGTGCCGCTCTGCCGCAAGCGTGCGCAGCAACTGGGTGGCGTGGCGATGCACCAACCGCTCGATTTCCGCGCCATCGTGCGCCGCGGTCAATTCGCTTTTGAGCGTCTCTTGAAAACGCGTTGCATCCCACATCGTCAAGTGGCTCGCATCGTTCCGTCGACCAGCCGATGGGTGACGATCCCGCCGACCCACATCGCCAACAGAGTGAGCCACGAGGTGAGGGAAAAGAGCGACGCGCCGGTAACGCCTGCGCCTACCGCACAGCCGCCGGCCAGAATGCCGCCGAAGCCCATCAATACGGCACCAGCGAGATACCGCTTCATCGCGTGCCCGCCCTGAAACCCTTGGAGCTCGAGTTCACGATTGTGCCATGCGGCCAAAAAAGCGCCAAGGAGTACGGCTGGAATGAAGAAAAAATCGAAGTCCAGGGGCACGGTGGCGGTAGCCAGAACGGTCATCAGGACATTCGCCGAAGGCGAGGTGAAGGTGAGGCTGCGCACCGGAACCGGGTCGAACGAAACCAGCGAGAGTTGGTAGGTGGCGATCCACGCGACGACGATTACCGCACCGGCGCCGATCGCATGTCCGATTTGGGCGCGGGGTAGCCGCGAACGAATTGCCCAGAGGATCGCTGCAACGAGCCAAACGCCAGCGAACGCGATCGCAAAGGGGCGCCCCCAACCCAAAATCGCCAACAGGTCGCGCGCAGTGCCGCCTGGGATCGTCCAGAGCGCGTTCAACCATTCGCGAAACGGAGCGAGGATTCCGCCGGTTGCCGCTTGCGCGGTGACTGCAAAGACGAGCCCGGAAAGGAGCGACCGTAGGTTGCCGGTTCCCGCGAGGATCAGCATGCGCGACGCACAGCCACGGGTGAGGATCATCCCGGTGCCGAACATCAGCCCGCCCAGGATCGCGCCGGAGAGGCTGCCGACGCTGGCCAGCTGCCGAACGTTCGCGGTGTCGAACCAGCCCGAAGCAATCGCGAGCTGCGTCCCCATCACCGCAACCGAGAAGGTGATGAGCCAGACCGTGGTGCGCTGTCCCCATTGCCGTTCGGCGAATTCGATCGTTGCAGCGCGCAGGCAGAATCGAGAACGTTGGCCAAAGTAGCCGAATGCGAGCCCGATGAGCGCACCGAGTGTGGCGAGGAGATACGGGGTTTCGAAGCGGTCGACGAGCCAAGCCCACATGGCGACACCTTCCGACGGAAGAGGTCGCCATTATCGCATACGAATATGTTGAAGTAGAATAAAATAAAACGTTAAGATGCCAATGCACGGCGGATCAATTCGGTGACCTGCTTCGGGTTGGCCTTGCCTTTGGAGGCTTTCATCACCGCGCCGACGATCGCGTTGAGCGCTTTTTCTTTCCCCGAACGGTATTCGGCAACCGATTTCGGATTCGCGGCGATCGCTTCCGCGACGAGCTGTTCGAGGAGCGCCGTGTCATTGACCTGGCGCAGCGCCAGCGCGTCGATCAGTTCGTCCGCTGAGCGGGCGTCACCGGCCCACCACGCGGCCAAGAGTTGCTTGCCCCCGGTGGAGGAGAGGGTGCCGTCGGCAACGCGCGCGACCAACGCCGCGAGCTGGTGGGGGGTCACGGGGGCGCTTTCGATCGACCGCTCCTCTTTGTTGAGCCGCCCGAGCACTTCGACCAAAAGCCAGTTGGCGCACGGTTTGGCGAGCGCAGACCCCGCTGCTTCGACGGTGGCGACGAAGAAGTCGGCGAGCGCCTTGTCGCTGACGATGAGCGCCGCGTCGTGCGCCGAGAGGCAGTAGGCGGTTTCGAACCGTTCGGCAAGCGCCTGGGGGAGTTCCGGTAGTGCCGCGCGTTCGCGTTCGATCCATTCGGCAGGGATCACGAGTGGTAGCAGATCGGGGTCGGGGAAGTAGCGGTAGTCGTGCGCCTCTTCCTTAGTGCGCATCACCCGCGTCTCCCCTTTCGCCGGGTCGAAGAGGACGGTGGCCTGTTCGATCGGGCGGCCCGATTCCAATTCGTCGATTTGCCAGGCGATCTCATATTCGATCGCTTGGTAGAGGAAGCGGAACGAGTTGAGGTTCTTGATTTCGCGCCGCGTGCCCAGCTTGGTCTCACCGCGTGGGCGGACCGAGACGTTGGCGTCGACCCGGAACGACCCTTCTTGCATGTTGCCGTCGCAGATGCCGATCCAGCGCACCAGCGCGTGGAGCGCTTTGGCGTACGCGACCGCCTCTGCGGCGCTGTTCATCTCCGGTTCGGAGACGATCTCGAGGAGCGGCGTGCCGGCACGGTTGAGGTCGATGCCGCTCATGCCATGGAAGTCTTCGTGCAGGCTCTTGCCCGCGTCCTCTTCCAGGTGGGCGCGGGTGAGGTGCACCGTTTTCTGGTAAGCGTTCGCTCCGTCCCCCACTCGGATGGTGAGGGCACCGCCAGAGACCACCGGCAGTTCGTACTGGCTGATCTGATACCCTTTGGGCAGGTCGGGGTAAAAGTAGTTTTTGCGTGCGAAAACGCTACGCGGCGCAATGGTCCCGTTTACCGCGAGGCCGAAGCGGATCGCGCACGCCACCGCTTCGCGGTTGAGTACCGGAAGGGTACCGGGCAACGCCGCGTCGATCCAGCTCACCTGCCGGTTGGGTTCGGCGCCAAACGCGGTTGCCGCTCCGGAAAAGATCTTGCTGCGCGTGGTGAGTTGCGTGTGAATTTCGAGTCCGATCACCGCTTCGTAACGATTCATGCTCATCGCTTTCGCTCCTTCAGCACGCGGCAACCGGGGGCAGCGCGCGGTGCCAATCGGTTGCGTTCTGGTAGGCATGGACCGCGGCGAGCAGTTTCGCTTCGCCGAAATGGGGGGCGATGAGTTGCGCGCCGATCGGCAAGCCCGCTCCGTCGAACCCGCAGGGATGGGCGATCGCTGGCAAACCGGCCAAATTGACGCCAATGGTGAACACGTCGGCCAGGTACTCTTCTACCGGGTCGCTCTTTTCACCCACCCGCCACGCGGTGGTGGGGGTTACCGGTGTGAGGATGAGGTCGCACGCGGCAAACGCGTTGCGGTAGTCGTCGGTGATCAGCCGCCGCACCTGCTGCGCTTTGCGGGTGTAGGCGTCGTAGTAGCCGGCAGAGAGCACGTAGGTGCCCATGAGGATACGCCGCTTCACCTCCCAGCCGAACCCTTCGGCACGGGTGCGGGTGTACATTTCGAAAAGGTCGTCGTAGTGCGCGGTGCGGTAGCCATACCGGACACCGTCGTAGCGCGCAAGGTTGCTCGACGCCTCCGCAGGCGCCAGGACGTAGTAGGCGGGAATCGCCAGTTCGGCTTGGGGGAGACGGATGTCGACGAGCGTTGCGCCGAGCTGCTCATAGCGGCGCGCTGCGGCAAGGACCGCGTCGCGAACTTCGGGTTGGAGCCCATCGGCAGCCAAGAACGATTGCGCAACGCCGATGCGCCAGCCAGCGAGTGGCCGGTCTGTAGCGATCGCGGCAAGTGCCGCAGCGTAGTCGGGAACGTCGACGGCCGCCGAGGTGGAGTCGAGGGGATCGAACCCGGCGATCGTGTGCAAAAGCAGCGCGCAATCTTCGGCGGTGCGGGCAAAGACTCCGGCTTGGTCGAACGAGGAGGCGTAGGCGATCATCCCCCAGCGGCTCACCAGACCGTACGTCGGTTTCAGTCCGGTCACGCCGCAGTGCGCTGCGGGTTGGCGCACGCTCCCGCCGGTGTCGGTTCCCGTCGCCGCGGGGGCGATCCCGGCCGCGACCGCTGCGGCCGAGCCACCTGACGAACCGCCCGGGACGCGGTCGGTTGCCCACGGGTTGCGGCACGGACCAAAATAACTGTGCGCGTTTGCCGAACCCATCGCGAATTCGTCGAGGTTCGTTTTGCCGACCGTCACGGTTCCCGCCGCTTTGAGACGCGTAACGACCGTTGCATCGAACGGTGAGTGGTAACCGTCGAGCATTTTCGACGCCGCGGTGGTTGGGAATTCCGTGGTACAAAAGAGGTCTTTGTGCGCGATCGGGATCCCGGCAAGAGGCCCGGAGGCCTGGGATGCGCCAGCGAGTTCGGTCAGCCGTGCGGCGAGCGTCGCGTCGTCGGCGATCGTGATGAAGGCGTTGAGGGTAGGCTGCAATGCGTGCGCACGTTCGCAGGCTGCGCGCGCCACCGCTTCGGGAGTGGTTTTCCCTTCGGCGAAGGCGCGGCGCAATTGGCTGATGGTAAGGGGGTGCTGCGCATTCATGATTCGATGACCTTGGGAACCAGGTAGAGGCCGTTTTCGGCAAGCGGGGCCAATGCCATCAGCGCGTCGCGCCGGTCGGGTTCGGTGACGGCGTCGTCACGCAGCCGTTGCGTGAGCTCCAATGGGTGCGCGAGCGGCTCGACTCCGTCGGTCGGTGCTGCTTGTAACCGATCGAGCAGCGCGAAGACGCCGTCGAGTTCGTGCGCCATCTGTTCGGCTTCGGCATCAGAAAGCGCAAGCCGCGCCAGCGCGGCCAAACGGTGAATCGCTTCGGTGGTAAACGCCATGGTTCGAACCGTGTCGTCACAATCGGAAACGCGGTAGGGTATCATATCGCATGGGCATTTGCGAAGCACGATCGGTGCTTCTTCTCGTTCGAGGAATTCGTATGTTTGGCTTTTTGCGTTCGTGGTTCTCCAACGACCTGGCGATCGATCTGGGCACAGCCAACACGTTGATCTATATGCGCGGCCGCGGCATCGTGCTCGACGAGCCGTCCGTGGTGGCGATACGTGTCGATGCCAGCACCGGGAAGAAAACGATCCAGGCGGTCGGTAAGACTGCGAAAGAGATGCTCGGTAAGACGCCCGGCAATTTGGAGGCGATCCGACCGATGAAGGACGGCGTGATCGCCGATTTCGTCGTCACCGAGCAGATGATCAAACAGTTCATCAAAAAGGTCCATGCGTCGAAATTGATTGCACCGTCGCCGCGCATCATCATCTGTGTGCCGTGCGGGTCGACGCAGGTGGAGCGGCGTGCGATTCGTGACGCGGCGCTTGCTGCTGGCGCCAGCAAGGTCTATCTGATCGAAGAGCCGATGGCCGCGGCGATCGGCGCAGGGTTGCCGGTTGCCGAGCCCACCGGTTCGATGGTCGTCGATATCGGCGGGGGTACGACCGAAGTCGGCGTGATCGCGCTCGGTGGGATGGTCTATTCCGGGTCGATCCGTGTCGGTGGCGACAAGTTCGACGATGCGATCGTCAATTACATTCGCCGCAATTACGGGATGTTGATCGGCGAGGCGACGGCCGAGATGATCAAAAAAGCGATCGGAACCGCGTTTCCGACCGCCGAGGTGCTCGAGATCGAAGTGAAGGGGCGTAACTTGGCCGAAGGGATTCCGCGTGCTTTTACGGTTTCGTCGAACGAAGTGCGTGAAGCGATCCAGGAACCGCTCAATCAGATCGTCTCCGCGGTGAAGATCGCGTTGGAACAGACTCCGCCTGAGCTGGGTGCCGATATCGCGGAGCGCGGGATCGTGTTGACGGGCGGTGGCGCGCTCCTCAAAGACATCAACCGCTTGATCCAGGAGGAGACAGGGTTGCCGGTCTTCGTCGCCGACGATCCGCTCACCTGCGTTGCGCGGGGGTGCGGTGCGGCGCTCGAAAAGGTCGATCTCCTGGATACGATTTTCACCCATGAATGACCGTGGCTGATTCGGCCGCGACGCACCTTTCGTTCCGCCGGTCGCTGCCGCTCACGACGCGTGCGTGGTTGGCGACGCTCGTCGCGATCGCGGTGATGGTCGCCGACGCCCGCTTCGACTGGCTCACACCGTTACGCGATGGCGTCTCCGTTCTGGTGCGGCCGTTGGTCGCTGCGGGGCAGTGGCCGTTTCGCGTTTGGGAGATGCTGGAGCGGACGACGATCGACGTCGTCGCGCTGCAACAAGAGAACGCCGAACTGCGCCGCCAGTTGCTGATCTTGTCGGCGCAAATCTGGGAGGGTGCGGCGGCGCGGCGGGAAAACGACCGGCTGCGTGCGTTGTTGGGCTTTGCGCCGATGCCCGGAACCCGTTTGCTCCCGGCTCAGGTGCTCTACGATTCGCCCGATCCCTTTTCCCGCCGCATCGTGATCGACCGCGGCAGCAACCACGGCATTCGACCCGGGCTTGCGGTCGCTGCGGCGAAGGGGTTGGTCGGTCAGGTGACGCGGGTGCAGCCGTTGGTGAGTGAGGTGACGCTGATCACGCACGAGCGGATGCGGATCCCGGCCACCGTGGCGCGCACCGGGATGCGCGGCATTTTGTGGGGGCGCGGTGAAGCTGAGCTGCAGCTGCGTGACGTGTTGGGCGAATGGGCGGTGGCGGAGGGAGACGAGGTGGTGACCTCGGGGTTGGACGGCCTCTACCCGGTCGGGTTACCTGTGGGGCGCGTGACGCGTATCGAACGGGAGCAAGCCGAGCCGCTGGTGTTCGTCACGCCGTTCGAAGCCGGAGCGCAGTGGCGGCAGTTGCTCGTGCTTGTGCGCGACGAAACGGTGGCGCCGTAAGCGACGATGGAACAGCCGACCCACCGTTCGCGCGAACTGCTGTCGCCGCCCAGCCGAGCGTGGATGATCGTGACGCTCCTGGGCGCGTTGGCGCTCGATCTCATCCCCCGTCCTTGGACCACGGTTTGGGGTCCCGAAGCGACGTTGATGACGCTGACGTTTTGGGCGTTGCGTTCGCCCGCATGGACGGGCTTCGGTTTGACCCTGCTCGTGAGCATCGCGCTCGACGTGGGCCGCGGCGCCGTGTTGGGACAGACGGCGCTCGCCGCGATCTGGGTGGTGTGGGGCGCGCAGAAGTGGCGCAGTCGTGTGCTCTGGTTCGGCCCCTTTGGCCAAGCGGTGCACTTGGTCTGGTTGTGGGCTGGGGCGCTCGCGGTGCAGGTGGCGGTGCGTTGGCTCGTGGTCGGTGACGGGATTTTTGCTTATGGGTATCTCTTGTCGCCGCTGTGGATGGCACTCGTGTGGCCCATCTGGTACGCGTTGTTGCTGTGGCCGCAACGGTGGCGTGCGGAGTTGCCCAAGCATCGGGTATGACGCTGGAAACGCCTTCCCTCGATCAACTTCAGCGCCGAACCCGCTGGCGTGCGGCAGTCGCCGCGTTGGTTATGCTCGCTGGGTTTGCGCTCCTATTGTGGCGATTGCACCATCTGCAAGTGGCGCAGCACGAACGGTTCGCGGCGCTTGCTGAGGCCAACCGTCTGGCCTTGGTGCCCATCCCGCCGCAGCGCGGCGAAATCTTCGATCGGAACGGCAAGCCGCTTGCGCGTAACGAAGGGGTTTATGTGCTGGAAGTGACGCCGGCGCTCACGCCAGATCTCGACGCAACCTTGAATTCGCTCGCTGAGCTTGTGGCGATCGATGCCGACGATATTCGGTCGTTTCGTCGCAAAGTGCGCGAACAGCGCGGCTTGGGAAGCGTGCCACTCAAGTGGCGTCTCACCGACGCCGAAGCCGCCCGAATCGCGGCGAACGGGTTTCGCTTGCCCGGTGTCCAGGTTGCGGTCCGTTCGATGCGCCACTATCCCTACGGCGAGGTGATGGCGCACATCGTCGGCTATTTGGGGCGGATCAGCGAACGCGACCTGCAGCGTATCGAAGCGCAAGACGCGCTGGGACGCTACCGGGGGTTGGAGGTGATCGGCAAAGAGGGGGTCGAGGCGAGCCACGAATCCGAACTGGTGGGTTGGCCGGGGTGGGAGCAGCTCGAAGTGAACGCCGCTGGGCGCGCGGTGCGGCGGCTCACTTCGGTGCCGGCGCAACCGGGACGCGATGCGATCTTGACGATCGACGTCGATTTCCAGGCGTTCGTCCATGAGTTGCTTCGCGACAAGCAGGCGGCGTTCGTCGCGCTCGATCCGCGCGACGGCGCTGTTTTGGCGATGGTAAGTACCCCTGCGTACGACCCCAATGCGTTCGTGACCGGATTGTCGAACGAGGTGTGGACGCGCCTGCTCGAGGACCCAGCCCGTCCGTTGCTCCATCGCGCGTTGCGGGGAACCTATCCGCCCGGGTCGACCTTCAAACCGTTCCTAGCGCTGCTTGGATTGGAAACGAAGGCGCGTCAGGTTAGGCAACGCTTCAACCACCAAGGGTCGTTCCAGATTGGCCAGCAGGTCTTGCACGACCGCAAATCAGCGTGCCAAAGCGGCGTCGACCTCATTCGTGCGCTCACCTATTCGTGCAACGTCTATTTCTACCAGTTGGGGGTCGATCTGGGAATCGACGCGATCGCAGCCTTCATGACCCGTTTGGGTTTCGGATCCCCGACCGGGATCGATCTGCCGAACGAAGCGGCGGGGGTGTTGCCGTCGCGCGAATGGAAGCGCAGCCATTTCAAGCGCCGTCGCGACCAGCAGTGGTTTACCGGCGAGACGGTTTCGGTGGCGATCGGTCAGGGGTACAGCAGCTATACGCCGCTGCAGATGGCCAACGCGTTGATGATCCTCGTCAATGGTGGGTTGGGACCGATTCCCCACGTCGTCGACCATTTCCGCGATCGCCGCTCCGGTGCCATCATTCCCGTACCTCGGCCGCCCGCGCGTTTCGTGCCGCTCGATCCGGTGAACGTCGAGGCGGTGCTTACGGGGATGCGGGAAGCGGTTCGGGTAGGAACCGCGGCGCGGGCATTTGCCGGTGCGCCGTATCGCGCAGGCGGCAAGACCGGCACCGCGCAAGTGGTTTCGACGCAACGCGATCCCGATGACGCTGACGAACAGGACCATGCGTGGTTCATCGCCTTTGCGCCAGCAGAAGAACCGCGAATCGTCGCCGCACTGATCGTCGAGCACGGTGGCTATGGTGGAGCGGTCGCGGCGCCGTTGATGCGCATCATCTTCGACCGCTTCTTCGGCGTCGAACCGAAGCCGGAATGGGAGTCCGCACGATGAGGCCTGCGTGGTGGCAATCGCTCCTGCGACGGTGGGATCCCTTTTTGCTGCTCTTCCTGGCAGGGTTCTTCACTTTTTCCCACTGGGTGATGACCAGCGCTTCGCCTGAGCGGCTCGACGAACAGTGGCTGCATCAGGGGCTGGCGTTGACTGCCTTTTTGGTTGCGGCGTTGGTGCCGTTTCGCTGGTGGTTGGCGGTCTCTCCGCTGCTCTTTCTGGGCGGAGTGATCGCGCTCGTTTTGGTGCTGGTCGTTGGGGTGACCGCGAAAGGGGCGACGCGGTGGCTCGATCTGGGCGTTGTCCGTGTCCAACCTTCGGAACTGATGAAACTTGCGGTGCCGCTTTTGTGTGCCGCGTATTTCCATTGGCGGCAAGGGATGCTGCGCTGGTGGGACCATCTGGTCGCGTTCGTTTGGGTGTTGGCGCCCACCGCGCTCATCTTGAAACAGCCCGATTTGGGGACCGCGATCATGGTGGGAGTGATCGGCGGATGCGTGCTCTTTTTCGCCGGGTTGAGCTGGCGTCTGATTCTGCCGGTCGTCGTCGCGGTGAGTGTCGCGATCGCCGCGTTGCTCCATTACGGCGATCGCTGGTGCGCGCCAGAGGTCGAGTGGCCTGGGTTGCACGACTACCAGAAAGGGCGGATCTGCACGTTGCTCGATCCCGAACGCGACCCGCTGGGTAAAGGGTTTCACACGATCCAAGCCGCGATCGCGATCGGTTCGGGCGGCGTATGGGGGAAAGGGTTGGGGAATGGGACGCAGTCACAGTTGGCGTTCATCCCGGAGCGGCATACCGACTTCATCCTCGCGGTGATCGCGGAAGAGTTGGGCTTCGTTGGGGTCGCGGGACTCTTTGCAGGTTATTTGATTTTGCTGTTTCGAGGGTTTTCGCTTGCGCTTTCCTCGGGGTTGTGGTCCGGGCAGCTCTTCGGTTGCGCGGCGGTCACAGGGATTTTTCTCTATACTTGGGTCAATGCGGCGATGGTGATGGGACTTGCGCCCGTGGTCGGGGTGCCGTTGCCGTTCGTGAGCTACGGGGGAACGGCGCTCGTCAGTCTCTGTCTCATGTTGGGGGTGACCGCGAGCGCCGCGGCGGAACCGTTACGTGGCGGAGGACGACGATGAATGTCGTGCGACTGGTTGGGATGGTGACGGCTGCGATGGTGTTGGCTGCGTGCGGTTCGCCTCGGGTGAAAATCGACGTGCGCCGCGGCGCAGTGAATGCCCCTGCCGTCGAACCTCGTGTCGAACCGTTGCGGCCTGCGAACGCACGGCCCTACACGGTGCTTGGGCGTACCTATTACCCGATGACCGACTTCGAACCCTATTGGGAGGAGGGGATCGCGTCGTGGTATGGGCGCGAATTCCACGGCAGACCGACCGCAAGCGGCGAGCCATATGACATGTTTACTCTGACCGCGGCGCATAAGATCTTACCGATACCGAGCTATGCGCGGGTGACGAACCTGGCGAATGGGCGACAGGTCGTCGTGCGCGTCAATGATCGCGGCCCATTCGTCGAAGGCCGGGTGATCGACCTTTCTTACGCCGCAGCCGAGGCGTTGGGGTTTGCGAACCAGGGAACGGCGCGGGTGCGCGTCGAGTTGCTGTTGCCGGACGAGATCGCCGCGATGCAAAAAGGGGCGGGACGTCCGAAGGCGGCAGCGGAAACCGCGCCGACCGCAGAAATGGCTTCGACAGCCACACCGCTGCGGGTAGTGGCGCGTCCGCAGGCGCGCGACGCAGCGGGCGCTGCGGCACCAGGCCCGGTAGCCGAAGGGGCTGTAGCGGTTGACGCAGCAACGACAGCGGAAACGGGCGCCACCGACGCGCTTTTCTACCTGCAATTGGGTGCGTTTGCGCAAACGGAAAATGCCGAAAATTTCGCGTCCCATTTGCGCGTGCAATTACCGAATTTGCCGGTCCGTTTGCTCAGCGCGGGCGCACTCGTACGGGTGGTGGCAGGCCCGTTTCGCGACGCGACCCTGGCGCAGCTCGCGGCCGATCAGGTCGTCGCCTTTCTGGGTGGGACGCCGCTCGTCGTTTCGGCGCGTGCGCTTGGGGCGCACCCCTGACCCGGCGGGCAAAAAGCGGTACACTTCGGCTTTGGTGTCCAACGGCTTCATCACAAGGAGAAAAGAGCGGTGCGATCAGCGGTTGTCAAAGGGATGATGGGGTTTCTGTTGTTGGTAGCGACGGCGGCGCACGCGGTGTCGATCCAGCTGCCAGCGAAACGGTGGTTCTTGCTCGATTTCACCACCGGTGAAGTGTTGGCGGAGCAGGGCGCTGACGAAGCCGCAGAGCCAGCGTCGATCACCAAAGTGATGACCGCGTATCTCGTCTTCGAAGCGTTGCGCGATGGACGTCTCAAGTGGGATCAGCGGGTCCCTGTTTCGGAAAAAGCGTGGAAGATGGGGGGGTCGCGGATGTTCATCGAACCGCGGCACCAGCCAACCGTCGAGGAGTTGCTGCGCGGCTTGATCGTCGCATCGGGAAACGACGCCGCCGTGGCGCTTGCCGAAGCGGTTGCGGGCACAGAGGAGGCGTTCGTGGCGATGATGAACCAAACCGCGAAACGGTTGGGGATGACGAATACCCATTTCGTCGACGCATCGGGCTGGCCCGACCCCGAACACAAGACCACGGCGCGCGATCTCGCGCTTCTGGCGCGCGCGCTGATTCGCGATTTTCCGAAGGAATACGCGCTCTTCAAAGAGAAAGAATTTACCTACAACGGTATTCGTCAACCCAACCGCAATCGCTTGTTGTGGCTCGAACCCACCGTCGATGGGATCAAGACGGGGCATACCGAAAGCGCGGGTTATTGTCTGCTTTCCTCCGCGGAGCGGGACGGCCGGCGATTGATCGCAGTGACGCTGGGCAGCGACTCGGACGCGCAGCGGGTCGAGGCGTCGCTGAAACTGCTCAATTACGGCTTCCAGAACTTTGCCCATTTCCGTGTCGCGAAAGGACAGGAGCCCGTCGCGAAGCTTCGCGTCTGGCAAGGGGTGCAACCCGAAGTGGCGGTGGGGTCGCCGGATGACGTCGTCGTGACGCTGCCCCGTGACGCAGTCACGAAAGCCACGGCCCATTTCGTCGGGCAGCAACCGCTGATCGCCCCCGTCGAAGCGGGGCAGCAGGTGGGGCGAATCGATATCGTCGTCGATGGCGAGGTACGGCGTTCGGTTCCTGTGGTGGCGCTCGAGGGCGTTCCCCAAGCTGGCTGGTGGGGGCGTACCGTCGATGCCCTCACCTTGTGGTGGCAGAGCCTTTGGCAGCGGTGACCCTACGCGACGAAACCCACTACGCGGCGTGGTGGGGCAGAGTGCCGTACGAAGCGATGTGGCGGCGGATGCAGGCCTATACCGCAGCGTGTGACGACGCGAGCCCCGATTGGCTGTGGTGCGTCGAACACGATCCCGTCTATACCCTAGGGCTTGCGGGCCGCGAAACCCACCTCACCCCCGCGGCGCGCGCAAGTGGCACCCCAGTGGTGCGTTGCGATCGCGGAGGACAGGTGACCTGGCACGGTCCGGGACAGCTCGTGGTCTACACCCTCTGGGATCTGCGCCGCCGTGGCCTCACCGTTCGGGCGTTGGTGGCGCTCCTTGAGGAAGCGGTGATTCGCTTGCTTGCGGATCACGGGATTCGCGGCGAACGCAAACCGGGTGCGCCGGGCGTCTATGTCGACGGGGCGAAGATTGCGGCGTTGGGACTCAAAGTGCGTCACGGGCGGTGTTACCACGGCTTGAGCCTCAACGTTGCGAACGATCTGGAACCGTTTGCCCGCATCGATCCGTGTGGTTACCCCGGGTTGGCGGTGACGCGCACCGCCGATTGGGGGTGGAACCCGCCGCTCACTGCCGCGGCAGAGGCGCTTGCCGATTATCTTCCGTCGGGGAATTGGACGTGGTGTGCGCCGCCAGCGATCTGATGACCGCAGCGCGGCTTGACTCAGAAAAAAGGAAGAGACGATGGCTTTGCAACCCGGGGTGAAATTGCGCAGCGCCGAAAAGACGGCGCGCATTCCTGTGAAGATCGTGCCCAAACCGAAACTGGCGAAACCGGAGTGGATCCGAACGCGCTTACCGGCGGGGACGTCACTCGAACGGTTCCACCGAGTGAAGGAGATTTTGCGCGCGCAGGGGCTGCACACGGTGTGCGAAGAGGCCACTTGCCCGAACATCCACGAATGTTTCGGCAAGGGAACCGCCACCTTCATGATTCTTGGCGATATCTGTACCCGTCGCTGCCCCTTCTGTGACGTCGCGCACGGGCGACCGCTGCCACCCGACCCGCAAGAGCCGGAACGGCTGGCCCGCACGGTCGCGGCGTTGGGGCTGCGCTATGTGGTGATCACGAGCGTCGACCGGGACGACCTGCCCGATGGCGGTGCGGAACAGTTCGTGCGCTGCATCGCGGCGATTCGGGAAGCGAGCCCGGCCACGCGGATCGAAGTGCTGGTTCCCGATTTCCGCGGTCGGATGGATCGGGCACTCACCGCATTTGCCGCGGCGCTTCCCGACGTGATGAACCACAATCTGGAAACCGTTCCCCGTCTCTATCGCGCTGCGCGGCCCGGGGCCGATTACGCCCATTCCATGCGCCTTCTGGCCGAATTCAAGGCCCGCTATCCGAACGTGGTCACCAAGTCCGGGTTGATGGTGGGGTTGGGGGAAACCGACGAAGAGATCCTAGCGGTGATGCGGGACCTGCGCGCGCACGACTGTGAGATGCTCACGATCGGTCAATACCTGCAGCCCTCTGCGGCCCATCTGCCCGTCGAGCGTTTCGTCGCGCCTGAGACCTTTGCCGCGTTCGAACGCGAGGCGCTCGCGATGGGTTTCATGCACGCCGCGTGCGGTCCGATGGTGCGCTCCTCCTATTGGGCGGACCGGCAAGCGGAAGCGGCCGGAGTGGTGACCCGGGATGGGGCGTCCCTCCCTGCGCAGGCGCGCGTAGCCGAGTCGCCCCCTTCCCACGCGGGGTGACGCGCGGTGCGGCTTGACGGACTCAACCCCGCCCAGCAGGAGGCCGTCCGGTATCTCGACGGGCCGTGTCTGGTGCTTGCGGGCGCAGGTAGCGGCAAGACGCGGGTGATCACCCACAAGATTGCCTATTTGATCGAGACGGCTGGGTTCGCGCCGCGCCACATCGCTGCGATTACCTTCACCAACAAAGCGGCGCGCGAGATGCAGGAGCGTGTGGCCAGCCTTCTGGGCGGGCGGGCGCCTTCGGGACTGACCGTCTGCACCTTTCACGCGCTCGGGGTGCAAATCCTGCGTGCGGAAAGCGCGCGGCTTGCGTTGAAACCGCGCTTTTCGATCCTCGATCCCACGGACGTGCGTACGCTTTTGTCCGAATTGGTGCAGGAGGCGGACCGCGGGTGGCTCCAAGCGCTGCAGGGGCAAATCTCGCAGTGGAAGAACCAAGGGGTTTTGCCCGATGCCGCGGAAGCGCTGGCCAACGACGAGCGCACCACTCAGGCGGCGCGCGTCTATCGCGACTACGAACGGGCACTGGCGGCGTATCATGCGGTCGATTTCGACGATCTCATCTTGAAGCCACTATTGCTCTTCGAACGCGACCCAGAGGCGCGCGAAGCGTGGCAACGGCGGCTGCGCTATCTGCTGGTCGACGAGTACCAGGATACCAACCGCACCCAGTATCGGTTGTTGCGCGCGCTCGCTGGCGTGCGTGGCGCCTTCACCGCGGTGGGCGACGACGACCAGGCGATCTACGCGTGGCGTGGCGCCGACGTCGAGAACCTGCGCCTGTTGCAAACCGACTACCCGCAGCTCAAGGTGATCAAGCTGGAGCAGAACTACCGCAGCACCCGCACGATCCTCAACGCCGCGAACACGCTGATCGCGAGCAACGACAAACTCTTCGTGAAACGGCTCTGGTCGTTGCACGGGGTGGGCAGTCCGATCGTGGTCCGCCCGTGTCGCGACCCCGAAGCCGAAGCAGAGTGGGTGGTGGCAACGCTCGACGCGAAGCGTTTCGAGCTGGGTGCGAAATGGTCCGACTTCGCGATCCTCTACCGGGGCAACCACCAGGCGCGCCTCTTCGAACAGGCGCTCCGGGCCCACCGGATTCCCTATGTGATTTCGGGCGGGGGATCATTTTTCGACCGTACCGAAATCCGCGACGCGATGGCCTATTTGCGGCTGCTGGTGAACGAGGACGACGATCCGGCGTTCGTGCGGGCGATCACCACGCCGCGCCGTGGCGTCGGGGCAACGAGCTTGGAAGCGCTTTCCCGTTATGCGGGCGCGCGCCATTCGAGCCTCTTTGCCGCGCTCTTTGAGACCGGTGCCGAGGCGCATGTGCCTGCAGCGCCGCTGGCGGCGATGCGCGAATTCGCGGCGTTCCTCAACCGTTTTCGCTACCGGGCCGAACGCGAACCTGCGGGTCGGGTGGTGCGGGAGCTCTTTGCTGCGGTCGGTCTCGACGACCACTACTTGACCACGATGGAACCCCGCGAAGCGGAACAGCGCACCCGTTCGCTCGGCGAGTTTCTGGGCTGGATCGAGCGGCGCGGCGAAGCGGACGGCGCCGATCTTTTGAACATCGTGCAGACGATCACGCTGATTGCGCGGCTCGAGCGCGACGACGAAACGCCCGACGCGGTGCAACTGGCGACGCTGCACGCCGCAAAGGGGTTGGAGTTCCCCCACGTCTTTCTGGTGGGGGTGGAAGAAGGGCTGTTGCCGCACCAGTCGAGCATCGACGCCGGAGACATCGAAGAGGAGCGGCGCCTGATGTACGTCGGGATCACGCGCGCGCAGCGCACGCTCACGATCACCTACTGCGAAAAACGACGCGACGGTAAAGAGTGGCGCAGCGTCGAGTCCTCACGCTTCATCGCCGAGATGGGGAGCGACGGCGTGACCGTGAAAGGTCGCGATCACCCCGTACCGAAAGAAGAGGCGAAAGCGCGGCTTGCGCAATTGCGGGCGCTGTTGGAACGGGCGCCCGCAGTTGCCGACGAGTAGCGATTGGGAACGGGCAGGCGCAGTGCTCAGCCGCTAGCCCGCGAGCGGCTTCATGAGGTCACGTGCAGTATGGGTACTACCAGACGCGCGCCGTTTGCGCCGCGTGCCGTCACTCCACAGGCGGCGGCGTGAAGTTCGCGCCGGCCTGGTTGGCCAGATAGGCCACTGCACGCGCGATCTCGGCGTCGGTGAGGTCCGCGGCGCCCCCTTTGGGCGGCATCTGCCCAATCCCGTTCGTCGCGCTGTGGATGAGTGCGTCGAACCCTTTGGCGATGCGCGGTGCCCACGCTGCGGTATCGCCCGTTTTGGGGCTGCCGAGCGCACCCGATTCGTGGCAGCTCTTACAGACCGCCTGGTAGATCTGCTCGCCGGTGCGCTTGCCGGGTTCGACCGTTTGGAACTTGAGGTTGACCTGCGCAACCGGCAAGATCGCCGCGAGCGTGGCGTTTTCGTCGGGTTTCTGTTCCTGGGAACAGGCAACCGCCAGCGTGGTTGCGCCAACTGCCAGGAAAAGGCGTGCGATGCGATGCATGGTATCGTCCTTGATACGGGAAATGACAATTGGATGCATCGATTATAACGCAGGGCTGATGCGTCTTGCCGAATCTGTGCTATCATGCGCGCTTCACGCAGTACAGGCGCCCGTAGCTCAGTGGATAGAGCGTTGGCCTCCGAAGCCAAAGGTCGCAGGTTCGATTCCTGCCGGGCGCGCCATCGTTTGATTGTTGCCGTGACTGGCGCTTCCGGTGCGATCCTCGCGGAGCGGTTCCTGCTGCGCGCGCGGGAAGTGGCCGAAATCGAACTGCACCTGATCCTGTCGCCCGCAGCGCTCCTCACGGCACAACTGGAACTGGGCAAAAAGCGCCGCGACTGGACCACGCTTGCCGACACCATCTATCGCCACGACGATCTCGCCGCACCGCTTGCGAGCGGCTCTTTTCCCACAGCGGGCATGGTAATCATCCCCTGCAGCATGAAGACGCTTGCCGCGGTGGCGCACGGTTTTTCCGACAACCTCATTACGCGCGCCGCCGAAGTAACGCTCAAAGAGCGGCGGCGTCTGGTGCTCGCGGTGCGCGAAACGCCGCTTTCGCTCGTGCATCTGCGCAACATGATGCTTGCCACCGAAGCGGGCGCAGTGGTGATGCCCCCGGTGCCGGCCTTTTACGCGGGGGTGACGACGATCGAAGCCGCAGCCGATCAATTCGCGTGCCGGGTGCTCGACCTTCTGGGGTGGTCCCATCCGAATGCAGTGCGGTGGTCGGGGGGGACGAGCTAGGGGTGTGACAGCGCTGTCCCGGCGCTGTCGCGGCACTGCGGCGGTGTCGGGGTCGGTTTGCCCAGATGGTACCCTTGCGCCGCATCGATTCCCAGCCGCTTGAGCAGATCGAGCGTCTCTTGATCTTCGACGAATTCCGCGACCGTGGTTTTGCCCAGCCCACGTGCCACTTCGGCAATCGCACGCACGATCAGGCGGTTGCTTTCGTCCTGAGTGAGGTCACGAATGAATTGCCCGTCGATTTTGACGACATCGGCCGGGATGTATTTGAGATAGCTGAAGGAGCTGAAACCGGTACCGAAATCGTCGAGGCAGAGCGCCGCACCGAGTTTATGCACCAGATGGGCAAAGCGGATCGCCTCTTGGAGGTCGCCGATCGCTGCGGTTTCGGTGATCTCGAAGAGCAGTCGCCGGGCGTGCGGCGGGGCTTGGTGCCATCGGTTTTCCAGCCACATCGCAAACCCAGGGTCGGAGAGCGTGCGGCCCGAAAGGTTCACTGCGATGCGTGGCGCGTCGCGGTACTCGCTGAGTGTCTGTAATGCGTGTTCGATCACCCAGCGATCGATCTCGCGAATCTTCCCACTCTTTTCGGCAGCGGGGATGAAATGGGTCGGGGAAACCAGACGCGTGGGGTCTTCGGGGTCGCGCATGCGAATGAGTGCTTCGACGTGGGTCAGCGTTCCGTCCAGACGAAACACCCCCTGATAATGGAGCTCGAACAACCCTTCGGCAAGTGCCTGTTCGATCCGCTGGTTCCAGTTGAGTTGGGTGGGGCTTCCTGCTGCGAAGGCGTCGGTGCTGTAGCACCGCCAGGTGTTGCGTCCCGCGTTTTTCGCCTGATACATCGCGATGTCGGCCGCGACGACGAGCTCGTCTGGGTTGCTCCCATGTTCTGGGAAAAGGGCAACGCCAAGGCTCACCGTGATCCCGATCCGCTGCCCGTCGAAGTCGAACGGAATGCGCGCCAGGGCGCGGATGATCCGCTCCGCAAGCTGCTGAGGTTCGCTGCGGTTTTGGTAGGCGGGCAACAAGATCGCGAATTCGTCGCCACCCAGCCGCCCGACGATCTCGTTGCTGCGGGTGATCGCGGTGAGTTCGCTGGCGATGCGCGCCAGGAGCGCGTCGCCGGCGCGATGTCCGAAGGTGTCGTTGAGCTGTTTGAATTCGTCGATGTCAAAGAGCAGGAGCGCGGCTGTACGACGTTGGCGGAGCGCTTCGTTGAGTTTCTCTTCCAGCAGTTCGGCAAACCGTCGCCGGTTGTAAAGTCCGGTGAGTCCATCCCGTTCGGCCAGATAGATGAGCTGTTCGGCAGAGCGGCGTTCGCGGGTGATGTCCTCATAGAGCCAGAGGCGACCGATCAACCGTTGGTGGCTGTCGCGCACCGGGAAACAGAGTTGCAGCAGGATGCGTCCGTCGATGAGGTGGATCTCGGTGCTGTCGGAGATCTCTTGCGTACCGGGTACCGTGAGGAGCAATTGGGAGAAGTGGTCCGGTTCGGCGCAGAGGGTGTCGCTGAGCCGCATTACGTCCCGCGCGTTCTGTCCCACGAGCGATGCTTCGGCAGGGATGTGCCAGAGACGCCGCAGCGCGCTGTTGGCGAAGACCACGCGGTCGGAGGTATCGACCAGCAAAACACCGAGACGCATCGCTTCGAGTAGTGCCGTGAGTTGCGCATGCTCGGCTTCGAGGGTGTCGAGCGTCGCTTCGGTTTCGCGCTCGGCAATGGTCAATGCCGTCAGGCGTTCGGCCAGTTCGTCGGCCATGCGGTTGAACGCGTTGCCCAGGCGCGCGATTTCGTCGTGCGTGCCTTCGGGGGCTCGGATACAGAGGTTCCCTGCGGCAATCTGTTCCGCAGTACGCTCGATTGCGCCCAAGCGTTTCGCGACGCGAAAGAAAAAGCCGAGATAGAGCGCGAACGTAAGTAGCGTCGTACCCCCGATCACGAGGATTCCCGTTTCGGCGAGGCGATCGATCAGACCGATGAGGGGTTGGGGCGAGTACCCTACCTGCACGGCACCACTGATGAGCGGCAGGCGGACGTCGAAACGGTTCGGCAACCTCGTTTCGGCCGCAGAGAGTGCTGCTAGGGTTTTCCCGTCAGGAAGCGACGTTTCGGCAGATGCGCCCACGAGCACCAAGCGTTCGTCCGCGCCGTCGAAGATCGCCAAATAGGCGATTTCGCCGTTTTGAACCAATGCTTCGGCAATCTCACGCAGCGTGGGGATGTCGTGCTCCAGGAGCGGACCTTGGAGTGCCGCGGCCAGTTCGAGTTGGAGGGTGTGCAGCCGTTGCAACGCCAACGTGTTCGCGGCGCTTTGCGCTTCACGCCAAAAAAAAGCGCCGAATGCGGCAAAGAGCAGCAGCTGCACGAGGAGGAGCCACGGAACCCAGCGGCTGAAGAGCGAACGACGAAAGATCGGTAGGTTCATGCGTGCCCGCCAGCGACGAGTTGATCGAAATCGGCGACGAACGGGTCGAGCGCGTCCCAGTCCGCGTCGGTGATGGGTTGCAAGGTGCCGTGCCCCAGCCGCGCGAAGACTGCTTGCCCTTCCTGTGCGCTCCAGGCAAGGAGCGCACGGCGCAACTGCGCGAGGCGGGATTCGCCCAAACGGCGGTGGGCGAGATAGAGGAGCGGTGGCGATGGCGGAAAGCGATACAGGATGCGGTAACGGTCTGCCGCCAAGTTGAGCTGCGTGATCGCGGTGACCGAAACGACGGCAGCGTCGGCAAGACCTTGTTGGAGATGGGCGAACGAGTTCGCATGGCTGCCCGTGGGTTCGAGATAGAGATCCCGCCCGATTACCCATCCTTGCTCGCGAAAGAGGCGACGTGCCGCCAACGTGAGGTTGGCCCACGGGTCACTGGTCGCGATTTTCCGTCCCTTGAGGTCGGAGAGGGTGCGAATCGGGCTTTGCGGCAACACGATGAGAAGCGGCTCCAACGGGGTCGAGGGGCGAGCCAGTCCCACCATGCCGTGGCGTTGCTGCGCGATGCGACCGAAGTAGGGGCTGGTGGCGATGAAGTCGTACTCACCGCCCGCGGTGCGGGCGAAGTGCGCCCGATAGTCGGGCGCCGATTCGAGCGTCACGGGTTGCGCCAAGGTCGCGGCGAACCAGGCGCGGATCGGTTCGTAGAGTTGGGCGAGTTTGCGCGCGGAAAGGTAGGGTACGACACCAAAAACCAGGGGTGGGTCGGACGAGCGCGAACGCACCGGAAAGGGTGCCGTGGCCGTGGTCACGAACAGTGCACCCAGCGCGCGCAGGAGGTTGCGGCGGGGCCGGAGGGGAGTGGATGCAGTCGTCGGTTCGCGAACAGTGGCCATGGGTAGCCCCTTTCGTGCGGAGCATCGACGGTGCGATTCTAGCACCAACTGGGTGGTTCCATTTGCTTACGCGTGGGCGTCATCGGCAAGGGTTTGGTGGTGTTTGAAGAGCACCGCGGCAAAGAACCCAGTGAAGCCTTGCGCGGGCAACACGCGGCGGGTATGGCCGAGCTGCGCCGCATGCGCAGGAGTGAGATCTGGGAGACGGCGTGGCGAGCAGGTCGCGGGAATCGCGTCCGACGCAAGTCCCGGTATCGCGCACGGGGGCGACCAGCGGGGGGGTACGACTTCGGCCTCTGGGGCTTCGGCAAGGAGCTGTGCGACCACCCATTCGTTCTCTTCTGGCGCGTAGCTGCAGGTGCTGTAGACGAGCGTGCCGCCCGGGGCGAGTGCCTGCCACGCGGCGCGTAGGAGCGCGAGCTGCTTGCGCGCGGCTTCGCGCACCTTGCGCGGTTTCCAGTGCTGCCAGGTGTCGGGGGCCGCAAAACGGATGCGCGCTTCCGACGAACACGGGGCGTCCAAAAGGACGCGCGCGAAGCGCTGCGGCGTTTTGTGCCCGATGGTGCGCCCGTCCGCGAGGTAGGTCTGCGCACAGGTGACCCCCAGCCGCGCCAGTTCCGCGCGGAGTTTGAAGTAGCGCGGTTTCACCGCTTCTACCGCTGCGATGCGTCCGCGGTTGGCGATCGCCGCGGCAATCAGCGCGGTTTTGCCGCCAGGTGCCGCGGCGAGGTCGAGCACTTCTTCTCCCGGCTGCGGATCGAGCAACCAGACGGCCCATTGACTGGAGAGGCTTTGCAGCGTGATCGTGCCGTCCTGAAACGGGGCGCTGTGGGTGAGCGTGGCGCGGGCGTCGGGTTCGGCAACGAAACTCCACGCGGCCAGCGGATGGGGCAGCGGGGCGCCTGCGGCAAAAGCGGGGCGAATCGGCAGCGCGAAGGTTGCGGCGGCGCGGGTCACCGCTTCGCCGTCTGGCTCCGGTTCCCCTTGCGCGGTGCGTAACGGGTTGATTCGTCCGGCAAGCGGTTGCGGTTCCCAAAAGCTCGCCCACCACGCTTCGCGTGCTGCTTCCGGAAGAGTGAGGGCCTCGGTAAGGGCCTCCAGACGCGCCACGAACGGCGCGAGCGGTTCAGGAAAAGAGGCCAAGTCCGGCATGGATTACGCCGTAATAGACGAAGAAGCGCGGAATGCGAAAGAGACACGCGGCAGCCACGTGCAGCAAAGGCAGTTGCAGCATCCCGGCGGTCCAGGTGGTGACCGAAAAGGGAAGTGGCGTGGTGGCGCCGAGCACGACCCACCAGAAGCCATATTTGCGCAGCTGCGGCCCGTGCTCGTCACGAAAACGGCCGAAGACGCGGTGGAGCGTCGGAAAGTGTTCGAGCCAGCGGCCGATGAAATAACCTTGGATACCCGCCCAGGCCGAAACCGCTCCGATGCCGAAAACGTAGAGCCACCAGTTGGCTGCCATATGGCTGCGGCTGACGACGACCAGCATCGAATCGGGCGGAAAGGGCAGGACGAACGAATCGCCGATCAGGATCACGAGCGCGATCCCAGGGAAACCCAGATGGTTCGCGACCCATTCCGCCGCGGCGACGAGCTCTTTTTGAAAGGCCCAGCCGAGCGCCCCCATGAGCAACAGGAGGCCGACGATCGCGATCACGGTTTTCTTGAGGGTCTCTTCGATCATCTGAGCGGCTCCGATGGATGGCGATCAGGGCGCGACACACAGGCAGTGGGCCCAGACCGGGGGCAGCGCCGTAGTAGGTTCGGTGAGCGAGCGCAACAGCGGCGCAAGCGGCCGCAAGGGGGCAGTGAGCCAGGCAAGCGGTGGTGCCAAAGCGGACGTTTCACTGCCGAAAATAAGGCGACGGACCACTTCGCGCGGCGCAAGTGACGACGTTGGCCAGTGCACTTCTGCGTCTGGGGCGTTGGCGCGTTCGCGCGCGAGCGCGATCGCCGTCTCCAACCCGCCCAGGCGGTCGACCAGCCCAAGCTTTGCCGCAGTGGTGCCCAACCAGACCCGCCCTTCCGCGACCGGCTCGAGCTCCGCTTGCGGGATCCCCCGCCCTTCGCTCACCACGGCAAGGAAACGGCGGTAGGTGTGGCCGACCGACGCGTCGAGTGCGCGGCGCACCGCATCGGGGAGCGGCCGGCGCGGGTCGAGCGGCGCGGCGAAGGGGCCCGTACGGACGCCATCGGTGGTGAGGTCGAGCTTTTCCATGAGGGGCGCGGCGTTGGGAATGAGCGCGAAGACGCCGATCGACCCGGTGAGCGTCTCGGGGCGGGCGACGATCGCGTCGGCGGCGCTCGCAACCCAGTAACCCCCCGATGCGGCAACGCCCGCAAAACTGGCGATCACCGGCTTGCCGGCGTCGCGTACCGCGCGCACTGCGCGGCGGATCTGCTCGGCGGCAAACGCGCTCCCCCCGGGCGAGTCGATGCGCAGCACCACGGCGCGCACCGTGTCGTCGTCACGGGCCGCTTCGAGTTCGGCCACCAGCCGGTCGCTGCTTGCGGTCGCGTCGTTTCCGTCGTCCGTTTCGGTGATCGTCCCTTCGAGCGTGATCACCCGAATTTCGCCATTGCCGTTCGCCAAAAGGCGCTTCGCTTCGTGCGCGGCGTGGTAGCGCTGCCAGGAGATGAAGTCGTGGTCGCGATCGGCGAGCTGGGCTGCGGTCAATACCTGCGTCTGCCAGTCGGTGAATGGAGCAAGGGTATCGACGAGCCCTTGCGCTTTCGCGGCTGCGGCGCCGTCGCCATCGTGCGCGGCCAGGATTTCGTCGAACGCAGTGTGGTAGCGCTCGATTGCCGTTGCTGGGCGTTTGCGTGCCGCAGCGATCGCGTCGCGAATCTGGCCCCACAGGCCGAGCATGAGGTCGGTTGCCGCGCTTTTTTCGCTTTCCGACATCGAGGTGCGGGTGAAGGGTTCAACGAACGACTTGTACCGGCCCGCCCGGAAGGCATAGACGGTGATCCCGACGCGGTCGAGCGCTGCTTTGAAATAGGTGGGTTCCAGCGCCAATCCTGGTAAGAGCACGAATCCTTCGGGGTCGAGCGTCACGGTGTCGGCCACCGATGCGAGGAAATAGCTTTTCTGATCGTAGCGGTCGGCAAAGGCGAAGACCGGTTTGCCCGCTTGGCGCAGGCGCCCAAGCGCATCGCGCAGTTCCGAGAGTTGGGCGTAGCTTGCGCCCGGAAAGCGGCTGAGGTCGAGCGCGACCGCCGCGACGCGCGGGTCTTCAGCGGCGTTGTCGAGCGTGGTCAGCAGGGTGCCGAGATGGATCGGCTGCGGATCGTCCCAAAGCGGCAACGGTGTTTCGAGCGACGGGGTTTCGGTGAGCGGTGCGTCGAGCGTGAGCGCGAGCACGAAACGGCTGGGCAGCACCGGCGCGGCAGGTGGCGCGGCGTGCCACGCGAAGAGGAGCGCAACCACCACCGCGACGCCGACGCCGAGCGCGACCGCGCCCAGGACCGCACGCCCGATCCATTCGAGCACCGCGAGAAGGCGCGCGATGAGGCGAATAGGCCAAAGCAGGAGCGCCTTGAAGAGCAAGATGAGTGGTTTCATGGGGCAAATGGCATTATGTGGGTAGAGAAAGGTGGTTGCCGCCGTTGTCGTGTTCGAGGTTCAACGCAGCGGTGGAGAATTTGTGTGCGCTATTCCTCATCGAGCAGCTCTGCCAACGTTTGCGCGTCGAGCACCCGGTCGAGCCAGCGCTCGATCTCTTCCCGGGCCGCGGTGCTCAGGCGCACCTGCACTGCTGATGCGTTCGGCCAACATCGTATCGACCTCCAGTAAGTCCGAGACGTCAGGTACCTCGACCGTGCCTTTCTCCATTTTACGCCCCGGTGTCGTGCTCTTGGGTCATTGCGGAAACCCCGCTGCGGTCACTACTCAGAGGGTAAGGAATCGACTGGCGCGGCGCGCCGTCGATAGACCAGGTCCCAAACGGGGTGGCCGAGGTTTTGCCCGCGCTGTTCGAATTTGGTGCGCGGCCGCCATGCGGGTCGCGGCTGCGCAAAAGCGCTTGCGGGATAGTCGTTCGTCAGCAGGGGCTCCGCGTCGAGCACTTCGCGCATCCAGTGGGCGTACTCTTCCCAATCGGTGGCGCAGTGGAGATAGCCACCGGGCTTGAGACGCGAAACCATCAGCGCGACAAGCACGGGTTGCACGATGCGGCGCTTATGGTGCTGTTTCTTCGGCCACGGATCGGGGAAGAAGAGGTGGATCGCCGAGAGCGACGATTCGGGGATGACGCGTTCGAGGACTTCGATCGCGTCGTGGCGCAGCACCCGCAAGTTGGTGAGTCCGCGCGCCTCGATCAGTTTGAGGAGGTTACCGACCCCTGGCCCGTGCACTTCGACCGCGAGGAAGTCGATGTCGGGGTTGGCTTCGGCGATCGCAGCGGTAGCATCCCCCATCCCGGAGCCGATTTCGAGAACGACCGGGGCGGTTCGGCCAAAGATCGCAGCGAAGTCGAGCGGCGCGTCGGGATCCCATGCAATGCCCCATTTGGGGTAGAGGGTGGCGAGCGCCTCTTTTTGGCTGGGGGTCATGCGCCCTTGGCGCAAAACGAAAGTGCGGATCGAGCGTTGCGTCAGGCGTTCCGGGGTTTTGGTCATCGTTTCGTCATCTGCGGTAAAGGAAAGACTGCGGTCAGGGGATCAGGGTGCATTCTACCTGCGGTCAGCGCCCGATGAGGCCACTTATCGGGGAGCTGGGGTCGGCGCTGTAGGCTTTGCGGGGCATACGACCTGCCAAGTACGCGGCACGGCCTGCTTCCACCGCACGACGCATCGCGTGCGCCATGAGCACGGGCTGCTTCGCGTGTGCGATCGCGGTGTTCATCAGCACCGCGTCGCAGCCGAGCTCCATCGCGATCGCTGCGTCGGACGCAGTGCCGACGCCCGCGTCGACGATCACCGGCACGGTGGCCTGCTCGATGATGAGCCGTAGGTTCCACGGGTTCAAAATTCCCATGCCAGAGCCGATGAGCGACGCAAGCGGCATTACCGCGACACAGCCGATCGCCTCGAGGCGTTTCGCGAGGATGGGGTCGTCGGAGCAGTAGGCCATCACTTCGAACCCTTCGGCAACCAATTGTTCCGCCGCCTTGAGGGTTTCGACCATGTTGGGGAAGAGGGTGTTGGGGTCGCCGAGCACTTCGAGTTTGACCAGGTTGTGCCCGTCCAAGAGCTCACGCGCCAAGCGGAGCGTGCGCACTGCTTCTTCCGCGGTGTAGCACCCCGCGGTGTTGGGCAGGATCGTGAACCGTTCGGGCGGCAGAAAGTCGAGCAGGTTCGGTTCGTCCGGGTTTTGCCCCAGGTTGGTGCGGCGGATCGCGACGGTGACGATCTCTGCGCCCGAGGCTTCGACCGCGGCACGCGTCTCCGCGAAATCGCGGTATTTGCCGGTACCGACGATGAGGCGCGAGCGGAATTGGCGTTGCCCCAAAACGAGGGGTTGGTCTACGAATGGAAGCTCGGCTTCAGGGGATTGGGTTTGCATCGGGACTCCTTGACATTCGATGAGGTCAACCGCCACCCACGGCGACGACGATTTCCAAAACGTCACCGTCGCGCAGTACGGTGGTCTCATAGGCGCTCTTCGGGACGATCTCGCCGTTGCGCTCCACCGCGACGCGTTTGCCCAGCCAGCCGTGGCGGGCAAGGAGGGCCGAAACGGTTGTGCCCGCTGGGACGTGCTGGAGCGTGCCGTTGAGGCGAAGCGTGAGGGTGGCAGGGGTGTCGGTCATGGTTCGTCCTATTCCCGGCTTACGGTGCTCTGGCGTGTTTGCACCGCTTTCTGCAACGGTCAACCCGCCCGATTCTACGGCAAGGAGCGCACATGAGACAAGGTGAGCGGTCTAGCCTGCAAGCTGCCATCTTTTGACGCAGGGTGTTTTCGCTTGCCGTTGCCGTACAATTGCCGGAAGCGCGTTGCGGGGAGAAAGGCCGCGTGATGAACCGGAAAAAACTCCCGATCGGGATTCAAACCTTCGCGAAAATCCGCGAACACGACGCCTACTACTACGTGGACAAGACCCCGTACGCACTTCGTCTCATCGAAAGCGGTACGCATTACTTCCTCTCCCGCCCGCGGCGCTTCGGCAAAAGCCTCTTTCTCGACACGCTTGCGGAACTTTTCGCCGGGAACGAACCGCTTTTTCGCGGGCTTTACATTCATGACCGCTGGGACTGGAATGTGCGCTACCCGGTAGTGCGGCTCAGCTTTGCCGAAGGGCGGCTGCAAACGGCCGCCGCGCTCGACGAACACATCCACGTGCTTTTGAGCGACAACGCCGAACGGCTGGGCATAACCATCGAACCGCCCCCGATGGACACCCACCTGCGCTTCAAGCGGCTCATCGAACGCGCCGCAGAAAAAGCGGGGCAGCGCGTCGTGGTGCTGGTCGACGAATACGACAAACCGATCCTGGACAACCTCACCACGCCAGAGGTTGCGCGCGCGATGCGCGAAGGGCTACGCAACCTCTACTCGGTGATCAAAGGGCAAGATGCTCACATCCGCTTTGCGTTCCTCACGGGCGTCTCCAAATTCAGCAAAGTCTCAATCTTCTCCGGCCTCAACAACCTCAACGACATCACCGTCGACGCCCAGTACTCCGCGATCTGCGGCTACACCGAGGAAGACCTCGACGCGGTCTTTGCCCCGGAGCTTGAAGGGCTCGATCGCGAACGGATCCTCCACTGGTACAACGGCTACAACTGGCTGGGAGAAGCGGTTTATAACCCCTTCGACCTGCTGCTTCTTTTTCAAAAACGCGAATTTCGCCCTTACTGGTTCGAAACGGGCACGCCCACCTTTTTGGTCGATGTCCTCATGCAGCGGCGCTTCTTTACCCCGCAGCTTGCGCGCACGCTCGCCTCGGAAGCGCTCCTTTCGGCGTTTGACGTCGACACGATGGCGCCAGAGGCGCTCCTGTGGCAGACCGGGTACCTGACCTTTCACGGACAGCGGCGTATCGGCGCACGCATCGAATACGAACTGGGCTACCCCAACCTGGAAGTCGCCTATAGCCTCAACGATGCGCTGCTCAAAGGGCTGATGGGCGACCCTTCGCTCGCTGAACGGGCAACCCTGAGCGCCTATGAAGCGCTGGTGCGTGGCGAGATTGACGGACTGCGCCAACACCTCGAACGCCTCTACGCCAGCATCCCGCACGACTGGTACCGCAAAAACCCCATCGCCCACTACGAAGGGTACTGGGCCAGCGTCTTCTATAGCCACCTTGCGGCGTTGGGACTCGAACTCATCGCCGAGGACGTCACCCACCACGGCTGCATCGACCTTACCGTGAAGCTTCCGGAGCGCATTTACCTCTTCGAATTCAAAGTGGTCGCAGACGAGCCCGAAGGAGCGGCGCTTGCGCAACTTCGCGCCAAAGGGTACGCCGAAAAGTACCGCGGCCAGGGGGTACCGGTGCATCTTGTGGGGATCGAATTCAGCAAACGCCAGCGTAACGTCGTTGCGGTCGACGCGGTGACCCAATAAGGGCACTTCGACGGAGCAGGGGGCCGCATGGACGGCCAGCGGGGAAAAGGATGAACTCTTTCAAGCCGGTTAGCGCACCAGCGCCTCCCGGAGCAGCCACGCGAGCAGTTCCTGGCTGGCGGCGCGCCATGCGTTTTGGTCGTTGCGCTCGGCAGCTTCGTGAAGCGCCGCGTGTACCGCATGGATTTCGTGCGCGTCGGGGTAGTAGGTGTTCAAGTAGGCGGTGATTGGGCATTCGGCAAGCGGTTCGAGGCCGAATGCGCCGCGTTCGTGGTTGACTTGCCATTGGTACGCCAGTGCCCCGAGCGGGGTCGTGAGCGGCGCATCGGGGTAGACGCGCAACGGGGCGCGGCGCCATTCGTCGTGCCAGCCGACGAGCTGTTCCGGTGGCATGGGGCGTGCGATGCCGTACCCTTGCGCCACGTGCACACCGACTGCGCGCAACGTTTCGGCAAGGGCTGGGCTTTCCACCCCTTCGGCAATTACCTGCCGTTCGAGCCCTTCGCCGAGCCGTGCCAACGCCCGGATCACGGTGAGGTTGGGGATGGGGTCATGGGCCATCGGGCGAACCAGGATCTGGTCGATTTTGATCACGTCGAACGACAGTTGCGCAAGCCGCACCAGGCCGCTGTAGCCGGAACCGATGTCGTCGATCGCCAGCTGTACACCGAGTTGCCGTAGCGCCGCGAGCGCTTCGATCGTGTGGTTACCAGCAAGCGGTTGATTTTCGAGGAGCTCCAGCGTGAGGCGTTGCGGCGGGATGGCGTGTGCGGTGAGCGCGGCTTGAACCCAGTGGCTGCATTCGGGGTGGTGGAGTGATGCAAAGTCAAGATTGACGCTCAGGCCGGGCGACACACCAACCTGATCCCAACGCCTGAGCCACGCGAGCCCTGCGGTGAGTACGGCGAGAAAGAGGTGGGGGTAGAGGTCGTCGTGCAGAACGGGAAGGAACTGTGCGGGGGTAAGCGTTTCCGTCCCCAATTGCAAGCGGGCGAGCGCTTCCACTTTGACGAGCCTGCCGGAGGCGAGGTCGACGATCGGCTGCACGGCGATCTGCACGCCGCCGCTCGTCACCGCAGCGCGAATCGCCGCAGCGCGGTCGACGCTGATCGGCGCGGTCTCGATCGGGTTCATCGTTGCGGTGTCGAAGCTGGCAAGCGCGTCGTCGCCCGCCCGTTTGAGTGCGTGGAGCCACTGTTGGGCCCAGAGGCTGCTGAACTGTTAGGGGTGGCGTCCGCCGATCAACAGGAGCGTTTTGGGTGTTCCGCGGCGGTCGACGAACGGGACCGCGGCGAAACTCGCCATCTTGGCTTCGATTGCGAGCGCGTGCCACGGCGTGGTGCGCGGGTCGTGGCAGTAGTCGTCGCTCACCGAAATGGTATTGCGAAACCACGCGGTGGCGACAAGCCCTTGCCCTTCGGCGCGACGGCTGTCGAGGCGGGGAACGCGGACAGGGTCGAAGACGGCAAAGAGCGGCGCGAGGTTCATTTTGCCAGAAACCGCGACGAGTTGGAAACGTCCGTCGCTGTCCGGTTGCGCGATCGCCGCGAAGCGGATGCCCGGTAATTTTGCGATCGCATCGCAGAGCGCCTCTTGCCAACTGCTCAAAGAATTGCCGGGTTCCGGGATATCACGCAGCACCAGTGTGAGGTAGGTTGCGCTCGTTTTTTCCATCGCGTCGAGGAAGGTGCGTTCCGCTAACGCAATGCGCAGAAGCGCGATGTGCAGGAGGCGAAAGATCTCGCTGCTGCGTAACCCCTGGCGTTGGAGAAAACGCTGCAAGAAGCGTTCACTTTCCGAGTACCCGACGAGCGCCTCGGCGAGACTCAAACCTTCGAGCGCGTGGATCGTTCCCAACAGCGCTGCTTGTTCAGCGATCGCCGAATCCGAGGCTTCAGCGGCAAGCAGCGTGACGAAATGGCGTGCCACAAGCGCACGGTAGTGTGCGAACGCATCCGGGAGTTGGGCAGCCAGCCGTTTGCCGATCGCGGGGTGTTCCGTGATTTCAGAGAGGAGCGTTTCTGTGAGCCGTTCCGCCGCGTCCTGAAGCAGTGCGGTATATGCGGCAAGCAGCTGGCGCGCGGCGGGACCGAAGGGGTCATCGATCGTCGGGGCGGTTTCGGTGAACGACGCGTTGGCTTCGCCCGCGATGCGCATCGTCTCTGAGGTCTGACCTTTTTGCGCTTTGAGCGCAAGGAGCGCTTCGTCGGCGCGGCGCAGCAGGGTGTCGAGCTCTTCACCGTGCTGGGGGAAGAGTGCCCAACCGATCCCGTAGCTGATGGGGAGGGTGGTGCCGCCGACTGTGAAGGGTTCTGCGAAATGGCGCAAGAGGCGTTCGCCGAACGCGGTGAGCTCCGCATACGCTCCTTGCGCGGTGAGGCCGGTGAGGAGGATCACGAACTCGTCGCCGCCCAGCCGGGCGACGAAGTCGCTTGTGCGCGTCGCGGCTTTGAGGCGTTCGGCGACGGTGACGAGCAGCGCGTCGCCGACGTCGTGGCCGAAACGGTCGTTCACCGGTTTGAAATCGTTGAGGTCGAAGAGCCCCACCGCAACCCATTCGTTTCGGCGTCCTGCTTGCGCCAGGAGATTGGGGGCGATCGTTTCGAGCGCGTAGCGGTTGGGGCAGTGCGTCAGCGGGTCGGTGCGTGCGAGGCGCTGTTGCGTGACGAGCGCACGCTTGAGTTTTCCGTGGACTACCTGCAGCCGGGTGAGCGCGAAAATGAAGAGGGCAAGGAGCACCCCTTCGACCGTCCAGCGCGGTCTCGCCTCCTGCAGGGTGTGGTCGAGCCAAAGGGGTTCGGCGATGGCGGTGGTGACGCAGTAGGCACCGCGGCAGTGGCGCGCGGAAAGCGTCGATTCCGTCGTCGTTCCTTCGGGGGGGGCAGAGGGTGCAGATTGAGAAGAAGGCGGAGCGGTTGACGAAGCGGAGGGAATCGGCGTGACACGACCCTTTTCGTCGAGCGTTGCGACGACGCGCTGGAAGCGGCGGTCGAAAATGGTGGTGGTGTATAAAAGCGCGGCGTTCTCGACGAGCGTGGGCGCCCGCGCAAAAAGCTGCGCGGCGCGGTAGGGACTGCCGACGTACGCGACGAGTGATCCGTCCGCCGCGCGGATCGGGAGGCGCATCCCGACCACCGCCTCGTTGAAGCGTGGGGCGAAACGGGGAAGTGTCAGCAGCCCTTCGTGGGCAAGCGGCGCGGTCTCCCCCGGCGTCGCCGCTGGCGCATAGGGCCGAAAGTCGTCGGGCGCGAAGATGGCTTTATGGGGCTGGGCAAAGGTGCTCCAAAGAATCTCTTTGCCATCGGGCGTTTGCACGTTGATCGCGCGCAATTCGGGATGTTCGGCGAGCACGCGGTCGAGCGCCTGCGCGATCGGGGTGGGGATCCGCGCAGGGGCGGTGCCATCGAGGTAGGGGGCAAGGAGCTCCTTGCCGATGAGGGTGAGGTTTTCGAACTGTTCGCGTACGCGCTCGTCGATCGCTGCGCTCTGCGTCGCTGCGGCAACGGCCAAGATTTGCGCGCTGCGCGCCCGCGCGTTTTGCCACCACGCCCATTCGGCGACGGCAAGCAGGGCGAACGCAGCAACAAGGAGCGACCACAGGGCAACGCGCGGGTTTCGCAGCATGAATCCAAAAAAGCACGTGACGATGCCCATTCTACCTGCGTTTTGGGGTTGGGAATCGGCTTGCCGAGGAAAACCCGCGCGAGGGGGGGCGGAGTAGGGATCCTCAGGGCAGGAGGCGGCGCGTCAGTCGGCGCAATGCCCAGCGCGTGGGGAGAACGGTCAGAAGCCCCATGAGCACGACTGCCACTGCCAGTGTGGTGAAGGCGGGGGAGCTCCCTGCGGCCAACGGGCGCAGGAGCGCGACCGCGTGGGTGAGCGGCAGCGCCTGCGCGAACGCCACAAGCGGCGCAGGCAACTGCGTGAGGGGAAAAAAGGCGCCGGAGAGGAAAGACATCGGGGTGATGAAGAGGGTGAAGTAGTAGAGGAAGAAGTCGTAACTTTTGGCGAGCGCAACCATCGGCAACGCAAGTGCCGCAAAGGTGAGGCCGGTGAGCGCGATCACCGGGAGGATGAAGGGGATCGCGGTGAACGCGACGAGCCCGGCGGCAGCGGCAACGAGGGTGACCGCACTGCCCGCGAGCGTCGCTTTGGTCGCGGCCCAGAGAAGTTCGCCGAGCACGACGTCGGTGAGGGTGAGCGGGGTGGTGAGTACCGCTTCCCACGTTTTCTGCACGTGCATGCGCGAAAACGCGGAATAGAGCGCTTCGAAGCTCGCGGCGTTCATCGTCGCGTACGCGATGATCCCCGGGGCGAGGAAGTTCAGGTACGGTTGGCCGTCGACTTCGGCGATGAGCGCGCCCAGCCCAAGCCCCAGGCCGAAGAGGTAGAGCGTGGGGTCGATGAAGTTACCCAAGAGCGACGGCACCATGAGCTTGCGCCAGACCAGCGCGTTGCGCCGCCAGTAGGCAAGCGCGCGGCGGGGGGCGAAGCGAGCGGGGACGGTGGGGTCAGTCATCGCGCAGTTCCCGTCCAGTGAGTTTGAGGAAGAGGTCTTCGAGGTGGCCGCGGCGGATCACTGCGGTGAGCGTGGGGTGGGGTTCGAGGAGCGCAAGCGCCGCTGCGGGGTCGCGTGTGGTGTAGCAAAAGAGGGTTTCGCCTGCGCGCTCGAAGCGCGGTGCTGTGGCGCCGTTCGCTGCAAGGGGGGTGAGGGATTCGGCCAGGCGCCGTTCGAAGGCGTCGATGCCACCCACGGAAGACCAATCGCCGTGGATTTCGAGCACGAAGGGTTCGATTGCGGCGGCAACGAGCGCGTGCGGTGCACCTTCGGCGACGACGCGACCGGCATCGACGATCACGACGCGGTCGGCAAGCCGTTCCGCCTCTTCCAGGTAGTGGGTGGTGAGCAGCATCGCAACGCCCTGTTGCCGCAGTTCGCGCAGCCGTTGCCAGATGAGGTGGCGCGCTTGCGGGTCGAGGCCGGTGGTGGGTTCGTCCAGGATGAGGAGTTCGGGGTTCGCGACGAGTGCCCGCGCAAGCGAAAGCCGCCGCCGCATGCCCCCCGAAAGCGTCGCGACCGGGGCCGCTTCTTTCCCGGCCAAGCCGACGAACGCAAGGAGCTCGGGGACACGGGCGCGAGCGGTTGCCTCCGGGATGCCGAAGTAGCGGGCGAAGACGATCAGGTTTTCTTCGGCGGTAAAATCAGGGTCGAGGTTGTCGAATTGCGGTACGACGCCCACCCGTTGCCGGGCGGCGACCGCGTCTGCGGGAATGGGGTGCCCCAGGAGGGTCACGTGCCCCGCTTCATACGGGGAGAGGCCGAGCAAGACGCGCAGCGCCGTGGTTTTGCCCGCGCCGTTGGGACCGAGCACCGCGACGCATTCGCCGGGGTAGACGGCGAAGGTGAGGGCGTCAAGCACGCGGGTGGTGCCGTAATGTTTGACGACGGCAGTCAATGCCGCAAGGGGCGGGTCTGCGTCGGAGGTTGGCGCAGCAGTAGGGTGGGGCGACGGCGCATCGCGTGCGCTGAGCGGGTGTTGGGGCGAACGGTTTGGGGGGAGCGGCGAGCGGGCGGTCATGCGGCGCGGGACGGAAATCTAGGAAGGGGGATAGACCGCGAGGGCGTTTTTCACCAGCGTCTTCACCACGTGGAGTTTACCGTGGAAGAAGTGGTCGGCGCCGGGGACGACCGCGATGGGGCGCGCGGCAGGACGCGCCCAGTAGAGCGCGCGGGAAAGCGGCGCGACGGTATCCTCTTCGCCGTGGATCATCAGGACGGGGAGCGTGGTGGGGAGTTCCGGCGTGGTGTAGACGGTGCCGGAGCCGAGCGCCAAGCCGTGGGGAAGCCCGACCAGCGTGACGTGCCGCAGCGTCAGCGGCGGCAGCGCCGCGCGCCATTTCTCTGGGTCGAGATTCGGGTGGGCTTCGACCGCGCTCGCGGTTTCACCCAGGAGGATGCGCGCGACGCGGGTGGTGACGTACGCGCCGAACGAGAAGCCGCCCAGGTAGAGCACGGGGGCAAGGTTCCAGGTGCGAAACGCCCAGGCAAGGAGCGTGAGCAGGTCTTCGGTCTCGCCAACTCCATGGTCGTGTTGGCCGGCGGAGCCGCCAACGCCGCGAAAGTTGGGGCGCAGCGTCACGAGCCCCGCTTCGGCATGCGCGCGCGCGACCGTGTGGGTCACCTTGTTGGTGTTCGCACCGCCGAAGAGGGGGTGGGGGTGGGCGACGAGCGCCAGCCCCTGCGGGGGTGTTGCGGGGGTATCGACCAGGAGTTCGATCGCGCCCGCTGGGCCGGGGGCGGTGGTTTTTTCGGTTTTGGGGTGTGCCATCGTGCGATCAGGTTTGGGGAAGCATCAGACGGGCAACGGGGCGGCCGTTCGCGATGTGTTCGCTGAGGATTTCGTCGATGTCGCTTTCGTCCAGGTAGGTGTACCAGACGCCGTCGGGGTAGACGACGAGCACCGGGCCGAGGTCGCACCGCCCCAGGCACCCGGCTTTGTTGATCCGGACGCCACCGGTGGCGTTGAGCGCGAGCCCAAGCGCTTTGGCGCGGTCGCGCGCGTAGCGCATCATCCCTTCGGCGTCGTGGTTCGCGCAGCAGGTGTCACCAGGGTCGCGTTGGTTGCAGCAGAAAAAAAGGTGGTGGCGGAAGTATGGCATCGGCTCTCCTTCATGTCGCTCGCAAGTGGTGTCTGGTGGCTTCCGGAGTGGTCACCCATTCAACGGGGTTATCGATTCTTTTTTTCGATGAATTCGATCTTGTAACCGTCCGGGTCTTCGACGAACGCGATCACCGTGGTGCCGTGTTTCATCGGGCCGGGTTCGCGGGTGACTTTGCCGCCGAAGGCGCGGACGCGGTCACACGCGGCGTGGATGTCGTCGACTGCGATCGCGATGTGGCCAAAGCCGGTACCCAGATCGTAGTGGTCGACCCCGTAGTTGTAGGTGAGTTCGATCACTGCCTGTTCCGATTCCGGCCCGTAGCCGACGAACGCCAGGGTGAATTTCCCTTCGGGGTAGTCGTTTTGCCGCAACAGTTTCATCCCCAGCGCCTGCGTGTAGAACGCGATCGCGCGTTCGAGGTCGCCCACGCGGATCATGGTGTGCAGGATGCGCATCAGCAGTTCTCCCGTTTTTCCAGAAAGGTTTGGAATTCGTTCCACGGCATCGGTTTGGCGAAATGGTACCCTTGGATCGCGATCGGCGCAAAGGGTTCGAACCAGACAAGTTGCGCGTGCGATTCCAGCCCTTCGACCACCGCAAGCGCTCCCACCGCACGGGTGAGTTCGAGGATCGCGCGCATGATCTGTTCGCCGGTACCCTGTTGCCCGATGCGGTCGGTGAAGCATTTGTCGATTTTGATCACGTCGGGGCGTAGCGCTTCGAGTCGGCTCAGGTTGGCGTAGCCGGTGCCGAAGTCGTCGATCGCAAGCCGCGCCCCTTTTTCACGAAGCTGCGCAAGGAACGCCGCGGCGGTGCCCTCCGCGTCCATCGCGAGCGATTCGGTGACTTCGAGGGTGAGGTGGGGAAGCGCCGCTTCGACCTCGTGCGCCCATCGGGCGAGCGCCGGGTCGCCGAATTGGGCAGGGGAGAGGTTGACCGCGACGCGAAAACCGGGTCGCTGCGCTGCGAGTTGCAGCGCGAGGCGCGCGGCTTCTTGGAGCACCCAGAGTCCGATCGGTCGGATCAGGCCACTTGCTTCGGCAAGGGGGATGAATTCCGCCGCGCTGCGCAAACCTTGGTGCGGATGGCGCCAGCGCAGCAGCGCTTCGGCAGTGGTGACGGTGCGCTCGGGAAGCTGCACGACGGGCTGGAGGAAGAGTTCGAATTCGCCGTTGGCAAGCGCGTGTTCGAGCGCGCGGCGCTGTTCGGCCTCGAAGCGGATTTTGGATTCGATCCGCTCCGAGTAGAAGCGTACCCGGTTCTTGCCGCTCTCTTTTGCCGCGTACATCGCTGCGTCCGCAAGCCGCATCAGGGTTTCGGCGTCTTCGGCGTCGTTGGGAAACGCGGCGACGCCGATGCTCACGGTGACTTGGGCACGGTGGTCCTGGACCACGAAAGGTTGGCGCAGCACGTCGCGGGCGCTTTCGGCGATGCGCTGTGCGGTCGATGCGGTGGCGCTGCCTTCGACGAGGATGAGGAATTCGTCCCCGCCCAGCCGTGCGACGGTGTCGCTTTCCCGGACGCACGTTTTGAGGCGCGCGGCCGTCTCCACCAAGAGGGCGTCGCCGGCGTCGTGGCCGTAGAGGTCGTTCACTTCTTTGAAGCCGTCGAGGTCGAGAAAGAGGAGATAGACCGTTTCGCCTTCGCGGCGGGCGCGGGCGAGCGCCCGGTCGATGCGGTCCCGGGCGAGTGCGCGGTTGGGAAGGCCCGTCAGGGCGTCGAAGTGGGCTTGGCGGTAAATGAGCTTTTCGTTCGCTTTGACGGTGTCGATGTTTTGCCAGATGACGACGTGGAACGTGCCCACGGGGGGTGGGTAGTTTTCGCGGTTGAGGTGCTGCATCACCCAGTGGGTGGAGCCATCGGCGGCGACGATCCGTTTTTCGCACGGCGCGGCGCGCCCTTGGGTGAGGGCCGCCCACTGCTGCGCGTCGGTGAGCGCCGATTCCGGGTGGGTGAATGCGGCAAACGAGCGTCCGACGAGCGTTTCGGCGGTTTGCCCGAGCCATGCGGCAAAGGGGTCGTTCGCGCTGAGAATCGTGCCGTTCGCGTCGAGCAGCGCGATGCCGACGGTGGGATTTTCCCAGACTGCCGCAAGGCGCGCTTGGCCGATCGCCGCCTGTTCGGCGACCCGCTGCGCTTCGGTGACGTCGAGGAGCGTTGCGGCGATCTGTTCGGGCTGGTGGGCGCGCGCGGCGATGCGCACGCCACGCTCTTCGACGATGCGCCAACCGCCTTTGGGAGTGCGCAAGCGGTAGCGCTGCTGCCACGTGGCGCTGTTACGTCGCCATTGGGCGTCGACGGTGGGGCGGGCGTTGGGGTCGATCGCAGCGAGGAAGTGCGACCAGGTGAGCGCTTCCGGGGCGACGCCGAGCCATTCGGCAAGCCGTGGCGACGCGTAGGTGAAGGCGTCGAGCGTTGCCGGGGCCATGAAGAGCGCTTCTTGAAGTGCCGCGGCGATGGTGATGAGTCGTTCTTCAAGCTGCAATCGGGCGATTTCCGCTTGCTTGAACGCGGTGGTCTCAAGCAGTTTGAGGACAAAGCCAGCGCGATCGGTATCGGTGGTCCAATGGGTTATGGTCAGCAACCAGTAGCGGGTGCCGTCGTTCAGTTCGACCGATTGGGGTGTTTCGCGCGCCGCGGCAAAGAGCGCGGTGCGGGTTTCGCTCTCCGGCCAGGGGATGCGGTTACGATCGAAGGGGAACGGTTGTCCGATGTGGCGTTCGGTGAGCGCAAAGTGCGTCTCCGCGGCGCGGTTGTAGCGGATGAGCCGTTCCGATTCGTCGAGGACGAGAAGCGGCCCGGTGAGCGCGTTGAGGATCGCTTCCAAGAGTTCGTTGAGCGCGGCCTGTTCGGCAAGACTGCGGTCGAGCCCTTCGTTGAGCGAGCGGAGCTCTTCGTTGCTCGCGTGCAGCTCTTCGTTGCCCGCTTTGAGCTCTTCGTTCGCCGACTGCAGCTCTTCGGTGGTGGTCTGCAGCTCTTCGTAGAGGGCTTGCAGTTCGGCTTGCGCCCGTTCGAGCGCGTCGATGAGCGTTTCGCGCTGTTCCTGTTCCAGGGTCAGACGGTCGACGGTGCGTTGCAACACCGTTTCCCGGCGCGTGGCTGGTGCGTCGGTAGCCGCTTCGGCAGCTGGTGCGTGTGCTGGTGCGACGGACGCTTCGGTTTGGAGCGGTTCGAAGACGAAGAGCAGGAAAGGGGTTTCTGCTACGTCGAGGCGCGTGGCGTAGAGTTGCACCGCGGGGGCGCCGTCGGCATCGAGGAGCGGAAGGGTTTGGGGCGCGTTGTCGGTAGGGAGCAGCAGTTGGCGCATCACCAGCCGCAACGGCGTGCGCCAACCGTTTGGGATCAGCGCAGGCAGCGTGAAATCGCTTTTGCCCTGCGGCCAGTGAAGAAACGCGCTGCAGTCCCCCAGGATGTGCAACGGGCGTCCCTGTGCGTCGGTGAGGATCGCAGGGGGGGCGTAGCGGGTCAAGAGGGTTTCGTGGAGACGGTGCTGGATTGCCGCTTCGAGCTGCTCTTCTGGGCGCAGTTTGGGGCGCAGCGCTTTGGCGGGTTGCGGCAGGAAGAGCCGCGCGGGCAGCGTGGCACTCAACCAGGTTTTGGGCGTCGGGATTTCATCGCGGCGAAAGATCCGTTGCGGGCCGCTCACCGCTTCGAAGTGTTCGCCGACCTCGGGCGGCAGGGCTTCCGAGCGGCCAAGGAAGAGCAGGCCGCCGGGAACGAGCGCGTAGTGAAACGCTTTCAGGAGCCGCTCGCGGGCTTCGGGTTTGAGGTAGATCAGCAGGTTGCGGCAACTGATGAGGTGAATGTGCAAAAACGGCAGTTCTCGCAACGCGTCGTGGCGGGAGAAGACGCATTGGGAGCGAATCCCTTGGTGGACGCGCCACAGTGCCCCTTCCCGGACGAAGAAGCGTTCGCGCCAGCCGGATGGCAAATGGGCGAGCGCCTCTTCGGGGTAGCGCGCGGCGCGGGCATGTTGCAGCGCCCCTTCGCTGACGTCGGTGCCCAGAATCACGAAATGGCGCTGTTGCCCCAGTTCGGTCAGGCAATCGGTGATGAGGAACGCGAGGGAATAGGCCTCTTCGCCCGTGGCGCAGCCGCAGACCCAGACGCGAAACGGGGTGGTGACGGGTAGCGTCTCCAGTAAGGCTTTGAGTGGGATGCGCAGCGCGGCAAACGCCGCGGGGTCGCGCCAAAACGCGGTGACGCCGATCAAAAGGGTGCGGGCGAGCGCCTCTGCGGCCGTTTCTTGGTGTTCGAGCGCGTCGGCGAAGGTGGCGAGGTCGGGGTAGCCCGAGCGTTGCATCGCGCGCAGGGTTTGGCGCAGCAGGGTTTCGGGCAGGTAAGCGGTGAGGTCGACGCGCAGCAGCGGCGCCACGCGTTCGAGGATGCGGTCGAACGCCGCTTGGTCTTCGGGGGTGAGCGGGGGTTCGGGTTGCGGGGTGGCGCTGGCGTTGGGTGCTTCGTTCTTTTGGACGGGGTTCGGTGGGGCGGGGGCGTTTGGTTGCTGCGCCGCGGCGGGGGGTGTTGCGCCGTTGCCCTGGGCTGCCGCAAGATGGGTGAGCGTTTTGGGGAGGAGCGCAGCCATCGCTTCCGGGGTGTGGGCGGCGGAGTACGCGCTGGTTGCGATCACTGCACGCGGCAATTCGCCGAACTGCGCGCTTTCCGGGGTTTGTACCCAAACGATGCCGCCGGCGCGATGCACTGCGATCGCACCGGCAACGCCGTCGTTGCCCGTTCCCGAGAGCAAGATCGCGAGCGTTTTCGCGCCGAAGTGGTGGGCAGCGCTCAAGAGGAGACGGTCAATCGACGGGTGTGGCCCGGGGCGCGGGTAACTGGGGGTGAGGCGCAGCCGTCCGTTACCGAGGATTTCGGCGTCGTGGGTGGCGGGTATCACGTAAACGTGGTCGGGCGCCAGACGCAACGGTGGGGATTGGGGGGAGGCCAGTTGCACCGCGATCGCGGCGCGCGGTTGCAGCAGCTGGGGGAGCAGCGTTTCGTGCTCCGGCGAGACGTGCTGCGCGATACCGTAAGCGGTTTTGCCGTCTGGCCGAAACCCGGCAACCAGCGTACGCAGGGGCTCGACCGCGCCGGCTGAAGCGCCGATCACGACGAGTTGCGTGACCTCGAGTTGCGTGACCCGCGGGCGAGATTGGGGCAGGGCAGGCAGAGAACGTTTCATGGGGGCATTTTCCCGAAGTCTGGTTTCATCATAGCAAATCGCGCGCGATTCCGCTAAGATTCGGCGCATGATGCTAAGAGGTGACGCGATGGGGCAGTGGGCGGGGCAGCTGCCTGTCGAGACCGCGGCGCGCAGTGCCGCATTGGCGCAGCGGATCGCAGCGCGGATTGCGGCAGCGGGCGGCTGGGTGCCATTTGCGGATTTCATGCAGTGGGCGCTCTACGAGCCGGAGCTGGGCTATTACGCGCGCCACGACCAAGCGTTCGGACCGCACGGGGACTTTCTCACCGCGCCGGAGATTTCGCCGCTCTTTGGCGCGGTGCTCGCGGACGTGCTGGCGCCCGCGGTGGCAGAAACGGGCTTGGCGGTGGAATTCGGCGCTGGCAGTGGGGCGTTGGCAGAAGACCTGCTCACCCGGTGGCACGCATTGGGGGTGGTGCCGCAGCGCTACGCGATCGTCGAGGTCTCCGCGGGGTTGGCGGCGCGGCAGGCGGAGCGGTTGCTGCCATTGGCGCAGCGCCTTGGGGTCGAGCTGGTTTGGTGGCAGCGGTTGCCGGAGCGGTTCGCGGCGGCGGTGGTCGCGAACGAGGTGCTCGACGTCTTGCCGGTGCATGTGGTGGGCACACGCGGCGCGGAGACCTTCGAACGTGGCGTGGTGGTCGCCGAAGCAGGAACGGAAGCGGCGGCATCGGCCGCACCGCGCTTTGCGTGGGCCGACCGGCCGCTCACGCCTGCGGCGGCATCGGCACTTGCCGGAATCGAATTGCCGCGAAGTGCCGACGGCGAATATCTTTCTGAGGTGGCGCCTGCGGTCCCAGTATGGGTGCGCACCGTCGCCGAGCGCTTGGCGCCGGGTTCGCTGTGGGTGCTGATCGATTATGGGTACGAGCGCGACATCCTCTACGCGCCGTTTCGTTCCCGAGGGACGCTGCAGGGGTATTATCGGCACCGGGTGGTGGAGGATGTGTTGGCGTGGCCAGGCGCGATCGACATCACGGCGTTCGTCGATTTCACTGCGGTGGTCACGGCATTGGAAGCGAGCGGCCTCACGGTGCACGAGTGGCGGCGGCAGGGGGATTTTTTATTGCGCCACGGAATCCTGGAGCGGCTCACGGAACGGGCAGAACCCGGTTCGGCGGCGTACGTGCAAGCGGCGCGCGCGGTGCAGCGGCTCATCATGCCGCACGAGATGGGTGAGCTCTTTCAAGTAGTGGTGGCGGGGCGGTAGCCCCCTCTTGTCCAAAGACAACGAAATGCGGGGGAAGCGTGACGCTTTTTGCGGCGGTATTGGGCGAAAACGAAAAGATCTCCGAAGCGGTCGCAGCAGCGCGCCGCCGCATGACGCGGTTCCCCGGTGATCGCTGGCGTGCGGTGGCGCGACCCGGTTTTGCGTTGGGGGTGTGGCAGCGCTGGTTCGGAGAAAGCGCGCCGCCTGACGGCGATTGGGACGTGGCGGAGCGCGACGGTTGGGTAGCGGTGGTGAGCGGTCATGCGGTAGTCGCGCAAGATGCGGCCGCCGCTGGCAGTGTGGCGGGCGCACCGGATGGCACATCGGTCGCGGAACGCGGCGGGGCGGCGATGGGGTTGGCGGCGAGGCTGCTTGCCGATTTCGTTTCGGACCCGATGACCCGTCCGCGCGCTTGGCATGGGCAGTTTGCGTTCGTTGCCTGGCATGAGGCGACACAGCGCCTTTTTCTGGTGCGCGACCCGTTCGGGATCGAACCGCTCTATTGGGGGCGATTGCCCGGGGGCGGGTTTGCGGTAGCCAATCTGGCGAAGACGCTGGTTGCGATGGGGGTAGCGGATGGGCCAGACGCTTTGGGGTGGGCGTCGTTCTTCCTCTGGGGGAATGTCGATGGGCGGCGGACCGTCTTTTCCGGGGTCGAGGTAGCGCCTCAGGGGAGCGTGGGGGTCGTGGCGCCACCGTGGGCGAGTGCCCCACAGTGGCAGTGGTATTGCGACTTGCGCACGCTCTGGGCAGTACCCTCTGCGCCCGAGTACGACGAAGCGGCCGCGCAAGTGGCGATTAGCCGCGCAGTGCGCGACGCAGTAGCCGTTGCGACGGCCGACCGGCAGCGTACCGCGCTCTTTCTCTCCGGCGGGATCGATTCGGGGGCGGTTGCAGGGGTGCTCGCGCAGTTGGGACGCGCGGGGACGGCCTATACTCTGGCGTTTGCCGAAATGGCGGGGCAGGGGAACGATGAGCGCCCTTGGGCGGAGCGGATCGCGCGCCATTACGGGCTGACACATCGGGTCGATCAGGTCGCGGAACCCGACTTTTGGGCAACGTTACCCGAGTTTCTCGACGCGATGGATCAGCCGACGCTTGACGGGATCAATTTTTGGCTTTCGTGCCAGAAAGCGGGGCAAGCTGGCGAGCGGGTGGTCTGTACTGGCGATGGCGGCGACGAACTGTTCGGGGGTTTTACCAAACTGGTGCTTTGGCGACGCGCCGAACGGGTGCTGCGGTGGGTGCGCCGTTTACCTGCTGGCGAACGGGTGCTCGTTGCGCTGATGCAGGGGTATGGCACGCTGCGGCGACGACCGAAATGGCGGTGGGCAGGGAACTATTTCGCGACGCGCGACCATCTTTATTTCGTTCCTTACGCCGTTTTCTTCCCGGAAGAGCTGCCGGAGCTTTTGGGGAATGCGGTCTCGGTAGCGCAGGTGCGCGCGCTCTTGACCGCACTCGACTTTCCCGACGCGGATTGCGTTGAGCGCGCGATGCAAATGCGCGACACGTTTCATTCGATGCCGAACCGCTATATGAGCGATGCCCATTGGATCGGTGCGGCGCATGGGGTGCAGTTCCGGCATCCGTTGGCGTCGGTGTCGCTGCTCACCACGGTTGCGCCGTGGGTCTGCGCGTTTCGCGGGCGGCGGGGAAAAACGCTGCTCGCGCAAGCACCGCAACCGCCGCTTCCCCCCGAGGTGGTGGCGCGGCCAAAGGCGGGATTTGCCACGCCGGTGGCGGGTTGGTTGGCGCAGCGGGTTTTCCCGACGATCCCGTTTCCTGCCGTGGCTACGATCGGGTCGGTCGAGCGGCGGTTGGCGTGGTGGCTTTATCAGGAGTGGTCGCGGTGAGTGGGAAGCGGAAGGTTCGGCTGTTCTTGCGTGCGGTGGCGCACGGGATAGCCATTGGTGCGCTCGTTTGGAGGGGGGCGATAGCCCTGGCGCAGCCGCCGGGCAATTGGCGCTTTCTGCCGGAACTGTCGGACGAGTTTTCAGGCGCCACGGTCGACACGGCCCTCTGGCTGACGTTTCTGCCCCATTACGCGGGACGGCCGCCTGGAGTGATCGATCCGGCGCGGGTTACGGTGGCTAACGGCATGGTGCGGCTGGAGACGACGGCTCGGGACAAGGGGCGGTTCGCGACACCGCTCTTACGGGCACGCCAGGAGGTGCGCTACGGCTATTTCGAAGTGGTTGCGCGGCTTGCCCCGTGCCGCGTCAATCAAGCGTTTTGGTTCTACGCCTGGCAGCCTGATGGGACGCGTGAGATCGACGTCTTCGAGATGGCGCCGGGCACGCCGGGCGAAGCACACCGCGTGCACAGTAACCTGCACGTCTATGACGGTGACCCAGCACTCGAGAACGATGGCAACCGACGCTCCTATCCGCAAGTCTGGTCGGCACCCGACTTCGACCCGACACAGGACAATCGCTATGGGTTTTTGTGGTCGCCCACCGAGCTCGTCTGGTGGGTGAATGGTCGTGAGATCCGGCGCGAACCGAACGTCCATTTCCACTGGCCGATGGCGCTCACGTTTACCGGCGAGATCCATCCGCGCTGGTTCGGGGTACCGACAACGCAGGAGTTGCCGTGCGCGATGACGATCGACTACGTCCGGTCGTGGCAGTGGCTCGATGCGGCGGATGGGGTAGGTACGCAGCCGGTGCGTGACGCGGGTCGCGGACGGTTGCGCGGAGGCGTCGAGTAATGCCGCGGTGGCGCAAGGCGCTTGCCTATCTGCGCGGCTGGCTCACGAGTTTGCGCCACTTTTCCCGCCCGGCGTGGGTCTGTCAGGTGGGGCGGGTCACGGTGGTACGCGATCGCGGCACGATCACGGTGGGCGAGCGTGTCTGGCTCTGGCCCGAGGTGAAGCTCGACGCGAGCGCGGTGGCGCGAACGGGTGAAGCGGCGTTGGTGATCGGTGATCGGGTGTCGATTGGTGACCGGACGCAGATCCATTGTGGCGAACGGGTGACGATCGGTGCGGGTACGCTGATCAGTTGGGATTGCGTGATCATGGATCGCGACTACCACAATCCCGACGGGGGCGCGGAGCGGACCGCGCCGGTGGTGATCGGCAAGGATGTCTGGATCGGCTGTCGCGCAATCATCCTCAAAGGGGTGACGATCGGCGACGGCGCGGTGGTTGGCGCGGGCAGCGTGGTGACCCGCGACGTGCCCCCGTGCACGTTGGTCGCCGGGAATCCGGCTCGGGTCGTTCGCCAACTGGGCGAACGGTAACCAAATGGTGCTGGGGAGGGGCGGAATGAATGACGCATTGGCCGCAGCATGGCGCACCGCGCAAGCACGTGTTGCGGTAACCGACGAATGGCGATCGTTTCCTTCCGAGGCGCTCGACTGGCAGTACTATCGACCGCTGATCGCACTGGCACAACGGGCGGCTGCTCCGCAAGTCGAGGGCGAAGCGGCGCTCTTTCTGGAAGAGGCGTATCGGTTCATCGATCGTTTTCTGCCGCCGGAGGAGCGCCAAGAACGAGCGCACACGCTTCTGACCGAGTAGCACGCAGCAGCGAAAACGCTGGGATCGTCTGCCGCTGCGGGCATTGCACGGGTGTTGCCGTGGTTGGACGTCGAGGGTGCGACGATTCGGATCGCCGCGGCGGGAGATTGTCTCCTGACCGACGTGCGTGCGTTTTTGCGGCCGATCGCGGCAAAAAGTGGCGTTGCCGTCGAGATGGGGTGCCTCTATTTGAGCGCCGCAGGTGATGGTTCGTTTCTGCCCGACGAGTTCATTCGCTTCGCCCAGACGCAAGCCGCCGATCTGCTGGCGGTGAGCCTCTTCACCTATGATGGGTTGCCGATCTACCGCCTGTTGCGTGCAGGGGAGCGGGCGCTGCTTCCCCAAGCGCTCGATCAGGCACGCCGATTCCTGCTGCAGTTGCGCGAACGCGACGACCGGACACTATTGTTGCACGGAGTGAGCGGGCTGCCGTTGTCGCGCCGACTGGCGTGGTTACCTGTGGAGCGGTGGGCGATGCCGAAACGGTTTCGGGATCTGGCTGCGGCGCTGAGCGAAGGGTTGCGCGAGATCGCCGCGCAGTTGCCCCACGTCTGGTTCGTCGACGAGATCGTGGTGGCCCAGCGGTTGGGTTATCGCGTGGCGAACCGCCCGATCGTGACGGGGCGGCCCTTTGTCGAGGCCCTTTTTCATCGCCGTCGCTTCGGTTTCGGTCTGGCGGAAACATACCTGGAGGTGGTCCGTGCTTATGATCGGTTGCGGGGGGTGAAGGTGATCGCGGTCGACTTCGACAACACCTTGTGGGACGGGGTGATGGCCGAAGGGCCGGTGCGCCACTACCGCGACCGGCAAGCGCTGCTCAAACGGTTACAGGAAGGGGGGATTCTGCTCGTTGCGGTGAGCAAGAACGATCCTCAGGCGATCCGGTGGAACGAGATGGTGTTGCAGCCGGAGGATTTCGCCGTGTTGGCGATTGGTTGGGAACTGAAACCCACCACACTGGCTGAGATCGCGGCGCAGCTCAACCTTGGCCTCGATGCATTCGTTTTCCTCGACGACAATCCGACCGAACGGGGGTTGGTCGCCAGCCACCTTCCCCAGGTTCGGGTCTGGGACGCGTGCGACCCGGAGCCGTGGCGCACGTTAGCTATCCTTCCTGCGTTGCCGTGGTATTCGTTAACGGAAGAGGCGCGGCAGCGCACCGCGATGTATCGGGTGCAGGCGCTGCGGCAACAGGCGGTGCGCGCCTACGGTGACCAGGGGAGCGACACGGCCGTGTTGGCAGCGTTACAATTGGTGATGCAGGTGCATCGTATGCAGGAGAAGGAGCTGGTGCGCGTTCATGAGCTTACGAACCGGGCCAATCAGTTCAACACGACGACGATTCGCTACCGGTCCGAAGAATTGACCGACCCGGGGCGTCAGGTGTGGGTGGGGTATCTGCAAGACCGGTTCGGGGACTATGGGTTGGTGCTGGTGTGGCTGCGGGTGGTCGAAACCGCAGCAGACGACGAGGCGTAGCGTTCGCGTTTCCGATTTTTCTATTCAGGTGAGCGCCGCCAGCGCATGCGCGATTTGCTCTGCCGCTTCCTCCCAGTGGGGTTCGAGCATGAATGCATGCCCGGCGTCGGGGAGCGTATGAAGTGGTACGCGGTAGTGGCGCGCCGTGGCTTCGACAAGCGGCAGCGGGATGATCTGGTCGTGCTCGGCGCCGAACACAGCCCAGGTGGTCGGATGCTGACGGTGGTGGCGGGGGAGCGCGAACGCGGTCATGTCCCAGAGCGCGCGCAGCGATTCGGGTTGTGACAGCGCGAGATAGCGGCGTAGCGCCTGCTCTTCCGGCAGGTGGTGAAAGAGCGCTTGCGCAAGCGCCCGGTAGTGGTCCTGCTTTTGGGCGAGAAAGCGGTTCATCTCCATGAGCGTTTGCGGGGTATGGGTGAGCAGATGCCAGAACGACGCAGCAAGGCCAGAGGGGGGGACGCTCGCCAGGAGTACGACCGCTGGGAATGCGCGCTTTTCCAACGCTTTTTGCGCGACGAACCCGCCCATCGAGTGGCCGAGCACGACCGGTGGCGCGGGGAGCCGTTCCGCGGCTTCCAGAAGATCATGGACATAGTCGCGGATGCTCAGGAGGTCGAAGGGTTTGTCGCTGCCCGATTTCCCGTGGCCTGAGAGGGAGAGCGCCCAAGCGTCGAACCCTTTCGCGGCGAACCAGGGCAGGAAATGTTCCCAACACCACGCGCCCGCATAGGCGCCATGGACGAAAAGCAGGGGCGGGTGGCTCCGGGGACGGCCGTGTGGGGGTTCGTGGCGTAGTTCCAGAGTTCGTGACATCGGCAGACTCGTATTTATTGGGGGTGGGACTGGGGGACGGGCGGGCGGTTTGCGTTCGGGGCGTCGTCTGGGGGCAAAAGGGTTTTGGCGCTCGCGGCGATTGCTGCGATCCGTGCGGCACGAATGCGCTCCGCAATGCGGCGGGGGTCACCGGCCGCGCTTTGGGCGATCTTCGCGGTGGGAATGGCGCGCGCCGCAGTAAGCGCCTGTTCCCAAAGGGTGCGAACGGGCGCGTAATCGACGACCAAGGGGGGGCGCGCTGTGGCGTCGCATTCGCACGCGGCAAGGAGCTGCGCAAACCGCGCCGGGCGGCGCAATGCGTCGCACCGTTCCAAAACTTTGAGGCGCGTTGCCGCCCGCAGACGCCTTCCTTGGTGGATGAGACCGTGTTCGCGCGCTACCAGCACCGCGAGCGCGCGACAGTCGTTGGGGGTTTTCAGGCGTCGGCTCACCGTTTCGGCCAAACAGGCACCGCGGGCTTCGTGTCCGTAGTGGTGGGGTAGGATTTCGGCGGGTGTTGCGCCTTTGCCCAGATCGTGCAGCAGCACCGCCCAACGCACCGCAAGAGGCAAACCTTGGCGGGCGCTGTTGCCAAGCGCGAGCAGCGTGTGGGTGCCGACATCCCCTTCCGGGTGGTAGCGTTCGGGCTGCGGCACACCGAAAAGCGCGGCGAGTTCGGGGATGAGCGCCTTAAGGGCGCCGGTCTCTTGCAAGAGTGCGATCATGCGTTGCGGCGCCGCTTCCATGAGGCCACGCGCGAACTCCTGCCAGACCCGTTCGGGGGTGAGCGCGGCAAGCTCGCCGCTTTGGGCGATCGCGGCGATCAGTTCCCGGGTCTCCGGCGCGACGGTGAACGCGGTGAAGCGGGCCGCGAACCGGGCGACGCGCAGCACCCGTAGCGGGTCTTCGACGAACGCGGGGCTCACGTGACGCAGGATCTGGTGTTCCAGGTCCGCTGCACCCCCGTAGGGGTCGATGAGCGTGCCATCGGGCGCTACCGCGATCGCGTTGATCGTGAGGTCGCGGCGTGCCAGGTCGGCTTCGAGCGTGACGTCGGGCGCGGCGTGGCAGGTAAACCCTTTGTAGCCACGGCCACTTTTGCGCTCGGTGCGCGCCAGAGCATACTCTTCGCCCGTTTTCGGGTGAAGAAAGACGGGAAAGTCTTTGCCCACCGGTCGGAAACCGCGGGCAGCGAGGGCTTCCGGGGTGGCGCCGACCACCACCCAGTCGCGGTCATGGACAGGCAGCCCGAGGAGCGCGTCGCGCACCGCGCCACCGACGAGATAGACATCGAGCCCCGCGACCAAGGGGTCGGGGGGTGCGAGCTGCAAGCGGGCGCGCAGCGTTTCACGCGAAGGGGAAGGGGGCGGTAGCGCGGCCGGAGCAGCATTTGCTTCCGCGTCGTTGCGCACGCTGCCGGACGGTTCGGGAAGCGGTGGCACCATTTAGCCTGTATGGCGACGCCGCCACTCGGCGTAATGCGCGCGATAGGTGTCGTGCGCGAGGTATTCGGGCGCAATGGCTTCGAGTGCCGTCGGGGTGAGCCCAAAGGGAAGCGGCGAGCCGTCGTCGACGTTGGGCACTTCGAGCGACCGCAGGTTGTCCGGGGTGAGCGGTGGATTGGGAAGAAGGGCCATGAGGCGCGCTTGCAGGAAGGCGAGGCGATCCGGCAACGCGATCACGGGACGCGGATGGCCGGAGAGGCGCGCGGCATAGTCGACGAGCGCTTTGAGGGTATAGACGCGCGGGCCACCCAACGGGTAGCTCTGTCCGATGCTTTCCGGCGTTTCCAGCGCGGTCAAGATTACCGAGGCGACGTCGCCGACATAGACGGGTTGCAGTTTCGCGTCGGCTTTGCCGATGGGGAGTACCGGTGCCCAGCGAGCCAGACGGGCAAAGAGGTTGAGAAAGGAGTCGCCGGGGCCGAAGACGACGCTCGGGCGCAGGATCGTCCATTGGGTGGGGTTTTCGCATCCTGCGGCGTCGAGCACGGTGCGGATCGCAGCTTCGCCTGCGGCTTTGCTGCGCAGATATTCGGATGGCGCAGTGGGCGACGCACCATTGGCGCTGATGTGGATGAAGCGGGAAACGCCGGCGTCACGGCACACGGTGGCGAGCCGTTTGGGCCATTCGACGTGTGCCTGCGCAAAATCGGGGCCAAACGGGGCGCCAGGGCGGGAATGGAGGATGCCGACGAGGTTGACAACGAGATCCGCACCACGCACCAACGCAGTGAGTGCCGGCACGGTGCGGTCTTTGAGTTCGACCACTTCGGCGGTGGGCAGTAGAAGGAGTTCGCGGGCGTTTTGCCAGCGCCGGGTGGGAATGATGAGCCGCCAGCCACGGGCGGTGAGACGGTTTGCCAGATGGCGGCCGATGAAACCGGTGCCGCCAAAGAGGACTGCAGTGGGTTTGTGGTTCATTGTCTTCTCCCAAGATGTGTCGTTTCTTACCCTTACTGTAGCCGTTCGCTGAGCGCGGCGAGCTGCCGTTGCGCGTCGCCGTAAGGTACGAGCAGCTCGCTCAGGGTTTTGGGGTTGCCCAAGCGGTGGCTGTAGACGACGGTATTGGCAAGCACTTTGCGAATGTAGTCGCGCGTTTCCGCCAAAGGCAAGAGTTCGATGTAGCGCAGCGCGTCCAAGAGCGCGGCGTCCGAGGTCAAATCGAGGCGCTGCCGCAAGCGGCCGATCCGGCCTGGCCCCGCGTTGTAGGCGCCGGTGGCGAGCACGGGGTGGCCGTCGAGTTGTTCGGTCATGATGCGTAGGTAAGTGATCCCGAAGCGGAGGTTGGTTTCCGGTTCCAGAAGTTGCTGGGCGTGAAAACGGCGTTCGTTGCGTTGTTGTGCGACCCAGCGTCCGGTACTGGGCATCACCTGCATCAGCCCCAGCGCGCCGCTCGTCGAACGAGCGTCGGCGCGGAAACGGCTCTCTTGCCGCATCACGCCGTACACCCACGCCGGGTCCACCCTTTCCTGGTGGGCGGTGGCGAGCACTTGGGTGCGCCACGGGGTGGGGTAGCGCAGCGCCCAGGCGTTGCGCTCCTGACTGCGTTCAAGCAGCCGGATCGCCAAATCGAAACGACCGTCTTCCGCAAGGAGCGATGCGGCAGCGCGCCGTTTCCACGCGGCACTTGCGGACAGCCAGCGTTGCGCGAGCAGGTCGACTTCTCGCTGCGCTTCGACCTCCCAGCTACGGGCCGCAAGCGCGCGAATCGCGGCAAGGTGGGGGTCGCGCGCAATCTGCGCACGTTGCTGAGCAGAAATGGGTGGGCCGTCGGTGATCGCAAGCGGTTGCCCGATCAGTTCGCCAGCGAGCAATCCCCAAAAATCGTCGTCTTGCGCCAACTCCCGAAACAGGGTTCTGGCTTCGTCTTTTTTACCCAGCGCTTTGAGCGCCCAGGCGCGCCAGAAGCGCCACTGCCGCGCATTCCGTTCGCTGGACGGGAGCTGCTCGAGCAGGTGCCAGGTGGTGAGCCAATCTTCCGTTTGCAGCGCAACGCGAATCTGCCATTCGAGCGGTTCCGTCCAGACGGGGCTGGGTTTGAGGTGCGCGAGCCAGCTCTGGGCTTCGGGGTTGCCTTGGCGCGCCGCGACGACGAACGCAGCGCGGCGAACGGTTGCCGCAAGGGGTGGTGGCAGTTGGGCTGCTTGCTGCCACACGGTGATCGGGTCGTCGCGCGTTTGCGCGATCAGACGCGCGGCTGCGCGCACCGCAGGCGTGTCCGCAGCCGGAGGAAAGAGTGCGCGCCACGGCGCGGCAGCGTTTTCGCCTTTCAGGAAAAGGGTGACGAGGTAACGTTCGATCAGCGTGGCGTCGTTGACGAGACCGTTGGCCACGGCGTCGCGAAACGCAGCGCGGCACTCGTCGTCGGGTGATACCGTTTCGGCAAGGCGAGTAAGCACCGCTTCGCGCAGCGTGGCGGTTGCGGTGGGTTCGGTGTGTAGCCGTGCTTGAAGAAGCCAGCAGTGGGTGGTGGGGTCGTGCCGTTCCAGCGCTTCGAGATGGCGGCGGGCTTCGGTCCAGGCTTCCTGCGCGATGGCGTTTTGCGCGAGCGCCCGCCGGACACGCACCGCTGCGTCGGTGCCGGCGTGATCGGTCAGGAAGCGCGTGACGGTTTGGGGGTCGAGCGTTGCGTCGTCGCGTAGAATCTGCAGTGTCAGACGCCAGCTGGTGACCGTCGCGGCAAGGGGGCTTGTGCGGGTTTTGGGTTCGAGTGCCAACAGGGTGGCGAGGTCGCCTCGGGCGAACGCGGCGCGGGCTTGTGCCACTGCGTCGGTGGGTGGGGTGGGCCGGTCATGAGGACGCGCAGCCGCAGCAAGCATCGTGGGGGTGCCGATCAGCCAAACGATCAGCACGACCAGAGCAAACGAAGCGACGGAGCGGAACGCGTGGCGTGTGGCACTCATTAGGGCAACGAGGTGCAGGGACCGTGAACGACGAAACACGAACGATTGTACCCGATGGCGCGGATCGCGCGACGATTCGCCGCCATTTCCTGCGGCTACGGCGTGCATTGTCTCCTGAAAACTGGCAGGCGCGGAATGCGGCGCTGTGTGGCCATTTGGCGCAGTGGTGGACGCAGTGGCGCGCGCGGCGCGCGCCGCGTTGGGTCGGGCTCTACTGGCCGATGAAGGGGGAGCCCGACGTGCGGTCGGTTTTCGCCGCGTGGCAGTGGCGGGCGCTCCCCGCGGCGGTTGCGCCCCATGTGCCGCTCGTTTTTCGGCCGTGGCGCGAGGGGGCGCCGATGATCGACGATTGCTACGGGATTCCGACACCGGAGTGTGCCGAGACGGTTCGCCCTGAGGTTCTGATCGTGCCACTCGTTGCGTTCGATCGTCGAGGTTACCGGTTGGGTTATGGTGGCGGGTTTTACGATCGGACGTTGGCGGCGTGGCGTGCCGAGGGGTGGCAGTGCGTGGTGGTGGGGGTGGGGTTTGCGTTCGCGGAACTGCCCGACCTGCGCCCCGAGGCGCACGACGTGGCGATGGATGTGGTGGTGAGTGACGCCGGAGTGGTGTTGGACCGCAGCGAAGGGGTTCGACGCTAGCGGCCTACCCTTTAGTGCGCGGGTGGCTCCGTGTGTCACGCTAGCCTGCTGCCAAAAAGAGCGCGTACGCCGGGTTGTGGGTCTCTTCTTCCCATTCGTAGCCTAGGCGGTCGAGGAACGCACGGAATTCGGCCTCTTCTGCAGGTGGGACCTGCATTCCCGCCAGCACCCGGCCGTAATCGGAGCCGTGGTTGCGGTAGTGGAACAGGCTGATGTTCCATTCGGCGCGCAATTCGGAGAGGAATTTCATCAGCGCGCCGGGGCGCTCGGGGAAGACGAAACGATAGAGGCGCTCGTTGCGGATGTGGGGGGCGCGGCCACCCACCATATAGCGGACGTGGGTCTTCGCCAGTTCGTTGTCGGTGAGGTCGAGCGCGCGTAGCCCTGCGGCTTCGAGTTGTTGGATCAGGGTTGCCACTTCGTCGCGGTTGTGGATGGTGACGCCGACGAAGATGTGCGCTTCGTTCGGGTCGGCGAAGCGGTAGTTGAATTCGGTGATGTTGCGGTGCCCAAGGAGCTGGATGAAAGCTTTGAACGAGCCCGGCCGCTCCGGAATGGTCACCGCCAACACCGCTTCGCGCTGTTCACCCAGTTCGGCCCGTTCGGCGACGAAGCGCAGGCGGTCGAAGTTCATGTTCGCGCCCGAAGCGACCGCAACCAGGGTTTGGCCGGTGACCTGGTGGGTGCGTGCCCACGCTTTGAGCCCCGCTACCGCGAGTGCGCCAGCCGGTTCGAGGATCGCGCGCGTCTCTTCGAATACGTCTTTGATCGCGGCGCAGATTTCGTCGTTGGAGACGACCACCATCTCATCGACATATTGGCGGCAGAGGCGGAAGGTCTCTTCACCCACCTGCTTGACCGCAGCGCCGTCAGCGAAGAGGCCGACCTGCTCCATCGCGATCCGTTCGCCCGCGGCAAGGGAGCGGGTCATCGCGTCGGCGTCTTCCGCTTCGACGCCGATCACGCGAATGTCGGGGCGCAGCGCTTTGAGGTAGGCGGCAACGCCAGCGATCAGGCCGCCGCCGCCCACGCCACAGAAGACGGCGTGTAACGGCTCCGGGTGCTGCCGCAAGAGCTCCATGCCGATGGTCCCTTGGCCAGCGATGACGTCAGGGTCGTCGAACGGATGCACGAACGTGAGTTGTTCTTCTTCGGCAAGCCGCAGCGCGTAGGCGTAGGCGTCGGAGTACGATTCGCCTGCGAGCACCGCTTCTCCACCCCGGGCGCGGACCGCTTCGACTTTGATGAGCGGGGTGGTGGTGGGCATTACGATCACCGCGCGCACCGGTTTGCCGCGCCGCTCACCGATGGTTTTGGCCGACAATGCCACGCCTTGCGCATGGTTGCCGGCGCTGGCGCAGATCACGCCACGGTCGAGTTGTTCTTCGGAGAGATGGACGATCTTGTTGTAGGCACCGCGCAGTTTGAAGCTGAAGACCGGTTGCAGGTCTTCGCGTTTGATCCACACCTGATTGCCGGTGCGGCGGCTCAAGGTCGGTGCGAACTGCAGCGGGGTTTCGCGGGCGACTTCGTAGACACGCGCGGTGAGGATCCGTTTCAGGTAGTGGGTGGCGTCAGACATCGTTGTGCCTCTTGTTCGAGCAGTTTTTCGTGACGGTCGAGGAATTCTTGGGTGGAATCGATTCCGCGCAGTTTGAGGACGAAATTGCGTACTGCAGCTTCCAGGAGCACAGCCATGTTGCGTCCCGGCGCAACGGGCAGGGTGACGCGGGGGATCGCAACGCCAAGGATCTCTTGGCGCTCTTCTTCCATTTGCAGCCGCGGCAACGGGGTGGTTTCCGGGCTGAGGCGCTTGAGGTGGGTGATAAGGCGCAGGCGCATCTTGCGCCGTACCGCGGTTTCGCCGAAGATGGTGCGGATGTCGAGGAGTCCCAGTCCCCGGACTTCGAGGTAGTTTTGCAGCAGTTCCGGGCAGCGCCCTTCGAGTTCGTAGGGGGAGATGCGGGCCACTTCCACCGCGTCGTCGGCAACCAGCCCGTGGCCGCGCGTGACCAGTTCCAGTGCCAGTTCCGATTTGCCCGTGCCCGCTTCACCGGTGATCAGTACCCCAACGCCCAGCACGTCCATCAGCACGCCGTGCAGAATCGTCCGTTCGGCGAGCATGCGCGCGATCTTCAAGCGGAAGCGGTCGATCACTTCGGCGGCAGGGCGTGGCGAGGTGAGCAGCGCGATCGCGTACCGGCGGCACAGCTCTTCGAGTACGCCGGGGGCGGTGCAGCCGTCGGCGACGATGATCGCGGGCGGGCGCGCCGCGGTGATTTCGGAGAGGACGTAGCGGATCTTTTCGTTGGGTTGCTTCGCGGACCACGCGAGTTCGGCCGAGCCGACCACTTGCAGGCGTTCGGGGTGGATCAGGTTCAGGTGGCCGACGAGGTCGGCCGGCCAGATGTGGGTGTCGGTGACACGCACCGTGCGCGTGAGGTCCCCACAGCGGTGCACGAGCGCGAGCGGCTCTGCTAACGCCGCAACGAGCGCCGCGACGGTGGTTTCGCGCACGGCCATCGCGGCGCTCCTTACGCGCGTAACGCGGCGCGCAACGCTTCTGGGGTTTCGGCCGAAAGGATCGCTTCGCGCACCTCTGGACGACTGAGCCGCTCGGCGAGCTCCGAGAGGATTTCCAGGTGCGTTTCGGTGGCTTGTTCCGGCACGAGGAGCGCGACGACGATCGTGACCGGCTGGTTGTCGACGGCGTCGAAGTCTACCGGTTGCGCCAAACGCAGGATCGCGATGCGCGGTTCGGTTAGCCCCGGAACCCGGGCATGAGGGATCGCGATGCCTTCTCCGAGCCCCGTCGAGCCGAGCCGTTCGCGTTCGATCAGCGCGGAAAAGAGCTTACCTGCGTCACACCCTTGTTCCGCTAACGCTTCGGCAACCTTTTCCAACACCCGCTTTTTGCTCGATGCGTCGACATCGAGCCGTACCTGTGCGGTAGCGATGAGCGATGCAAGCAGATCCATTGTCGTCGTCATTCGGCATCAGGCGCCGCCGGGCCGTTGTGGTGGTTGGTAACGATCTCTTTGTGCTTGCGTACTTGCCGGTCGAGTTTGTCGATCATCGCATCGATCGCGGCGTAGAGGTCGGCGCCGACCGCGTGCGCGTGGATGTCCTTGCCTTTGACGTGTAGCGTGCACTCCGCTTTTTGTTCGTTCTTTTCAACCGACAGGATGACATGGCAGCTGGTGACGTGGTCGAAGTGGCGGATGACATGCTCGAGCTTTTCGCGGGCGTATTGTTCGAGCGCTTCGGTGACTTCGACGTGACGACCCGTGATGTTGAGGTTCATGGAACGGTTCTCCTGAAGTGGTATTAGAGCCTTTTTCGCAATTTCGCTGGCGGAATCGAAAGTGAATCGCGGTATTTTGCCACGGTTCGGCGGGCAATCACAATGCCTTCGGCAGCGAGTCGATCGGCGATCGCGGTATCGGAAAGGGGGCGATGGGGGTCTTCGGCGGCAATCAGTGCGCGAATCCGGCTTTTGATCGCGGCGCCCGAGGTGGCGTCGCCGTCGTCGGTGGCGAGCGCTGCGCTGAAAAAGGTTTTGAGTTCGAAGAGGCCGTTCGGAGCGAGCAGGTATTTGCCGGCGACGACGCGGGAAATGGTCGATTCGTGCAGCGTGAGCGCCTCAGCCACGGTTTTGAGGGTGAGCGGCTGCAAGGCGCGTTCGCCGTAGCGGAAGAAATCGGCCTGGTGGTCGACGATCGTCTGCCCGACGCGCAGCAAAGTGAAAGCGCGCTGGTGGAGCTGTTTGACGAACTGCTTCGCTTCGGCAAGCCGAGTTCGCCACGCTTCCGGGCTCTTGCGCCCGATCGACGCTTGATAGAGCGGCGAGACGACCACGCGCGGGTACGCCGCCGGGTTGAGGTCGACGCGAAAACGATCTCCCTCTGGGGTGACGATCAGGTCGGGTATGACGGTTGGCGCCGTTTCGGTGCTGAATCGGCGCCCCGGTTTGGGGTCGAGCGATTCGACGAGCGCGATCGCCGCTTTGAGTTCCGCTTCGCTGCAGCCCAGGGTTTTGCGTAACCCGGCGTAGTCGCGTTTGGCCAAGAGTTCAAGTGCGTCGCGCACGAGGCGCTCGGCGAGGGTGCGTTCGGGTGACGCCGGGCGTTCTGCCAGTTGCAGTAAGAGACATTCGCTGAGCGAGCGCGCACCGACCCCTGTGGGGTCGAAGCGCTGCAATACTTTGAGCGCGACTTCCAGGGTTTCGGTATCGGCGGGGGGATCGACCCATTGGGCGATTTCCGCCAGCGGCGCGCAGAGGTAGCCGTTGTCGTCGAGCGCCTCGATCAACAGCAGGACGTGTTGCCGTACCGTTTCGGGAAGAAGCGTGAGTTCGGCTTGGGCGGTGAGGTGTTCGGTGAGCCCCTCGGGCGCGACGGCGGTTCGGTAAGGGTCGAACGGCTCGTCTTCCGGGGCGATTCCCGGGGTGACCCCTTCCCAGTAGGCGTCGTATGGGGTGTCATCGGGTACGGATTCGCTCGCTTCGGCGGGCGGGACGGTTGCTTCGACGCGTTCGGTGTCGTTCGGCGCCGCTGGGGTGGCTCCTGCGTGGGTCACTTCGGCGCCGGTTGTCGCGGTTTCTTCCCATTCGTCGGCGCGGATCAGGAACGGATTTTGTTCGAGCGCTTCTTCGATCGCCTGGCGGAGTTCCGCAGCAGGTAGGGTGAGGAGGTGCAGCGACTGCTGCAGTTGCGGCGAGAGGGTGAGCGACGTTTGTGGTTTGAGGGCAAGCCCCGTGCCTAGCGTTTTCATAGGCGGAACTGTTCGCCGAGATAGACGCGGCGGACTTCGCTGTGGGCAACGATCTCGTGCGGGGTTCCGGAGGCGATCACTTGGCCGTCGGCGAGGATCGACGCGCGGTCACAGATCCCGAGCGTTTCGCGCACGTTGTGGTCGGTGATGAGCACCGCCACACCTCGGCTTTGCAGGAAGCGGATGATCCGTTGGATTTCGAGGACCGCGATCGGGTCGACTCCGGCGAAAGGTTCGTCGAGGAGGATGAGCCGCGGGTCGGTCGCGAGCGCGCGCGCGATTTCGAGCCGTCGCCGTTCGCCACCGGAGAGGGCCACACTGGGTTGATCGGCCAGGTGGGCGATCCCCAGCTCTTCGAGGAGCGCCATTTCCCGCTGGGCGCGCTGCGGCGCGGGAACGCCGTGCAATTCCAGTACCGCACGGATGTTCTCCCGAACGGAGAGTTGACGGAAGATGCTCGCCTCTTGTGGTAGGTAAGCGAGCCCGTAGCGGGCGCGGCGGTGGATGGGCAGGTGGGTGATGTCGTGCTCCGAGAGCTGGATGCGCCCTTCGTCGGCGCGAATGAGCCCGACGATGAGGTAGAAGCAGGTGGTTTTGCCCGCGCCGTTCGGTCCCAGCAAGCCGACGATCTCGCCGGGCGCGACGGTCAAAGAGACCCCATCGACGACGGCGCGTGCGCCGAAACGCTTGCGCAGGTTTTCGACGATCAAGAGCGACATGGTTTTAGACATCCGGTGGCAGCGCCACGTCTTCGGGCGGGTCGGAGAGGAGCGCGCGGATCGTCTCCCACGAAAAGCCGCGCGCTGCCAGAAAGCGGGCTTGCTTCTGCCACGCCTGCGGGGTCGTGGGCGGGGATCCGAATTTCTTACGCCAGACCGCAGCGGCGCGTTCGCGCTCGTCACCCAGTTCGGCTTCGGTTTCAGCGAGCGCCTGCGCGACGTCCGCGTCGCTCACCCCACGGGCGTGGAGCCGGTAGGCAATCGCGCGGTTGCCTTGTCGTTCGGCGAGCCGTCGGGCATGGAGCGACGCAGCGCGCCGGTCGCTCAAAAAACCGTGCCGTTCGGCGCGTTCCAGCAGTTCCGCTACGGTCTTCTCCGCTATCCCGCGCCGCGCGAGCGCCGCGGCGAGTTCGGCACGCGTGTATTCGCGGCGGGCCAAGAGGCGCAGCGCGATCGACCACGGTGACGCGCTCGTGTGTGCGGAGGCGGAACGAACGGGGCTCATGCCGCTGGGTCACGAGTGGCGAAAGCGGGCGGCATCCGTTCAGGTCGCCGTCGCATCACTGGGTTCGGCTGCTGCACCATCCTGGGGAGCCGTGCTCCCTTGTGGCAGAGCGTCTGGCGCAGGCAACGGGGGCAGCCCGACCGCGGCGCGGATGCGGTTTTCGATCTCCCGCGCCAGCGCCGGGTTTTGTTTCAGGAATTCGCGGACGTTGTCTTTGCCTTGCCCTAGCCGCTGTCCTTCGTATGCATACCACGCGCCGGTTTTGTCGACGATTTTGTATTGCACGCCGAGGTCGATGATCTCCCCTTCGCGCGAAATCCCTTCGCCATAGAGGATGTCGAAACTCGCCTCTTTGAAGGGCGGAGCCACTTTGTTCTTCACCACTTTGACGCGGGTCTCCGACCCCAGCGCTTCGTCGCCCTTTTTGATCGTGCCGGTTTTGCGGATGTCCAGGCGCACGCTCGCGTAGAATTTGAGCGCGTTGCCACCGGTGGTGGTTTCGGGGTTGCCGAACATCACGCCGATCTTCATCCGGATCTGGTTGATGAAGATCACCATCGTATTGGTGCGGGCGATGCTTGCGGTGAGTTTGCGCAGCGCCTGGCTCATGAGGCGCGCCTGCAACCCGGGTAGGGCGTCGCCCATGTCACCTTCGATCTCTGCTTTCGGGGTGAGCGCTGCGACCGAGTCGATCACGATTACATCGACGCCGCCGGAGCGGACCAGCATATCGGCGATCTCGAGCGCTTGCTCACCCGTGTCGGGCTGCGAAACCAACAGTTCGTCGATTTGAACGCCCAGTTTTTTCGCATACTGCACGTCAAGCGCGTGTTCGGCGTCGATGAACGCCGCTACGCCGCCCAGTTTTTGCGCTTCGGCGATCACGTGCAACGTCAAGGTGGTCTTGCCCGAAGATTCGGGGCCGTAGATTTCGATCACGCGGCCGCGCGGCAAACCGCCGATACCGAGCGCGATGTCGAGCCCCAACGAGCCGGTGGAGATCGCTTCGATGTTGCGTTCGACGCGGTCTTGCCCCAGGCTCATCACCGCCCCTTTGCCGTACTGCCGTTCGATCTGAGCGAGCGCCGCCTGTAGCGCTTTGCGTTTTTCTTCGTTCATCACGGGTTCCTGTCGCAATTTTGGTATCGCAGCAATGGTAGCGCGTGGGGCGGGTGCGTGCAAGCACCCAGCTATTGACTCTATGGTCATTTTTTCAGATACTGGTGATCAAGCCAACAAGGGAGTTTGCAGCGAATGAGCATAGGGAAGAAGCGCGGCGCGGCGCAGGGCGAAGGGGTACCCGATGCGCTGCGGGCATCGTCGCGACCGATGTCGTCCTTACTGCGGTGTGTCGTGTGGGTGTTTGCCGCAGCGTCGGTATGGGGGCCGCTCGGGAACGCGGCGCAGGCCGCGCAAGAGGCGTCGAAGCCGACGGCAGCGGCGGGCAAGGCGTCGCAACCGTTGCCGACGGTGGTCGTGGTGCGCGCGGTTCGCGAAACCGTCGTGGTCGAAACCGACGTCCCGGGGCGGCTTGCCGCAAGCCGCAAAGCCGAGGTGCGCGCGCGGGTGGAAGGGATCGTCGAAGCGCAACGCTACCGCGAAGGGAGCGAAGTGCAGGCGGGGCAGACCCTCTTTGCGCTCGACGACCGCCCCTACCGTGCCGCGCTTCAGGCGGCCGAAGCGCTCGTTGCGCAGCGGCGGGCCGAGCTGAAGCGGCAAGAGGCGCTGGTGCGCCAAGGGTTCGCTTCGCCCCAGACGCGCGACGTGGCGCGCGCCAATCTGGCGGCCGCCGAGGCGCAAAAGACCCAAGCGGCGCTCAATCTCGAATACGCCAAAGTGCCCGCGCCGATCGCCGGACGGGCGGGACGCGCACTGGTGACCGAGGGGGCGCTCGTCGGCCACGGGGAGGCGACGCTGCTCACGACGATCGAGGTGCTCGACCCGATCCATGCGTTGATTACCGAACCGCAGGCGCAGTGGTTGGCGCGGCGCACGCTCGCGCATCTGCCGCCCCCCCGCTTGGTGATCGACGATGCGGTGGTCGCGATGGGCGAATGGATCGTTTCGGATGCTGCGGTCGACCCGGCAACCGGGACGGTGACGTCGAAAGTGGCGTTTCCCAATCCCGATCGACGGTGGTTGCCTGGGATGTTCGTGAAGGTCCGGGTGCCGGTCGCGGAGCGCGAAGCGGTGGTGGTACCGCAACGCGCGCTGGTTTCCAATAGCGCCGGGCTCTTCGTCTGGGTAGTTGCCGACGGGCAAGCGCGGCTGCAACCGGTAACGCTGGGTGGATTTTCGGGGGAGAACGTCGTCGTTGCTTCGGGCCTGAACGGGGGCGAAGCGGTGGTGGTTTCCGGCCAGGCGCGGCTGCAGCCGCCGGGTGGGCCGGTGACGGTGCAGGAGTGAAACGATGGCGCGCTTTTTCGTCGACCGTCCCGTCTTCGCCGCGGTTATCGCGCTCTTGATCACGCTTGCCGGGGCGTTGGCGCTCGTCAATTTGCCGGTGGCGCAATACCCGGCGGTGGCGCCGCCGCAGGTGGCGTTTACCGTGACCTACCCGGGGGCGTCCGCCAAGACCGTGGAAGACAACGTCCTCAAGGTGCTCGAACAGGAGATGAACGGGATCGAAGGGCTCCTTTACATGGAGTCGAGCGCCGAACTGGGGCAGGGGACGCTCACCCTCACCTTCGAAACCGGCACCGATCCGGAATTGGCGAGTGTCGAAGCGCAGAACCGCTACCGTCGGGTCGAAGCGCGCTTGCCCGACGAGGTGAAGGCGCGGGGGGTGACCGTGACCAAACCGCAGCGCAACTGGTTGATGATCGTCGCGGTGAATGCGCCGCAAGGCGGCTATTCGGCCGTCGACCTCGGTTCGATTGTCGCGGCGCAGATCCTCGATCCGATCCGGCGTGTCCCAGGCGTTGGAGAAGCGGTGCTCTTCGGGACCGAATACGCGATGCGGATCTGGCTCGACCCTGACCGGCTCCGTTCGTTCGGGTTGACGCCCTCAGCGGTGGCGAACGCGATCCGCGCGCAGAACGTCGATCTGGCGTTGGGCGAAATCGGCCAACTGCCTGCGGTGCCGGGGCAGCAGATCAACGCGATCCTCACCGCACAGGGGAAACTGACCACGCCGGAGGCGTTTCGCCAGATCATCGTCCGCGCCGAACCGAACGGCGCGCAGGTGCGGTTGGGTGATGTCGCACAGGTCGAGCTCGGCGCCGACAGGTACGACGTGGTGGCGCGGCTCAATCAGGCGCCGAACGCCGCGATCGGGATCCGCACCGCGCCGGGTGCCAATGCGCTGGAGGTGGCGAACGCGGTGAAAGCGCGGATGCGCGAACTCGAGCCCTTCCTGCCGCCGGGCGTCCAGTGGGAGGTGCCGTACGACACCAGCCGCTTCGTCGAGATCTCGATCCGTGAGGTGGTGAAGACGCTCGTCGAGGCGGTGGTGCTGGTGTTCCTGGTGATGTGGCTCTTTTTGGGCAACCTGCGGGCGACGTTGATCCCGATGGTGACGGTGCCGGTGGCGCTTGCCGGCGCCGCGGCGGTGCTGTGGCTGCTTGGCTATTCGATCAACGTGCTCACGCTCTTTGCGATGGTGCTCGCGATCGGGATCTTGGTCGACGATGCGATCATCGTGGTGGAAAACGTCGAACGCCATCTGGTCGAAGAGGGGTTGTCGCCGCGCGAAGCGACGGTGGTGGCGATGCGTGAGATCTCCGGCGCGGTGATCGGCGTTTCCGCAGCGCTCGTTGCGGTGTTCGCGCCGCTCCTCTTTTTCGGGGGGTCGGTGGGGGTGATCTACCGCCAGTTCGCGGTCACTCTGATCGCGACGATGGTCTTTTCGGCGTTTCTGGCGTTGTCGCTCGCCCCGGCGCTTGCCGCAACGTTCCTGCGCGCGCCGAAGCGCCACCAGCCGCGCGCCTTCGACCGCTTCTTCTTCTGGTTGCGCGACCGCTTTGGCGTTGCCACCGCGGCGATCGTGGTGCGGCCTGTGCGCTGGCTCCTTCTTTATGGCGCGATCGTCGCTGCGGCGGGGTGGCTCTTCGTGAAGTTGCCGACAGCGTTTCTGCCCGACGAAGACCAAGGGTATATCATCGCGGTGGTCCAATTGCCCGCTGGCGCCACGCGCGAACGCACCGAAGCGGTGTTGAGCGAAGTCGAACGCTTTTACCTGGCGCAGCCCGAGGTGGCGCGGGTGGTCGGGGTGCTCGGCTTCTCTTTCTTCGGGCGCGGGCAAAATACCGCGATTGCGTTCGTGCCGCTCAAACATTGGGACGAACGGCCCGAGGCGAGCCAGAGCGCGCAGGCGCTCGTTGCCCGTACCTACCGCGAACTGGCGCCGCGGCTACCCGACGCGCTCATTGTTGCCGTCAACCCGCCACCCATTCCCGAACTCGGTGCGGTGGGCGGTTTCGATTTCCGGTTGTTGGACCGCACCGGCACGGAGCGCGCCGGTCTGTTGGACGCGCGCAACCGGCTGCTTGCCGCGGCAGCGCAAGACCCGCGGCTCTTCGGCGTGCGCCCGGAAGGGCAGGAACCGGCGCCTGCGGTGCGTTTGGCGATCGATCGCGAGCGGGCGGCGGTCTACGGGATCGACCAACAGACGCTCAACGAGACGTTAGCGATGACGCTCGGCACCGCGTACCTGGGGGACTTTCTCATGGACGGGCGTGTGCGGCGGGTGCAGATGAGCGCCGCGCCATCGTGGCGCGCAGCGCCCGAAACGGTGTTGCAGCTCCCGATCATGGGGCGGCAAGGGCAGGTGACGACGCTGGCGGCGATCGCCTCGGCGCAGTGGGAAACCGCTCCGCCGCGGCTCGATCGGTTCAACGGAGTGCCGTCGGTGAAGATCGGCGGGCAGGCAGCCCCCGGCGTCTCTTCGGGCGAGGCGATGGCGGCGATCGCTGCATTGGCGCGCGCGGTGTTGCCCGCTGGCTACGACTTTGCCTGGGCGACCACCTCATACGAAGAGCAGTTGGCCGGTGCGCAAGCGCCGCTCCTTTTCGTCGTCGCGGTGGTGGTGGTCTATCTGGCGCTTGCGGCGCTTTATGAGAGTTGGCGCACGCCTGCGGCGATCCTTCTCGTGGTGCCGTTTGGCGTGTTGGGCGCCGCCAGCGCGGCGTTGTGGCGGGGGCTTCCTAACGACGTCTTTTTCAAGGTGGGCTTGATCGTGATGATCGGTCTATCGGCGAAGAACGCGATCCTGATCGCCGAATTCGCGCGCCAGCGCGAAGCGCAAGGGCAGTCGCGGCTTGCTGCGGTGGTCGAGGCGGCGCGGTTGCGGCTGCGGCCGATTCTGATGACGTCGCTTACCTTCATCCTTGCGGCGGTGCCACTTGCGCTCTCCAGCGGTGCGGGGGCTGCGAGCCGCCACGCGGTCGGCACCGGTGTAGTTGGGGGGATGGTTGCCGCAACCTTTTTGGCGATCTTCTGGGCGCCGCTCTTTTACCGCTTGGTCGCGTCGCGCCCGGCAAGCCAGGTTGTGGCGAATTCGGCAGCCGGAGCAGGGCGGCAGTAACGCCACCCTTGATGCAGAAGCGAGGGGAACGGGGCGAGCGCCGCGGCACAGGCGTCGTCCTCGACCCCTTCGGCGACGACGCGCAGCTCAAAGGTTTCGGCAATCGAGACGATCGCGCGCACGAGCCGGAGTCCTTCGGGGTGTTCGCCCAAGCGGCGGATGAAGCGCTGGTCGATCTTGAGTTCATGCACCGGGAGATCGTTGAGGTAGGCAAGCGACGAATAGCCGGTACCGAAGTCGTCGATCGCCCATTGCACCGCGTATTCGCGGGTGAGGGTGCGCATCTGCGCGATGGCCTGTTCCGGCGCGCTGATCAAGATGTTTTCGGTGATTTCGAGCGTCAAGCGGCTGCCCGGCCATCCGCTTTCGGCAAGCGCCGCAGCCAACTGCGGCGGGAAATCGCCTGAGACGAGCTGACGTGGCGAGAGATTGACCGAGATCGTTCCGGTAAAACCGCGCTCGCGCTGCCACGCTGCGGCTTGCCGCGTGGCTTCCCGCAATACCCAGTTGCCCAAGGTGACGATGAGGTCGCTCTGCTCCGCCAGCGGAATGAACTCGGCGGGCGAAATCGGCCCCAGTTCGGGGTGGTGGAAACGGACGAGCGCTTCTGCCCCTGCCAGCGTGACGCCGTTTTTGAGTTGCGGTTGCCAGACCAGCGCGAGACCGGGCGCGTCGGGGGTGGTGAGCGCACGTTGCAGCGCCTCCAAAATCGCCATCTGGCGCATGAACTGTTGCGCGTCTTGGGCGTCGTACCAGGCAAAGGGCAGATCGTCGCGCTTTGCGCGCGCGAGCGCCAACGACGCCGCGGCGATCGCGTCGCTCGCGCTGGTGAATGCTGCAGTGAGACACACGGCACCTAAACGCCACACCACCGGGGTTTGGTTGGGCCAGTTGGGCGCGCGCGGCTCGGGCAGCACCAGTTCGTTGGGAAGGCACGCCCGCAGTTGCGCCAACCGTGCGGTCGCGGCGGTTTCGGCCCAATCGGAGGTGGGCGCGGTCGCACGCGGTCGCATGAGCGGAACGAGGAGTGCGAACTCGTCTGCGCCCAACCGCGCGACCACAGATTCCTGGTCGAAAAGTTGGTGGGTGCATCGAGTGAGGGCGCGCGCCGCCGCTTTGAGCAGCGCATCGCCCGCCGCGCTGCCGTAGCGGTCGTTGAAGCGGCGAAACCCTTTGAGGTCGATCGCGACCAACAAACCCGCCTCCCTTTCGGGCGATTGGTGGCACCGTTTGAGTTGGTGCGCGACCGATTCGGTAAACGCGCTGCGGTTCAGCAGTTCGGTCAGCAGATCGTGCGATTCGGCGAAAGCGATCCGTTCGGCCAGGGCCTTTTCGCGCGTGGCATCGAATTCGATCGCGATATAGTGGGTGGTTGTGCCGGTGTCGTCGCGCACCGGTGTGATCACCGCCGCTGCGATGTAGGTTTCGCCGTTCTTGCGGCGGTTGATCAATTCACCTTGCCAGGTTTCGCCACGCGCGAGCGTTTCCCATAGCGAGCGGAAGACCCCATCGGCGGTTCGCCCCGACTTGAGGAAACGCACGTTCTTCCCGCGGACCTCGTCGAGGGAATATCCGGTGGTATGGGTGAACGCCGGGTTACACCACAGCAGATTTGCTTGGGCGTCCGTAATGACAATCGCGGCTGGGCTGGTTTCGAGGGCACGGGCAAGCAAGCGAAGCTCGCTGTGCTGTGCGGCAATTTGGGCATAGGCACGCGCGATATGCACTGCCAGTTCGCTATATTCGCGGGGTTGGGGTAGCGCGGCGATCTGAGCGAACCGTTCGTGCGCTTGGGGCGCTGAAGGGTCGGTTTCGGCAAGCGCGTGCGTGAGCTGCTTGAGTGGGTGGAGAATGCGGCGCTGCGCCCAAACGCCGGTGGCGGCGAAAAGGAGTAAGAACGCGAACAGGAGCGGCATCCCTTCCGCTAGGGCGGTGTTGCGCGCGGCAACCATGCGGGGCGTGAGGTCGTAGATGAGCACGACCGTACCCTCTCCCGCTGCTTGCTCGGTAGTAGGCGGTTGCGCCCAACGGGCGAACGCAATCAAGTTGTCCGCGCCAAAGCGGGTGATCCAATAGGGCGATCTTTGCGTACGAAACCGTTCCCAGAGCGGAGCGAGCGGGGGGTGCGCTTGGGTGAGGGGGTGGCCCGCCCAGCGGGGATCATGGGCAACGAGAATCGTTCCTGCGCCATCGAGAATCGCCGCCGCTCGGTCACCGTCGTGCGCCAAGTGCCGATGCAGCTCCTGGCGGAGCAGATCGCGTCGTGCGGGCCAGAGGGTTTCCGCCAAACGAACGATTTGTGCCAACTCGTCGAGCAGGTACGCTTCGCCTTCTTCTCGAGCCTTTGCAGCAGCAAACCAGAATACCCAGCCCACCCAGAGGGCGACGCTGACTACCCACACCACGAACTGCACGAGCGCTGCTTCCAAATGGGCGCTCAAGCGTTGCCGCGGTACCGCGGTGGAAGTAGGGGGTTGCTCAAGCATCATCTGGGACTTTCGGAACACGGGGGAAGCACCGCAACAGAGGTGGGCAGTGGTGGTTGTTCCGGCGGGAGTGGGAACCCGGCCGCGGTCAAGATCGACCATATCGCAGTTTGCTCGGCGTGTAATCCGGTGCGGAGCTTTTCTTGGTTCGCGGCGCAATCGAGCAGGTGCACCCCGGAAAAGAGAGCGGGAACGGCACCGGGTTCAACGCCAAGGTAGGGGGCGAGCGCCTGTGCGGTTCCGTCTGGATTGCGGCGCCAGGCATCCAGCGCCGAAAACCACGCACGGGTCAATGCGCTGAGTGACGATGCCAAGGCATCGAGCACGTCACTGCGCGCCACGATCACGTCGAGAATCAGCGGCGGCAATTGGCTCGAATCGATGAGTGGGACAGCGCCCAACGCGCGGAGTCGGTTGGCGAACGGTTCGAAGGTGACCGCGGCGTCGATCTGCCCTGCTTGCCACGCGGCAATTTGCTCGGCAACCGGAATCGCGACTGTGTTTTCCCAGGAGAGCGGTAGGCCCAGCGCCTGGCGCGCCAACGCGTAGGTGACGGCGCCGAGACCGGTGTGCGCCACCGCAATGCGTGCCGAGGCGAAGCGCTCCGGCGTGGTGAATCCTTCCCGGACGAGCACCATGTCGGCGCCGTGGGAGACGTCGAGCAACCCGATCACCGTGAGCGGGGTGCCGAGTGCCGCTTCGCGCAGCGCCAGGTCGAGCGTAAGCAGCGCCACATCAGCGCGGTGAAAGCGGAGGAGGAACGTGGTTTCCGCGTCGCCTGCGGTCGGGATCCAGCGGATCGCAGCATTGTCTGCGACGCGCCAGCGCAACAGGTCGTAAGCAGGAAAAGACCATGTTGCCACTTTCAACGGTGGCGTGGGCGCGCAACTGGTAATGAGCGGCACGAGCGCCAGGGCGGCGCTGTGACGTAGGAACGCACGGCGTGAAACTCTGAACAACGAAGTGCTCCGCACAACTCTATCCATAATTCTATTCCCGACACACGCTGTGTCAATTGCTGCAGCTGCGCGGTCACCACCGAGTGGCTCAACCGCTGCGATGCTGCCATGCGCTCCTTGCGGTATTCCACCGGGCTTCGTCGGCAGAGGCAAGCGCGTCGAGATCGGCAGGGGTGGCGCTTGGGTCCTCGACCCATTCGCGCAGCCGCGGTCCGCCGTTGATGAGGTCGATCGCCAACCGTTCGGTTTCGAATTCGTACGCAAAGGCACGCCATAGCGGCGCGTCGGGCCAGAGGTGGTGGATTGCTTTGAACGCGAGCGCAACGAGCCGCCACGGACGGAAGCGCGCTGGGTCGAAAACGGGCGGTTCGGTGTGGATCATCACGCCGCCGCATCGCTCGCCAGCGTGTTTGTGAAAGGTGGGCTCGAACCAGATCGGGCGCAGGACGCAGCCAGCGAGCCATTCGGGCGCGAGCCGCGCCATTTCGGCAAGCAGCCGCTCCGGATCGAGCCACGGCGCGCCAAAACATTCGAGCGGTCGCGTCGTGCCCCGTCCTTCCGAGAGGGTGGTGCCTTCGACCATCACCGTGCCCGGGTAGCAGCGCGCCATCCACGGCGTGGGGGCGTTGGGGCTGGGTGGGATCCAGACGTGGGTCACAAGCGGCCAGCCGTAGCCGGGCGCGGCGTCCGGGTCCCACCCCGCCAGCGCGACGACCGTGAGTGGCAGGTCGAGCGCCCGGGTGGCGACGAACCAATGCGCCGCTTCGCCCAACGTGAGGCCGTGGCGCATCGGGCAACTGCCTGCTGCGACGAGGCTCTCCCACCCCGGTTCGGTGCAGAAGCCTTCGACCCAGCGGCCGATGGGGTTGGGGCGGTCGAGCACCCACACTTCCAGCCCAACCGCCGCGGCGGCTTCGAGCACGTAGCGTAGCGTAGTGAGGTAGGTATAGACGCGACAGCCGACGTCTTGCAGGTCGACGAGCAAGAGGTCGCCGTGCGCGAGCTGCTCCGGGGTGGGTTTGAGCCGTTCGCCGTAGAGGCTGAACGCGGGGATGCCCAGGTGCGGGTCGATTTCGTCGGCGGAGAAGACCATGTTGTCTTGCTTGTCGCCGCGCACCCCGTGCTGCGGGCCGAAGAGGGCAGTCAGGCGCGCCCCGACCGTGGGGAGCCATTGGGCGAGCGCGGTCGCGGCATGGGTGAGCGGCGGAAACGGTGCAGCCGGTCCCGTCACCGCGGCGGGGTGGGTCAGCAGCATCACCCGCCGCCCCGAAAGGCGCTGCGCCCATTCGGGTTCGGTGACGAGACGGTCGAGGCCGGTGCGCACCATCGGGTCAACGCACCAGCCAGAGCGCCAATGCACCGTGCGCTTCAGAGCGCTGCGTGATGCTGCGTGTGGTGGGGTTAAGGCGGTTTTCGGCGGCAAAGAACATAGGGGTTCCAGCGAGAATCTGTTACCAACGGGTGTGGCGCTGCATCGTAGCAAATCGCCCATGCTTTGGCAACGCGCGCCGGGGCAAGCAGGTAGAATCGCGCTTTTACCGTGGGAACGCACGATGGAACCGTTTGCGCGCGAAATTGCCCGCCGTCGTACCTTTGCGATCATCGCCCACCCGGACGCCGGGAAGACGACGCTCACCGAAAAGCTGCTGCTCTTTGGGGGTGCGATCCAGATCGCCGGTGCGATCAAGGCGCGAAAAGCAGCCCGGCACGCGACGTCGGACTGGATGGCGGTCGAGCAGCAGCGCGGGATTTCGGTGACCACGTCGGTAATGCAGTTCGAATACGAAGACTGCGTCTTCAACCTGTTGGACACCCCGGGGCACCAGGACTTTTCCGAAGATACCTACCGTGTGCTCACCGCGGTGGATGCTGCGGTGATGGTGATCGACGCCGCCAAGGGGGTCGAGGCGCAGACGATCAAACTGCTTGAAGTGTGCCGGTTGCGCAATACCCCGATCATCACCTTCATCAACAAGCTCGACCGCGAGGTGCGCGACGGCTTCGATTTGATCGCTGAAATCGAAGACATTTTGCAGATCTCCTGTGCGCCGGTCACCTGGCCGATGGGGATGGGCAAGCATTTCCGCGGTGTCTTTCATCTTTTGGAAGACCGTATGTTCTGTTTTGCGCCGGGAACGGAACGGCGGGTCGAATTGGAGACGATCGTTGGCTTACACAATCCGCTCCTGGATGAACGTTTCCCGGACGAAGTGACGAAATTGCGCGAAGACGTGGCGTTGGCGCGCGAGGCGTTGCCGCCGTTTGCGCTCGGGGAGTTCCTCACGGGGCGTCAAACCCCAGTCTTTTTCGGCTCCGCGGTCAATAATTTCGGCGTGCAGGACGTGCTCGACGCGTTGGCGGCGTGGGCACCACCGCCGCAGCCGCGCGACGCCGGTGCGCGCACCGTTCACCCGAACGAGCCCAAATTCACCGGTTTCGTCTTCAAGATCCAAGCGAACCTCGACCCGAAACACCGCGACCGCATGGCGTTCTTGCGTGTCTGTTCGGGGCGCTACACCAACGGCATGAAGGCGTTCCATACTCGGTTGGGACGGGAGATGCGGCTGGCGAACGCGGTGACGTTCCTGGCGAATCGCCGCAACGTAGAAGAGGAGGCCTATCCGGGGGACATCATCGGTATTCTCAACCATGGGCAGTTGCAGATCGGCGACACGCTCACCGAAGGAGAGCTGCTGCAATTTACCGGGATCCCCTACTTTGCGCCGGAGCTCTTCCGCGCCGCGCGGCTCAAAGACCCGCTGCGCGCGAAGCAGCTCCACAAAGGGCTCAAAGAGTTGGGCGAAGAGGGGGCGATCCAAGTCTTCGAACGCGAAGGGGGGCAGTTGATCCTGGGCGCGGTGGGTGCGTTGCAGTTCGAGATCGTTGCCGAGCGGCTCAAGACCGAATATCAGGTGGAAGCGCTCTTCGAGCCGGTGGAGATTTACACCGTCCGTTGGCTCCTTTTTCCCGACGACGCAACGAAAAACCGGTTCGTGCGCGAACAGGCGCTGCGCTTGGGGCGCGACGTCGATGGCAACCTGGTCTATCTGGCGCCGAGTCGCTACAACCTGGAGCTGACTCAGGAAAAATATCCTGAGGTGGAATTCCGCGCGACGCGCGAGCATCGGCAGGTGTTCGCGTAACGCTGCAGCAAATCGGCCACCAAAGCGGCCGTTAAAAATCGCCGCAAAAAACCGCCCCGAGGGGCGGTTGTGCAGCACGGGTAGGATAGCCGCACACGGCACGGGTTGCCGTGCGCGACACCCAATACCGGCTTATTTCATCTTCTGCACCTCTTTGTACGTGCCTCCTTCGACCTTGAAGAAGGCGTAGCTGCCCGGAACATCCCCTTTGGCGTCGAATTCGTGGTCGCCCGAAGCCCCTTTGTAGTCGATCTCTTTGCCTTCGGCAAGGAGCTTCTTCGCTTTTTCCCATTCGCCCGGATAGATTCGCTCACCCGGAGCGGTGGCGACCGCACGCAGCGCTTGCGGCAGTTTCGCTTTGTCCCCTTTTGCCGCTTCGAGCGCCAGCGCAACGAGCGCCGCGGCGTCGTAGCTCGTGGCGGCAAAGGTGGCGTTCGGATCGAGACCCGCTTTGCGCGCCGCTTCGGCGAATTTTTCGAACGCCGCGCTCGCTTCGCCCACCGGTGCGGAGACGAAGAAGTGCTTCAGGTTGGCTTCGCCGAGCGTCTTGATGAGGTTTTCGTCGCGCATCCCGTCGGCACCGACGAACTGCTTGAAGAAGCCGTTTTCGATCGCTTGCCGCAGGATCGTCATCCCCGACGCGTTGCCATAGTCGAAGAGCACCAAGGTATCGGCGCCCCCTTTGGCGAGTTCGGCGAGGTCGGAACGGTACGACGCTTTCTTGTCTTCGTGGCCGCGGAATTGAGTGATGGTGCCGCCTTTTGCTTCGAATTCGGCTTTGAACGCTTCGGCCAGACCCTTGCCGTAGTCGTTGTTGATGTAGGCGACCGCTACCTTCTTCACCCCGCGCTCGAGGAGCGTACGCGCAAGCGCCCGCCCTTGGAAGTCGTCCGATGGCACCGTGCGGAAGACCAGGTCTTTGTCGTCGAGGTCGGTGATCTTGGGCGAGGTGGCAGAGGACGAAACGACCAGTACGCCCGCGGGGATGGTGACCGAGTTCACCGCGGCAAGGAGCTCGCCGGAGCAGGCGGGGCCAACTGCGGCGTCGGCGCCGAAGACGTTCACCGCTTTGGTCGCGGCGTCGGTGGCCACTTGCGGGTTGCAACCGCTGTCGAACTCCTGGTAGGTGATCTTGCCGATCGCAAGCCCCGCGGCGTTGGCCTGATCGAGGGCCAATTTCATCGACGCGATCATCGCCGGCGCCATCCCGGCGATCGGGCCGGTGATCCCGCCCATGAGCGCGACCTTGGCTTCGGCAAACGCGGCGCTCGAAGTTGCGATGAGCCCCGCGGCAGCGAGTGAAGCAACGAGTTGGGAACGGTAGGTCATGGTGTGGTCCTCCTTGTGACGTGGAAAAACGCAAACAGCCGTATGATTGTAACAGCGATCGCGGGTGCTGCATCTTCGCTGCCTTGGCGTGGTCGCCCCCAACGCGCCATCGCCGTTCGCAGGCGCTCCCTACGCGTCGCTCTCAACTCGAACGCCGCACGTGGGTGCCCTCCGGCAAGAGCCCTTCGGGGCGCCAGCGCAACACCAGTTGCAGCATCAAGCCGATCACGAAGACACGGATATATTTCGCCTGGGTAGCGATCTCCGCAGGCAGGCGGTCGGTGAGGAGTTCGGAGCTCGACCAGATCACCCAGATGATCACCGCGCCCAGGATCGCGCCACGGTTGTTGCCCGACCCGCCCAGGATCAGCATGATCCAGACCAGAAAGGTCACCATCATCGGGTCGATCGCCTCGGGCGTGATCGCGCGCATGAAGTGGACATAGACGGCACCTGCGAGCCCCATGATCGCGGCGCCCAGGATGAAGGCTTCGAGCCGCCGCGCCTCGACGTTTTTCCCCATCGCAGCGGCTGCGTGTTCGTTTTCGCGGATCGCGCGCATCATCCGGCCCCACGGCGCGGCGAGTTGCCGTTCCAACGCCCAGTAGATCATCACCACCATCGCCCAGGTGAGCGCCAGATAAGCGAGTTGCGACCATTCGTAGGGCAGGTCGCCGAAGGGGCGGGGAATGCCGGTGATGCCGCGCACGCCGCCAGAAAGCAGATCTTCGGTGCGCAGCACCAGGCGGATGATCTCTGCAACCCCGATGGTGGCGATTGCCAAGTAGTCCGAACGGAACCGCAGGGTCACCTTGCCGATGGGCCACGCGATGAGCGCAGCGGCGACCATCGCAGCGATCCAGCCGACGACCGTGGGCAGTTCCCAGCCCATGATGCGGTCGGGAACCGGCGGGGCGGTAAAGAGTGCCGACAGGTACGCGCCGACCGCGAAAAAGCCCGCCACCCCGGCGTTGAAGAGCCCGGCGTACCCCCACTGGACGTTGAGGCCGAGGGAGAGGAGCGCGTAGATGCCGATCAGCACCCCCATGAAGATCGCGTAATTGAGCAGTCCCAGTGTATCCATCTCAGAGCACCTTCCCTTTGAAGATCCCTTGCGGACGAACCAAGAGGATCAGGATGAGGATCACGAACGCGGTGGCCATTTTGTATTGGCTGGGGAGCACCAGTACCGAAAGTTCTTCGACCAACCCGATCACGAGACCACCTACCACGGCACCTTCGACGCGCCCGACGCCCCCCAGGATCGCGGCGGCGAACATCGCCAAAAGTGCCGACCAACCCATCATCGTGTTGAGTTCGGTGTTGATGCCCAGGAAAAACCCGGCTGCGGCGGCAAGCGCGCCTGCGATCACCCAGGTGAGGCGGGTCACCGCTTCGTTGTTCACGCCACAGAGGCGCGCCAGTTCCGGGTTGTCCGACATCGCGCGCATCGCTTTCCCCCAACGGGTATAACGCAGGAACGCCATCAGGAAGAGCACGAGCCCGGTCGCGGTGGCAAAGGTGATCAGTTCGCGGGAGCGTAGCATCAATCCGCCGTACGATTCGGCGCGCACGATTCCCGTCGAATAGACCTGTGGATCGACGCCCCAGACCACTTGGACGACGGAGCGCAGCATCAGCGCGACCCCCAGCGAGGCCATCACCGTGAGGATCTTGGGCCGGGTTTCGAGGTGACGATAGAAAACGCGGTCGAGTACCACCGCGACGAGCGCGGTGATCGCCATCGCGATCGGCAACGCCACCCACGGCGAGAGCGCGAGCGACCCCACCAGCCCCAACGCGACGTAAGCGCCCAACGTGGCCATGTCGCCGTGGGCGAAGTGGGCGTAGCGCAAGATACCGAAGATCAGGGTGATCCCGATCGCACCCAACGCGTAGATGCTCCCCGAGATCAACCCGGGGATCACGTAGAAATTGATCAGTTCCAATCCACTCATGCGCGTAATCCCTTTGTTTTATCCGCCCAAGAACATCTGGGCGATCTCCGGGTCGTTGAGGAGTTCTTGACCGGTCCCTTCGTGGCGGTTGCTCCCAGTGGCGAGCACGTAGCCGCGATCGCAAAACGCCAACGCTTGTTTCGCGTGCTGTTCGACCAGTAGGATCGCCACGCCGGTGTCGCGCACGTCGCGGCAGATCCGAAAGATCTGTTCCATGTATTTCGGCGAAAGCCCCGCGGTGGGTTCGTCAAGCAGCAGCAGCCGCGGGTTGAGCATCAACGCGCGCCCCATCGCCACCATCTGGCGCTGCCCGCCAGAGAGGCTTCCAGCGAGCGCGTTGCGTTTCGCTTTGAGGTCGGGGAAGAGCGTATAGATGCGCTCGAACGCTTCCGCTTTGACCGATTTCGCGAGGAACGCCCCCATCTCCAGGTTTTCGTGTACGGTCATTTCGGCAAAGACGTTCTTGACCTGCGGAACGTAGGAGATACCGCGGCGCACGATCGCGTCCGGTTTCCAACCGGTGATCTCTTCCCCTTCGAAGAGGATCGCGCCGTCGCGGATCTTCACCAGACCGAAAACCGCTTTCATAGCGGTGGATTTCCCGGCGCCGTTCGGCCCGACGATCACCACGATCTCTTTCGGGTTTACGGTAAGAGAGACGCCGTGGAGAATGTCGGCGTCACCATAGCCACCACGCACCTGATGCATCACGAGGACCGGGTTCATGCGTTCCCCTCCTCGATCTCGAGTTCTTCAATCTCGGCGATCGCCGCTTCGACTTCGGGATGAACGGTTTCACCCAGATAGGCTTCGAGCACCCGCGGGTCGTTGCGCACTGTTGCGAAATCCCCTTCGATCAACACCTTGCCTTCGGCCATACAGATGACCGGATCGCACAGTTTTTCGATCATCTCCATGTCGTGTTCGATCAGGATGAAGGTGTAGTTCCATTCGCGGTTGAGGATCTGGATCTTCTCTTCCAGCTTACGCAGGAGCGTGCGGTTCACTCCGGCCGCGGGTTCGTCGAGGAGCACGAGCTTGGCGTTGGTCATCATCGTCCGCCCCAGCTCCAGCAATTTCTTCTGCCCACCGGAGAGGTTGCCTGCGCGTTCGTTCATCACGTGGGTGAGTTCCAGGAACGCCAGCACGTCGATCGCTTTTTGCCGCACTTCGGCTTCGGTGCGCGCCACTTCCCCTGGGGTGAACCAGTTCGCCCACAGGTGTTCGCCCGGTTGCTTCGGCGGGACGACCATGAGGTTCTCCAGCACGGTGAGGCGGGGGAATTCGTGCGGGATTTGGAACGTGCGCACCAACCCGCGGTGAAAGCGTTCGTCGGTCCGCAGCCGGGTGATCTCTTCACCGTCGAAGCGGATGCGGCCCGCGGTGGGCTGATAGGCACCGGCGATCACGTTGAAGAGGGTCGTTTTGCCTGCCCCGTTGGGGCCGATGAGGCCGGTGATCGTGCCCGGTTCGACTTTGAGCGAGACGCCGTCGACGGCGCGAAAGCCGCCAAACGCCATCACGAGGTTTTCCAATTCCAGCAGCGCCATGGTTCGTTCTCGCTTCGCCACTACCGGGGCAATGTTATCGTGTGGGCAGCAACGATGCGAGTGGGGTTTACCCGATAAGTGAGTGCGCACGAACGGCATCGAAATGCGCGTGTGGGCGGCGTTCGGTTATAATCCCGAGGTGGGTTCGGTTGTAGACGAGATGACGATAACGGGTGTGGCGCTGCGTTCGTGGCGCGAGCGTTGGCTCCAAGTCGGGCTTTTCGAGCTGGGTGGGCTCCTCTTGATTACGCCAGCCTTTCGCTGGGCTACTGGCGAAGGGTGGGGCGAATCGGTCGGGCTTCTGGTCTTGCTCTCCCTGATCGCCACCATCTGGCAGGCGGTCTTCAACACGGTATTCGACCGGTGTGAAGCGCGCTGGGCGCGACGACCCGCACATCTGCGCCCGTGGCAGTGGCGTGCGGTGCATGCGCTCGGTTTCGAGGTGACGCTCTTTCTGATCACCTGGCCGGTGATCGTCCTCTGGACCGGGTGGACGTGGTGGGCTGCGGCGGTCGCGGACTTGGGGCTTGCGCTTGCCTACACCGCGTACGCGTTCCTCTACCATTGGCTTTTCGACCGTTGGCGGCCCGTTGCCGCAGAGCGCGGCGCGTAACCTGCTGTGTTGGCTCTGCCTATGCGGAAGTACGCGGTCGACTCCATGCCCGAACGCGTTTGGCGATGAGAATCGAACACGACGTCGACCTGCGCGATTGGCATACCTTTCGCCTCCCCGCGCGTGCCGCGGAACTGGTGGTGATCGAACGCGACGCCGATTGGGCGGCGTGGCGTGCGCGCTGGCAGGCCGTGCCGCTGCCCGAAGTGATCGTTGGGGAGGGCAGTAACGTACTCTTCGTCGCCGATTTCCCGGGACGCGTGGTGCGGATCGCGACGCGCGGCTGGCAGGTGGTTGCAGAAACGGCGACCGAGCGGGTGATCGAGGCTGCGGCAGGGGAGGCATGGGCGCCGTTCGTCGCGGCGCTTGTGGCGCGCGGTTGGGGTGGGCTCGAAAACCTTGCAGCGATTCCGGGCACTGTTGGCGCCGCGCCGGTGCAGAATATCGGTGCCTATGGCTTGGAGGTGGGTGAGCGAATTACCGCGGTGACGATCTGGCACCGAACAAGCGGTGAGACGCGCACCGTTGCCGCCTCCGAGTTGGCGTTCGGGTACCGCACCAGTTGGTTCAAAACCGGCGCGGCGCGTGACTGGGTGATCCGGTCGGTGCGCTTTGCGCTTCCCAAGCGTGCGGCGTTGCGGCCCCACTATCCCGATTTGCAACGCTGGCTCACCGCGCAGGGCATCGAGCTCGCGGACTTACCGCCGGATGCTGCGGTGCGTGCGGTGCATGATGCGGTGGTGGCGGTACGGGCCGCGAAACTGCCCGACCCGAAAGTGAGCGGCAATGCTGGGAGCTTCTTCCTCAACCCCATCCTCACCGCGGACGAATGGCAGCGGTTGCGTGAATGCGCGCCCGAAGTGCCCGGGTTCCCCCTTGCCGACGGGCGGTGGAAAGCACCCGCAGCCTGGTTGATCGAGCAAGCTGGACTGAAAGGGGCGCAAATGGGGGGCGTTGCGGTCGATACGCGGCACGCGCTTGTCTTGGTCAATTTGGGGGACGGCACCGGTACCGACCTGCTGAGGCTGATGCGCCGGATTCAGGAGGCGGTGGCGGCGCGGTTTGGCGTCATGCTACAACCCGAGCCGACGCTCATCGGTTGGGATGGCACCAGAGCAGCGTCCTGAGCGAATCGACCGTCGCGCGCACCGGATCCGGCAGCTTTCTCTGTGCGTAATGATTCCTAAGGACACGCTGAACAAATCAGCATTTTACTGGAAATGAGCGAGAGTGACCGTATCCCTTCGACATTCACACCTCGGTGGGCAAGAAATGTCTTTTTTGCCGCCATTTTCGGCTGGCTTTCGCCCCGTTTCTCGGCGAATTTCCTCATTTCGCCCCTCTCAGGACGCACCTTGGGCGTTGAGTGCAAACAATTGCCGCTTGGCGATCAGCAGATTCGCCAACCCAAAGAGCGTGTAGAGCTGCGCAGTGTTCTTCGCCAATCCCTTGTAGCGTACCTTCTTCATGCCGAAGAGGTTCTTGACGATGTGAAACGGGTGCTCGACCTTGGCACGCACGCTTGCCTTGAGTTGCTCGATCTTGTCGATCAACCTGCCCATCGCCGTCTTCGGCAGCGCCTTGCGTTTGCCCGGACGCATCGCAACTTCCCATCGAACCTTGCCGTTGCGGTTCTCTTGCCGCTTCTCGACGCCCTGGTAGCCCGCATCGCCAAAGGCCACTTTCTCTTCTCCATGCAGCAGGGCATGGGCTTGGGTGACATCATTGGTGTTGGCCGGGGTGGTCACCAGCGTGTGGGTGATGCCGGTTTCGGCATCGACGCCAATGTGGGCTTTCATGCCAAAGTACCACTGATTGCCCTTCTTGGTTTGATGCATTTCCGGATCGCGCTTGCCGCTTCGGTTCTTGGTCGAGGACGGTGCGGCGATGATCGTGGCATCAACGACCGTGCCTTCCTTGAGGATCAAACCCTTCTGCGCCAGCACGGTATTGATGGCAGCAAAGATGCGCTCGGTCAGATGGTGCTTTTCCAGCAGGCGGCGAAACTTGAGCAGGGTGGTGGCATCGGGCGCAGACTCCCGCGACAGGTCGATGCCAACGAAGCGCCGGATGGCCTGGCTGTCGTAGATGGCGTCTTCGATCCCTTCATCGGACAATCCGAAGCACTGCTGGGCAATATACATGCGCAGCATGCGTTCCACGCCAATCGGCGGCCGGCCTCGTCCGGTTCCCTTCGGGTAGAACGGTTCGATCTCAGCCACCAGCGCCGACCAAGGCGTTACCGCGTCGATTTCGGCAAGAAACCGGTCGCGCCGCGTCACTTTCTTCTTGCTCGCATATTCAAGTTCGGAAAAGCTCGCTTGCATCGTCAAGTGCCTATCAAATGTCAGTACTTCAATTGTCGCATGTCAGGGATGAGTTCGGCCCCATCGATCTGCGAATAAATCAGTGTGTCCCTAACCGAACACCTCATCAAGTGTTTGCGCGTCGAGCACCCGATCGAGCCACCGCTCGATCTCTTCCCGGCTCGCGGTGCTCAGGCGCACCTGCATCGCTTCCGGCAGCGGCCCGAAGCGTTTGGTGAGCAGTCTCTGCAAAGTTTGCAGCTCGCCGAGGTAGAAACCCTTCTCCTCGCCTTGTTGCAATCCCTGCTGCAATCCCTGCTGCAACCCCTGTTCCCACCACTCCCTGGTCCAACTCTCGATGCGTTCGGCCAACATCGTATCGACCTCCAGTAAGTCCGAGACGTCAGGTACCTCGACCGTGCCTTTCTCCATTTTACGCCGCAAGAGCCGCAGTAACCACCGGGTGAGACTGAAGCGCAGCGGCTTCTGTTCCGGTTCGGAGAGCCACTCGATCAGTTCCTGAACCACACGGCGCATATCCTCGGGGCTACGCGAATGTTCGAGCCGAAAGAGCGCCGCAGCAAGGTTACGCTTGGTGAGCGCCTCGGGCAGATAACGCCCCTCGTCGATCAAGAGGTAGCGCGCTTGTGGCTGCCAGCGTCTGAGCGACTCAGGCCCGTGCGCGATCAACTCGCCGATCTCCTCGGCGGCGTTCCAGCGGGGCGTGCCGTTATAGAGCACGATTGGCAACACCGGCGGCAACTTCCCCTCAGGCGTCAATTCGTTGCGGCGCACCAGATCCTGATACAAAAGCCCGAGATAGACGAGCATGCGCAGCGCCATCCAGCGGTCGGGCTGCGCCTGGAACTCCAACAAGAGATAGACATAGAGCCAATGGTTCTCGAAGCGCACCTTCCAGACCATATCCTCGTGGCGCGCATCGCCTTTCTCTGAGACGTAACTGGCGTTTACCCGCTCGAGGGTCGAAAAGTCGAGCGTCTGCACCCAAGGCTCGGGAACGAACCCGATGAGCAGATCGCGCACCATCTCGGGATGGGCAAAAAGGAGCTTGTAGCCGGTGTCGTGTTCTTGGGTCATGGCGTGACAATGACCTCTTCACACCCCCCACACGACCGGTTTGTGCTCCGCAAGCGCGTGCTTCATCATCTGGAGGAGCGGCCACGCCCGTTGGTGAAACCCCACGGGCATTGGCTTGCCGCTGGCATCGGCGTCCGCTTCGAGTGCCGCCAACTGCTGCCGTTCGCGTTCGCGGTCCGCTGCGCACGCCGCTTCCAATTTGGCAATCGCTTCGGGCAACTGTTCCGGCGTGAGGATGCCGCGATCGGGCTCCTTGCCGAGCAATTTCAGGATCGGTTCGGCATGTTTGCGGTACATGATCACGTCCGCATCGGCGTCCGAACGAAAAGTGATCAACAGCTGTTCGGGTTGCATCGCAAATCTCCTGGTGGGGAACGTGACCGGCGCAAAAAACCCGTTGTTCCAACGGGAATTTCAGCGCTTGCTACAGCCCTTTGACCGCGTAAATGCCGGGTGCGTTGCGCCAATACCCTTTGTAGTCCATCCCGAAACCGAAAACGAAGCGATCCGGTATCTCCAGTCCCGTGAAGTCGGCTTTCCACCCCGGACGCGCTTTGCGGTCGTGCTGTTTGTCACAGAGCACCGCCAGCGAAACGCTCGCCGCGCCTTCGGCTTTCAACCGTTCGAGGATCGCCGCGAGCGTGTGGCCTTCGTCGAGAATGTCGTCGAGCACCAGCACGTGGCGGCCCTCTGCCGCTGCGGTGGGCTCGACGCGCCAGTGGAGTTCCGCGCCCTGCGTCGCATTGCCGTAGCGCGTGGCGTGCAGATAGGTGACTTCCAGCGGAAAGCGCAGTCGTGGTAAGAGCTGTCCGGCAAAGATCACTGCGCCGTTCATCACCACATAGACAAGTGGGGATTTGTCGGCAAGCTGGGCGGTGATCTCGGCAGCCAGGCGGTCGATCGCCGCCTGCACCGTTTGTTGATCCGCGAGGCAATCGGCCTCTTCCCACACTTGCCAGAAAGGGGATCGGTTCTGCGTCGTGTTCATCGTGGCACAAACCTCATGCGCAAAAGCGCATTTTACGTTTTTTTTCCGGCGGCTGCCGTACAATAGGGCGCAAAAACCACTCCGGAGCATTTCGATGACAGCGACCGCGCAGGCTTTTCTTCGCTTGGCACTCGAACGGCAAGCGCTGCGTTTTGGCGAATTCGTCACCAAAGCGGGGCGGCGTTCGCCCTACTTCTTCAACTCGGCCCATTTCGATGACGGTGCGGCGTTCGGCGCGCTCTGCGGCTTCTACGCCGAGGCGATTGAGGCGAGTGGTCTCACGTTCGACGCGCTCTTCGGCCCGGCGTACAAAGGAATTCCGCTGGTAGCCGGCGTCGCGATTCGCCTTGCCGAACGCGGGCTCAACCGACCGTTTGCGTTCAACCGCAAAGAGGCGAAAGACCACGGCGAAGGGGGAACGCTCGTGGGGGCGCCGCTTACCGGGCGCGTGCTGATCGTCGACGACGTGATCTCGGCGGGCACCTCGGTGCGCGAATCGGTGGCGCGCATCACCGCGGCAGGGGCGACCCCTGCCGGAGTGGTGATCGCGCTCGACCGCGAAGAGCGGGGTCAAGGCGAGCGTTCCGCGGTGCAGGAGGTCGAAGCCGAATTCGGGATTCCGGTGATCGCGGTGGCGCGGCTGCGCGACCTCCTGCAGCTCCTCAAAGACGACCCCGCGCTCAGTGCCCATTGGCCTGCAGTGGAAGCGTATCGGGCGCGGTATGGGGTGTGAAGCGAACGATGTCGTACTGATCGTCGAGGACGATGCAGCGCTCCGCATACTCTTGGGCGGGCTGCTTGCACGGAAGGGGTGGCGCGTGCTCGAAGCGGGGACGCGTGAAGGTGCGCTCGCGTTGCTGGCGGAAAACCCGTCGATTTCCGTGATCGTCCTGGATTTGGGGTTGACGCCGCGACCCCACGTGATCGACGAAGGAATCCTTTTTCTTTTTTCCGTTCGCCAATCGGGATTTCGCGGCAAAGTGGTCGTGTTGACCGGACAAGATCAGCACGCCGCGGCGGTGGCGGCGATCGGCGAAGGGGCGTTCGATTTTCTGGCCAAACCCGCACAGCCGCAACAGATCCTTGCTGCGGTCGAGCGCGCGCGCCTTTTCTATGAGGCCGAACGGCGGCTCGCTTCCGCGGGTCAAGAACGGGTGGCGCTCAGCGTTCCGCTCGAACGCGGCTGGCGTGAGATTCACGACCAGGTCCAAGAGGTGGTATTGCGTCGGCTGTGGCGCGAATCCAAGGGGAACGCTTCCGAAGTGGCGCGTCGTCTGGGGGTGAAGCGGGAGAATCTCTATCCCTTGCTGAAAAAGTTCGGAATCGAGCGGTGAATGCGACGTGGCTGCCCTGGATCGCTGGCGCGAGCCTGATTGCCGGATTGGTCGTCCTGAGCGTTCTGGCTTGGTTGTTGCGCGACGTCCAGCGGATCGAGGATGCCGCTGAGCGGCTTTTGCAGGCGAACGCGGCAAACGATTGCGACGCCCTCCGTTTTCCTGCTGCCGCGTGGCCGATTCTGCACGCGGTGGGCGTCAAAGGGATGCACGTGGCGTGGCACTGGTACGGGGTGAGGTACGAAATGGGTTGGGGGGATACGAACCGACCGCGCACGGTGGCGATCCCCTTTTCGGCGCAAGTACCCAATCTCAGCGTTCACGGAACGCTTTGGGTGCCGTGGGCAAAGGGGGAGCGCCGCTATTTCGCCAAACGGCTTGCCGATACCCTGCAACTGTGTCTGCTCCTCGACCTTTGGCGCACTGCCGCGGCGACGGAAACCGGCTTTGCGCTGTGGAGCCGCACTGCGACGCTGCTTCTGCACGACGTCAAAAACCTGGCGCAGTTCGTGTTGTACCTCCCGGTGACGCTCGAATCGCCCGATGATGCGTCAAGCGATCGGCGCAGCGCCCACCGCATGCTTGCGGCGGCGTTACCGGCAGCGACCGAACGTGCGACCCGGATCCTCAGTCGTTTGACCCACTGGTCCGAGGCAACCCAAGCAACAGACGTTCTGCACCCGATTGCTTTGACGCCGTTCCTGGAAGCGGAATGCGCGCGGTTGGGTGGTTGCGTGCCCATCGAGGGGGAGGCGATCGTGGCGGCAGTTCCGGAACGGTTGCGCGAGATCGTGCAGGAGTTGTGGGAGAACAGCGAGCGCCATCAAGGTACGCTCACCCGCATTGCGGTGCGGCGTGACGACGCAGCCCACCGCGCCGAAGTGGCCTTTGCGGTGGCGGTGTCGGAGCCGGTGACGCCACAACACGTGGCACGCTGGTTTCAGCCCTTCTTCTCTGGGGATGGGCAGGGCAGCGGCCTTGGACTCTTCCAGGCTCAATGGGCGGCCCGCGCATGCCTCGGGGACCTGACGGCGCGCGTTGAGGAGGGCGGCGTGGTTTTTTGCTTGACCCTCCCCCTGTATGAAAAAGGGGACAGACCAGGAGGCGCTGATCGAGTAAAATAATTCTGCGCTTCGGTTCTATTGGGTAAGGAGAGGAGACCATGATGGCTTTCAAACGTGCGCAAACGGGTTTTACCCTGGTTGAGATCGCGATCGTTCTGGTGATCATCGGGTTGCTGCTCGGTGGTGTGCTCAAGGGGCAAGAATTGATCGAAAATGCCAAGGTGAAGAACGCGATCAACGACATCAATGCGGTCAAAACCGCGTACTACTCCTATCAAGACCGCTATAAGCGCTTACCCGGTGACGATGGCAACTTGGCAGCGCTTCAGGCGCGCGGCGGAACGTGGGCAAACGTTACGCAAGGTGGTGACAACAACGGTGTAATTGCTGTTACCGCTGCGCAAACGTTCAACGGAGGGGGGGAAAACGATAACTTTTTCCAACATCTCCGGGCCGCGGGTTTTTTGACCGGTGACGCGACAGTTGCCGGTGCAGCGGCACTGCCCAGAAACTCTTTCGGTGGTTTGATCGGGATCACCAACGCCGCAGTTCTCGGCTATAATCAAGCGACTTTGATGGTCTGCTTAGGTAACGTACCTGGAAAAGCAGCAGCGGCAATCGATTCTCAAATCGATGATGGGGTGGCGAACACCGGTTCCGTTCGTGCGACACAAGGTGCCAACAATACCGCTCCGGGTGCCGCAGCAACAGCCTATAGCGAGGATCAGAGTTACACGGTGTGTTCCACGCTGTAAAGCAGAGTGTGCCTATTGCGCCGCCAAAACACACGAGGACGCCCGCTCCTCCACGCGCCCAACACATGCGCGGGGTGGGAGCGGTCCTCATTCTGTCGTTGCTGGCGGCAATTGCACTGTTGGCTACGTTTTTCACGTCTTATCTAAAGCAGTCACAGTCGGTTGTCGAAAAGACGGTACTCGCGCAACTCGAACGCGCAAGGGCGGCGTTGTTGGGTTACGCGAAAGCCAATGGCTGCCGGTTACCGTTGCCAGCGGGCTTGCGCTCCGACGGGTCGCCAGACATCCGGCAAAAAACGAGCGGTGCTGGCGGGCTCTGGGTTGGCCTCTTGCCGACGCGCGATCTGGGGTTGGAAGCGGGAAGTAGCACCCTCACCGATACCGCTCCGTTTTGGTATGTGGTCTATTGTCCCGATGCCAGTTGCACCCAAAGCGGCGATGCGCTCACGGTGCGCTCGAGTTCGGACGGCGTCACCGCAGCAAATGCGCAAAACGCCGTTTTTGCCGTGCTTGCGCCGGGGCCGGCGCGCGATACGACGCAGAGGCAAAGTCGCGCCAGCAGCGTGGGAACCGCCGCGGTGCCCATTGCCGCGTTTCTGGAGGACGCGGTGGGGGCAGGAACAGGCATGCTCAGGGAAACCGGGCTTCTGAATCCGGTCGCTGCCACTGCGGGAGCCTTCGTTCCCGTCATGACGCCGCCATCGCTTTGGCACACCCCGCAGGACGGAGGAATGAGTGTGCGCCCGTACAACGACGTGGGCGTCTTCGCGTCGTACTCGGACTTGGGGTGCAGTTCAGGTGGACTCGGCACCAGTACCATCGACCTCAACAGCGTGGGGCTCGACGGGACGCCCATTCATCAAGGGTTCGTCCCCGAAGGGGCGGGGGCGAGCGTAATCGCCAGCGACCCCGCGCACAACGACCAACCCACGCTAGCGATGAACAGTGCCAACGGCAGCAGCGGCTCCTGTCTGTGGTTCGATCCGCTCGCAGTCGGCTTCACTGCGCCCGTCCCGTTTCGGGGCAAACGGTGGGAAGGAACTTTTCGCTATCGGTTCGCATATCCCGATCCTCCTGGTGGCGTCGACCGCCGTTACGGATTCACGTTTGCCCTTTCCGATAGCGCAGCGGGGCGGCCTACGACCTGCGGCGCGCAGCAGAACATGGGGGTAATCACCTCGGGCAGTGCCCGCACCCGCTATTTTCTCGAAGTGGATGTGCATGCCGATGCAGCAGACCGTGACCCGAACGGCAACCACTTGGCGTGGAAATACGATGCCAGTCTCACCCACGCAGGGGGGAACGGTGCGCCGCTTACCAATGGCTGCACCGGGAGCAGCCAACCCGGATGTGCTCCTTCGCCGGCGAACGCGTTCGAGGAGCAGCCGCAACCGCTAGCGCACCGCATCCATTTCGTCCTGGACGCGCGCTGTAATGCCGATTGCAGCGACTGTAGCGGCACCGACACGGCAGCCGTACTGGCCCAAGCGTGGCTCGATTGCGCTAACACGAGCGGCAGTGATCCTTATCTTTGTTCCGGGCAAGCGCCTTCCCTTTCGGCCTGTTATGCGATCGCTCCCGGCGAAATGAACGGCGCCTATTTCGGTTTCACAGGCGGCTGGGGAAGCGGCGCGAATGGGCAAGGAGTGACGCTATGGGATTTCCGCATGCGCTGGCAATGAGCCAGCCAGCCCGAAGCCGTGGGTTTTCGTTGGTCGAAGCGGCGTTGGTACTGGTGCTGGTGGCACTGGTGCTCGGCGCTTTGCTCGTTCCGTTTGGGGCCCAGCAGGAACAAAAACGGATCCAGGAGACGCGCGACAAGATGGCGCGGGTTCGCGAAGCGCTCATCGGTTACGCGGTGGCCCGCTGCGGGGTCACTGCGACGGTTCCCTGTCTGCCTTGTCCCAGCGCGCCTGGTGCCACGTGGGAGAATACGACGGGAGAGCCGCGGGCAAGCTGTGCGACGGTAAACGACGCGGAAGGCATCGTGCCGTGGCAAGCGCTCGGGCTCAGCAAAAACGACGCAGTGGATGCGTGGACGCGACCGTTTCGTTACCGGGTTTTGGAAAAAGCGGTGACCGGAAGCGGCACGGTGACACACGCATCCGGTACCAATTGTCCCACGACGCCTTCGGCGATCACCGTGTGTCGTCGTGACCCGTCAGGTACGAAGACGTTTGAAACCGATACAGTCGTTGCATTGCTGCTTTCGCACGGCCCGAATGGACTGGGGGCGCTGTTGCGCGCACCGGGCGCGGCAACGGGGGACGAAGCGGAAAATGCAGACGGTAACGACCGTCTGTTCGTGACCGGAACACCAACGGCTGCAGACGCTACGAACCCGTTCGACGATATCGTCGATTGGCTTTCGAGCAACGAACTGTGCGCGAAAGCGCCCGCCGGTTGTGCCAATTACCAGTGACCGGTGCGTATGGGCGTATGGAACCGCGTTCCGGTATGGTGCGACAAGGTGCTGCACCCCTGCCCATTGCGCCAGTTACGGCGCGATCGGCAACTGCGCGCCCACCGGTACCGGATACGATTCCCCTTGCGTGTTGGTGAGCACGATTCCGTTGCGATAGACGTTGAGCCGCCAACCCCCCAATTCGCTGCCATCGGCAACGAAACGTCCGCCAATCCAAGCACCGCGTCGCTCGCGCGGTGCCAGGACGACGCCGTCCAGACGCGGAAGCGGTGCAGGGTTGGCGGGTTTAGTGGTTCGGTCGGCGTGGCTACGCGCCTGTTCGATCGCGAACCGCTCCTCTTGGGTGAAGAAGAGCCGTCCGAGCCATTCGGCAGGAGGCAAAGCGGGTGCCGCCGTTTGGGCAAGGAGCGGACTGGATAGGCTTCCCAGGACGCAAAGCGCCAGCCGCGCGCGCCATACTCGCGTCCGGATTCGGATTTGCGAACGTGGGTAAGTGCTCATTGCCCCGCTTCTCCATGCGTTGGCGGGGTGAACCACCACCGCAGCGTACAGTCGATGTCGAGCCCCAATGCGCCGCTTCGCCGCAACGCACACCGCTCGATCCGGCTCCACCCCGGCGCGTGCTGTTGCACGTCGGCCAGAAAAGCGAGCCATTCGCCTTCATGGACTTCGATCAGTTTGAGTTCGAGCGGTTGGTAGGCGATTTTGGTTGGCGGGTCATCCCCCGGATCGCGCCACGGGCTGGCCTCCGGCGGGAGCGGGAACGGGGCTTCGACCACCGGGCCCAGCGTATAACGGACGGTGGGAAGCGCTAAGCGTGCCTGCGCGGCCAAGAGCGCTTCGATGAGCGCGACCCGATCGGGCGGAGCGGTGAATCCGGTCATTTCCAGTGTTCGGTAGCGGTAGAGGTGGCGTTCGACGTTGTCACGCGCCCGTTGGGTCTGACGCAATTGTTCCTGCGTTTGGACCAGCTGCCCTTGAACGATCGCGAGTTGCTGCGTTTCGTACGTTTGCCAGTGCAGCGCACCAGTCAGCACTGCTCCGGTCAAGACAAGAACGATGCCAACACGAATCGCGCTTCGTTTCAATGGGTTTCGTGTGCTCTGTGTGGTTGGGGCTGCGGCGTTCATGGGCTCGGACTCCACGCCAGACAGAGGCGAAACGGCTGCAGTTTCAGGGATGCATTTTCCCCGCTCAATGTCGTGTCGCGATCGGTAGCTACGGGGGGGGAAAAAGAAACGATGCGCCACCCGGGTGCCGCGAGTTGCATTCGGAAACGGGTCTCTGCGTCCAAAAGCTGCTTCAGGGGGAGCGTTTCGTTGGTTTGTCCTTCGGCGTAGAGCCAAAGCGCTGCATCGGAAGTGGTGGGAGCGCGAGCGGTTGGCGGGGGTGGGCAATTATCGGGTGCATCAGTGGCGGGAGCAGGCTGCTGCTGTGCTGTGGTCGCTTCTGGGTTGACACCCGGTGCCGGGAGGGGCGCGGGGTCGGGGCGATAGAGGGTAAGGCGTTCCAGGCGGTATTCCGGCGTCGCGGCGAGCGCACGGCTCAGTGGTGTCAAAAGCCCGGGAAAGGTGCCCGCCGAGGCAAAAAGCTGCTCGTGGATGTGGATTGCCGCCAAGAGCTGGTCGGCGGCAACGCCGAACGCGCTGATCTCCGCTGAGGTGCTCGCCAACTGCCGCTGCAGTTGCGCGTTGAGTTGTTCAGAGCGGTAGCGGCTCATTCGCAGGCTCCAGCTTTCCAAAGCGATTGCCCCGGCATATAGGAGCACCGCAGCGCTGACGAGGCTGCCCCCCCCGACGAGGGCAAGGCGCAGCTGTTGCAGACGAAAAGGTGCAGTAAGCGAGCGGGGTGCTAGAGAGGGCGGGCGGCGCCATTGCCGACACCACCACGGAATGAGCACAACGAACCCACTTTCGGTGACGGTAGGAAAGCGACGCTGCACGGCGGCGGGAAGCGAGCGGGGTTGCCACGAGTGCGTTCCTTGAGGCTCGGGGGGGGTCGTTCCCAGGAAAAGCGTTGCGGGACGCTGTTCGCGAGGCAGTAATTTTTGGTTGTGCAGGTAGCGGACGGTACGGTCGAGTTCGGTCGCGATACTTGCCGGGTTGGTCTCACTGGGTAAGAGGCGGGAGAGTTGCGTGCGTTGATTCGCCTGAAAGAGGATGCGGATGCCAGCGGGTGTGCGCACCACGGCCAGCAGCGGTTCGCGCGTTTTGAGGTGGCGGGAAAACCACGCGCTGATCACTTGGCTGGCCGTCCAAACGCCCACGATGGGCGACTCTCGCTCTAGACAAGGCGTTAGCAAGGGATCGAGCCATTCGGTTTCGGTTACCGCCAGCAGCAACCATTCCCGCGAAGGGCGAAAGGGGGTGCCCGAGGAGAGGGGGAGCGCGACGCGGTATGGGGTTTCCGGATAGTTTTGCGCCAACCGGCGCTCGAGGTAGAGCCGCAGGTCGCGCCCCCAGAGCGGAGGGACGGTGATGGGCGTCATGCTCTCCGAAGGGTGGTCGATCACGCACAAAATGGGCGCATCGCTCGACGGTCGGGCCGGAAAGGGAAGAAGTCCGGTGGTTTCGCTCAGGTAGAAGAGTGCCGGGCGCATTTACATTCGAATCTTGGTGATGGTGTCATAGACGGGGCCAAGGACCGCAAACATGATCCAGCCCAGAATCAACCCCAGAACGACCGTCAGGATCGGTTCGATCAAGGTTTGCAAGCGGGCGACCGATTCGTTGACGTCACGCGCATAATAGTAACTGACATTGGCGAGCGCGTCGTCCAGCGCACCGGTTTGTTCGCCAACGCGCAGCATCCGGATCACGAGTGGCGGAAAGAGTCCAGAACCGGCAAACGCTTGGGAGATGGGGACGCCTTGGGTGACGAGGCGACGCGCATGTTCGATCGCGGTGCGGACTTCCAGATTTTGGGTGACCTCCTCACCCAGCTGCAGCGCGTCGAGGATGGGGACGCCAGATCGGTACATCAAAGCGAAGACGTCGGCGAAGCGCGCCAGGATGATTTTTTGGATGATCGCTCCGACGAGCGGGATCTGGAGCGCTTGGCGGTGGAGCCACTGCCGAACCCGTACATTGTGTTTGGCCACGAAAGCGATGAGGAGTGTGGCTCCTGTGGGGACGATCAAAAACAGGTACCACGATTCGGTGATGAAACGGGAGACGGCGATCAGCGCGCGGGTGGCAAACGGTAACGTTTGCCCCATGTTTTCCAGGAAGGTGATCAGTTGGGGAACGAGGTAAGTCATCAGAAAGATCACGACTGCGGTGATTACGACGAAGACGAATGCAGGATAGGTGAGCGCTTTCTTGGTCTGGGCTTTGAGCTCGTCACGCCATTTGAGGCTGGCGACGATTTGCGCGAGCACATCGGGCAGTTGCCCGGTGGCTTCGGCCGTCTTGATGAGGCTGCAGATCATCGGCCCCGCCACTTTTGGGTGTGCAGCGAGCGCCTGGGAGAGCGACGCGCCCGCTTCGATGCGGCGATGCAGGTCTTCAGCCAGATTTTGAATGGCTGGCGAGGCCGAGGTATCACGCAGATCGGCCAGAAAATCGAGCAGCGGGACACCGGCGCGAAGCATCGATTCCATTTGAAAGTAAAAGTCGATGATGTCACGCGGTTGCAGCGGTGCACGGGCTCGGCGCCGCGCGCGGATTTCTCGTGCCTCAAGCAGCGTCAACCGGTTCGCTGCCAGTTCGCGCTCCAGTTCGCTTTCGTTTTCTGCTTCGATTTGACCGCGAACGGTCCGACCATCTTCGGTGAGCGCGCGATAGGCAAATCTCATGCTTCCGCAAACCACCCAGTGATATCGACGACGCGCGCCACCTCTTCCAGGGTCGTGACTCCTTCGCGGATCCGGCGAAGCCCGTCTTGCGCGAGTGTGATGAATCCGTGCGCAGCGGTGTATTCGGTGAGTTCGCGCAGGGTGGCGCGACGCGCGATCAGTTCGTCGAGTCCTGCGTCGAACGCCAAGATCTCCATGAGCGCCAACCGCCCTTTGTAGCCGCGCATGCCGCATTCGGCGCAGCCGACTGCCCGGTAGAGCACCTCATGCGCTTCCAGGCGTAGCATCTCCCGTAGCCGCTGCCCGTTGGGTTCGGGTTCTTTGCAGTGGGAGCAGAGCCTGCGCACCAGCCGCTGGGCGATGATGCCGATGACGTTCCCGGCCATGATTTCTGGCGAGATACCCAAATCGAGGAGGCGCGGAATCGAGCGCAGCGCGGAGTTGGTGTGCAAGGTCGAGAAGACCTGGTGCCCGGTCATCGCGGCGCGAAACGCCATGATCGCGGTGTCGTGGTCGCGGATCTCGCCGACGAGGATGATGTCCGGGTCTTGACGCAGCAGGGAACGAATGCCTTCGGCAAAATCGATGCGGCTGGTTTCGCCGATCGATGTCTGGCGAACCAGCGGCAGCACGTATTCCACCGGGTCTTCCAGGGTCATGATGTTGACCTGCTCGGAGTTCAAATGGTTGAGGATGGAGTAGAGCGTGGTGGTTTTCCCGCTCCCGGTCGGGCCCGTGACCAGCAAAATCCCTTCTGGGCGCGCCAACAGGCGTTTGAGGAGCGCTAGTTGTGTGTTGTGTAGCCCCAACGCATCCAGTGGCACGACGCTGCGCTTTGAGTCGAGGATGCGCAAGACGAAATTTTCACCTGCCAGGGTGGGTTGCGAAGAGGCCCGAAAGTCGATTTCACGGCCAGCCAGCGTGAGCTGAATGCGGCCGTCTTGCGGCGCGCGGTTTTCCGCGATGTTCATTCCGGCCAGGATCTTCAAACGCACCAGAATCGCGTTCCAATAGCGGCGGTGCAATGCGCGACGTTGCTGTAAGACGCCGTCGATCCGGTAACGGATGCGCACGAAAGCGGGTTCGGGTTCGAAATGGATGTCCGAAGCGCCTTGGAGCACCGCGTCGGTGAGCAGGGCATCGACGAGTCGGACGATCGGGTGGGCAAACGACTGCGCGTCCTCCTGAGTGAACTGCGAGAGGTCGCTCTCCCCGGCCAGTTCGCGCAGAATGCCATCGAGCGAGAGTTCCCGTCCGTAGAATTGGTCGATCGCTTGCTCGATCGCGGCGCGGGGTGCGAAACGCCACACCGGTATGGCTTTGCTGCCCAATTGGGTGCGGATGCGGTCGGTCGCGATGATGTCGTTGGGGTCGGCGATCGCTACGATGAGCTGTTTCGCGGCGGTGTCGAAGCTCACCGGAAACGCGGCGTAGCGGCGGGCGATCTCTTTGGGGATCAGACCGAGCGCTTGTGGGTCCGGGACGATCTTTTCGAGGTCGATCGCCTCTTGCCCCAAGTTTTCCGAAAGGGCTTCACTCAGGAGGTCTTCGGTGACGAAGCCGAGGGCAAGTAGCGTTTCGCCGATGGGTTTTCCGAGTCGTTGCTGCTCGAAGAGCGCGATTTGAAGCTGATCCGGTGTCAAGACACCGCGTTCGATCAGAATTTCGCCAAGTCGTTTGCGCGGCGCGACGGTAGGCTCAGTCATTGGGATTCCACCAGATTGAGACGCAGTGCCTGAATGCGGCGGGAGAGAGCCGCACGGTCGATCGGTAGCATACTGCTGGAATGGCTTGCCAGCGCCTGTTCGTAATATTGGAGCGCGGTCTTCCGTTCACCGAGTTGGTCGAGGCTCACGGCAAGGTTGTAGAGCGTGACGGGATCATCGGGCGTAAGGCGGTACGCTTCGAAAAATTGGACTTGGGCTTCCGCCCAGCGCTGTTGTTGGGCTAGGATCAACCCGAGCGCGCGGTGGAGTGCCGCGTCGTCGGGATGGTTGGCCAACACCGTGCGGATTCGGCTCTCCAGGCCGACCAGGTCGCTTGCTGGTTCGAGTTCGACGAGGGCGGCGAGCGCAGCCGGGTGATCGGGCTGGACGCGCAACAGCGCGTGGTACCATGCGCGCGCTTCGTCCAGGCGGTTTTGCCCTGCTGCCGCAACAGCCAAACCCAACAGGATCGCCGGGTTGTCGGGATCGGTTCGGGAGAGTTCGCGCAGCGAGCGTTCGGCATCCGCCCAACGGTGTTCGTCGAGCGCGGCATAAGCTGCGGTCAGACGGCGCTCACCTGCGGCGGGTCGAGACCGGACGATTTCGATCCGTGCGTCAGCGGGCAAAAGCGGCGTGGTGGTCGTTTCGTCCGGGTTCGGCGCAGTGGGCTGCGGCGATTGCTCGCGCCTCGGTGCGGTTTCTGGATGCGATGCTGCCGTTGGGGTTGAGGCGCTGGGAAGGGGACGTTTCGGTTGTTCGGACGCCGGTTGTTCCGATAAAGGTGGCAGGGCTTGCGTCTGGTCGACCGTGTCCGCTTCGGCGTTGGTCGGTGTCGTAGGAGCCACCCCGGGGGGGACGACGTCGCCGCGGGGCGGCAAGGCCGGCGCCGCAGCAACGACAGAGGGCGATCCCGCATCGGTCGCAGCCTCAGTGTTACGTGCGATTCCAGCTGCCGCTTCGGTGGTTTCGGTACTCAGGGTTTGCTGCGCTGGAACGCTGGTTGAAGGTTGGGCGAGGGGTGTCTGCTGGCCGAGTGTGAGCAACGGCAGTAGTTCGAGGGCAAAATAGCCGCCGATCCCAATGAATACCGCAAGGCTCAGGACAACGAGCGCACCCGAACCGATCCGGAGTTTTTGAGTGGGTTGATTGGCGTCATGAACGGCATGCAGCGTTTCCGCTGCCGCGCGGTCATGCAGCGCCGTAGCGGTTTGCCCGTGTGCCGTCGTATGCGAGAAATCGCCTGTGGGTGCAACCGCTTCTGGTGGGAGCGCACCGTCGTTCGGCTGCGGACGCGGGGGGGTGGGGTCGCGTTCCAACGCTTCGAGCAGCAGACTCATCGCTCAGGCACTGAGGGAATCAGCGGACGTTGAGGCAGATCGCGGGCAAAGAAGTCACTGCCCGGCAGATGCCGAGCCAGGTCGCGATAGTCGGTGTCGATACTCGGGTCGGTGACGATACGCGGGCGAAGGAAGATCACGAGTTCACTCTTGCGCGATTGGTTGTTGCGGTATCGGAACAGTTCGCCAACGAGCGGCAACCGCGAAGCGCCAGGGACTTCATCGGTGCCATCGGCGATTTCGTCACGCATCAAGCCGCCCAAGACTGCGACTTCACCATTCCGGACGCGAATCACCGATTCGATCTCCCGCGTCTGAATTTCGGGAACGAGGCTGCGCACTTCGGGCAGTGAGCTGAATTCGCCGCGAGCAATCGCAAGGTTGACCGCGACGGCCGGGTCTTCGACGTATCCGATCAGGCGTGAAACGGTGGGGCGAAGGTTGAGGATGATCTCGCCGCTGTCACTGATCTGGGGGGTGATCGCCATCAGGAACCCGATCGGCACCGTATTGGGCTCCGACGTGATCGTCCAGGTTCCCGGGGATCCCGAACTGCCCGGTTGGTACTGCGCAGTCAGGGTGAAATAGACACGGCTCTCGACCACTTTGAGCACGGCGGTCTGGTTGTTGAGCACACTCAGTTTCGGGCTCGAGAGCACTTTGGTCTTGCCAAAGGACTGCAACAGTTGCACCGAAAAATCGAGCAAATTGGAGCCAAACGGCCGGAGAAACTCGATCGTTCCCATACTGGGGACGATGCCTGACGCAGGGGCGCCACCTGGAAGCGATTGGCTCGTGCCATTGGGGATCGTGCGAAAGCGGAACGTGCTGTTTTTCTGGTGCAAAAGGTCCCAGGTAACGCCCTGTTGGTAATCATCGGAGAGTTCGACTTCGACGACGCTCGCTTCGATCAGCACTTGGCGCCGCGCCGAGGCAAGAATCCGGTCCAGGTACGCTTGCACCTGTTTGTGCTGTTTCGCGGTGGCCAGCACGAGCAGCGTGCCGGTCTCCGGGTTGGCGACCACCGGGTTGGCTAGTGCGGGCGATCCGGTAGCGGCTGCGGCAGGCGCTGCGCCTGTGGCGGATTCCGATGGAGGCGTTGCCGCGTCGCCAGGGGGGGATGTTTGGCCACTTTGACCGATTGACGCAGCGTTCGGTGTTGAAGTCGTGGTCGTTGCTCCGCCGTTTGGTTGTTGCACCCCTACGATTGCCGAAACGCCACGGAGCAACGCTTGCCAGAACTGGTTGTTCGCCGCGGTGGTGATTTGGGTTTGGGAGTTGTTTCCGGTACCGGTGTCGCCCCCCCTTCCGGTACTGGCGATTTGGGTCGCGATCGCGACCGAACTGCTCACGGTGCGCGCCAGGTTGGGATAGTCGATGGTGTAGGTACGCACGAAAGGGGTATCCGGTTCAACTTTGAGGACACCATTCTCGAACCGCCAGCGAACATCGACTTGCTCCGCGATGCGGTCGAGAATGGCTGGCAGGGGTTGCGCGATCGCGTTCAGCGTGACGGCGCCGGACAGGTCGGGATAAAGGTCGACATCGATCTTGGCGTCTCGCGCCAGGGCAAAGAGCAGCACTTTCACGGGTACGTCGCGCACCACCAGAGTGTAGCGCTCTTGTGGTTGCGGCGAAGAGGGCGGGGTAAGACGTGGTGGGATACCGGGGCGCGCCAGTGGCGGGATCGCGGCATCATCGATCACGGGGCGACGCACGTTTTGCTGCAGATGGGTGTCCTCGACCCGCGGTGCGGGGGCCGCGCAACCCGTAAGGAGAGCGACCGAACAGAGCACGTGTAGTAAGGCACGTCGCACGGGTTATTCCTTCAAGGTGGTCAGCGCCACGACGCGCGGTTCTTTCAACAGGAGCGCGGAAGGCAACTCGGGCAACATCATACCCGCCTCCTCGGCACGGCGAAATGGCCCTAATAATATCAAAATCTCATTTTGGTTTTTGGGTTGATGGGCGACGAGCGAATAGCCAGCAAACGAACGGGGTAACTGTTTGCGCAGTTCGTCGATACGGCGCTCACGTGCCCGATTGGCAAGCGTGGGCCAATGGTCCAGCACGATCGCGTAGGTGTAGCCGTGCCTTTGCCATTGGGTAATCGTGGCTTGCTGCGGCGCTGGTTTTGGTGTGCGTGCGGTGCTGAGGTTTGACGTGGTGCTGAGTTCGCGGTTTTTCTCCTTAGCAGCTGGGGTTTGGCCGGTTCGCTGTGGTTTTTGCTGCAGGTTTGCCGCCATCTGAGAAGGTTTCAGGATTTCGGGTTTCTTGGGTGGGGTCACGGGTACGGGTGGCGTTTCGGTTGGCGGCGCGGCGTGTTCACGCGCTGCCGTTGGTTTCGGCGGTGTCGATTGTGGCGACGGTGCAACAGGCGTTTGGAGGGTCAGCTGCGGAACGGGGCTCGGTTCCGATTCGTGTTCGGAAGGAGGCGGCGTCTTTGGCAAGGGCATCGAAGCGGGGGAAGCAGCTCCGTCAGCGAAGTGTGTCCAGGTAGGATCGCGATGCGCGATGGCGACGATGGCCACCGCGAGCACCGCTACCACGGCCAGGACCAATGCGATACGCCAGAAGCGGGGAGGCACGAAACGGCCTTTGGGGAGTTCCCACGCCAACTCCCGCTCCGCACGTCGCACATCCGCCGGGGTCACGCGCTTTGCGCCGCGCGCAAACGCAGACAACATCGCTTTGTCGGCCAGCAAATTGATGCGCCGCGCAATCCCCCCGCTGGCGCGCGCGATCCGGTTGAGCGCCGCTTGGGTGAAGGGGTTTTCGCCGGCGAGCCCTGCGGTGCGCAGCCGAAACGCGATGTATTCGGCAACGGTCATTTTGGGAAGCGGAGAGAGGGTGAAGCGGTGCACGATCCGTTCCCGCAGCGGCAGGAGCAGCGGATCGGCAAGGAGCGTGGTGAGTTCGGGTTGCGCAAAGAGCACGATCTGCAGCAGTTTATGCTGCGCGGTCTCCAGGTTGGCGAGCCGCCGTACTTCGTCGAGCGCCGCAGGCGTCATCGCGTGCGCTTCGTCGATCACGACCGCGGTGCGTTGCCCTGCTTGGTAGCGGGCAATGAGCGCCGCGTTGAGGCGGTCAAGGAGCGTTGCGCCCGGTAGCGGATCCGCAGCGACCGAGGTAGCGCCGTTTGCGTCTGGGTTTGCCAAGACGCCCAGGTCGTGCGCAATCGCGGCGACAATTTCGTTGGGCGCAAAAGCGGGGTTGGCCAAATAGGCAACGTGCCAACCCATTTCGCTCAAGCGCGCAACTAGAAGGCGCGCAAGGAGCGTCTTGCCGCTGCCCACCGCACCGGTGACCGCGGTGATCCCTTCGTCGGTGGTGACCGCAATAGTGAGCGCTTCGAGGAGCCGCCCCCGTTCCCCGCCCGCGAAGAAATAGCGCGGGTTCGGTGTGATCGAAAAGGGCGGCTCGTGTAAGCCGAAGTGCGCAAGGTAGAGGGTCGACACCGGCACGTTCTCCAGGAGGAGCGACCGCCCAGTTTACCGCAACATGCGCGCAACGTTCCCCTTACAACAATACCCGCTCGACGCCGCCTGCGCGTACTTTTTCGACGTATTCCACCAGCCAATTTTCGCCCAGCACGTGCTTGGCGATTTCGACGACGATGTAGTCGGCGTCCAGCCCCCCCGCGTCGTCGGCGTAGCGCGCCAGTCCCTGCAAACAACTGGGACAGCTGGTGAGCACCTTGATCGGCACGTTGGGCTGGTCTTTGCGGATCAGCGCCGCGTCTTTTTCGAGCTCTTCCTGCTTACGGAACCGTACTTGGGTTGAGACGTCGGGGCGCGATACCGCCAGCGTGCCCGATTCCCCACAACAACGTTCGGAGAGTTTCACCTCAGTGCCCATCAGCGTCTGTGCCACTTTGAGGGGCTGGTGGGTCTTCATCGGCGTGTGGCACGGGTCGTGGTACATGTAACGCACACCCGAGACCCCTTCGAGCTGGACCCCTTTTTCCATCAGGTATTCGTGGATGTCGAGCAAACGGCAACCCGGGAAGATCTGCTCGAACTGGTATTTGAGGAGCTGATCCATGCAGGTGCCGCAACTGACGATCACCGTTTTGATGTCGAGGTAGTTGAGGGTGTTTGCGACGCGGTGAAAGAGCACGCGGTTGTCGGTGATGATCTTCTGTCCTTGCGCTTCGAACCCGGCGGCGGTCTGCGGATAGCCGCAGCAGAGGTACCCGGGCGGTAGCACGCAGGTGGCACCCACGTGGTAGAGCATCGCTTGCGTGGCGAGCCCCACTTGCGAAAAGAGCCGTTCCGAGCCGCAACCGGGGAAATAGAAGACCGCTTCCGACTCGTCTGCGGGCACCCTGGGGTTGCGGATCACCGGGATGATCTTGTCGTCTTCGATGTCGAGCAATTGCCGGGCGGTGCGTTTGGGCAAGTTCCCCGGCATCGGTTTGTTGATGAAATGGATCACCTGCGCGCGCACCGGCGCTTTGCCGCGGGTAGCGGGCGGTTGTTGGGTCTGTGCCTGGATGAGACCGAACCGTTTCGCGGTGCGGTAGGCAAAGCGTTGGGCGCGATAACCGAGGTCGATCATCACGCTGCGGATCAGTTTCACCGTCGTCGGGTCTTTCACGGTGAGGAACGCCATCGCCGCGGCGGTGCCTGGGTTGAACGATTTTTTGCCCAATTTGCGCAGGAGGTTGCGCATGCTGATCGAGACGTCGCCAAAGTCGATGTCCACTGGGCACGGCTTCAGGCACTTGTGGCAGACGGTGCAGTGGTCGCCCACGTCTTCGAACGCCTGCCAATGGGCAACAGAAACGCCGCGCCGCGTCTGTTCTTCGTAGAGGATCGCTTCGATCAAGAGCGACGTGGAAAGAATTTTGTTGCGCGGACTGTAGAGGAGGTTCGCTCGCGGCACGTGGGTGGAACAAACCGGTTTGCATTTGCCGCAGCGCAGGCAATCTTTGATCGCGTCGGAAATGCCTTTGAGGTCGGTCTGTTCCATGATGAGCGATTCGTGCCCCATCAGGTTGAACGACGGGGTGTAGGCGCGGGCGAGATTCCCACCGGGCATCAATTTGCCACGGTTGAAGCGCCCTTCCGGGTCGACGCGCTCTTTGTACGCCCAGAACGCCTGTAGCTTTTCGGGTTCGAGGTAGTCGAACTTGGTGATCCCGATGCCGTGCTCACCCGAAATCACGCCACCCAGCTCCTTGGCGATCGCCATGATGCGGTCGACCACCTGGTTGGCGCGTTGCAGCATCTGGTAGTGGTCGGAATTGACCGGGATGTTGGTGTGCACGTTGCCGTCGCCGGCGTGCATGTGCAGCGCAACGAAAAGACGCCCTCTCAGGACCGCTTTTTGGATCGCCTGCAGTTTGGCATGCGTCGGGGCAAAGAACTGTCCGGCGAAGATCGATTCGAGCGGCGCTTTGAGTTCGCGCTTCCACGAGACGCGTACTGAGTAGTCCTGAAGTCGGTGGAAGAGCGTTGGATTGGGGGCGGTGTTTTGGTATTCGCTGGCGCGAATCCCATATTCGGCAAAGTGCGCTTCGGCTTCGGCCAACGGGAGGTCGAGCGACTGGTAGAGCCACTGCCAACGCCGCTTCACTTCGCGCACCAGTTCGAGCGCCTGGGCGCGCTTTTCTTCGATCCATTCGGCAGGGGGTGTGGTTTCACCGTCGGCTTCCGCGACCGGGAGCGGTTCGTTGGCCAAGAACTGCTCGATCGCGTCGCAGATCTCGAGCTTGTTTTCGAGCGAAAGTTCGATGTTGATCCGCTCGATCGCGTCGCAATAGTCGCCCATGCGCGGTAGCGGGATCACCACGTCTTCGTTGATTTTGAACGCGTTGGTGTGGCGGGAGATCGCCGCAGTGCGCGAACGGTCGGCCCAGAACGCTTTACGCTGCTCGGGGCTCACCGCGATGAACCCTTCGCCACCGCGCAGGTTCCCCATGCGCACCACCTCGGACGCCGCGCGCATCACCGCCGCTTCGTCGTAGCCGACGATGTCGCCAATGAGCACCATCTTCGGCCGGCCATGCCGTTTGGCTTTGGTGGTGTAGCCCACCGCCTTGACGTAGCGCTCGTCGAGGTGTTCGAGCCCGGCCAATTTGACGCCTGCGGCATGGCCCGCACCGCCCGGTTTGAAGTAGTCGGTGATCTCGACGATCGCAGGCACCGCTTCCCGCACTTGGCCGAAGAATTCGAGACAGACGGTACGCTGCACCGGCGGCATTTCGTGGAGCACCCAGCGCGCCGCGACGATGATCCCGTCGGTTCCCTCTTTCTGCACCCCCGGGATGCCGCCCAGGTATTTGTCGGTGACGTCTTTGCCCAATCCCGGTTTGCGCAGGCTTGCGCCAGGAAGTTCGAGGAGCTCTTCGCCCAACGGGGCATAGGTTTTGCCGTCGAAGCGCTTGAGCCGGAATCGGACGGTCTCTTGTTCGTGAATCTTGCCGAAGTTGTGATCAAGGCGCTCCACCTCCAGCCAGTTGCCGTCGGGGGTGACCATTTTCCACCACGCGAGGTTGTCGAGCGCGGTGCCCCACAGGACCGCTTTCTTGCCGCCCGCGTTCATCGCGATGTTGCCGCCGATGCACGATGCTTCGGCGCTCGTGGGGTCGACGGCGAAGACCCGGCCGGCCGCCGCTGCTGCTTCGGCGACCCGCGCGGTGACCACGCCCGCGCCGGTGCGGATCGTCGCATACGGGGTCTTCATCGGGTTGCCGTCGCGGTCTGGAAGATGGACCATCTCCACTGGGCTCATCATCAGGAGCTTTTCGGTGTTGATCACGACGCTCTTTGCGTCCAGCGGGACTGCGCCGCCGGTGTAGCCGGTGCCGCCGCCGCGCGGAATGATCGTGAGCCCCAGTTCGATGCACGCGCGCACGAGCGGCGCGATCTCTTCCTCACTATCCGGGCAGAGCACCACGAAAGGGTATTCGACCCGCCAGTCGGTGGCGTCGGTGACGTGGCTCACTCGGCTGTGCCCGTCGAACAGGATGTTGTCGCGCCGCGTGTAGCGGGAGAGTTTTTTGACCACCTGTTCGCGCAAGCGCGCGATCTCGTCGAATTGTCGCGCGAACCGTTCGATCGCCTCGCGAACGTAGGTGACCAGTTGACCGACCCGTTCGGCGCGCGTGGGATCTTCGTGTGCACTGGCTTGCCGCCGTTTTTCGACTTCGTTCAGACGGTGGTAGAGCGCGTCGATGAGCGCCTGCCGCCTTTTGGGGTGGTCAAGGAGGTCGTCTTGCAGGTAGGGGTTGCGCTCAATGACCCACATGTCCCCGAGGATTTCGTAGAGCATCCGCGCGCTGCGTCCGGTGACGCGTTCGCCACGCAGCGATTCGATGATCGACCAGGCTTCTGTTCCCAACAGGCGAATGACGATTTCGCGGTCGGAGAGTGAAGTGTAGTTATAGGGGATTTCGCGCAAACGAGTCATCGTGACAGTCGCTCCTTGTCGTCGTCAGGTTCGATTGTACGCAAAGCCGTTCGTTCCAAACAGTGCTTGATGTTATGGCTTTACGATTGCCTGAGACAATTGAAATGATTGTTGGGTGCAATTGGAATTTATCGTCTCTGGCCCTACAATGATTCCCGTGCTGTTCGATGCCCCAGGGTCGAGCAGCGGGTTGTGTCCTGGGTTTTTTGTCAGAAAAGGAGGTTACACGATGAGCTTGATCAATACCCAAGTGCCCGCATTCAAAGCCCAAGCGTATGTCAATGGTCAATTCAAAGAGATCACCGACGCCGATCTCAAGGGCCACTGGTCGGTCTTCGTTTTCTACCCGGCCGACTTCACCTTCGTCTGCCCGACCGAGCTCGAAGACTTGGCGGATCTTTACGACGAGTTCAAGAAGGTCAATTGCGAAATCTACGCAGTCTCGACCGATACCCATTTCACCCACAAGGCGTGGGCCGAAACCTCGCCTGCGATCAAGAAGGTGAAGTACCCGATGCTGGGCGATCCGGCGCAAAAACTCGCCCGCGCGTTCGACGTGCTCATCGAGGACGAAGGCCTGGCGTTGCGTGGGACCTTCATCATCGACCCGAACGGCGTGATCAAGGGCATGGAGGTCAATGACAACAGCATCGGCCGGAATGCGGCAGAACTCTTGCGCAAAGTGAAAGCGGCGAAGTACGTGGCCGAACACCCGGGTGAAGTCTGCCCGGCGAAGTGGAACGAAGGCGCCGAGACGCTGAAGCCCTCGATCGATCTCGTCGGTAAGATCTAAGCACACCCGGGTCGATCTTTTTTGACCGATTCGGCGCGGCAGCCGGCGCGCTGCCGTGCCACTACCAACCCAATCCCAACAGAGCGACAAGACGCCAAAGCGCGTGGCAAGGGGCCCCGAGGGGGGGAAACCAGGGGGCTTTTTGCCTCGCGGTTTGGTCCGGTTACGAAGGAGAATCACGATGGCACTTTTAGATGAACAAACCCAAGCGGCACTTCGGCAATATTTGGAACGGTTGGTCGAACCGATCGAGCTCGTGACCGCGCTCGACGCCAGCGACGCGGCGAAGCAATTGGGCGAGTTGATCGAAGCGATTCGCGCAGCCAGTCCCAAGGTGACGGTGCGCGAAGCGATGGGAGACGAAGTCGCGGGCGGGCGGCGCCCTGCGTTTGCAGTGACCCGTCCCGGCGAGGCACCGCGGGTCCATTTTGCCGGGTTGCCGTTGGGGCACGAGTTCGCGTCGCTCATTCTGGCGCTGCTGCAGGTGAGCGGCTACCCCCCCAAGGTGGATCAGGCGGTGATCGACCAGGTCAAAAGCCTTACTGCGCCGTTGGCGTTCGAGGTCTATGTCTCGCTTTCCTGCCACAACTGTCCCGATGTCGTACAGGCGGTGAACACGATCGCAGCGCTCAACCCCAACGTCACCGCGGTGATGATCGACGGTGCGCGTTTTCCGCAGGAGGTCGAGTCCCGGCAGATCATGGCGGTGCCCACCGTCTATCTCAACGGGGCGCTCTTTGGCCAGGGGCGGATGGAATTGCCGGAGATCCTGGCCAAGGTCGACACCAAAAACGACGAACGGGTGCGTGCGCAATTGGCGCAAAAGCCGCTTTTCGACGTGTTGATCGTCGGTGGCGGGCCAGCCGGGGCGGCAGCGGCGATCTATGCCGCGCGCAAAGGGATCACGACAGGGATCGTCGCGGAGCGCTTTGGTGGTCAGGTGATGGACACGCTGGCGATCGAGAACTTCATCTCGGTCAAGGAGACCGTAGGGCCGAAATTGGTCGCTGGGCTCGAAGAACACGTCAAGGCGTATGAGGTCGATGTGATGAACCATCAGCGCGCCGTGGGGTTGCGTCCCGGCGCGGCGGGGCAGCCGGCGGTGGTCCAGCTCGCCAACGGCGCCGAGCTCAAGGCGAAAACGGTGATCCTGGCGACGGGGGCGCGCTGGCGGGAGCTCAACGTGCCGGGGGAACGGGAATACCGCGGTAAAGGGGTTGCGTACTGCCCCCACTGCGATGGGCCACTCTTCAAAGGTAAGCCGGTGATCGTCGTGGGCGGCGGCAATTCCGGCGTCGAGGCGGCGATCGACCTTGCGGGCATCGTCCAGCACGTGACGCTCCTCGAGTATGCCGATGCGCTCAAGGCCGACGCGGTTTTGCAGAAAAAACTCTTTTCGCTGCCGAACGTCACCGTGATCACCCAAGCGGAAACGCTCGAGATCTTGGGAGACGGGCAGAAGATGACCGGGTTGCGCTATCGCGACCGCGCTTCGGGGGAAGAGCGGCAGATCGACGCGGCAGCGGTCTTCGTCCAAATCGGACTCGTGCCCAACACCGATTGGCTCGACGGGGTAGTGGCGCGCAACCGTTTCGGCGAGATCGAGATCGATCCGCGGTGTGCGACCAGTGTTCCGGGAATTTTTGCCGCGGGCGATTGCACCACGGTACCCTACAAACAGATTATCATTGCGATGGGCGAAGGAGCAAAAGCGGCGCTTTCGGCGTTCGACTTTCTGATCCGCCAAAGCGCCGCGTAGGGTCGTGTCATCCTAGACAATGGAGGGGGAGCCATGCCCAAGCGCGCGGAAGCGACGATCCGGGAGTGGTTGCAAGAGATCGACGTCGAAATCGGCGGGGTGCGTCCCTGGGACATCACCGTCCATCACCCCGATTTTTTCGACCGGGTACTCGCAAAAGGAAGTCTGGGGTTGGGCGAGTCCTACATCGACGGGTGGTGGGACTGTGACGCGCTCGACGAACTGATCGCCCGCGCGCTTACCGCGAAGCTCGACGAACGGTTGCGCGACTGGCGGCGTGCGCTCTTGGCGATGCAGTCGGTGCTCATCAACCTGCAGTCGCGCAGCCGGGCGTGGGAAGTGGGGCGTGCCCACTACGACCTGGGAAGCGACTTCTTTGCCGCGATGCTTGGCCCCACCATGGCCTATTCGTGCGGTTACTGGGCAAACGCGACGACACTCGACGAAGCGCAGGAAGCGAAACTCGACCTCATCTGCCGCAAATTGGGGCTGAAGCCCGGTATGCGACTCCTTGACGTCGGGTGCGGATGGGGGAGCCTTATGCGCTTTGCGGCGGAGCGCTACGGGGTGACGTGCGTCGGAATCACCATTTCGCAGGATCAAGCGCGCTTTGGGCAAGAGCAGTGCCGCGATCTGCCGGTGACCTTCGTTCTTGCCGATTATCGCGAGTTCGACCCGGCCGCCTATGGTGGACCGTTCGATCGCGTCGCGTCGGTCGGGATGTTCGAACACGTTGGGGTGCGCAACTATCCTGCCTTTTTCCGCGCGGTCCGGCGGGCACTCAAAGCCGACGGGCTTTTCCTCCTGCACACGATCGGCAAACGCAAACCGGGGCGGGGTGTCGATCCATGGATCGAGAAATATATCTTTCCAAACGGCGAACTGCCTGCGCTTTCGGACATCGCTCGCGCAGCAGAGCCGCTTTTCGTCATCGAGGATGTCCACAATTTCGGTGCCGACTACGACAAAACGCTGATGGCGTGGTATGAGCGGTTCGAAGCCGCGTGGCCACGCTTCGCGGCGCGGTACGGCAAACGCTTTTACCGCATGTGGCGCTACTATCTCCTGGTGTGCGCCGGAACGTTCCGCGCCCGGGACAGTCAGCTTTGGCAAATCGTGTTGGCGCCGGAAGGGGTCTCTGGGGGGTATTGCCGCGTCGCCTGATCGCCGCTTCCTGCCCGGTACGTAAACGTGTGCCACCGCAAAGACCACGACCGGCGTGCGCCCTTCGGGTACAATCGCGCAAGCGTGGTTCGAGATGGGGCGGCATGGCACTCTTGAGGTGGCACGATCTGGCGGGGCGCAGAGGGGAGCGGTTGCTGTTCCATCGCCTTTCCGCGACGTTCGAGCCCGGCGAAGTGGTGCGCATCACGGGCGAAAACGGCGTCGGGAAGAGCACCCTGTTGCGCATGGTGGCGGGGCTACTGCCCGTTGCGCGCGGGACGATCTATTTTCGCGACCAACCGCTCAGTGTGGCACGCGACGCGTGGCTTGCCGAACAGTGCTATCTTGGCCACGCGTTGGCCGCGAACGAGCTTCTCTCGCCGCGGGAAAATGTGCGCTTTCTCTGTGCGTTGATGGGTGCGTACCCGTCGTCCCGCGCGGTCGACGAGGCGCTTGCGCAAGTTGGGTTGGCCGCGCAGCGTGATCTGCCGCTCAAAGTCCTGTCTGCAGGTCAGCGCCGTCGGGTGGGGCTTGCGCGTCTCTTTTTTGCACGTACGCGAACCGTTTGGCTTTTGGACGAACCGCTCACGGCGCTCGATCAGGCGTTCGTGACGACGCTCACCCGCTTGATCGAGGCGCATGCCCAAGCAGGCGGGCTGATTCTATTGACCACCCACCAGGAAGCGCCGTTTTGTGTGCCGGTGCGTACCCTTGATCTCGGCGCGTTTCGACCCGCGCGGAGGCGCGCCGCATGATCGCGCTCTTTCTGGCGGTATTGCGGCGTGAGGCGCTGCTGGCTTGGCGAAGCCGCGCCGACACGCTGGTTGCGCTCACCTTTTTCGTTATCGTCGCCACCTTGTTCCCTTTCGGCGTGGGTACCGATGAGCGGCTGTTGCGCACGATCGCGCCAGGAATCCTGTGGGTGACCGCGCTCCTTGCGGTGCTCCTGACGCTGCCACGTCTATTCGAACACGACTGGCGGGATGGAACTTTGGAGCAATTGTTGTTGTCTGCCGAACCAGCGCCGGTTTGGCTGGGTGCGAAACTGTTGGCCCATTGGGTGACTACGGCCGTGCCGCTTGCTGTTTTGGCGCCGCTTCTGGCGCTCCTTTACGACGTCGAACCAGTAGTTTATGGGTGGTTGCCCGTGACGCTGCTTTTGGGTACACCGATGCTGACCTTGATCGGCGCGGTGGGAGCGGCGCTGACGCTCGGGTTGCGCGCAAGCGGTCTGTTGCTGGCGCTTTTGGTCTTGCCACTCTTCGTGCCGGTGCTGATCTTCGGCGTCGATGCGGTGACGAGCGCGCGCGATGGCGCTCCGTTCGCGGCACAGTTGGCGCTTTTGGCCGGTGGGTCGTTGGCCGCTACCGCGCTCGCCCCGTGGGGGTGTGCCGCGGCGCTGCGTTTGGCTGTGGAGTAGGAAGGAAGGGATGAGTCGAATCGACGCATGGCGGGCCGCTGCCGAAACGAAGATGCGCTCGCCGAAGAGTTGGTGGCGCTTTGCCGCACCCAAAGAGTTCTTCTGGCTCACGGGAAAACTGGTCCCTTGGTTCGGCTGGGCGGCGGTGCTGTTGGCTGTCGTGGGGCTCTACGCAGCTTTTTTCGTGGCACCGTCCGATTTTCGCCAAGGAGAGGTTTATCGCGTGATTTATATCCACGTACCGGCTGCGTGGATGAGTATGATCATCTATTTGGCGATGGCGTTCTGGGGGATCGTGGGGTTGACGCTCAACACCCGCGTCTCGTTCATCCTTGCGCACGCGCTCGCCCCAACGGGCGCGCTCTGGTGTTTCGTCGCGCTCTGGACCGGCGCCCTTTGGGGCAAACCGACGTGGGGAACTTACTGGGCGTGGGATGCTCGAATGACCTCGCAGTTGCTGCTGATGTTCCTTTATTTGGGATACATCGCGCTCGTGCGCAGCATCGAGGATCCTCGGCGTGCCGATCGGGCCGGAGCGATCCTGGCGATCGTCGGTTCGATCAACGTGCCGATCATCTATTTTTCGGTGCAGTGGTGGAATACGTTGCACCAAGGCGCTTCGGTCAGTCTCACCAAAGCGCCGTCGATGGCAACCGTGATGCTGGTGACGATGCTCATCATGACCTTTGCCGCGTGGAGCTATTCGATCGCGGTGGCGTTGGCACGGGCGCGCAGCATGGTGTTGTTGCGGGAGGCGCATACCGACTGGGCGCAGAAAGCAGCGGCAGCCATGGTCGCGAAACGCGAAGCAGAAAAGGAGTAGCAGGATGGAATGGGGCTCTTGGTCGGCGTTCTGGGCGATGGGTGGAAAAGCGCCGTTCGTGTGGGGGAGCTATTTCGTGACCTTTGCGCTGATTGCGTTCGAGGTGTTTCAGCTTCGCCGTTTGGCGCGGCACGCGGCCGCGCGCGTGGCCCATGCGGCAGAATGGGAAACGCTCGATGAGCCAGTGCAACCCACGGAGACGACGCGATGAGTCCGCGCAAGAAACGTTTGACCTTGATCCTGGTCGGGGTGGCGCTACTGGCAAGCGCGGTGGCGCTGGTGCTCTCGGCATTCCAAGAAAACCTCGTCTTTTTCGTCACACCGAGCGACATCGTGCAGGGTAAGGCGCAAGAGGGGCGCTACTTTCGTGTGGGGGGGTTGGTCGAGGCCGGTTCGATTCAACGCGGTCCGGACGGAGTCACGGTGACCTTTCGGATCACCGATACCGCACATGCGCTTCCTGTCGTCTACCGCGGCGCACTGCCTGACCTCTTCGGTGAGAACCAAGGCGCAGTAGCCGAAGGGGTGCTTCGCCCCGACGGCGTATTTGAGGCGAAGAAGGTGCTGGCGAAGCACGACGAAACCTACATGCCCCCGGAAGCGTCCCACGCTGTCGACCAGGCGCAGCGGGCGGCGCAAAGCCTGAAGGAGTGACGGGATGTTGGCGGAGTGGGGGCAGGTGCTTCTGGCGCTGGCGATTGCGGTTGCCGCGCTGCAGGCGTTTTTTGGTTTGGCTGGCGCGCAGCGCGGGCGGGTTGCGTGGATGGTCACGGCGCGGCGTGCGGCATTGGCGCAAGGTGCGGTGCTCGCCACCGCGTTTGCGGTGCTCATCGCGCTCTTTCTGCGCAGCGATTTTTCGGTAGCGTTGGTCGCCCAAAACTCTTCGACATTGACGCCCTGGTTTTACCAGGTGACCGCGGCATGGGGTAACCACGAAGGGTCGATGCTGATGTGGGCGGTGGCGCTCGCTGGCTGGAGTGCCGCAGTGGCGTGGCGGTCGCAAGCGCTCACTGAAGCGATGCGCGCGCGTGTCGTTGGGGTGTTGGGGCTGGTCAGTTTCGGGTTTCTGCTTTTTCTGACGCTTACCTCCAACCCCTTCTCGCGCTTGGTGCCAGCGCCAGAACAAGGGCGAGACCTCAATCCGCTGCTGCAAGACCCGGGCATGATCATCCACCCGCCGCTGCTGTACATGGGCTACGTCGGTACTGCGGTCACCTTCGCGTTTGCGATCGCCGCGCTGCTTTCCGGGCGTATGGACGCGGCGTGGTCGCGCTGGGCACGGCCATGGGCGCTCACCGCGTGGCTCTTTCTCACTTTGGGCATCATGGTTGGCTCGTGGTGGGCCTATTACGAACTCGGATGGGGGGGCTGGTGGTTCTGGGACCCCGTGGAAAACGCCTCGTTCATTCCGTGGCTGGTGATGACCGCGTTCATCCATTCGATCATCGTCACCGAAAAGCGTGGCGCGTTTCGCGCTTGGACCGTCCTTTTGGCGATCGCCGCGTTTTCTCTGTCGCTGTTGGGGACGTTTCTGGTCCGTTCCGGCGTGATTACTTCGGTCCATGCGTTTGCCTCCGACCCGTCGCGCGGCCTTTTCATTCTGGGGTTGCTGGCGGTAACGGTCGGGGTGTCGCTCGCGCTCTTCGCTTGGCGTGCGCCAATGCTCGCAGGCGGTGGCGCGTTCGGTTGGTTTTCGCGGGAAGCGACGCTTCTGGTCAATAACGTCTTGATGAGTGCGGCGGCGCTTGCCGTCCTGTTGGGCACCGTCTATCCGCTGTTGATGGATGCGTTGGGGCTTGGCAAGCTCTCAGTGGGCGAACCCTACTTCGTTGCGGTCTTCGTCCCGCTGATGACACCAGCGGTGTTCTTCATGGCGATATCCCCGTTCTTGCGCTGGAAACAGGACGATTGGCGACGGCTGAGCAAGCGCCTGGTGCTCGATTTCGTGGTGACGGCATCGGCGGCGCTGGCGTTGCTGGCGGCGGCCGACCACGTGACCTTGCGCGCGTGGCTGGGGCTCTGGCTCACGCTCTGGGTCACTTGGGGCAGTGCCCGGTTACTCTGGGAGCGGCTGCAGAACCGCGCGGAAGGTCAGAGCATTTCTGAGCGGCTCTCCCGCATTCCCGGTTCGTGGTGGGGGATGTGGTTGGCTCATCTGGGGGTTGGCGTCTTCATCATGGGCGCGACGCTGTTGGGTGCGTTCGAAGCGCGGCTCGACGTCAAAATGGCGCCGGGGCAGGTCGCGGAGCTGGCCAGCTATCGGTTCCGCTTCCAAGGCGTCGAAGAAAAACCAGGGCCGAACTACACCGCGATGCGTGGGACGATCGTGGTCACGACAGCGGACGGAAAACCCGTCGCGGTGCTGCACCCCGAAAAACGCAACTACCATTTCTCCGCGATGCCGATGACCGAAGCGGCGATCGACACGACGTGGCGGCGCGACATCTACGTATCGCTGGGCGACCCGGTGAACGAAAGTGAGTGGGTGGTGATGCTCTTCTATAAACCGATGGTGCTCTTTCTCTGGCTTGGCCCGTTGCTGATGGCGGTGGGTGGGGCCGTTGCCGCGCTCGACCGCCGCTACCGGCGGCAACGGGCCCATCTGGCGGTGCCTGCTGGCGCAGTGGGGGTGCGGGTGTGACCGCCGTTGTCGATCGCGGTGGCGATTGGTTTGAGTGGGATCGTTCGCTCGTAGCGGGGTTGCGACTTCGAAGAGGAGCCTATTGATGCGCTGGAAATATGTGGTACCGCTGGTGGTGTTCCTGGGGCTCGTCGTGCTCTTTGCGGTTGGCTTTCGCCTGAACCCCCGTGAGATCCCATCTCCACTCATTGGCAAAACTGCGCCCCATTTCACCTTGCCGCGCTTTGCGGAACCCGCTGTCACCGTGACGCCTGCGGCATGGGCAGGAAAGCCCTATTTGCTCAACGTCTGGGCGACGTGGTGCGTTTCGTGCCGCCAAGAGCACGCAACGTTGATGCGCCTCAAACAAGAGGGGGTGCGCATCATCGGCTTCAACTATAAAGAGATTCGCGGCGATGCCGGACTCGACGCGCGCAAATTGTCTCCGGAAGCCGAAGCGCAATTGGCGTGGCAGCGTATTGGCGCGTGGCTGAAAACGGGCGGCGACCCCTACGCCGATCTGGTAGTTGATCTCACCGGCCGTGCTGCGATCGATTACGGCGTCTATGGCACGCCCGAAACCTTCTTCATCGACGCCAAAGGGGTGATCCGCTACAAGCACATCGGGCCGATCACACCAGAAGTTTGGCAGGATCAGTTGCGCGCCAAATGGTTGGCGCTCCAGGAGGGGTCATGAGGCGGTGCGTGCAGTCTCTGTTGGCAGTCCTGAGGCGGTACGCGGCGGGCCGCCTTCGCGTCGACGCGACGCTGGGTTGGCTGTTGATTGCAATTGCTTTCAGCGCGGTGGCGCCGAGTTGGGCTGCCGCGCCAGCCGCGGAGCAACGCGCGCAACCGTTACACGATCCTGAACTCGAACGGCGCGCACTGGCTTTGGGGCACCGGCTACGCTGTGTGGTCTGCCAAAACCAGTCGATTGCCGAATCGAACGCCGAATTGGCGCACGATTTGATGAACCAAGTACGCGCCATGCTGCAAGCAGGGAAAAGCGAACAGGAGATCGTCGATTTTCTCGTTGCGCGCTATGGTGAGTTCGTGCTCTTCGAACCCCCTTTCGATGCGCGCACGCTCTTGCTTTGGGTCGGCCCTTTCGCATTGGCGGCGCTGGGGCTCTTCGGGTTATGGTCTGGCTTACGGCGGCGCCAGCAGCAAAGTGGCGTGGGAGCCACCCTCGACGAGGCGGCCAAGGCGCAGGCCGACGCGTTGCTGGTTGGTGATTCCCCCAGTAAAACGGAAACGCGCGTAGCAAAGGAATCCTCGTGACCGCATGGATACTCTTGAGTGTCGCAACCGCGCTTGGCGTGTTGCTCTTCGTGCTGTGGCCGCTCATGCGCGGTGTGCGAACCCGTACGCCGGTAAGCCACCGCGACGCCGTGATTGCTGCGCTCCAGGCGGAAAAAGCGCAGCTCGAAGCCGATCACCGCGCCGGGCGGATCGACGACGACGCGTTTCGTCTCGCGCTCGATGAGCTTCGCGCCCGGATCTTGGCCGAGACGGCTGCGGCGGAAACGACTGCGCAGGCAACGCCCGGCGACGAAGTTCCGGATAGCGGGCAGAAGCTCGTGCATGATGCAGCGCAACCGGGATGGGCAGTCGGTGCGCTGGGAATGGCACTCTTTTCCGCAGCCGCGTTTTACCTTGTGGTGGGATCGCCCCAATGGGCCGATGATGCCCGGGTGGTTGCTGCCACGCAGGCCGCGCGCACTGTCAATCAGAACGGCGGCATCACGCCCGAGCGCATCCGCCAATTGGTGGCGCGGTTGGCTGAACGCTTGGCGCAGCAACCCGACGATGTACCGGGGTGGCGGATGCTGGCGCGCTCCTACATGGTGCTGGAAGATGCCGAGGCAGTGCAGGCGACGTGGCGCGCCATCGGCGACAAAATCCCGGCCGATCCAGACGTTTTGCTCGATTGGGGCGAACTGCTCGCAGCGGCGAATGGTGGCTTCAACGGCGATGCGGTCAAGCTGATCAAGCAGGCCGTCGAACTTGCGCCGCAATCACCCCGCGCGCTTGCGCTCGCAGGGGCAGCCGCGTCTGCGAACGACGACCCGGCAACCGCGATTCGTTACTGGGAGCAGCTCTTGCCACTCACCGAAGGAAACGAAGAGGCCCACCAAGCCGTTGCTGCGGCGATTGCCGAAGAGCGTCAGAAATTATCCGCAAAAGGGAATAAATAGCGCGCACGCAACGCCCCCGTTCGGTCAGCTCAACCCGCGGAATCAGAAGGCAAATTGCGGTTCTCTTCCCTTTGTGTCGGGGCAGTTTCCTCGCGTAACGACGCAAAGGGCTGCGCCAACGCGTGCGCAGCGGGCCGAAGCTGCTCGGGGAGCCATCGTGCGCCTGGGGTCTGCGCATGTTGGCGCCACGCATCGAGGTCGAGCGCAAACGCAGCCAGAACGTGCGCCGGTGACAACACCTGCGGTGCGATCGCAGCCAGCCATGCGCCCTTTTCGCTGCGCTCGATCCATCCACGCGCCGTCAGCGCATCCAGCAGCCGTTCGCACTCGTGCGGGGGCAACTGCGCAGCGTGCCACAGCTCCTCTTGATCGACTGTCTTGCCCACCTTCTGCGCAGCCCACAACGTTTCCAGGATCGTGAATGCAGCCAACGCCTCATACCCCGGAAAGTGCGGCATGCTTTTGATCTCCGCGTTGGTCTCTTCGAACGCCGCGGCGGCAACCGCACCGCTCAAAATCAGCAGCCAGAGCGAATAGAGCCAGAGCAAGAAGATCGGCAACGTGGCAAACGCGCCGTAGATCAACGTATAGGTGGGGATGGTGGCGACGAACCAACCAAACCCCTTCTGCAGCAACAGAAAGAGCACCGCCACGATCAGACCGGCGGTTGCCGCGATTCGACCCCGCACGGGGTGGTGCGGGACGGCATAATAAAGAAAACTGAAGAAGAGCCACAAGAGCGAGAGCGGCACGAAGACGGCGAGCACCTGGTCCGACCAAGACGCGTGGCCAGCGAATTCGGACGCCTCTTGCGCCAATGCACGTGCCGCGGCGATGCTGCCGCCGACAAGAAGTGGTCCCGCGGTCAAGACGAACCAGTAGAGCGTCAGCCGCCTGGCCCAACCCCGGGCGCGCCGCGCATTCCAGATGCGGTTGAAGACATCTTCGACGGTCGCGAGCAGCAACACCGACGTGAAAACCAGCATCGTGGAGCCCAACGCGGTGAGTTGCCCGGCATTGGTGGTAAACGCTTCGGCGTATTGGGTGATGATCGTCGCCGCCGCTTCCGGAAGCAGATTCGCAGTGAGAAATTCGCGCAGCGCCTCACCCAGCTTCGCGAACGCCGGCACCGTTCGGAAAAAGAGGATCGTCAAGGTGGCGACGGGCACCAGCGCCAACAGCGTGGTAAACGCGAGCCCTCCGGCAACCTCCCAGCAGTTGGTGGCCAAGAAGCGATCCGCGAAGCGGCGCGCGAACGCGCGGCAGAATAGCGAAACTGGGATCATAGGATGATCTTACCGCGAAAACCGCTCAAGTTTTTTTCCCGATCGCCGATAATAGTGGAATCGTTACCCCAGTAGGAGACAGAAAAAATGAATGGAGAGTCGTTGACCCGGCGCATCGCACTCAGCGCCGCGGTGGTCACGCTCATCTTCATCGTCGTGAGCGCCTTCGTCGTCTGGCAGGTGGAGTCGCGGCGGCTCGACGCGCGAATCGAGCGTACTTTATCGGCGCAAGCTGACGCACTGCTGTTGGGGTTGGAAGGAATCGAACTCGCTGCGGCGCGCTCCGCAGAAAACGAAATAAAGGTCTTCAAAAGCCTCTTCCCGTTCGGTACCACGCCGGAACTCAACGAAGCGCAGCAGGTGGCGATGGGGCCGGAACAGGTGAAGGGCCCCCAGCTCGCGATCGGCGGGATCCCGATGAACGAGCGCTT
>NZ_BAAHXQ010000003.1:382500-384606 GCF_054656675.1 Hydrogenophilus hirschii
TGCACACAGCAATGTGTGCGTGGTAGGGGAGCGTTCGGTAAGCCTGCGAAGGTGTGTCGAGAGGCACGCTGGAGGTATCCGAAGTGCGAATGCTGACATGAGTAGCGATAAAAGGGGTGAAAAGCCCCTTCGCCGAAAGCCCAAGGTTTCCGACGCAACGTTCATCGGCGTCGGGTTAGTCGGCCCCTAAGGCGAGGCCGAAAGGCGTAGTCGATGGGAAACGGGTCAATATTCCCGTACCACCTTGCAATGCGATGGGGGGACGAAGAAGGGTAGCGCCGCCAGGTGTTGGACGCCCTGGTCTAAGCCGGTAGTCAGGCTGGGTAGGCAAATCCGCCCGGCAACGACGAGAGGTGACGGGGCGAAGAGCTTCGGTTCTTCGCTAGGCGCGATCCCAAGCTTCCAGGAAAAGCCTCTAAGCTTCAGTTGCAAGGTGACCGTACCGCAAACCGACACAGGTGGGCTGGTGTCAAAGCACCAAGGCGCTTGAGAGAACCCAGCAGAAGGAACTCGGCAAATTGACACCGTAACTTCGGGAGAAGGTGTGCCCCTGAGCGTGTAAGGGCTTGCCCCTGAAGCGCTTGGGGGTCGCAGAGAATCGGGGGCTGCGACTGTTTAATAAAAACACAGCACTCTGCAAACACGGAAGTGGACGTATAGGGTGTGACGCCTGCCCGGTGCCGGAAGGTTAAGTGATGGGGTGCAAGCTCCTGATCGAAGCCCCGGTAAACGGCGGCCGTAACTATAACGGTCCTAAGGTAGCGAAATTCCTTGTCGGGTAAGTTCCGACCTGCACGAATGGCGTAACGGTGGCCCCACTGTCTCCTGCTGGGACTCAGCGAAATTGAAGTGGTTGTGAAGATGCAATCTACCCGCGGCTAGACGGAAAGACCCCATGAACCTTTACTGCAGCTTTGCATTGGACTTTGATGTGGCCTGTGTAGGATAGGTGGGAGGCAAAGAAGCCGAGGCGCCAGCTTCGGTGGAGCCGTCCTTGAAATACCACCCTGGCCCCATCGAGGTTCTAACCGCGGTGGGTGCATCCCCACCCGGGACCGTGCATGGCAGGCAGTTTGACTGGGGCGGTCTCCTCCCAAAAGGTAACGGAGGAGCACGAAGGTACGCTTAGCGCGGTCGGAAATCGCGCTGTACGTGCAAGGGCATAAGCGTGCTTGACTGCAAGGCCCACAAGCCAAGCAGGTGCGAAAGCAGGTCCTAGTGATCCGGTGGTCCCGCATGGAAGGGCCATCGCTCAACGGATAAAAGGTACTCTGGGGATAACAGGCTGATACCGCCCAAGAGTTCACATCGACGGCGGTGTTTGGCACCTCGATGTCGGCTCATCTCATCCTGGGGCTGTAGTCGGTCCCAAGGGTATGGCTGTTCGCCATTTAAAGAGGTACGTGAGCTGGGTTTAAAACGTCGTGAGACAGTTTGGTCCCTATCTGCCGTGGGCGTAGGAAGTTTGAGGGGAGCTGCTCCTAGTACGAGAGGACCGGAGTGGACGCACCTCTGGTGTACCGGTTGTCACGCCAGTGGCACCGCCGGGTAGCTAAGTGCGGAAGAGATAAGCGCTGAAAGCATCTAAGCGCGAAACTCACCCCAAGATGAGACTTCCCGATCAGGGCCGTGGAAGACCACCACGTTGATAGGCGGCATGTGTAAGCGCTGCAAGGCGTTGAGCTGAGCCGTACTAATTGCCCGACCGGCTTGATCCTATGGCCGTAACGCCACATAAACCCACACACACATCACCCAAAACGCACCCCCTACCTAAAACCCACACGCCGTTCCAAAGCGTCACACCAGCTTCGAGTCTGACGACCATAGCGCCTTGGCACCACGCCTTCCCATCCCGAACAGGACCGTGAAACAAGGCAGCGCCGATGATACTGAGGAACACTCCTCGGGAAAGTAGGTCATCGTCAGACTCAACCCAACAACCCAAACCAGTCAAACCCAAACACCAAACGCCCATCCCAAAAGATGGGCGTTTGACGTTTACGCTTCGTGGGCCGGAAAGCCTTCACGTATAATTCATCGCGGTTTTCTTTTTGTTGTGAGGGGCTGCTCCCTATTTGGGTCGGTGGCGTTTCTTTTTTCCTC